>CAVZNK010000024.1:0-259381 GCA_963776555.1 uncultured Gaiellaceae bacterium | reverse complement strand
CGCCGCGGAGGACGTCCGAGCGGCTGTCGTACGGGCTTGGCGGCGGCGACGACGCCGATCGTCCCGCCCTCGGGAAGGGGCTTGCCGAAGCGGGTGGCGCCGATCATTTGCAGACGCGGATCGTCTGCGCAGCCTGGCCCTCACGCCCGCGGACGTCGGAAGCGACCGCGGTGAGCACGTGCGCCCCCTTGCGCTTGCTGCTCGTTCGCCAGGCGACCTTCTCGTACAGGCCGGCGGTGTTCTTCTGCACGCGTCCGATCTGCCGCTGGCCGTCGAAGAAGCCGACCGAGGAGATCTGGACGTTGTCGTTCGCGACGACGAGGAGCTTCTGCCGCGCCTCGAGACGCAGCGTGCCTTCTCCGGCGTCACCCACGTGACCGTCGGCCGGGCGCCGCC
This sequence comes from uncultured Gaiellaceae bacterium, assembly GCA_963776555.1. Taxonomy (GTDB): domain Bacteria; phylum Actinomycetota; class Thermoleophilia; order Gaiellales; family Gaiellaceae; genus GMQP-bins7. Next base: position 258,985 of record CAVZNK010000024.1, on the reverse strand, counting down.
TCGGCCCTGAGCCCCGCGAACCGCGGTTCGGGAACGGGCTCTCGGACTCGGTGTTGATGTTCTTGGCCTCCTGGTAGTCGGAGGCGACGAGCTGCATGAACTGGGTGCCCATGCTCCAGCGGCAGCGCCTCCCGCGGGATCGCGAATGCCGCGATCCCCGTGGCCGGGTCGTAGAGCGTCGCCTTCGACCGTCGACCGCCGCTTGGACGGCCCGACACGAGCTGCATGGACATGCGGATCGACGCCCGACTTCGCGTCGGTGACCTTGGCGACGATCGTGGGACGGCCGCTCGAGATCGCTTGCGTGAGGATCTTCACCCTCGGCGGCTTGACGTCGTTCACCCACGAGCGCAGCGTGTACTTCCCCGCGAGCGAGCGGCCGGTGAACAGATCCCGGCCGGAGTCGACCGAGACGAGTACCGGCCCGGCGGCAGGAAGACGCCGCCGCGGCGCCCATCGAGTAGAGGAAGTCCGGCAGCGAGCCGTTGACGTTCACAGGTATCCCTGCATAGCCGAGCACGTCGTTCTCGTCGAGCGAGCCCATGAACCAGGGATGGATGGGCTGGTTCGAGCTGAAGAGGGCCGTGATCGAGGCGTCGAGTTCGGCGCCGGCTTCACGACGACGACGCCGGCGTTGACCGCCTGCTTCGGATCGTGAGTGAGTAGATCTTCTCCTTGCCGTCGTCGTTCACGGAGGGATCGACGCCGAAGATCCCGAGTACCGAGAAAGGCGACGTCGGCCAGCGATACACGCTGGCGCGATCGTCACCGGTGCGTGTGTCACCCGACTGGAGCGTCTTCAGCGGCGTGACCGGTGCGCCGGTCAGCGACGAGCGCGACACGGAGAATGCGTACGGAATCCGTCGCGCGTCGCTCCCACGGCGGAGGACGACGAACCCGAAGTTGTCCCCTTGCACGGCTCCAGCAGACGCGCGGGCGGTGATCTGCATGACCGCGGTGCCGCCGGGCGCGAGCGTCGACCGGCGCCGCCTCGACCGTCGCCCCCGCCGACGCGACCTGCGGACGCACCTCCGCGATCCACGTCCCTGCCCCGTCGCCGGCGTCGGACATCGCGACGGAGATCGACTTCGAGTTCGCGCCGGCGCCGGCGACGAGGTAGCCGAACGAGAGCGACTGCGGATCGGTGAAGACGAGCGGCCTGTCCGCCGAGCCGACGTTCACGAGCCCTGCCCCCTCGACCAGCACCGACGCTTCCTCGCGTGAGCGACGTGTTCGCCCAGGCAGGACCGGCGGTCGACATGAGCGCCGACTTCATCTGCTGCGGCGTCCACGAGGGATGGCGCTGCGTGAGGAGCGCCGCGGCGCCGGCGACGTGGGGCGCGGAGAAGCTCGTGCCGTCGAGGACCGCGAACTGGTCGCCGGCGAACTCGGGAGCGTCGACGACAGGATCTGCGCACCGGGCGCCGTGACGTCCGGCTTCAGCGCGTGTCCGAAGGGAGTGAGACCCGACGAGGTGAAGCTCGTCGGCACGCCGGCCCACGTCGTCGGTACCTCGAGTGATGTCGCGCGTGAAGCGAACGGTCACGGCGCCACCGGAGCCTGCCGCCGCCGCGCGGATCCGCGAGCCGTCGAGATCGGAGATCGTGCCGCCCGAGAGCGCGGTGACGAACGCGAACGTCGGGTCGCCCGGACGGTTCTCGGCGATGACGATGCCGATCGCGCCGGCCGCCCGAGCGCGCGCTGCCTTCACGCTGTACGGGCAGCCGCCACGACTGACGAGCGCGATCGCCCCGCTCAGCGACCCTCCAGGCGCCGCGCCGCAGAGCTGCCGGTTCACCCCGGCGATCGAGCCGACGTCGACGAGCCGCTGGTTCGCTGAGATCCACGACGGCGGGACGGTGTCGGTGGGCGCGAACGGCATGCGCGGGAGCCCGCCCGGCGCGACGACCTGCAGCGACGGGCCGAACGACGTGCGCGTTCGCGACCGCTCCGACGCTGATCGCGTCCGGCGCCGTCGCAGGCGACCCGGCCGTCCCGAGGCCGAAGAAGTCGCGGTCGTTGCCGGCCGAGATCACCGGGACGACGCCGGCACGCACGACGTTCGTGACGGCCGGGATGAGGATGTCCGTGCGCGGATCGGCCTGCGGCCCGCCGCCCGAGAAGTTGATGATGTCCATCCCGTCGCGCACCGCGGCCTCGAACGCGGCGACGATCTCGGGGCTGTTCGCGGAGCAGCAGCCGCCGAACGGCGCCGGCGAGGGCACGTTGAACACGCGGTAGTTGCCGATGTACGCGCGCGGCGCCACGCCCTCGATGTCCTTGACAGCCGGGTGACAGCCGCCGTTCGCCTCGCTACAGAAGCCGGGCTGGCCCGCGTCAACATCCGTCTTCACCCCGGCGATAACGCCCGCCACGAACGTCGCGTGGAACGACTGGTCGCGGTCGAGCGGAGTGCTGCTCGCGCCGGGCCCGGCGAAGCCGCGCGCGACGATCACTTTCGGCGTCGTTGACCCGGACGTCCCCTTCGGGAAGCCCGGCGGATACGAGAACCCGGTCGGATCGAGGAAGGGGTGCTCCTGGTCGACGCCGTCGTCGACGACCGCCACCTTCACGCCCTGCCCGCGGTCGCCCGTCAGCGCGCCGAACTGCGGCGCCCCGATCACCGACGGCCCACGGTTGAGGTCGAGGTGGTAGGAGAGGCTGGGATAGACACGCGTCGCGATCCCGCTGCCCACGAGCTCGGGGAGCCGGCTGTACGGGACGCTGACGGCGAAGCCGTTGACGAGGATCTGGTACCGACGAGAGACGACCGCCGAGGGAACGAGATCGTGGACGCGTGCGATCGCCCGCGCCTGCTCGGCCTCGAGCGTGCTCACGTACGAGCGCGAGAACGCGGTGTGCACGTTCAGCTTGCGCTTGACGCCGAGGCCTGCGAACCCGCGCGCATAGGTCGCGGCGGCGAGCGGCGGGTCCGCCAGGGTCATGATCACCCGCACCCTGTTGCCTCGATCGCGCTCGGACGCCGAGAGGTCGGGCACGGGGCGCACGTGCATCAGCGCCTGCTCGACGACGCTGCGTGGCGTGCGATCGACGGAGCCGGCCGCCGTCCCGGTGGACACGACGACGGCGACGAGTGAGGCGAGGAGCGCTAGGCGGCGCACCGGGGCGGAGCTAGCGGACCTTCCCGGTGTAGCTCTGCGACGCCTTCAGGCCCTCGAAGGCCACGCTCACCGACCCTCGGAAGGTCTTGCCCTTCGCGGTCGCCGAGAGGTTCCATGTGCAGGTCGCCGCCCCGCCCTGCACGCGCTGAACCGTCGCCTGCAGCCGCGCACTGCCTACCCGTCCTACGCAGGTCGCACGCCCGTTCTGCACCACCGCTCCCGTGTCGGAGCGCGCCGCGACGAGGCGCAGCGTGAACGAGCGCCCCGCTATCGGCCGCGCAGGCGTCGGCTTCAGGCTCTTTACGACGAGAGTGGGCTTCGTGAGCTGGAGCGCATACGTGTACAGACCGATCAGCGGCGCGAGGTCACGCTTGCAGTTGGTGCAATCGATCGCCCCCGTCGTCTGGTCGAACGCCACACCGGACACGACAAGCGCGTCGAAGGCAAGGCGACGCGTGTTGTTCAAGTCCGACGCGTTTATCTTGAACGTCGGGCCGCTCGACCACGAGCTGGTCAGCGACGCCTGTGTAGCGCTCAGCGTGTAGTCAGAGCCATCCCACTTGAACAGGATCGCCTCCCCCTGCACGTACTGGAGGATGAAGTCTGCCCCGAAGTTGGCTGGATCGCCGGTCGCCTGGTTCGCGTCGCTGTCGATGTCCATGACGGCCACCAGATCCTGCGCAGGCTGCGCCCTGTTCGGGACGTTGATCCGAAACGTGATCGTGCCCGCGTCGTCGTTCGAGGCGACGATCGTCGTGATGTCCGGGGCCGTCGCATCCTCGCCGACCGAGTCCTGGTACGTCTGGCTCCCGGCCGCAGCCGCAGCCGGCCCGGAGAGCGAGCCGGAGGCCGCAGCGGGAAGTGCAACCACGGCGACCGAGATCGCGAGAAGGAGCCATGGGCGTGTCAGCGGCCGCACGTGAGCGGCAGGGTAGTTGCCCCCCGAGCGGCGCGCAACTACGAGCCGAAGGCGATGACGCTGCGGATCCCGTCCTGCGCTTCCATCAGCTCGAAGCCGCGGTTCACCTCGTCGAGCGTGAGCCGGTGGCTCAGCAGCGACTCGACGTCGATCTCTCCCGCGAGCCAGCGGTCGACGAGCTGCGGGACCTGTGACCGCCCCTTCACGCCCCCGAACGAGGACCCCGTCACCCGCCGCCCTGTGATGAGGAGCCGGGGGACGATCTCGAGGATCTCGCCCTTGCCGGCCACGCCGATCATCGTCGCGAGACCCCACGCCTCGCGAGCGGCCTCGACCGCCTGGCGCATGACCTGCACGTTCCCCGTCGCCTCGAACGTGTAGTCCGCGCCGAACCCTGCGGTCTCGCCGCGGATCCACTCGAGGACGTCCTCTCCAGCCGGGCGCGTGTCGGTCGCCCCGTGGTGCCGTGCGCTCGCGAGCCGTTCCTCCGACAGGTCGATCGCGACGATCCGCTCGGCTCCTGCGAGCCTGCAGCCGATGACCGCGCCGAGCCCGACGAGCCCGCACCCGAAGACAACACACGTGGAGCCCGGTTGCACGTCGGCGGTGTAGAGCGCCGCGCCGATCCCCGTCGCAAGGCCACAGGCGAACGGCGCACAGCCCTCGAGCGACGCCTCGGGCGACACCTTCGCAAGCGCGATCTCCGGCATCACCGTGTACTCGGCGAAGGTGGACGTGCCCATGAAGTGACGCATCGGCTCGCCGTCGCGCGCCAGGCGGGTCGTACCGTCCGGGAGGAAGCCGAGCCCCTGCTGGTCCCGGATCGCGGTGCAGCGATTCGTCCGCCCGCTGAGACAGTGAACGCACCTGCCGCACTCCGGCGCGAAGAGCGTGATCACGCGGTCGCCCGGCGCGACGAGCGTCACGCCCGGCCCGACGCGCTCGACGACGCCCGCGCCTTCGTGCCCGAGCACGCATGGCGCGTACCCCGTCGGATCCGCACCCGACGCCGTGTACAGGTCGGTGTGACAGACCCCGCAGGCGCCGAGCCGGACGAGCGCCTCGCCCTCCTTCGGCTCGGCGAGGTCGAGCTCCTGGACGACGAGCGGCTGCCCGAACTCCTCGAGCACGGCGGCGCGAATCTTCATGCGGCTCCTCTCGACGGCATCGACGAGGCGCGATTATCGCGGCCGGGTGCTGGGGGAAGCGCCTGCGTCCCCTCCCTCGAACGAGGGGCGCGGCTCCACCCTGGGTGAGCATGACTTGCCGGCGCTCGTGCATACAGTCAGTGTCGTCCCGGCTACATACGGGACTGCGGCAGTGGGAATCACCCACAACGGAGGCAGGGAAATGGCGTCCGACGGAAGGCACAGCTACTCCGTCTACTCGGGCAGGCGGTCGGTCGGAGTTCGCAAGGCGTGGACCGGAGCCGAGGCCGTGGTCGAGTACCTCACCACGATGGGCTGCAGGAGCAACGAGATCGTGACGCTGGGGACGAACGCCGTCGTCTGGCGTGGCGCGACGTTCACCGCGAAGCCCGTGGTCGTCGAGCAGGCCACCGCCGCGTAGTGCACGGCTGGGTTCGGTTCGAGCCGCGCGCGCTGAACTGAAGCAACCGGGACTCAAGACTTGCGCAGTTGGCGCAGAAGCACCAAGACGGTGAAAGCGAGCTTCAGCCGGCGCCTGTGCCTGAAGACGTCGCGCGCGAATCGGAGTTGCCGTTTGAGGGTGACAGCGAGAAGCACCACCGCGATGACCGCAGCGATGCGGCGGGGAGTCAGAACGTGCTCGCGAGGTCTCCGCTGCTCCGGGGGGCGCTCCGCAGGGACGGTGTCGTCCATCGCAGCGCATCCTGCCATGGCCCGGATCGCGGCGAAGCTCAGGATCGAGGAGCGCGAGCTGGCGGCGGGTCGGCGGAACTAGCCGGATCGCGATGGAACTTGGAGGCCTTGGCCGATGCATTTCCGCGGCGACGGCGTGCGTTCGGCGGCGATCCCCACGGACTGACCATGACCACCGCGGCGATCTGCTTCGCGTTCTGTTGGTTCCGTGCCGCGAGCGGGGCGCCGCCTGATCGCCGAGACAGCCGACCAGGGCGTCGTCAGCGGCATCTCCCCGCGTTACCCTCCCCACCCGTGGGCAGATTTTGCGCAGCCTGGCTTCTTCTTGCCCTCCTGCTCGCAGGATGCGGTGGGTCGTCGTCCGCCAATGGCAATGCGGAGAAGCAGATAACGGTTCCCGCGTATAACGGGTATCCCGCGATCACCATCCCCGTCACCTCGGGAACGCCGGCACAGTGCCGGCGCGAGGCGCAAGTCTTCTCCCGTGCTGCGGTGTCGTTCCTGGCCCCGTTCCCATCAGACTCCGACACCCACTTAGTGCTCGCGCGCCTCCAGTTCCTCGAGTTCAAGGCCCATCGTTGCGACGTTGCGATCCTGCGCAAGGCGCTCTCACGCCGCGCAACGGCGAACCAGCGACGGGCCATCGTCGCGCGTATCGAATTTGCTTTCTTGGGCGAGGCCGGGCGCGAACTCACGGCTTCGTAGTTCAGCTGCGCGTCCGCAAACCCGCTCATGGAGCGTCTGGGCGGTACTGGGCTCGAACCAGTGACCCCCAGCTTGTCGAGCTGGTGCTCTCCCAACTGAGCTAACCGCCCCGGGGCGGCGATTGTAGCCGCTCCCGGGACGGGGCCAGCGATTGGCGGCGGCGTGTTTCGTGGCCGCTGCGGGAGCGCTAAGGGTTGGTAAAGAAAGGGCCGTTCTCAGCCCGCTCTCAGGCGCCTCTCAGGATCGGCTGCTCCCATCGAGCCTGAAGACCGAACCCGCCTCACGGAAAGGACCGAAGATGCTTCGAACGAGAACAGCCACGATCGTCGCGGCGAGTGCGCTCGCGGCGGGTGCCGCGACCGGCGTCGCGGGCTATGCGGCACTGTCGGATAACGGACCGGCCGTCAGCCCGGCGTCGAGCGCGTCGCAGACTCCTGCCGCGTCGACGACCTCGCGCACGAGCGTGGGTGCGATCTACGCGCAGGAGAACGGGTCCGTCGTCGAGATCACCGTCACGTCCCAGAGCTCGAACGGTTCCGGCGAGTCGCCGTTCCCGTTCGGCGGCGGTCAGCAGAAGCAGACCCAGCAGGCACAGGGCTCTGGGTTCGTCTACGACATGGACGGCCACATCGTTACGAACGATCACGTCGTGCAGGGCGCGACGTCGGTCAAGGTGACGTTCTCGAACGGCAAGACCTACGACGCGACGGTGGTCGGCACCGATCCCTCCACTGACCTTGCCGTCCTGAAGGTCGACGCTCCCGCGAGCATGCTGCATCCGCTCGACCTCGCAAACTCGGACGATGTCGCCGTCGGCGACGGCGTGGTCGCCATCGGCAGCCCGTTCGGGCTCGAGGGCACGTTGACGACCGGCGTCGTCAGCGCGCTCGACCGAACGATCGACGGGACGAATGGCTACTCCATTCCCGGCGCGATCCAGACGGACGCCGCGATCAACCACGGCAACTCCGGAGGGGTGCTCCTGAACATGCAGGGAGACGTGATCGGCGTGACGAGCCAGATCGAGAGCGATTCGGGCGGAAACGTCGGCATCGGCTTCGCGATCCCCTCGAACACCGTGCGCTCGGTCGCGGACCAGCTCGTCAGCGGCCAGAAGGTCGAGCACGCGTACCTTGGCGTTTCGCTCGAGACCGCCGAGAACGGCGGCGCCAGGATCGCGACCGTGACCGCCGGCTCGCCCGCAGCCGACGCAGGGCTGAAGGCAGGCGACGTCGTCACCGCCTTCGACGGCAAGTCGATCGAGAGCGCGGACGAGCTCACCGCGGCCGTCGTCGCCAAGCAGCCGGGCGACAGCGTGAAGATCACCGTCGAGCGCGGCGGGTCGACGAAGACCCTGGAGGCCACGCTCGGCACGCGGCCTACCTCGTAAGGCTCGCTAGACGGGCTCGGTCCAGACCACGGCGTGACCGTCCAGGACGGTCACGCCGTCGCCGTTCGCGATCGTCGTGCGCAGGCGCGTGATCGGCTTGTCCTCGCGGGCCTCGAGCACCTCGACCTCCGCGGTGATCTCGTCCCCGGGGCGGACGGGCGCGAGGAAGCGCCACGCCACCTCCAGGAACACGCTCCCGGGACCGGGCAGATCCTCCGCGACCACCGCGTTCAGGAGCCCGCTCGTCACCCCGCCCTGCACGATGATCCCGCCGAAGCGGCTCGCGGCTGCGGCCGACTCGTCGTAGTGCAGCGGGTTCCGGTCTCCCGTGATCTCGGTGAAGAGCTCGATGTCGCGGGCGGTGACGAGCCGCGTGCGGCGCGCCGTGTCGCCCACGTTCGGCATCAGAAGATCTCGGGGCACCAGGGGGCGCGCGTCGTCGCGAACAGCGCGTCCGCGCGCGCCGCGGCTCCCCTCCGCAGCTCCTCGACGCGTCCGCCGCGGACGAGCTGCGAGAACGTGAACCCTCCCAGGTAGACCGAGCCGAGCTCGCGGACGTCGAGGCGGAGCTGCGGAGACGAGGTGGCGCGCCTCGCCCGGCCGTTCGAGAGCCGCCAGATCCCGGCGTTCCACGGGCAGAAGTCGTCGATGACGTCGAAGACGACCGCACCGTCCGTCGCGTAGGTGCGCGCGGAGAGCGCAGCGCCGACGTCGACGAGCCGCACCCAGAGCCCGTCGCCGATCCGGAACCGCATGCGCCGCGGGGTGGCGAGGAGCCACCAGAGGGGGTGATCCGCCGGGAGAAGGCTGGCGGTGATGCGCGCCGCCCAGTCGATGTCGAGGAGGTACCGCCAGAGCTCGGCGGTGGGACGCCCGTCGAGCGCGACCGCCTCCACCACCTGCAGCTCGCCGTTCGAGACGCCCTCGTCCCACCTCATCTTGTGCCGGTAGATCGCATAGCCCTCGGGCCGGCCGTCGCGCTCGAGGAGGACGAGCCGCTTCGGGCCCTCCTCTCCGCCTCCGGGAAGCTCGAAGAGGATCCGGTACTCCCACCAGTTGCGCGTCCGGCCGAGCATCCCGGGCGTCGTGCGCCGCACCCGGTCCCAGACACGCGGGAAGAGCGCGAGCGCCTCGTCGCGCTCGACGATGCGCAGGGTCCCCTCGCGCTCGAGCGGCCGCGCGAACGCCGAGTGCTCCTTGGGGATGGAGACCTCGCCGGCGGCCGACGCCATCCCGTAGCCGAAGCGGCCGTAGATGGTGTCCTCCGAGGCCCAGAGCAGGGCGAGCGGCTCGCCGCGCTCGTGCACGTCGTCGAGCTGGGCGCGCATCATCGCGCGCAGAACCCCGCGCCGGCGGTGCGTCGGGAACGTGCCGACGACGGTCACGCCCGCGGTGGGTACGAGGGCCCCGGGAACGGTGAGCTCGAACGGGAAGGCGCCGGCGCCGCCCACGATCGCGCCGTTCTCGCGGGCGGCGTGCATGCGCTCGATCGGCAGGTTCTGCGAGAAGCGCTCCATGCGCTCCTCGGTCGGCTGCATGCCGAAGTACTGCCCGATCGCGAAGACGGCCTGCCCGAACTCCTCGAGGTTCGCGCAGGGCGCGACGGTGAAGGCCATCTAGGGGATCTTCTCCAGGGGTGCGTACTCGACCATCAGCCTCCGCTCCGTCCCGTCCGAAGCGAAGCGAACCGTAACGACTCCACCGGGCTCGATTCCGGTGACGACGCCCTCGCCGAGCGAGCCGTGGCGGACCGAGTCGCCGGTGGAGAGCGCGATCCCCGGGCGCGGCTCGATCTGCGCCGACGTCGGCGAGCCGTAGCCGCTCCACGACGACGGCCGCAGGCGCTCGCGCTCGACCTCCGAGGGAAGCTCGTCGATGAAGCGGGACGCGAGGTTGTACTCGCGCCGGCCGAAGAGCGACCGGGCCATCGTGTGCGTCAGCGTCAGCCGCTCCATCGACCGGGTGATGCCGACGTAGCAGAGCCGGCGCTCCTCCTCGACGCCCTGTTCCTCGATCGAGCGCGAGTGCGGGAAGATCCCCTCCTCCATCCCGATCATGAAGACGGCCCGGAACTCGAGGCCCTTCGCGTTGTGCAGCGTCATGAGCGTGACGAGCCCGCGCTCGTCACTGATGGTGTCCTGATCGGAGACGAGCGAGATGTCCTGGAGGAAGCCCGCGAGCGAGGAGTCCTCCGCGCTCTGCCGGTACTCGCGGGCGACGCCGACGAGCTCCTGCAGGTTCTCGATGCGTCCGCGCGCCTCGATCGTGCGCTCCGCCTCGAGCGCGTCGAGCGTCCCGGTCTTCTCGAGCACGCGCTCGAGGAGCTCGTCCGCGTGCAGCTCCTGCGAGAGCGCCATCAGCGACTCCATGGTCGAGTGGAAGCCGCGGATGGCCCGGCACGAGGCCGCGGTGACGCCCGCGGCCTCCGGATCGGCCATCGCCTGGAAGAGCGTGCGGCCCGTGTTCTCGGCGTGCGCGACGAGGCGCTGGAGCGACGTGTCGCCGATCCCGCGGCGCGGGCGGTTCGTGATCCGCAGGAGCGAGGTCGCGTCCTGCGGGTTGACGAGCACGCTGAGATACGCCGTTGCGTCGCGGATCTCGGCTCGCTCGTAGAAGCGCGGGCCGCCGATGACCTGGTATGGGACGTCCTGGCGCACGAGCACGTCCTCCAGCACGCGCGACTGCGCGTTCATCCGGTAGAAGACCGCGATCTCGGTCGCCGAGTGCCCGTTCGCGATGAGCGAGGCGATCTCGGCCGCGACGAAGCGCGCCTCGGCGTGCTCGTCCTCGACCTCGATCACGCGCACCGGGTCGCCCTCGCCGAGCTCGGAGAACAGCCGCTTCGGCTTGCGCTCCGTGTTCTGCTCGATGAGCGAGTTGGCGGCGCGAAGGACGCTGTTCGTCGAGCGGTAGTTCTGCTCGAGCGCGATGACCTGCGTTCCGGGGAAGTCGCGCTCGAACTCCATGATGTTGCGGATGTCGGCTCCGCGGAACGCGTAGATCGACTGGTCCGGGTCGCCGACGGCGCAGACGTTCCCGTGCTCGCCCCCGAGCAGCTGGAGGAGGCGGTACTGGGCGTGGTTCGTGTCCTGGTACTCGTCGACGAGGACGTAGCGGAACGACTTCCGCCAGCGCTCGAGGGCCTCGGGGAAGCGCTCGAAGACCTGCACGGTGAGCATCAGCAGATCGTCGAAGTCGACGGCGTTCGAGGCGTGCAGACGGCGCTGGTACAGCTCGTACGCCTCGGCGACGGTCTGGTCCCAGAAGGAAGCGACGCGGGCCGCGTACTCCTCCGGCGAGACGAGCTCGTTCTTCGCCCGCGAGATCTGTGCATGGATGCCGCGTGGCGAGAACCGCTTCGGGTCCTTGCCGAGCTCCTCGAGGCAGGCCTTCACGAGCCGCACCTGGTCCTGGTCGTCGTAGATCGTGAACGTCGACCGGTAGCCCAGCCGCTCGGCCTCGCGCCTGAGCATGCGCCCGCAGGCGGCGTGGAAGGTGAGGATCCAGATCGCCCGGGCCGTCTGCCCGAGCATGCGCTCGAGCCGCTCCCGCATCTCCCCGGCCGCCTTGTTCGTGAACGTGATCGCGAGGATCTCGTTCGGCTTGACGCCGCACGCGCGGATCAGGTGCGCGACGCGGTAGGTGAGGACGCGGGTCTTTCCCGAGCCCGCGCCGGCGACGACGAGAAGCGGTCCTTCCGTCGCGAGAACCGCCTCGCGCTGGGCCTCGTTCAGGTCGGCGAGGTAGCTCTCGGGGGCCGCGACGGTCACCGGCCGATGCTAGCCAGAGACGCGGAGGCCGATTACCAGCGGACGGTGAGCTCGACGTGGGCGGGCATCTTCGGCCCGGCGTTGACCATGCTCACCCACGTGACCCGCCACGTGTACGTCCCCTTCGGCAGCGGCTCGTACGACGCGGTGCAGTAGAACGAGCCCGCAGCACCCTGGCACCCCGACGAGTTGGCGGACGTGTTGCTCGTGTGGATGAGCGGGCCGCCCTTCGGGGCGTGCTTGCCGAGCAGGAAGAGCTTCGCGCGACCTGCCGTCGGAACGCGGAGGCGCACGCGGAAGGACGCCGCCTTGTGCGTCGTGAACGTCACGGACGACGACGAGCCGCTCGGAATCGTGTCCTCGAGGTAGACCTGGCTCTTCGCGAGCGCGACCGCCGGCACGAGGAGCCCGATCGCGAGCGCAGCGAGGAGGAGACGCACGCCCGCATAGTAGGGGTCGTCAGCGGGATCTGCGGGGCACGACCGCGATCCGGTCGCCGACGGGCACGACGTCGATCGTGGCGCCGTAGTGGCGGGCGATAACGGCCGCGGTGAGGACGTCCGTCGGCACCCCGTCCGCGACGATCTTGCCAGCGTCGAGCAGAAGCATTCGGTCCGCGTACTGCGCTGCGAGCGTGAGGTCGTGCATTGCCGCGACGAGCGTGAGCCCCGATTCCGCGCGCAGTCCGTCGAGCAGGTCGAGTGCCTGCTGCTGATGGCCGATGTCGAGCGCCGCGGTCGGCTCGTCGAGGAGCACGATCGCCGCCTCCTGCGCGAGCGCGCGGGCGACGACCACACGCTGCTTCTCGCCGCCCGAGAGCGTGCCGAGCCGGCGATCGAGGAACGCGAGCAGATCGAGTCGCGCGAGCGCACGCGCCGGCGGCCTCGCGATCACGCGCGCCCTCTTTCGCGAGCGGTCCGAGATGCGGCGTGCGCCCGAGCAGGACGTACTCGGCGACCGTCATCCACGGCGGCGTCGAGGGCTCCTGAGGCACGACCGCGACGAGCCGCGCGAGCTCGCCGCGGCCGATCTGCTCGAGGGACCGGCCGTCGAGCCGGATCTCGCCCGCGAACGGCACGAGACGCGCGAGTGCACGAAGCAGGGTCGTCTTCCCCGCGCCGTTCGGCCCGATGAGCGCGACCCACTCGCCCTCCGCGACGTTCGCGTCGACGCCATCGACGACCGCGCGTCCGCCCAGCTCGACCGTGACGCCGCGCAGTTCGAGCGCGCTCACGCCGAGCCACCGCGCGTCGTGCGCAGGACGAGCGCGAAGAACGGAGCTCCGAAGAAGGCGGTGACGACGCCGAGCGGGATCTCCGCGGGAGAGAGCGCCGTGCGGGCGACGACGTCCGCGAGCACGAGGAAGCCGGCACCGACGATCACGGACAACGGCAGGAGAGCCCGGTAGCCGACGCCCGTGAGCAGTCGGATGGTGTGCGGGACGATGATCCCGACGAAGCCGATCAGGCCCGTGACCGCGACGGCGGCCGCTGTCCCGAGCGTTGCCGCGACGACGAGCGCGAGCCGCACGCGCCGCACGTCCACGCCGAGGCTCGCCGCCTCGTCGTCTCCCAGGTTCAGCACGTCCACGACGCGCCGCAGCGCAAGGATGACGACGCCCGCGACGGCGATGTACGGGAGGACGAGCACGACGTCCGGCCAGCCCGTGCTCGGGATGTTCCCCAGGATCCAGGAGTAGACCTCCTGCAGCGTCTCCGCGTTCTGCTGCTGGACGAAGGTCTGCCACGCGGTGAAGAAGGCGGTGACGGTGACGCCGGCGAGGATCAGGGTCGCCGCGTCGCGCTCGCGACGGGCCGAGCGTCCGACCGCGTACGTCAGCATCACCGCGACGGATCCGCCGACGAACGCGGCGACGGGCAGCATCCGCTGCCCACGCAGCCCCTGTGGCAGGTAGGCGATGGCGATCGTCGCACCGAGCCCCGCGCCGGCGGCGACGCCGAGCAGGTACGGGTCGGCGAGGGGGTTGCGGAATACCCCCTGGTACGTCGCGCCCGCGAGCGCCAGCATCGCTCCCACGAGCGCCGCGAGTACGACGCGCGGCACGCGGATCTCCCACAGGATGGCCTCGTCGGTCGGAGAGAGCGGGGTCGTGACGCCGGGGATATGCAGACGAGCGGCAGCCGACTCCAGGACCGCCCCGACGCCGAGATCGACGGGCCCGGCGAGCACCCCGATGACCAGCGACACGACGAGGAACGCGACCGCGGAGCACGCCCACAGCGGACTGAGCCCGCGCGCGCGGACGTCCGTCGCGTGCTCCGCGACCGCGGTCATGCGCTACTGCCGTAGCCGGGCGAGCGCCGACGACATCGCCCGGAAGAAGTTCACGAGCCGCGGCCCCCAGCGCGAGGCGATCGAGTCGTCGACGCGGACGATCGAGCCGGTGCGAACGGCGCTGACACGGTCCCAACCGGGCCGTGCCCCGACCGTCGAGGCCTTCTGTCCGCAGCAGACGGTGTCCGCGAGCACGATCAGGTCGGGGCTCGAGGAGACGATGTACTCGGCGGAGAGCTGCGGGTAGCCCGTCCCTGCCGAGTCCGCCGCGTCGGCGATGTTGCGGAGCCCGAGGGTCGTGTACACCTGGCCGACGAACGTCTTCGACGTGGCCGAGAACAGCGTGGGATCGAGCTCGTGGTAGACGGTGAGCCCCGGGCGCCCCTTTCGCGCATCCGCGACGATCCGCCCGATCCGCGTCTTCATGCTCCTGACGAGCTTCACCGCAGCCGGCTCGCGCCCCGTGACCATCCCGAGCTGGCGAATCTGCTGGTACGCGCCCTTGAAGCTCTTGGCGCCGTCCTGGTGGAGGACGGTGATGCCGAGCCTGGAAAGCGCGCCCGAGAGCCCCTTCGGGTCGTACGCGATCACGACGAGATCGGGCCGGTACGCGGCGATCGCCTCCACGTTCGGCGTGAAGCCCGAGAGCGCGGTCCGCGGCGCCGTCTTCGGGTAGTCGGACTGGTCGTCGACGGCGACCACCTGCGGCCCCGCGCCGATCGCGAACAGCGATTCCGTCGCCGTCGGCGAGAGCGACACGATGCGGCTCGGCCGTTTCTGGACGATGACCTTGCCGTTCGAGGCGACGACGGTGACGGGGAACGCCGAGGCCGCCGAGTCGCCGCCGGAGGCGCCACCGACGGAGAGCGCGAGCGCAGCGAGGGTCGCAGCGACGAGTAGGACGAGTGAGCGAAGCACCTGAATCCTCCCTTCCGCGAGGGGATCGGGTTGTGGGAGCGCGGCAGGTCTTCTGACTCGGGGCTCCCTCCCTCGCCGCCTTCCCGGCTTGCGCCAGTGGCTTCGTGGCGGAGGAGCGTCTCCCCTTACAGCGGCGGGACCGTCCCGGATTCGCACCGGGTTCCCTCACCGTGCTCTCGATTGCGGCCGAGCCTATCATCGGACGGTGCGCGGCTCGATCGTCCGGGACTGGCTGCCCGTCCTCGTGTGGGCGGCGGTGATCTTCGCCTTCTCGGCCGTCCCCGACCTCGGGACCGGGCTCGGCGGCTGGGACCTCGTGCTCCGGAAACTCGCGCACGTCGCGGAGTACGCGCTGCTCGGCGCGCTCCTCGTCCGCGCGACCGGCCGCAGCGGTCTGGCGTTCGGGCTCGCCGTCCTCTACGCCGCTTCCGACGAGTGGCACCAGACGTTCGTGGAGGGGCGTGTCGGCGCCGTGCACGACGTCGCGATCGACGCGGTCGGCGCGGCTGTCGGGATCGTCCTCTACCGATCCTTGCGAACGCGTCGCTTCGCGTGAGCGCCCCGCTCGCGATCGACCTCGACGCGATCGGCGACACGCGGCCCCTGTGGGCCGCGTGGCTCGCGTCCGTCCGCGACGTCCTCGCGATCGATCCCGACGGGCTGCCGCCGGACCGCGGGGAGGCCGCGGAGGAGCTGGACGCGTCCGGCGCCGGGAACTGGCGGACCTTGCTCGAGCGCTTCAGCGAGGACCACGCCGGCGCATACCTGCGTCGGGACGCGGCGACGAGCGCTGCGCTGCAGTCGCTCTCGGCTGGTGGCGTCAGGCTCGGCGTGTTCACCGACGCGCCCGAGCCGCTCGCCCGCGTCGCCCTGGCTCAGCTCGGAGCCGCGCGACGCGTGTCGGCGTTCGAGTCCGGCGCAGGCGCCCTCGACCGCCTCAGGGCCACCCTCGGCACCGATGCCGAGGTCGTCCGCACGCGGGACGACCTCCTGCTCCATCCGTAGAATCAGAGTCCGTGGAGCAGCACGACGTCGGAGATCGCCAGCTCGACGCCCTGCTCGAGCGACTGGACCGGATCGCGGACGAGCTCGAGCGGCTCAACCGCACGGCGGAGCGCCAGGAAGGCTTCATGCTCGTCGCGCGTGAGCTCCACGACCTGCAGGAGTCGCTGAACGCGCTCGCCTATGCCGCCCTCGGCCAGGCGCCTCCGCGCGTGCGGCGCAGAGCGAGCTAGCTCGCTCGACTCAGCTGATCCGGTAGAGCACGCCTTCGTGTGACGTCGCGTAGAGCTCGCCGGCGGCGTCCTCGCCGAAGGACGTGAGGCTCGGAATGCGGAAGGGCTCGGTACGGACTGCCGTCGCCTTCCCGCCGGAGACTCGCATGCTCCACACCACACCCGAGCAGTAGTCGCCGAACGTGTACCGGCCGCGCTCCGCGGGCCGAGCCTTCCCGCGGTAGACGTAGCCACCGACGACCGTGCAGCCACGACTGTGCGAGTACTCGAAGATCGGCGCGACGAGGCGACCCGGTCCCGGCGTCTTGTCCTCGAACGGGTGCGTCCCCTCGAAGACGTCCCAGCCGTAGTTGAGGAGCCCGCTGCTCGAGCGCGGCGTGTAGTCGATCTCCTCCCAGTCGCCCTGCCCGACGTCGCCGATGTAGAGGTCGCCGGTGAGGCGATCGAAGGAATAGCGCCAGGGGTTCCGCAAGCCGAGAGCGACGATCTCCGGGTCGGAGCCTGGATTCCTGACGTCGAAGCGCAGCATCTTCCCGAACAGGCTCTGCATGTTCTGCGCGCGGTTTTCAGGATCGCCGCCCGATCCGCCGTCCCCTGTCCCCACGTACAGGAAGCCGTCCGGCCCGAACGCGAGGTCGCCACCGTTGTGGTTGGGGTACGGCTGATCGAGGCGGAAGAGCTCCCGCGCGCTCGCCGGGAGAACGCGCGTCCCGTCCGTCCGGTAGCGGACGACGTGCGTGTCGCCGCCGACGTCCGTGTAGTCGACATACAGGAAGCGGTTCGTGCGGTACTTCGGGTCGAAGGCGAGCCCGAGCAGCCCCTGCTCCCCGCTCGACGCCGTGCGGCTCCGGATGTCGAGGAAGAAGCCTGCCCGGAGCTTGCCGCGGTCGACGACGCGCACCGTGCCGCGCTGCTCGACGACGTAGAGCCGCCGTGGCTCGCTCCGGGGCGAGGTCACCTGGACCGGCTCGACGAGCCCTCGCGCGACCACGACGCGGCGGAACGCGCTCCCGGCGCCGAGCGCGGAGCCCGACGCCGTCACCAGCACGACGATCGACACGAGCCCGGCGATGACGGCCACGAGCCGCATCGCGTCACGGTAGCCCAGACGTGTAAGCGCGCCGTGAACCGACACGTGCGGGCGACGCCCTAGACGCTGTGCTTGGGCGCGCCGAGGAGTGCGCGGCGAAGGTCCATTGCCGCCGGGCTCGGCACCACTGCGAGCACCTCGTCCCCGGGCCTGAACACGGTCGAGGGCTCCACGAGCTCCGTGCGCCCGTCTCCGAAGACGGAGATGAGGCGCGAGCCGTTCGGGAGAGTGATCTCGCCGGCTTTCTTGCCGGCGGCCGGCGAACCGGGCTCGACCTGTACCTCGACGACGGCGAGCCCTTCCTCCTGCAGCTCCAGCAGCCGGACGAGGCCGTGCTCGGGCACCTCGTGCTCGACGAGGCCGAGGATGCTCGTCGTCGCGCAGAGCGTCTGCGTGATCCCGAGCAGGTCGAAGTGCTGCTGGTTCCGGGGGTCGTTGACGCGGGCAACCGCCTTGGGAACGCCGTAGCTCTCCATGGAGATCTGCGAGATGACGAGGTTGTCTTCGTCGTCTCCCGTCACGGCGACCACGAGCTCGGGTGGCCGGGCGATCCCGGCTCGCTCGAGCACGGCGATCTCCGTGGCATCGCCCCGGATCACGGTCGGGCCGAACTCCTCCTCGAGTCGTGCGAAGCGGTCGGGCCGCTGCTCGATGAGCGTGATCTCGTGGCCGAGGTCGAGCAGCGTGCGCGTCACGTTCGCCCCGACCTTCCCGCCGCCGGCGACGATCGTGTACATCAGACGCGCGCCTGCGGGGTTGCCGCCCGCACGGTGGCCAACAGCTCCGAGATTGCGGTCTGGGTCGGGCAGACGATGGTCATCCCACGATCGGAGTAGATCTTCGCCCGGGCTGGGTCGAGGATGCGCACCACGACCGTGTCGAGCCCGTAGCGCCGCTGGAGCACCTGCCCGATCACGATGTTCGTGTTGTCGCCGTTCGTCGCGACAACGGCGGCGTCCGCATCGCCGACGCCGGCCCGCTCGAGGACGGTGACGTCCATGCCGTGGCCGACGACAAAGCCCCCGCGCCAGGCGCCGAGCCGGGTGAGCGCGTCCTCGTTCTCGTCGACGACGGTGACCTCCCAGCCGTCGGCTGCGAGACCCTTCGCGACGGCGGATCCCACCCGGCCACACCCGATCACGACGGCGTTCACGAGTGCGCAGCGTACTCCTCGAAGACCCCGTCGGGGAACGCGACGACGAGAACCTCGCAGGGTGCGTTGCGCAGCACGAAGTCGACGGTCGGAGAGAAGAAGCGGGACTGCCGCCGCCAGCGTGGAGAGGAGCCGAGCACGATGAGATCGGAGTGCCTCCGCTCCGCCTCGTCGACGATCGCGTGGCCGATCGAGCGCGCGCGGACGACGTCGCCGCGCACGTCCACGCCGTGATCGATGCCGAGCGCCCGCGCCTCCTCGAGTGACGCGTTCACGCGCGCCGCGACATCCGGCGGGAGCTCCCCTTCGAGGGAGTACTTGCGGGGCACGCGCACGACCGTGATCGCCTCGATCTCGGCGTCCCGCTCCTTCGCGAGCGCGATCGCCGTCGCGACCATCTCCTCGCCGATGTCACCAAGCTTCATCGGGACGAGGATGCGATGGAACTCGGTCACCTCGGGCAGGGTCTCTATCGGCTCGACGTGCGCCAGCAACCCCGTCCGCCGCTTGCGGCGCACGACGACGAACACGACGAGACCGGCGAGGAGCCAGGCGGGCCCGGCGTACCGCGCGCCGGGATGCGTGAGCAGCGCCAGCACCCAGATCGCGAACGTGAGCGGCGCCCCGACGAGCGCCGCGAGCGGCAGCCGGTGGCCTCTGATCGTCACGTTCGGTCTCGCGAGGTACGGCCGCGGAAGGTCGGGGGCGCGCATGCGCAGCCTGATCACCGCGAGCTGTGCGGCCGTGAAGGCGATGAGGACACCGAACGAGTAGAGGCTCGCGAGGAAGGTCGGATCCCCGTCCGCCACCACCTCGGTCAGCACGATCAGGCCGATCGCGAGGCCGGCCGCGATGAGGATCGCCTCGCTCGAGACGACGGCCCGCCGCTCCAGCCGTGCGAACTCGCGCGGGAGCGAGCCGTGCTCCGCGAGGGAGTACGTGAGCCGCGTGATCCCCGAGAACGACGTCGTCGCGGCGCCGAGCAAGATGAGGACGCCGGAGATCCCGACCGCGACCTTGAGCGCGTCCGCGACCGTGGTCGGCAGCGGGCCGTCGAAGGCGGCCGCGATCCCGACGAGCGGCAGCTCGAGCCACTGCTCACCGAGAGCCGTCTCGCCGCCCGAGACCGGGTACGCGGAGAGGCCGATCGCTCCGATCAGGACGGTGACGACGACGACGAGGCCGATGGCGGAGAACAGCGAGCGCGGGAGCGTGCGGCCCGGCTCTCGCGCCTCCTCGGCGAGGTTCGCGACCGTCTCGAGGCCCGTGTAGGCGAGCATCGCCAGCGGGAGCGCGAACGCGAGATCGCTCCAGTCCTGGCCCGTGCTCGAAGCCGAGACCGTCGACGAGCGTGTGCGGGGAGACGAGCAGCGCGAGCCCGAGCACGACGAGCAGCCCCTGCACGAGGAGGTCCAGCAAAGCGATGACCAGAGCCCCGGTATGGAGGCGCGTCCGCCGCGCGAGGCGAATGCCCGCGATGGCGACGATCACCGCGCAGCCGACGACAGCGTCCCACGGCGACTGGCGCAGCGAGTCGGTTCCGAATGCTCCCGCGAAGTAGTGCGGGACGAAGAGCGCCGACAGCGCCATGACGATGAGGAAGTCGAGGAACAGCACCCAGCCGGTGATGAACCCGGCCAGGTCGTTGAACGCCCGGCGGACGAACGTCGCCGCTCCTCCGGTCTCGGGGAGCGCCGTCGTGCCCTCCGCATACGAGAGCGAGACGAGGACGAAGACCGCGCCCGTGACGAGGAGGACCAGCGGCGTGAGGCCGAGCGCCGCACCCGCGACGATGCCGAGCGCGATGTACAGCGACGATGCGATCTCGCCGTACGCCACGGCGAAGAGGGATGGAGCGTCGAGCACGCGCTCGAACCCGCGGAGCTTGCGCGCCATCTAGCTCCGCCTCTGTCGCTCGAGCGTGAACCGCGCGACGCCGAGGACGATGAAGAGGGCCCCGACGACGTAGCCGACGACACCGCCTCCCGCGGCAGCGGTGCGGACGAGGAGCGCAACTCCGAGCACCACGAACGCCGCGCAGAACGCGAGGACCACGAGCGTGTACGTCCTCATGCGGCGGTCACCATGACACGGCAGCTCGCGTGCTTGAGGACGTAGTCGACCGTGGAGCCGAAGACCGCCGCCTGCCGCACGGTCAGGCGCTTGCGCGGCGACCCGAGCACGATGATCTCCGCGTTTCGCGCATCTGCCTCGGCGACGATCGCCGGGCCTACGGCGTGCGCCCGCTCGAGCCGCGTGAGCACGCGGACGCCGTAGGAGTCGCCGATCGCGGCCGCCTCGTCGAGCTCCGCGTTGGCGAGCTCCTCGGCCTCGCCGAAACGATCCGCCAGGTTCTGGTCGAGCGGGACCTCGAGGACGCTCAGCGCGATGATCCGGGCGCGCCGCTCGGCGGCGAGCTTGCACGCAACGTCCATGGCCGCATCCGAGGGCTTGCCGGAGACGACGGGAACGAGGAGGTTCCGGTACTCGAGCGCGAGCGCCGGGCCGAGCGCCGGAGGCGCCTTCTCGATCGCTCGCAGCGGAGCATGCACCCAGCGCCGCCGGTAGATCGCGTACCCCACGAGGCCCGCGACCATCCACCCGAGCCCCACCCATCGCGTCAGCGGGTTCTGCGCGACCAGCACGAGGAACGAGAGCCCGGTCGCGATCCCGCCCAGAAAGGCGAAGAGCGGCCAGGACACGCTGCCGATCCGGAGGTTCGGGCGCGCGCGGTACGGAACAGCGGCGTCGGCCGCGTCGGACATCCGGAGGCGCACGATCGAGGCGTGCGCGACCGTGAACGAGAGCGTCGCGCCGAGCGAGTAGAGCGTGCCGATGAAGTTCACGTCCCCCGGCAGGATCAGCAGGATCGGCGCGATCCCGGCGAAGAGGACGAGCGAGAGCCAGGGCGTCTTGAAACGCGGGTGCAGCCTTCGTAGCGCCTCGGGGAGCTGGCGGTACGTGGCCATCGAGTACGTGATGCGCGACGCGCCGATGACGCCGGCGTTCGTGGCGATGAACAGGATCGTCGCCGCGAGGATGCCGACATAGATCTTGGCGACGTCGAGCAGCCTTCCCTTCGAGCCCGATGTTCTCGACGACGCCGAGAATCGGGTCGTTCGCGATAGCCCCCGTCCTCCGGCGGCAGTGCCAGCAGCGTCGTGAGCTGACCGTCGATCTCCTTCACGGGCAGCGCCGAGAGCGCAACGAGCGGCAACGTGAAGTAGATCGCGAAGACCGCCCCGGCGACGAGCTTGTACGCGTTCGGGACCGTCCGGACCGGGTCGCGGGCCTCTTCCGCGAGGTTCGAGACCGTCTCCACGCCCGTGTACGCGAGCATCGCCACCGGGATCGAGATTGCGAGGTTCGACCACGTCGGCGCGATGCCCCAGTGCACGTTGTTCACGAGCACCTCGGGGCTCAAGACGAGCGCGAAGCCGACGATCACGAGCAGGATCTGCGTCGCGAAGTCGACGACCGCAAGCGAGATCGAGAGCTTTGCCGCCTCCTGGATGCCGACCACGTTCAGCGCGACGAGCACGACGATCACGATCGCGCCGCCGACGATGTCCCACGGGTTCGTGCGCAGAGGCTCCCAGAAGATCGACAGGTAGTGCGGGACGAAGAACGCCGAGACGGCGACCGTCACGACGTAGACGAGCATCTGCGCCCAACCGGCGGTGAAGCTCACGAGCTCGTCGAAGGCGTGCCGCGAGAAGCTCGCCGAGCCCCCCGCCTCGGGGAAGCGGGCCGTTCCCTCGGCGTAGGTCGCCGCCGTCGCGGCGAACACGACGCCCGCGACCACGAAGACGAGAGGCGTCAGGCCGAGCGCGTAGACCGCGGTCAGGCCGAGCGCGTAGTAGATCGAGGAGCCGACGTTCCCGTACGCGGTCGCGAAGAGCGCGGGCGTTCCGAGCACCCGCTCCATCTCCACCTCACGCCTGCGCCGGCGTCCGGGCACGGCGGGGAAGCCTACTGCGGCAGGAAGACCGAGGGGCCGGCGTGCGCCGGCCCCTCGTGGGTAGATCTGTGCCGGCCCGTTACGGGCGGTCGATGATGATCGTCGGCGTCGTCCACGTCTCCCAATGCGCGGGGTTCTTGGGATTCGCCGCCCGCCTTGAGAGCCTTCACGACGATCTTGTACGAGCCATCCGGTACGACCTTGCGATGGTCCGGCGTGCCGGCACCGTTGTCGTGCATCCGCGTCCCGTCCCACGGGAACGCGGTGACGTCGTCGTTGTTCGGATCGGTGTTGTATGGACCACCGGCAGGAGGCCGAAGCCCGTTCCGTGCGATGAAGTCCCGCTCGAGGATGTTCGAGAACACCGGATGGACCGGATGGCCCGTCGCGGCGTCGACGACCTGGAGCTCGAGATGACGCACCTGGTGGTCGAAGTGGATCAGGATGTTCGGGATCTCGTCAGGTGACTGCAGCGTCCAATGGTGCCCGGCCGCGGACTGCGTGTACGTCTGCTGCGCCTTGATGAACGGGGGACCGTTCAGCTTGCCGATCACGGGCGCCGTCGGAATGGCGACGATCGACTGGTAGTCGCCCTTGTAGCCGGCGTACGGGACGCTGAAGACGCTGTCCGAGGTTGTCGTGGTCCTCGAAGACCAGGTACCCGCCGTACAACCCTCCGGTCGGGAGGTCGCCCTCGACGGGATCGGCCGTGATCGTGACGCTTATGGTCGCCGAGCCGTGCGCCGGCACCGTGACGCTCGGCGCGCTGAATACGACCTGCGTGTCCGGGAGCCAGAACGTGAGCCCCGGCGGGAACGTCTCCGGTCCTGTTCCGACGGCCTCCACGTGTGACGAGGTCGTACGTCACGGCTCGCATTCGCGCTGTTGGTCGAGCGTCAGCGTCCTCGTGGCCGGCCCGGCCTGGCTCTCGCCCAGCGAGAGCTTGCCGGGGACGATGGCCGTCGTCGCATTGATCGCATCGTCGATGTCGACCATGCCTGCTCCCTGGCGGTGGACGTTGTCCAGGACCCCGAGCTCCGGGATTCAGTGACCAGAGAGCTGGATCGGCGCTGTTCTGGAGCACGTCACGGAACGCCGACGCCGGCAGGGACGGGTGGGCCTCCTTCAGGAGAGCGGCCGCGCCTGCGACGTGCGGAGACGCCATGGACGTTCCGCTGATCGTGGCGTAGCCGCCCTTCTCGAGCGGGTACGTCGAGCTTGATGAAACCACCCGGGGCCCCGATGTCCGGCTTCAAGTTCAGCTCCGCCTCGGTGCCGTAGGAGCTGAACCCGGAGATCAAGCCCACCGGTCGGATTCACGGCCAGGACCGACGCTCTGCCAAGTGATCTGGACCGGCCCGCGTCAGGAGGCGGTTGTGGATGAGCTCACCGTCCGCCTTCTGGATCGCCACGACCGGGATCGTCGTCTGCGGATTGAGGGTGACGAGCGGCGCGATCCCGCCCGCGGAATGGTTGTAGAGGACGACAGCGGTCGCTCCGGCGGCCTCCGCGTTTTGCACCTTCACGTTGAACGTGCACGAGCCGCGGCGGATGAGCGCCACCGTCCCGCTGAAGTAGCCCGCCGGGAACGGAGCGCATCCGTCCGGGAACGTCGGTTCCGCCCGGGAACGTGCTCGGAGGCACCGGCCCGACGGCCGCAGCCGCGACTGTCTGTTTGATCGTGGCCGTTCCCGAGGTGGGCGGATTCGGCGGATCGGGGATTCCGGCGACGTTACTGCTCGAGTCGGTGTACGGAACTGCCGTCCCGTCCGGGGAAACCGTGAAGCCTGGAGCCTGGACGTGACTGTTGTCGTACGACGCGACGCCGATCACCTTGTCGCCGACGCCGGGGGCGCCGGCGGAATAGATGCCGTTGGCCCCGCTGTTGCCGATCGACGCGACGACGACGATGCCCGCGTCCACGAGCGCGTCTGCGGCTGCAGCTGTCGGGGTGCCCGCCCAGTTGTTGAAGGCGTCGCCGATGGACATGTTGAGAACGTCCATGCCGTCCGCCTTGATGCGCTCCATCGCAGCGATCATCACGTCGTCGGTGACCGAGCCGGCGCAGCCGAACACGCGATATGCGCCGAAGCTGACCTTCGGCGCAACGCCGAGGGCTCCGTTGGCGCCAGATGCCTTGTCGGCGCCGATGATTCCTGCGACGTGCGTCCCGTGACCGTTGCAGTCGTCGGGCAGCGAGTCGGGATTCGGGACGGGGTCGTAACCGGGGCTCTCGGGGTCGGCGTTGTAGTCGTCCCCGACGAAGTCCCAGCCGCCGATGATGCGCGAGTTCGGGAACGAGTGCGGCGCCGCCGAGTTCCCGTCACCTCCGAGGTCCGGGTGGTCGACGTCGATGCCGGTGTCCATGACCGCGACCTTGACCCCGGCACCCGTATGACCCTCTGATTGCGCGATGTCGGCGCCGGTCATCTTGATCGCCGTCGCCAGCTCCGGATCGGCCGCCGGCTCGGGGCCGAGGGTGTAGTAGTGCGCGGGATAGATCCTCGAGACGCTCGCGACGCCGGCGAGCTTGCCGACGTCACTCGGAGCGATGCGCACCGACACGCCCTTGAACAGACTCTTGTACGCGAAGCGCTCCGTGTACTCGAGCCCGACGGCCTTGGCCTGCTTGCGGAAGGTGTCGGCTCCGGCGGAGAGCTGGACGAGGAAGATGTCGGGCGACTGGCCGCCCGTCGCGCCGGTTGAGCTCGGGCTCGGCAACGAGACCGACGGTGTCAGCCGGCCGTGGTCTGCGCCAGCTGCCGAGACGGCGGCCGGGACGACAAGCGCAGCAGCGAGGGCCGCGAGAGCGAGCACGCTCCGGCCCTTGAATGGACTGCCTCTCATGTGTGCGTCTCCCCTTTCGACTATTTCGGGGCACTGACGGATGCCCCTATACCCCTGAAGCGCCCGGATCCTATTGCGGCTCGGAAATCCCTGCAACACGCAAGGGGCGGCTTCGCGCCGCCCCGAGCGAGTGATATGTCAGGCGCCGCCGCTAGCCGTGAATCGAGACGAGCAGCGGGATCATGAGGATCGCGACGATGTTCGCGATCTTGATCATCGGGTTGATCGCGGGGCCCGCGGTGTCCTTGTACGGATCGCCGACCGTGTCGCCGGTGACCGCCGCCGCATGGGCCTCGGAGCCCTTGCCGCCGTAGAGCCCGTCTTCGATCGTCTTCTTCGCGTTGTCCCAGGCGCCGCCGCCCGAGGTCATGGCGATGGCGAGGAAGAGCCCGGTCACGATCGTCCCGATGAGAAGGCCGCCGAGCATCTCGACGGAGATGATTCCGACGACGATCGGGATCACGATCGGGATGAGCGCCGGGGCCAGCATCTCCTTGATCGCCGAAGCGGTGACGATGCCGATCGCCTTCGAGTAGTCGGGTCGCGAGGTGCCGGCCATGATCCCCGGGTCCTCGCGGAACTGGCGGCGCACCTCCTCGACGACCTGACCGCCGACGCGTCCGACCGCCTGCATCGCGAGCGACGCGAAGAGGAACGGCATGAGGCCGCCGATGAAGAGGCCGGCCACGACCCATGGGTTGTCGAGCGAAAAGACGGTCGTGAGCCCGTTGTCCCGCAGGCCGCGGCCGTACTCGTCGAAGAGGATGAGCGCCGCGAGGCCGGCCGAGCCGATCGCGTAACCCTTCGTCACCGCCTTCGTCGTGTTGCCGACGGCGTCGAGCGGGTCGGTGATGCCGCGGACGCCCTCGGGCAGATCGGCCATCTCGGCGATCCCGCCGGCGTTGTCGGTGACCGGGCCGTACGCGTCGAGCGCGACGATGAGCCCGGCCATCGAGAGCTGCGCCATGACCGCGACGCCGATGCCGTACAGGTTCTCGCCCGCTGCGTAATACGCGCCGACGATGCCGGTGGCGATGACGACCACGGGGAGCGCGGTCGCCTGCATCCCCACCGCGAGCCCGGCGATGATGTTCGTCGCGTGTCCGGTCTGTGACGCCTTCGCGATGTCCTTCACCGGCTTCCAGCGGGTGCCTGTGTAGTACTCGGTGATCGCGACCAGTAGGAACGTCACGCGCCAGGCCGATGAGCGCCGAGCCGTACAGGTTCCAGAAGTCGAATTGGCCGCCGTCGTACGCCATCGTCACGGGGATGAAGCCCAGCGCCGAGAGCAGCGTCGCGACGATGACGCTGCGATAGAGCGCGTTGATGATCGCGTTCGGGCCGCTCCCGACGCGGGTGAAGAACGTCCCGATCACGGACGACAGGATCGAGATGCCCCCGAGCGCCAGCGGATACAGCCACAGGTCCTCCTGCCCGATGCCGATCCCGAGGAGCATCACCGCGACCGCGGTGACGGCGTACGTCTCGAACAGGTCGGCGGCCATGCCGGCGCAGTCGCCGACGTTGTCGCCGACGTTGTCCGCGATGACGGCCGGGTTGCGCGGGTCGTCCTCGGGGATCCCCGCCTCGATCTTCCCGACGAGGTCGGCCCCGACGTCCGCGGCCTTCGTGTAGATGCCGCCGCCGAGTCGCGCGAAGACGGAGATCAGCGAGCCACCGAATGCGAGTCCGATGAGATCGTCGACGGCCGACTGCGGGCTGTTTCCGATCCAGTCCGTCAGCACCCAGTAGTAGCCGGCCACGCCGAGCAGGCCGAGCCCGACCACGAGGAGGCCGGTGACCGAGCCCGCGCGGAACGCCACCTTGAACGCGGGCTGCAGCCCCTCGCGGGCCGCCTCCGCCGTCCGGACGTTCGAGCGCACGGCGACGTTCATTCCGATGAAGCCGGCGGCCGCGGACAGGACGGCGCCGATGAGGAAGCCGAACGCCGCGCCCCAGCCGAGCTTGTCGTAGAAGCCGAGCAGGAAGAACGGCACGATCGCGACGATCGCGATCGTCGTGTACTGCTTGCGAAGGTAGGCCGCGGCGCCCTCCTGCACGGCGCTTGCGATTTCCTGCATCCGCTCGTTCCCGGCCGGCTGCTTGAGCAGCCACCAGGTGAGGTAGAGCCCGTACAGAACCGCCACGGCCGCGCAGACGAGCGCGAACGCAACGGCGTGGTCTACGAAGAAGTCCATGTTCCTCCGGTTCTCCTGCCCGTCACAAAGTGAGGCGCCGAGTCGCCTCGGCGCGGCGGATTATGTATCACAAGTCGCGCATGCGGCTCGGTCCAGCCGTCAGCCGATCCGCGCCAGGACGGAGCGCGCCTGCTCGAGCTCCTGCACGGACCGAAGCGCCTCGAACACGTCGAGTGCGGCCTCCGCGGACTCCCGCGCGTCGGCGAGAGCGCCCGCCGCGAGCTGCGCTTCGCCGAGCCAGAGCCGCGCGAGTGCCGCCTCCCAGCGGCGCGCCGAGCGCCGCGAATCCGTCCCGAGCACGGGCAGTAGCTCGATGGCGCGACCGCCGCATCGCCGCGCGCAAGCGCAGCCCGGCCGTCGAGGCGATCGGCATGGAGCGGGAGCGCCTCGAGCAGAGCCCGCTCCGCGAACGCTCGTGCATCGGCGATCGCCTCGTCGGCGAGCTCCCACCGCCCCAGCTCGGCGATCACGTCGCAGAGCGCCTCGAGGATCGCGCCCTTGGCCATGTCCCGGCCGAGCATCGACTGCGCTCTCCTCGATTCGCTCGAGCGCCTCGTCCGACCCTCGATGTGCCGCCAGCCTCGCGAGCCACGGGAGCCTCCGGATCGTCGCCGTCCCCGGAGACCTCCGCCACGACGCCGCGCGACCAGCCTGTCGGCTGCGGCGCGCTCGCCACGAAGTTCGTCGAGCAGCGCGATGCAGCTCCACATCGTCAGCGTGAAGTACCCGACCGTTCCGAAGCGCGTCGTCGCACGCGCGGCCTCCATGCGCTCGAAGTCCTCGAGCGCTCCGTCCCAGTCGCCGAGCTTGAAGCGTGCGATCGCGCGCCACGCCAGCCCGGCTCGCCAGACGTCGGGGCCGCCCCGAGCGCGCTCGTACCCCTCGCTCGCCCAGCGCCGCGCGTCCTCGTACCGACCGATCGCGAGCGCAGTGTCGGCGGCGGTCTGGAACGCGTCTCCGAGCTCCCAGGGATCCGTCAGCCGCTCCACGATCGCGAGTCGTCGCTCGACGACGGGCCAGTCCGCCCGTGCAGGCCGAGGATGAACTCGATGCTCCTCGACGCCGTCGAGCGCCGCGCTCGCGAGATCGTCGCGTCCGAGCGCCTCCGCGAGCGCGAAGGCCTCCTCACCCGCCGGCGTGCGGCCTCGGCCTCGTCTTCGGTGAACCCGGTCTCGCCCGAACGCGAACACCCACAAGCCGCGGGCGAGAAGCAGACGCACCCGTGCCTCGCCTTCGGGAGCCGCATTCTCGAGTCCGATCTCGACGTAACGGGCGACGGCGGCCTCTTCGGCCGGCTCCGCCATCGACGCGGGCCAACGCGTCGGAGACTCGACGGCGCGGGCACACAGCATCGCCAGCGACTCTCCGCGCTCGACCCGCGGCGAGACGCTCGTCGACGGCCGGCCGCGAGGTTCCGCCAAGCATCGTCCCCGCGGTAGTCCCAGAGCGCACACAGTCCGAGCGCCTCGAGGGCAAGCGACCTCTCGAACGCGTCCGCCGCGACGCCGAGCGCGGCCTCGGCGAAGGCGTTCGCCTTGTCGAGGAGCATCCTGTTGCGCGCCTCCGCAGACGCCGCCAGCGCGGCATGCAGGCTCCGCTGTCTGAGCTCGTCGCGGCGCTCCTCCGAAACGCTGGGATCCACCAGCGCGCCCTCGTACGCGAGGCCGAGGTGGTGCGCGAGCAGGTCGGCGAACTCGCGCTGCCGCTCGCCGGCGGCCGACTCGATCCACGCCGCGACGTCCGCGTGAGCGCGTCCGCGGTCGCGGCGGGCCAGCGTTCCGTACGCGACGTCGCGTGTGAGTACGTGCTTGAAGAGGAACTCGCGCTCGCCGGCGATTCGCGACCCGAGCTGAGAGAGAACGAGCTCGCGGTCCTCGAGCCGTCCGAGGGCGTCGTCGGCGAGCTCGTTCCCGTCGTCGAGCAGCTGCGCGACGGATCCGCTCCAGAAGACGCGCCCGACGACCGATGCAGACAGGAGGGCACGCCGTTCGTCCGCAGGGAGCAGGTCGATGCGCGCAGCAAGCACGGCCTGCACGGTGTCGGGAATCACGATCTCGTCGATGCTCTCGGTCGCCCTCCAACGTTCGCCCTCGCGAACGATCCGCCCCTCGTCGATGAGGTGCCGGATGATCTCCTCGAGGAAGAGCGGATTCCCGTCGGCGCGCGCGAGCATCGCCGCACGGGTCTCATCCGGAAGCTCCTCGACCGCGAGGAGGACCTCGACCAGCCTCGCCGCATCGTCGTGCGAAAGGGGCTCGAGGAAGATCGAGCTGAAGTTGCGCTTGCCGCCGCCCCAGCCGGTCCGGTGCTGCGCGAGGTCGGGTCGCGCCGGACACACAAGGAGAAGCGGGCCTGCCACACGGTCGGCGAGCTCCTCGAGGAGGTCGAGCAACGGATCGTCCGCCCAGTGGATGTCCTCGATCACGACGATCGCCGGGCGATCGGCGGTCAGGCCGGTGAAGAACGCCCGCCATGCCTCGTGGGTCTCGAGGCGCACCTGGCGCGGAGAGAGGGACGCCAGACCGAAGCGGGCGTCCTCCAGGCCGAACGTGAACGCGAGGACGGCCGCGGAGCGCGCCGGATCGGGCACCGAAGCGAGCACGCCTTCCGCGAGCTCTGCGATCTTCGCGAGCGCCGCGTCGGGCGCGTCGGAGTCGAGCACGCCCGTGTACGTCTTCAGGATCTCGGCGAGCGGCCAGTACGTGATCGCCTCGCCGTACGGCAGGCACCGCCCCTTCAGCACGGTGACGCCGTCGCCCTGGCCGTCCGCCCACGCGAGCAGCTCGCGCGTGAGACGGCTCTTCCCGATGCCGGGGTCACCGTAGATCGTCACGAGCTGCGCCCGACCCGACGACGCGAGCCGGCCGTACGTGGACTGCAGGAGGTCGAGCTCGTGGTCGCGGCCGACCATCGGCGCACGCAGCCCGGGAATGCCGCGCTCCAAACCGCCGGGGATTGCATCCACGCCGTCGTCGACGAGCTCGACCGTCGCAACCGGGCGCGACTTCCCACGCACGGTGAGCGGCCCGACCTCGCCGAAGCGGAACCCACGGGCCGAGCGCGCGGTCCGCTCGGACACGAGGATCTGCCCTGCGTCGGCGGTCTGCTCGAGGCGGGCGGCGGCGTTGACGGCATCGCCTGTAACCAGTCCGGCCTCGAGGCGCGACTCGCGCGAGGCGACGACGTCGCCCGTGTTGACGCCGGTGCGCATCGCGAGGCGCACTCCGTGCCTGCGCTCGAGATCGGTGTTGAGCACCTCGAGCCGGCGGCGCATGCGAAGAGCTGCACGGAGCGCTCGCGAAGAGTCGTCCTCGTGCGCGACCGGGACGCCGAACACGGCCATGACTGCGTCCCCGATGAACTTCTCGACCGTGCCGCCTTCGGCCTCGATCTCCTGACGCATGGCATCGGCGTACGCGCCGAGGACGTCCTGGAGGTCCTCCGGATCGAGCTCCTCGCCGAGAGGTGTCGAGCCGGTGATGTCGGCGAAGAGCACCGTCACGAGCCGGCGCTCGGCCGTTCCAGCGGTCTCCTCGGCGGCAAGCGGCCGTCCGCAGTGCGAGCAGAAGCGGGCGCCGTCGGCGTTCTCGCCCGCGCAGGCCGGGCATGCCGTCATGAACGCGCGAGTCTACGCGTCGGGGTGCTCGGGAACGTCCGAGGCGGCCTCGCCGAGAGCGCTCGCGTAAGCGAGCTGGAGGTTCGCCCGCGCTTGCTCGAGATCACGAACGATCGCGTCGTCGACGCCGCCTTCGCGCAGGACCGGGTCGAGTGCGCGCAGCGACTCGATCGCGAGCTTCACCTGCTCCAGGTCGCGAGCCTCCGCCGACACGCGCCGGAAGCCGATCGACGCGGCGGCGGAGAGCGCGTTCACGAGGATGTCTCCGACCCCGACGCGGTCGAGCGCCTCCCGGAGCTCCTCCTCGGACGGCAGCCGCGGCTCGTCAGCCACCGATCGTCTCGGTCGCGCCGACCTGCTCGGCGTAGATCTCCTCGAGCGACGCGCCCTGTTCGAAGCGTTCGATCTGCCGCTCGGCAGCGTTCTGCTCGGGGATCGTGAGGAACGGTGCGGCGCCGATCTCCTCGGCGGCCGGCAGCACCCATTCCACGAGCTCCTCGATCCGCTGCCGCGCCGGGATCGACTCGCCGCGCGCGAAGTCGATGAGCTCGCCGGAGAGACCCCAGCGAATCGCGCGCCAGAAGTTCTCCTCGATCAGCCGGTGCGGAAGCGGCTCGACCGGCTCGCCCGCGTCGTATGCACGCGCGATCCGTACGGTGAGCGACGCCGCGAGCGCGGCGAGCGACTGCGCCTCGGAAAGCTCGGGCTGGCCGTCGCAGATCCGGATCTCCACGGTCGGAAACGCGAGGTGCGGTCGCACGCTCCACCAGATCTGCGTGTGCTCGGTGATCGAGCCGGTGTCATAGAGGAACCGGACGAAGCGTTCGTACTCGCTCCATGACGCGAACGCGTCGGGAACGCCGCAGCGGGGGAAGAAGCGCGTGAAGATCTGCGTGCGCGCGGAGTGGAGGCCGCTCGAGACGCCCTCCACGAACGGCGAGCTCGCCGAGACCGCGAGGAGCTCCGGCAGGAAGTTGCGCAGCCCGGCTACCACTGCGATCGCGCGGTCCGGGCCCTTGATCGCGACATGGAGATGGAGCCCGAATGTGTTGTTGCGCCACACCACGTAGCGGAGCAGCTCGTCGTTTCGGCGGTAGTGGGGTGTGTCGATGATGCGCTGCTTCTTCCAGTCCGCCCAGGGGTGAGTCCCGGTCGCACCCAACAGGAGGCCCATCGGCTCGACGAGCGCCTGCAGCTGCGCGCGGCGCTCGGCCATCGCCGCCGGGAGATCGGCGAACGACTCCTGCCTGCCGGTCCGGACCTCGACCTCCGACGCGATGAGCTCGCCGACGAGGTGGGGTTCGAGCGCGGTCGCGCGGGCCGCCGCCTGGACGTCCTCGAAGCGGTTCGTGAGGTCGAGCGTCTCCGGGTCGAGGATCGCGAACTCCTCC
Organism: uncultured Gaiellaceae bacterium; assembly: GCA_963776555.1. GTDB lineage: Bacteria > Actinomycetota > Thermoleophilia > Gaiellales > Gaiellaceae > GMQP-bins7. Next base: position 226,534 of record CAVZNK010000024.1, on the reverse strand, counting down.
TCGACGGCCATCGTGAAGTCGGTCGCCGACGCGAACTGCTCGCGTGCCCGACCGATCAGCTCTTCAGGCGAGAGGCGCTGTTCGTCACCCATGGGCGCCTCCGTTCCCGTGGGTGGGGAGGGGTGCGGGGAACCGGGAGTTTCCCCGCACTCTCAGGAAGAAGGGGGCACGCGGAGGCAACATGGTTTCCCCCGCGACTGCGAGCCATATGCGAGCGGTACCCATTTCGGCGGCCAACAGTAATTGAAGGCCTTGCTAGCGACCGAGCGTCAGGAGGCGGTCGGCGACCGAGGCCCAGCTCCAGCGCTCGATCGCGGCTCGGCGCGCGGCCGCTCTGATCGACTCGCGCTCGGGGCCCTCGAGCTCGAGCAAGCGAGTGAGCTTTCGCCGGAGATCGGACGCATCCCCCGAGGTGAACGACGCGAGGTCGCGCAGAGCGGTCGGATATTCCGCCTCGAGCCCGTCGGCGACCTCGGCAAGCCCGGAGTGGCGCGCGACGAGCGGCGGGCAGCCTGCGGCGGCGGCCTCTGCGGCGACCATCCCGAACGCCTCCGGGAAGATCGACGGCACGACGCACGCATCCGCGAGCGCCAGCAGGTGGACGAGATGTCGATGGTCGAGCGGGCCGGTGAAGAGCACGTGTCGTCCCCGCGCCGTGTCCTCGAGCTCTGTCCGGTAGTCACCGAAGCCGACGATCACAGCCCGTGCGTCGACGCCGGCGAGCGCATCGAGCAGGACGTGCACGCCCTTGTTGCGCAGCAGCTTCCCGAAGTAGACGACCGTCCGCTCGTCCCCGGCGAGAAACGCGGGGAGGCGCTCCTCGTTGGCCGCGTCCGGCAGCCGCTCGTTCGCGTTCCCGGGGTTCGGCGAGTCGCGTCGAGCCTCCTCGACGAGGGCGGCCAGCGCCTCCTCGCGCGGCTGCGGACGCCACTCGTCGACGTCGACTCCGGGCGGCACCTCGTGCACGCGCTCGACGTGACCGCAGACCTGCTCCACGACCTCGCGGATGTGGGCCGAGCCGACGAACGTCGCGCGGGCGGTTGCGAGCACGTCTCTCCCCCACGCCTCGAGCTCCGGTCGGCCGCGCATCGAGTACTCGAGCTCGGACCCGTGCGCCTTGACCGCGTAGGGAGCGCCCGAGGCCGCGCCGACCGCTCCGCCCAGGAGCACGTGGTTGCAGAGGACGAGGTCGGCCGGCAGGTGGTCGCGCACCGCGGCCGCGTTCGCCTCCACCCACACGTCGAGCTCCTCGCGCGTGCAGTCCTGGAGCAGCTCGACCCGGTGCCCCGCGTACCGGTCGAGCACGAACACGGGCAGGAGCCCGCCGACGTCGGGTCGCACGACGCGAGCGCCGCCGACGTCGTACCGCTCGGGATGCGGTTCCTGGCAGAGCACGGTCACGTCGTGCCCCGCCCGCGACCACTCGCGTGCGAGCTGGCGCGTGTAGACGTTCGAGCCCGTCCCGCCGAGCAGGTACCCGTGCCAGATGAGGATGTTCATGCCGAGTGACACTGTGTCACTCGGTGGTGCCTGCCGCGGCTACGCCAAATGGAAGTAGAGGGCGTAGAGAAGGTCGACGGCAGGGTTCGACGTGTGGACGTTCACGTCCGCGGGGACGTCGAGGAGCGCTTCCGAGTAGTTGAAGATGATCTTCGCGCCGGCTCCGATCAGCGCGTCCGCCGCGTCCTGCGCGGAGTCGGCGGGGACGGCGATGACGCCGACGATGATGTTCCGCTCGCGTGCGATCTCGCCGATGTTCTCGATCGAGCTGATGGTGAGGTCGCCGATCTTGGTCCCGACCTTCTCGGGGTCGTTGTCGAGGACCGCGGCCACGGTGATCCCGTGCTCCGCGAAGATCGGAGAGCTCGCGATCGCGCTCCCGAGGCGGCCCGCCCCGACGAGAGCGATGTTGTGCTGACCCTGCGTGCGGAGGATCTGCCTGATCTCCTCCAGCAGCGCGTCCGTGCGGTAGCCCACGCCCCGCTTCCCGAACCGTCCGAACGTCGAGAGATCGCGCCGGATCTGCGTCGCGTTGATGTTCGTGTACTCCGAGATCTCCTGCGACGAGATCCGCTCCTTGCCCATCTTCCGCGCCTGGGTCAGGACCTGCAGGTACCTGCTCAGGCGAGCGGCGACTCCGACGGTCAGGCGTTCGGTCACGTGCGTTTCCCCCTGTCGATGGCTTGTGACAAAGCGTCACGATTCTGCCTGCGATCCTCCGAGGGGCGCCGCGGGAACCGTCGCCGTCAGCTCACGAGTCGCGCGCGGAGCGCCTCCGCGTCCACGAAGTACGTGAACGCTTGCTCCCCGTCGATCTCGACGACGGGCAAGAGCTCGCGGTACCGCGACTCGAGGTCGCCGTCGCCTCCGATGTCGACCAGCTCGAGGTCGAACTCGGTCTCCCGTCGAACCGCCACGACGACCTCGAGCGCGCGAGCGCAGAGACTGCAGTCGGCGGCGTGGAAGACGGTGACGTGTCGAAGCGACTCCATCGGCTTGCGCAGCGACGCGGCTGCGAAGCAGCCGCCTTCAGGGATTCTCGCGGAACCGGAATCCGCTGCTCGCGGATTCCGGTTCTCGCGTAAGAGCTACGGGTAGAGACCTCGAGTGGTCGTCGCCTCGGCGACGCGCTGAACGGCGAGCCCGTACGAGGCCATGCGCAAGCTCGTCCCGTAGCTCTCGCGGGTCTGCCACGTCTCCTCGAAGGCGCGTACGACGATGTCGTGGAGCTTCGCGTTGACCTCGTCCTCGCGCCAGAAGTACTCCTGCAGCCCCTGGACCCACTCGAAATAGGAGACGACGACGCCGCCGGCGTTCGCGAGGACGTCGGGGAGCACGAGGACGCCTTTGTCCTCGAGGATCGCGTCGGCCGAGGGAGTCACCGGGCCGTTCGCTCCCTCGCAGATGACGGTCGCCTTGACGCGGTCCGCGTTCATCTCGGTGACGACCTGCTCGAGCGCGCACGGGGCGAAGACGTCGCACTCGAGCTCGACGAGCTCCTCGTTCGTCACCTGCTCGGCGTTTGCGAGCCCGATGAGGGTGCCGTGCTCCTGCTTGTGCGCGAGCGCCGAGGAGATGTCGAGCCCGGCCGCGTTGTAGACACCTCCCTGCGAGTCGGACGCGGCCACGACCTTCACGCCTTCCCGGTGGAGGAGCTTGGCGAGGTTCGCTCCGACGTTCCCGAAGCCCTGGATCGCGACCGAGTACTCGCTCAGGCGCCGGCCCTGCTTCGTGGACAGGGCCTGGATGGAGTAGAGCGCACCGCGGGCGGTCGCCTCCTCACGACCGAGCGATCCGCCGACCGAGAGTGGCTTGCCCGTCACGACACCGAGTACGGAGTGACCCTTGTTCATCGAATACGTGTCGAAGATCCATGCCATCACGCGTCCGTCCGTGCCCACGTCCGGTGCGGGGATGTCCCGCTCGGGCCCGATGTCGTTGATGATCTCGCTCGTGTAGCGGCGGGTGAGCCGCTCGAGCTCCCCGGCCGTGAGCACCTTCGGATCGCAGACGACGCCCCCCTTGGCGCCGCCGAAAGGAAGCCCCATCAGCGCGCACTTCCAGGTCATCCACATCGCGAGCGACTTGACCTCGTCGATGGTGACGTCCCGGTGGTAGCGGATGCCGCCCTTGGAGGGGCCGCGCGCGATGTTGTGCGTGACCCGGAAGCCCTGGAACACCTCGGTCGACCCGTCCTCCATGGAGACGGGGATCGAGACCTCGACGGCCTTCTTGCACTGCGAGAGGACGCGGATCAGGTTGGGGTCGAGCGCGAAGATCTCGCCGACCCGCCGAAGCTGCAGCTTGGCCAGCTCGTAGGGATTCTCCCGGAGATGGGATTCCGCCGCGACGGTTGACATCGAGAGTCGCCTCCTGGCTCGATGGACGGGGCGAGTATAGGAGCCTTCAGCGGATGCGATACGGGATCGTGTCCGCCTGCTTCCGCGTGCCGTCACCAGGGAACGCGAGCAGGCGGATCGTGTAGGTCCCGCGCCGAAGTCGCGCTCCGGTCGGGCTTCTCCCCGTGAGCCCGAAGGTGTAGCGGCCGGGAAGGAGCTCCCGTCGGCGCGCCAGCAGTCCGAGGCGGGTACCGCCGCGCCACAGCTCGACGTCGAGCAGCTCGACCGACCGCACCTGCGGCTCCGGAGTAGCGCTCACCGAGCCGGCGACGAACGAGAGCGCCGCGGGCGTCGCGTCCGACACGCGCTTTCCCGTCATCCGGATCTTGACGCGCGAGACGAGCTCGACCGGCGCGGGCACCGCGACTGCCCAGGGGACGTGCACCTCCGGCGAATCGCCCGTCCGGAGGACGAGCTCGCCCGTTGCGGCGCCGGCCTCGGAGGACAGCTGGGAGGTGTTCGCGTTGACGACGACGTCCGCGCTTCGGCCGGGACGGATCCGCACTCGCTGCGGGTCGACGGAGATCTCCACGCCCTTCGGGGCGATGGCCGTGTTCCCGATCGACACCGCAAGCGTGCGCGTCGAGACGTTCGTGATGTGCAGCACGCGCTCGGCGCCGGCCTTGCCGACGGCACCGAAGGAGAGAAGCGACGGCTCGGCGTAGGCCTCCTGCTGGACGGCAGCGCGGAGATCGACGACCCCGGCCCCGGAGGCCGTCGGATCGAGGTCGGCGCGCTGCGCGGAGCCGACGAGCACGCCCTGGAGGGCGGGCGCGTCGAGCGCCGGCCGTCCCTCGGCGAGCAGCGCGGCGACACCTGCGGTCACGGCGGCCGCAGCGCTCGTGCCGCTGATCGTCCCGAAGCGGACGTCGCCGTCGTCGCCGCGGCCCGGCTCCGAGGTGGGCACCGACACTCCGGGAGCGGCGAGGCTCGGCTTGAGGCTGCCGTCGAGCACGAGCCCGCGCGAAGAGAAGGCCGCGATCGACCCTTCCTCCTTGCGGCTCGCGACGTCCACGTCCCCGATCGCGACCGTCACCGGAATCCCCGAGGCGATCATCGCTCGCATCTCGGCGACGACGTCTGCGGTGAGCCCGACGACGGGCACGCCGGGTGGGACGTCGAGACTGAATGCTCCGGCCGGCAACGGCCCGTCGACCAGCACGGCCAGCGCACCCGCGGAGGTCGTCTCCTCGACGGTCTCGTCAGACAACGCGCCGCGCGGAACGAGCACGGCGTTTCCGGCGACCGCGCTCGTGCCTCCGTCCGAGAAGAGCGCCTCGATGCCGCGTGCGACCGTCCGCCGGTCGACTGGGACGACGTCTGCGATCACCGTCTTGCTCGGAGCGCCGCCGAGTGGAACGTCGCCCTCGTACAGGACTCGCAGGCCCGCGCGGATGTGGACGCGGACGGTCGGCGTCGCGACCCGGCCGTCGGCCGCCGCGACCGTGATCGCCGCCTCCGCGGCGCCTGGCCCCGCGATGCTTCCGTAGGCCGGTCCAGCGCTCCCGTCGTTCCCTGCGGGGACGATCGTGAGCATGTCGAGCGCGGCTGCCCCGGCGATCCCGCGCGGGAGCGGCCCGTCGGTGAAGGCGGCGTACGGCTCGACCATCCCGATGAGCGCGATGCGAGCCGCGTCGTGCGTATCGCCGTCGTCGTTGGGATCGACGGCGGCCTCGAGCCCGGCGAGGATCTGGTCGGTTCGCGAGTAGACGCTGTAGCCGCCCTCCGAGTTCGGCTGCCAGCCGCCGACGCGCACGGGCAGGATCGACGCGCCCGGCGCGATGCCGTGCAGGCCGTCCGGCCCCTCGGTGCCCGCGACGATGCCGGCCAGCTCCGTCGCGTGGCGCTCCGGACGCCCCGGGATCGTCGGGTGTGGCTGGGCGATTCCGCCGCTCCCCGGGTCGAGGACGTCGAGGCCGGCGAGCACGCGCTGCCTGAGATACGGATGCGAGGGATCGACGCCGGTGTCGAGGAGCGCGACGGTCACGCCCGTGCCGTCCAGCCCCGCGACCTCGAGGTCCGCGAGCGCCGCAGGCAGCACACCCGAGTCCTCGCTCCGCACCGCCTGCGCCGGGTACGCGATGCGGACGGGGAAGATGCCCGTCACCTCGCGATCGCGATCGAGCAGCGCGAGCGAGGTGGGATCGAGGCGGGCGGAGAAGCCGTTGACGACCTTCGTGAAGCGGTACTCGGGCGCGATGCGCGCGCCGGCTGCCGCGAGCCGCGCGAGAAACTGCTCCTGCTGCGCGACCGCGGATGTCGTCCACGAGACCATCTCCGCCTCCGTCGCCTCCCCGCCGTTCGCCCGCACGCGGTCGGCGAGCGACGGCGGCGACAGGAGGACGACGTAGCGCTCGGCCGTGGAGACGGGCGCGCGGACGCCGAGGACGCCCTGCCAGTCGGCCTCGTCGATCGCCGTCGGCTGCTCCTGGGCGCGAGCCCCGACTGCGCCGAAGACGACGGTCGCGGCGACCGTCGCCGCCACGAGCACGAGAACGCTAGGCGAGCGACGAGTACGCATCGAGCGCAAGGTAGCGGGGGTACGGAACGGCCTCCACGAACCGCGCGCAGGACGCGATCATCGCGGCGTTGTCGGTGCAGAGCTCGAGCGGCGCGAAGGCGGCGTCGGGAAGCGCCCTGCGGAGCTCGGAGTTCGCGGCCACGCCCCCCACCACCGCGAGCCGCTCGAAGCCGGACACCAGCGCCGCCTCTTCGAGGCGTCGCACGAGTGCCCGGACGATCGCGCGCTGGTACGAGGCCGCGAGGTCGGCCCTCCGCCGCTCGACCTCGTCCGACCCGAGGTCGCGCACCGCGTACAGGAGCGCCGTCTTGAGCCCCGAGAAGGAGAAGTCGAGCCCCGGGACGCGGGCGACCGGGAAGTCGAACGCCTCGGGATCGCCCTCCCTGGCGAGACTGTCGATCGCGGCGCCCCCCGGGTAGCCGAGACCGAGGAGGCGAGCGCCCTTGTCGAACGCCTCCCCGGCGGCGTCGTCGAGCGTCGTCCCCAGCCGCTCGGAGCGACCGCGCTCGCGCACGGCGAGGAGGAGCGTGTGCCCACCGCTCGCGAGCAGGCACGTGAACGGCGGCTCGACCGGATCCGGCTCGAGGTAGAGCGAGGCGACGTGTCCCTCCAGATGGTCGACCGGAGCGAGCGGCAAGCCCCGGCCCCAGGCGATTCCCTTCGCGGCCGAGATCCCGACGAGAAGGGCCCCGACGAGCCCCGGACCCTGCGTCACCGCGACTCGATCGATCCCCTCGAGCGGGACGTCCGCCTCCTCGAGCGCCGTGCGGACGACCGGCGCCACGAGCTCGAGGTGTCGCCTCGATGCCACCTCCGGAACGACCCCTCCGAAGCGCGCGTGCAGGTCGGCCTGCGAGGAGACGATCGACGAGAGCACGCGTCCGTCGACGGAGACGACGGCGGCTGCGGTCTCGTCGCAGGACGTCTCGATGCCGAGGATCACGACGCGCGCTCGGACGACGCGGGCTCACGCCACATGATCAGTGCGTCCTCCCGGTTGTCCGTGTAGTAGCCGCGACGAGTTCCGCGCGGCTCGAAGCCGAGCTGCTCGTACAGCCGGATCGCGCCCGCGTTCGACACGCGCACCTCGAGCGTGTAGCCGCGGCGCGAGTCGGACTCGGTGACCTCGAAGAGCCGCCCGAGTAGCGCCGAAGCGATGCCTCGGCGACGGAACTCGTCGGCGACGGCCACGTTCATCACGTGCCAGGCGTCGACGTAGCGCGAGACGAACGCGTACCCGACGAGGACGTCGTCCGCCGTGAAGGCGCCGAGCGCGAGCGAGCTTGGCTTGCGTAGCTCCGCGTCGAACATCGAGCGCGACCACGGCGTTCGGTACGACTCGCGTTCGATCGCCTCGACGAGGTCGAGATCGCTGGCGTCGAGTCGGCGAAGCTGGATCTTCATGCGAGCGACGCCTCCGCATCCGGCACGCGCACGTAGATCGGCTCGATGCGCTCCACGGGCCCGAAGTCCGACGCCAGTGCCGCGTGCAGGCGCGCGTGCGGGAGGTGGCGCCCGTCGCCGTCCGGCGGCACGACCGCGCCCATCTGCTCGAATGTGCTCCGATAGCGCACCGCCCCGCTCCCGACGCAGACCGTGCCGACGTCGAGCTCGAGATCGTCCGGCGCGACCGCACGCGGCCCCTGCACGAAGACCTCGCCGCGCCGCGCGTCGACGACCGGATAGACGCGTGGCTCGACCGACGCGAGCGCGGCGAGCGTCGAGACGCCCGCACCTGGGATGCCCAGCGCCACTGCAAGCCCGCGCGCGACCGCAAGGCCGATCCGCGTGCTCGTGAAGCTTCCAGGGCCTGTCCCCACGACGAGCGCGTCCAGGCTCGACTTCGAGATATCGGACTCGTCGAGCATGGCGTGCACGTCGTCGAGGATGCTCCGAGCCACGCCGAGGCGTTCGCCGAGCACCCGCCCGTCTGCGACGAGTGCGCTGGTCGCGACGTCGGTCGCGGTGTCGAACGCAAGGAGGAGCATCAGTGCATGCCTTGTATCAGCGTCTCCTCGTCCGTGAAGAGGGCGACGCGACGGGCGTCGCCGCCCTCGTGCGCCAGGGTGACTGCGAGCCGGGCGTCCGGAAGCACGCCGATGCCTGCCTCGGGCCATTCGACGAAGACGAGCGCGTCGTCGAAGTACGGCTCGAGGTCGGCCCACTCCGCCGCCGAGACCGCGGTGAAGCGGTAGAGGTCGAGGTGGGAGACGGGGACACTCCCGCCCTCGTAGCGGTGACCGATGGTGAACGTGGGGCTGGTGACCGGCGCGGTGACGCCGAGCGCACGACAGGCACCGCGGACGAAGGTCGTCTTGCCGGCGCCGAGCTCGCCGGACACGGTGACGACGTCTCCGACCTCGAGACGGACGGCAAGCTCTGCGGCTAACCGCTCGGTCTCGCCCGCCGACGCGCTGGCGAGCTCCACCCGGGCCACTAGAAGAGGCCGAGCTGGACCGACTCGAGCTCCGGCTCGACCGCGGCATCCGGCTGCTCTGCAGCCGCCGGCTCGTCGAGCGCGCGGCCGAGGAGCGCGGGAATGCGCTCGAAATCCTCCTCGAGGACCTTCAGCATCGACGGCGTGTAGAGCGCCGCCGCGGGATGGAAGAGCGGATAGAGCAGCACCGTGCGGGCGCCGAGGGTGACCTCCTGCTCGTACCCATGAACCCGCGTGATCCCGGCCGGCTTTCCGGACAGGAGCTTCGTGGCGAAGTTGCCGAGCGTCGCGACGAGCTTCGGCTCGATGAGCTCGATCTGGCGGAAGAGGTGCGGCTCGCAGGCCGCGATCTCCTCGGGCAGCGGGTCGCGATTGCCCGCAGGCCTGCACTTGAGGACGTTCGCGACGAAGACGTCGGCGCGTGTGAGACCGATGCCACCGAGCAGCGTGTCGAGCAGCTTGCCCGCCTGTCCCACGAATGGGATTCCCTGCTGATCCTCGTGGAAGCCCGGTGCCTCGCCGACGAACATCAGGTCGGCGTTCGGGCTTCCCGAGCCGAACACCACCTGCGTGCGCCCCTGCGCGAGCGCACAGCGTGTGCACGTCGCTGTGTCTTCCGCATGTGCTCGAAGCGCGGCGGCACGCTCCACGGCGTCCATCGGAGATCAGTCTAGGAGGTTGCCCGGATGCGGCGATCCAGGGCTAGTGGCCGCAGCCGCACGAGCCGCCGCAGCACCCGCCGCCACCGCCGGACGGACCGCTGAATACCGGCTTCGACGACGCGCCGTGCACGGCGAAGCTCGAGAGCTGCTTGAGGACGTTCGCCGCCCCGCACTCGGGGCAGGTCACCGCCTGGTCGCTCGAGCGAACGAGCTCGTCGAAGTGCGACTCGCACTCCATGCACGCGTACTCGTAGATCGGCACGAGCCGAGTCTACCGCTCCCTGTACTGTCGCGACCCTTGGCGCGGTGGACCGTCCCCGCTCTCCAGGGCCGGATCGTCCGGCTCGAGCCGTTGCGCCCCGAGCACGAGGAGGCGCTCTGGCTCGCCGCGCGCGATCCGCAGACCTGGCGGTGGCTGAGCGTCTTACAGCCGCAGACGCGCGAGGAGTGGAGCGGCTTCGTTGCAGGAGCGCTCGAGGCGGCTGACGCAGGGACGGAGCTCCCGCTCGTGACGTGCCTGCAGGACGGAGACGTCGTGGGCTCCACGCGATTCCTGGCACTCCGGCCCGAGCACGGCTCGGTCGAGATCGGCTGGACGTGGCTCCATCCGCGAGCGTGGGGCACCGGCGCGAACGTCGAGGCAAAGCTCCTGCAGCTGCGGCATGCGTTCGACTCGTGGGGCTGCAGGCGCGTCGAGTTCAAGACGGACGCTTCGAACGAGCGCTCATGCGGCGCGCTCACGGCGCTCGGCGCGACCTTCGAAGGTGTCCATCGCAAGCACATGCTCGTGCGCGGCGGCGAGAATCGCGATAGCGCCTGGTACAGCGTGACGGACGACGACTGGCCGGCTGTGCGCGCTCACCTCGAGGCGCGCCTTGCCGAGAGGTAGCCCGGACGGGCACACTTCCCCTGCCCGGTATCCCGCTCGGGAACTGGAGCAACGCAGATGATCGAGAGTGTTCACATCGTGGGCGCGCGTGGTCGCGTCGGCTCGGCGGTGAGTGCCCGCCTCGCAGAGCGAGGCGTGGAGCTCGACTCCGCCGAGCCCGACATCGTCCTTCTGTGCGTGCCGGACCGCGCGATCCCCGAGGTGGCGGGCGCGACCGGTCCCGGCCCGTGGGTTGCGCACGTGAGCGGTGCGACGCCACTCGCAGCCCTCGACCCGCACACCCGCCGCTTCTCGGTGCACCCGCTGCAGTCGTTCTCGAAGGCACTCGGCCCGGAGCAGCTCGACGGCGCCTGGGGTGCCGTCACCGCGGAGACCCCAGAAGCCCGGGAGGTGGGCCGGTCGCTCGCGGAGACTCTCGGGCTCCGCCCCTTCGAGCTCGCGGACGACGCGCGCGCCGCATACCACGCAGGAGCGTCGATGGCCTCCAACTATCTCGTGACCCTGCGGGCAGCCGCGGGCTCGCTCCTCGAGGCCGCGTCGGCGCCGCCCGAGGCGCTCGACCCGCTCATCCGAGGCGTAGTCGAGACGGGCTTCGAGCTGACAGGACCGATCGCGCGCGGCGACTGGGAAACGGTCGAGCGGCACCTGCGGGTCATCCGCGAGGAGCGGCCCGAGCTCGAAGAGCTGTACCTCGTGCTCGCAGCCGCGACCGCACGAGTCGCCGGTCGCGACCCTGCGGAGGTTCCGGCGTGAAGACCGTCCGCACGATCGCCGACGCGCGTGACGCCCTCGACCCGCTGCGGTCGGGATCGATCGGGCTCGTGCCCACGATGGGCGCCCTGCACGAGGGCCACCTCTCGCTCCTGCGCGCTGCGCGCGCGGAGTGCGACGCGGTGGTCATGAGCCTGTTCGTGAACCCGGCCCAGTTCGCCGAGAACGCGGATCTCGCCGGCTACCCGCGCGACGAATCGCGTGACGTCGAGCTCGCGCGCGCCGAAGGCGTCGATCTCGTCTTCGCCCCCTCCGTCGAGGAGATGTACCCGCCGGGGTTCCAGACCTGGGTGGACGTGACGGAGCTGGGATCGATGCTGGAAGGGCGCTTCCGGCCCGGCCACTTCCGCGGGGTCGCGACGATCGTGCTGAAGCTGTTCACCGTCGTGCGACCCGACCTCGCGTACTTCGGCCAGAAGGACGCGCAGCAGGTCGAGGTGATCCGGCAGCTGATCCGCGACCTCGCCCTGGAGGTCGAGCTACGCGTCCTCCCCGTCGTGCGCGACGCCGGACGGCCTCGCGCTCTCGTCCCGCAACGTCCTGCTCTCCGCAGAAGAGCACGAGCGCGCGCTCGCACTGCCGCGGGCACTCGCGACCCGCGACCGCGACGAGGCGCTCGCGCAACTCGCTGCCGCCAACGGCCTCGGGATCGACTACGTCGAGGTCGCCGACTTCGACCCGCCTACCCTCGCCGGCGCCGTCCGCGTCGGCTCGACCCGCCTCATCGACAACGTCCCGCTGGAAGGAGAACCGACAATGAGCATTCGCCCGCAGCGCCCCGTCCCGGCTACGCCCGCTCCGGGAAAGCTGCCGATCACGGAGCTGGCGGAGATGAAGGCACGCCGCCAGCCCATCGTCATGGTGACCGCCTACGACGCACCGGGTGGGCGCCTCGCGGACGAGGCCGGCGCAGACCTCGTGCTCGTCGGCGACTCCGCCGCCATGACGATGCTCGGCCACGACTCGACCGTGCCCGCCTCGATGGAGGAGATGCTCATGCTCACGCGCGCCGTGACGCGCGGTGCGCGACGTCCGCTCGTGATCGCCGACATGCCGTTCGGCTCGTTCCAGGTCTCCGACTCGGCCGCGATCGAGAACGCGATCCGCTTCGTCAAGGAGGCAGGCGCGGATGCGGTGAAGCTCGAGGGAGCCGGCGCGACGCTCTCCCGCGTCCAGGCAATCGTTGGCGCCGGCATCCCGGTCATGGGACACCTCGGTCTGACACCGCAGTCGGCGACGATGCTCGGTGGGTACAAGGCCCAGGGGCGCTCGGCCGAGAAGGCGCTGCGGCTCTACGACGACGCGCGCGCGCTCGAAGCAGCGGGCTGCTTCTCCCTCGTGCTCGAGGCCGTACCCTCGCCGGTGGCGACACGGATCACCCGTGACCTCGCGATCCCGACGATCGGGATCGGCGCCGGCCCGGACTGCGACGGCCAGGTGCTCGTGTGGCACGACATCCTCGGCCTGTACGAGGGCCGAACGGCGCGTTTCGTGAAGCGCTATGCCGAGATCGGAACCGCGATCCGCGAAGCGCTCTCCGCCTACGCCGACGACGTACGCGAACGCCGCTTCCCGGAGGCGCAGCACACGTACTCCATGCCGGACGAGGAGCTCGCGGTCTTCGAGTCCAGCGCCTCAGATCATCACGAACACGCCGAGCGCCGCGGCTAGCAGCGCGGCGGCGCCGGCAACGGCCGCCAGCGCCCGCGGCCAGCTCCAGCCGTGGACGACCCGAACGCCCAGAACGAGGAGCGCGAGCGACCACGCCGCGAATACCAGCTGGACGACGAGCAGCGCGCTCTCGCCCGCCCCCTCGTCCGCCCCGCCCGCGCGGAAGGTGTCGCCGCCGTAGACGGCGAGGCGGAGGGGAAGGACGAGCAGGAGCGAGACCGCGAGCGGAACGAGGGCGAACCCGACCGTCTGGCGCGTCCTCCTGAAGCTCCCGAGGCTGCCGAGCAGGCGGACGCCGAAGAGGAGCGCGAGGCCGACGACGAAGTAGCCGACGAATCCGTACATGCCGCCGGCGACGAACGCCCAGATCGCGAGCAGCACCGAGTCGTAGTCGGGGTCGTCGAGCAGCCCTGCCGCGGTGGGCGTTGCGAGCACCGACGCGATCCCCGCCAGCCAGATGACGAGCAGGAGGGGCTCGGAGCGCGCCGCGACGTCCTCGTCGTCGTCCTCCCTCAGCGCGAAGAAGACCGAGCGCGGACTCAGGATCGTCGCCGGAACGCGCAGCCACCAGGCCCTCGTCGGCGAGAGCTCCGGGTGCACGTCGACGGCCTCGAGTGGCATGCGCGGAGCGTAGCCGCACCCGATTGAGGGGTTTACGCGAGCGGAATAGAGTGAGCGCGTGGCCGACGTCGTCACGTGCGCGTCCTGCGGCTCGTCGAACGAGGCCGGTCGCAAGTTCTGCGGGGAGTGCGGAAGCCCGCTCGCACAACCCTGCCCGTCCTGCGGAACGGCGAACCCGCCGACGGTCAAGTTCTGCGGCGAGTGCGGCAACGCACTGACCGCGAGCGCACGCGGCGGCGGCCAGCGCCTCGCCGCGGCCCCGCCGCCGAGCGCCGACTCGTCTCCATCCTCTTCGCCGACCTCGTCGGCTTCACGACGTTCTCGGAGAGCCGCGACGCCGAGGAGGTCCGCGAGCTCCTCTCCCGCTACTTCGAGACCTGCCGCACGGCTCATCGAGCTCTACGGCGGCACCGTCGAGAAGTTCATCGGCGACGCGGTGATGGCGGTCTGGGGGACGCCGATCGCGACAGGAGGACGACGCCGAGCGCGCCGTGCGCGCTGCGCTCGACCTCGCTCGCTGCCGTCGTCCGCGCTCGGAGACGAGGTCGGAGCGCCGGAGTTCGCAGCACGTGCCGGCGTGCTCACCGGCGAAGCCGCCGTCACCCTCGGCGCCGAGGGCCAGGGCATGGTCGCCGGCGATCTCGTCAACACGGCGTCTCGCATCCAGGCTGCTGCTGAGCCCGGCACCGTCCTCGTCGGCGACGCGACGAAGCGGGCGTCGGAGGCGGCGATCGTCTTCGAGGACGCGGGCACGCTCTCGAGCTCAAGGGCAAGGTCGAGCCCGTCGACGCTCTGGCAGGCGCGTACGGGTCGTCTCGGGCCTCCGCGGTGGCGCCGCGAAGTCCGATCGGCTCGAGCCGCCATTCGTCGGGCGCGATCGCGAGCTTCGGCTCGTCAAGGAGCTCTATCACGCCTACCGCCGACGAGCGCCGGTCGCATCTCGTCTCGGTCGTCGGCATCGCCGGCATCGGCAAGTCGCGGCTCAGTTGGGAGTTCTAGAAGTACATCGACGGGCTCGCAGGCGACCGTCTGGTGGCATTCGGGACGCTGCCTCGCCTACGGCGAGGGCGTTGCCTTCTGGGCGCTCGCCGACATGGTGCGGATGCGCTGCCGGCATCGTCGAGGACGAGGAGGCCGGAACGGCCGCGCGAGAAGCTTCGCGTGGCAGCTCGAGGAGCACATCCTCGATCCGGACGAATGGAGATTCGCTCGAGCCGCGTCTCGCGCATCTGCTCGGGCTCGAGGAAGGCGCTGTCGGCGATCAGGAGAATCTCTTCGCGGCTGGCGCGCTCTTCTTCGAGCGGCTCGCGGAGAGCGGACCCGACCGTGCTCGTCTTCGAGGACATCCACTGGGCCGACAGCGCGCTTCCTCGACTTCATCGAGTACCTCGCTCGACTGGTCGCGCGACCGTCCCGCTCTTCGTCCTCACGCTCTCGCGCCCGAGCTCCAGGATCGGCGCCCGACGTGGGGCTCGCGGCAAGCGCAATTTCACATCGATCTTCCTCGAGCCACTCTCGACCGATGCGATGGAGGTGCTCCTCACCGGACTCGTGCCTGGCCTCCCGAGGAGCTCCGCGAACGCATCCTCGAGCGCGCAGAAGGCGTGCCGTTCTACGCGGTCGAGACGGTGCGCATGCTCCTCGATCGCGGCGCTCCTCGTCCAGCGACGGGACGACTCGTACCGGCTGACCGGGCGAGTCGAGACGCTCGAGGTCCCGGAGACGCTGCAGGCCCTGATCGCCGCCCGGCTCGACGGCGCTCACGTCGGAGGAGCGTCGAAGCGTTCAGCACGCCTCGGTGCTCGGACGAACGTTCACGCTGAAGGGGCTCTCGTCGGTCTCCGCCCTCGAGGAGTCGGAACTGGCGCCGATCCTCACGTCCCTCGTGCGCAAGGAGGTCGTCTCGCTCTCCGCCGACCCGCTGTCACCGGAGCGCGGTCAGTACGGCTTTCTCCAAGACCTCGTGAAGAAGGTGGCATACGACACGCTCTCGCGCAAGGAACGAAAGGCGCTGCACCTCTCGGCTGCCGCCTACTTACGGTCGCTCGGAGACGACGAGGAGATCGTCGAGGTCCTCGCCGCGCATTACCTCGATGCGTACAGCGCCGCTCCCGACGACCCAGATGCGGAGGAGATCCGGAACGCAGCGCGCGAGACGCTGATCCGCGCGGCGGAACGTGCGGCGTCGTTGGCTGCGAACGAGGAGGCCCAGCACGCCTACGAGCGGGCGATCGAGCTCTCGAGCGACTCCGCCATCCAGGCTGACCTGCACGAGCACGCGGGCTTGATGGCGCGTGTCGGCGCGCGGCCAAACGAAGCGGCTGTGCACTTCGAGCAGGCGATCGCACTCTTCGAGGGCAGCGGCGCCACGCACCCTGCGGCGCGTGTCTCAGCCCGGCTAGCCGAGGTGATGTGGGATCGCGGGCGCCTCGAAGAAGGGCTCGAGATCATGGATCGCTCGTTCGAGGTCCTTTCGCTGGAAGAGCCCGACGACGACCTCGCGACACTCGCCGCCCAGCTCGGGCGCTTCATGTTCTTCGCAGGGCAGCACGATCTTGCGGCGCAGCGCATCGAGACCGCCTTGGACATCGCAGAGGCACTCTCGCTGCCCGAGGTCCTCGCTCAAGCACTTACGACGAAGGCGATGATCCTGACCGCCCGCGGTCGTCGTATCGAAGGACTCGCGTTGATGCGGTTCGGCCTCGAAACTGCGCTCGAATACGACAAGCCGTCCGCCGCCCTCCGAGCCTCCTACAACCTCGCCGACACCCTCGCCCAGGGAGATCGCTACAGCGAGGCGGCCGAACAGGTTCGCGAGGGCCTCACTCAGGCGCGTCGCATCGGGAACCGGTACTGGGAGCTGTCGTTCCTCAACCAGCTCTATCCGGCGTATGCGTGCGGCGAGTGGGACGAGACCGCCGAAATGATCGAGCAGCTTCCCGAGGAGCAGTGGCGAGACGCCCGGCAGGCGCTGGGTGGGATCGCGTCAATCGGCGTCATGCTGAACGTCCACAGAGGTCAGCTGGACGAGGCCGCGCGCATCGTATCGCTGTTCGAAGAGCTCGAGTCATCGGCAGACGTTCAGGAGCAGGCGGTCTATGCCTGCGGGAAAGCCAGGCTTCGGCTCGCAGAGAACGAGCCTGGCGAGGCGCTCCGAATTTCCACAGCCATGCGGGACGCCCGTCACGTGCTCGGGCTCACGCAGGAGTACATCAAGGAGCTGGAGGTCACCGCGGCAGAAGCCGCTCTCGCGCTCGGAGACGCGGAGGCCCTCGCGGAGCTCATCGCGGCTGTGGACGCTGTGCCGACGGGTCGAAGCTCGCACTTCCTCCGTGCACACTCGGCACGCTTCCGCGCCCACCTGGCCGATCGAGCGGGCGAGTCCGAAACTGCAGACCGACTCTTCCGCGGGGCGATCGGGCTGTGGCGTGAGATCGCCGCGCCGTTCCACCTCGCCGTCGTCCAGCTCGAGCACGCCGAGTGGCTTGTCTCGCACGCGCGAGGCGACGAGGCGGAGCCGCTCCTGACGGAGGCACGCGAGATCTTCGAACGCCTCGAGGCAGTCCCTGGCTCGAGCGTCTCGAGGCGCTCGCGGCGAAACGCGCGAGCGCTGCCGCGCCAGCGTAAGCCTCTACACGCACGCGGCAGTTGGCAACCGGCTCACGGGAGCACGTCCCCGACTAGTCTCCGGGACGTGGTGGGAAAGACGCGGTTGCTGGGGGCCGCGTGGATCGCGGTTGTCCGTCGACCGCGCTCTTCGGAGTGCTGTTCTGGGCCCTGCTCAACCTCACGCCGCTGCGCGCGGCGCGGATCGGGCCGTTCGCGCGCGGCCTCGTAACGCCGGCGGAAGCACTCGCAGCGACGCGGCGCGCACACCCGACCGCGAGCTGGCCGATGTTCGGCGGGTCGCCCGTCCCGCGTGCGCTTCGCCCCGTCGCAGCTGCGGCCGCCGTTTCGGATCGCCCAGGTCATCCCCGGCGAGGGCCTCATCGAGATGCCGCCGGCGGTCGCGCAGGGACGCGTCGTCTTCGGGACGCACGACGGGTCGGTCATCGCCGCCCGCACAAGCGATGGAGCGGTGGTCTGGTCGACCGAGCTGCACGGATGTATCGCCTCGTCACCGGCGGTCCGCGAGGGGATCGTCTACATCGGGTGGGCGGGTCCGGCGCCGTGTGGGAAGCGCAAGGACGGGACCGGCGGTGTCGTCGCGCTCGGCCTCCAGACCGGGCGGATCATCTGGCGCTTCGGCGCCGGGAACGTCGAGTCGAGCCCCGCCGTCGTCGCCGACAGGCTCTTCTTCTCCGCGTTCCTGAACCGGACGGAGTCGCGCGTCTACTCGATGAAGCTCGGCCCCGGGTCAGACACATCGCCTGGAGCTACGCGCTCCCTACGAAGGTCGCTTCGAGCCCGGCACTTCTCGGGCGCAGGCTGTACGTGTCCGCCTACGACCGGAGCGTGTACAGCTTCGACGGGTGGAGCGGGCCGGCTCCGCTGGCAGACGAGCGCGTTCGCCGACGACCCGGAGACGCGGGTGCTGCTGAACCTTCGCAGCCTCGTGCGCCGGCGATCGTGGTCCGAGGGCGGCTACTACGCGACGCCGGCGGTGACCTACGGTCGCCTCTATGTCGGCGTGATCGACGGCGTCTTCTCCGCGTTCGACGCATACACGGGCGAGCACCGCTGGAGCCGCAGGCTCTCGGGCTCGATCTACGGGTCCGCCGCCTTGTGGAACGAGACGGCGTACGTCGGGACGACGAGCGGCACCTTCTACGCGCTCTCGGCGCTCACCGGTCGCACGCGCTGGCAGGTGCAGCTCGGGGGCAAGATCCTGGGCTCCCCCACCGTCACGAACGGGCGGGTGTACGTGGCGACGACCAGCCGCGAGACGTTCGCGCTCGACGCGACGACGGGCGCGATCGAATGGCGCTACAAGGATGGCTACTACTCGCCGCTCGTCGTCGACGGCTCACGCGGCTTCCTCGTCGGCAAGGGCCGCCTCTACCTCATCGAGAACGCGGCGCCCGCCGGCGCATCGCGAAGCATCCGCCCCGCCAGGTAGCTGGTTGATGCCACGGTCCCCGCGTTCGGATGCGCGATCTGGCGCGTCCGGCCGCAACGGCCCGGACACAGGCCTCGAAGAGCCCGGCGTTCGCTTCGCGACGGGACGGCACCAAGGCAGCCAGCTCAGCCCCGGAGCTGGCGAGATCCGAAGCGACTGATCAGGCGGCCGCGGCCGCGGGCTCGGCGAGCGTCGTGCGCAGGAACTGCCCGGTCGCCGACTCCTCGACCTCGGCGACGTCCTCCGGCGTCCCGGTCGCGATGACCTCGCCACCCTCGTCGCCGCCCTCCGGCCCGAGGTCGACGATCCAGTCGGCCTGCTTGATGACGTCGAGGTTGTGCTCGATCACGAGCACCGTGTTGCCCGCGTCCACGAGCCGCTGCAGCACCTCGAGCAGTTTCTCGATGTCGGCGAAGTGGAGACCCGTCGTGGGCTCGTCGAGGATGTAGAGCGTCTTGCCGGTGGCCACCTTCGAGAGCTCGGCGGAGAGCTTCACGCGCTGGGCCTCGCCTCCCGACAGCGTCGTCGCGGGCTGCCCGAGCTTGATGTAGTCGAGCCCGACGTCGTGCAGCGTCTGCAGGCGCCGCCGGATCTTCGGGATCTTCGCGAAGAACTCGAGCGCCTCCTCGACCGACATCTCCAGCACGTCCGAGATCGACTTCCCCTTGAACCGCACCTCGAGCGTCTCGCGGTTGTACCGCTTTCCGTGACACGTCTCGCACGGCACGTAGACGTCCGGAAGGAAGTGCATCTCGATCTTGATCGTCCCGTCGCCCTTGCACGCCTCGCACCGGCCCCCGCGCACGTTGAACGAGAAGCGGCCCGGCTTGTAGCCGCGCACCTTCGCTTCGGGGGTCAGCGAGTAGAGCTCGCGCACGTGCGTGAAGAGATCCGTGTACGTCGCGGGGTTCGACCGCGGCGTGCGCCCGATCGGGCTCTGATCGATGTCGATGACCTTGTCGAACACATCGATGCCATCGATCGCCGCGTGCTCGCCCGGCTTCGTCCGCATCTTGTTGAGCCGGTTGGCGAGCCCCTTGTAGAGGATCTCGTTCACGAGTGTCGACTTGCCGGACCCCGACACGCCGGTCACGGCGATGAACCGCCCGACCGGGAAGTCGACGTCGATGTCCTTGAGGTTGTGCATCGCCGCGCCGCGCACCGAGAACCAGCCGCGGTCGTCGTCGCGCCGCGGCGGCACGAGGATCCGCCGCTCGCCGCTCAGGAACTGCCCCGTGATCGAGCCCGGCGTCGTCGCCACGTCCTCGGCGGTGCCGTCGGCGACGATCTCTCCACCGTGCTCGCCCGCTCCCGGCCCGAGATCGACGACCCAGTCGGCCGCGCGCATCATCTGCTCGTCGTGCTCGACGACGAGCACGGTGTTGCCGACGTCTCGCAGGCGCTCGAGCGTCGCGATCAGCCGTCCGTTGTCGCGCTGGTGAAGCCCGATCGACGGCTCGTCGAGGATGTAGAGCACGCCGACGAGCTGCGAGCCGATCTGCGTCGCGAGCCTGAGCCGCTGCGCCTCGCCGCCCGACAGCGTCTTCGCCGCCCGGTCGAGCTGGAGATAGCCGACGCCGACGTTCTCGAGGAACGTCAGCCGCTCGCGCACCTCCTTGAGAATGCGCCGTCCGATGAGCTCCTCCGTCTTCGTCAGCTCGAGCTCGTCCACGAAGCGCAGAGCCCGTGCGACGGACATCTTCGTGAAGCCGTGGATCGAGAGCTGCCCGATCGTGATCGCGAGCACCTCGGGCTTGAGCCGCGCGCCGTTGCACTCCGGGCACGGCCGGAAGCTCATGTACTCCTCGATCCGATCGCGCGCCTGCGACGAGTCGGTCTCGCGGTACCGGCGCTGGAGGTTGTTCACGAGCCCTTCGAACGCCATCGTGTACTGGCGCTTGCGCCCCATCCGGTTGCGGTACGTGACGAAGATCTTCTCGCCGCCCGTCCCGTGCAGGAACCGGTCCTGCTGCTCGGTCGTGAGCTCGCGCCACGGCACGTCGAGGGGGATCTCGTAGCGGTCCGCGATCGCCTCGATGACCGAGTCGTAGAAGCTCTGGCTGCCGATCGTCCACGGGACGAGAGCGCCCTCCTCGATGGTCAGCGACGTGTCGGGGACGAGCAGGTCCGGGTCGATCTCGAGCTGCGCCCCGAGGCCCGTACAGCGCGGGCACGCGCCGTGGGGCGAGTTGAACGAGAAGACGCGCGGCTCGAGCTCGGCGAGCGAGACGCCGTGGTCCGGGCACGCCAGGTTCTCGGAAAAGGTCAGCGAGTCGCCGTCGATCACGTCCATGACGACGAGCCCCTCGGCCAGCGACGTCGCTGTCTCGACCGACTGGGTCAGCCGCTGCCTGAGGTCCGTCTTCATGACGAGCCGGTCGACGACGACCTCGATCGTGTGCTTGAACTTCTTGTCGAGGACGATGTCCTCCTCGAGCAGGCGCTGCTCGCCGTCCACCTTCACTCGCGTGAAGCCGTCGCGGCGCAGCTCCTCGAGGACGTCCTTGTGCTCGCCCTTGCGGTCGCGGACGACCGGCGCGTTCACCGTGAACCGCGTCCCCTCCTCGAGCCGCAGCACCTGCTCGACGATCTGGTCGAGCGACTGGCCGGCGATGGGGCGCCCGCAGATCGGGCAATGCGGCCGGCCGACGCGTGCGTACAGCAGGCGCAGGTAGTCGTAGATCTCCGTGACCGTGCCGACCGTCGAGCGCGGGTTCCGCGACGTCGTCTTCTGGTCGATCGAGATTGCGGGCGAGAGCCCGTCGATCGAGTCGACGTCGGGCTTCTCCATCATCTGCAGGAACTGCCGCGCGTACGCGGACAGCGACTCGACGTAGCGCCGCTGCCCCTCCGCGTAGATCGTGTCGAACGCGAGCGACGACTTCCCGGAGCCGGACAGCCCGGTCACGCACACGAGTGCGTTCCGCGGGATGCGGACCGTGACGTTCTTCAGGTTGTGCTCGCGCGCCCCGTGGACGATCAGCTGCTCGGTCTGGCTCATGAACGCGCCATTCTACCGAGGCGAACAGACGTTCGGTCTCGTGCGCGGAGTGGAGCCCGGAGCCCTGCGGCCCCGGGCTCTTGGCCCCAGGAGGGCTTAGCCGTCCGACACCTTGATCTGACCGCGGATCTCGCCGCCGGGGTTCTTCGTCGTGTGGACGTTGACGTACCCGGCGCCCGCTTCCAGCTTCGCGAGCTGGGCGTGCGTCAGCATCCCCGAGCCCTTCTGGCCGCTCTTGCACGGCCCGCACAGTGCGAGCACCACCGGGCCGGCCTTGCCCGGCTTGCCGATGTGGATGTGCGCTGCGATCGCCTTTCCGGACAGGTGCGAGAACGTGAGCTTCCAGGTGACCTTCGCCTTGTCGTTCGCGAGCTCGACGGCCGTGCCCGTGAAGCTTCCCGTCGCTCCGGCGGGAACACCCGTCGGCTTCGGCACCTCCGAGCTCGCCTTCAGGCTCGTCGACACCTTGTACGAGTCTCCCTGCGTCGCGGCGAGCGCAAGCCCGGCAAATGCGAGCGCGATCACCGCGACGGCCCCAATCGTCTTGAACATCGGTCCTCCCTCGGTCGCTTTCCACGGTTCTTCGGGCGACCGCGAGGATCGGATTGCGCGTGGGCTTACGTCAGCGGCGCGCGGCGCGCCAGCGGCCGAAGATCAGGCCGCCGACGGTGAAGCCGAGCCCGAACGTGCCGAGCGCGAAGGCGCCGATCGCGACGAACTTCCGCCACAGCGAAAGGCGCTGCCAGCGGCCGATCGCCTCCTCTTCCTCGGCCGAGAGCGGCTCGCCGCGGCGCTGCTTGCGCGCTGCGCCGCCCGCGCGCAGGCCGAGGTAGATGTCGTCGAACAGCTCCGCCGACTCGTCCGCCACGGCGCGAGTGTACCCCCGGCCCCGGCCGTCCCTGCAACTCCGCCCTTTGCTCCGCGGAGACGCTGGGTAGAGTGCCCGCCCGATGGAGACGGCCCTCGCAGAGCTGAAGGAGCGCCTCGGAAGCCTCACCGACCTCAGGCGGACCGAAGGGCTGCTGCTGTGGGACATGCAGGTGTTCATGCCTCCCGGCGGCGCGCCGACCAGGGCGGCGCAGCTCGCGACGATCGAGGAGATCGTCCACGCCCGCGTCGTCGACGAGCGCTTCGGAGAGCTCTTCGAGGAGCTCGAGCCGTACGCGGCCGACCTGCCCGACGACTCGGACGACGCGTGCCTCATCCGGGTCGCGCGGCGGGACTGGGAGCGAGCGCGGCGCGTGCCGTCCGAGCTCGCCGTCGAGATCGCGAAGGTGTCGGCCGAGTCCTACGACGCCTGGGTGAGAGCGCGCGCCGAGTCGGACTTCGCGTCCTTCCAGCCGTGGCTCGAGCGCGTCGTCGACCTTCGGAGGCGCTACGTCGAGTGCTACGAACCGTACGACGACGTCTACGACGTGCTCCTCGAGGACTACGAGCCGGGCATGAAGACGTCCGAGATCCGCGAGATCTTCTCCGTGCTCGCGCCGGAGCTCCGCGCGCTCGTGGCCGAGCGCGCGACGGAGGAGGACGACGCGTTCATGAGAGGGCCGTTCCCCGTCGCCGGCCAGGACGCACTCTCGCGCGAGCTCTGCGAGGCCTTCGGCGCGAGCTGGGACCAGTTCCGCCTCGACACCACCGTGCACCCGTTCGAGATCACGTTCGGCCTCGGCGACATCCGGCTCACGAGCCGCTACGCGGAGGACGACCTCCTCTCGCTCTTCACCGCGATGCACGAGTGCGGCCACGGTCTGTACGAGTGGGGAATCAGCAAGACGCTCGAGCGCACACCGCTGTGCGCGGGCGTCTCGGCGACACTGCACGAGTCGCAGAGCCGGCTGTGGGAGAACGTCGTCGGGCGCTCGCTGCCGTTCTGGCGCTGGTTCTACCCGCGCGTGCAGGCGACGTTCCCCGGCCCGCTGGGCGGCGTGCCGCTCGAGGACTTCCATCGTGCCGCCAACCGCGTCCGCCGGTCGTTCATCCGCGTCGATGCCGACGAGACGAGCTACGGGCTCCACGTGATCCTCCGCTTCGAGCTCGAGCAGGAGCTGCTCACGGGCCGGCTCGCGGTCAAGGACCTCCCGGACGCGTGGAACGCGCGCTTCGAGGAGCTCATGGGCATCTCTCCGCCGAACGACGCACTCGGCGTCCTCCAGGACGCGCACTGGTCGGGCGGCGGCTTCGGCTACTTCCCCACCTACCTCCTCGGCACGGTCCTGTCCGTGCAGATCTGGGAGAAGGCGCGAGAGGCCCTACCGAGCGTGGACGAGCAGATCGAGCGCGGCGAGTTCGGCGAGCTGCACGAGTGGCTGCGGGAGACCATCTACTCGCTCGGCCGCAAGCTCACGCCGGCGGACACGATCCGACGGGCCGTCGGCGGCCCGCTCTCGCCCGAGCCGTACCTCGCGTACCTGCGCGAGAAGACCGCCGCGCTCTAGACGACCTAGGCAGCGTGACCGAAGCGCTTCTCTGCCCGGGCACGCGCGCGGGCGGCCTCGACCTCGCGATCACGCGGCGACGCCGTCGTCACGAGGTGGGCGAGAAGCCGGTTCGTCGCCGCGGCAACCTCGGCGACGGCACGCGCGAACGCAGCCTCGTTGGCCTTCGACGGCTTGGTCGACCCGCTCACCTTCCGCACGTACTGGAGCGCGGCTGCATTGACCTCGTCCGGGGTCGCAGGGGGATCGAAGTTGTGGAGCGTCTTGATGTTTCGGCACATGGCCGCCTCCTCATCGTGTCTCTACGAAAGCCGTCAGCTCGCGGCGCAGATCCTTGATCTCGTCCCGGAGCTTCGCCGCATACTCGAAGCGAAGCTCCTCGGCGGCGAGGTACATCTCCTCCTCGAGCGTGATGACGAGCTTCTCGAGCTCCTCGTGCGACATCCCCTCCACCTCGGCCTTCCCGCGTCGCCGGCGCGAGGCCGGGACGTGCGGGGACTCGAGCGAGAGGAGTTCCGAGATGTCGGACACGCCCTTCACGATCGACTCCGGCGTGATCCCGTGCTCCTCGTTGTAGGCGACCTGGATCGCGCGGCGGCGTGACGTCTCGTCCATCGCACCGACGATCGCCTCGGTGCGCTTGTCCGCGTACAGGATGACCTTCCCCGCCGTGTTGCGCGCGGCGCGGCCGGTCGTCTGGATGAGCGCCGTCTTGCCGCGCAGGAAGCCTTCCTTGTCGGCGTCGAGCACGGCGACGAGCGACACCTCGGGCAGGTCGAGCCCTTCGCGCAGGAGGTTCACTCCGACGAGGACGTCGTACTCGCCGAGGCGCAGCTCGCGGATGATCGCGATCCGGTCGAGCGTGTCGATCTCGGAGTGGAGGTAGCGCGCGCGGACGCCCGCCTCGAGCAGGTAGTCGGTGAGGTCTTCGGACATCTTCTTCGTCAGCGTCGTGACCAGAACACGCTCCCCTGCCTCCTCGCGATGGCGGATCTCGTTCAGGAGGTCGTCGATCTGGTTCTTGGTCGGGCGGAGCTCCATCTCGGGGTCGACGACGCCGGTCGGGCGAATGAGTTGCTCGGCGATCACCTTCGAGCGCGACAACTCGAACGGGCCGGGGGTGGCCGACACGAAGACGAGCTGCTGCACCTTCCCGAGGAACTCGTCGAAGCGGAGCGGCCGGTTGTCGAGCGCGGACGGGAGCCGGAAGCCGAAGTCGATGAGCGTCTGCTTGCGCGAGCGGTCGCCCTCGTACATGCCTCCGAGCTGCGGGATCGTCTGGTGCGATTCGTCGACGAAGCAGACGAAGTCGTCCGGGAAATAGTCGATGAGCGTGAACGGGTGCGAGCCGACGGGACGTCCCTCGAGCGCGCGCGAGTAGTTCTCGATCCCGTTGCAGAAGCCGAGCTCCTTCATCATCTCGAGGTCGTACTCCGTGCGCTGCCGGATGCGGTGAGCCTCGAGCATCCGGCCTTCTGCCTCGAACTTCGCGACCTGCTGCTCGAGCTCCGCGCGCAGGTCTTCGACCGCGCGCTCGATCGTAGGCGATGAGGTCACGTACTCGGTCGCCGGCCAGATGACGAGGTTGTCGAGGTGCGAGTAGACCTCGCCGGTGAGCGAGTCGAAGTGGGTGATCTGCTCTACCTCGTCGCCGAAGAACGAGACCCGGTACGCGGTCTCGATGTTCGCAGGCTGGATCTCGACGAGGTCGCCCTTCACCCGAAAGCGGCCGCGGCCGAGGACGGTGTCGTTGCGCACGTACTGGCTCTCGATGAGCTTCCGGAGCACCTCGTCGCGGTCGTGCGTCTCCCCAACCTCGAGCATCAGCACGCGCTCGCGCCACTCCTCGGGCGAGCCGAGGCCGTAGATGCACGAGACCGAGGCGACGACGACGACGTCGCGCCGCGTGAGGAGCGACGACGTCGCCGACAGCCGAAGGCGCGCGATGTCGTCGTTCCGCGACGAGTCCTTCTCGATGTAGAGGTCGGCCTGCGGGATGTACGCCTCGGGCTGGAAGTAGTCGTAGTACGAGACGAAGTACTCGACCGCGTTGTCGGGGAAGAACTCGCGGAACTCGTTGCAGAGCTGCGCCGCGAGCGTCTTGTTGTGCGCGATGACGAGCGCCGGGCGCTGGAGCTTCTCGATCGTCCACGCCATCGTGGCCGTCTTGCCCGTCCCGGTCGCGCCGAGGATCGTCTGGAAGCGGTTCCCGGCCGCGACCGAATCGGCGATCTCGCCGATCGCGCGAGGCTGGTCGCCCATAGGCGCGTACTGATCCGAGGCCTTGAACGGGCGCACGCCGGGCAGCGTAGCCGCCGACTTCGGGCTTGAGCCTCGAGCACCTCTTGACCGCGTCCGCTGATTGTGGGAAGCAGAGGCGCGAGCGAGATGCTGCACGTCTGCTTCACACACGAGCTCCGCAGCGCCTTCGCCATCACGGCCCCGCAGCCCCGAGCTGCACGCTGCCGCCTCCCTCGCGATCACTGCCGGCGTTACTACTGCCGGCGATTTCAGCCGAGGTATTGCTTACGCTCGTCGTCGGTCAGTTCCCGGCGTGTCGCGGCAAGTCTCTGCTCCGCGAGCGCGAGCAGATGGCCGATTCCCCCGCAGATGTCGCACGAGTACGTCCGCACGGTGCCGTCGACGCCGCCGGTCACGATCAACCTTCCCGTCGGGTCGAACGTCGCGGAGGTCGTCGTTCCCTGGTGACCCTGGAGCCTGAGGACGTTCTCCCCGGTACGGATGTCCCACAGGCCGGTCTTGTTCGCCGCCGACACGAGCCAGCGACCGTCGGGACTGAACTGCGCGTCGCGCACGGCCGTGTTGTGCTGGAGCCGGCGAACGGCCTTTCCCATCGCGACGTTCCAGATCCGGACGTCGTGGTCGACGCTCGCGGTCGCGAGGAGCCCACCGAAGGGCGAGAAGGCCACGGAGGTCACACGGTCCCGATGTCCGCGTGAGGACGGTCTCCTGGCCGTTCGCACGGAGGACGACGGTTCGGCCGCGGATGGTCGCGACCGAGCCGCCCGGGCCGAACGCACGTCGCGTGTGAACACGCCCGCGCTCGACACCCCTCTCTCGGCCCGTCCGCGGATCGAGGATGTGGACATGCCCGTCGACGGTTCCGACCCTCAGCTGACCGTCGTCGGTGAACTCGATGCCCTCGACCGGTTGGCCGACGTCGGCGAGTTCGACCGTTACCGGCTGGAAGACAGAATCCCAGGCGCGCATCGTCCCGTCCGCGCTACCGGTCACCACCAGCGAGCCGACGTCACCCGTGAACGCGGCGGACGTCACCCAGTCGCGATGTCCTGCGAGATCGAATAGCGGCGTGCCGGTGTCGGCGTGGTAGACGCGTGCGATCCCGTCCTTCCCTACCGTGACGACGTGCTCGCCGTCGGCGCTGAAGGCGACGGCGAGGAGCGCGGTGACGCTCCCGGGAAGGACGGCCTGCAGCCCCCAGTCCGACGTCCGCCAAACACGCCCGATCCCGTCTGTGCTCGCGCTCGCCACGAGCGTCCCGTCGGGGCTGAACGCCATCGCGGTCGGGTGTCCCAACTGCTCGCGGAGCACATGGATTCGGCGGCCGCTCTGACCTGACCAGACGATCAGCCTCTGGTCGGCGCCACCCGTCAGGACACGCCGGTTGTCGCGCGAGATCGCCGCCGACTCGGCGCCGCGATGCGGATAGAAGTGCAGAAGCGCACCGGTCGACAGGTCGACGAGGCGGACACCTTCTTCCGTAACCACGGCAGCGCGCGATCCATCTGAAGAGATCGCCGCTGCGCTCGCGCCCTCTGCGCGTGACACTGGCCGCACGCGACCGTCGGGCGCGACCAGCCTGAGGCGACCGTCGCGACCGGTCACGAGCGCGGTTCCGTCGTCGGCGAACGAGGCAGCCGTCGCCGGCGTCGCCGTCCCGTGACGACCCACGACTCCGCCCGTCGTAGGGTCGGCTTCGACGACATCGCCTCCGGAGGTCACCCCGACGAGCCGACGGCCGAGCGTCCGAGCCGCTAACAAGGGCTCGCCGACGTCGACGACCGATCGCAGGCGAGACTCCAGGAGAGCCTGCCGCAGCGCGCGCTCGGCACTCTCACCGGGAACGAGCCTGGCCGCCCGGACGGCGAGGAGCAGACCCAGCTCCGGATCGCTCGCGAGCACCGCGTCGGAATTGGCCTCGAGCTCGTTCGCCTTGGCGTTCTTCGCCTGCTGGCGCGCTTCGGTGCGCTGGGTGAGCGCGTAAACGGTGACAGCGCTCATGGCCGCGAGGAGCACCGCGCCGACTCCGATGATCGCCAGCAGCTGGCGATGCCGCCGGTCGGACGCACGTTTCTGCGCCTCGAGCTCGCGGGCAGCTTCGTGCTCGGCACGCCAGGCGAGCACGGGCTGCGCAAGGACGTCATGGAAGATCTCGTACCGCACCTGCCCGCCCTCCTCGACCGAGCGGAGGATCCGGCTGTCGGTCAGCCGCTGGAGCACCGGTCGCACCTCTGATTCGGGCACGTCGCCGAACTCGGCGAGGTCGACGACATCGTGCGCGATCTTCGTCCCGGACGGCGTCACGAGGTGGTTGAAGAGTCTGGCTGCGATGTCCTTCTCGTCCTCGGAGAGCTCGGCCATCGCACCTTCGAGATGCTCTTCCACGATGTGCTGGGCGCCACCGAGACGCTCGAGGGTCTCGGCTCGCAGAAGCGTCGACCCCGCCGCGCGCTCCTCGTCCCAGATGCGCTGCATCACGAGCTGGAGGTACGGCGCCTCGATCCGAGTGCCCGTCTCACTTCCCTCGACGGCGCCGAGCCCGCCGAGCGCGGGCTCGATCTGCCCGGCGCCGACCTCGTCGAGCACGCGCTCGACGAGCGCCGGCTCGACCGCGATCGACTCGCGGGCGAGCTCCCCGTAGCGCTCGACGGGGCGCAGGATCGCCGCCGTGGCGGACGTTCGATCGAGCCGGTCCAGCCGAAGCGTGTTCGAGAAGAGGCCCGGGATGCGCCCGGTGAAGCGGTCGAGCTTCGCCAGCGAATCCTCCCGGAGCGAGATCAGGACGTTGACCCTCGGCAACGCCCCCATGACGGTCGGCAGCGCTTCCGCGAACGAGCCCTGCCCGCCGTCGTCCGCGTGGTAGAGGAAGTACTCCTCGGCCTGGTCGAGAACGACGT
This sequence comes from uncultured Gaiellaceae bacterium, assembly GCA_963776555.1. GTDB lineage: Bacteria > Actinomycetota > Thermoleophilia > Gaiellales > Gaiellaceae > GMQP-bins7. The sequence goes on along the minus strand of CAVZNK010000024.1, from coordinate 197,409 downwards.
AGACGTCGCGCCCGGACTGGGCTTCCTCGAGGGCCGCAACGGCAGAGCCGTTGACCGCAGCCCCCGATGCCTCGCCCACTGCCTCGGCGAGGGCTGCGTTCGGGTCGTCGTTCCAGCTCGAGAACACCACGACGAGCGGCTCCTCCGGCAGTGCACGCAGCGAGCGCGCCACGGCTGCATGAAGCAGCGAGGACTTCCCCACCCCGCTCGGCCCGTACAGCACGGTCAGCCGGGATGCGATGAGGTTCGCGACGACGATCTCCGTCTCGCGCTCGCGGCCGAAGAAGAGGAGCGCGTCGAGTTCCGTGTCCTCGAAGGCGTTGAGCCCCTTGTAGGGCGACTCGGGCTTCGCGCTCATGCCGCTTCGAGTCGTCGCTCGAGCAGCTCGACGTACGAGCGTGGGTCCACGTCGAGCGCCGCCACGTCGAACCGCCTCCAGAACGCCTGCGCGAGCGGGCTCGGCGAGCGCTGCACCGCCCAGGAGCGATAGGCGACCGGCCGCTCTCCCCAGATGCGGTTGAGGATGAGCCGCAGATTCCAGTCGGCCATCTCGTAGCCGAGGAAGAGGAAATGGCTCCGGCGAAGCCGTGCTGCGAGGGCGACGGGAACGACCGAGCTGAGCTCCGACCGGCCGAGGTAGTCGATGTAGTCGTCCTCGGTGATCACGAAGCTCTCCCACTCGCGCTCCGGCAGCGGATCGACCGCGCCGTGGAGCTTCAGCAGGATCGTCCGCCGGTCGAGGCTGAGCTCCGTCGCGTACGTGTTCGGAACGTCGATCGGACGCGGGGGCTCACCCGGTGGCCGGTGCCAGAAGCGCCCGCGGTGCGCACCGCTCGCGACGTAGGAGACGATGTCGAGCTCCTCGCCCGCCTCCTCGAAGGCGCGCTCGAGGGCGAGGTCGTAGTTCGTCGTCACGATGAGCTGGTGCGGTGCGCCGCGCTCTCGGAGGAGCGCAGGCATGCGCGCGAGGAACCGATGCAGCGGGCTGGGCTCAACCGCCGCTTCGAACCGGGTGTGGAGCTCGTCGTAAAGCGGTCCCGAGCCCTGCATCGTCGCCACGTACTGGGAGACGCGCGCGAGGTCGACGGGGCGATCGTCCGGCACCTCGAACGCCCGGGCGAGGTGCTCGGCGAGATCGCCGGCGCCGTCGAGGCCGATCACCGGCACGACGCGGCCCGCGAGGAGCGCCTTCACGATCTCTCCTTCCTCGTCAGTGAGAACGGGCGCGTCAGACAGGGCAAGCCCTGGCTTCGTGACGGAGGATCTCCGACTGGAGTCGCTTGAGCTCGGGGCCGGGCTCGATTCCGAGCTCGTCGATGAAGCGGGCGCGGGCATCCTGGTACACCTCGAGGGCTTCGGCCTGCCGGCCCGCACGGTACAGCGCAAGCATCAGCTGCCTGCGGAACGTCTCCCGCAGCGGATGCTCGCCGACGAGCCCCTCGAGCTCCCCGATCACGTCGCCGTGCCGGCCGAGCTCGAGATCGGCGTCGATCCGCTCCTCGAGGACGACGAGCCGCAGCTCGTCGAGCCTCCGGATCTCCGCCTGTGCGAAGTCGTCGAACGCGAACTCGGCGAGCGCGGGACCCCGCCAGAGATCGAGTGCGGCCCGCAGTCGATCGCGCCGCTCCTCGGCCGGAAGGCCCCTCGCGTCCGCGAGCTCGCGCTCGAAACGTCGCGCGTCGATCTGATCCGGCTCGACGCTTGAGGACATACCCCGGCGACGCGCGTGTCGAGGATGTCCGCGCCGAGTGCGCGCCGCAGCCGCGCCGACGGCGTTCTGGAGCGAGGCGGTGGCCGACTTCGGCGCCTCGTCGCCCCACAGGAGGTCGATCAGCCGTTCAGTGGGAACCACCCGCCCCGCCTCGAGGACGAGAATCGCGAGCAGCCCGCGCTGTTTTGGGCCTCCGAGCGCGACGTGCCCGGTCTCGTCGGAGACCTCGAGCGGGCCGAGTATCCGGAATTCGAGCGTCACGGGCGACCTTAGAACGCCGAGCTGGCCTGTGTCCAGCATCGGGGACACAGATCACTCGAACGCGCTCAGGACCCGCTCAAAGCACGGTTAGCGAGCCGTTGGTCGCCCGTTGCCGGCCGGTTGGAGGCCCCTCCGACCGTGCCGGACATGACCACCTCACGCATCACCTCAACCCTCGTCGGGCTCGCGGCTCTGACGCTCGCCTCGACGAGCGTCGCCGTCCACAGCGACTCGACGAGCGCGGCGCCAGGTCCGCGGGCTCACGTTACGCACAAGACCCCGATGCGCCGCCCCGCGTCGGCCGAGAAGTACGCGTATGCCTGGCCGGTCAAGCCGTTCCGCGAGCAGCACCCAGTTCGCGGGTTCTTCGGCGATCCGCGGATCGCGAACCACGGCGAGTCGCGACAGTTCCACTTCGGGATCGACATCTCGGCGCCCAACGGGACGCCCGTCTACGCGACGCTCTCCGGAGCGGCCTACATCCACGCGCTGCACGCGACGACGATCGAGATCGTCGGAGCCGACGGCGTCGAGTTCAGCTACTGGCACGTTGTTCCAACCGTGCGGCCGGGCCAGCGGGTCGTCGCATACCAGACCGTCATCGGGCACATCGAGGAGCCGTACGGCCATGTCCACTTCTCCGAGAAGCGGTACGGCCGCTACGTCAACCCGCTGCGACCGGGCGCGCTGGGCCCGTACGCGGACAACACGCGCCCGCTCGCGCGTTCCGTGAGTGTCGTCGACGGCGAGCTCGTCGTGGAGGCGTACGACGAGACGCCCCTCGCAGTTCCGCGCCCGTGGCACGACCTCCCTGTGATGCCGGCGCTCATTCGCTGGCGGCTCCTCGACCCGAGAAACGGCGTCGTCCTCGGGTGGCGGACGGCAGCAGACTTCCGGCTCACGATCCCGCCCGCGTCCGAGTTCGACGAGCGCTGGGCTCCGGGGACGACCCAGAACCACGTACGCGTCCCCGGCCGGTACCGCGTCGTCCTGGCGAGCTCGCTGCTGAGCCTTCCCGCCGGCTCCTACGTCGTCGAGGTCGCAGTGTCCGACACCCGCGGGAACGCGACGCGCACACATTTCCACTTGAGCGTCTCTTGAGCGGCGTCGTGAACCGTGACGCCATGTTCGAGCACACGGACACCGGAAAGCTCTTCGAGGAGATCGACCGCTACCTCGCAGCGGTCGATCTCTTCCGCGCCGCCGGTTGCGAGCTGACCTGGCGCCCGGAGTGCCCGGCCGAGGTGTCGCTGACGGTCGCGGCGCGCATTCCGCTCCGTGCCCCCTCGGACGTCGAGCTCCACTGACGCATCGTGGACCGACATTGAGTGCTTCTTGAGCGACCGGTCGCAGCATCCGGCCCAATCAAGGAAAGGAGAAGGTCCATGAGGATCGTGCGGACGACGCTGGCAGCGATGCTGGCCGTCGTTCTCTTCGTATCGCTCGCGGCGCTGGCGCTCGCCACCCCGCCCGGGGGAAGCCCCGCAGCGCGGCTGCGGGCAAGCCCCGCCCGCCGGAGTCGGCGGCCCGCCGGGCGGTCAGTACAACGGCCCGCCGCAGCCCACCGAGCCCGCCAGGCGGTCAGTACGGCGGCCCACCGGGCGCCAGTACGGCGGCCCACCGGGCGGCCAGTATGGCCCAGGTGGTGGCGGCGGAGGCGGATCGCCCGGGGGGCCAAACGGATGCCCGCCCGGAGGCGGCCAGTACCACCCGTGAGTCAGTCGGCCATCGGGTTCCCGCGTTCCGCCCGATGGCCGCGCGTGGCCGTCGACCGGAGGTCGGCGGCCTGCGCGCTCGGGTTCGCCGTCATCGTGCTCCTCGGCTTCGAGGACGGTGGCTACTACGCCCCGAGTTGGACCTGGACCGGAATCGCACTCGGAGCGGTCGCGGTGCATCCAGCTCCTGGCTCGTCGTGCAGCGACGCCATCGCGACTCGGCTTGTTCTCGTGGGCCGCGCTCGGCGGCCTCACCCTGTGGATGCTGCTCTCGGCGATCTGGGGAGTCGACGGCACCGAGGCGCTGCGCGAGTCGGCGCGCGCAGCGGTCTATCTCGCCGGGCTCGGCGCGCTGCTGACTGTCGTGCACCCCGATACCTCACGCGCCCTGCTCGTCGGCGTCCTCGGGGGAACCGTCACGCTCGCGCTCTTCGCGCTCGGCGAGCGCATCGTCTCGCCGGCGGCGCTCGACCCCTACCAGGGAGGACTTCTCAAGGAGCCCGTCGGTTACGCGAACGCGCTCGGACTGCTCGTGGCTCTCGGGGTCGTTCTCGCGCTCGGCCTCATGTGGGAGCTCCACGGCCGAACCGCGCGCTTACTGCTCGCCGGAGCGGCCGGCGTGTCGCTCGTCGCGCTCGCCCTGACCTCGAGCCGCGGTGCGATGCTCGCGCTCCTTGTCGGGCTGGTCGTACTCGTCGTGATGCCGCGTCGCATCGAGACGCATCGTCGCTTCGCTCGCAATTGGCGTCCTCGTCCTCGTGCTCGTCGCCCTGCCGCGTGCGTCCTTCGGCGACCGACCCTCGTACTGGCACGTCGCCGTCGCCGATGCCTCCGACCACGCGCTGCTCGGATCCGGTGCCGGGAGCTTCGACGACGTCTGGCTCGAGCGACGCCGCGAGCCCTGCTTTTGTACGCGATGCCCACAGCCTCTACCTGGAGACTGCTGCAGAGCTCGGCGTCGTCGGGCTCGCCCTCCTCCTCTGCGCGCTCGGCGCGCCTCTCGTCGCGGCGGTCGCGGCACGCGATCGGACACGGGTTGCAACTGCCGCGGCCGCATACGTCGTGTTCCTCGTGCACGCGGGGCTCGACTGGGACTGGGAGATGCCGGTCACAGTGCTCGCCGGCCTCGCGTGCGGCGCGGCGGTGCTTGCCGGCGTGCGGGAGACGCGCTTGAGCGTTCGTTGAGCGTCCGCGCTAACGATCACGACAGTCAATCGAGGAGGAAGACATGCTCGGCAGAACAACGTTCGCCGGAGCCGTCGCGCTGCTCCTTGCGTTCGTCGCATCGTTGAGCGCATCGGCGGCATTCCCGGCTGTGAACGGCAAGATCGTGTTCGGCTCGGAGCACGCCGGCGAGGACGAGATCTGAGTTATGAACGCGGGGCGCCCGCCGTCTCACGAACACGCCGGGCTTGACCGAGTTCTTCCCGGCGTTCTCACCGGACGGAGCGAGGATCACGTACACGCGGTGTGGGCCGCCGAGGCCGCCAAGTGCACCTAACCCGACATGCACGACGCACGTGATGAACGCGGACGGGAGCGGCGGCGTCGATCTCGTGTTCCCGACGCTCCTGACTGCGCTGCCCTTCACCGACGACTTCGAGGACAACGTGCGTGACGTCGACCGCTGGAACCTCCTCCACGACGGAACGGGCGGATTCGTCGATGACGTCAATCACCGAGTCGAACTCACGCTCGCAGCCGAGTCCGTCCCCAGCACGGGCCCGGGGCAGTTTGTGTCACTGTCCGATACGGCTTCCAGTGCCTCCTCACAGGAGACTTTGATGCCCACGTCGACTACCAGCTCCTGGACTGGCCGACGGCCAACGGCGCGACCTTCCAGCTCCACTCGTTCTTCGACGACGCGACCGTGTCGCGCCAGAGCCAGATGTGGGGCGAGTCCTACAGCGGCTTCGTCCCCCCAGAGATCGTTCGGCACAATCCCGACAGCCGACCCGACCGGAACGTTGCGACTCGTGCGCAGCGGATCCGACCTCAAGGGCTACTACAAGAGCGGAGGCAGCTGGATCGAGGTCGTCTCTGGCAACAGCCAATCACAGCCCGGCGGTGCTGACTATCGAACTCGCGACGTACGGAGACTTCGCTCACAAGCTCGTCCGGTCGCTTTCGACAACTTCCAGCTGAGCGCTAGTCCCGGCGACGTGGACTGCGCACAGTCCGCCCGGACTTGCATCCGGATTGGCAACCGATCGCCAAGTAGCGAGCTACGCGCGCAGGTACGCGAGCACCGCCAGCACGCGGCGGTGCTCGTCCTGTGCCGGCAGCAGGCCGAGCTTCCAGAAGATCGAGTTGACGTGCGTCTCGACCGTCTTCGGGCTCACGACGAGCTTCTCGCAGATGCCCCTGTTCGAGAGGCCCTGCGCCATCAGCTCGAGCACCTCGCGCTCGCGGGGCGTCAGCTCGTCGAGCGGGCCCTCGCTCGCGCTTGCGGCCGAGGAGCTGGCAGATGACCTCCGGGTCGATCGCGGTGCCGCCCCGCCCGACACGGCGCACGGCCTCGAGGAAGTCGTCGATCTCGAGCACGCGGTCCTTCAGGAGGTAGCCGAAGCCCTCGGCCGACTCGCTGACGAGCGCGAGCGCGTGCGTCGCCTCGATCACCTGCGACAGCAGCAAGACCGCGACCTCGGGGCTGCTCGGCGCGGATCTCGACCGCAGCGCGCGCGCCCTCGTCGGTCTGCGTCGGCGGCATGCGGACGTCGACCATCGCGACGTCCGGCTTGAAGCGGCGGACCGCCTTCTTCAGCTCGTCCGCATTCGCCGGCCTGCGCGACGACCTCGAAGCCGCCGTCGGTCGAGCACCCGCGCCAGCCCCTCGCGGAGGAGCACGGAGTCCTCGGCGATCACGACGCGCACGGGAGCTCCCCTCGCACGCGCGTTCCCGAGCCGGGACGCTCTCGACGACGAGCGCTGCCGCCGCGAGCCTCGACGCGATCCGGCGAGTCCGCGCAGGCCGGATCCCGCCGTCCTGCTCGGCGCCGCCGACACCGTCGTCCGCGACCTCGATCACGAGCGTGGCCGTTGTCCCGCCTCGCGCCGATCGACGCCTTCGACGCGCCGGCGTGCTTCACGACGTTCGTGAGCGCCTCGCAGGCGACGAAGTACGCGGTCGCCTCGACCTCGGGCGCGAACCGCTCCGCCGTCGCGTCCACCGTCACGGGGAGCGGCGCCCGCGCTGCCAGCGGCCTCGAGCGCGTGGGCGAGCCCGCCCTGCGTGAGGATCCCCGGGTGGATGCCCTGCGCGAGCTCGCGTAGCTCCTCGACCGCGACCTGGAGCTCGTCCGCGGTCGATGACGAGCAGGCCGCTCGAGCTCGGGGTCGCCGCGTTCCCCCGAGCTGCCGCTGCGCGCTGCGCAGCTCGAGCGCGAGCGCGACGAGCCGCTGCTGCGCGCCGTCGTGCAGATCGCGCTCGATCCGTCGGCGCTCCTCGTCCGCGGCGGTGACGATTCGCGCCCGCGACTCCTGCACCGTCTCGAGCTGCGCGCGCACCTCGGCGTGCAGGCGAGCGTTGACGAGCGCGAGCCGGGCCGCGGCAGCGACGGCCTCGACGAGCTTCGGTTCCTCGCGCAGCGTCGGATCGTGGACGAGGACGGCGAGCGGCTCGCCCTCGTGCTCGATCAGCGTGACTGCCCGCTCCGGGCCGTCCTCGGGCACCGGCGAGCTCACCGCCCGGCGGCATCGACGTAGATGCCGCGTTCGGGGAGCCAGAGCCCGAGCTCGAGCGTCGGATCCTCGAGCGCGACCGCGAGCTCGTCGCGGAGACCGTCCACGGGTGTCTCCTCGAGATGGACGACGAGCTCGCCCACGTGCACGCGGGCGAGCCGCGCGCGCAGAAGCCCCCAGAGCATCGCGAGCGGAAGTGCGATGAGGGACGACGATCTGCCACCAGAAGAGGTCGTGGACGATCTCGGGCGGTGCCGTCGCGAACGTGAGGATGCCGTTGAGCACGGCCCAGAGCGCGGCGGCGAGGGCGGCGACGAGGAGCGGCAGATAGACGCGGCGCGCACGCGGCGACGCGCGCACGAACTTCCGGAGGACAAGGACGACGAAGATCGTTCCGAGCACGCCGTAGGCGACGACGCCGAACGCGTCCTGCAGGAAGTCGACGACTCGTGCGCTGTCGGAGACCAGCAGCAGGTTCTCGCGCGGGAACGGATCGAGGTAGCGGAGCCGCTCCGTTCCTCCGTAGAACAGCAGGATCGCGAGCGGGAAACGCGATCGCGACGACGTACGCGACCCAGAGAAACGCTCGCTCGAGCCGGTCCGAGCACGCGGCCGTACGGATACGCGAAGGTCACGTGCGTGAAGAGCGCGTAGCCGAGCTCGCCGAGCACGAAGAACGCGGGGAACGCCAGCTCGTCGTGGCTGTACCGGAACTGGCGCGCGAGGAGCGCGAAGCACGTCGCGACCATCAGCGGGCCGAGCCGGTTCTTCGGTCGGCGCATCCACGCGACGAGACCGGCGACGAGGAACGACCATGCGGCAGCCACCGAGCCGCACGAGCGGAGCATCGTCGTGTTCGGCAGATTGTCGATCTGGATGCGGTAGGCGAGAACGCCGAGCGCAGCTCCCGCAAGGGCAAGCGCGACCTGGAGCCAGCGCATCCTCGTCATGCGCGCATCGTCACACGGTCGCGCCGCTGAGTCCACGGGGCGCGCCCCGGCCTCGAGACCAGGGAAAACCCCGAGACGAGTCCAAAGCGCGCCCGGTTACCGCGGGCAGCCCCGCTCCTACCGTCGGGGCATGACGAATCTCAGCTCACATATCGCAGTCGGCGGCGCCTCCGGCGACCGCCCGCACCAAGCAGGACATCGCTCGTCGCGCCCTCGAGATCGCGCTCGTCGTCGTGTTCGCCGCCGCCCTCACGGGCGCGTGGCTCGCGTTCTTCACGTTCGTCCCCTTCGACCTCAGGATTCGATGAGCGGATCGTCGTCAACGACGTCCACTCGCGGCTCAACGAGACCGAAGTCGACGCAGTCGTGCCGGTCGACTCGCTCGAGTCGATCGGCACGGCACTCGCTCGCGCCCGCTCCGCGCGCCGTCCAGTCTCGATTGCCGGCGGCCGCCACGCGATGGGCGGGCAGCAGTTCTGCGACAGGCGGCGTCGTGCTCGACACGCGGCCGCTTTCGACGTGTTCTCTCGATCGACGAGGAGGACGGTCTCGTCGAGGTCGAGGCCGGCATCCAGTGGCCGGCGCTCGTCGACGCGCTCGCGGGCACGCCGCTGGGCGATCCGCCAGAAGCAGACCGGCGCCGACGACCTCTGCATCGGCGGCGCGGTCTCCGCGAACGTCCACGGCCGCGGGCTGGCGTATCGCCCGTTCATCGCCGACCTCGAGAGCCTCGTCGTCGTCGGGGCCGGACGGCGTCGCGCGCCGTGCTCGCGCGACGAGAACGCCGACCTCTTCCGCCTCGTCTGCGGCGGCTACGGCCTCTTCGGCGTCGTCTACTCCGCGACGCTCCGGCTCGATCGCCGCCGCAAGCTCGAGCGCGTCGTGCGACTCGCGCACGCGACGGAGCTCGAGGAGCTCTTCGCGCAGCGGATCGACGAGCGGCTACCTCTATGGCGACTTCCAGTTCGAGATCGATCCCGCGTCGCCCGGCTTCCTCCAGCACGGGATCTGCTCCTGCTACCGGCCCGTCCCCGACGACACGCCGCTCGGCGCCGACACGAAGCTCTCGCCCGAGGACTGGAGCCGCCTCCTTCACCTCGCCCATTCGGACAAGTCGCGCGCGTACGAGGTCTACGCGGCGCACTACCTGCGGACGTCGGGCCAGATCTACCTCTCCGACCGGCACCAGCTCGCGACGTACCTCCCCGGCTACCACTGGGACGGGTCGAGCGAGATGATCACCGAGCTCTACGTCCCGCGGCCGCTCCTCGCAGACTTCCTCGCAGCGGCCGCGCGCGACCTGCGCGCGCTCGAGGCGGACGTCGTCTACGGCACCGTCCGCCTCATCGAGCGCGACGACGAGAGCGTCCTCGCGTGGGCACGCGAGCCGTGGGCGTGCATCGTGCTGAACCTCCACGTCGAGCACACGCCTGCGGGGATCGAGCGCGCCGCGGCCGCCTTCCGCCGGCTGATCGACCTCGCGCTCGAGCGCGGCGGGAGCTTCTACCTCACCTACCACCGCTGGGCGACGCGGCGGCAGCTCCTCACCGCGTACCCGCAACTGCCCGCGTTCCTCGACGCGAAGCTCGAGCACGACCCAGGCGAGCTCTTCCAGAGCGACTGGTACCGCTGGCTGCGCTCGACGATCGAGCTGGAGGCAGCCGCGTGATCCGCGCGCTCTCCGTCCTCGCCTCGACGTTCGGCGGCGACGTAGCGCGTGCGAGCGCGAGCGGATCGCCGGAGTCGACGTGCTCGTCGCGCGCCCGAGGCGCTCCGGGCCGGTCGTCGTGTACGCCAACGCGGCGACGCCACGCGGCATCGACCAGCCCGCGGTCGGACGCTTCCTCGAGCGCGCTTGCGGGCGCCGGCTTCGTCGCGGTCGCGCCGGAGCTCCCGCGCGTGCGCATGGGCGAGGTGACGCCCGCGACGATCGACGCCCTCGTCGGTGTCGCGCGCGCGTCGGGTCCGCGCGTCGCGCTCATCGGCGCCTCGACCGGAGCCGGGCTCGCGATCCTCGCCGCCGCCGATCCGCGCACTCGCAGATCGCGTGACCGCGGTCGCATCGATCGCGCCGTTCGCGAGCCTCCGCAACATCCTCGAGCTCGCAACGACCGGCCCCTACGGAGATCGGCCGTTCGCCACGGCGCCGCTCCTCGCGCGCGCGGCGACACGCTCGCTCGCTGCGTCGGCACCCGACGATCCCGCGGTTCTTCGCGCTCCTCGCGAACACCGATCCGGCACGGTTCGACGACCTCTACGCAGCGCTCGCACCCGAGACGAGTGCGCTCGTCGAGGAGCTCTCGCCGCTCTCGCGGATCGGCGCCGTCTCGGCTCCGATCGAGATCGCCTCGTCACCGGACGATCCGTTCTTCCCGGTCGAGGAGTCACTTGCGCTCGCTGAAGCGGGCCGCGACGTCCGCCTGACCGTGACGCCGGCGCTCTCCACGTGAAGCCGTGCCTCCGCCCCGGGCTCGTTCGCGTCGTGACGCTGCTCGACCGGACGCTGCGCCACGCCTCGCAGGCCGAGCCCGTCCCCGCACTGAGGCCCTCGGTGGCCTGATGGTCGCTCGGCTCGGACAACCCGCGAAGTTCCTCGCCGTCGGCATCGGCGGCTTCGCCCTGAACGTCGGGCGCTTCTCCGTGCTCTTCGGACTCGGCACGTGGTACCTCGCCGCGTCCGTCCTCGCCTACCTCTTCTCGAACGCGGCGATGTACGTGGGCAACCGCTACTTCACCTTCGGGCTCTCTCACGACGGCTTTCTCGACGCGTACGCGCGCTACGTCGTCGTCGGCGCGATCGTCGCAGGGCTCACGGTCGTCCTGCTCGCCGGGTTCGTCGAGGGCCTCGGCCTCGACCCGAGACCCGCGCAGGCACTCGCGCTCACCCTGCTCGTGCCGCTCTCCTTCGTGCTGAGCAAGCGCTTCGCGTTCCGGCTGAGCCCGGACGCCGCGTAGGGAATTTCCCTACTCCCCAGCTCGGCAAGTTCGTGATTTCTCCGACGAGAAATCAGATTTATTCCGAGGTGAAATAGCTGCCGAAATTAGAGCATCCGACGCATGGAAATCGAGCGTCGGAATTGCACAGCGATTAGTGACTCGTTAGCCGCTTGTGGTTGCGCGGTTAGGGGTCGGATCGAGCGTGACCGGCGCACACACGAATCCCGAGAGGAGGGAACCATGCGCCAGGTCACTTCACTGCATCGCACGCTCGTCGTGCTCGCAGTCGGTCTGCTCGCGCTCGCGGCTCCGCTCGTCGCGTACGCCGACGGACGGCCCGACCGGTCACTGAGGCGGCTCGACAACGCCGACGCAGAGGCCCGTCATCGGCGGGCCTTGTGCTCGTCATGCGGCTGCACTTCTAAGTGGCCGGAGTTCGAGCAGCAACTCGCGAGCGTTGGACGCTGCCACGACGTTTCCCTTGCGCTCGAAGAGTTCGATCGCCTCTTCGATCGCACCGTCTGCCTCGCCGTCGAGCCCTGCCGACGCGCAGCACCTCGGCCAAGGCAAGCCTCGTGGCCGCGATCTGGTTCAGCCCGTCGGTGCTGTCGGCGAGTCGGCACGGTCTCCTCCGCAGCGTCGCGCGCGCATCCGACAGCGAGCCGTTCCGCGCGAGAAGCTTCGCCTCGACGGGCCCCAGGATGAGCTGCGCGCTCTGGTCGTCGCTCGCCGCGTTCGCCCGCGACGACGTTGCCCAGTGCGCGGCGTCGTCGACGCGCCCCTGCCTGTACATGATCTCCGCAAGCTTGGCCGCCCTCACGGCGAGGTGCAGCTCGATGATGCGTGCGCTCGAAGTACTCGCATTGCTCGCGCAGGGTCGCTTCGGCTGCATCGAGATCACCAGCAAGGAGCTCGACGTCGGCGCGCACCGTTCCGCAGAAGACCGCGACGGTCGCGAGCGCGCCGAGCTCGGTGAGCTCGTACTCCGCCTCGTCGACGAGCTCCCGCGCTGTCACGAACTCCCCGAGCTGCGCGTGAAGACCACCGAGAAACGGGAGGACGGACGCCCGCCCGAAGAAGCCGATCCGCCTCGTCGGACGCACAGCTCCGTACATTTCGAGATGCCCTCAGGTACCGGAGTCGGCCCCCAGTAGATGGCCGCCGCGATCTGTTGAAGGCAGGTCGCGGTCGGAAACGCAGTGCGTCGGTAGTACGCGAGGGCGCGTTCCTCGGCCTCCTCCCACGCGGCATGGTTCCCGCGGATCCCGCCCCGCACGTACCCGATGAGCAACCATGCGCGAGCCAGTGAACGCGCGTCGTCAACGGCCTCGAAGACTGGGATCGCCTCGTCGGCGATTGTCGAGCAGCTCCTCCGCGGCACCCTCAGGATGCGCAGATAAGGCGCGCATACGCCGCCTCGAAACGCGCCCGAAGCTCGATGCGCCGCTGTCCCGCGCTTTCTGCTTCGTCGATCGCGGACTCGAAGGTCCATTGGCGCCTCCGTTGTGTCTCCCACGGAGTGCTGCGCGATTCCGAGCTCGCACATGAGCTCATGACGCGCTTCGTCGCTCCGGTCGGAAGCAACGAGATCGCACGGTCGAGCAGGCTTACCGTCGCAGGCATGTCGCCACGCTTGATGGCCCGAACCCCGGCCTCGCCAAGCCGCACGCCCCCGTCCTCGGCCAACCGTCGCGTTCGCCGGTCGGACTCGCCGAGCTCCGTCCGCAGCCGGTACGCCTGCTCGAGGTGGTAGCCGACGAACTCGTCGAGGTCGGGGAGATCCGGCGAATCCGTGTCGAGCCGGTCGGCGTAGCGCTCGTGGAGCTCCGCCCGCAGCCGCTTCGGCGCCGAGCGGTAGACCGCCTCCTGCACGAGGACGTGCCGGAAACCGAACGCGCCGTCGCCGCGCGGTCGCACGAAGCCGCGGCCGGCGAGCGTCTGCAGATGCGTATCGGCGGTCGGCGCGGCGTCCGGATCCAGCAGCGCGACGACGTCTCCGGCGGTGAACTCCTTCCCGACAACCGCCCCGCGCTCGAGCACCGCGCGCTCGCCTGGGCCGAGCCGGTCGAGGCGGGCTGCGAGGAGCGCCTGGATCGTCTCCGGCAGCGCACGCTCGACGAGACCGCCTTCCAGCGCGAGCGCGAGGAGCTGCTCGAGGAAGAGCGGGTTGCCCTCGGCCGTCTCGACGATGCGCGCGCGCTGATCGGACTCGAGAACGGTTCCGCCGAGCCCGTCCAGCAGCGCATCGGTCTCGTCGGCCGTGAGCGCGTCCAGCACGACTCGACTGGCGTTGGCATGCTCTTCGAGGAACGACGGCCGGTCTTCGAGGAGCTCCTCGCGCGCGAGGCAGACGACCGAGATCGGGCCCGTCCCCTTGTCCGCGAGGTGCTCGACGAGCTCGAGGAAGGTCGGCTCCGCCCAGTGAAGGTCGTCGAAGACGAGGATGAGTGGCTGTGCACGCGCCGTCGCCTCGCAGAACTGGCGGAAGAGCCAGGCGATCTCGGGCGCCGGCGGCGGAGTCTCCGCGTCGAGCGCGGCGAGGACGGCCGTGCGCTCGTCGCTCTCGTCCGCCCGCTCGAGCGCCTCGCGCAGCGGCCAGTAGGTGATGCCCTCGCCGTAGGAGAGGCAACGGCCCCAGAGTGCGGTCGTGTCCCTTCGCACGCCCGGTCAGCTCGGCGGCGAGCCGTGACTTGCCGACTCCGGGCGAGCCGACGACGACCGCGACGCGCACCTCGGAGCCGTCGGCCGAGCGCTTCAAGGCCCGCCGAAGCGCCGCGAGCTCGCGCTTGCGGCCGACGAGCCGTGCGTCCTGGCGGTGCTCGAACGCGGGCGCGGCCGGGCTCAGCTCGAGCAACCGATACGCGTGCACGGGCTCACGCTTGCCCTTGATCGCGATCTCACCCAGCGGATCCAGCGCCGCGACGTGGTCGATCAGCCGGCCGGCGAGGTCGCCGACGACGATCTCGTCCGCACCTGCGGCTGCCTCGAGCTTCGCAGCGATCCCGACCGCCTCGCCCGTCACGAGCCGCTGGCGCGCGTCGGTCGGAGTCGCCACGACCTCGCCGGTCTCGATGCCGATCCTGATCTCCAGCGCGACGTCGTGCTGCTGCGCGAGCTGCTCGTTGAGCGCGGCGATCCCGACGCGGATGTCGAGGGCGGCTCGCGCGGCACGCAGCGCATCGTCCTCGTGGGAGATGGGGATGCCGAAGGCCGCCATGACAGCGTCGCCCGCGTACTTCTCCACCGTCCCGCCGTGTCGTACGAGTGCGGCCGACACCGTCTCGAAGTACCTCTGCAAGACGCGTCCGAGCGCCTCGGGATCGAGCGCCTCCGCAAGCGCCATCGACTCGACGACGTCGACGAAGAGGATCGTGACGAGCCGGCGGAACTGCATGGCCGGCTTGGCGAGCGGAGCCTCCTCGAGGAGGAGCGACTCGTCCTGGCGGAGGATCGCGGCCTCGAGCTCGCGGAGCTCGGGACCGGGGTCGATGCCGAGCTCCTCGACGAGCGTCTCCCGCGCGGTTCGGTAGGCGGCGAGCGCGTCGGCCTGACGGCCCGAGCGGTAGAGCGCCAGCATCAGCTGCGCCCGCGGCCGCTCTCGGAGTGCCTGCGCCTGGACGAGTGCCTCGAGCTCAGCGACGAGCTCGGCGTGCCGGCCGAGAGCGAGATCGGCCTCGATCCGCTCCTCGAGCGCGACCGTGCGCAGCTCCTCCAGCCGGGCGATCTCGGTCTGGGCGAACGGCTCGTAGAGGAAGTCCGCGAGCGCAGGCCCGCGCCAGAGCGCGAGCGCCTCGCGGAGAACGCCCTCGGCCGCAGCGGGGTCACCTCCCTCGCGCGCCGCCCTCCCCTCCTGCGCGAGGCGGGCGAAGCGATGAACGTCCACGCGCTCGGGGGCGAGCTCGAGCTCGTAGCCCGGCGGGCGAGCCGCGAGGACGGGCCCGAGCGCCTTGCGGAGCTGCGAGACGTAGACCTGGATCGCGTGCGCCGCCGTTTCGGGCGGCTCGCCGGGCCAGAGCGCCTCGACCAGGCGGTCGACGGAGACGACGCGGCCGGCGTCGAGGGCGAGCACGGCGAGCAGCGCTCGCGGCTTCGCGCCGCCGAGGGCCACGTGCGCCCCCTCCCGCTCCGCCTCGATGGGGCCGAGGAGTCGTACCTCGAGCTCTGGGGTGCCTGCCCCGCTCGCTCCGTCCATGCAGTCATCCCCTCGATCTTGTGTGCGATCGCACTTTCTCACGCCTCGAAGCGGATTTCCATCCCGCTTTGAGCCGTTCTTGAGAGGTCGCACGCACCCTGTGACCATGCGAAATCCACGACCCAGGAGGTTCTCATGGCTGCCCTCGTCGTCACCGTCTCGCCGGCGAACGGAATGGGAGACAGGGAGGGGAGAATCGGGATCTTCCCGGGCGGAGCGACACCGACGATGTACCCCGCGGACATGCCGTTCTGGGTGGGCTACGGGTTCGCGGCCGATCCGGAGGGTGGATCGGCCTTCGACGAGGAGACGACGCGGTTCGAGCTCGACGTGGACGGGGAGCCCGTCTCGATGCTCACCGACGTGCACACGGAATCGGGTCTTCCGGTGCGGAAGACGAACATCGCCGAGTTTCCAGCCGGGCTTCCGGTCGGCTGGCACGATTTCAACGGCCGCTGGTACGACGGCGGGCACCTGATCCTCTCGAGCCGCGCG
This sequence comes from uncultured Gaiellaceae bacterium, assembly GCA_963776555.1. Lineage (GTDB taxonomy): Bacteria > Actinomycetota > Thermoleophilia > Gaiellales > Gaiellaceae > GMQP-bins7. The sequence goes on along the minus strand of CAVZNK010000024.1, from coordinate 181,467 downwards.
GCGATCCAGTTCGTGGACCGTTGACGCGCGGCCGAAATCCTTGAGCTGTTCTTGAGAGCCGTCGAAGACGGTGCCTTCGTCAATCACGAAGGAGGCCCTGATGCTCGGTCTACGAAGGACTCTCTCGAGCGGCGCCTTCGCCGGCGTGGCCGCTCTCGCGCTGCTCGCCGTGGCGTCCGCTCCGGCGTCATCAGGGCGTCGCTCGCAGGCTCGCCCGTTCTTGACCGGAGCCCATGCTCGTGGCCAGCGCGTGCGCACGATCGACGTGATGCCGTCGAGCAGGATTCCCCACGGCAAGCAGTCGGTAGGCCCCGCGCCGACCCTCATCGACGGGAAGGTGCGGGTCGTGATCGAGGCAAGCCGGCCCGCGCGCGCCCAGGCAGCTGTGCTCGCCGCGGGCGGTCGCGTCGAACGGACCGCCGGGGACCTCGTCCAGGCGCTCGTCGATCCGATGGACGTGAACGCGCTCGAGGGACGCCCGTCGATCTCGCGCGTGCGCGCTCCGTACACACACATCGAGCACGCGGTGAGCGGCGAGGAGGTTGCCGCGTCGCTCGCGTCCGCATGGCACACGAAGGGGATTACCGGGAAGGGCGTCAAGGTGGCCGTCATCGACGGCGGCTTCGGCGGCCTTGCGGAGCGCCAGGCCTCCGGAGACCTTCCGGCGAACGTCGTCACGCAGGACCTCTGCGAAGGCGAATTCGGAACCGAGACCGATCACGGGACCGCGGTCGCAGAGATCGTCCACGAGCTGGCGCCCGACGCGCAGCTGTACCTCGTCTGCGTCGGCACGGAGGTCGATCTCGCCGCGGCGGAGGCCTACGCGAAGGCTCAGGGCGTCTCCGTCATCAACCACTCGATGGGTTGGGAAGGCCCGTACCGCGACGACGGCAGCGGGCCCATCGGCGCGGTCGTCGCAGACGCCCGGGCGAACGGCATCCTGTGGGTCAACTCCGCCGGCAACGAGGCGGAGACGCACTGGTCCGGGACGTACGTCGCGGCAGGCCCGCCGGTTCACGAGTGGGACCCGAACGGCGACGTCGGCAACTCGTTCGTGTGGCCGAACGACTCCGACATCTGCGGCTTCCTCAAGTGGGACGAATGGCCCTCGGCGTCCTCCGACTTCGACCTCGCGCTCGTCCTCTCCGGCGCCAACAGGCTGCTCGCGATCTCGGACGACGAGCAGGGAGCCGGCCAGTCGCCGTTCGAGGCGACGTGCCTGCACCAGGCCAGCGGGCAGGATCTCGTCGTCTTCTGGGCGATCATCGGCTACCACGTCGTCTCGTCGCCCCGCCTCGACCTCGTCAGCTGGAGCCCGCCGCTCCAGTACGAGGTGGCGGCCGGCAGCATCGCGACGCCCGCGTCGTCACCCGCGGCGCTCGCGGTCGGGGCGCTGTGCTGGCAGTCGCGCTCGCTCGAGCCGTACAGCTCGCAGGGCCCAACGATCGACGGACGCATGAAGCCCGAGATCGTGGGCCACGACAGCGTGTCGAGCGCGACGTACGGGGGCTTCGAGGGTTGCCCGTCGGGATTCGCGGGTACGTCCGCGTCCTCACCCGAGGTTGCAGGCGCGGCCGCGCTCGTCAAGCAGGCGTATCCGACGTTCGGGCCCGATCAGATCAAGGATCTGCTCATGCGCAGCGCGCGTGACCTCGGTGCTCCCGGCGTCGACAGCGTCTACGGCGCGGGCGAGCTGCAGCTGCCGAAGCCACCGGACGTCGTCGCTCCGGTAGCGACCGCACTTGCGAGCACAGCGCGTAGGGGCCGCACGGCCAGGCTCCTGTCCCGCGTCTCGGACGATTCGGGCGAGGTCGCGCTGGTCGAGGAGATCAAGCTGCGCGGCAAGGTCGTCGCGCGACCGAAGGAGGTGTGGTTCTCGTCCACCTCCCACATGAGGACGGTGGCGGTCGCGTGGAAGGTTCCAGTTGGCGCGCAGGGCACATACCGGCACTGCGTCCGGGCCGTCGATCGCGCCGGGAACAAGGCGCCGGTCAGCTGCGCAAGGATCGTGCTCAGGTGACGAGGGCTGTCCTTGAGCGCTCTTTGAGCGGCACATCCGAGAGTCCGGCACAACGATGCGCCGACCCGGAGGGCGGGCGCAGGAAGAGAGGTTCGAACATGGACGTGAAGAGACGTTGGGCGATCATCACCTCGCTGGCGTGCGTCGCGCTTCTCGTCGCGACCGCGACCGTCGGGGCCGCCACGATCAACGGCACCGCCGGCAACGACAACCTTCGCGGAGGTGCGAAGGCAGACAAGCTCAACGGAAAGGCAGGCAACGACAAGCTGTACGGGGGCGGAGGAAACGACGTTCTCGTCGGCGGCGCCGGAAACGACCTGCTCGTCGGCGGCCCCGGAGCGGACCGGCTGTCGTGCGGCGCGGGCAAGGACACCGCTCGCGGGGACGCGAGCGACACCATTTCGAAGGACTGCGAGGTCGTGAAGGGCGTTCCGACGACGCAGCCGCCAACCACACAGCCGCCTCCTAGCAGCCCGCCTCCGCCACCGTCCACACCGGTGACGCCGGGGTCGTACAAGGGGCTGCTCGACGGCAACTTCGTGTTCTTCGAGATCACCTCGGATCGGTACGTCACCGGGTTCCGTTCGAACTACCTGCGCGAGGACTGCAACAACGACGTCTACATCTACGGAACGCTCGACTGGGGCACGAGCCGGTTCCCGATCGCCGCCGACGGGACGTTCTCGGTCTCGGGCACCGGAACGGGAACGGTCGACAACCTGCCGGCGACGTTCACGGACTCGGTGACCGGGAAGGTCGACGGCACGACGGTGACCGGGACCGTCACGGGCACAGCAGACTTCACGGACCAGGGCGCCCGGTACATCTGCTCGAGCGGCGCGAGGAACTACACGGCGACGCTCCAGTCCTGACGGGGCGAGCGCCAAAGGGCGCCGGCGCGAACCATCGTGCGTCGGCGCCTTGAGCGTTCCTTGAGCGACGTCTCGCATCGTCAGCCCCGGAAAGGCACAGCCCAGGAGGGCTCACACGGAAAGGGAGGTCCGATGAACGTCTGGAGGAAGCGACCGAGCGCAGCGCTCGTCGTCGCAATGATCGCGTTGTTCGTCGCGCTAGGTGGAACCGCCGGCGCGGTGGTGACCGCGGCGGTTCCGCTCGCCAAGCGAGCGCTCGTCGCCGACAACGCCAAGAAGTTGAATGGCATCACGGCCGCGCAACTCGGAGGCGCGGCGATCACGGTCGCGCTCAAGGAATCGCCCCCCGGCGCACGTCCAGCGAGCACTGCGGCGGGTCTTGTTTCCGTCAAGTCCACGCCCTTCAGCTCGCGGCAGACGGTCAAGGATCCTTCACCGCAACGTGCGATTCGGGCCAGAAGGCGATCGCGGGTGGCTACGCGAACCCTGCCGGGACGGCGTTCTCCATCGATACGGGACCGACGTCGGACGGATCGGGCTGGTCGATCTACCTCGTCGAGGGGACCGGGACCGGCTCCGCCGCAGGCGTCGTCCAGGCGATCTGCCTCAAGTAGGGGGAGGGTCGACGACCGCCGGCGCGGATTCCGTCCCCGCGCCGGCGGTCGTTCTACGTCGTGGCGAGCTCGGGCACCGGCTCGCTGTCCGAATACCGCCACGTGATCGCGGCGAAGGCGATCGCCATCCAGGTGATACCGAGCACGACGGCGGTGAAGAGCGGGACGACACCCCAGCGCTCGAGAACCTGACCGGCAACGATGAATCCGAGCGGCGCCGCGACGGTGTTCGCGGTGATGACAACCGTCATGACCTTCGGCCGGAGCTCGTCGGGCGTACGAGCCGTCAGAACGCCGAGCGTCGGGCCGTTCACGAGCGGCGTGAACAGCATCGCGGCGAAGAGCGCCACGAACACCACGGGCCACGGTGGGAGGAAGGGCAGCACCCAGAGGGGGATCGAGAAGGCGAGGATCCCGAAGGCAGCAAGCTTGAGCGGAGGGATCCTCTTCACCGCGAAGACCGCCAGCACGCTCCCGACGACCGCGCCCGCGCCGAGCGCGGAGTAGAAGAGGCCGGCGATCCATGAGCTGCCGTCGAACGTGTCGTACGCGTAGACGGGGAGCCCCGCGGACATGCCGGCGCCGAGGAATCCGAACCCGACGACGACGGCCGCCATCGGCGCGAGCAGCCGATCCCGTGCGAGGAACCGCAGCCCCGCCAGCATGCCGTGCTGCACCGCAGCTGCAATGGCCTGTCGCCGCGGCACGAAGACGAACACGAGCAGAAAGGCGACGAGGTAGGTCGCAGCGTCGACGTACAGCACGTTCGGCGCTCCGACGAACGGGATGAGCGCGCCAGCGAGGGCGGGGCCCAGCATCGCGGCGAGTGCGCTACCACCCTCGATCGAGCTGTTCGCCTGCGACATTCGCCGCTCGTCCTCCCCGACGAGCTCTGGGAGAATCGTTCGCTGCGACGCGAAGTACGGCGGCATGAAGCAGCCGAGGAGAGCGACGATTCCGAGCAGCAGCTCGAAGCTCAACACGCCGGCCGAGTTCAACAGAGGGATCGACGCGAGAATCGGGGCCCGGGCGAGGTCGGAGACGAGCATCGTCGTTCGCGAGCCGAGCCGCTGCACGACCGCGCCGCTCGGGATGCCGAGGACCGCCATGGGCAGGATCTCGGCCGCGAGGACGAGACTCATCTTCCCCGGCGATCCCGTCGTGACGAGCACGAACCACGGCAGGGCGAGATACGTCATGCGCGTGCCGAGGACGGAGATGGTCTCGGCAGCGACGAGCGCCGAGACAGCGGTCTTCTTCACACCCGTCGCTGCCGAGTCGACCATGGCCGGGAGATAATAAAACGTCCGTACGGTTTTGTAAAGTATGAGCGGCCGATGCCGAAGATCTCGGACGAAAGGAAGGCTGCGCGCCGCGAGCAGATCCTCGAGGGTGCGCGCCGCTGCTTCGCAGAGAACGGCTACGAGGGAGCCACGGTCGCGAAGCTCGAGAACGCGATCGGCCTCTCGCGCGGCGCGATCTTCAACTACTTCCCGTCGAAGGAGGACCTCTTCATCGAGCTTGCCGTACGTGACAGCGCCCGCATGTCCGAAATCTGGGTCAACGAGGGCTTGGAGGCCGTCGTCCGCGAGGTCGTGGAGCTCGACCCGGCGTGGCTATCGGTCTACCTCGAGCTGTTTCGCCGCGTGCGCAACGACCGGGACTTCCGCGGGCGGATCGAGTCGCGGCAGAAGCAGGTCGCACCGGCAAACCGCGAGCGCATCGAGCAGGCCCAGGCAGACGGCGACTTCCGCGACGACCTCGCCCCCAAGGAGATCGGGATCTTCGTGAACCTCGTGCTCAACGGCCTCGCACTCATGCGCGCCGGTGGCGAGGAGCTCCCGAGCACGGAGCTCGTCCTGCAGCTGCTGCGTGACGCTATCGGCCCAGATCGCGCCCGTACGCCTGCGCGTACACCTGCCTGACCCGCGCGACCTCGTCGACGTACGCCTGCGTCTCGGGGAAGACGATGCCGCTTCCGTCCGCGAGCCACCGATCCACGTTCCCCTGTCCCGCGTGGTAGGCGGCGAGCGCGAGTGTCATGTCTCCGCCGTAGCGGTCGCGAAGATGGTCGAGGTACCAGGACCCATAGCGCACGTTGATCTCCGGGTCGCGGAGATCGGCGACGACGAACCGCGTCCCGCCCGTACGCACGGCGATGCCTTTCGCCGTCTCCGGGAGCAGCTGCATGAGCCCGACCGCGCCGGCATCGGAGACGACGTTGGGATCGAAGCGGCTCTCGGCGTAGATCACCGCTGCGAGGAGCGTCGGGTCGAGGTCGTAGTTGCGCGCATGGGCGCGCACGACCTGCTCGTACTCGAGCGGGTAGCGCGTGCGGAGGTACCAGTCCGGCTGCGCGTCGACGACCCACGCCGCGACGCCCGCAAAGGCGAGCAGGGCAACCGAGAGAGCGACGAGGTACCGCACGAACACGACGGCGTCAGGCCGAAGTCAGGGTAGCCATCACCCCTGCCACCCAGGCGTCCAGCTCGTCCGGGGTTCCCGTGTTCGCGTACGTGAAGTCGGCGCGCTTCGCCTTCTCGCGGTCGGGGATGAGCCGTGCCTCGCGATCGTCGCTCCACCCCCCACGCCGAGCCTCTCGGAGCTTCGTCGGCGCCGTGATCAGGACCACCTTGTCGAACCGCGAGTCCGCGCCGACCTCGTACAGAAGCGGAACCTCGGTCACGCACACCGCCGGAGGGTTCGGGAGCGCCGCCAGCTGCTCCCGCCAGCTCATGTACTCGCGCGAGACGAGCGGGTGCAACAACCCCTCGAGGAAGTCGAGCGCCTCGCGATCCTTGAACACGCGGAACGCGATCCGCTCGCGATCGGGCGCGCCGTCCTCGCCGAGGATGTCCTCGCCAAGCCGCTCGACGAGCGCGCTCGAGACCTCGGGGTCGGTGGCCAACAGGTGATGGACTATCTCGTCGCTCGAGACCGTGGCGGCACCGTGGCGGCGGAAGCACTCGAGCGCCGTCGACTTGCCGGCGCCGATCCCTCCGGTGATCGCGACCGCGAGCGGGCGTGGCAAACGCTAGTCGGAGTCGGACTGCTCGGAGTCGGCCTCGTCGGCCTGTTCCTCCGCGTCCTCGGCGACGGCGTCCGCCTCCGCCTCCTCGAGCTCGACCTCCGCGACGATCTCCTCGGCCGCTTCCGCTTCCGCCTCCGCGAGCTCGACCTCCGCGACGATCTCGTCTTCCGCTTCCGCTTCCTCGAGCTCGACCTCGGCGACGATCTCACCGGCTGCTTCCGCTTCAGCTTCCGCGCCCTCCTCGCCCTCGTCGACCTCCTCGACCTCCTCGACCTCGACCACGGTCGCGGTCGGGAACGCCTCCTCGGAGAGCCTCAGGTCGGGCGTCGTGTGCACGGACTCGGCGCCGTCGGCGCGCGGCACGGGCACGTCACCCTCCTCCACCCGCTTCAGCGAGAGCGAGAGACGACGGCGCTCGCCGTCGATCTCGAGGATGCGGACGTTGACCGCATCGCCCTGCGAGACGACCTCGCGCGGGTTCTCGACGTGATGCGCTGCCAGCTCGGAGATGTGGACGAGGCCTTCGACCCCCGGAAGGATCTCGACGAAGGCGCCGAAGGTGACGACCTTCGCCACGCGGCCCTCCACGACGTCGTCCTCGCGGTACGAGTCGAGCACCTGCTGCCACGGATCGGTCTGCGTCTGCTTCAGGCCGAGCGAGATTCGCTGCCGGTCGCGATCGATGTCGAGCACCTTCACCTTGACGGTCTGGCCGATGTCGAGCACCTCGGACGGGTGGTTGACGTGGCTCCACGAGAGCTCCGAGATGTGAATCAGCCCGTCCATCCCATCGAGGTCGACGAACGCGCCGAAGTCGACGATGTTCGAGATCTGCCCCTCGATGACGTCGCCCGGGCTCAGGCGATCGAGAATCGCCTGGCGCATCTCCTTGCGCTCGTCCTCGAGGACGGCGCGACGCGAGAGGACGACGTTGTTCCGCGAGCGGTTCAACTCGATGACCTTGCAGCGGAGCTCCTTGCCGAGAAACTCGTCGAGGTCCTGGACGCGCCGGATGTCGACGAGCGAGGCGGGAAGGAAGCCGCGCACGCCGAGGTCGAGGATGAGCCCGCCCTTGACGACCTCGATGACCTTGCCCGTGACGGGCTCGCCCGACTCCGCGGCGGCCTCGATGCGCTTCCACGCGAGCTCGAAGCGGGCACGCTTCTTCGAGAGGATGAGGCGCCCCTCCGCGTCCTCCTTCGTCAGCACGAGCGCGTCGATCTCCTCGCCCACCGATACCTCGTCGGCGGGGTTGACGGACCGGCGGATGGTCAGCTCGGCGACCGGGATGACGCCCTCCGACTTGTAGCCGATGTCGACGAGGACCTCGTCCTTGTCGACGCGGACGACCGTCCCGTGGACGACCTCGCCCTCGTTTATCTCCGGGAAGGCAGCGTCGTAGTCGGGGATAAGCTCCCCGTCCGGGCCCGTCGTCCAGACACCTTCCTCTGCGGCAGCAGGCTTTTCGGCGATGTCGTTCGCCATCGGATCGCGGAGTATAGCCGGATGCAGCGCAAATCAGATCGAGCGTCGATCGGGTCGCGTGAGGTAGAAAACCGGCCCGTGCAGCTCACACTCGTCCGCAGCGCGACCGTGATCCTCTCCCTCGCGGGGAGACGGATCCTGGTCGACCCGATGCTCGACGACGCCGGTGCGCGGCCGCCGATCGAGGGCACCGCCAGCCAGGTCCCGAACCCGACCGTCCCGCTGCCGTTCCCAGCCGAGGAGGTCGTCCGCGATCTCGACGCCGTCGTCGTCACGCACCGCCACCGCGACCACCTGGACTCGCGTGCAGAGGAGCTCCTCCCGCGCGACGTTCCCGTCTTCTGCCAGCCCGAGGACGAGCAAGCGCTTCGCGACCTCGGGCTCGACGCGCGGCCGATCGAGGACTCCTTCGAGTGGGACGGCGTGCGAATCACGAGGACTCCCGCCCGTCACGGCTCGGGCCGGATGGCCGAGATGCTCGCCCCGGTGAGCGGATTCGTGCTCGACGACCTCTACCTCGCGGGCGACACCGTCTGGTACGAGGAGGTCGCGGCGACGATCGAGCGACACCGGCCCCGCGTCGCCGTCGTCAACGCCGGCGGCGCCGAGTTCGTCGAGGGCGGTCTCATCGTCATGGGCATCGACGACGTGCGCGAGGTCTCCGCGCGCGTGCCGACGGTCGTCGCCGTGCACATGGAGGCGCTCAACCACTGTCACCTGACGCGGGCGGCGCTGCGGGCGGCGCTTCCGAACGTACTCGTCCCGGACGACGGCGAGACGCTGGAGGTCTAGCTCTTCGCCTCGGCCCATGTTTGCCGCAGGTCAGAGGATCCGCGAATGCGGATCCTCTGACCGCGGAAGACCCCCTAAAGGCGCCTGCTTCGCAGCCGCATGCCTCCTCAGGACTTGGCCTCGGCCCAGTCGTCGCCGACGCCGATGTCGACGGCGAGCGCGGGATCGAGCGGATAGGCCGCGACCATCTCCTCGCGAACGAGCTCGCGCACCTTCGAGACCTCGGTCTCCGGAACGTCGAGGAGAAGCTCGTCGTGCACCTGGAGGACGAGCCGCGCCCCTCTCCCCTCCGCCCGCAGACGATCGTGGATCGCCACCATCGCGACCTTGATGATGTCCGCGTTCGAGCCCTGCATCACGAAGTTCACCGCGACGCGCTCGCCGAAGCCGCGCGTCTGCCGGTTCATCGCACGCAGCTCGGGGACGGGCCGACGGCGTCCGAGCAGGCTCGTGGCATACCCGTCCTCGCCGGCCTGGACGATGGTCCTCGCGATGAACTCCTGCACATGCGGGAAGCGGGCGAGGTATGCGTCGATGTACGCCTGCGCCTGCTCCTTCGGGATGTCGAGGTTCTCGGAGAGGCCGAACGCGGAGATGCCGTAGACGATCCCGAAGTTGATCATCTTCGCGACGTTCCGCTCGTCCTTCGTGAGGGTCGCCGGATCCTTGCCGAGCACCTCCGCGGCCGTTGCCGTGTGGATGTCCTCGCCGCGGGCGAACGCCTCGCGCAGCTTCGGCTCGCCCGAGACGTGCGCAAGTATCCGCAGCTCGATCTGCGAGTAGTCGGCGGAGAGCAGCCGGTGGCCAGGCTCCGCGACGAATGCGGAGCGGATCTCGCGACCGAGCTCGGTGCGGATCGGGATCGCCTGCAGGTTCGGGCTCGACGTCGACAGGCGCCCGGTCGCGGCCACGGTCTGGTTGATGGTGGTGTGCAGTCGCCCGTCCTCGCCGATGAGCGTCGGCAACGGACCGAGATACGTGTTCACGAGCTTCGTGAGCTCGCGCCACTCCTCGACCACCGGGACGATCTCGTGGTCGCCACGGATCGCGCGGAGCACCTTGCCGTCCGTCGAGTACCCCGTCTTGCCCTTGCGGCCGGGCGTCAGCTGGAGCTTCTCGAACAGGATGCGGCCGAGCTGCTGGGGCGAGCCGAGGACGAACTCCTCGCCGGCGAGGTCGTACGCGCGGGCTTCGAGCTCCTCCACGCGGTCGTTCAGCCGTGCGGTGATCTCGCCCATGCGATACGTGTCGATGCGAACCCCTGCGTCCTCCATCGCGCCCAGCACCACCGTGAGCGGCAGCTCGACGTCGCGGTAGAGCCGGTCGGAGCCTCGCTCGGTCACCTTCGCGACGAGCTGCGGGGCGAGCCGTCTCGCCGCCTCCGCATGCCTGACGAGGGCGGCCGTCTCCTCCTCCGCCGGAGGATCGGGCTCGAGCTCGACCCCGTACTCCGCCATGAGATCGTCGAGGTCGTACTCGGCGCGGCCCGGGTCGACGAGGTAGGCCGCGATCAGCGTGTCGTCCGCGGCAGGCTCGCCGAGCCGGAGCTGCTTCGCGTCGTGCGCGACCACCTCGAGCTCCGTCCCCTGCAACAACTTGTAACTTGTCGCCCCCCACGCGGTCGAAGCCGTGTTCGAGCCTCGTGACAACGTGTCACTTGCCGGTGGCGACGCCACGATCACCTCGCCCGCCTCGGTCGCGATGGCGATCCGCTCGCCGTCGGCCGCGACGCCGACGCGGCCGCGCACACCGCCCAACTCGCCCTCCCGCCACGGCACCTGCTCGGTGGCTGCGGCCGGGGGGCGCTCCGCCGCCGGGAGCGCCTCGTCGAGGGTGTCGATGCGGGAGAGCAGCCCGCGGAACTCGAACCGACGGAAGATCTCCTTCAGCTCCGAGCGATCGGGGGGCTGCAACACGAGGGTCGCGGGATCGACGCCGAGGTCGAGGTCGCGCCGCATGGTCGCGAGCAGCTTGGACGCGGCGGCCTGTTCCGCGTTCTCCGCGATCGCCTTCGAGCGGGCCGGCGACAGCTCCGCGGCGTGCTCGACGACGTCCTCGAGCGACCCGTACTGCGCGACGAGCTGCCCCGCGGTCTTGTCTCCGATGCCGGGGATGCCGGGGATGTTGTCGCTCGTGTCCCCCTTCAATCCGATGAAGTCCGGAATCTGGTCGGGCCGGATTCCGTACCGCGCCTCGACCCGGTCGGGGGTGTACACCTGCACGTCAGCGACGCCGCGCGGGGTCATCATCAGGCAGATGTTCTCGGACACGAGCTGGAACGCATCGCGGTCGGTCGACACGACGCACGTCCTCACCCCGGCAGCGTCGGCCTGCGTCGCGAGCGTCGCGATCACGTCGTCCGCCTCCCAGCCCTCGAACTCGAGGTTCTGGTAGCCGAACGCCTCGACGATCGGGCGGAAGTGCGGGAACTGCTCGCGGAGCAGATCCGGCATCGAGCGTCGGTCGGCCTTGTACTCGGCGTCGATCTCCTTCCGGTGGACCGGCTTCGTGTCCCAGGCGACCGCGACGCCGCGCGGGCGGTAGTCGGAGAGGAGCTTGAACAGCATGTTCGTGAAACCGAGCAGCGCGTTCGTCGGCTGGCCGTCCGTCGTCTGCAGCTCCTCCGGGAGTGCGAAGAACGCGCGGTACGCGAGGTTGTTGCCGTCGACGAGGAAGAGCTCGGCGTCGCGCACGGGCCCGTCGTCGAGGACGAGTTCCTCACCCGTGAGCGTCTTCGGGGCCACGCCTGGACTCTAGTTCGGGCCCCGCGCCGCTCGCGGGGCTCGAAGCTCGACGGGTGCCGGGCCTGCTTGGATGGCAACGTGCGCCGTGTTCCGCTCCTGTCCGGCTCGCGCATCGTCCACGTCCCGCTCGCAGACGGCGACGTCGTCCTCGCTCCACCACCTCCTCCGACCCACGTCGTCGATGTTGCAGCGGCCGTCCGCGACGCGCTGCGCTTCCCGCTCGACGGGCGCCCTCTCGCGGACATCGTTCCCAGAGGCGGCCGCGTCACCGTCGTCGTCGAGCCCCCGTCGCTCCCGATCCCGGGAGCACAGCTCGATCCTCGGCCACAGGCACTTGCGACCGTGCTCGGCGAGCTCTCGGCTCTCGGCATCGCAGGCGACCGGCAGACCATCCTCGTGGCAGGCGGGCTCGCGCGAAAGCTCCCGCGTCGCGACCTCGAGCGGTTGCTGCCGCCTCCGCAGGCCCGCGAGTACCGCGGTCGTGTGCTCGTGCACGACGCGGCCGATCCGGTGCTCGTCCCGCTCGATCTCGGAGACGGAACGCGGGTCGCGATCGAGCCGGCGATCGTCGACACCGACCTGATCGTGGTCGTGTCCTCAGCGGAGACCGTGCTCCAGGGCGGGCCTGCGGCGCTGCTGTCGGCGTGTGATGCCGAGACGATCCGGAAGTCGGCGGCGGCCGACTCGTTGCTGCAGGCGGCGGCAACGCCTGCATGGCGGCTCGCGCTCGCCGTCGAGCGGGCGGTTGCCGCCCGCGTGCCGCTCGTCGGCGTCTCGCTCGTCCTCGACCACCCGCGACTGACCGGCCGTTTCCGCGACTACCCGCACGAACCGCATTCGTTCGAGCACGTCGCGCGCTCTCCGTTCAGGCGGATCTACTCCGCGCTTCCCGCCTCCGTGCGACGCGGGATCCTGCGCGACCTGCAGCGCACGATCGCCGCAACGGGCGCGTACGCGGGGACACCCTCCGTCGCTCACGCCGAGTCGCTCCTGCGCACGGTCGAGCTCCGCGGCGTCCCGCTCGCGGAACCGCTCGACGTGCTCGTCGTCGGCATCCCCTGGATCTCGCCATACGTCCCGCGCGAGCTGCTCAACCCGATCACGTCGGCGGCGATCTCGCTCGGGCTTGCGCTCCGCCTGTGGCGCGACGCGTTCCCGGTCAGGGACGGCGGCACGCTGATCGTCGTCCACTCGCTCACGCGCAACTTCGCACACGGAACGCAAGGGCCTTACCGCCGCCTCTTCGACGCACTCGCGAGCGGCACCGACGTCTGGAGCTCGGAGCGGGAGCTGAGCGCCGATGCCCGAGCGCTCGAGGCGTATCGCGCCGGACGCGCGTGCCATCCGAGCCTCCCCTATGCCGACTGGGCGGGCTGCCAGCCCGCCCTGGCACGGCTCGGCGCCGTCATCGTCGCCGAGAGTCGCGACTCGGTCGCCGCGCGTGCGCTCGGACTCGTGCCGAGCCACTCGATCGCGAGCGCGCTCGAGATGGCGCACGGCCTTGCCGGCGGCCGTGCCCGCGTCGGCGTCCTGCTCGCGCCGCCCTACGCGCCACTGCTCGTGCGGGCTAGCTCTCTCCGAGGTACGTCTTTCGAACCTGCTCGTTCGTCTTGAGGTCGGCGGCCGAGCCGTCGAGGACGACGCTGCCCGTCTCGAGAACGTATCCGCGATTGGCAACCTCGAGCGCCATGAGCGCGTTTTGCTCGACGAGAAGGATCGGAGTTCCCTGCTGGTTGATCTCCACGATCGTCTCGAAGATGCGCTCGACGAATATCGGAGCGAGGCCCATCGACGGCTCGTCGAGCATGAGCAGTTTCGGACGGGCCATCATCGCGCGGCCGATCGCGCACATCTGCTGCTCGCCGCCCGACAGCGTTCCTGCCTTCTGCGTCCGCCGCTCCGCGAGCCGCGGGAAGAGCACGAAGACGCGCTCTGTGTCCTCCTTGATCTCGCCTCGGTCGGACCGCTGGAACGCACCCATCTCGAGATTCTCGGCGACGGTCATCCGCGGGAAGAGCTTGCGACCCTCGGGGGACTGCGAGATGCCCATCTTGACGATGTGGTGGGCCGGCCGCGTCGTGATGTCGCTTCCCGCGAATGTGATCGTCCCCCGCCGCGGGTGATTGAGGCCGTTGATGGAACGCAGCGTCGTCGTCTTGCCCGCGCCATTCGCCCCGAGGAGCGTCACGATCTCGCCGGACCGAACCTCCAGCGAGACACCCTTGAGTGCTCGGATCGTCCCGTAGTACGTCTCGACGCCGTCGAGCTTGAGGACGGTCGCGTTCCCTCCAGTCTCGCTCACGACACCGCCGCCCTACCGAGATAAGCCTCGATGACGCGTGGGTTCGACTGGACCTCCCGAGCCTCGCCCTCGGCGATCTTCGCGCCGTATTCGAGCACGGTGACGCGGTCTGACACACCCATGACGAGCTTCATGTCGTGCTCGATGAGGAGGATCGTCAGCTTCTCGTCCGTGCGCAACTTGAAGATGAAGTCGACGAATTCGAGCGTCTCCTGCGGGTTCATTCCTGCCGTCGGCTCGTCGAGGAGAAGAAGCTTGGGTTGGGTCGCGAGCGCGCGCGCGACCTCGAGACGTCGCTGGTCGCCGTACGAGAGGTTGCGCGCGTATTCCTCCTCGTGGCCGGCCAGATCGCAGTACGCGAGAAGCTCGCGAGCTCGTTCTCTGGCGGCTCGCTCCTCGCGGCGAACGCCCGGGAATCCGAAGATGCTCGGGACGATTCGCCCCTTGAGGCGGCAGTGCATGCCGACGAGAACGTTTTCGACGGACGTCATCTGCTCGAAGAGCCGGATGTTCTGGAACGTCCGGCCGATGCCCCGCTGCGTCGCTGCGTGCGGAGGCTTCCCACCGATGTCCTCGCCGTCGAAGACCACGCGCCCGTCCGTCGGCTTGTAGACGCCGGTGATCATGTTGAAGAAGGTCGTCTTCCCCGCTCCGTTCGGCCCGATCAGGCTCACGATCGCCCCGAGCGGGATGGTGAAGTCGACGTCGTCGACCGCGACGAGGCCGCCGAACTCCTTGCGCAGCGCGATCGTCTCGAGGAGCAGTTCGGTCATGCTCGCCTACTCCTCGGGCGCATGTCGCACATCCATGAGCGGCTCGTCGTGGACGCCGGTCTCGAACTCGAACTGGCGCCGACGCTCGGGAATGAGACCCGCAGGTCTGAACAGCATCACCAGCACGATGATGGCGCCGTAGATCCCGGTCGCGACGAGCGGCGCGTTGACGCATCCACTGCTGATGACCTTCGCGGGATCCTGCCCCGTCGCATCGCACGGGAGCACCTTGTCGTTGAACCACGCCGAGATGTTCGCGAGCCCCTCCTGGTTCAGGTACGTGAGGAAACAAGCGCCCGCGACGACACCCCAGACATTTCCCATTCCGCCGAGGATCACCATGGAGAGGATGAAGATCGAGATTCCGAAGTAGAAGTCGTCAGGGAACACGCCTTGTTTGAAGGAGCCGAACCAGGCGCCCGCGACGCCGCCGAAGAACGCTCCCGAGGCGTAGGCCCAGGTCTTGGTTCGCATGAGCGGGATCCCCATCGCCGCGGCGGCGACCTCGTCCTCGCGAATGGCGATCCAGGCGCGGCCGATTCTCGAGTCGCGCATCCGCACGCTGCAGAAGATCGTGATGAGGAGGAGCACGATCGCCGACCAGTAGAAGAGGCTCACGAAGTTCACGTACTGGCCGGACTTCTCGAGATAGTTGGCGGGGAGGCCGAGATGATCCGCGAGCCAGGATCCGAACCCCGGTGGGTCGATAGGGTTGATGCCGGGCGGCCCACCCGTCAGATTGAAGCCGAGCGTCTCGCTGTCGCCGTTCCGCGCAACCTCGGCGACGATCTCGCCGAACCCGAGGGTGACGATCGCGAGGTAGTCGCCGCGGAGCCGCAACGTCGGCAGGCCGATGAGGATGCCGCCGATCGCGGTGACGATCGCCGCGGCCAGGAGGACGACCCAGATCGAGATGTGGATGCCGCCTAGGCCCGGCGTGACGCCGATGCCTCCGATGTTGACGTCGATCGGCTTGCCGTTGATGTTGAACTGCGACGCGTGCGGCGAGGCGAGCCAGGCGGCCGTGTACGCCCCGAGCGCGTAGAACGCGACGTAGCCGAGGTCGAGGAGGCCGGCGTAGCCGACGACCATGTTCAGACCCACGGCCATCATCGCGAAGATGGCCATGACCGCCATCGTGTCGATGCTCGGAAAGCTGTTGAAGATCGGAACCTCGAACAGGAAGCGCTGGTAGTTCGACTGCTGAATGAGGAACGGGTACGCGACCGCGATGGCGAGCACGGTCGCGGGCAGGGCCCACCTCCGCCAACGTCGCGGCATGATGTAGAGCGCGTACACGATCGCGAGCAGGACGATCGCCGCTGGGTCCGGAGCGCGCAACGGCAGCATCACGAGGATCACGAGCGCCGCGATCACGAGCGGCGGGATCGCGCGCTGGAGGAATGGGGACTGGCTCTCCCACCGCGTGCGTGCGTTCTTCACGCCGATCGCCTCGAGGAGGCGGAAGACGCCGTTGTAGAGGCGTCCGCCGTGTCGCTGGCCGACCATCAGCCGCCCTCGGGCGTCTGTTCGCCGAGGAGTCCCTGCGGACGAAAGACGAGGATGAGGATGAGGATCCCGAAGACGATGGAGTTCGTCCAGGCGGAGCCCGGCGCGTGCCATGAGAGGCCTTCGTTGTAGTCCTGGATGAACCCGATCAGGAGACCGCCGAGCACGGCACCGGGAAGGTTCCCGATTCCGCCCAGCACGGCTGCGGTGAAGGCGATGAGGCCGAGCGTGAAGCCCGTGTTGAACTGGATCGTCGTCCCGTAGAGCGTGAAGATGACGCCTGCGGCCCCGGCGAGCGCACCGGCGACGAGGAACGTGAACGAGATCGTTCGGTTGACGTCGATCCCCATCATCGCCGCGGCATCCCTATCCTGCGCCGTCGCGCGCATCGCCTTCCCTCGCCTCGTGTAGCGCACGAGCCACACGAGCCCGAGGAGGACGGGAATCGTCACGAGGATGACGAAGAACTGATCCCACCTGTACACCGCGCACTTGGGACACGACCCGAGCGTGAAGACCGCGTCGTTCGGGAGCGTGTTCGGCGGGAGCGAGACGGGCCTCGGCCCCTTCCAGACGAACGCGATGTTCTCGAAGATGAACGCCACCCCGACCGCGGTTATCAACGGTACGAGTCTGGGCGCGCCTCGTAACGGTTTGTATGCGACCCGCTCGATCGTCGTGTTGAGGAGCCCGCAGCCGATCATCGCAACTGCCAGCGAGATGAGGATCACCGGCACGAGCGTGGACAACGATGGGTTCGAGCCGAGATCGAAGATGTTGATCACGACGGTCGCCGTGATCATCCCCCCGATCATGAAGACATCCCCGTGGGCGAAGTTGATCAGCTCGAGGATCCCGTAGACGAGCGTGTAGCCGAGAGCGACGAGCGCGTACATCGACCCGCGCGTGAGACCCGAGAAAGAGAGCTGGAGGAACGTGCTCCAGTCCTTCACGAGGTTGATGCCGAGCCACAGGACGACCAGCGCCACGAGGGTGAGCCCGATGGCGGAGACGACGAGTTCCGACACCGGCCGTCGCCGCCGCCGGGCCCGGATCGGTTCCGCGTGTGCCTGGGTCGACATCACGGCCTTCTGCGCGGGTGGGGAAGGGCCGGCAGGCCCTTCCCCACCCGCTACAGGTCGGTCGCCAGTTAGGCTTCACCTTCGTGATGACGACGCCCGCATAGACGCCGGCGTTGCCCTTGAGGACTTCGATGGTGATGTACTTGGTCGGCGAGATGTCGCCGAACTTGTCGAAGTGGAACGTGCCCATGATGCCGTTCTTCACGTTCGTCTTGAACAGCTGGTCGCTCACGGAGCTCCGCGTGCCGTTCGAGCGCGCGATCGCGTCGAACAGGACCTGAGCGGACTGCCCCTGGTACACGGGGTAGGGCGGCATCTGGCCCTTGACCTTCGCGTACGCCCGCAGGCCGGCGATGAACGCCTTGCCCTTCGGACCGAGCGTCCCGAGCGGCTGTCCGGCGTACGTGATGTAGAAGCCCTGCGCCGCCGAGCCTGCCGCAAGCGTCGCCGACTCCGGAGTCCAACCGTCGGGGCCGCCGATGGGATCGTTCGGACCCAGCACGGAGCGGAGGTCCTTCAGCAGCTTCACGCCGTTGTCGCAGACGAGACCGCCGAGGTACACGGACTGCGCGCCCGAGTCCTTGATCTTCTGGGCGATCGCCGTGTAATCCGTCGCCTTCTCGCTCCAGGCCTCGAAGGCGAGCACCTTCAGGCCGAGCTTGTTCGCGCGAGACTGGAACCCCTGCGCCACGCCCTTTCCGAACGTCGTGTTGTCCTGGAGGATGTAGACGGTCTTCTTCTTCGTCTCTTGAACGAAGAAGTCCGCCATCGCCGGCCCCTGGAAGTCGTCGGAGGCCGCCACCCGGACGTAGTTCCGCTTCTTGGTCGGGTAGTAGATGTTCGGCTCACCGGGGTCGTTCCACGGTGCGTAGTGCGTCAGGCCGACGGCGGTATTCGCCGACGAGACCATCGCCACGCTGCCACCCGGAGCACGGTTCAGGATCGGAACGATGAGCTTCGAGCAGCCCGAGTTGAACGTCCCGAGCACGCCGATGACCTTCTTCTCGGAGGCATAGCCCCGAGCGTTCGACGAGCAGACCGCCGGGTCGTAGCGCCCTGCCTGCGCGGTCGAGTCGTCGCACTCCTGGTAGCCGACCGTGTACTTGCCGGCCTTGAACTTGTACTGCTTCTCGAGCGTGTACCGGATCGCCTGCCCCATGAGTAGGTTCTGGGCACGGCCTGCGCCCTGGAGCGGCAGATCCGAGACGACGATGAACTGCGGCGTCCCCGAACCCTTGTAGAACAACGGCCCGCATGTCGACGGCAGCGCCGATGCGGTGCTACTCGAATTTGGCCCCGCAATAGCGACGGCCCCTGCGGCGAGCATGGCGACCGCTGCGATGGCGCCGCCAATCAGGATCCTGTTCCTCACGCAAGTCCTCCTCTAACGAGAGATCGACGGTGTCGGGAGCAGGCATCGCGCGTGTGCCTGCGCACGACAAGGTCGCAAGTATCCCCCCTCGCCGCGCCGGGTTCAACCCCCGGACTCGCGACTGGCTCAGCCGGCGAGCTCGGAGAGCGGGAACGAGCGGTGCACGCGCGGCGGAACGAGGAAGTTCTGACGATGCGTCGTCCTGAGGATCGAGTTGAACCCGCGGCCACTGCTCCCGGTCCCGAACTCGAGGCTCGTCCCGTTGGGCATGACGCCGTCCATCGCCAGTCGTGTTCGACGGAAGTCGTCGCTCGTCGGGTTGAAGACCACGAAATGGAGCCCGGCAGAGGGCGTCTCCGAATATGCATCTCGGCCTTCGTCAGCTGTCCAGAAGAAGGGGTTGTCGAGGGTGTTGAAGTCCGCACGTTGCGGAACGGCGGTGCCCTTCGGATAGACCGTGCCGTCCGGTCCCGTCATGTCTCGCTCGAGCCGCGACGCCGGCTGGACGGAGCCCGAGTGCCCGATCTGCCGGTAGCGGGCGTAGTCGCGTCCGACGTCTGCGCTCGTCTGCACCTCGTCGGGCCCTTGCGGCACGGTCTGGGTGTAGCGGGGGACGTCGAGTCTCGGATGGAACGTGGTGTCCACGCGTTCCTGAAAGTCGAAGATCAGGTACCACGCGGCCAGGTCTTCGAAGAGATGTGAGAGGTGCATGTGGGTACCGTGCGCGAAGTAGTCCGACGGCCCCATGTCGGCGTAGCCGAGCGTCTCGACGTTGGCAATTTTCGACGGGCCGAGCCCGGCCTTCTGCGTCGACGTGAATCCGAGGAACAGCTCGGACCCATCCGGGATGAGTTCGGCCCCGTCGATGCGCGCCGCCAGCGCCATCTGCTTGGGCAGGCCAGGGCCACCGTCGAAGCCGCCTCCGACGAACCCCTTGCGGATGCTCGTCACGTCGAAGAGACCGCCCAGGTCGTCGAAGATCGCTTTCGCGCCCGCCGCGATGTGGTCGAGCGAGTCGCTGCGGAAGAGGACTGCGACATCATTCGACTCGAGCACTGTCGAGTCGGGATCGCTCGGGAACCGGACTGCGTCCTCGAGCACGCGGACCTCGTGCCCTCGTGTCGCTGACGCCCGCCGGTCGACAGGAACGTGCCTGACGGCCTGGCCCGGTACGTAGCGGTCGAAGTACGGCAGACCCCAGGCGACGGTGACGCCAAGTCCGGCGGGCGTCTCCTCGAACTGCTCGTCGAGAGCACCGAGAGCCTGCTCGAGATGATCGCTGGCTTCGCGCTGTGCGACAGGGGTCTCGTCGACTCGCAGCGTCGCGGTGACCACCTGGTGGTGGAGCGGAGGCACGAGCACCTCGACGTCGTTGTCGGTCACCACGCGAATGCCGTCGAGAACGTGTTGCTCGGATGGGAGCGGCTGGGTTGCGATGCGCGGCGGAGCGTTACCGAGCCGGTCCGCGAGCTCGTAGATACCTGCGGCGGCAAGCGCCGACGCCGCGGCCCCGCCGACGACCTGCCTTCTTGTCAGCCTCACCTCAGGATTGAGGTCCGCGGTTCGGCGCGATTCGCACGAGCGTGCGCATCATCCGATCGAGATTGGCGAGAACCTGCTTGTACGTGTACGGCGCAACGACGTGCTCGGACAGGGAGTAGAGCGATCCCCGATGGTGCCAGGCGTACACGAGGTGCCACTGGTCGGCGCCCTGGTTCGAGGTGTAGAGCGTCGCCACCTTCGAGCCGAAGCGCTTCGTCCCGTTGGGGTCGGAGAAGCAAGGGCTCAGTCGATGGACGGTCTTCCCGCCGACGAGGGTCGAATTGTCGCAACGCGGTATCCGGGGATTGCCGGGATACCCGCGAAAGATCACATGCACTTCGTTGACCCCACCGGGCAGCCCGGAGTCGAACCAGAGGAACTTGATGAGGTACGACCGATCCGGGTCGACCGTCTGCCCGTTGAAGGTGCCGTTGAAGCGGCCGTCCAGCGGCTGCGGCAGCCACGTCGGGCAGTACACGGGCGCCTGGATCTCGTTCGCGAGCTTCTGCCAACTCGCTCGCGACGAGCTCGTACAGACCGCCGGGGTGGTTTCAACGGCAGTAGCCGCGGACGGGTCAGAGTCCGCTCCCGCACAGGACGTCACCCCGAGCACGAGCGCCGCAACGACCGCACCCGTGGCGAGTACGACGGCCGCCTTCCCTCTTGTCACGATCTCCTCTCTCTACGACACTCGCGCGCACGGCCCCCGGCGGGGCGCAACGTAGCACCAGCAAAGGTTGCGGCAACGTTCAGATGGCGGCATCGACGGAGCGGGCCGTCTTGGCGCGAGAGCCGTTCAAGATCCGCTCTGGCGGACCCTGCTCGATGATCGGCGTCGGCGCGACCTACCCGGACCGTTCGGGCGCCTTCGTCCTCCGAGCTTCCGGCCCCCGTACCACCTCGTATGCCCAGGCCGCGGCGAGTGCGCCGAGCGCCGGTCCGACGACATAGATCCAGAACTGCTGCCACTCGTTCGCGACGAGCGCCGGCCCGAACGAGCGGGCAGGATTCATCGACGCGCCGGTGACGCCGCCGCCGAACAGCGAGTCGAGCGCGACCGTGCCGCCGATCGCGATCGCCGCGCCGGCGCCGAGCGCACGAGTGTCTGTCGCCACCGCCATGATCACGAACATCAGGAACCCCGTCATGACCGCCTCGTAGACGAGCGCCGAGCCCGAGCCGACGCTCGGCACGGTCGCGCCGAGGTCCGCGGGTGTCCCGTGCCAGACGACACGTAGGAGCGCGGCTCCAGCGACGGCTCCGGCCAGCTGCGACGGGACGTACACGCCTGCCTCCCGCCAGGGGAAGTGCCGGCTCGCGCCGAAGGCGACGCTCACGGCCGGGTTCATGTGCGCGCCCGAGAGGTGCCCCGTCGCGTAGATCATCGCCATGATCACGAGACCGAATGCGGCGGCGATCCCGGTAGCCCCGAGCGAGTCCCCGCGTTCCGAGTTCAGGACGATCGCGCCGCAGCCCGCGAAGACGAGCGCGAAGGTCGCGAGCCCCTCCGCGAGGCAGCGACGCGCGAGCGACGGCCTAGGCAAGCAACTGATCGATCAGCAGTTGCACCCGACCGTCGATCTCGTCGCGGATCCGCCGGACGGTGTCGAGATCCTGGTCCGCCGGATCGTCGAGCGTCCAGTCCTCGTACCGCTTGCCGGGGTAGATGGGGCAGGCGTCGCCGCAGCCCATCGTGATGACGACGTCTGCCGCTCGCACGACCTCGTCGGTCAGTGGCTTCGGGAACTCCTCGCTCATGTCGACCCCGACCTCCTGCATCGCCATGACGACGGCGGGATTGATCTCCTCGCCGGGATCGCTGCCGGCCGAGCGGACGTGGATGCGCCCCTCGGAGCGCATCTTCACGAGGCCGGCAGCCATCTGGCTGCGGCCCGCGTTGTGGACGCATACGAAGAGAACCTCAGGCATTTCCTTCACGATGAGCCCCTCCGTCTGGGCAAGTGCCTTCAGGCGCTCGCGCGCGAAGCGGTGGGCGAGCACGGGGACGAAGACGTTCAGCTTGCTGCCGCCGAGCAGGTCGACCGATTCCGCGATGTATCGCTCGATCGTCTCCTGCGAGAAGATGCCCGCGAACTCGTCTGCGAGCGACGCGGCTGCTTTCCGGACGTGGTTTTGGGTTATCGGATCGAGCATCTGGCTCATCGGTTCCTCCTCTGCCTCGTCAGCAACAGCCCGCGTGCTCCGCGGGCAGAACGATCGGGAGCCCCTCCCTCGCGGGCTCGTGGGTCTTCACCGCCTTGACGATGGCGCCATGCATGCCCTGCGCGACCTCGTGCGTGAACTCGACGCTGATCTCCTCGAACCCGGCCGCCTCGAGCCCTGCCTCGTACTCGCT
This sequence comes from uncultured Gaiellaceae bacterium, assembly GCA_963776555.1. Lineage (GTDB taxonomy): Bacteria > Actinomycetota > Thermoleophilia > Gaiellales > Gaiellaceae > GMQP-bins7. The sequence continues at coordinate 158,973 of CAVZNK010000024.1, read as the reverse complement.
CTTCGACAGCGCACCGGCGATACAGCCGACATAGCTCCCGCGCTGGGCCCGATCCGCGGGCGTCAGCTCGTCCTCGGCAACGATGTCGCTGATCCCGACGCGGCCGCCCGGCTTCAGGACGCGCCCGATCTCCGAGAGCACCGCTGGCTTGTCGACCGAGAGGTTGATGACGCAGTTCGAGATCACGACGTCGATCGACTCCGCCGGTAGCGGGAGCTGCTCGATCACGCCCTTGAGGAAGTGGGCGTTCGAGATGCCCGCCTCGCGCGCGTTCCTCTGTGCGAGCGAGAGCATCTCGTCTGTCATGTCCAGCCCGTATGCGACTCCTGTCGGCCCCACGCGCTTGGCCGAGAGAATCACGTCGATGCCCCCTCCCGAGCCGAGGTCGAGCACCGTCTCACCGACGCGGAGCTCGGCGACCGCGGTCGGGTTGCCACAGCCGAGGGACGCGAGTACGGCCGCGTCCGGGAGCTCGCCACGCTGCTCGGCGTCGTAGAGCGCGTCGCCGAATTTCTCGTGGGCGCCGTCACCCTCGCAACACGAGCCGCTCCCGCAACCGCAGCCGCCCGAGCCCTCGAGCACGGCCCGCGCGGACTCCGCGTACCGACTCCTGACCTCCTCGCGCAGCTCGTCCGCAGTCGTCGCCATCAGCAGCACACTGCTTTCAGGTCCGCGACGAGCGCGAGCTTCTCGACCGCGTCGCTCTTGAGCGCGAAGTACGCCCACTTGCCCCGCTGCTCGCGCTCGACGAGCCCTGCGTCGAGGAGTCGCTTCATGTGATGCGAGACGGTGGGCTGCGAGAGCCCGAGCGGCTCGATCAGGTGGCAGATGCACACCGGCTCGGCGTCGCTCCTCGCGAGCAGGTTCACGATTCGGACGCGGGCCGGGTCGGCAAGAGCCTTGAACAGGTCTGCCGTCGCCTCAGCCTCGTCGTCCGACATCGCCTCTGCACCGAGTGGTGCACAGCAGTCGATCGGTTCGAGCGTCGCGGTCAAGGGGGCCCCACCTCTCTGTCGTATCGACGAGCATGAATGTATCGAACTTTGTCGATACGTGTCAAGGAGGCCATGCCGGAGGTGGGGGTCGAACCCACACGTCCCTGAGGACACGGGATTTTGAGTCCCGCGCGTCTGCCAGTTCCGCCACTCCGGCCCGCCGTGATCGTAGCCCGGGCCTCAGCCTCCGATCGCTATCCGAAGAAGGCGCGCGCGACCTCGTACCACTCGGGCGGCACGGTCTTCAGCTCACGCGTCGCCTCGTCGAGGGACACGTCGCCAATGGCGTCGCCTTGGAGGGCAGCCATGCGACCGAAGCGACGCTCGTGGACGAGATCGGCCGCCCGGAGCCCGAAGCGGGTCGCGAGCACGCGATCGCGCGGCGTGGGCGTGCCCCCGCGCTGGACGTGCCCGAGCACGGTCACTCGCGTCTCGAACCCCGTTCGCTCCTCGATCTCCCGGGCGAGCGCGTCCCCGACTCCCCCGAGGACGACGTGGCCGAACTGGTCGGTGGCGCGAGCCTCCTCCGCGACCAGTCGGTGCTCGCCCGACGCATACGTGAGCTCGTAGCCCTCGCTCACGACGACGATCGAGAAGTCCTTGCCGCCGTCGTGGCGCTTCACGAGGCCTGCGCACGCGTCCTCGACGGTGATCGGCTGCTCGGGAATGAGGATGACGTCCGCACCCCCCGCGATCCCGCTCATGACCGCGATCCACCCCGTGTGCCTGCCCATGACCTCGACGACCATCACCCGGTTGTGGGACTCGGCGGTCGTGTGGAGCCGATCGATAGCCTCGGTCGCGATCGTGACCGCAGTGTCGAACCCGAACGTGTAGTCCGTGCCGGACAGGTCGTTGTCGATCGTCTTCGGGACTCCCACGACCGGGAAGGCATGCTCGCCGTGAAGTCGCCCGGCGACGCCGAGCGTGTCCTCGCCTCCGATCGCGACAAGTGCGTCGAGCTGCGCTTCGCCGAAATGGCGGAGCACCGACTCGACGCCTCCGTCGACCTTGTAGGGATTCGTGCGAGTCGTGCCCAGAATCGTCCCGCCGCGCGGCAGGATGCCCGAGACCTCGCGGCGTCCGAGCGGCGCGAAGGTCCCTTCGGTCAGGCCCTTCCAGCCGTCACGCACCGCCACCATCTCGTGCCCGCGGTCGGTCGAACGCCGGACGACCGCGCGGATGACTGCGTTGAGGCCGGGACAGTCTCCGCCGCCGGTCAGGATCCCGATCCGCATGCCGATCCCCGCCGCTCAGACGTCCGGCGGGCCGGCCTGGACGAGCTCCCCGAGACCTGCGTGCCAGACGAGAACGGCGTCCATCCCCGACCGCTCGAGCTGGGAGACGTCGTCGGGCGTCGCGTCGCGGAGCTCGGCGATCGCGAGCTTCCCCGCGGGCACGTCGTGCAGCAGCTCGAGCAGGACGGCGAGTGGATCCTCGTCGGTCTCCTCGCCCACCGTGAGCAGGAACACCTCGGGGTCGAACCAGCGCATCGCGCGCTCGATGTCCTCCGACTCGGCGATGCGCACGACGCACTCGAGGCCGAGCGCATGCGCCTCGTCCCACATCGCGAGCTCGGGCTTGATCACCACGGCCTCCGCGTCCGCGCCGCTCGCGTCGAACATGCGACCCAGGTGGAGGAGCGGAAGCTGGGACGTGACACGAACCGCGTTCACCCCGCCACCGACCGCCGCCAGGCCGTCGGCGCCCTGCGACTCGGCCGCGCGTGCGCTCGCCGCGTCGTTCACCTCGACGATGAACGAGATGCCGTCGCCCTCGGCGATCGCCTGGCTCAGCTTGCTCACGAGTGGGGATCGTAGTCGGCGACGTGCAAACCGGGAGCGACAGGAGGCGTCCCAATCAGGCGATGCGCGTCGTCGCCGTCAGCCTCGCTGCGCTCTCCGTGCTCGCGCTCGCCGCGACCGCCGGCGCGCGGTCCATCACCGGGACGACCGGCAACGACCGGCTCGTCGGGACGCCGCGCGCGGACGCGATCCGCGGGCTCGGAGGCCGCGACACGCTCCTCGGGCGAGGCGGCGCGGACTATCTCGACGGCGGGCAAGGCCGTGACGCGATGGACGGAGGTCCAGGAGCAGACCTCGTGCTCGCGTCCTACGACGGAAGCCGCGACACCGTTCGGTGTGGAGGGGGGGCCGACGTCGTCAACGCCGACGCCATCGACGTCGTCGCGCGCGACTGCGAGCTCGTCGGCCGCCGGCTCTCGCAGGACCCGTATCGCAACGACGGCGGCCAGCACGAGTCCGAGGTGGAGCCCGACAGCTTCACGTTCGGGCGGACCACGGTCGCGACCTTCCAGGTCGGACGGCGCTTCGAGGGCGGCGCCACGAACATCGGCTTCTCGGTGTCGACCAACGACGGGGCCACGTGGCGCAGCGGCTTCCTCCCCGGCCTGACCGCGGCGAGCGTGCCGCCGGGACCCAACGAGAGGGCGAGCGACCCGGCCGTCGCATTCGACGCGCGGCACGGCACCTGGCTCATCTCGACACTCGCGCTCGGGAACGGTGTCACGCGTCTCGCGGTCAACCGCTCGGCCGACGGATTCGTCTGGAGCGCTGCGCTCAACGCGGCCGAGGAGAGCGGTGCAGGCGGCGAGGAGGGAGTCGCCTTCGACAAGAACTGGATCGCGTGCGACAACAGCGCGGCGTCGCCCTTCTTCGGCCGCTGCTACCTCGCCTACACACACTCGGCCGACGCGGACATGCTCGCGGTCAGGTGGTCGGACGACGGCGGCCAGACGTGGTCGCTCGGCGCGAACACCGGCGCACGTCCCGCGGTGGGCGTGTTTCCCGCGATCCGGCCCAACGGCGACCTCGTCGCGGTGTACCTCCTCGAGGCTGGCCGCTTCGGGATCGCCGCCTCGCGCTCGACGGACGGCGGAGCGACGTGGGCGCCGCCGGTGCGCATCGCGGACGTCGACAACGGATGCGCAGTCAAGGGCTTCCGTGCGTTCCCCCTTCCCTCCGCGGACGTCGACGCGACCGGGCGGGTCTGGGCGACGTGGCACGACTGCGAGTCGCCGAGCGTCCGCCGCAACGCCGTCTTCGTCGCGACGTCCCCGGACGGCGCGTCGTGGTCGGCACCGTCCGCCGTGACACGCGGCCACGACGACATCCTCCCCGCGATCGGCACGGACGCGTCGACCGGGCGCGTCGCCATCGCGTTCATGCGCTCGGGCCCTGGCGGCATCGACACCGAGCTCGTCGAGTCTTCGGGAAGTCCGACGCGCTGGGGCGCCACGAGACGACTCTCGGTGGTCAGCTCTGCTCTGCCGTACATGCCTCGAACGACGTCGGGCCGGATGCTCGGCGACTACATCTCCGTGCACTACGCGTCCGGGCGCCCCCTCGTGGTCTGGGTTCTCGCACTCGTCCCGATCGACGGAGCGCTCCGTCAGGCGGTGTACGCGACCAGGAGCTAGAGCCCGATCGGGTGCCAGACGGTCTTGTACTCGAGGAACGCCTCGATCTCGTACGGGCTCTGCGCGTCCGGGGTCGAGCGGACGACGCGCTTCACGTTCTCGGTCGCCGCGCGCTCGAGCTCGGCGGTCGGGCCGTTCACGCCGGTGAGGTCGATCGCGTTCACGTCCATGTGGCCCGCGAGCCAGGGCGCCAGCTCGTCGGCGAAGCCGGTGAGGATGTTCACCGAGCCTGCGGGGAAGTCCGACGTCGCCAGCGCCTCGGAGAGCTCGACCGCGGCGACCGGGTGTTTCTCCGACGCGACGGCGACGACGACGTTCCCGCCCGCGAGGGCGGGGAGCAGGCGTGAGACGAGCCCGAGCAACGGCGGCTCGGCCGGCGCGAGAACGGCGACGACGCCGGTCGGCTCGGGGACCGTGAAGTCGAAATAGGGGCCGGCGACGGGATTCGAGCCGCCGAGCACCTGCGCGAGCTTGTCCGTCCACCCCGCGTACCAGACGGTGCGATCGATCGCGGCGTCGACCTCGTTGCGTCCCGAGCACGCTGCCTCGAGGTCGGGGGCGCGCGCCTCCATCATCTCGGCGAGCCGGTAGAGCACCTGGCCGCGGTTGTACGCAGTCATCCCGGACCACGCAGGGAACGCCGCCCGCGCCGCGCGAACTGCGTCGCGCCCGTCCTTGCGCGAGGCGCGCGCGACGTTGTGCCCCTCCGCCTCGAACGTCCTCCCCGACTCCGAGCGCGGGAACGCCCCGCCGACGTAGAGCTTGTAGGTCTTCTTGACCGCGAGGCGAGTCACTCGTCGAACCTCAGGTACGGCTCGAGACCGTGCCGGCCGCCCTCGCGCCCGAAGCCGGACTCCTTGTAGCCGCCGAACGGCGAGGTCGGGTCGAAGCGGTTGAACGTATTCGCCCACACGACACCCGCGCGCAGGCGCTCGACCATCCACAGGATCCGCGAGCCCTTCTCCGTCCACACGCCGGCCGAGAGCCCGTACGGCGTGTTGTTCGCCTTCTCGACCGCCTCCTCGGGCGTCCGGAACGTGAGCACCGACAGCACGGGCCCGAAGATCTCCTCCTGCGCGATGCGGTAGCTCTGCGCGACGTTCGTGAAGAGCGTCGGCACGAACCAGTAGCCGCGGTCGGGGAGCCGGCACTCGGGCTGGAAGATCTCGGCGCCCTCCTCCTCCCCGCTCGCGACGAGCTCAGTGATCCGGTCCAGCTGGGCTTTCGAGTTGATCGCGCCGACGTCCGTGTTCTTGTCGAGCGGGTCGCCGACGCGCAGCGTCCCGAGGCGCAGCTTGAGCTTCTCGAGCAGCGGCTCGTAGATGGACTCCTGGACGAGCAGCCGCGAGCCCGCGCAGCACACGTGACCCTGGTTGAAGTAGATGCCGTTCACGATCCCCTCGACCGCCTGGTCGAGCGCCGCGTCGTCGAAGACGATGTTCGCAGCCTTGCCGCCGAGCTCGAGCGTCAGCTTCACCTCGCGTCCAGCCAGCTCGCGCATGATCAGCTTCCCGACCTCGGTCGAGCCCGTGAACGCGAGCTTGTCGATACCGTCGTTCTGGACGAGGTACGCGCCGGTTGCGCCGTCACCGGTGACGAGGTTGACGACCCCGGGCGGTAGCTCCGCCTGGCGGCAGATGTCCGCAAAGAGCATCGCGGTCAGCGGCGTCGTCTCAGCCGGCTTGAGGACGACGGTGTTCCCGCAGGCGAGCGCGGGCGCGATCTTCCACGCGAGCATGAGGAGCGGGAAGTTCCAGGGGATGATCTGGGCCGCGACCCCGAGCGGTCTCGCCTTCCGTCCGGGATACGCGTACTCGAGCTTGTCCGCCCACCCGGCGTAGTAGAAGAAGTGCGCCGCCGCGAGCGGGATGTCGACGTCGCGCGACTCGCGTATCGGCTTGCCGCCGTCCAGTGACTCGGCGACCGCGAGCTCGCGCGAGCGCTCCTGGATGAGGCGCGCGATCCGGAAGAGGTACTTCGCGCGCTCGCTCGGCGCGAGCTTCGACCAGCCGTTCTCGAACGCGTCGCGCGCCGCATCGACGGCCAGCGCGACGTCCGCCTCGCCTGCCTGCGCCACCTCGAACAGCCGCTCCTCGGTGGCTGGCGAGATCGACGCGAACCACTCCTTCGTCGTCGGCTCCAGCTCCTGTCCGCCGATGAACAGCCCGTAGCGCTCGCGGATCTGGACGATGTCGCGGGCCTCCGGCGCGGGGGCGTACTCCCACTCGAAGGTGGCGGGGAGGCTCTCGGCGCGCTTCTCGACCTGGGCCATCAGTCGATCGTGAAGTAGTCGCCGGACTGATAGCGGCCCGTCTTCTCCTTGCGGAGCTGCATGAGGACGTCGTTCAGGAGCGAGGAGGCGCCGAAGCGGAAGAGGTCGGGGGTCATCCACCGCGAGCCGAGCGTCTCGTACAGCGTGACGAGGTACTGGACCGCCTGCTTCGACGCGCGGATCCCGCCCGCCGGCTTGATCCCCACGACGTGCCCCGTCTCCGAGTAGACATCGCGGACGACCTCCATCATGCAGAGCGTCACCGGGAGCGTTGCGGCGGGGCTCACCTTTCCGGTCGACGTCTTGATGAAGTCTGCGCCGGCGGCGATCGCTATCAGTGAGGCGCGGCGGACGTTGTCGTACGTCCCGAGCTCGCCTGTCTCGAGGATGACCTTGAGATGCACGTCGCCGCAGGCCTCCTTCACGCGCACGATCTCGTCGAAGACCTTCGCGTAGCGCCCCGAGAGGAACGCGCCGCGATCGATGACCATGTCGACCTCGTCCGCGCCCAGCTCGACGACGGCGCGGGTCTCCGCGACCTTGATCTCGGTGGGCGATTGGCCCGACGGGAACGCCGTCGCGACGGACGCCACCTTGACGCCGCTGCCCGCGAGGCGCTCCTTCGCAATGCCGACGAGGCTCGGGTAGACGCAGACCGCCGCCACCGACGGGACCGAGCGATCGACGGGGTCCGGCCGCATCGCCTTCGAGCAGATAGCCGCGATCTTGCCGGGCGTGTCCTGGCCCTCGAGCGTGGTGAGATCCATCATCCGCACGGCGAGCTCGAGCGCCTGCACCTTCGACTCGCGCTTGATCGAGCGCTTGGCGAGCGTCGCCGCTCGCTCCTCGAGCGCGACGGCGTCGACCGAGCCGATCCGCGGGAGCCGCGGGCCGGAGGGGAGCTCGAAGCCGCCGACGAGCGCTGGTGCGTTGGCCACGATTCGAGTCTAGCCCGCGGCCTCCGTGAGACACCACGCGCCGTCAGAGCGACGTCCACCGGCGGGAGCGCACGGATTGAATCCGATGCGCGCCGCCCACTCGATCGGAAGGGAGAGCGCGCTGACTCAGAGCCCGAGTCGCTCGAGCATCCGCGGATCGCGACGCCACTTCGGTCGCACCTTGACCTTGAGCTCGAGGAAGACCGGGTGGCCGAGGAGCGCCTCGACCTCGGGCCGCGCGCGAGTCCCTATCTCGCGCACCATCGCGCCCTTCTTCCCGACGAGGATGCCCTTCTGCGACTCGGTCTCGACGTAGACGACCGCGCGAAGCCGCTTGTCCTCGATCTCCTCGACCTCGACCGTCACCGCGTGCGGTACCTCCTCGCGCGTGAGGTGGAGGACCTTCTCGCGGATCACCTCGGCGATGCGCTCGTCGAGCGCGAGGTCGGTCGCCTGCTCGGCCGGGAAGTACGCAGGCCCCTCGGGGAGCAGGAAGACGAGGTCGCCGCGCAGCTCGCCGACGCCCTCCTTCGTCTTCGCGCTCACCGGATGGAGAGCGTGGAAGTCGCCGAGCGCCGCCGCCGTCTTCATCTGCGTTGCGATGTGCCCGGGCTTGAGCCGGTCGACCTTGTTCAGCGCGATGACGACGGGCTTCTCGAGGCCGAAGACGCGCCGCGCGACGAAGCGGTCGCCGGAGCCGATGTGGGCTCGCGCGTCGACGACGAGGAGCACCGCGTCGACATCGTCGAAGGATGCGTCCACGGTCTGCTGCATCCGCTCGGTGAGCGGGTCGAACGGGCGCTGGAAGCCGGGCAGGTCGACGAGCGCGAGCTGGTAGCCAGAGCCGTGGGCGACCCCGAAGATCCGGCGGCGCGTCGTGTTCGGCACGACGGACGTGATCGCGACCTTGGCGCCGCAGAGCGCGTTGACGAGCGTCGACTTGCCGACGTTGGGCCGGCCGGCGACGGCGACGAAGCCGGATTTCACGGGCACCTTCCTTTGGGGCACCCCATCCCACCACCCACCGCGAGCGTAACGAGAACGTGCGTACGCGTGGGACACGGAAGCGCGCACGAAAGCGTGCCGATCATCCCACAGGCGGCTCACCCGAGATCCGAGCTGTCGAACGACTCGGGCAGCAGCTCGTCGGTCGTCATCGTCACCACGCGGCCACCGTTACGGAACACCACCCGGTCGACACCCATCTCGTGCAGCCACTGCCGGCAGCCGCCGCACGGCGAGGCCGTGACCGCCGCGACGGCGAAGTCCCCGGGCCCGTACCCCTCGGCCACAGCCCGCGAGAGCGCCGTGCGCTCGGCGCACACCCCGAGCGGGTATGCAGCGTTCTCCACGTTCACGCCCTCGATCACGCGACCGTCGCGCGCGAGCACGACACAGCCCACGTGGAAGTTCGAGTACGGCGCGTACGCGCGCGAGGCCGCAGCGTCGGCGGCCGCGAGCAGCTCCGCGTCGGTCGGCACTGGGTGGCTCATCCGAACGCCTGGAACAGGAACAGGGTCACGAGCGCGCCGAGCACGGCGCCGCTCGCCACCTCCGAGGCGGAGTGCACGCCGGTCTCCACACGCGTCTGCGCCACGAGCAACGCCATGATGAAGGTCACGGACGAGATGAGGAAGCGTCGGGGCGAGTCCTCGAGCAGGAGCGTGATCGCCATCCAGCCGGCGAACGCGACCGCGGCATGCCCCGACGGCAGCCCCCCGCGAAGCGGCGTGCCACGCCCCGTGTAGGCCTTCACCGCGATCACCAGGATGACGGTGACGGCCAGCGCGACGAGCGTGAGCTCCGCGGGCGCGTCCGAGAGCCGCGTGAGGAAGCGCGAGCTCCGCGTCGCGACCTCGCCCGAGAACACGAGATATCCGACCGCGACCGCGTTCAGCGCTGCGACGAGAACCGCACCGGCCGCGATGTCCTTTGCGATCTTCGCGATCGGGTCGAACGAGGTGGAGGCGACGTCGACCACGGCCTCGACCGCCGTGTTCACGAGCTCCGCGACGAGGACGAAGGTGATGGCCAGGAGGAGGACGGCGAGCTCGAGCTTGCTCGCGCCGAATCCAATCGCCGCGACGAGCACCGCGACCGCGACGGTGAAGTGGATCCACAGGTTCCGCTGCGTGCGGACGGCATGGATGATTCCCTCGGCCGCGAAGTTGAAGCTCTGGAAGAGCGACTGGCTGCGCCGGCTCGTCATGTGCCCGTGCGCTCCGCGTACGCCTCCTCGCGGGCCTCCATCGCGTCGCCGTGCTCGTAGCCGAGGAGGTGCAGGAGGCCGTGCACGAGCGGCACCCGCCACTCCGTGCCGACGACCTGCGGGCAGAGCACGACGTCTCCGAGCGCGCGCGGCACGCCTTCGGGCAACTCGTCGCGCCCGTCCAGCGGGAAGGAGAGGACGTCGGTCGCCTCGTCGATGCCGAGATGCTCCTTCTTCAGGCTGCGCATCTCGTCCGGCCCGACCCAGGCCAGCCCGAGCTCGCCCTCGCGCACGCCCTCGCCCGCGAGAACCGCCCGCGCGAGCTCCTCGGCGACCTCGTCGTCCACCTGCACGCCGCTGCGGTTCGTCGACTCGACGACGATCACCGTCTGCGAGCCGTGCCGGTCTCCTCGGCGTGGCGCTTGTACGCCTCGACGATTCGCTGGACGAGCTTGTGGCGCACGACGTCCTCGTTGCCGAACTCCACGAAGCCGATCCCCTCGATTCCCGCGAGGATCTGCCGCACCTGGATGAGCCCCGAGGCCTGCTCCCGCGGCAGGTCGACCTGGGTGATGTCGCCCGTAACGACCATCTTCGAGCCGAAGCCGAGCCTCGTCAGGAACATCTGCATCTGCTCGGGCGTCGTGTTCTGCGCCTCGTCGAGGACGACGAAGGAGTCGTTGAGCGTCCGTCCGCGCATGAACGCGAGCGGCGCGACCTCGATCGTCCCCCGCTCCATGTACCCGGCGAGCCGCTCGGGGTCGAGCATGTCGTAGAGCGCGTCGTACAGCGGGCGCAGGTAGGGGTCGACCTTCGCGAGCATGTCGCCGGGGAGAAATCCGAGTCGCTCACCGGCCTCGACTGCCGGACGCGTGAGGATCAGACGGCCGACGGCGCCTTCCGACAACGCGGACACGGCGAGTGCCATCGCGAGGTAGGTCTTGCCGGTGCCCGCCGGGCCGATCCCGAACGTCACGGTCGAGCCTCGGATCGCGTCGACGTACCGCTTCTGGTTCACGGTCTTCGGCGTGATGTTCTTGCCGCGGTGCCGCCAGACGACGTCGTCGAACACCTCGCGCACGTCCTCGGCCTGGTCGAGCGCGGCGAGCACGGCGCCGACCGTGTCCGGCCCGATCTGGTGCCCTCCCTCGACGAGCTCCACGAGCTCGTCGACGACCGCCCGCGCGGCGGCGACGTGCTCGTCGTCTCCGCCGAGGGTCAGCCGGTTGCCGCGGAGCCCAATCGTGCAGTGGAGCCGCTCGCGCAGCGCGTCGAGGACGCCGTCCTCAACGCCGGCGAGCTCCGCGGCCACTTCGTTCGAGACGTCCAGCACCTGTTGCACAGGCGCAGTGTAGGGACGAGCTACGCCAGCTTTTCCTTGACGAGCTGGCTGACGACGGAGCCGTCGGCGCGGCCGGAGACCTGGTGCATGACGCCGGCCATCACCCGGCCCAGGTCGCGAATGCTCGTCGCACCGACCTCGGAGATGACGTCGTCGATGATCTCCTCGAGCTCGTCCTCGGACATCGGCTCCGGCATGAACTCCTCGAGGATCTCGAGCTCGTACTCCTCGTCCTCTGCCTGCTCCTCGCGGCCGGCTCCGCGGAACGCGTCGGCGGCCTCGACGCGCCGCTTGCGCTCACGCTGGAGCACCTGCAGCTCCTCGTCGTCCGAGAGCGGGCGCTGGAGCTCCTTCTGGGCGTTCTGCAACGCGTTCAGGACGAGGCTCAACGCGTCGCGTCGGTCCTCGTCGCGCGCCAGGCGCGCCGCCTTCAGCTCCTCCTCGATGCGCGCGATGAGGCTCATGTGCGGTCCTCCCGCACAAGAGCGGGGAGCGGCGTCGTGGGGAACCGGGGGGTTCCCCACGCTCTCAGGAAGTAGGGGGTGCGCGAGGGAGACATGGTTTCCCCCGGCGACCGCGAGCCGAAGGCGAGCGGTGGCCACTACGCCGCCTCCCGCTCGAGCACTCGGGAGAGCTTGCCCGTGTCGAAGCGACCGCCCAGCACGTGCCAGTGCAAGTGGAAGACGGTCTGACCGCCCCCCGCCCCGACGTTCACGAGCACCTTGTAGTCGTCGAGGCCGGCCGCCGCGGCCGTTTCGGCGACGAAGCGCAGCATTCGGGCGGCCTCCTCGTCGGGGAACGCGCCGACGTCGCGGAAGGTGTCGACGTGGCGGGCCGGCAGGACGAGCAGGTGCGTCTCCGCGATCGGGTTGATGTCGCGGATGGCGACGAAGCCGTCGGCAGCGTGGACGTGATCGCCCTCGGCGGCGAGGCGACAGAAGAGGCAGTTCTCAGGCTGCGACGGCAAGGATCCCCTCCTCGGAGACTCCGACGGCGCGGGCGCGCAGGAGTTGGCCGACCTCGGCGTCGACCAGCCAGGGCGTGTAGTCGTCGCCGTAGCCACGCCCGGGACGGTCGACGAGCACACGGTCCGTGCTGCCCAGCCGCGAGACCCAGCGCCTCCGCGAGAGGTGGTCGGACAAGGCGCGTAGCCTCGCGCTTCGCTCCTTCTTGACCGGAGCCGGCACGGTGTCGGCGGTCGCGGTCGCCGTCCCGGGGCGAGGCGAGTACGGGAAGGCATGCACGCGCGTGATCCCGGCCCGCTCGACGATGTCGAGCGTGCGCGCGAAGGCGTCCTCGCTCTCGCCGGGGAAGCCGACGATGACGTCGGCGGTGAGGTTGAAGTCGACAAGCGGTTCGACCTTTGCGACGTACTGCCGGGCGGAATACCGCCGCCGCATCGCGCGAAGCACGTCGTCGTCGCCGGACTGGAGCGGCACGTGCAGGTGCCGCGACACGGATGGGGTCTCCCGCATGGCGGCGATCAGCTCGTCGGTCAGGTGGTTGACCTCGATCGAGGAGAGCCGGAGCCGCTCGACCCCGGCGAGGGAGCCCGCCTCGCGGACGAGTCGCGGGAGAGCGAATCCGGCGTCCCGGTCCCTGAAGCAGCCGAGATTGACGCCGGTGAGGACGATCTCGCGATGCCCCTGCGCAACCCGCCGCTCGATCTCGCGTAGCACGGCTCCGGCGCTGCGGCTCCGCGTTCCGCCGCGCACGAGCGGGATCACGCAGAAGGCGCACGAGAACGAGCAGCCGTCCTGGATCTTCACGAACGCGCGCGCCCGCTCGAGCCGTGCATGCGCCTGCACGCAGGCGATTGCGCCGACGTTGCCGGCCACCGTGGCCGGCACGTCCTCGCTGCGAGCCGAGATCACCGTGACGTTCGGGGCGGACCCGGCGAACGCGCCGGCGAGGTTGGCGCCACAGCCCGTGACGTACACGCGCTCGTGCGTCCGCGCCGCGCGGGAGACGGCCTGCCGCGACTTCGAGATCGCCTCGTGCGTGACGCAGCAGGTGTTCACCACCGCGACGTCGGCGCCGCCGGCTGCCTCGGCATGCCCGTCGCGGAGCAGCCGTTCGCGCACGGCCTGCGCGTCCGCGTAGGAGACCTTGCAGCCCAGGAACCGGACGGAGAAGCTCGCCATCGAAGCGCCTACCTTACTGCGCTGCCGCGAGAACCTCGTCACGCGTGGTCACGTGGCGAGCAGGAGATCCGCGGCCCAACCCTCGAGCTCGAGCCTTTCCACGGTGCGCCAAGCGGGCGTCGCGGGCCGCTCCGACGCGAGGTAGCCGGACGTCACGGCATGGCGGGCATCGATCCGCTCGAGCAGACTCTCGACCACGCCGAGCTCGATGTTCGCGACGACGACGTCGACGGCAGGCAGCTCGTCGACGAGGACGTCCGCGCGCCGGATATCCACCGTCACGTCGTTCTCCCGTGCCGTCTCCTCGGCGACCTCGACCGCAACCGAGTCGAGATCGACGGCCGTCACCGGCGCGAACCCGAGGCGAACCGCGGCCACGGCCACGACACCCGAGCCGCAGCCGGCGTCGAGAACGCTGCCGCGATCGACCCGGGACAGCAGCTCGATGCAGGCCCGGGTCGTCGGATGCGCGCCCGTCCCGAACGCGCGCCCGGGGTCGACGACGACCGCGGTCGCAGCGGAGGGAGGCGAGATCCACGGCGGGCCGATCCACAGCCCGCCCGCGACGACCGGGCGGTGGAACTCCTTCCAGCGGTCCTCCCACCCCGTCGCGACCGTTTCCGCGACTGCCTGCGGGAACGCCGCGAGCACCTCGTCGCGCCCGGCTGCGTCCGTGTACACCGCGAGCTCGGTTGCTTCCTTTCCCTCCCGTTCCTCGAAGCCACCGGGGTACCGCTCGAGCAGCCACGCGCGCACGAGCTCCGCTTCGGCGCTCGGAACGGAGAACGCGACGCGGAGCAGGCCGCTCAGCGCAGCGCGCTCTTCAGGCGGCTGAAGAAGCCCTCGTCGTCGTCGCGCGGCGCGTAAGCCTCGTCGTCCAGCTTCTCGTCGAGCTGCTCGAGGAGCCTGCGCTCGTCCTCGCCGAGCGCGGTCGGAACGGCCACGTCGAGCCGGACGTACAGCGACCCGCGACCCGAGCCGCGCAGAGCGGGCATCCCCTGGCCTCGGAGCACGCGCACCTCGCCCGGCTGCGTGCCGGCGGGGATCTCCAGGTCGACGTCTCCGCCGAGCGTGGCAACCGTCGCGGTCGTCCCGAGCGCTGCCTCCGTCATCGTGAGCCGGAGCGCGGTGTGCAGGTCGTCTCCCTCGCGCAGGAAGCGGGAATCCGGCCGCACACGGATGGCGACGAACGCGTGTCCCCGCTCGGAGCTCCGGAAGCCTGCATGACCTTCGCCGCGAACGCGGATCTGCTGGCCGTCGTGGATCCCCTTCGGAACGTCCACCTCCAGCTGGTGGCGTCGCACGACCCGGCCCTCGCCGCCGCAGTCGTGGCACGGCTGCTCGAGGATCTCGCCGACGCCGCCGCACTCGGGGCACGAGCGCTGCTGGACGAACTGGCCGAAGATGTTCTGCGACACACTCCGTACGACGCCGCTCCCGCCGCACGTCGAGCACGGTCGCATGCCCGTGCCCGGCTCCGCCCCCCGCGTCTCACAGCGCTCGCACGGCAGCGCGACTTCCAGCGGAACGCTGACAGTCGCGCCCGTGAAGACCTCCTCCAGGTCGATCTCCACGATCGCCTGCACGTCTCCCCCGCGCTGCGAGCGCTGCCGGCCGCCGCCGAGGAGGTCCTCGCCGAAGAACGCGGCGAAGATCTCGGAGATGCTGCCGAAGTCCGTGAACGCCGGCTCGAAGCCGCCGCGCTTCAGGCCCGCCTTCCCGAAGCGGTCGTAGATCCCGCGCCGCTCCGGATCCGAGAGAACCTCGTACGCCTCGGCCACCTCGCGGAAGCGGACGTCGGCCTCGGGCTCGCTCGAGACGTCGGGATGGAGCTCACGTGCGAGCGTCCGGAAGGCCCGCTTGAGCTCCGCGTCGGTGGCGTTCCGCGGAACGCCCAGGAGCTCGTAGTAGTCGCTCTCGGTGGTCGCCATCACGCTCGACTAGGCGTCTTCGTACACGTCCTCGACGAAACGGGACAGCTCGAACGCCGCAGCGCGAACCGAGCGGATCGCCTTCTCGTAGTCCATCCGTAGCGGCCCGACGAGTCCGACCGCCCCTAGGGGCCTCGAGCGGATCCCGTACGTCGCGCCGACGAGGGACACCGAGTGGAGCTCGGCGCCGCCGACCTCGGGGCCAACGTGGACCACCGCCCGCTGCGGCTCGAGCGCCTCGCTGACGAGCTCGAGGACTGCGGCACGGCGCTCGAGCAACTCGACGAGCCGCATCGTCGCCTGCATCTCCTCCGCGCGGGCGCCGCCGACGAGCCCTGCGGTTCCGCCGACGAAGACCTCCGGGCCGGCCTCCGCCCCCACCTCTAGCAACGTCTGGCCGATCAGCGCGAGGAATGCCCGCTCGCGGGGCGCGAGCTCCGGCGCCTCGAGCCGGCGCCGCACGCTTCGCGAGCCGAGCCGCTCGCCGACGAGTTGCTCCTCGAGGTACTCGCCCGCCCACGCAACGAGACCCGGGTCGACCGGCTCCTCGAGACGGAAGACCCGCTTGGTCACCCCGCCCGTCGAGGTGATGACGACGACCATCACACTGGTCGGCTGGAGCGTCAGCACCTCGATGTGCCGGATCGACGCCGTCTCGAGAGACGGTGCGGAGACGAGCGCGAGGAGCCGCGTCGCGTCCGACAGCATCTCGGTCGTCGCCCGCAGCGCCTGCTCGATCTCGTCGCGCATCGAGCGGAGGTCGACGCCGAGCGCGTCGGGGCGCCCGTCGAGCGTGTCGACGAGCTCCTCGGCGTACACGCGGTAGCCGCTCTCGGTCGGTGTCCGGCCGGCAGACGTGTGCGGATGCGTGAGCAGCCCGAGCGTCTCGAGCTCGGCGAGCTCGACGCGCACGGTGGACGACGAGAAGCCGAGGCCGGCTCGCTCCACGAGCGCGCGCGACCCGACCGGCTGGCCGGTCACGACGTATTCCTCGATGACGCGACGCAGGATCTCGCGCTTCCGGGAAGTCAGCTGCACCACGGTCCGATGGTAGCCGGGGGCTCCGGCGAGTTGGGGATTTCCAGGGAATACCGGACTACGCGAGCATCAGCTCGGCCGTCACCGCGTCGCCGAGGAAGCGGCCGCGCGGCGTGAGCCGAAGCTCGGGGCCACGGCCGTTCTCCGACAGCTCGACGAGGCCATGATCGGCGAGCCGGGTGAGTGCCGCGTGGTCCACCGCGCCCGCGACGTCTGTGAGAGCGAGCGGCTCGTCCAGCCGGAGACCGAGCAGGAGAACCTCGCGGGCGCGCGTCTCGGCGTCGATCGGCTCGAGCTCGCGCGGGGGTGACTCGCCCTCCGCGAGCGCGGCGACGTAGCGCGGGAGGCTCGGGAGGTTCCGCCACCGGTCGCCGTCGACCGTGGACACGGCGCCGATGCCGACACCCAGGTAGTCGTGGCCGAGCCAGTAGCCGAGGTTGTGCCGAGCCCGGAGATCGCGACCACCGGCGCGACCGCCGTCCACGCAGAAGTTCGCCGTCTCGTACCAGCGATAGCCGGCGGCGGTGAGCGTCTCCACCACTTGCTCGAAGTACCCCTCCATCGCGTCGGCCTGGCGCTCGAGCTCGACGCCGTGGGCATGCGTGAACCGCGTGCCGGGCTTCGCCTCGAGCTCGTAGCAGGAGAGGTGCTCGGGCTCGAGCGCGAGCGCTTCGGCGAGGTCCGCCTCGAGGTCGCCGGCGCTCTGGCCGGGGATGCCGTACACGAGGTCGAGCGAGACGTTGTCGAATCCCGCGCGCCGGAGCGTGCGCACCGCGCCCCGTACGTCGTCCGGCGACGCGTTTCGCTCGAGCACGTCGAGGAGACGCGGCTGGAAGCTCTGCGCACCGAGCGAGATCCGCGTGACGCCGTTCTCGCCGAGAAGCCGCGCCAGCCCGAAGCTCACCGTCTCCGGGTTCGCCTCGACCGTCACCTCGTCGGCAGCCGGGAGCGCGGCGAGCAGGCGTGCAAGAGCACGAGGCTCCGTGAACGTCGGCGTACCGCCACCGAGGAACACGGTCTCGACCTCATCGGCGAGGACGCCGCGGTGCGACTCGAGCTCGGTCAGGAGCGCGTCGACGTAGGAGGCATGCTGGTCCGAGCGGCCGACGACCGTGACGAAGTCGCAGTACCCGCAGCGGTGTGCGCAGAACGGGAGGTGCAGGTACAGGTGGCGGACGTGGCCCATCAGCGTCGCCGATCCGAGTCGAGGTTCAAGACGGCGAGGAACGCCTCCTGGGGGACCTCCACGCCGCCGACCTGCTTCATCCGCTTCTTCCCCTTCTTCTGCTTCTCGAGAAGCTTCCGCTTGCGTGTGATGTCGCCGCCGTAGCACTTCGCGAGCACGTCCTTGCGCCGCGCCTTGATCGTCTCGCGGGCGATGACGCGCGAGCCGATCGCCGCCTGCACGGGTACGTCGAACATCTGCCGCGGGATCTCCTGGCGGAGCCGCTCCACGAGCTGTCGGCCGCGGTCGTAAGCGGCGTCGCGATGGACGATCAGCGAGAGCGCGTCGACCTGCTCGCCCCCGACGAGGATGTCGACGCGCGCGAGCTCGCCGGGACGGAAGCCCGCCAGGTCGTAGTCGAAGCTGGCGTAGCCGCGCGTCCGCGACTTCAGCTGGTCGTAGAAGTCGAAGACGATCTCGCCGAGCGGCAGCTCGTAGTTGAGGAGCACGCGGCCCTCGCTCAGGTACTCGAGGTGGTCGAAGCTCCCGCGCCGCTCGTTCGCGAGCTCCATGACCGCGCCGACGTAGTCCTTCGGCACGATCACGGACGCCTTCACGTACGGCTCCTCGACCTCCTCCAGCTCGCGCGGCATCTCGGCGGGGTTGTGCACCTCGACGATCTCCCCCGTCCGCGTGGTCGCGCGGTAGGCGACGGTCGGCGCGGTGATCAGGAGGTCGAGGTCGAACTCGCGCTCGAGCCGCTCGCGGATGATCTCCATGTGCAGCAGGCCGAGGAAGCCGCAGCGAAAGCCGAAGCCGAGGGCCTGCGACGTCTCGGGCTCGTACGAGAGAGACGCGTCGTTGAGTTTGAGCCGCTCGAGCGCATCGCGGAGCTCCGGATAGTCGTCGGAGTCGCTCGGGAAGATTCCCGCGAACACCATCGGCTTCACGTCCTGGTAGCCGGGGAGCGGCGCTGCGGCCGACCGTCGTCGCGAGGTGAGCGTGTCGCCGACGCGGAGGCGGGAGACGTCCTTGAGCCCGGTGATGACGTAGCCGACCTCCCCCGCGGACAGCGCGTCGACGGGCGTCCGGGCAGGCGAGAGCACGCCGATCTCCTCGGCGTCGAACTCCGTGCCCTGCGCCATCGCCCGCAGCGGCTCCCTCGTCGAGAAGCTCCCGTCGACGACGCGCACGAACGCGACGACACCGCGGTACTGGTCGTAGGAGGAATCGAAGACGAGCGCGCGGGCGGCCGCGCCCGGATCGCCGCGAGGCGGCGGAACGCGTTCGACGAGGGCATCGAGGACCTCCGGAACGCCGATGCCCGACTTCGCCGAGATGCGCAGGACACGCTCAGGGGCCTCGCCCAGGAGGTCGCCGAGCTCCCTCGCCGCCCCGTCCGGGTCGGCCTGCGGCAGGTCGATCTTGTTCGCGGCCGGGACGATCTCGAGGCCGCCTTCGATCGCGAGATATGCGTTCGCGAGCGTCTGTGCCTCGATGCCCTGGGCCGCGTCGACGACGAGGAGCGCGCCCTCGCACGCCTGGAGCGAGCGCGACACCTCGTACGTGAAGTCGACGTGACCGGGCGTGTCGATGAGGTTGAGCTGGTGCCCCTTCCAGGCGACCCGAACGGCCTGAGCCTTGATCGTGATCCCCCGCTCCCGCTCGAGCTCCATCGAGTCGAGGACCTGCTCGCGCATGTCGCGCTCCGAGACGGCGCCGGTCAGCTCGAGGATGCGGTCGGCGAGCGTCGACTTGCCATGGTCGATGTGCGCGATGATCGCGAAGTTGCGAATGCGGTCTTGCTGCATAGGTACGTCAGCGCTGCTCGGAAGGATCGTCGCGCCGGGCTCGCAACAGTAGCAACGCCTCGAGCTCGCGAAGCCCGAGCGCCCGGGCGAGACCGACGTATGCGAGGCCGCCGACGGCGAGCGCGGCGCCCAGCGACAGCAGCTGCGCCACGATGCCCTCTCCGAGCACCGCGTCGACCCCGTACCAGACCGCGAACGAGAGCCCGGCCGCGACCACGGAGCATGCGGTCACGCGCACGACCACGGCGAACGTCCGGCCGAGATGCTCGAGCCCGACGCGGCGTCGCATCATGACGAGGAGCACCGCCGACGCGACGACGTTCACCGTGGAGGTCGCGAGCGGGATGCCCCAGATGCCGAGCCGGTAGAAGACGGTGTCGAAGAGCGCGTTCAAGGCAACGGCGCCGAGCGCGATCGCCGTCGGCACCCAGTTCGACTGCACCGCGTAGAAGCTGCGGTTGAGGATCAGCATCCAGCCGTTGAACACGAGCCCGATCGAGAACGCCTGCAGGCACTGGGCGACGATGATCGTGTCCTCGGACGTGAACTCTCCGCGCTGGTACACGAGCTGGACGATCGGCTTCGCGAGGACGATCGAGACGAGCGCAGCGGGGACGAGCAGGAACGCGATCTGTCGGATCCCACCGTCGAGCACGCGCCGCAGCCCGGAGTAGTCGCCGCGCGCGGCGAGCCGCGCGAGAGTCGGGAAGAGGACGGTCGTCACCGCGACGGCGAAGATGCCCTGCGGGAGCATGTACAGCCGGAATGCCGCGCCGATCGCCGCCGGCGCGAGCTCGGGGTCGAGGAGCCGCGACGCGAACAGCGTGTCGACGAGAAAGTTCACGTTGATGAGGCCGATCGTGAGCGTCACCGGGAGCATCAGCACGAGGACGCGCTTGACCGCGGGGTCGCGCCAGTCGACGGCCATCGTCAGGCTGCCGTCGAGCCGTCGCAGCCACGGGATCGGCAGGAGGAGCTGCACGAGCGTGCCGAGGACGACGACGCCCGCATAGAGGTAGAGCTGGGCGCTCTCGCTGTCCAAGTGCGGGACGCCGAGGACGAGCCCGACGATGATCACCAGGTTCCACGCCACCGGCGCGAGCGCCGGCAGCGCGAAGTGGTGGTACGTGTTGAGGATCCCGACGATGATCCCGGAGAGGCCGAGGAGGACGACGATCGGGAAGAGGACGCGGGACAGCCCTACCGTGAGCTCGTAGTCGCCACCCGGGTCCCCGAACGGGCGCATGAGCAGCGGCGCGAGCAGGATGAAGACGGCGGTGACCCCGCCGAGCACGAGCAACGTCAGCCACAGGAGCGTCGACGCGACCCGCCAGGCACGCTGCTTCTCCCCCTTCTCGAGGAGCTCGCTGAACACCGGCACGAACGCGCCGGAGAGCGCGGCGTCGCCGACGAGCGCGCGGACGAGATTCGGGATCTGGATCGCGACCGTGAACGCGTTGATGAGGCCCGAGACGCCGAAGAAGTACGCGCTGACCATCTCACGCACGAGCCCGAGCACGCGGGAGACGGCAGTGGCCGCCGAGAACACTGCGGTCGAGCGCGCGAGGCGACGGCTGTGACCGCTCTCTTCCTCGGGTTCTATGGCTTCTGCTTCGGCGTCCATCGGCTCTCGCTCGGGGCGATTCTCCCAGCCGGTCCTGCTACCATCGCGCGGCCCGCGACAGCGGGCGTTTCCTCGAATGGCAAACATCAAGCAGCAGAAGAAGCGCGTCCTGATCCAGGAGCGGCAGCGGGGCGAGAACCTCCGCTACCGGTCCACGATCAAGACCCTCACGAAGCGCCTCGAGGCCGCCGTCTCGGACGGCGACGCCGAGCGGATCGCGAGCGACCACAGAGAGCTCGTGCGGACGATCGACCGCGCGGCGACCCGTGGCGCGTTGCATCTCAACACCGCAGCTCGCAAGAAGTCGCGCGCGGCGCGCCTCGTCGCCAGCGCCGCCTAGCGTCCCCCGACCGGCTCGCAGATCGGCGATCTGCGAGCACATATCGCCGATCGCGAACGTCACAGACGCTCGCGGCGAGGGGCCGCGTCGAAGCGGCCGAGAGCTACGCCTGCGGACCAGGCCGCCGCGTCAGGTCGACGAGTGCCCGCTGGACCTCGAGGTCGGGCGCGATCCGCGACTGCCCCTTGAGCGCACCGTCGAGCTCGGCTAGCCGCACGACCGCGTCGTCGAGTTCCTCGGCCGAGAAACCTTCGGCCTGCGCCATGAGCTTCTGGGCGCGGAACGGATGGAGCTTCAGCCGCTCCGCCGCCTCCTTCGACCGGACGCCCTCGGCCGCGAGCCGCCGCAGCGCCCGGAGCCGGCTCACGTGGCTCCCGAGCGTGCCCGCGAGCCGCGGGGCGACGTCGCGGCGCGGTCGCGGCTCGTGCTCGAAGATCGACTCGCTGACCTCGAGCGCGCGTCCGACGTCGTGCGCCGACCACGCGTCGGTGAGCTCATACGTCGGCACGTCCGCATTCGCCGCGACGAGTGCAGCGACCTCGCGCTCTCCGATCGGCTCTCCCGCAGCCCACGTCGCGAGCTTGTCCACTTCCACCTTCAGCGTCGTCAGCTCGTCGCCCACCAGCAGGATCAGCGCCGAGACCGCCTCCGGCTCGGCACGGACGCCGCGCTGGCGGAACTGCTCCGCGACCCAGCCGTGCAGCTCCTTCTTCGCAACGTCGAAGGAGAGGACGGCGCCCGCCTTCGAGCACGCCTTCCACAGCGCTGATGTCGACTTGAGCTCCCCGGCCACGAGAGCGAGCACGGTCGTAGGCGCCGGGCTCGCGAGGTAGTCGGTCACGGCAACGACGTCCGCCGCCTTCCACCCGCCCTTTCGCCGCCCCTCGCCATCCCGCTGGCCATCTACGTCACGCACGACGATGAGGCGCGCGTCCCCGAAGAGGCTGCCGGCGTTGCAGAGCGAGACCGCAACCTCACCCGATGCATCGACGGCGCTCACGGATTCGACCGCCTCGGGCGCGAAGTGGCCGCGAAGCCGAGCCAGCGCCGTCTCGATCTTCGGGCGGTCACCGCCGGTGATGAGATAGACCGGTTTGTCGGGGGCCTCCGCCACGGAGCCAGACTAGCTACCGGTTCGCACCGCTAACTCGCGCCCGTCGGACTCGACGACGACACGACCGTCCAGGTCGGTCCGGTACACGGCGAGGCCCGGAAACGCAGAGAGCGCGGCGAGTGTCTCGGGCCGCGGATGCCCGTAGTCGTTGTGGCGGCCGCACGAGATCACGGCGACCTCCGGGCGCAGCGTCGTGAGCTCGTCGGCGAGCCCGGGATCCTCCGATCCATGGTGGGCGACTTTCATGATCTCGACGTCGGGGAGCGGGAGCCGCGCGGTGACGTCCGACTCGGCGTCGGCCGACAGGTAGACGTCGGTCGCGCCGTACGAGGCGATGAGGACGACGGCATTCTGGTTCGGATCCTCGCTCGCAGTTCCGGCGTCCTCGGGCCACAGGACGCGAATGTGAAGCCGACCGGCACGAAACTCCGTACCGGCGCGGACGACACGAATCGGGACGTGTCGCCGCCGCGCGACGGCGAGCGCCTCCTCGCTGTCGGGTCCGGTCGCAGCCAGACCGGGGTCGAGCACCTCGCCGACGCGGAGCCGGCTGAGCACCTCGGCCGCACCCCCGACGTGATCGCGCTGCGGATGGGTCAGGACCATCGCGCTGAGCGAGTGGATTCCCATGCGCGCGAGCTGCGCCGCCACGTCTGCCTCGGGCGGGCCCTCGTCCACGAGCACGCGTGCGCGCGGTGTCTCGAGGAGCGTCGAATCCCCCTGGCCCACGTCCAGGAACGTGACACGGAACGCGACCGGTGCATTCCACGCCGGCGCGGGCCGTATGGCAACCACGACGACCCCCGCGAGCAGCGCTGCTCCGAAGGCGGCGAGCACGACGGGGCCGTGTCGCGCGGAGGCGGCGAGCTGCCTGTGCGCCCGGGGTGCGACGATCCACGCCACTGCGGCGACGGCCGCGAAGAGCCAGCGCGACGTGTGTCCCGATCTGCGCGGCGGGAAGGCCGCCGACGACACGGGCGACGAGCTCGAGCCAGGCGGCCGCCCAGCCGGCGAGCGCGGACAAGCCTGCTGCCGCTGACGGCGACACGGGATCGACCACCGCGGCCAGCAGCCCGAGGCCGAGGACGACCGGCGCGGCCGGAAAGGCAGCGAGGTTGGCGGCCACGGTGTAGAGCGGCGCGCGGTCGAAGTTGAAGAGCACGATCGGCGCCGTCGCCAGGCCGCACGCGAGCGAGACGGCGAGCGCGTCCGCGACGCTCGCCGGGAGCGGATAGCCGTCGAGTCGCCGCCGGACCCGCGGCACCGCGACGAAGATCGCTCCGACCGCGGCGAACGACAGCTGGAACCCGGGATCGAGGAGCGTCGTGGGCATCCAGGCGAGCAGCACGAGCGCACCGACCGCGAGCAAGTACCAGCGGTCGCGCGGACGTGCCGTGAGCCACGCGAGCGAGGCGAGCGCGCCCGCGACTCCCGCACGCGCGACCGAGGGTTGCCAGCCGACCGCGAGCACGTACGCCGCGATCACGAGCACCGACGCGAGCTCACGCCAGACGCGCGAAAGCCGGACGAGCCAGGCGAGACCGAAGACACCGGCGACAAGGAACGCGACGTTTTGACCGGAGACGGCGAGCAGGTGGTAGAGCCCGGACGCACGGAAGTCGCGCTGCACGTCCGCAGGGAGCCCTTCATCCTCGCCGAGTACGACGCCCAGCACGATGCCTCGGCGCACTCCGCTCGTCCCGCGCCCGACGGCACGCTCGACGCGGTCGCGCAGGCGATCGCCGAAGCCCTGGATTCCGCCCCGCCGCCCGACTTCACGCCAGCTCGACGCCTCGAGCACGACGTGGATGCCCTGCCGGGCCAGCCACGCGCGCTCGTCGAAACCGTCCTTCGCAGGCCGAGGCTCCTCGACGTCGACCGTCGCGTCCAGAATCGCCCCACGCGGCGGCGAGCGCCCTGCCGGCAATACGAGCAGGACGCGCTCCCGCAACGGCTCGTGACGGAACTCCGTCAGCACGGCGAGCACACGCGTCGACCACTGCGACTGGCGGGCAGGCGCAACCGTCACGAGCGTCCCTTGACCGGACTCGCCGATCCGTGCCGCAAGGACGCTCGAGGCGATCGCGTCCATCCGCAGCGATCCCCAAGCGAGACCGAGCACGGCGAGCACGGCGGCAAGCGCCCCGACCCGCGCGGCGCCGTCGACGCGCAGCGCGACGCCGAGAGCGACGAGCACGACCGCCACGGCGAGCGCGAGCGGCACCGCGAACCGGATGGAGAGCGCCAGACCCGAGCACGCCGAGGCGACGAGAAGCGCCGGCCAGTGGAGTTCCGCGATGCGTTTCACTGCGTCACGAGGTCGCGCAGTTGTTCGATCCGCGTGGGGCCGATGCCTGGGACGGCATCCAGGTCGTCGACCGACGCGAACGGCCCGTGCTCGGCTCGATAGTCGACGATCTTCTGGGCCGTGATCGGCCCGACACCGGGCAGCTGGTCGAGCTCCTCGACCGTCGCCGAGGAGAGGCTCACGAGCGGGCCGGCCGCACCGGTCGAGCCGCCAGCTGAACCGGCGCCGGACGACGGAGGCGACGGCGAGCCGGGCGCCTCCGCCGCTTGCGCGGGTACAGCCACCTGCACGCCGTCGACGAGCGGCGCAGCGAGATTCACCGCCGCGAGATCGGCGTCGCGTAGCGCGCCGCCCGCGCGGTGCACGGCGTCGGCGATGCGCGCGCCGTCGCGCAGTCGGTACAGACCAGGCCGCCGCACCTCTCCGACGACATGGACGACGAGGATCGCGCTCGCCGGAGCCGATGCAGCCGGCTGGAGTGGCGTCGCAACCGGCTCGGGCTCGCTCGCTGCGCCCGCGTGCGCCAGCCTCTGGCCGACGAGGACGAGCGCGGCGAGCGCAAGGCATACGCCGACGAGCGCTGTCGAGCGGGAGACGGCGAAGGGCACACGGCCATCGTCGCCACGAACCACTCACGCGTGGTTCACGACTCCATCAGGAATCGTTGAACCCGCATGGCGCCCGTTTACGTCACGAAGTTGACGAGCTTGCCCGGAACGACGACGACGCGCGCGGCGTCACCCCCGTCCAGGTATGCCTGAACCCGCTCGGACTCGCGCGCGAGCGCGACGAGATCGTCCTCGGCGACATCCGGAGCGACCTGCAGCCGGTCGCGGATCTTGCCGTTCACCTGCACGACGACCTCGACCGTCTCCACGGTGAGCATCGCCGGATCCGCCATGGGCCATGGCGCCTCCCACAGTCGCTCGTGCCCGAGCCGCTCCCAGAGCTCCTCGGTCACGTGCGGCGCCCACGGCTGGAGCAGCGACACAGCGGTCTCGGCGGTGAACCTCGCGCCGGGCGCGGCGACGTCGTCGGCCAGGTCGTTGACCAGCTCCATTACTGCCGCTATCGGCGTATGGAACTGGAAGCGCCGGTCGATGTCATCAGTGACCCGCGCAATGGTGGCGTGCGCCTTTCGTACGAGCGGTCCGTCGCCCACCTCGCCGGTCGGCGCCTGCTCGGCTGTCTCGCCGACGATCCGCCAGAGTCGGCGGATGAAGCGGCTCGTGCCTTCGATTCCCGAGTCGGTCCACTCCATGTCCTGATCGGCCGGCCCCATGAACAGGATGGAGAGGCGCACAGCATCGGCGCCGTACGCGTCGACGAGCTCGTCGGGCCCCTCGACGTTGCCCTTCGACTTCGACATCTTCGAGCCGCCCCTCTGCACCCAACCCTGGTGGAACAGGCGCGCGAACGGCTCGCGGAACCCGAGCAGGCCGAGCTCGTTCAGCACCTTGACGACGAACCTCGAGTAGAGCAGATGTCCGGTGGCGTGATCGATGCCGCCGATGTACTGGTCGATCGGACACCAGTAGTCGACGACCCGCCTGCCGAACGGCTCCTCCACGTTGTGCGGGTCGACGTAGCGGAGGTAGTACCAGGACGAGTCGACGAACGTGTCCATGGTGTCCGCCTCACGCCGCGCAGGCCCGCCGCAACGCGGACAATCGACGTGGAGCCACTCGCTGTTGGAGGCGAGCGGCGGCACCCCTTTCGGCCGGAAGTCCTCGACGTCGGGCAGCAGCAAAGGCAACTGGTCGTCCGGCACGGGAACGAGCCCGCACTCCCCGCAGTGCACGATCGGGATCGGACAGCCCCAGTACCGCTGCCGCGACATGCTCCAGTCGCGGAGTCGATAGGAGACGGCCGGCGCGCCCTTGCCCTGGTCGCGCAGCCACTCGACGATCGCCTCCTTCGCTGACGGAGAGGACATGCCCGTGAACCGCTCGGAGTTGACGAGCACTTCGTCGGCGGTGTGCGCGGAGTAAGCGCCCTGGTCCGAGGGCTCGCCGTCGCGCGGCGCCACGACCGTGCGCACCGGCAGGTCGAACGTCTGTGCGAACTCGTAGTCGCGCTCGTCGTGGGCCGGGACGGCCATGATGGCGCCCGTGCCGTAATCCATCAACACGTAGTCCGCGACCCATACCGGGAGCCGCTCGCCGTTCACCGGATTGGTCGTGTAGTAGCCGGTGAAGACGCCGGTCTTCTCCTCCTCGGTCGCGCGGGCCTCGCCGCGCTTCGCGGCGGTCCGCCTCGCGTAGTCCAGAACCTCCTCCGTGCCGATCCGCTCGACGAGCGGATGCTCTGGGGCGATCACGAAGAACGTCGCGCCGAAGAGCGTGTCGGGCCGAGTGGTGAACACCGGGATGTCGGCGTCGAGCTCCTCGATCCGGAAGATCACCTCGGCGCCCTCGCTCCGACCGATCCAGTTGCGCTGGATCGTCTTCGTGCGCTCGGGCCACTCGCCGCCCGGCGGCAGGTCGTACTCGAGCAGCTCGTCGGCATAGGCGGTGATCTTCATGAACCACTGCTCCATGTTCCGCGCCTCGACCAGCGCACCGCACCTCCAGCAGCGGCCGTCGACGACGTGCTCGTTCGAGAGAACCGTCTGGTCGTTCGGGCACCAGTTGACCGGCGCCGCTTTTCTGTAGGCGAGCCCTCGCTCGAAGAACTTGAGGAACAGCCACTGCGTCCAGCGGTAGAAGTCGGGCTCGTGGGCGCCGATCTCGCGATCCCAGTCGATCGCCCAGCCGATCCGCTTCATCTGCTTCCGGATCGCGATGATGTTCCGCTCGACTATGTCGCGGGGGTGACCGCCCTCGCTGATGGCAGCGTTCTCGGCCGGTAGCCCGAACGAATCCCACCCCATCGGTCGCAACACCGTCCAGCCCAGGCGGCGGTGGTAGTGCGTCAGTACGTCGCCCAGCGTGTAGTTGAGGACGTGGCCCATGTGGAGGGTCCCGGACGGATACGGGAGCATCTCGAGCTGATACCAGTGGCCTTCGGTCTCCTCGCCCGGAGCCGGGTTCGGCGTGTAGAACGCGCGCACGTCCTCCCAGATCCGCTGCCACTTCGCTTCGATCGCCTGTGGGTCGTATCGCTCCATCGCACCTGTCAATTCGTCTTCGGCAACAAAAAAGCCTCTCGTCCGAGAGGCTTCAGGGGAACGCCCGCGGCTCTCGCCACGGCGGTTCCCTGACCTACGGAAGGAGTTGCACCATCGAAATCCAGGGTACCAGGCAGAATCGCGGAATGCTGGATGTTTTCCCTGCTTCGGCCGGGATCGAGGGCGGGGAGCTCGTCCTCGGAAGGGTGCCCGCCTCGGAGCTCGCCGAGCGCTTCGGGACCCCGCTCGTCGTCTACTGCGAGGAGACCCTGCGCGCCCGTGCGCGCGCGCTGCGGGCGGCTGCGGGTACTGGCGGCCGCGTCTTCTACGGGACGAAGGCCTTCGCGAATGTCGCCATCCTCCGGCTCATGCGCGAGGAGGGCGTCGGAGCCGACGTCGCTTCGTCGGGCGAGCTGGTCTTCGCGCGCGCTGCCGGGCTCACGGGCGGGGAGCTCGTCGTGCACGGCAACAACAAGGACGCGACCTTCCTCCGCGAGGCCGGCGGCCGAGCAGGCGCCCGTCGTCCTCGACGCCCCCGACGAGGCGGAGCTCGCCGCGCAGGCCGGCGTCGAGCAGGCGCTCGTGCGCGTGACGCTCGGGGTCGACGCCGACACGCACGAGGCGATAACGACCGGGCACCACGGCTCGAAGTTCGGGCTGCCGCCCGACGAGGCCCGCGCGCTCGTCGCGGACGCGCTCGCGCAAGGCCTCGACGTGGTCGGACTCCACGTCCACGTGGGCTCGCAGCTCCCCGACTTCAAGGCGCAGGAAGAGACGATCGAGCGGCTCGCGCGATTCGCAGCTTCATGCCGCGACGAGCTC
Source organism: uncultured Gaiellaceae bacterium (assembly GCA_963776555.1). Lineage (GTDB taxonomy): Bacteria > Actinomycetota > Thermoleophilia > Gaiellales > Gaiellaceae > GMQP-bins7. The sequence goes on along the minus strand of CAVZNK010000024.1, from coordinate 130,372 downwards.
GGCTGGGAGCCGCGCGTCGCCGACCTGGGTGGCGGGTTCGGGATTCGCCACCACCCCGGAGAGGACGTGCCCGATGCGGCCGAGCTCGCGCGTACCGCGGCCGACACGGCGCGTGCGGCATTCGCCGCCGCCGGGCTCGCAACGCCGACCGTCTGGCTCGAGCCGGGACGGAGCCTGGTCGGCCGCGCCGGGACCACGCTTTACCGCGTCGGCGCCGTCAAGCGACTGCCGGGGCGGACGTGGGTCGCGATCGACGGAGGCATGTCCGACAACCCTCGGCCGCAGCTCTACGACGCCCGCTATACGGCGCTTTCCGCGACGCGCGCGGACGAGGCGCTCGACGAGACCGTGAGCGTCGCGGGCATGCATTGCGAGTCCGGAGACGTGCTCATCGACGACGTCCTCCTCCCCCGCCCGCGTCGAGGCGACCTCCTGGCCGTGCCCGCGACCGGGGCGTACACGCTCGCCATGAGCTCGAACTACAACGGCGTCGGCCGCCCGGCGGCCGTGCTCGTCCGGGACGGGGACGCGCGGGTGATCCGCCGGCGCGAGAGCGTCGACGACCTGCTGGCGCTCGAGGATCTCTAGCGCCGAGTTGAACCCGGCCGGACGGTCCGGCATGGTTGGTCGCAGGCGGGACAAAGACGAAATGGGGAGGTCCGATGGCTCGTACGCCGCTCATGGCGAACATCGAACGTGCTTGTGACGACGTTGCGCGGGAGGCTGGAGGATGGACGGCGACGCGAGCCGGGCTGCTCAAACGAACGGGAGCGATCGGCCTCGGGATCGCCGGACTCTCGCGCCTGACGCCGCCGGCGCGAGCAGCGGGTGGGCCGACGATCGTCGTCGTGGGCGCCGGGCTCGCTGGCCTCACCTGCGCCTACCGTCTGAGGCAGGCCGGGTACAGCGCGCAGGTGCATGAGGCCTCTGCTCGCATCGGCGGGCGCTGCTGGAGTGGCCGCGGGTTTTTCACCGACGGCCAGATCTACGAACACGGCGGCGAGCTGATCGATCAGGGCCACAACCAGATCCGCAACCTCGCTCAGGAGTTGAGTCTCGACCTCGACAATCTGCTCCAGGGCGAGGCGAACGGCACCGAACTCCGCGGCTACTTCGACAACGCTACCTATTCGTTCGCGGATATCAGCGCAGACCTCAAGAAGGTCTGGCAGAAGCTCCACTCCGACGCGGTCGCCGCGAGCTTCCCGACGACGTTCGACAGCTACACGCAGCGCGCCCTCGAGCTCGATCGGATGTCGATCGTCGACTGGATCCAGGAATCGGTACCCGGTGGTATGGCCTCGCGGCTCGGCCAGCTGCTCGACGTCGCCTACAACATCGAGTACGGGGCCGAGTCGAGCGTCCAGAGCTCCCTGAATCTCGTCTACCTGCTCGCGTACGTCGGCCCGGGTCAGTTCCGAGCATTCGGGAAGTCGAACGAGAAGTACCACGTCCGGGGAGGGAACGACCAGATCCCGACCCGACTCGCCGAAGCGCTCGACGGGCAGATCACGACCGGCTCCGAGCTCGTCGCCGTGAGACGGACGGCGGCTGGCACGTACACGCTCACCTTCGAGCAGAACTCGAAGTCGAAGACCGTGACGGCGGACAAGGTCGTGCTTGCCCTCCCGTTTTCGATCATTCGTCGCTCGGTGGACGTCTCACAGGCGGGTTTCTCCGCACGGAAGCTGCAGGCGATCGGAGAGCAAGGCATGGGAACGAACTCGAAGCTCCATGTCCAGTTCGACCGGCGGCACTGGAACGACCTCGGCTGTAACGGCGAGACGTACTCCGATCGTGGCTACCAGAACACGTGGGAGGTCTCGCGCGCGCAGGGCGGGAGCTCCGGGATCCTCGTCGACTACACGGGCGGCACGACCGGGGCGAGCTTCGGATCGGGCACGCCGACGAGCCGCGCACAGCAGTTCCTCGCGCAAATCGAGCCGGTTCTTCCAGGCATCACGCAGCGCTGGAACGGGAAGGCGACGATCGATTTCTGGACCGGCTACCCGTGGACGCGGGGCTCGTACTCCTACTGGAAGGTCGGTCAATACACCGGGTTTGCCGGAGTCGAACGGCTGCAGGAGGGGAACGCCCATTTCTGCGGAGAGCACACGTCCATCGACTTCCAGGGATACTTGAACGGCGCCGTCGAGACCGGCGAGAGGGCCGCGGAAGAGGTGATCGCCGACCTCGGCTAGCGTCGGAACATGACGTTCCGATACTGCGACGACCTCGGATCGGACGGCTTCGGGTGGGTAGTCGAAGAGGCGATGACCCGGACGTCGCACGCGCTCGCCGCAAACGGGAGCGTCTGGCTCGTCGATCCGCTCGACTGGCCTGAGGCCATCGAGCGGGCGCTGGCGCTGGGAGAGCCGGCCGCAGTGATCCAGCTCCTCGACCGACACAACCGCGACTGCGCTGCCCTGGCCGCTCGGTTCCACGTGCCGCACGTTGTCGCCCCGGACGAGCTGCCCGCGAGCCCGTTCACGTTCGTGCCGATCGTGAGGCGGAAGCGCTGGCGTGAGTCCGCGCTCTGGTGGCCGGCCACGCGGACGCTGGTGACGGCCGACGCCTTGGGCACGAACCGCTTCTACACGGGTGGTAAGGCTCCGCTCGGCGTGCACGTGCTCCTGCGACTCATGCCGCCGAAGCGGCTCGGCGAGCTCGATCCGGACCGGGTCCTCGTGGGCCACGGCGAGGGGATCGTCGGGGCGGGCGCCGCCGACGCACTCCGCGACGCGCTCGCGACGAGCCGACGCCGCCTGCCGGGCGTCCTGCTGCGCCTACCGTTCGGCGGCCACGGCCAGTAGGCCCGGGCGGACGAGGCGCGACGGAGCGACGAGGCCCGCGTCCTGCACGGGCGGGTTCATCGGCTCCGCGAGCGGGGCGGCCCCGAACGACGCACGCACGCGCTCCGCGGGAGCATCGGCGTAGAGAGTCGTCCGCTGCCGTGGGAAGCGCCCGCTGGAACGGATCAGCTCCTCCATCCGCTCGGGCGGCATCTCCTGCCCGAACGCTGCGCCGGCCGAGCGCGAGATCGACTCGTTCATCAACGTCCCGCCGAGGTCGTTGACGCCGGCGGCGAGCGCCTGCCGCGTTCCGTCCGGGCCGAGCTTCACCCACGAGGCCTGGATGTTCGTGATTCCGGGGTGGAGTGCGAGCCGTGCGACCGCGTGCACGAGGAGCGCCTCGCGGAACGTCGGCCCGCGTCGCGCGCGGCCCTTCAGGTAGATCGGCGCCTCCATCGGCACGAACGGAAGCGGGACGAACTCGGTGAAGCCGCCCGAGCGAGCCTGCTGCTCGCGGGCGCGCAGGAGATGGCGCGCCCACGAGCGCGGCGACTCCACGTGTCCGAACATCAGCGTGACGTTCGAGCGCAGCCCGGCGCGATGGGCAGCGTCGTGCACGGCGAGCCACTGCGCCGTCGTCACCTTGTCCGGGCAGATGACGCGGCGCACCTCGTCGTCGAGCACCTCCGCAGCGGTCCCGGGCAGCGACCCGAGCCCGAGGTCGCGCAGGTACGCGAGGTACTCGGCGAGCGAGAGCTCGAGGGTCGCAGCGCCCTGCCAGACCTCGAGCGCCGAGAACGCGTGCACGTGGATGTCGGGCACGGCCTCGCGAATCGCGCGCACGACGTCGGCGTAGTAGTCGCCGGTGAACGCCGGATGGATCCCACCCTGCAGGCACACCTCCGTCGCGCCGCGCTCCCACGCCTCCTGCACGCGACGCACGATCTCGTCGCGCGGGACGAGGTACGGCGCCCCGCGGAGATTGGCGGCGAGCTTTCCCTTCGAGAACGCGCAGAACCCGCAGCGGAAGTAGCAGACGTTCGTGTACTGGATGTTCCTCGTCACCACGTACGAGACCGTGTCGCCGCAGACGTCGCGGCGCAGGCGATCCGCGGCGGCGAAGACGCGCTGAGCCTCGTCGCCGCGCGCCTCGAGGAGACGCGTGATCTCCTTCTCGCCGAGGCCGTCCCCTGTCAGCTCGAGCGGCGGCGCGTCGCGGCGAACGACGAACGGCGGCGTGACCGGATCGCCGGGCGCCCACGCGTCGTCTCGTGCGAGCTTGCGAGGCATCCGCTGCCCGAAGCACGTACGGCATGACCGCCGGATGGAGCCAGCGCTCGTCCACGTATTCCGGATAGACGGGGAGCCGGGGAGCGAGCTCGAGGCCGCGCGAGCGCGTCGCCTCGGTGAGAGCCTCGATCTCGGGCCACGGCGCCTCCGGGTTGACGTGGTCGATCGTGACGGGCGAGACGCCGCCCCAGTCGTCGATGCCTGCGTCGAGCAAGCGGGGGAAGTCGTCGAAGGCGAGGTTCGGCGGCGCCTGGAGATGCCAGCGCGCGCCGAGCAGGATGCGGGCGACCGCGATCGTCCACAGGTGGTCGTCGAGCGATGGCTCGGGATACGCCGCCATCCGCGTTCCCGGCTTCGCCCGGAAGTTCTGGACGATGACCTCCTGCACGTGACCGTGCTCCTCGCCGAGCGCCTTCAGCGCGAGGAGCGCGTCGATCCGCTCCTCGCGGGTCTCGCCGATACCGATGAGGATCCCGCTCGTGAACGGGATCGCAAGCTCGCCTGCGAGCCGGATCGTCTCGAGGCGCCGCGCCGGAAGCTTGTCGGGCGACGCCCAGTGCGGCCCGCCCTTCTCCGCAAGCCGCTCGGCGGTGGTCTCGAGCATGATCCCCATCGAGGCGGAGACGGGCCTGAGCCGCTCGAGCTCGGCGCGGCTCATGACGCCCGGGTTGAGGTGCGGCAGAAGCCCCGTCTCCTCGAGCACGAGCCTCGCGCAGCGTTCCAGGTACTCGAGCGTCGTCTCGCAGCCGAGCGCGCGGAGCTCCTCGCGCGCGACCTTGTACCGCAGCTCGGGCTTGTCGCCGAGCGTGAAGAGCGCCTCGCGGCACCCCGCCGCCGCGCCGGCCCGCGCGATCGCGAGCACGTCCTCGTCGGACATGAACGCGCGCTCGCCGCGGCGCGGCGGGCGCGCGAACGTGCAGTAGCCGCACACGTCCCGGCACAGCGTGGTCAGCGGGATGAAGACCTTTGGGGAGTACGTGACGAGCGGCCCCGGCCGCAACCTGCGCGCTTCGGTGAGCAGCTCGTGGAGGGGGGCGTCGAGCAACTCGCGCACCGATCCATCCTCGCATGCGCGTGAGCCGCCACGGACACGGGCCGTAACATCGGAGGCCCGTCGCGCCATCTCCTGGAAACGACCTGGAGGTGGAAATGTCGAGGGACCCGAGCAGCGAATGACGACCGATGCAGAGCTCATCCGCCTCGCGCGCTCGGACCCGGGAGCGTTCCGGGAGCTGTACGACCGGTATGCCGAGCGCGTGTACCGGTTCCACCTGGGCCGCTCGCGGAACGCCGACGCGGCGCACGACCTGACAGCCGAGACGTTCTCCCAGGCCTGGCTCGGGCGAGCCCGCTTCCGGGACGAGGTGGGCGGATCCGCAGGCCCGTGGCTCTTCGGGATCGCACGCAACGTCCTCTCGGCCTCCGTCCGCCGGGGCCGGCTCGAGCGGGCCGCATGCGCCCGGCTCGGCATCCTCGAGCGGCTCGACCGCGAGCCGGCCACGGTCGAGCCCGACGACAGTTGGCTCGACGGCCTCGACGAGGCGCTCTCGGAGCTTCCCGAGGGCCAGCTCGACGCTCTTCGGCTCCGCTTCGCCGACGGGCTCCCGTACGACGAGCTCGCAGATGCACTCGGCACGAGCCCGCAGGCGGCGCGCGTGCGCGTCCACCGCGGCCTTTCCACCCTCCGACTCCGCCTCGACCAATCGAAGGAGAGCCCGCGATGACCGATGTCCAGACGACGCTTCGCCAGCTCGGCGATGCGCTCGAGAGCGCTGCCGACGCCGATCTCCACACCGCCTCGCCGACCCCAGCTCGTCGTCGGCGCATCTCGACGCGTGTCGCGATCACCGTTGCGGTCGTCGCCGTGCTCGTCCCCGGGATCGCGGTCGCGGCGAGCCAGCTGATCGGCACGCACGACGTCGAGCAGAGCCTTCCGGCCGGCACGCTCGCCCTCGCCGGCACGAATCCCACCTGCGAGGTGGTCGTGCAGGACGTCGAGTACCTGTGCACGCTCGAGCGCGCGCCGGCACCCGAGGTCTCCGACTGGAAGGGCACCGTCGAGCCGACCGTCGACGCGACGAAGCACGTGAACGGCGGCTGCCGCTCGCTCACGTCCGACGGACGCAGCTGGCGCTGCTACCTCGGCCGGGCCGCTGTCGACGAGCAGATCATCGGCGCGGGATTCCTCGGCGAGTACGCACCGTCGCCCGGACGCGGCTAGAGCAGCAGGTCGAAACTGCTCCTTCTTCGTTCGTCGTACGGGTACAACGGCGAACGAAGGAGGAGCGATGCGTTTCCTGTTCCTGATCCACGGCGACACCGAGGCCGATGCCGCGCTGACACCCGACGAACGTCGCGCAATCGTCGACGAGCACATCGCGTACGGCGCGATGCTCCGCGAGCGTGGCGCGTACGTGCACGGTGAGGCGCTCGACGACCTGTCGTCCGCAGCGGTCGTCCGCCCCGGAGCCGAGCCGCTCGTGACCGACGGCCCGTTCGCGGAGACGAAGGAGGCGATCGGCGGCTTCTACGTCGTCGAGTGCGAGAGTCGCGGCGAGGCGCTCGAGCTCGCAGCGCAGGTGCCCGCGAGCCCGAACGTCGCCGTCGAGGTGCTCGCGATCGTCGACCTCTGACGCCGTGCGCGCCCGCTGCAGTCGGGCGACCCGATAGGACGGCCTAACCGGCCGGCGATCGTTTAGTTCCGCTTCGACTGCCAGAGTCCGCCGAGCGGCACCCAGCGCCCCTTCGTCCAGCGCTGGAGCTGGCCCTGCTGGACGGGGAAGTTGTCGCCCTTCCCGGTCTTCACGACGATCCCGGGGAGCAGGAAGGGATTCTTCGGATCGCTCATCGAGCGCGCCGCCTTCATCAGCCCCGCGCGCGTCGGGTTCGCGCCGAGCCGCTTGAGCAACGACACGGTCTCGTACGCCACCGCCATGCCGTAGACGTGGTACGTGTCGTTCGGATTCGCGCCGTTCGCGTACTTGCCGAGGATCGCGCGGTACAGCTTCATGCCCGCGTCGTTCTTCCAGCGGGGATCGGTCGGGTCCTTGAGGATGTTGCTCGTGATCGAGCCCTCGACGAGCTTGTTCTTCCCGCCCTCGGAGGCGAGCACCATGATGTTCGACGTCCCGGAGACGCCGTTCACGATGACCCGCGGCTTCCAGCCGAGACGGTTCGCGAACACGTAGGCCTGGATCGCGAACGTCGGCGTGGCGAAGATCGCGAAGAGGTTCGCGCCCGACGCCTTGAGCTTTGCGATCTGCGAGCCGACGTCCGGCGACGTGACTTCGTACGGCTGCGCCGCGACGACCTTCGACCCCGAGCGGCCGAGCCCGGACTTCAAGGAGTTGAGGAGGTCCTTGCCGTAGTCGTCGTTCTGGAAGAGGACGGCGATCCTCGCCTTCTTCATGGTTCTGCCGACGTACTGCCCGTAGACGAACCCCTCTGCCGCGTAGCTCGGCTGGAAGCCGATCGTCCACGGGTACTTGCCCGCGTCCCTCCCCCACGTCGTCGCACCCGACGCGACGAAGAGCTGGGGGACCTGGTTCTGGTTCAGGTAGTCGCGGACGGCGAGATTGGCCTCCGTGCCGAGCGTGTTGAAGACGGCGAAGACCTTGTCCTGCTCGACGAGGCGGCGTACCGCCTGGACCGTCTGCGGGGCGCTGTATGCGTCGTCGACGATCCGGTAGTCGATTTTCCGCTTCGCGACACCTCCTGCGGCGTCGACCGAGTCGAAGTACGCCTTGGCGCCGCGCGCGACGGAGGCGTACGCAGCGGCCGGGCCGGTCAGCGGCGACGTCCCACCGATGACGATTGCCGTCGAGCTCACGCCGGGGTCGGCGCTCGAGCCGGCGAGTGCGACGGGTAGCGCGACGACGAGCGGGGCGGCGCACGCGACGAGAACGGTGAGGCGACGCCGGGTCACTCGGCCCGAGAGTAGCGGCGCGCGAAGAGACGCTGCCCGATCTTCCGGAACAGCCCTCCGACGCCGTTCGGCAGGACGAACATGAGCAGGATGAGCACGACGCCGTAGACGATCGAGGGGCCGCCCGGCTTCTGGGTCTCCTCGACGATCCGGCCCGGGAGCAGCGAGCCGAGGTCCTGCCCCTGCGCCCACAGCGGCAGGAACGCGATGAAGATCGCTCCGAACACGAGCCCCGAGAGCCCGCCGAGCCCGCCGATGACGATGCCGACGAGCAGGAAGATCGACAGCGCGACCGGGAACGCATCAGGGTTGATGAAGGCTCGCGAGATGACGAGGAGGCTCCCTGCGATGCCCGCGTACGCGGCGCTGATCCCGAACGCGAGCGTCTTGTAGCGCGCGAGGCTGACCCCGGACGAGACGGCGGCCGTCTCGCTGTCGCGCACCGCGCGGAACGCGCGCCCGGTTCGACCGCGCAGGATCAGCCACGCCACGGCGAAGGCGACGAGCGCGAGCGACCACGAGAGGTAGTAGATCCAGTCGTTCGGCGTGAGCGTGCGGCCGAGCACGTGCACGTTCGTGATCGACCCGGTTGCCTCGGGCGTCCCGAAGAGCTGGATCCCGGTGCCGCCGCCCGTCCACTCGGCGAAGCGCTTCGCCGTCGACGGCATGGCGACCGCGACCGCGAACGTCGCGAGCGCGAGATAGAGGCCCGAGAGACGGAGCGCCGGTAGCCCGAACGCGAGGCCGAGGAGCCCCGCGACGAGGGCGGCGATCGGGATCGTCCACAGGTCCTTCACCCCACCGCCGACCGGGCCTCCGAAGTCCTCGTTGCCCGCCATGAGGATCGCGGTCGTGTAGCCGCCGATCGCCATGAAGGCGCCGTGGCCGAGCGAGATCTGGCCGGTGTAGCCCGTGAGGATGTTGAGGCCGAGCAGGGCGATGAGGAAGATGCCGACGTCGGCCCACTCGCGCGCCTTGAAGTCGCTGATGAACGACGGGAGAACGGCGACCGCCACGACGAAGGCCGCGAACGCGACGAACCCGATGATCCGTCTGAAGACGCGGGCTCATACGCGTTTCACCTCCGGCCTGCCGAAGATCCCCTGCGGCCGGACGACGAGGACGCCGAGGATGATCAGGAGCGCGGCCGGGAGCCGCAGCTCCTCCGTGAACCAGCTGAAGGCGTCGTACTGGCTCAGGTAGCTCAGCAGGTTGAGCAGCACGCCGACTGTCAGCCCTCCGACGACGGCGCCGAGCGGCGAGTCGATGCCTCCGAGCACCGCTGCCGCGAAGGCATAGATGAGCACCGCGGCCATCATGTTCGGATCGAGCCCGACGCTCGGCGCGGTCAGCATCCCCGCGACGGCGCCGAGCAGCGCCGCGAGTCCCCACCCGAGCGCGAGCATCCACGAGACGCGGACGCCGACGAGACGCGCCTCCTCCGGGTTCACCGCAGCCGCCCGCAATGCCAGGCCGACCTTCGTGTACTGGAACAGCGCCCAGAGGAGGACGACGATGCCGAGCGCCACCGCGATCGTCCCCACGTCCTGCGCGGAGACGATGACGCCGCCGATGTCGTACGTGTTCGTCCCGAACGGGCTCTGGAGCTGCTTCGGCTCGCCACCCCACTTCCAGATGACGAAGCCGTTGACGGCCACGAGCAGGCCGATGGTCACGATCACGATCCGCAGCACGTTCCCGCGCTCGACCGGACGGATCACGACGCGGTGGATCGCGACCCCGCCGGCGAACGACAGCGCCAGCGTGGCGACGAAGGCGGGCCAGTAGCGCCACCCGTGCTCGACGATCAGCGCCCACGCGATGTACGAGGAGAGCGTCGCCATCTCCCCCTGGGCGAAGTTGATGACCCCGGTCGAGCGGTGGATGATCACCAGCGCGAGCGCCAGGAGCGCGTAGACCCCGCCCGAGGCGAGCCCGGAGACGATCTGCTGCAGGAAATCGGTGAACGCGGCGAGGATCATTCGGCGCTCAGTACCCCAGGTAACTACGCCGCACCGACTCGTCGTCGCGCAGCTCGTGGCTCGCCCCCGTCAAGGCGACGCGTCCGACCTCGAGCACGTACGCACGGCTGGACGCGTTGAGCGCGATGCGCGCGTCCTGCTCGACGACGAGCACGGTGAGACCCTCCTTCTCGTTCAGCTCGCGGACGATGCGGAAGAACTCGCGCACGATGAGCGGCGCGAGGCCGAGCGACGGCTCGTCGAGGAGCAGGAGCCGCGGCTGGCCCATGAGCGCACGCCCCAGCGCGAGCATCTGCTGCTCGCCGCCCGAGAGCGTCCCCGCCCGCTGGCGGCCCCGCTCCGTCATCCACGGGAAGTACCCGGCGATGCGCTCGATATCCGCCTTGACCGACCGGACCCGGCGCGAGTACGCACCGAGCTTGAGGTTCTCGGTCACGGTGAGGTCGACGAAGGTGCCGCGGCCTTCGGGCACGTGCGCGATCCCCGACCTCGCCGCCGCCTCGGGCCCGCCCTTGAGCTGCTTGCCGTCGAGCTCGATCACGCCCGAGCGCGACACGATCCCCGAGATCGCACGGAGCGTCGTCGTCTTCCCCGCCCCGTTCGCCCCGAGCACGGCAACGACCTCGCCCTCGCGGACGACGAGGGAGACGTTGTACAGCGCCTGCACCGGGCCGTAGCGCGCGGCGACCCCGTCGAGCTCGAGGAGGGTCTTCACGCGGCGCTCTCGTCCTCGGGCTCGGGCGGCGGCACTTCGTGCTCGGAACCTGGCTCGTGCTCGTCCTCGGCGCCGAGGTAGGCCTCGATCACGGCCGGGTCCGCACGCACCTCCGCCGGCGACCCCTCGGCGATCTTCCGACCGAAGCTCATGACGTTCACGTGGTCGGAGATCCCCATGACGAGGTTCATGTGGTGCTCGACGAGGAGCACGGTGAGCTCGAAGTCGTCGCGGATCTTCTTGACGAACACGCCGAGCTCCGACACCTCCTCGTGGTTCAGCCCGCCCGCCGGCTCGTCGAGGAGGAGCAGGCGCGGCTTGGCGACGAGCGCCCGCGCGAGCTCGACGCGCTTCTGGGTCCCGTACGGCAGCGCAGCAGCGGGGAAGAGCGCCCGCTCGCGCAGGCCGACGACGTCGAGCGCCTCGAGCGCCTCGGCCTCTCCCACCTTCCTGCCCCGCCCGTGGGCGCCGACCAGCACGTTCTCGAGAACGGACATGGTCCGGAAGAGCTGGATGTTCTGGAACGTCCGGGCGACGCCCTTGCGGACGATCTTGAAGGCAGGTTGCTTGAGGAGCGACGAGCCCTCGAGCAGTACCTCCCCCGCGTCGGGCCGGTACAGGCGCGTGATGACGTTGAACGCCGTCGTCTTGCCGGCTCCGTTCGGCCCGATCAGCCCTGAGATCTGACCTTCCTCGACGTCGAAGGAGATGCCGTCGAGCGCGACGATGCCGCCGAAGCGCATGGTGACGTCCCGTACCTCGAGGAGGGCCATCGGTCGGAGAACCCTAGTTCCGTTGGGCAGTGATCGGAAATCCGCTAGTGCAAATTGCCGATCACGCCAGAAAGCGAAGACGCTCGCAGCGATCCGTGGATTCGCGCAGGCCGTGCCGCGCACGGCGAGCGCGAAGTGGGGATCTAGCGGACGATCAGCTCGTAGCCGTACGCGCTGTCGCGCGGCGACCAGATGCGCACCCGGGCGCCGGCGGGCGCCGTGACCGTGATCGAGAAGAAGCCGTTCTCGTCCGTCCAGCGCGTGCCGCCGATCCAGCTCGCCTGGTCGTCCTCCTCCAACCGGATCCTGTACGGCTGCCTCCCCGAGCGTGGCCGGACCTGCCCCCACAGGCCGACGGCGTCCCCGCGGCGGGACGTCTGCTGGAGAGGGAAGCGGAACGCGGCGAAGGAGGGCTTCGGAGTCCCGTCCTCGGTGAGGAACCCGCTCTGCCAGCCCGCGGGCGCGGGATCGTCCCGGACCATGAAGAAGATCAGCATCTGGACCGAGGCCGCGCGGAACACGCGCAGCGCGGCGCTCGAGACGTACGTCGCCTGCTTGTCGGGTGGGACGCCGAGGAAGATGTCCGGAGGATTCGTCTGATACCCGTACTCGGTGAGCCAGATCGGCTTGTGACCGAACGCGTTCGCGACCTCGCGCTCGAGCCGCTCGAGGTCGGCCATCGTGATCGTCCGGCAGTTGACGCACTTCGGCCCCCAGGGCGTCTCGCTCTGCGGCCGACCGGGGTACGGGTTGTGCGCGTAGGCGTCGAGCTTCGCGTGCGCGGCCCCCATCGACCGAATCCACGGAACCGGCGCGATGCCCGCGGAGCCCGCCCTCGGTGCCGTGACGCCGCCCGCCACCTTCACGCCGGGGATCGCGGCGTGCAGCTGGGCGTAGGCGGGATTGAGGAGAGTCTCGACGTAGGTCTTCGCGCTCGTCGGGCGCAGGAAGGCAGTCCTGTTCGGCTCGTTCCAGATCGTCCAGTCGCGAACCCACGGGTAGCGACGCGCGGCTGCGTACGCGAAGTCGGCGAACGCCTTGCCCGAGGACGGAGCCCAGTTGGAGGCACGCCCGCCGTTCGCCCAGCTCGGCGTGCCGAACAGCGTGACGACCGGGTCGATTCCGTGACGGCGAAGACCGCGGAGGACGTCGTCGAACTCGCCCCAGCGGTAGGCGGGGTCGTCCGGATCACGCGGGCTCCCTGGCCGCTTCCTCGCGACCTGGTCCCAGCGCACGGTGAAGCGGACGACGTCGGGGCCGAGCGTCGCGAGCTCGTCGAGTCTTGCTGCGAGCGTCCCGGGTCCGTAGGTGAGCCAGGCGTCGTCGGCGACACCGAAGTCGACATGCCGCGTCGAGCTCGCCGCGCCGGACCCGGATGCCGAGAGAACGAGGCTCGCGCAGACCCCCGCGACGACGGCCAGCGCGGAGCGGAAGGCGCCGCTCATCGCCCTCGCCTCCTGCGCACGAGCGCCGCCGCGGCGCCGCCCGCGCCGAGCACGGCGAGGAGCGCGGCGAGAACGGCGACCTCGGTCGGGAACGCGCGTAGGGGATCGCCTGCCGCGGACTCGCTCGCGAGCCGACGCGAGGAGAGCTCGCCGGCAGAAGCAGAGGCGTTCGCGGCGCGACTCGCCGTTATCTCCGCCCGCCTGATGTCGTCGGCCGCCGTCGTGTACGCCCGCAGATCCTCGGGCAGCGCGTCGATCGCCGCCTCGTAGCACTCCGGCGAGTAGCTGGGAGTCGAGCGTCCCCCTCGTCCAGTCGTCGAGAACGGCCTCGGCGCACGCTGGACGGGAGGCGCTTGCGACGCCGGGCCTAGCGAGCGCCGCGAGCGCGGCGCACGCGAGCACCATCGCCACGATCGAGCGCACCTCCCACTCTCCGAGCGCACGATTCGCGCCACATCAATTCCTAGGTACCCCCTCCACTCATCCTCTGACAGCCGCGCGGTAAAGGCTTTGTAAGACGTGGTGACGGACTGGCAAACGGCGCAGGCTCACCGCCCGGGCGCTGACTCTCGGCTGACGAGGGACTAGGATCGCCCCCGATGGATCTCCGCGACACGCCGGAGGAGGCCGCGTTCAGGGCGGACCTGCGCGCCTGGCTCGAGGAGCACCTCCCGGAGGGTCTGCAGGGGCACCGCGGCGGCGCGACACGCTTCGAAGGCCCCGAGATGCGCGGCTGGAGCCGCGCGCTCTACGAAGCGGGATACGTGGGCCTGACCTGGCCCGAGGAGTACGGCGGCGGCGGAGCGCCGTATACCCGTCAGGCCATCTTCCTCGAAGAGATGGCGCGCTCGGAGGCGCCTCCGCACATCGGCGTCATCGGCATCGGGATGGCGGGGCCGACGATCATCGCTCACGGCACGGAAGAGCAGAAGGTGCGCTACCTGCCTCCGCTCCTGTCCGCCGAGGAGATCTGGTGCCAGGGCTTCTCGGAGCCCGGCGCCGGGTCCGACCTCGCGGGCGTGCGCACGAGCTCGCACCTCGGCGACGGCCACTTCGTCGTGAACGGCCAGAAGGTCTGGTCGTCGTTCGCGCACATCGCCGACTTCTGCATCCTGCTCACGCGCTCCGACCCGGACTCGAGCCGGCATGCCGGCCTGACCTACCTCATCGTCGACATGCACGCGCCCGGCGTGGAAGTGCGCCCGCTCCGGCAGATCACCGGCGAATCCGAGTTCAACGAGATCTTCTTCACGGACGTACAGGTGCCCGTCGCGAACCTCCTCGGCGACGTCGGGGGCGGCTGGCAGGTGGCGATGACGACGCTTCTGCACGAGCGCGGGACGCTGGGCTTCGCGCTGCAGGCGACCCTCGAGGTGCAGATCCGGAAGCTCGTCGCGCTCGCGCACGACCGCGGCGCCGATCAGCTCCAGCGCGACCGGATCGCGCGCGAGTGGATCGAGATGCAGGCCCTGCGCTACACGAACTACCGCTCGCTCTCGGCGCTCATGAAGACGGGCATGCCCGGTCCCGAGGGGTCGATCTCGAAGCTCGTCTGGTCGGAGGCGAACCAGCGCGTCACCAAGCTCGCGCTGGAGCTCCTCGGCCCCGACGCCGCGCTCGGCGAGGAGAACGCGCCGTACGGCGGCTACTGGCAGTACCAGCAGCTCCGCAGCCGCGGGAACACGATCGAGGCTGGCACCTCGGAGGTTCTCCGCAACATCGTCGCCGAGCGCGTGCTCGGCCTCCCCTACTCCCGCTAGACGAGGAGCCGATGGACTTCACCTTCACACCCGAGCAGGAGGCGCTCCGCGAGCAGGCGCGAGAATTCCTCGCGGCGACCCCCGAGCCGACATGGGCACAGCTCGCGGAGCTCGGCTGGACGGGCGTCTCGATCGCCGAGGACGACGGTGGCGCCGGACTGACGTTCGTCGAGGAGGCAGTTCTCTTCGAGGAGCTCGGACGTGCTCTGTACAAGGGGCCGTACTTCGCGACGATCGCGCTGACGCTGCCGGCGCTGCCGGCCGACCTGCGTTCGGAGGTCGCGGCAGGCGATACGAGTTGGACGCTCTCGTTCGGGCCGCTCGTTCCCGACCTGGACACTGCAGACCGCGTCGCGATCGTCGGTGGCGACGGCATCTACGAGCTCGAAGGTGCCGAGCGTGAGGTGCTCGCCACGACGGACGAGTCGCGCCCGCTCGGCGTCGTCCGCGGTGGAGAGGCCGGACGGCGGCTCGCGGACTCGAGCGTCCTCGCCGAGATCGAGGCACGTTCGCAGACGGCGCTCGCGCTCGAGGCGTGCGGCGTCGCGCGGCTCGCGCTCGAGGACGCGATCGAGTACGCGTCGTCGCGCGAGCAGTTCGGGAAGAAGATCGGCGTCTACCAGGCCGTCTCGCATCCGCTTGCGGACGCGTACACCCGCGTCGAGCTCTCGCGCTCGCTGGCCCTGTGGGCGGCATGGTGCGTCGCAACCGGAGACGAGCAGGCGGCAATCGCGGCCTCGGCGGCGAAGGCGTATGCGGGCGAGAGCGCGGTCTGGGTCTGCGAGCAGGCGATCCAGTCGCTCGGAGGCATCGGGTTCACGTGGGAGCACCGCCTGCACCGGCTGTACAAGCGGGCACTCGGGATCGAGAGCTTCGGCGCCTCCGGGACGCGGCTGCGCGCGGAGATTGCGGCGTCGCTGCTGAACGACGAGCCCGCTCGTGACACGAGCCCGAAACCAGTCGCGATCGCCCAAGGAGAGTGACGTGGACGGCCTGATGATGGACTACCAGCTGAACGTCCCGGCCATCATGCGGCGCGCGGACGAGCTGTACGGGGAGAGCGAGATCGCGAGCCGGCTGCCGGACAAGACCTGGCACAGCTACACGTACGCCGACTTCGTCGCACGCACGAAGAAGCTCGTCGTCGCGCTGCGCAAGCTCGGGCTCGAGGACGGCGACCGGGTCGGCACGTTCATGTGGAATCACTCGAGCCACCTGGAGGCGTACGTGGGGGCGCCCGCCGGCGGGTTCGTCACGCACACGTTGAACCTCCGCCTGCACCCGGACGACAACGTCTACATCGCGACTCACGGCGGCGACCGCGTGCTCCTCGTCGACAAGGTCCTGTGGCCGCTCGCGGAGCCGTTCGTCTCGCGTTGCGCGTTCGAGCACGTGATCGCGGTCGGCGCCGGGCCGGCCCCCGAGGGCACGATCGACTACGACGAGCTTCTCGCGGACGCGGACGAGTCGGCGTTCACGTATCGCGACCTCGCGGAGAACACCGCGGCCGCGATGTGCTACACGAGCGGCACGACCGGGCGGCCCAAGGGCGTCCTCTACTCGCATCGCGCGATCGCGCTGCACGCGCTGACCGTGAACGCGGCTCTCGGCATCCACGCCGGCGACGTCTCCCTGCCGGTCGTCCCGATGTTCCACGCGAACGCGTGGTGCTTCCCGTTCTCGTCGACCATGACCGGCGTCAAGCAGGTCTTCCCAGGGCCGCACATGGACCCCGAGACGCTGCTCGACGGGCTCGCCGAGCAGAAGGTCACGGTCACGGCGGGCGTCCCCACGATCTGGATGGGGATCCTCCAGGCCCTCGACGCGAACCCGGGCAGGTGGGATCTCTCGTCGCTTCGCCTCATGACCGTCGGCGGCTCCGCGCCTCCACGGGCGCTGATCGAGGCGCTCTCCGAGCGCCACGGGCTGAACATCGTTCACGGCTGGGGAATGACCGAGATGTGCCCGGTCGGGACGCTCTCGGGTGCTCCCGGCCAGGAGATCGGGCTCGAGCCGCAGGAGGCGTACACACGGCGCGCCCTGCAGGGACTCCCGATCCCGTTCGTCGAGATCCGCGCGAGCGGCGCCGACGGTTTCGTGCCCTGGGACGGTGAGACGATGGGCGAGCTCGAGGTGCGCGGGCCGTCGATCGCGTCCGCCTACTTCGAGTCGGAGGAAGGCGCCGACCGCTGGACCGACGACGGCTGGTTCAAGACCGGCGACGTCGTGACCATCCACTCCGACGGGTTCGTCGAGGTGCAGGACCGCGCGAAGGACCTCGTGAAGTCGGGAGGCGAATGGATCTCCACGGTCGCACTCGAGAACGCGCTCATGGGCCATCCCGCGGTTGCCGAGGCCGCCGTCATCGCGGTTCCCGACGAGAAGTGGTCGGAGCGCCCGCTCGCGGTCGTGGTCCTGCGCGAGGGCGAGGACGCCTCGCCCGACGAGCTGCGCGACTTTCTCGCGCCGAGCTTTGCGAAGTGGTGGCTCCCGGACCGCTTCGAGTTCGTCGACGAGATCCCGAAGACGGCCGTCGGCAAGTTCCGCAAGACGGCGCTGCGCGAGCAGTTCGCGGCCCAGCCCGAGCCCGCGGAGACGGCCTAGATGGGCGACTTCGTCAAGACCGAGCTCGACGGCTCGGTCGCCGTCGTCACGATCGAGAACCCGCCGATGAATCAGCTGTCGGCGCCACTCCTCGAGGAGCTCGAGGCGGAGATCGACCGACTCGACGAGGACGACGGCGTGCGCGCGATCGTGCTGCAGGGCGCCGGCGAGCGCGCCTTCGTCGCGGGTGCCGACATCAAGGAGTTTCCGTCGTTGCGCCAGGCCGCTGCCGAGGCCCACGAGACGGGCTCGGCCCGCGGGATCCAGAAGCTGGGACACCGCATGGATGCGGCGCGCACGCCCTTCGTCGCCGCGATACACGGCTTCTGCCTCGGTGGCGGGCTCGAGCTCGCGATGTGCTGCGACATCCGGATCGTCTCGGAGGACGCGCAGCTCGGGCAGCCGGAGATCAAGCTCGGGCTCATCCCCGGCGGCGGCGGGACGCAGCGGCTCCCGCGGCTCGTCGGAATCGGCCGGGCGATGCTCCTCAACCTGACCGGAGACTTCATCGACGCGAAGACCGCCTACGACTGGGGCCTCGTCGAGAAGGTCGTGCCGCGCGAGGAGCTCCGTGACGTGGCTCTCGGGATCGCACGCACGATCGCAGCGCGCTCCCCCGTGTCGGTCGGGATCCTCCGCGAGCTCACGCGCACGACGCGCGACCTCCCGCTCGAGGAAGGGCTGCGGCGCGAGGCGGACGGCTTCCGCCGTTGTCTCGAGTCCGAGGACGGCGCCGAGGGAGTCGCCGCGTTCCTCGAGAAGCGCGAGCCCAACTTCGTCGGTCGCTAGTGCGGGCAGCGGTGCTGAAGGGGGTCGGCGGCCCCGAGCAGCTCGTCGTCGAGGAGATGCCCGAGCCCGAGGCGACCGAAGGGCAGGCGGTCGTCGACGTCCGCGCCGCCGGCGTCAACTTCGCCGACGTCCTGATTCGCCTCGGGAGGTACCCGCAGCCGCCCGAGCTGCCGGCCGTCCTCGGCTCGGAGTTCGCAGGAGAGCTCGAGGGCACGCGCGTCATGGGCTTCGTCCTGCAGGGAGGAGGGACGTACGCCGAGCGCATCGCGGCCGAGCGCCGCTGGCTCCTTCCGCTGCCAGCGTCCGCGAGCTTCGCGGAGGGCGCCGCGTTCCCGATGGCTTTCCTCACGGCATGGATCCCGCTCACCGAGCTCGTCCGGGTCGCGTTCGGCGCCCGCGTGCTCGTCACCGCGGCCGCCGGTGCCGTCGGTACGGCAGCGGTCCAGGTCGTGCGCGCGCTGAACGGCCACCCGGTCGCGGCGGTCGGCAGCGAGCCGAAGCTCGACCTCCCGCGTTCGCTCGGCGCGGTCGAGGCGGTCACGTACGACCGGATCGCCGAGCTGGACCAGGTCGACGTCGTCTTCGACCTCGTAGGCGGCGAGCTCTTCCAGGCATCGCTCGGCCTCCTGAAGCCGATGGGCACCGCGATCGCCGTCGGCTATGCCGGCGGGTTGTGGCAGGACGTGAGCCCTACCTGGCTCGTCGGCCGAAACATCGGCGTCCACGGCTTCTATCTCGGGCGGCTCGCCGGCCGCGATCCCGAGCTCGTCGCGCGTGCAGCGCAGGACGTGCTCCGGTTGTGGGAGGCTGGAGCCGTCCGGCCGATCGTGGGCGCCGAGTACCCGCTCGAGGAAGCCTCCGAGGCACATCGCCTCGTCGAATCGCGTCAATCGACAGGAAAGGTCGTGCTCATTCCATGACTGCTCTCGTAACCGGCGCCGCCGGGGGAATCGGCAAGGCGATCGTCGCCAAGCTCAAGGCCGAAGGCTTCGAGGTGAAGGAGCTCGACCTCGTCTCCGGCTTCGACGTCTCCGATCCGGAGGCGTGGGAGCAGGTCGGCTCGGTCGACCTCGCATGCCTGAACGCGGGGATCGTGACCGGCTCCGACGACATCGCCTCGCTGGCCGACGAGCAGTACCGACGCGCGCTCGGCGTGAACGTCGACGGCGTCGTCTACGGCGTGCGCCGCCTCGACCGGGTCATGCCGAAGGGCTCGACCATCGTCGTCACCGCCTCGCTCGCCGGTCTCACGGCCATCCCGGACGATCCGATCTACGGGCTCACGAAGCACGCGGTCGTCGGCTTCGTGCGCTCCGTCGCAGCACAGCTGGCGGAGCGTGGAATCCGCATCCAGGCCGTCTGCCCCGGCTGGGCCGACACGGGGCTGACGACGAGAGAGTTCCGTGACGAGCTCGAGTCGCGCGGCTACAGGCTGCTCAGGCCGGAGACCGTGGCCGAGGGTGTGTGGGCGGCGTACCAGAGCGAAGGCACCGGCGAAGCGTGGATCGTCCAGCCCGGGCGCGAGCCCCTCCTCTACGAGTTCAAAGGCGTCCCCGGCCCGCGCTAGCCGTCGGCGATCGCGCGCCCGACGACGGTCTCTACCCGAAGCGCCAGGGCTCGCCGGCGGCGAAGGTCTTGAGGATCCGGCGGGCCACCACCATGCGGTGCACCTCGTCGGGCCCGTCGTAGATCCGGGCACCCCGCGCCATCGCGAGCATCGCTGCGAGCGGCGTCTCGTCCGTCAGCCCGCGCGCTCCGTGCACCTGGACCGCGCGGTCGATGACGTCGTGCAGTACCCGCGCCGCATAGAACTTGATCAGCGAGACCTCTACGCGCGCCTCGTCTCCGTCGTCGATCTTCTGCGCCGCGTCGAGCGTCATCAGCCGACAGGCCTGGATCTCCGCGGCCGAGTCCGCGATCCAGTTCTGGACCGTCTGCTTGTCTGCAAGCGGCCCCCCGAACGATTCGCGCTCGAGCGCGTACGAGCACATGAGCTCGAACGCCCTCTGCATCTGGCCGAGCCAGCGCATGACATGGTGGATGCGGCCAGGGCCGAGCCGCTTCTGCGCGATGCGGAAGCCGTCGCCCTCCTCCCCGAGCGTGTTCCCGACGGGGACCCGAACGCCCGTGTACAGAACCTCGCAGTGCGTCGTCCAGCCCCGGCCACGGTGTCCCATGGTCGGGATGGCTCGGACGACCTCCACCCCGGGCGTGGCGGCCGGAACGACGATCTGAGTCGCGCGGCGGTGCGGCTCGGCGTCCGGGTCGGTGACGGCCATGACGATCCCGAAGGCCGCCCCCTCGGCGCCCGACGAGAACCACTTGTGGCCGTCGATGACCCACTCGTCGCCGTCCCGCACCGCGCGCGTCCGCAGCGTCGTCGGATCGGAGCCCGGCACCTCGGGCTCCGTCATCGAGAAGAAGGAGCGCACCTCGCCCGCGACGAGCGGCCGCAGCCACCGCTCCTTCTGCTCCTCCGTGCCGAACAACCACAGGATCTCCGCGTTTCCCGCATCCGGCGCCTGGCAGCCGAACACGAGCTGCCCCCAGATGGAGCGCCCGATCTCCTCGTTCAGGTGTGCGTAGACGAGGAAGCTTCCACTCGATCCGCCCGCCTCGGGCGGCATGTGAGGCGCCCACAGTCCCTTGTCCTTCGCGGCCGCTCGCAACCGCGCTACGAGCGCCTCGGCCTCGTCGTCCTCGCGATCCAGCGCGCGCTCGTTGGGATAGACGTGCTCCTCCATGAACGCCCGCACGCGGGCGCGGAGCTCGACCACCTCGTCGGTCGGACGTAGGTCGGCGATCGTCACGGCGTTAGCATCGCAGGCTCATGCCTATGCGGCCAAGGACGTAGAGCCATGCGCCTCGGCTTCTACATGGGGTACGCCCCGCCGGGAACGAGCCCGCTCGAGACGATCGCGATGGCGCAGGAGGCCGAGCGTCTGGGCTACGACTCCGCGTGGGCGGCCGAAGCGTGGGGCACCGATTGCGTGACCGTCCTCTCGTGGCTCGGCGCGACCACCGAGAAGATCAAGCTCGGGTCGGCCATCATGCAGATCCCCGGACGGACGCCGTCCAACACGGCGATGACCGCGGCGACGCTCGACCTGCTCTCGAACGGTCGCTTTCTCCTTGGGCTCGGCACGTCCGGGCCCCAGGTCGTCGAGGGCTGGCACGGCGAGCCGTGGGGCAAGCCGCTCGAGAAGACCCGCGAGTACGTCGAGATCGTCCGCGCCGCGCTCCGCCGAGAGCTCGTCGAGCACCACGGGACGCACTACGACATCCCCCTGACCGACGGCACCGGGCTCGGGAAGCCGCTCAAGCTGATGGCGCGGCCGCTGCGGGCGGACATCCCGATCTACCTCGCCGTGATGGGGCCGAAGGCCGTCGCGCAGGCGTTCGAGATCGCCGACGGCTGGCTGCCGATCTTCTGGTCTCCCGAGAAGGCCCGTGACGCCTTCGGCGACGTGATCGCGACGGCGCGCGACGGCTTCGACATCGCCGCCACGGCGCCGGTGATCCTCATCGACGACGTCGAGGCAGGCCGCGAGTTCTTGAAGCCGTACTACGCGCTCTACATCGGCGGCATGGGCGCGCGCGGGAAGAACTTCTACAACGACCTCGCCTGCCGCTACGGCTACGAGAAGGCGGCCCGCGAGATCCAGGATCTCTACCTCGACGGGCGCAAGCGCGACGCGGCAGCCGCCGTGCCGGATGCGTTCGTGGACGACGTCGCCCTCGTCGGGCCGAAGGAGAGGCTCGCGGACCGCCTCGCCGCATGGCGCGAGTCCGGCGCGACGTCGCTTCTCGTCTCGACCCAGCAGCCCGAAGCGCTCCGCGCCCTGGCGGAGATCGCGCTCTAGCGGTCGAGCGCGGCGGCAGCCGCATCGGCGAGGTACGGGACGCCCTGCTCGAAGCGCGCCGCCCGCGTGTCCTCGGCGCCGAGCTCGCCGCGGAGGTAGCGGCCGTAGATGGCCTCGCAGAACACGGCGGCCTTCCACAGGGCGAGCGACTCGAACCAGGCGAGGGGCTCGATGTCGCGGCGGCTACCGGCGACGTAGCGCTCGACGAGATCGGCGCGCGAGGGGAATCCGGGCAGCGCGGTCACAGGCGAGGTGCCTAGCGGGTTCGGCGGGCCGCCCGGCTCGCTGTACGTCGCAAGGAGATACCCGACGTCTGCGCGAGGGTCGCCGATCGCCCCCATCTCCCAGTCGAGCACGGCGGCGACTCGCGTCGGCTCGCCGTGGCGCACCATCGTGTTCCCGAGCCGGAAGTCGCCGTGCACGACCGTCGACGGAAGCGGCTCGGGCACCGCCGCCGCGAGCCGCGTCCCGACATCGTCGACCGCCGGCAGCTCGCGAGTCTTGTTGATCTCCCACAGCTGCGCGAAGCGACGGACCTGGCGCTCGTTGTAGTTTCCCGCCCGCAAGAAGGCGGCGAGCCCCGGCGTCCCCACGTCGGCGCCGTGGATCTCGACGAGCGCGTCGACGAGATCGTCGCCGAGGGCGCGGCGATTCGCCTCGGACTCGAGCCCCGGGGGCAGCTCGTCGGTCGGCACGACCCCCTCGAGCTCCTCCATGACGTAGAAAGGGACGCCGAGCAGGCTCTCGTCCTCGCAGACGGCGACGATGGTCGGAAGCCGCGTGAACCCGGCCTCGCGGAGCGCCAGCTGCAGTCGCGCCTCGCGCACGACGTCGTGGGCCGACGGCGGCAGCGGTGGGCGCGGCGGGCGACGAAGGACGAATCGCCCCCGGCTCCGCTCGAGGAGGAAAGTGAAGTTGGAGCCGCCACCCTCGCCGATGCGCCGCGCACGCAGCTCGCCCGAGCCGAGGCCGCGCTCATCGAGGAAGCTGCGCACCCGCTCGAGGACGATTAGCGGCGGCTTCGAGAGCCCGTCCGCGTCGGCCGCGCTCTCGACGATGTCGCCCGACGCGGGCATCACGCCTGCGATCCTACGTCCGTGCGCCGGCGGCTCTACCTCATGCGACACGCGGAGGTCTCGTACTTCCAGCCCGACGGCCGGGCCGTCGACCCCACGCGCGTGCCGCTCAACGAGGAGGGCGTCGTGCAGGCGACGGCAGTCGCGGACGCGCTGCGCGGAATCGAGCTCGACCGCGTCGTCACGAGCGGGCTTCCGAGAACCCTCGAGACGGCGTCGATCGTCGCCCCCACGGTCGAAGCCGAGTCGTGGCCGGAGCTGCGCGAGCTCGAGGGCGGACGCCTCTCCGAGATCCCGCCCGAGCTCCTCGAGCACGAGTTCGTGAACGCGTTCCGCGGCGTGATCCCGAACGACGCGCGCTTCCTCCGCGGCGAGTCGATCGGCGAGCTGTTCGACCGCGTCCTCCCCGCGCTCGACCGCCTCGTCACCGACGACACCTGGCACACCGCGCTCGCAGTCCTCCACGGAGCCGTGAACCGCGCCGTCCTCTCCTTCGCGCTCACGGGCGAGCGCATGTTCCTCGGACGCTTCGAGCAGGCGCCGGCCTGCGTCAACGTGCTCGACCTCGGCGACGGCGGTGAGTGGATCGTCCGGGCGGTGAACGTCGCGCCGTACGACCTCCTCCACCTCGCGCATCGCCAGACGACGATGGAGCGCTACTGGGAGCAGTACCGCACGCTCGCCGACGAGGCGTAGACGCGGTAGAGGCCGGTTGCCCGGCCTCTACCAGTCACATGCAGGGGAGAAGCTTTAGCGCGGGCGAGCCTCGATCAGCTTGCCGAACGGTACGTAGAGCTTCGTCGTCGAGTTGAGCCGATGCGAGCTGCATCTGGCTGATGACGAAGTGGTCGGTCTTGGACGTCTTCATCACGATGCCCGGAAGCAGATACGAGCTCTTCGTGTTCATGCTCAGGAGCGCGTTCATCAGGCCCTGGCGGGTGAGGTTGCTTGCCGGCCTTGTACAGCGCCTGGACGAACGCATCGGCTTTCGCGACGCCGTAGAACACCTGCGGGTCGTTTGCGTTCGCGCCGCCGCCGTACTTGGCGATGATCGTCCGGTACAGCTTCATGCCGGGGTCGTTCGCCCACTTCGGGTCCTGCGGATCCTTGGCGTACTGGATCGTGATGAGCCCGTTCACGTAGGCCGCCCCGGCGGCCGCGACCATCCGTCCGTACGCCGGCTTGATCGCGGCGACGTTGTTCATGTAGATCTGGTCGAGGTTGAGACCGAGCGCCTTGGCCGTCGCGATGGACCGGACCGTCGGCGTCGGCAGCTGGAAGACGGCGAGGATCTGCGCCCCGGCCGCCTTGATGCGCGTGATCTGTGCCGCCGCGCTGGTCGCGGTCGGCTCGACCGCCTCCTGGGCGACGACGTTCGCGTCGGCGTACTTCTTGCCGAGCGCGGCGCGGAACCCATACAGGTAGTCCTTGCCGTAGTCGTCGTTCTGGTAGATGACGCCGATCTTCTTGCCGGCGTAGTTCGCCTTGGCGTGCAGGCCGTACAGTCGGCCCTCGGCGATGTAGTCGGGCTGCCAGCCGATCGTCCACGGGTACTCACGCCACTGCGAGTCGAACTCGGTGGCTCCGGTCGAGACGAGCACCTGCGGCACCTTCTGCTCGTTCAGGTACGAGCGGACGGCGAGCTGCTGGCTCGGTGCCGAGACCGCCCACGGCCGCGAACACCTTGTCCTGCTCGACGAGCCGGCGCGTGAGCTGAACCGTGTTCGCGGGGTTGTAGCCGTCGTCGTAGTACTTGAAGACGATCTGGCGGCCCATGACGCCTCGCTTCTTGTCCGGCCCCCTACGGGCGTTGACCCATGCGAAGTACGCCTTCATGCCCAGCGGGATCGGCGCGTACGACGCCGCGGGCCCGGTGAGCGGGAACGTGCCGCCGATCACGATGGATCTTGGCCGTTACGCCTGGTGTCTGGCCCGGTCCGCCGATCGCGCCGGGCACGGTTAGCGCGAGCGCCGCGACCAGGACGGTCGCAACTGCAACGAGCTTTCGCACCGAATTTGCCTCCTTGTGGACCCTCCGATTCCTGCCTGTCAGCCGCGAGCGTACAACCGGCACGCCACCGCCGCTATAGCTTGAAACGACGCCTCCACCGTCGTGGTTAGTACGCCCGAAATGATGACACGGGGCGCATCGTGTATCAATACGACGATGATGCAGGCCCAGGCGAGCCTCGATCGACGGCGCGGCCGCCCGCCGGCGGCGAGCCGCGAGGACGTCCTCGACCTTGCCTTACGCCGCTACCTCCACGGAGAGCGTGTCGACGTGCAGGCGATCGCTGCCGAGCTCGGGCTCGGGCGCACGACCATCTACCGCTGGTTCGGGTCGCGGGAAGGGCTCGTCGGCGAGACCGTCGCGCTCGCCGCAGAGCCGTTGTTCGCAGACGCCCGCGCCGACGCCGTCGGCCGGGGCGGCGTCGCGCTCCTCGACACTTTCGACCGCATCAACCGCGGGCTCGCGGCCGCCCCCGCGCTCCGCGCCTTCCTCGAGCTCGAACGCGACGCGCTGCGGATCCTCACGTCGAGTGGCGGGATCGTGCAGCCTCGCGCGGTCGCGACGATCCAACGCTTCATCGAGGATGAGGTCCAGGCGGGTGCCTACGACCCGCCCGTCGACCCGTCGACTCTCGCGTACGCGATCGTCCGCCTCGCCGAGGCGTTCCTCTTCAACGACGCGACCGCTGCGATGCGCGGCGACGTCGAGCGGCTACGCGAGATCGAAGCCGCCCTGCTCGGCGTTCGCGTCTAGGACAGCCCGATACTCCTGCGCAAGATCTGGCACTCCGCTCGTGGGGAATCCCAGATCGCGCACGGCCTGAATCCGGCCGCTGCGCGGCCGGATCGCAGCCCTAACCCAAGCCGATGTCCACCGCCAGCGCCTCGGCCTCGTCGAGCTCGACGGCGAGTGCATCGATGCCCGCATCCCAGATCCGCCTGTCGGTGAGGTCGAGCTCGACCATCTCGGCCAGTTCCTCCGGCGTCTTGGAGCCCCCCGCCCGAAGCACGTCGAGGTACGGCTCGACCATCGCCTCGCCCTCGAGCTCGTACTTGCGGAAGATCGAGAGCGCGAACAGGAACCCGTAGGAGTACGCGTAGACGTATCCCGGCGTGCCGATGAAGTGCGGGATGTAGCTCCACCACGTGCCGTACCCGTCCGTGTCCACCGAGCCGTCGAACAGCTTCAGCTGGGACTCGAGCCAGAGCTCCTCGAACTTCTCTGGCGAGAGCTCGCCCTCCTCGCGCCGCGTCGTGTGCACGGCGTCCTCGAAGCGGTTCATCGCGATCTGGCGGTAGACGGTCGCGATCGAGTCCTCGATGCGCCCGGCGAGGAGGTTCAGGCGACGCTGCGGATCGTCCTCGTGGGCGAGCAGGCGCTTGAACGTCAGCGCCTCGGCGAAGACCGAGGCGGTCTCCGCGGTCGTGAGAGGCGTGTTGGCGTTGAACAGCCCGAGCGGTTGCGCGAGATAGCCGTGCAGGCCGTGACCGAGCTCGTGCGCGAGGGTCAGCACCGAGCGGCGGTCGCCCGTGTAGTTCATGAAGACGTACGGGTGGACGCCGGGAACGTTCGTCGCACAGAAGGCGCCAGGCCGCTTGCCGTCGCGCGGCGGTGCGTCGATCCAGCTCTCGGCGAAGAACCGCCCGATGATCTCTCCCGTCCGGCTCGAGAAGTCGGAGAACGCGTCCAGGACGAGCTGCTTCGCGTCGGGCCACTCGACCTGGGTCGTGTCCTCTGCGAGCGGGGCCATGCGGTCGTAGAACGAGAGACGGTCGAGACCCAGCAGCTTCGCCTTCAGCGTGTAGTAGCGCTGGACGAGGTCGTAGCGCCCGACGACCGCGTCGATCAGCGCCTCGACAGCCTCGTCCGTCGTGTCGTTCGAGAGGTTGCGGGCCGAGATCCAGGTCGAATAGCCGCGCAGGCGGTCGTCGATCGACTTGTCGACTGCGATCGTGTTGAAGACGTACGTCCGCGTGCGGAGCCCCGGCGCGAGCGCCTCGGTGATCGCCTCGGACGCGCGCCGGCGGAGATCGCGATCGGCCGACTGCAGCTTCGCCATCGCCTCCTCGAAGCCGATCTCGCTCCCGTCGAGGTCGACCTTGATCGCGCCGAGCAGCTCGTCGTAGAGCCGATCCCATGCGGAGAAGCCGGAGACGGCCTTCTCGGTGAGGATCTTCTCCTCGGGCTCCGTGAGGACGTACGGCTGGAACTTGCGGATCGTGCGGAGCCAGTGGCGCCAGTGCTCGAGCTCGTCGCTCGCGAGGAAGGCGTCCGCCTGCTCGTCCTCGAGCGCGGCCAGCTCGAGGCCGAAGAACAGGAGCTGCGTGTCGATGGCGGCGCCCTTCTCCGTGAGCCGCGCCACGAGCGCGCCGCGCTGCGAGTCGTTCATGTCCGTCGAGAACCAGAGGTGCGCGTAGTAGATGGCGCGCGTGAAGATCGACTCGATCCGCTCGCGCTCCTCGATCGCCTCGCGCAGCTCGGCCGGGGTCAGCTCCGCGACACGGCCGTAGTAGCGCTCACGGAATGCGGCGGCCGCCGAGTCCGTCGCCTCGACGTCCTGCTCGATGCGTGGGTCGTCGCCGCCCTCGTACAGGTCTGAGAGGTCCCACGCGACGCCCTCCGCACCCGTGAATTCTGTGGTCGTCATGTCGCCGGACGCTACCTAAACAAGTCGTGGCAGCAGCCGTTCGCCGGCCAGCGCGAGCATGTCGTCGTCTCCGTGGTTCAGATGCTGCAGCAGAACACGCGACACCCCGAGCGCCCGGAGACCCTCGATCCGCTCGACGACCTCGTCGACGGTGCCGACGAGCCAGCGGTCCCGTCGCTCGCGGATCAGGGTCGCCGCGTCGGCTCCGTCGCCGCGGATCGCGAGGAACCGCGCCACACGCTCTTCGACGTCTGCATCCGTGTCGCCGAGGAAGCACGCGGTCATCACGGAGTAGCCGAGAGTCGTCGGATCGCGGCCGGCCGCCGCGCACGCCCGCTCGAGCGCCTCCTTGCGCTCGCGCAGCTCGCCGTCGGGCGCGCCGAGCGTGTTCACCTCGGTCGCGTATCGCGCCGCGAGCGCCGCGAACCTCGGCTTCACACTGCCTCCGAGGACGAGCGGCGGGTGAGGCCGCTGTAGCGGGCGCGGGAGCGCCAGCTGATCACGCAGGGTGTACGCGGGACCGTCGTGATCGAAGCGCTCCCCGTCCCACGAGCGCACGACAACCTCCACCTGCTCGGCAAAGAGCTCGAACCGCTGCCTCCCGTCGAGGAACGGGAAGCCATGCGCGAGGTGCTCCCGCTCGTACCAGCCCGAGCCCATCCCCACCTCGACGCGGCCGCCCGAGATGTGGTCGACCGTCACGGCCATCCGCGCGAGCACGCTCGGGTGCCGGAACGTCGCGGGCGAGACCATCGTCCCGAGCCGGATGCGATTCGTGACGGCTGCGAGGCCGGCGAGTGTCGCCCACGCGTCGTGTGCATCCGCGTCCGGCCGGATGATCGCGGTGTAGTGGTCGGACCGGAAGAGACCCTCGAAGCCGTGGTCCTCGGCGAGCCGGGCGAGGCGCATCCAGTCCTCCCAGGTCACGCCCTCCTGGCCCTCGATCATGAGACAGACCCTCACGGGACCGCGACCTCCTCCGGTTCGGTGACGGGAGCCTGGCAGGCGAAGCGCTCGCAGACGTACACGGCCGTCTTCCCGCCGACCCGCTCCTTGCCGGCGAGGAGCGGCACGTCGTCCGAAGGCCCCACCGCGACGACGGTGTTCGGCCGAAACGGCTCGAGCGCGGCGCGTGCGACGGGGGCGTCGACCTCGCCCGCGATCGCGATCTCCCGCGGCGGGCTCAGCAAGAGGTCGACGCCGCAGAGCATCCAGGCGAAGAAGCCCGGCGCGCGCCGGAGCGCGGGCTCGGCGAGGCGGAACACCGAGACGGCCCGGCGCTCGAGCTCGTCGTCGCCCCAGATCCGGGAGAGCCGGAGCAGCACGTACGCAAGCATCGAGTTGCCCGACGGGACCGGCGAGTCCTGCAGGTCCTTCGTGCGCGGCACGCGCGTGTCGCCGTCCGCGGGCGAGAGGAAGAAGCCGCCGTGCTCGTCGTCGGCGAAGAGCTCGACCGCGAAGAGCGCAAGCCTCCGCGCCTCGAGCAGCCAGCGGAGGTCACCGGTCGCCGCGTGCAGCTCGAGGAGTCCGTGCGCCACGTTCGCGTAGTCGTCGAGGAAGCCGGGACCGCTCGCTCGCCCGCCGCGGACCGAGCGGAACAGTCGACCGTCCTCCTCCGAGAGCGGGCCGAGCAGGAACTCGCCGAGCTCGCCGGCGGTGGCGAGCCAGTCCGCTCGCCCGAGCCGGTACCCCGCCTCCGCGAACGCGGCGAGCGCGAGCCCGTTCCAGGACGCGAGCGCCTTGTCGTCCCGAAACGGCTGCACGCGGACGTCGCGGACGGCGAGGATCGCGTGGCGCTCGGCCGGGTCGAGCCGGCCGCGCACGACGTAGCGGCCGTGCTCGAACGGCTCGAGCAGCTCGGGCGAGAGGCCTACCTCGGCCGCCTCGTCGGGACTCCACGTGTAGGTCAAGCCCTCGATTCCTTGCGTATCCGCATCCTGCGCGGAAGCGAGTCCGCCCTCCGGGAGCGCCAGCTCCCGGAGGGCATAGTCGAGCGTCTCCTCGACGATCTCCCGGTACCGCTCGCGGCCGGTGACGACCCACGCGTGGAGGTACGTCGAGGCGAGCGTCGCGTTGTCGTAGAGCATCTTCTCGAAGTGCGGCACGAGCCAGCGGTCGTCCACCGAGTAGCGGTGGAAGCCGCCTCCGACGACGTCGTAGAAGCCCCCGGCAGCCATCGCGTCGAGCGTCGCCGTGACCATCGCGAGCGACGGCTCGTCGCCACGGCGCAAGAGGAGCTCGAGCGTCGAGGAGGCGGGGAACTTCGGCGCGCGGCCGAAGCCGCCGAACGCCGGCTCGAACGTCGCCGCGATGCCTCGCGCGGCCTCTGTCAGGAGAGCGGACGTGAGCGGCTCGGCCGACGGCTCCGAGACCGCGGTCGCGCGGAGCGTGCCGTCGATGCGCGCCGCCTGCTGCTCGATGTCGTCACGCCGCTCGCGCCAGGTCTCCGAGACCGCCCGCAGGAGCTCCGGGAAGCTCGGGATGCCGTGCCGCGGCTCGGGCGGGAAGTACGTCCCGGCGTAGAAGGGCTTCGCGTCCGGCGTCATGAACACGGTCGTCGGCCACCCGCCCGACCCCGTCATCCCGACCGTCGCCTCCATCGTCACCGCGTCGACGTCGGGCCGCTCCTCGCGGTCGACCTTCACGTTGACGAAGAGCTCGTTCATGAGCGTCGCCGTCGCCTCGTTCTCGAAGGACTCGTGCGCCATCACGTGGCACCAGTGACACGAGCTGTAGCCGACGGAGACGAGGAGCGGCTTGTCCTCGGAGCGCGCGCGCTCGAAGGCCTCGTTCCCCCACTGGTACCACTCGACGGGGTTCTCGGCGTGCTGGAGGAGGTACGGCGAGGTCGCTTCCGCAAGCCGGTTCATCGCCTCCACGCTAGCGAGTGGGCTCAGAGTCCTCGGCCCGCGCCGCCGAGCGGCGCTTGCGGAGGTGCCGGACCGCCTCGACGACGAAGCCGAGCGAGAGCGCGACTCCGAGCGCGATGAGCAAGCCGAACCACGGGTGGTTCTCGAACGTCTTCCCTCCGAAGTAGCCGAGCAGAGCGGCGTAGGACGCCCACAGGAGGCACGCGACGGCGTCGTAGACGACGAAGCGCCGCCAGGGAAACGTCGGGATGTATCCGGCCGAGAAGGTCACGGCCACGCGCCCGCCGGGAATGAACCGGGCGATGAGGATGATGTAGGCGCCGCGTTCGTCCAGCATGCTCTCCGCCCATTCGAGCCGGCGCCTGGACTTCTCGCCGGAGAACCAGCGCTTGACCGTGCGCTCGCCGACGAGGGTGCCGATCCCGTACGAGATGTTGTCGCCGACGGCAGCACCGGCCGCCGCGAGCAGGATGACGAGCGCGAGATTCAGGTCTCCCGATGGCCGCGAGATTGCCGCCGATGATGACGACGGTCTCGCTCGGGACCAGCGGGAAGAACGCGTCCACCATGGCGACCGCGAAGATCAGCGGGTAGCTCCACCACGCGCCGGACACCCAGTCCGCGATCTGGTTGAAGTCGAGCCAGCTCGGCATCCGCCAATCCTCGCAGAGCCGCGATGATGCCCCGATGTCGTTCCTCCCCCTCGCCGGCGCGCGCGTGATCGACGTGACGACATCGATCGCAGGCCCGTACTGCGCGGAGATCCTCGGGGCGCTCGGTGCGGACGTCGTCAAGGTGGAGCGCCCGGACACGGGCGACGACGGGCGCGCCTGGGGCCCACCGTTCTGGAACGGTGAGAGCGCGATGTTCCTCGCCGTGAACGCGGGCAAGCGGTCGCTCGCCGTGTCGCTGAGCGACTCGCGCGGACGCGAGGCCGTGCTCCGCCTCGTCGACCGGGCGGACGTCTTCGTGCAGAGCCTCCGCCCGGGCCTCGCGGACCGGCTCGGCCTCGGAGCGGACGAGCTGCGGCGCAGGAACCCGCGCCTCGTCCACTGCTCGGTCGGCGCGTACGGACGCGTCGGGCCGCTCGCGAGCGAGCCCGGGTACGACGCACTCATGCAAGCGGCGGGCGGGCTCATCAGCATGACCGGCGAGCCGGGACGACCGGGCGTGCGAGTCGGCTCCTCGCTGATCGACATGGGCACCGGCATGTGGTCCGCCCTCGGCGTCATCGCAGCGCTGCTCGAACGCGAACGGACGGGCGAGGGCTCCGTCGTGGACACGTCGCTGTACGAGACCGCGCTCGGCTACATCGGCTACCACCTCGTCGGCTACCTGGCCGACGGCACGGTGCCGAGGGGCCAGGGAACCGGCTTCCCGATGGTGGCCCCGTACCAGGTGTTCCCGACCCGCGACGGCGAGCTCATGGTCGCGGGGGGCAACGACCGCCTGTTCGTCGCCCTGTGCGAAGTGCTCGGCCTCGCCGAGCTCGTCGCCGACGAGCGCTTCCGGACGAACCCGGACCGCGTCCGCAACCGGGACGAGCTCGTCGCGATCGTGTCCGCGCGGCTACGCGAGCGCGACAGCACGGAGTGGCAGGAGCTCCTCACCGCGGCCGGGGTTCCCGTCGCGCCGGTCGCGGATGTCGCGGACATCGTCGACGCGCCCCAGACGAAGGCGCTCGGGATCCTGCAGCCGCTGGAGCACGAGGGCATCCCGGAGCTCAGGCTGCCGGCCCTGCCCGTCTCGTTCGACGGCGAGCGGGCGACGTTCCGCTCGGCGCCGCCGGCAGTCGGCGCGCACACACAGGAGCTCCTCGTGGAGGCAGGCTATGCCGCCGACGAGATCGCCGCGCTCGAGGCGGACGGCGTCATCCGAATCGCGCGCAGCAACTAGCCTGAAGCCGGTCATGTCGCACGTCTCGCCGTCCTTCAGCGCCACGCTCCGGCTGAGACTGGAGGATGCGCCGGGCACGTTCGCGCGCGTGGCGGAGGCGATCGGAGCGGCACATGGGTCGCTCGGAGCGATCGACATCGTCCGCGTCGAGAGCCACCACAAGGTTCGGGACGTGACGGTCTCGGCGTCCGACGAGGAGCACCTCCAGCGCATCGCCGACGCAGTCCACTCCGTGGACGGTGTCGAGGTCCTCCGCACCTCCGACCGCACGTTCCTCATGCACCTCGGCGGCAAGATCGAGATCGCGTCGAAGATCCCGTTGAAGACCCGAGATGACCTCTCGATGGCGTACACGCCGGGCGTGGCCCGCGTGTCGCGGGCGATCGCCGACGACCCGTCGGCCGCATGGAATCTCACGATCAAGCAGAACACGGTCGCCGTCGTCTCCGACGGCACCGCCGTGCTCGGCCTCGGGGACATCGGCCCGGAGGCCGCGATGCCGGTGATGGAGGGGAAGGCGCTCCTCTTCAAGGAGTTCGGCGGCGTCGACGCCTGGCCCATCTGCCTCGCGACGAAGGATCCCGACGAAATCGTCGCCGTCTGCAAGGCGATCGCGCCCGGGTTCGGCGGCATCAACCTCGAGGACATCTCGGCGCCGCGCTGCTTCGAGATCGAGTCCCGGCTCCGTCAAGAGCTCGACATCCCGGTGTTCCACGACGACCAGCACGGCACCGCCATCGTCGTCCTCGCCGCGCTCCTCAACGCGCTGCGCGTCGTTGGCAAGCGGCTCGAGGACGTCAAGATCGTGAGCACCGGCGTCGGCGCGGCGGGAATTGCGACTCTCGACGTGCTGCTCGCCGCCGGAGCGCGGAATATCGTGGGCTGCGACCGCGAGGGCGCGGTCTATGGCGGCAGGCCCGGGCTCCCCGCACACAAGGTCGCGTTCGCCGAGCGCACGAACCCGGACGGCGACTGCGGAAGCGCGGACGAGGCGCTGGCCGGCGCGGACGTCTTCATCGGTCTCTCGGTGCCGCGCGCGGTCAGCGCCGACGCCGTCCGCACGATGGCGCCCGACGCGATCGTCTTCGCGATGGCGAATCCCACGCCCGAAGTCGTTCCCGAGGACATCGCGGACCACGTGGCCGTTGTCGCGACGGGACGGTCCGACTATCCCAACCAGATCAACAACGTGCTGGCGTTCCCAGGCGTCTTCCGCGGCGCGCTCGACGTCCGCGCGTCGACGATCACGCGCGAGATGGAGGTAGCGGCGGCCCAGGCGATCGCCGAGACGATCGCGGACGACGAGCTCGGGCCCGAGTACGTCGTCCCGAGCGTGTTCAACCGCGACGTCGCGCCGCGCGTGGCCACTGCCGTGGCGGAGGCCGCCGAGGCGGCAGGTGTGGCCCGCCGCCCCCGAGCGTCCTGACTATTCGTACGAAATCGCCTCGAGCGGGTTGAGCTTTGCCGCACGCCGGGCAGGGAGGATCGCCGCAATGATCCCGACGACGATCGCGGCAATCGTGAACACGATGAGCTGGATCCACGGCACGGCGAACACGATCTCCTTCACGCGGAAGGCCAGCAGCCCGCCGAGGAGGAGGCCGAGGACGATGCCGAGCGTCGCGCCGATGAGCGCGGTCATCACGCTCTCGTGCCGGATCATCCGCCGCACCTGACGTCGGGTCATCCCGATGGCCCGAAGCATCCCGAGCTCGCGCGTCCGCTCGTACACCGTGAGGACGAGCGTGTTGACGATGCCGAAGAAGCTGACGACGACCGAGAGCGCGAGGAGCACGTAGATGACGTTCAGGATCGTGGTGAACCCCGCGATCTGGTTGTCCTTGAACTGCTGCCGCGTCTGTGCCTTCGCGTTGGGGAAGCCCTTCAGCGACTCGGTGAGCGCCTTCGTGTTGGCGTCCGTGACGCCGTCCCGCATCGTGATGAACGTGAAGAGGTTGAGCGGCTGTTGCCAGTGCGAGTCGAAGGTCGTGCTCGAGACGGTCACGTTGCCGAAGGGCGATCCCCCGGTCGGCGGGTCGAAAATGCCCTTGATCACGAGAGGGAGCACCTGGCCGGTCGGCGTAACGACGACGATCGGCGACCCGACCTTGAGATCGTGGTCCTTGGCGTAGGCCTTGCTGACGACGGCGCCGTTCGCACCGAGGTGGTCGATCGTCGTCGCCGAGCCGTCTTGCCAGTCGAGGGCGATGACCTTGCTCGTCTGCGGCTCGGCCCCTGTCACGGTGATGAGGGTCGTATGTCCGTTATCGAGGACAGCGCCGTCGCCACCACGAACGCTTGCGATCGCGGACACGCCGGGCACGCTCGCCGCGGCGCGCGCCGCGCTCGGCGGAATCGGATCGAAGTTGTTCTGCGCCGTGATCGCATAGTCCGCGACGAACAGCTGATCCACTGCGTCCGTGAAGGGCTTGATGATCCCGGAGGCAAGCGTCGCGACGAGGGTTACCAGCGCCAGACCGATCATCAGGGCTGCGGCCGTCGATGCCGTGCGCTGCGGATTTCGGCGGGCGTTCTCGCGACCGACTCGACTCGTGGAGCGGTCCGGGATCACACCCGGGAACTCGGCCGGCCACTCCGGTCTCCAGCTCGTCACCTTCTTGCGAATCGCCATCACGAGCACGATCGCGAGCAGGATGACGTTCAGCGCACCGAAGAGGAACGCGATCACCCGCTTCCATATGGCGCCCGGCCCCCAGAGGCCGTAACGCAGGCACCAGTACGGGAACGTCCAGAAGGGCCAGACCAGGACGTTGAGAGCGAAGACCGACCACCGTGCGATCGGTGACATGAACGACGAGAGGCCAGGAACGAGAGGGGTCGCCACGCGGGCGAACCCGAAGAACACGAGCAGGACCCCGACGCCGATCCACAGGAGCACTCGAGCCGTCCCGAGGCCCGAGCCGAACAGGCCGAAGACCAACGCGGCGAAGCCGAGGCCGAACGCTACGAGCGCGCCGACCGTCCTCGACGGGAAGAGGGCCAACCCGAAGAGCGTGACGACGAGGAAGACGACCGCGAGCACGATGGTGACGAGCGTCGTCGCGGGCTTCGTGGAGATGGAGGCAGCGAGCCCGACGGCGCCCACGGCTGTCACGGCGATCGCCCTTGCCGTACCCCTGATGGCGTCGAGCGGCTCGCTGGGAAGCGTCGAGCCCTCGCGAACTGCGGCGATCGGTGGAACCATGGTCGCCCGCAACGCCGGGTACACGCTCGCGAGCACGGTGACGATGATCCCGAGGGCGAGCGCCACGACGATCGTGCGCGTCTCGAGGGTCAACCCGTTGTTGGGGAGAGTGAAGCCGGCCGCATCGAAGAGCTTGAACAGCCCCTTCGCCAGGCCGAGCCCGAGCAACAACCCGACCACCGAAGCGAAAACCCCCACGGCGAAGGCTTCCACGATGACCGACGTGAGCACCTGGCTACGGGAGGCGCCGATCGTCCGAAGCGTCGCGAACTCGCGCGTTCGTTGAGCGATGGTGATCGACAGTGAGTTGGCGATCACGAACGCGCCGACGAACAGAGCCACGAGGCCGAAGCCCAGGAGGACCTTCTGGAGGACGGAGAGGAAGCTCGCGGTGTCGTTGGCGTCGCTCGAGGCCTGTGCCGTGCCAGTCTTGACCTGGGCGTCCTTCGGCAGGATCTGCCGCACTTCCGCAACGAGCTGTTCCGGGGTCACGCCCGGCTTCGCTGCGATGCGGATCTGATCGAGCTGACCGACCTTGTCGAACAGGTTCTGTGCCGTCGGCAGGTCGAAGCCGGCCAGCGTCGCGCCGCCGATCGACGACACGGCTCCGTACTTCGCGATCCCCGAGATCCGGAACGTCTCGACCGGGCCTCTCGACTGCACGCCGATCGTCTGGCCTACCTGCAGGTCCTTCTTGCCGGCCGTGGATTCATCGACGATGACCTCATCGGCGCCTGGCCAGTCGCCCTTGACGAGCGTCAACGAGTTGAACTGCGGCTGGGTCGGATCGACGCTGAAGCCGATGTTGGGGGCGCCGCCGAAGACGATCGCCTTGCCGTTCTCGCCGATCAGGTGCGCGTCGCCCTGAACGCCGCCGAGCGCGGCCGCGACGTCGGGGAGCGCCTTGCACCTTTGGCAGCAGCGACTCGTCGAATGACGGGTTCACGGCGTCGCCGTTCTCGCTTCCCGTGAAAGCCCGCTTCCCCGTGACGACCGCGTCGGTGTTCTGATACGTCGTCGCAAAGATCGTGTTGAACGCCTGCGAGATCGAGTCGGTCAGCACGTAGGTGCCGCAGACCATCGCGACGCCGAGGACGATCGCGATCGCGGTGAGCGCGGTGCGGAGCTTGCGGCTGAGCAACCCCCTGAGCGCGAACTTCGTCATCCGTTCGGAGCCTCGCTCACGCCGCGGCGAGCTCTTCCATCACGGAGTTGATCGTGTGCGGGTCACACTCGCCGAGCTCCCGGACGATCCGGCCGTCGTCGAGGAACAGCACGCGATGTGCGACGGCCGCGGCGCGCGCCTCGTGCGTGACCATCACGATCGTCTGGCCGTACTCCTCCACCGAGCGACGTAGCAGCTCCAGGATCTCGCCGCTCGTGGTCGAGTCGAGGTTGCCGGTCGGCTCGTCGGCGAAGAGAACGGTGGGCCGGGAGATCAGCGCCCTCGCGATCGCGACGCGCTGCTGCTGCCCGCCGGAGAGCTCCGAGGGGCGGTGCGAGAGCCGATCCTGCAGGCCGACGTCCCGCACGAGCTGGTCGAACCAGCCCTCCTGCGGCTTCTCGCCCGCGATGGTGAGCGGGAGGAGGATGTTCTCCCGCGCGTCGAGCATCGGCAGCAGGTTGAAGAACTGGAAGACGAAGCCGATGTGCTCGCGGCGCAGCTTCGTGAGGTCGTTGTCGCCGAGCGTCGTGATCTCCGTGCCGGCGATGCCGACCGAGCCGGACGTCGGCTTGTCGAGCCCGGCGAGGATGTGCATCAGCGTCGACTTGCCGGATCCCGACGGCCCCATCACCGCCGTCGCCTTCCCAGGGGCGATGTCGACCGTGACCCCGCGCAGCGCGTCGACCGCCGTGTCTCCCGCTCCGTACCGGCGGGTCACGTCGCGAGCGACCACGGCCGCCCCATTCTGGCTCTGGCTCATTCCTCCCGGCTCCTCTCACTTGCAGATGCGAGCTGACAAGGCTAGACGAACTGCTCGGGGGCGATCGGGTTGGCCCGACGAGGTATCCCCCTTCCGGTCCCTGGCCAACCTCCGGCGGGTCGGCCACAGTTCGACAATGGACAAAGTCATCGAGATACGGCGCGAGCTCGAGCGCGGACGCACCGCGACGGAGGGCCTGCTCAGCCCCCTCTCGGACGACGAGCTGGCGACACAGCTCTCGCCGCGGGTGCCGCCGCTCACCTGGATGCTCGCGCACATCGCCCGCTTCGAGGAGCTCTGGATCCTCCGCACGATCGGAGGCGCACCGCCGATCCCGGACGCCCATGACCACGTCTACGGGGCCTTTCGGCGCGAGCGGCAGAACGGCGCGAAGCTGCCGACGCTGAAGCCGAGCGCCGTCCGCGCCTATGCCGGCGACGTGCGTGAGCGCTCGCTCGAGATGCTCGAGCGCATCGACCTCGACGCGCCCGACGTCCTCGTCCGACGCGGGTTCGTGTTCGGGCTGGTGCTCCAGAACGAGCTGCAGTCGCAGGAGTCGATGCTCGAGGCGCTGCAATGCCGCACCGACCGCGGATACCCGGTCGTCGACTCCACCGCGCCCGATCGCGCCCCCTCGGGCCCTGACGAGATCCTGGTCTCCGGCGGCGCCTTCACGCTCGGCGCGGAGTACGAGCCGTGGGCCTACGACAACGAGCTCGATGCCCACGAGACCGAGCTCCCTCCTTTCCGGATCGATCGCGCACTGGTGACGAACGGCGAGTTCGCGGAGTTCGCCGACGACCGCGGCTACCGCTCGCGCAAGCTCTGGAGCGACGCAGGCTGGGAGTGGCGAGCGAGCGAGGACGTGTCGGCGCCGCTCTACTGGGAGCGGTCGAGCTATGGCTGGGAACGGCTGCGCTTCGGAAAGCGCGAGCCGATCACGCCCTGGGAGCCCGTGCAGCACGTGTCCTTTCACGAGGCGGAGGCGTTCGCGCGCTGGGCCGGCAAGCGGCTACCGACCGAGGTCGAGTGGGAGCGCGCCGCCGGCTGGCACGACCATGAGGGCAAGTTCCGCTACCCCTGGGGCCAGACCTGGATGGGCTTCGAGGCGAGCCTCGACCGGCGCCGCTGGTCGCCCGCCCCGTCCGGGTCGTACGCGGGCGGCGTCAGCCCCGTCGGGTGCGTGCAGATGGCGGGAGACGTCTGGGAGTGGACCTCGTCGTCGTTCGAGCCGTATCCCGGGTTCGTCCCCTTCCCCTATCCGGAGTGCTCCGAGGTGAACTTCGGCGACGACGTACGCGTGCTTCGCGGCGGCTCGTGGGCGACGGATGCGCTCGTGGCGCGCACGTCCTTCCGCCGCTGGGAGAGCCCCGAGCGACGTGAGGCGTTTGCGGGCATCCGCTGCGCGCGCGACGCCTAGGAGCCGCTAGCGCATGAGCTTCGCGCCCTCGGTGAGGACCTCGCCGAGGATCGAGGTGATCTCGTCGAACTCGGCCTGTCCCGCGACGAGCGGCGGCGAGATCTGGATGACCGGGTCGCCGCGGTCGTCGGCCCGGCAGATCATCCCGGCGTCCCAGAGCGCACTCGACAGGTAGCCGCGCAGGAGCCGCTCGCACTCCTCGTCCGAGAAGGTCTCGCGCGTGTCCTTGTCCTTCACGAGCTCGATCGCCCAGAAGTAGCCGGTCCCGCGGAGGTCGCCCACGATCGGGATGTCGAGGAGCTGGGCGAGGGTCGACCGGAACGCGCCCTCGTTCTCGCGGACGCTCTCGACGATCCGCTCCCGCTTCATGATCTCGATGTTCTTCAGCGCGATCGCGCACATGACCGGATGGCCCCCGAACGTGATGCCGTGCGAGAACATCGAGGTCTCCCCCATGAACGCCTCCATCACGCGGTCGGTCGCGACGACGCCGCCGATGGCGGCGTAGGACGACGACAGGCCCTTGGCGATCGTGACGAGGTCCGGGCGGATGTCGTAGCGCTCCGAGCCGAACCAGTGGCCGACTCGCCCGAAAGCGGTGATCACCTCGTCTGCCGACAGCAGGATGTCGTAGCGGTCGCAGATCTCCCGCACGCCAGCCCAGTAGCCCTCCGGCGGCGTGAAGCAGCCGCCTGCGTTCTGGACGGGCTCCATGTGCACGAGGCAGACGGTCTCGGGCCCCATCGAGAGGATTGCCTGCTCGAGCTCGTCGAGCAGGAAGCGCGTGAACTGGGCCTCGGTCTCGTCGGGCGGGCGGTGGTAGCGGTTCGTGTTCGAGACGTGCCGGACCTCGGAGACGAGCGGCTCGAACGGCGTGCGGATCGCAGGGATGCCGTTGATCGAGAGCGCCCCCATCGTCGTCCCGTGGTAGGCGATGTTGCGCGCGATCGCCTTGTACCGGCGCGGTGGCGACCCGGCCGACGCGACGATCGCATCGTGGTCGACCTCGGGCTCCTGCGCGCCGGCACGAGCACCTGGTGTCACGAGCGGGTGATGCTGCTTCTCGCCGCGAGCCCCGTAGAACTGCCGGGCGAGCTTCCAGGCCGACTCGACCGCCTCCGAGCCACCCGAGCAGAAGAAGACGCGATTCAGGTCTCCCGGCGCGAGCGACGCGACCTCGGACGCAAGCTCGATCGCGCGCGGGTGCGCGTACGACCAGTTCGTGTAGAAGGGCAGCTCGCGCATCTGCTCGAGCGCCGCCTGGCCGATCTCCTCACCGAACGAGTAGCCGATGTTGACCGAGAAGAGTCCCGCCAGCGCGTCGATGTAGCGCCTGCCGGTCGAATCCTCCAGGTAGCACCCGTCCCCGCGGACGATGATCGGGACGTCGGCGACGCCGAAGTCGCCCATGCGGGTGAAGTGCATCCAGAGGTGCTCTTTGGCCGCCTTCTGGAGATCGAGTGGCATCGGCGCTGTCGAGGTCATGTTGCTCCCTGTGCTCGTTTGGCGCTCCGGTACTGCCAGAAGACGTTACCGAGGGCGAGTCCGATCGCAACGATGAAGATTGCACTCGCGACGACGTTCACCTGCGGGGGCACCGCGACGCGTGCGATCCCCCACACGAACACCGGGAACGTCTGGGTCACGCTCCCGCCGTTGAAGTACGTGATCACGAAGTCGTCGATCGAGAGCGCGAATCCGAGAAGGGCCGCCGCGAGCATCGCGGGCGCGATCAGCGGCAGCGTCACCTTCCGGAACGTCGTCACCTCGTTGGCCCCGAGGTCCATCGCTGCCTCCTCGAGGTGCCGGTCGAAGCCGATGAGCCGCGCCTTCACGGTGACGACGACGAAGCTGACGATGAACATCACGTGCGCGATGAAGATCGTGACGAACCCGAGCTGGAAGATCGCCGTCGTGTTCAGGAAGAGCGTGAGGAGCGACGCGCCGAGGACGATCTCCGGCGTCGCCATCGGCAGGAAGATGAGCACGTTCGTCGCTCCGCGTCCGACGAAGCGGTGGCGGACGATGGCCAGGGCGATGAACGTCCCGAGTGCAGTCGCGACCACGGTCGCGAGCAGGCCGACCTCGAGCGAGGTGGTGATCGCATCCTGAATGCCGAGGACGGCGTTCCAGTGGACCCAGTTGTCGAACGTGAACTCCGTCCACACGTAGTTGAAGCGGCCCGGCGGCTTGTTGAACGAGAAGAGGATGACGACCGCGATCGGGAGCATCAGGTAGCCCACTACGAGAAGCGCATAGACCGTCAGGGCATGGCGCCCGACGAACGCCCACGTGCGCGTCGCAACACCTCGCTGGGCGCGCGGGGCAGGTGTGGCGACGCTCGTCATCCGGTGAGCCTCTCGGAGCCGACGATGCGCCCGTACACGAGAAGCGCGACCAGGATCAGTCCCATGAGGATGAACGAGAGCGCAGCCGCGCTCGGGTAGTCGAGCGACTCGAGGAACTTCGACTGGATGACGTTGCCGATCATCGCCTGCTCCGGCGTGCCGAGGAGGGCCGCGTTGATGAAGTCGCCCGCTGCCGGGATGAACGTGAGGAGCGTCCCGGCCACGATGCCGGGCGCCGACAACGGGAGCGTGACGCGGAGGAACGCCTGCGTGGGCGATGAGTAGAGATCCTTCGCCGCCTCGAGCAGCCGCGGGTCGATCTGCTCGAGGGAGACGTAGATCGGCAGAGCCATGAAAGGGAAGAAGTTGTAGGTGATGCCGGAGACGACCGCGAAGGTCGTCGCCAGCAGTCGGCCGTCAGGGCCGAGTACGTGGAGATCGCGGAGGATGCCGACGACGGGCCCCTGGTCGGCGAGGATGTTCTGCCACGCCAGCGTCCGTACGAGGTAGGTGACGAAGAACGGCGCGACGATGAAGAGTAGGAAGAGGTTCCGCCACGGCCCCGCCCTGAACGCGATCCAGTAGACGAGCGGATACGCGAGGAGGAGGCATGCGACGGTAGCGATTCCGGCGTACAGGAACGAGCGAATGAACTGCTGGTGGTAGTCGCGGATCCCGTTCGAGAAGTTCGAGAACTCCCACGTGAACTGGAAGTTCGGGAAGAGCCCGGACTGCAT
Organism: uncultured Gaiellaceae bacterium; assembly: GCA_963776555.1. GTDB lineage: Bacteria > Actinomycetota > Thermoleophilia > Gaiellales > Gaiellaceae > GMQP-bins7. Next base: position 88,299 of record CAVZNK010000024.1, on the reverse strand, counting down.
CGACTCGTACCCGAGAAACACGAGCGGGACGAGGAAGAAGATGGCGAGCCAGAGGATCCCCGGCGCGAGCAGGAGATAGGGCGTAACGCCCCGGTGTCGGTGGAGGAACGTGCCCATGCTGTCCGTCGACTCGCCCTACTTGCCCTGGACCGCCAGCCACTTCTTTTCGTAGTCGGGGTTGGTGAACATCGTGGGATCGTTCTGGTGGAGCTGCGAGAACATGGCGTCGGTCGGAAAGACGAGCGTGTTCGCAGCGGCATCCGGGTTGAGCTTCGACGCCTCATCCTTCACGCCCTTGACCGACGAGATGTAGCCGGCCCCGAGGGCGAGCTGAGCGGCGATCTTCGGGTCGTAGACGAAGTTCATGAAGGTCGAGGCGGTCGGCACGCTGCCGCCGGTCGGGATGAGCATGTTGTCGGTGAAGAGGATCCCTCCGGCCTTCGCGATCCCCCACTTCACCTTCGGGTCGGCGAGGAGGAAGATGTCGCCCGACCACGCCATGCTCGCGGCGAGATCACCCTTCGCCAGGGGTTGCACGTAGTCGTTGCCGTAGAACCTGCGGATCTGGCCCGCGTCCTGGGCTTTCTGGATCACGGCCAGCGCGCGGTCGAACGTCTCGTCGGTGACCTTGGCGGGGTCGTCGCCGTTCTCGAGCATGACGAGCCCGAGCGTGTCGCCCATCGAGTTCCAGACGCCCACCCTGCCCTTGAACTTCGGATCGGTGAGGAGCTGCGTGACGCTCGTGACCGGCCCGGTGATCTCCTCGTTCCACGCGATCCCGTCCATTCCCGAGAACCAGGGGAGCGTGTATTCCCGGTTCGGGTCGAACGGCGGGTGCTGCTGTGCCGGGATGAGGTTCGAGATGTTCGGGATGAGGTCCTTGTCGAGCTTCTGCGCCCAGCCTTGCGAGACGTACTCGCCCAGAGGGCGGTCGTTGTCCGTCGAGACGATGATGTCGCGGCCGATCCCCTGCCCCTGGCGCAGACGGCCCTGGATGGTCGCGAAGTACTCCGAGTTGGAGTTGATGTCCTCGTAGTAGTTGACCTTGATGCCCGTCTTCTTGGTGAACTGCTCGAGCACCGTGGGCGCCGTCACGCCGGCGGCCTTGAGCGACTTCGGCGTGTCGATGTAGAACGGCCAGTTCGAGAAGTTGAGGACGTCGTTCACCTCGCCGCTACTCGAGCCGCCCCCGCCTCCCCCGCCGCACGCAGCGATGAGCGACGGGAAGGCGAGCAGTGCGCCGCCCGCAGCACTGCGCCGCAGGAGCTCTTGTCGGGTCAACCTCGGGTTCATTCGATCTCCTCCTCCTCGGCAGAGCCGTCCCGATCGACGACGAACGTCGACTCGGGCGCCCAGCTCAGGACGACATTTGTCCCCGGTGCGGGAACACGCCCTCCCGCATCCATGTTCTGCGCGAACACCTCGACGGTGCCGACAGCCGTGCGGACGACGACCTGCGTCGCCACTCCGATGTAGGCGGTCTCCGCGACGGTGCCCGGAAGCTCGTTCGCACCCCCGCCCGCGCCGATCGTGATCTTCTCGGGCCGCACGCCCGCCGCGACATTGCCCGAGCGTCCGTTCACCGCCGCTCGCACGACGGTTCCGTCGTCGAGGCGGATCGCGTCACTTCCCTCGATCTTCCCGGGAAGCAGGTTCGAGGCGCCGAGGAAGCCCGCGACGAATGCGGTCGCGGGACGCTCGTAGAGCTCGGCGGGCGGACCGAGCTGCTCGATCCTCCCGTTGCTCATGACGGCGATCGTGTCGGCCATCGTCATCGCCTCTTCCTGGTCGTGCGTGACGTGCACGAACGTGATTCCGACCTCGCTCTGGATCCGCTTCAGCTCCATCTGCATGTTCTTGCGGAGCTTGAGGTCGAGCGCCCCCAGCGGCTCGTCGAGGAGCAGCACGCGCGGGTGATTGACGAGCGCACGCCCGAGGGCGACGCGCTGCTGCTGGCCTCCGGAGAGCTGCCGCGGCTTTCGCTTCGCGAACCCGGACAGGCCGACGAGCTCGAGCATCTCCGCGACGCGTCCCCTCAGCTGGTCCTTCGCCACGCCCTTCCGCTCCAGGCCGAACGCGACGTTGTCCTCGACCGTCATATGCGGGAAGAGCGCGTAGCTCTGGAAGACGGTGTTGACGTCCCGCTTGTACGGAGGCAGGCCGACCACGTCCTGGTCGCCGAGGAAGATCCGGCCCGCCGTCGGCTCCTCGAAGCCCCCGATCATGCGAAGCGTCGTGGTCTTCCCGCACCCCGACGGGCCGAGCATCGCGAAGAACGACCCGCGCGGGATGTCGACGGACACGCCGTCGACCGCGACCGTCTCGTCGAACCGCTTGACGACGTCTTCGAGGCGCACGTCGGGAGCGGCGGCTCGTCATCCGGCGAGCTTCACGCACACGTGCTTGATCCGCGTGTACTCCTCCATCGAGTAGATGGACATGTCCTTGCCGTACCCCGACTCCTTGAAGCCGCCGTGCGGCATCTCGGAGGTCAGCGGGAACAGGTGCTCGTTGACCCAGACGGTGCCGAAGTCGAGCTTCGCCGCGACCTTCATCGCACGCCCGACGTTCTCCGAGAACACGGACGCCGCGAGCCCGTAGCGCACGTCGTTGGCCATCTCGATGGCCGCGTCGTCCGACGCCGCGGACTGGATCGTCACGACCGGGCCGAAGACCTCGTTCTGAACGATCTCGGCGTCCTGGGCGACGTCGGTCACGATCGTCGGCTTGACGAAGAAGCCGCGGTCGCCGAGCGACTCGCCGCCCGTGACGATCGTCGCCTTGGCGTCGCTGGCGCGCTCGAGGAAGCCGAGGACGCGTTCCTGCTGCTCGGCGGAGATGACCGGGCCCATTCCGATCTCGTCGTCGCTCCCCGGATCGCCGACCGTCAGCGACTCGACGGCCTCGACCGTCGCCGACAGCACGTCGTCGTAGATCCGCTCCGAGACGAGGATGCGCGACGACGCCGTGCAGTCCTGCCCGGAGTTGAAGTAGCCGCCGATCTTGATCGCCTCGGCGACGGTGGCCGGATCGGCGTCGTCGAGGACGACCATCGGCGCCTTGCCGCCGAGCTCGAGGTGCACGCGCTTGACGGTCTGTGCGGCGTTCGCGGCGATGAGCTTGCCGGTCGCGGTATCTCCCGTCAGCGACACGAGCCGGATGTCCGGGTGCCGCACGAGCGCGTCGCCGGCCGGGATCCCGTCGCCCGTCACGACCTGCAGGACGCCGGGCGGGATGACCTCCTGCGCGAGCTCGACGAAGCGGAGCATCGTGAGCGGCGTCTGTTCCGCGGGCTTGATGATCTGGACGTTGCCGGCCGCGAGCGCCGGACCGACCTTCCACATCGCCATGAAGAGCGGGTAGTTCCACGGGCAGATGCCGGCGACGATGCCGAGCGGCTCGCGCCGGATCATCGACGTGTACCCCTCGACGTACTCCGCAGCCGCCTTCCCCTCGAGGTTGCGCGCGGCGCCGGCGAAGAACCGGAGGTTGTCGGACATGACGCCTGGCTCGTCGACCGCGACCCACCACGGCTTGCCGACGTTCAGCGACTCGAGCCGCGCGAGCTCCTCGGCGTGCTCGTCGATGACGTCCGCGAGTCCGAGGAGAAGCTCCATCCGGTCCTTCGGAGTCTTCGACCGCCACTCCGCCCACGCCTTCTTCGCGGCCTCGACCGCGCGGTCGACGTCCTCGGCAGTTCCCCGCGGAACCTCGGCGATCACCTCGCCGGTGGCGGGGTTCAGGACCTCCATGGTCTCTCCAGAGGACGACTCGACGAACTCTCCGCCGATGAACTGCTTCTGCTGGGTTACGGAAACGCTCACTCGACCTCCGATCCGGGAATCTGGCGGGGAGCGTATCGCTGCCGCGAGTGACGCGACAACAAGAGCCATTCCTGTAGAACCCGAGCGCCGTGCGGATTCTCGTCGTCGGAACAGGGGGCGTCGGCTCGGCCTTCGCGCGCATCGCGACGCGCCGGACGTTCTTCGAGAGCTGCGCCCTCGCGGACTACGACCCCGCGCGTCCGCAAGACCTCGCGACCGACCTCGACGACGGCAGGTTCTCCGCCCACGCGGTCGACGGATCGAGCACGGAGTCCGTCGTCGCGCTCATCCGTGAGACACACGCCGACGCCGTCCTCAACGCCGTCGATCCGGTCTTCAACGTCCCCATCTTCGAGGCGTGCTTCGAGGCCGGCGTCGCGTATCTGGACATGGCGATGACTCTGTCCGAGCCGCATCCGACGAGGCCGTACGAGGAGACCGGCGTCAAGCTCGGCGATTACCAGTTCGAGCGGGCGGCCGCGTGGGAGGACAAAGGCTTGCTCGCGCTCGTGGGCATCGGGATCGAGCCCGGCGCGAGCGACGTCTTCGCCCGATACGCGGCGGACGAGCTCTTCTCCGAGATCGACGAGGTCGGCGTTCGAGACGGGTCCAATCTCGTCGTCGAGGGCTACGGCTTCGCGCCGACCTTCTCCATCTGGACGACGATCGAGGAGTGCCTCAACCCGCCCGTGATCTGGGAGCGGGGCCGCGGCTGGTTCACGACCGCGCCGTTCTCCGAGCCGGAGGTCTTCGACTTCCCGCAGGGGATCGGGCCCGTCGAGTGCGTGAACGTCGAACACGAGGAGGTCCTGCTCGTGCCGCGCTTCGTCGACTGCAAGCGGGTCACGTTCAAATACGGGCTGGGCGACGAGTTCATCGAGGTGTTGAAAACGCTGCACAAGCTCGGCCTCGACTCGAAAGAGCGGATCACGGTCAAGGGCGTCGAGGTCGCGCCCCGCGACGTCGTCGCGGCCGCCCTCCCCGATCCCGCGTCGCTCGGCGAGCGCATGACGGGCAAGACGTGCGCCGGAACACTGGTGACGGGCCTCGGCAAGGACGGCAGCCCGCGGAAGACCTACCTCTACCATGTCGCCGACAACGAGACCTCGATGCGCGAGTACGGCTCGCAGGCGGTCGTCTGGCAGACGGCGATCAATCCGGTGATCGCGCTCGAGCTGCTCGCGGGCGGCGAGTGGTCCGGTGCGGGTGTCCTCGGGCCGGAGGCGTTCGCGCCCCAGCCCTTCCTCGACAAGCTCGCCGAGTACGGCGCGCCGCACGGCGTCCTCGAGCTCGCACCATAGCCGTCGATTACTTCCGACCCTGTTCGTCGTCTAAGCAGTGATGCGATCTAGGATCGACGTATGGCGGTCGTGAGGCTTCGGGCTCCGCTGTCGGAGCTGGCCGGGGGAAGCCGCGAGCTCGAGCTCGAGGGAGCCACTGTTCGCGAGGTTCTCCAGGACCTCGAGCGCAGGCACCCGGACGTCAGGGGCTGGATCCTCGACGAGCGCGGGTCGATCCGCGAGCACATCAACGTCTTCGTCAACAAGGAGTACGGACGGGAGGACACGGCCGTCGCGGCGAGCGACCGCCTGCACGTCCTGCCCGCGATCTCGGGAGGATGAGATGACGCAGCTGCTGGTCGGAACGAAGAAGGGCCTGTTCGTGCTGGAAGGCGAGCCCGCGGCGGAGTACGAGGTCGCGTCGCGCCACTTCGCCGGCGAGCCAGTTGAGTTTGCGACGCGCGACCCGCGCACCGGCAGGACGTTCGCGGCGGTCACCTCCGCGTTCTACGGGCCCAAGATCTTCTACACGGACGACCTCGCGGACGAGTGGCAGCAGGCCGCGGGTCTCGAGCTTCCCGAGGAAGCCGACAAGCCGCTCGAGCGGCTCTGGACGATCGTGCCCGCCGAGGACGCCGATCACCTCTACGCGGGCGGCGCGCCGGGCGTGCTCTTCGAGAGCCACGACAGCGGCGTCAGCTGGGAGCTGAACAAGGCGTTCTGGGAGCAGCCGACCCGATCCGAGTGGAGCCCCGGCGCGGGTGGCATGTGCATGCACTCGATCGCGACGTGGCCGGGCGACCCCTCACGGGTCGCCCTCGCTATCTCCGCGGTCGGTGTCTGGCTGACCGAGGACGGCGGCGCGACCTGGCGCAACGGGAACAAGAACCTCTACCCCAGGTATATGCCCGAGGATGCGCGCGAGGACACGTTGACGCTCTGCGTGCACAACATGCACCGCGCGCCGAAGCAGCCGGAGCGCCTCTTCATGCAGTTCCACGGGGGCGTCTACCGGTCGGACGATGCCGGTGAGTCGTGGACGAGCATCGCCGACGGTCTCCCGTCCGACTTCGGGTTCCCGATGCTGATCGACCCCGACGACCCGGACAGCGCGTACGTCATCCCGCTCGTCGCGGACATGGACCGCACGACGCCAGAGGGGAGGGTGCGGGTCTACGAGACGCGAGATGCGGGCACGACCTGGACGGCACGCGGCGAGGGCCTCCCGCAGGACGACGCCTACCTCACCGTCCTCCGCCAGGCGTTCTGCGGTCACGGCTCGGGGCGAGGCATGGGCCTCTACTTCGGCGCGACCTCGGGCGACGTGTTCGGCTCGGGCGACGCCGGGAAGACGTGGTTCACGGCAGCGACGAAGCTGCCGCCGGTCCACTCGGTCAGAGCTGCGTAGGCGCTTAGCCCAAGCCGCGCGATTCGATCCAGGTCGGGGAGATACGTACGGAGACGCGCGTCTCCCCGTCGCGGTGCGATGCGTACTTCTCGCGCCCCGTGTACTTCTGCGACAGCCGGTCGATCTGGTCGTTCGCTCCCTCGTCGACCAGGGTCGTCGTGCCTGAGATCGCGATCCACCGATACGGGTCGGCCGGGTCGAGGACGACGAGTGACACTCGCGGATCGGCGTCCAGGTAACGCGGCTTGGCCCGCGGCCTGGCCGTGTTGAAGGACACGCCGTCGTCGTCGACATCGACCCAGACCACTGTCGAGTGCGGCGACCCGTCGGGTCTGAGGTCCGTGATGACACCCACGAACGGGTTCTCGAGGAACGCCCGCTCGGCAGCGCTCAACGCCCTCATGAGATCGCGACCATCCGGTCGATCGCACCGCGTGCCTTGTCGGCGATCTCCTGCGGAACCGTGACCTCGAACTTCCAGTCGCGTAGCGCATCGCGCAGCTTCGGAAGCGTGATCATCTTCATGTACCGGCAAATGGCCTTCTCGGAGACGGCCTCGAACCGCTTCTCGGGAGCCTCCTTGTGGAGGCGGTGGATGATCCCCGTCTCGGTCGCCACGAGGAACCGCTTCTTCGGCGACGAGCGCGCGAAGTTGATCATCCCCTCGGTGGAGAGGATGTGCGTCTTCTCGTTCGCGAAGGCCATGCACTGGCTGGCGCACCCGCACTCGGGGTGGACGAGGAGCTCCGCGTCCGGTGCGTCCGCCTGCCAGCGCGTGATGTCCTGGGGACGGATTCCGGCGTGCACGTGGCACTCGCCCATCCAGATCCGCAACTTCCGGCCGGTGACCTTCTCCAGCCAGAGGCCGAGGAACATGTCCGGCAGGAAGAGGATCTCCGTGTCCTCGGGGATCGACTCGATGACACCCTTCGCGTTTCCGGACGTGCAGCAGTAGTCGCTCTCGGCCTTCACCTCGGCGGTGGTGTTCACGTAGGACACGACGACGGCGCCGGGGTTCTCGGCCTTCCACGCGCGAAGCTGGTCGGCGGAGATCGACGCGGCCAGCGAGCAGCCTGCTTCGAGATCGGGGATGAGGACGGTCTTCTGGGGGCTGAGGATCGCGGCCGTCTCGGCCATGAAGTGCACCCCGCAAAACACGATCGCGTCCGCGTCCGTGGCAGCCGCCTCGCGTGAGAGCCCGAGGGAGTCGCCGACGTAGTCGGCCACGTCCTGCACCTCGGGCACCTGGTAGTTGTGGGCGAGGATCACCGCGTCGCGCGCGGCGGCGAGCTCGCGAATCTCCTCATGCATGGTGGTGATCTCTGCTGTGGTCATATGAGCTCCAGTGAGACGTCGAGAGAGCGCGCGGAATGGGTCAGCGCCCCGACGGAGATCTCGTCGACCCCCGTCTCCGCGATCGCCCGAATCGTTTCGAGGGTGACACCGCCCGATGCCTCGAGGCGCGCGCGCGCGTCGACGAGCGCGACGGCCGCCCGAAGCTCGTCGAGCGACATGTTGTCGAGGAGGATCGCGTCGACGCCGGCGTCGAGCGCGTCCGCGACCTGGGCGAGCGTCTCGCACTCGACCTCGATCGGCAGGTCGGTTGCCGCACGCACGAGCTCGACGGCGGCACCGATCGAGCTTGCGGCGCGGAGGTGGTTGTCCTTGATCAGCACCGCATCGTCGAGACCGAAGCGGTGGTTGCGACCGCCTCCGGCCGCGACTGCGTACTTCTCCAGCGCGCGCAGCCCCGGTGTCGTCTTGCGCGTGTCCAGCACCACGGCGCCGGTGCCCTCGACCGCGCCCACGTACCGGCGTGTCAGGGTCGCGATGCCCGAGAGCCGGCCGAGGAAGTTGAGGGCGACGCGCTCCGCTGTCAGGATCGCGCGCTCCGAGCCCGTCAAGCGGGCGACGACCGTCGGTGCCTCCAGCTCGTCTCCGTCGCTCGCGAGCGCGTCGAAGCGGATCTCCGGGTCGAGCGCGCGGAAGGCGGTCTCGGCGACGCGGAGGCCGCAGACGACCCCCGGCTCCTTCACGAGGAGCTCGGCGGTCCCGACCGCATCGGCCGGGACGGTCGCGTCCGTGGTCACGTCGCCCGCGCCGATGTCCTCGGCGAGAGCCGCGAGCACGACGCGCTCGACGGTGTCGGTCGCTACAGCCATGTCTCCAGCTCCGGTTCCGCCTCGCGCCGCAGGACGACATGGCGCTCGAACTCGTTGCTGTCCGAGGGATAGTCCGCACGGAAGTGCGAGCCACGGCTCTCCTCCCGAGTGAGCGCCGTCTCGGCGATGAGCCTCGTCAGGAGGTGCGGGGCGTCGAGGAGGTGGCGGAGGCCTGCCCCGTCGCGGATGAGGCCGCAGTCGCGCCACAGCGCCGAGCGCAGCTCCGGCGTCACAGGCTCCGATGTGGGCGCCTCCGGAACGTCGGGCAGCCGGCTCGGAAGCCCGGGCTCCGCGAGCGCCGCAAGCGCGGCGCGGCGGCCGAACACGAGGCACTCGAGAAGCGAGTTCGACGCGAGCCGGTTGGCGCCGTGCACGCCGGTCGCGGCGCACTCGCCCGCCGCGTACAGACTCGCGAGGTCGCTTCGGCCGTCGAGGTCCGTGAGCACCCCGCCGACCGTGTAGTGAGCGGCCGGCGCCACGGGAATCGGCGCCTGCGCCGGGTCGTAGCCCTCCTCCAGGAGGCTGCCCATGAGCGTCGGGAAGCGGCCGCGGTCGATCGTACGGAGGTCGAGCAGCACCGTCCCGCGTGCGGCGATCGCTCGGGCGACGACGTCACGCGGGGCGAGCTCGTCCGTGAAGCGGTTGCCCTCCTCGTCGAGGAGCAGCGCGCCCTCGCCGCGGAGCGCCTCCGAGAGGAGGAGTGACGAGTCGACGAGCGTGGTCGGGTGGAACTGAACGAACTCGAGGTCGGCGAGTGCGGCCCCCGCCCGGTATGCGGCCGCCATCCCCTCTCCGACCGCCCCTGCAGGGTTGGTCGTGCGCTCCCAAAGCGCTGCTGCGCCTCCGGTCGAGAGCAGCGTCGCGTGCGCAGCGACCGCGCGGCGATCGGTGACGACGCCGACGCAGCGGTCCTCGTCACGCCAGATCGAGAGCATGCGCTCGCCCTCGGCCACCTCGATGCGAGGGTGCTCGAGCACACGCTCGGCGAGCTTCCGAGCCACGCGGTCTCCCGTCGCGGCGCCTCCTGCGTGCACGACGCGCCGGCGACTGTGGCCGCCCTCGAGGCCGAGACCGTCGTCGAACTCGACGCCCAGCTCGACGAGATCGCGGATCCGTGCGGGCGCCTCGTCCGTGAGCACCGAGACGGCGCTCGGGCGGCAGAGGCCTCGACCCGCGCGAAGCGTGTCCTCGGCGTGGAGCGTCGGATCGTCGTCTTCCCCCGTCGCGGCGGCGATGCCACCCTGGGCGAGGAGGCTCGTCGAGGAGAGGAGCGATCCCTTCGTGAGGACGAGGACGTCGCCCTCGCTGGCCGCGCAGAGAGCTGCGAAGAGCCCCGCGACTCCGCCGCCGACGACGACGAGTGCGAGCTCACGGTCACGACCTGTATCGGCGGAAACGTTCATGGTAGTTTTAGCCTCTGAGTCGATAACCTCGTGGCTGAGTTTACCACCCCACCTCTCGCTCCCGCGCATGTCGCGCTCGCCACGGTGTTCCAGGTCCGGGACGCAATGCTGTCCGTGCTCCTCTGGGAGCGAGCACGCGAGCCGTTCACAGGCGACTGGGCGCTCCCCGGAGGGACGCTCGCCGCAGGCGAGACGCTCGAGGCGTCGATCTCACGCCACCTCGCGTCCAAGGTCGACGTGCGTGAGGTCTCGCACCTCGAGCAGCTCGGGACGTGGAGCGATCCGAACCGTCACCCCGAGCGCTGGGAGCTCGCGACCGCGTATCTCGGACTCGTTCCGCTGGGGCTGGATCCGAGCGTTCCCGCCGACACGCGCTGGCAGCCAGTGGACGCGCTGCCCGACACCGCCTTCGACCACGGCACGATCGTCCTCGCCGGTCGCGACCGTCTGCGAGGGAAGCTCTCGTACTCGAACATCGGGTTCGCTCTCGCTCCGGCGACGTTCACGCTGGCCGAGCTCCGCGACGTGTACGAGGCGGCGCTCGGCTACGAGGTGTCCGCGACGAACCTCAAGCGCATCCTGCTCCGGCGCGGCGCGATCGAGGCGGTGGGACAGCGGCGGGCGCACGGCCCTGCCGGAGGCAGGCCGGCCGAGCTCTACCGCTTCCGCGAGCGCCAGCTCGAGGTGACCGACCCGTTCGCCGTCCTGCGCCCACCCGAATGAGCACCAGCAAGCTGGGATTCGCTCGCCGCGACCCTTCAGCGGAGCGGGCGATCCGTCGATGAGTGGCCAATGCGGCACTTTCGACAGTGGCTTCTCGTCATCGGGCTGGCGAGCCTCGTCGCCGAGGCGATCGCGGCGGCCGCCGTGTTCTGGCGCGGCAGCCCGGCGCGTCGCGTCACCTAGACGGCGAGACGAACGAGCGCGGTAGCGAGGGCGGCCAGCGCCATCGCGACGATGATGTGCGCGCGCAGGGCGATGGCGATCGCGGCTGCGCCGACGCCGACGACGCGCGCGTCGACCTCGATCTCCCCGTCGCCGCCGAACGTCTGGGTGACGACGAGCGCGGTGAGCATGACCGGCGCGAGGAGCTCGACGCACGCCTGCAGCCGCGGGGGGAGCTCGCGACGGCCGACGAGAACCGGCCCCGCCGCCTTCGACGCGATCGTCGCGACGCCCACGATCGCGACCACGACCCACGCGTCGCTCATAGGCCAGCCCTCGCTGGGCTATGAGAGTGGAGGGGTGCGGGGAACCGGAAGGTTCCCCGCGCTCTCAAGAAGAAGGGGCATCGCAGAGGAAACATGGTTTCCCTCCTTTCTGCGAACGTGAGCCGAGGCGAGCGTTGCTCACCGGCGAAGCCCCAGCAAGCAGGCCGCGGACGCGGCGACGATCGGAACCCCGGCCGGCGCGAACGGCGTCAGCGCGAGCGTGATGGCCCCCGCGAGTGCCGCCGCCTGGAGTCCGCGACGGTTGCGCAGGTAGGGAACCGCGAGCGCGAGGAACAGCGCTGCGAAGGCCGCGTCGAGGCCGAGGGCGTTCGGATCGTCGAGAACGCCGCCGATCACGGTGCCGGCAGCCGTGCTGCCGACCCAGAGCACATAGAACACGAGACCCGACCCGACGAGTATCGGCCACTCGAAGCGTCCACGGCGCCCTGCCAGCGCCCACGACTCGTCGACGATGGCCTGCGACTCGACTAGACGACGCGCCTTGCCGCCGGGAAAGATGGACGCGACCGTCATGCTGATCGCCACGTAGCGGGCATTCAGGAAGATCGCCGCGAGGATCGCCGCGGTCACGGTCCCCCCGGCGTCGAACACCGATGCGACGGCGAACTGCGCCGCACCCGCGAAGGTCGTGGCGGACATGACGATCGCAGGCGCCGAGCCGAAGCCGGTGGCATGGGCCAGCACCCCGTACGAGAGGCCGAACAGGATCGGGCTCGGGGCCAGCGGCAGAGCGGCGCGCATACCGTCGCGAATCCTCAGCCGGGCGGCGGAATCCGTCACGGCGTCACCTTAGACAGCCGCATGGCGTCCGCCCGCGCGACAATCACGCCATGAAGGTCGTCGTCGGCGGAGCTTCCGGTCTCATCGGCTCGGCGCTCGTGCCCGTGCTCCGAGCGGCGGGCCACGAGGTCGTCCGGCTCGTTCGCCGCGAGCCTTCGGCCGCCGATGAGATCCGCTGGGATCCGGCGGCAGGCACGCTCGACGCGTCAGCCCTGCGGGGCGTCGATGCCATCGTCAACCTCAGCGGCGAGAACATCGGCCAGCGCTGGACGCAGTCGCGGAAGCGCGAGATTCGCGAATCGCGCGTCAACGCAACGAGCCTGCTCGCTCGAACCGCCGCGGCGCACGACCCCCACCCACGTGTGCTCGTCTCCGCGTCCGCGATCGGCATCTATCCCGATCGCGGGGACGAGATCCTCACCGAGGAGTCCGGGGAGGCGTCCGGGTTCCTCGCGGACGTCGTGCGCGCGTGGGAGGCGGCCGCGGATCCCGCGCGGGCGGCAGGGATCCGCGTTGTGACCTTGCGGCAAAGCCCCGTCATCGCGAGGAACGGCGGCCCGCTCGAGCGGATGCTGCTCCCCTTCAAGCTCGGCATCGGAGGGCGTCTCGGCAGCGGCAAGCAGTGGTTCAGCTGGGTGTCGATCGACGACCTGACCGCCGCGTACGTGCACGTACTCGCGACGGACGTCGACGGCGTGCTCAACGTCACCGCGCCGAACCCGGTGACGAACCAGCAGCTCACCAGGGCGCTCGGCAACGCCCTGCGGCGTCCCACCGTCCTCCCAGTGCCCGCCTTCGCGATCCGGACGCTGTTCGGCGAGATGGGCACGGACATGCTCCTCGACGGGAAGCGCATCCTCCCCGCGCGCCTGCTCGACGCGGGCTTCGAGTTCTCGGCGCCCACGATCGACGTCGCCCTCGAGCGCGCACTCACCGCCTAGCCCCGGCGCAGGCGATCGAGAGGGTCCGCACATGCCTGCGGAAGAGGGGCTGGCGTCATCCAGCCCCTCTTCCGCTACCCCGTCTTGACTAGCTCGTAGCGAGCTGCTGTGCCCTTGTCAGCAGTTCCTTGACGTGTGCCTGGCCGCTCATGATCTGACCGTGGTTGGGCGTCTGCCCGGCCGCGGCGGCAGCGAGCACCTGCTTGATCGTCGTTGCCACGGCGTCCCGATCGTTCGCCAGGCCTTTCAGCCGCGCCTGCTCTGATTTGTACGCGCTGTCGTTTGCACCTGACCCCGACGCCAGCGCCTTCGTGTCGGCGATGAGCGTGTCCGTCGCGAACTGCCCGACGCTGGAGTTGATCTGGGTGTATCCCGTCGCCAGGTCGGCCGTCGCCGCGAGCGCCGCCGGCACCGACGACAGGGCCTGCGTGATCACGCGCCCATCCGACTGGTAGTCGTCGGTCAGGCCGGTCAGGTACAGCATCGTCGGGCGGATGTCGACCTCCTCCATCCACGTGCCCACCCGGCTCGCCTCGGGCACCGTCTTCGTCGCGTTCGGATCGTTGGCCTCATTGCCCTGCGCAGGCTGCGGGCCGTCGACGCCGTTCTTGGCGACACCAGGACCGGCCATCGCGACCCAGGTGATGTCGATGTTCGGGCTGTAGTAGCCGTGATCCCACGCAAAGCGTGAATTGATCGTCACGGGCGGCTCCGCCGCTCCGTTCGTGCCGGAGAAGAAGTAGTCGCCCTTGGGGAAGATCGTGTAGGTCGGCGTGCGGAGCAGGTCCGGCGTCTGCATGTGCAGGACGCGCTGTTCGAGCGCTCCGGCCTGGTAGTTCACGATCTTCTCGTTGGAGACGGTGTACGGGTTGTCCGCCGTCATCGCCGCAGTGTCTCGCTCGAGCTGACGGACGACGGGATCGTCGGGGCCCGGCTGACCGTGGACGTAGATGGCGGCGCCCTGTGGCTCGACGTCGAACTGCGTGTTCTTGCTCGCGGCGTTCTCGCCGGCGAGCAGCGCAGCGACGCTCGCCTGCCGTTCGCCGAGCGTGCCCGCGGGGTAACTGCACGGCGTGCTCGTGCCGCCGGTGAGCGATACGCCGTTGCAGCTCGGCGGCGTGGGTGTGAGCGTCCGGCCGACGTTCGCACCTGCGAGCTGGTCGTTCTCCTCGGCGCTGACGACGAACAGGGTGTTCTCCGGCGTGAGCCCATCCGCAGCGAGACGGGAGAAGAACTTCCCGAACGCCGCGTCGTACGCCTTGGCGTTGTCCACGAAGCACTTGTCGCCCGGACCGAGCGCGAAGCCGGTGCCCGCTCCGGCCGTCGTGCAGCCGGTGGTGTTCGGCTTCCGTTCGTGCAGATCCGAGATGTAGCCGTATGTCACCGGAATGCCGGCCTCTTGCATGTCGGCCAGCATCGCGAGCGACTGCGTTGCGGTGGGGCTGAAGCCGGGGAACCCAGGATGAGCGGGCGTAATGAAGCCGCCGTCGATCTCGTTCCCGTCCAGGTCGACGAGGTTTCCGGCGACGTTCGTCACGGCGAACCCGTGGCTCATCTTCGACGCCGTCCCCGCGCCGAGCTGCGGCGCGACGTACTTATGGCCGAACAGGGCCTGGAACCCGGCGTAGCCGCCCGGCTCGGAGTCGAGCACATCGGCCACTGGCCGCGTGGAGGACGTGCAGATCGAGTCGCCCCTGGCGCAGTGGATCGCCTCGCCGACGTAGTCCGCTGTCTCGAGATTCTTGAACGAGTCGGGATCGCTCGCCGTCTGGTTCGCCTCAGCCGAGCCCTGGCCGAAGGCGGTCGGAACGTCGACGGCGGCGTTCTCGAGCACCATGTTGGCGGTCGAGAAGTCGCCGACCGTGCAGCCAGCACGCGTGAACGGCACCCACGGGGCGGGCGTTACTTTCCCGGTGTCGCCGATCGTCGCCGGCACGTGATCGGAGTAGACCATCGACGGCGTCGTGTCGGCCGGGTTGGGGATCGCCGGACGCACCTTGGTATCGATGATCGGCGACGTCCAGTAGGTGAAGGACGTGTTCGGATCGGTCGAGCCGTCTGGGTTGTAGGTGTGGAACGAGTTCGTCAGCGGCTGCCCGTGACGGTCGCCGTAGAGGCCGCTGTAGATCGCGAGGCTGTCGTTCGCCGTGTGCGCAATCAGCGGCGTGTGCGAGTTCGAGAACAGCGTGCCGTTGTTCTTCAGGAAGTTCAGCAGGTTCGGCATCTGCTCGAGGTCGGAGGGTACGTTCGGGTTGTCCCGCGCGAAGTGGACGTTGTCGAAGACGATGTTGATCACGTGCGAGATGCCGTTGCCAAGGTTGCACGACGGCGAGCTCGCAGACGTGCTCGTCCCGCCGACGGCGGCCGGTCTGGCCGAGGCGGGTCCGGATGCGACAACGAGTGCCACGAGCCCGGCGACGACAGCCAGCAGCGCGGCTATCCCTCCCAGGCTCGCGTGACGGCGAGCAGCCTGTGACATCCCCCTGTTATTCATGAGCCCTCCTTCGTCGTGGCCTGCGGAAAAGCGGCCAAACGTCTTCGCGTCGTCGCACTCCGCCTGCGATGGTCATTCCGCAAGGAGAAGCGTTCCCAAAAAGGAAGCTTCCGAATCGCACGATGATCGACGCCCGATCCGCTCTGGGGTACGGAGTGGTGAACGGGCTGCCTTGATCCGACTCGCTACTCCGAGCTAGGCCAGGGACAATGGCTGCGTGCCGGACCTCGCGACGCTCGGCTGGGATCCGCGCTGGAGGGCGGCCTTCGAGGCGTACACCGGAATGACGCCGGGACGGGTGGCGGTACAACATCGGGGCGCCTACGACGTCATGTCCGCTGAAGGTGACGTCCGGGCGCGGATCGCAGCGCGGCTGCGTCGCGCATCGTCGCCCGCGGAGCTTCCGGTCGTCGGCGACTGGGTCGCGGTCGCCGGGGACGTCATCGAGGCAGTGCTCCCGCGCCGGACCGCATTCGTCCGGCGAGCGGCGGCGGATGCGGAATCCGGTACCGCCCGCGAGCAGGTCGTGGCAGCGAACGTCGACATCGTGTTCGTGACTGCCGCGCTCGGCCAGGCGCTCGATCGGCTCGTCCTCGAGCGCTACGTCACGCTCGCCCTGCAGAGCGGGGCACAGCCGGCGATCCTCCTGACGAAAGCCGATCTCGAGGAGGATCCCGCTGCTGTCGCCGCCGCGATCGACGACGTCGGCGGCGCCATCCCGATCCACTTCGTCTCCACCCGCACCGGGGTCGGCGTCGAGCGCGTCCGTGCGCTCGTCGGCCCCGGGCTGACCGGCGCTCTGCTCGGCCCGTCCGGCGTCGGCAAGTCGACGCTCGTGAATACGCTCGTCGGCGACGACGCACTCCTCGAAACGGGCGGTCTCGGTGCTGACGGTGCCGGCAGGCACACGACGACGAGGCGGCAGCTCGTGCCGATCCCGGGCGGCGGTCTGCTCATCGACAACCCGGGGATGCGCGAGGTGCACCTCTGGCTGGCCGACGAGGGTCTGGAGGCGGCGTTCGCGGACATCGCGGAGCTGGCGGCGAGTTGCCGGTTCGCCGACTGCCGCCACGAGACGGAGCCGGGCTGCGCCGTCCAGGCGGCGCTCGAGGACGGCACGCTGGCTCGCGACCGCTGGGAGCGCTACCGCGCTCTCGAGCGCGAGCTGGCCGAGCTCGCCGAGCGCCTGGAGCGGCGAGAGCGCACTCGCGGCGGGCGGACCCGCCGCTAGGCGCCGCAAGGGTTGGCGCGGCGCAGCGAGAATCACGACGCGATGTCGTGGGAGCCGATCAGCCCCGAGCTCGCGCTCGTCGATCCCGAGCTCGGCGCGCGTGCACGTGCGGCCCTCGCGCCTCCGCCGCCCCCATCGTCCCGCGTCGCACGTCCGCTGCCGCAGGCGTCGACGCCTGCCCGGACGCACGACCATCGCGCCTACCCGTTCTGGGCGCGCGTGACAGCCGCGCTCTGGCTCGTCGTCCTCGGAATCCTCGTCGGCGGCGCCGCCATCCCGCACGCGCAGGACAAGCCCCGCGTCGTCCCGCAGAGCGAGGACGAGACGTTCTGCCGGGCCCGGCCCGCGCAGACGGCTCCCGTTCCTGCCGTGCCCCGGCGTTTCGGCCCGTAACGGGAGGCTCGCTACAATCGGCCTCCACCCGGGGCTATAGCTCAGTTGGGAGAGCGCCTGGATCGCACCCAGGAGGTCGGCGGTTCGAGCCCGCCTAGCTCCACCTCAGAACCCGCTGGAAACGACGCTCCGGCAGGACGAGGGAGCCACGCTCAGCGTGTGGCCCGCCTCGTGGTCGGACCGCGTCTCTTCGACCGCTCAGGCTCCGCCGTCGGGTCGTAGCCCTCGATCGTGAGGCTCAGTGGTTTGAGACGGATGAGAGCGAGGGGGCCGGCCGCACGGCCCCTCACTCGTTTTTCACGGCTGGCCGATCGTTCCCGACACCGTGAGACCGAGCTTGCAGGGCGTCGGGTTCGAGCAGAAGACCCGGATGCTGTCGTACTTGACGGGACGCGTCAGATTGAGCACGTAGCTGTCCTGTCCGTGGCCAACGGGCCCGTCGAGCACGAGGTCGGGCGTGCTCCCGTCCATGAAGAAGACGGCCGAGGTTCCTTCGAGACCGCCGAGCGCAACGAAGTCGGCGTAGAGCGCTGCGTTATGGCTGTCGATCGTGTGCGTCGCCTTGTCGTTCGTGACCGTGATCCCCTCGTCCGCGAAGAGCCCCTGCATCGGCGAGGGGCCGGACACCTGCAGGCTCGAGTTGTCGACGTGAACCGTCTGCGTCCCTTGCGGGGAAACCTTGAGGTTCCCGCTGCCGTCGAACCCGAGCTTGGACGCGGCGGTGTCGATGCGGCTGAGGTGCGTTGCGGCGGCGTCGAGGTTGTTGGTGTCCGTCGAGCCGAGCGAGACGGTGCCGGCGACGGCTGCCGTCCCCTCCTCGTGGACGCGGAGGTTCCCGTTGTCGAGGTGTCGGCGTGTTGCCGATGATCACGTCCGTGAACGGCGTGGCGGCGCCTGCGATCGCTCCGCCGAAGCCCATCGCGCCGACGAGGGCGCCGGCGCCGAGCAGGGACACGGCGACGAGGATCCTGCGCATGACTCTCCCTTTCGTCGGGGGCGTACGGCCGCCCCATTCCTCTGAATCGCACCCAGGAGGTCGGCGGTTCGAGTCCGCCTAGCTCCACTTCGAGGCCTGACGAACCCCCGGCCACTCGCGTGCGGCTCGGGGTTCGCTCGTGCGGAAGCGCGTCACCCTCGGCTGATCTTGCGGGCGCTCCAGCTGCCGCTTCCCCCGTCGCCGGACCTCCAGTGACCGGACATCGACCTTCCCGACGACCCGACCGAGCCGTTGTAGACGGCACCGACGCCGACGGCTCCGAACGAGATGGCGTTGCGGTTGACCTTGCCGTTGATCGGATACGTCCCGTGCGGGTTCGAGAGCGCGATCGAGCCCTTCAGGGCACCCGAGCGGCCCTGAGTCCAGTGGATCGTGAACGTGCCTCGATACGAGCCGCTGTAGCTGCCGGACCAGATGCCGCCGAGCCCCGCCTGCGACGACGTCGTCGCCGAGGCGATGGAAGCCGTGGCGCAAGTCGCCAGGAGCACAGGGATCACGAGGACGGGAAGCAGCCGCCGGATGGTGTGCCGACGAGAACCGTTCATGAGGGTTCCTCCTTCGGTTGATGTGCACTGGGTCGGGAAGCGCACGGGCCTACGTCACCTCGGGCTCCGACCAGGACGAGCGCTCGGCAGCGACGATGCGCTCGAACGGCACGTGCGCTCGCTCCGCCGCGGCGCGGACGGCGTCGGCGTCCCCTGCGAAGAGGCAGAGGACGACCTCGTCCGTGCGCATGAGCAGCGAACCGAGGTAGCGCACGGGCCGCCCCTGCTCGACGAGCGCGTCGGCGGAAGCTCGAGCGCGCTCGTCGAGCGCGCCGAGCTCCGCCTCCCCCACCCCGGGCCAGAAGCACTCGGCCACGTACTCCACGCCGCTGCCGTCCATGAGGCCAGGCTAGGACGCTGTCCGGAAGCGGGAAAGAGGGAAAACCCTCGCGCTACGAAAGCCTGCGCGCGAGGCCGGCGCGGGAGCGGATCCCGAGCTTGCGGTATACGCGCGTCAGGTTCGCCTCGACTGTCTTGACGGAGAGAAATGCGCGCTGCGCGATCTCCTGATTCGAGAGGCCCTGCGCCGCGAGCTCGGCCACCCGCAACTCGGTCTCATTGAGCTCGTCGGGCTCGCGCCGGCGAAGCCCTGCACGTGCGAGCTCGGTGCGTGCGTGCTCCGCCCAGAGCGGAGAGCCGAGTTCCTCGAACGTTCCGAGCGCCTCGGCGAAAGCGTCGCCTGCCAGGCGCTTCTCCTTCCGCCGATGGTGCACGCGCCCTTTCGCGAGCAGCGTGCGTGCACGCTCGAAGGGCATCGGTAGTCGCTCGTGCTCGTCGAGGCTGCGTTCGAGCGCCGCCGCCGCAGCGTCCAGATCGCCGCGCGCGGCCTCGAGCAGGCCCCGGCAGCGAGCGCCGACGGCAAGCGTCCACGGCGTAGGCGCCGCGCGTGCGGCGTGCTCCATCCGCTCGACGGCGCGCTCCGCACGAGCGAGATCACCCACCCCGATCCCGGCCTCGACGAGATCCCCGGCGTGCCTCGAGCGCAGGGGATGTTCGACCCCGAGACGCTCATCGAGCTCCGCCGCAGCTCGAAGCTGCAGGTCGGCCTCGGCGACGTCGCCGACGGAGAGCGCCACGAACCCGAGGACGTTCCGGTGCAGGGTCGCCACGACGAGATCGCCGGCCTCGTCCGCAAGTTCCAGGCCGCGCTGCGACAGTTCGCGCGCCTCGTCCACCCGACCCTCGAGCGCGTCGACCAGCGCGAGACCGCGTAGTGCGAACGCGGGATAGACGTCGGCGCCCTCCCGCCTGTAGGCCTCGATCGCCCGCTCGGCCCAGGCGCGCGCGCTCGACCAGTCCCCGAGCCACGCGTTGATGAGCGCGGCGTGGACGAACCAAAAAGGATCCTCGGCGCCGCGGTCGGCCCGGCGCTCGATATGGCCGGTCAAGCGCACGAGCGCCGTCTCGAGATCGTCCGTGTGCCGGGCCAGCTCGTAGAGGATCACCTCGCACCGGTCCCACTCCCACGAGCGGCCGCTCGTCGTATGCAGACGAGCGCCGCGGTCGAGGTCGTCGGCGAGCAGCCCTCGCATCATCTGGAGCTGGCCGTTGGCGCGGTCGAGGAGTGCCTCGGCCATGAGGTCGGGATCGACGTGGTCCTCGTTCTCGAGGATCCCGACGGCTTCCTCGACCTCGCGCAGGCTGCGCGCCATGTCCACCTGCCCGTGCAGATAGGCGCAGCGGAGGAGGATCTTTGCGCGAACACCGTTCTTGCCCCCGCTTTCGGCGAGCGCCTCCTCGCAGAGCCGCGTGGCCTCCGCTTGCCGCCCCTGGAAGTACCAGACGAGAGCCCGCAGGCTCATCGCCTCCCCGCGCTCAGGACCCGTCGCGGCGCGGCCCACCGCTCGTGTGAGGATCGCATCGGCGTAGTGGAGATCCGCAAGGTCGATGAACGCTCCCTCGGCGGCCAGGAGTGCGCGCGCAGCGGCAGGCTCCGGGCGAGGCGTCAGCAAGCTCGCGCGCTCGTAGAGCGCGACGGAGTCCAAGGAGGCGCCGCGGTCTCGTGCCCTCGAGGCAGCCCGCTCGAGAGCCCCCGCAGCCTCCTCGTCGGGCTCGGTCGCCGCAGCGCCGAGGTGGTGTGCGCGCGTGTCCTCGGAACTCGCCGTGCGCGCCAGGATGAGATGAAGCTCGCGGAGGGTCGCCTCGTCCACCGAGGCCAGCGCAGCCTGCGCCAGGAGCGGGTGCTCGAACCGGACAAGGCCGCGCTCGAGCGCGAGGATGCCCTCACGAATCGCCGGCCCGAGGACACGCTCCGGGTCGACGACGCCTGCGTACGCCAGCGTCTCGAGCCGCGGGACGGGCGCGGTCGCGGCGAGGAGCACGGCATCGCGCGTGTCGTCGGGCAGCAGCCGGAAGCGCTCGGCGGTGAGCGTCGCGAGGCTGTCCGGAATCGGCAACGGCTCGCCGGCGCTCACGTCCTCGCCACGCCGAACGAGCGCACGCCCGACCTCGAGAGCGTAGAACGGGTTGCCCCCCGACGCCGTCTCGATGTTCCTCACGACGAGCCGCGGGAACGAGCGACCGAGCCGTAGCTCGAAAAGCCGATGGAGGGCGGCCAGCGAGAGAGGCCCGAGGTGACAGCGCTCGACCGATCCGGCCGGCAGCCCGGCTGCCAGCTCGACGAGCTGGCCCGTGCCGCCTCTACGGGCCGCCAGGAGTGCGGCGACGGGCCAGCCTTCGAGGCGGCGCACCGTGAACCCGAGGACACCGACGGAGCTCTCGTCCGCCCACTGCACGTCGTCGACGGCGAGCAGGAGCGGCGACTCGGCCGCGAGAAGACGAACGAGGCCGAGGGTCGCGACCGAGAGAGTGCGCTGATCCACGGCCACGCCCTCGGGATCGGCCCGGAGCAGTGCGACGTCGAGCGCTCGCCGCTGTGGCTCGGGGAGTCGCGAGAGCAGCCCCGGTGAGACGGTCGAGAAGAGATCGCCGAAGACTCCCAGCGACAGCTGCGCGTCCGATCTCGCCGGCCTCGACGACAGGATGCGGAAGCCACGCCCCTCCGCCGCCGCTCGCCCTGCCTCCCAGAGTGCCGTCTTCCCGATCCCTGGCTCGCCTTCGAGGACGAGCGCCGCGAACCCACCCGCTGCGTGTTCGAGCATTGCGTCCACCGCGACGAGCTCGTCGCGGCGGCCGATGATCTCGTCGCCACCGACTACGAGGGCCACGTCTCGTCACTCTGCAGCCGCGGCCTGCGAGGCGCAAGGGCAGAGCTAGTGGCCGGCCGATCGGCGTCGGAGCAGATCGCACCCAGGAGGTCGGCGGTTCGAGCACGCCTAGCTCCATCCGCTGGATGTCGAGCTAACAACAGATGTCCCTGCAAACGGGAACATCGTGCTGCTCCGATCGCCTGCCGCGACCTAAGCGGACTCGAACCGGTTGCTGAGTGCTGCTCTCGAAGACGAGAGCGACATCATCGGGATCCGAACCACCTGGTCAGCGCGTCGCGCAATCCTGTGTCTGTGCCGTCGCCCACCCAGGCGACGTATCCATCGGGTCTGATCAGCACGGCAGCGGGGGCTGCTACTTGGCCCAGGACCGGAAGCTCCCAAGCGCCGGCATATTCGGCGTCGATCGCCAACACCCGGTCGGCCCATGGAGTGACGTCGAAGCCGCCGGGCTCACCGAGGTTCAGTAGCACCGGCCGCGCATCGTGCAGCAGGGTGAAGACCCGCAGCGGGCCGTTGGCAGTGAGCAGGTCGAGATCGGGCATGCGGCGCCCGAGCAGCGGGTGTCCCTCACCGAGGTCGTAATGAATGTCCAGGCCGGACATCGTCGCGGCGACCCGCTTGCGAGGCTCGTCCATGACCAGCAGCTCGGAAATGGTCTCGCGCAAGGCTTCAGTGCGGTCATCCGTGCGGAGCAGCGCGACTTGCGCCATCGTCTTGCGCAACACACGGGCAGCGACCGGGTGGCGCTCGGCCTGGTAGGTATCCAGGAGGCTGTCTGGCGATGTCCGGTCGACCACCTGGGCCAGCTTCCATCCCAGATTCACCGCATCCTGCACACCGGTATTGAGGCCCTGCCCGCCGACCGGGGAATGCACGTGCGCCGCATCGCCGGCCAGCAGGACCCGTCTGTCGCGGTAGACCGCGGCCTGCCGGGTCATATCCGTGAACCTGGTGATCCAGGTGGGACTGTGGATCCCGTAGTCGGTCCCGTATACGGCGATGAGGCCCTCGCTGAGATCGCGCAGGGTGGGCTCGTTCGTGCCGACCTGCGACTCGGTCAGCATGACCCCGACCGTTCCCCCTGGCTTGTAGACCACCTCGCCGTCGCGGATCTCGTACTCGACCTTGCCCAGGGCATGCATGCCCGAGGGAGTGCGGCGAATGCCCAATTCAGGCTCCTCGGTCATCTCGACCTCGGCGAGCAGGGCGCTCGTCGTCGGATCCCAACCGGGGAACTCGATGCCGGCTTCTTTGCGGACCAGGCTGCGTCCTCCGTCGCACCCGACGAGATACTGCGCCCGTAAGCGTTGGCCGTCGGACAGCGCGACGTCCACGCCGGTGTCGTCCTGCGCGAATCCGCTCACCTCAGTGCCGTACTGGACCGGGACCTTCAGCTCGGCGACCCAGCCGGCGAGAATACGCTCGATATGTTTCTGCCATAGCCCGAGCCCGTAGGGATGCCGAGTGGGAAAGTCGCCGATGTCCAGCGTGGTGCCAGCGAAGCCCGCGACCTGGGCCGCCTGTCCCTCCGAGAGGAACCGATCGGCGATTCCACGCTGATCGAGGACCTCGATGGTGCGTGCGTGCAGACCGCCCGCGCGCGAGCCGGGAAGGTCCTGGCTGGCGCGGCGCTCGACAATGGCGACGTCGATCCCCGCCAACGCCAACTCGCCCGCCAACATCAGCCCTGTCGGGCCGCCCCCGACGATCAATACTGCATGCTCGGTCATGGCCACGCTCCGGCCAGATCCGTCGTCAACAAGACAGGCATTTCGCTCCTCCTATTTCCGTAAGTGCTGGCTTGCGAACGGCCAGACGCTGCGGACACCTTTCTTACAGGAGCTTCGACGCGTCTCAGTCGAGCGGCAGGAGCACATCGCCGACGCGAACCGTGCCGCTCGCCACGATGTCGGCACGCAGGCCGCCCCGGTGAACAAGGGGCCGGAGCAGGCCGGGGCCGGACAGCCGTTCGAGGTGCGCGCATGGCTCGGCGAGTCGGCGGCCGACGCACTCGGCATCCCCGACGCGGAATCGCCGACCGACAAGCGGGTTGAGCCGGACGCCGCGCGTGACGATGTTTCGGCGGGCCAGCTCCCACGGAAGACCAAGTTCCTCGAGCACCTCCGCCTCGATAAGGGTGAGCTGGTAGCCGCGGCCCGGGCCGCTGAACGTGCCGCGGCCGTCCGCGTAGCGGTCGCCGTCAAGCCCTTGGCCTTCGAGCGCGACAACGGAGTCCATCGCAATCAGAGGCGCTTCGGCGTCCGGGGCCATGAGCAGTCCAGCCACCGTCCCCGCGCGCACACCGGTCCCGTAGGGGCGCACGCGAGGAAGGGCTGGGTCGAGCGGGGCGACGAGCCATCCTTCTTGGACCGCGGCGCCGGCCGCGACCGCCCCGGCCGGGTCGAAGAGCGGGCCGGACGGAGACCCGAACACGACCACCGCATGGTCTCACTCACCGCTTCCTCACTGGCTGCTCGCACGCGTGCGAGCCAGCGACCGGGCCATTGGAAGCTCGCCGGCTCCGCGATCGGGACGAGCCCGAGGTTCCGCTCTGCGAGCCACTGCCTGAGGAACGGCCATGCCGTGGCGTCGGGCTCGGGCGGGCTTTCGCCCACGAGCTCGCGGAGGCACAGCCGGACATCCGCGTCGAACGACGACACGTGTCGATCCTAGGCGAGCCCGCGTCGAGCTCCGGGCTCAGCGCGCGGTCGATATCCGGCCCAAGGAGGCGGCGAGCCGGTCGACGGTGTCGAGCCAGCCGTTGCAAACCATCGGCCACCACTCCGGCACGCCGTCGTCCGGGAGCTGCGCCGGCAGCTGCACGTGGACCGTCAGCTCGGTGCCCGAGTGCCCCCTCGTGAGGGTCACGGTCACGAGCGGGCTCTCGTCGAGGCGATCCGGGTCGAGTCTCGGCCAGCCGTCGGTCGCCCCCCAGCTGAACACGAGCTTCTCGTCCCGCACGATCTCGCGGTAGATCCCGCCGGTGAAGTACGACGTCTCCTCGTCGATGACCATCTTCTGCCGCCAGACGCCGCCGACGCGCAGGTCGAGCTCGATCGGCTCGCTCGGGATCGGCTGCTGGTCGTTGTAGTACCAGTCGAGGTGCTCCGGGTCCGTCCACGCGCGGAAGACGTCCTCGCGCGGAGCATCGAGCGTCCAGGTGAGCGTGAAGTCGCGGTCCCTGCCTCCGGTGGTCGTCATGAGTCCTCCTGTCGTCGTTCGTCGGCGAGCTGTCGCTCGAGGCGGGCGAAGCGGGTCTCGAAGAAGTCGCGGTACGGCCCCATCCACCGGTCTGCCTCGGCGAGCGGTGTCGGGTCGAGGCGGCACGGCCGCCACTGGCCCGATCGACCCTTGACCACGAGCCCGGCCCGCTCGAGCACCTTGAGGTGGCGCGAGACGGACGGGAGGCTCATGTCGTGAGGTGCCGCGAGTTCGCCGACCATCGCCTCGCCCTCGACGAGCCGGGCCAGGATCGCACGGCGTGTCGGGTCGGCGAGAGCGGCGAACGTGAGGCTGAGTTGATCGGTCTTCATTTAGCCAACTTACTAATTAGCGATCTGGCTAAATAAAGCACTAACGCGCGGGTGCTGTCAAGGGGACTCGAAGCGCACCCGGATCCGCTCGCAGGTCATCGCGTCCAACCCGGACGGGTCGGCGCGAGCGACTCAGTCGTCAGCGCGCGGACGTCGGCGTCCGTCGCAGCGGTACCACCGGAACGCGAACAGGATCGGCGCCGTCCCGGTCCAGGTTCCGCGGGTCGTCCGAAGCACCTGGCCGACACGCGTCGTGCCGGTGATGCTCGGCTCGCCCGTGCTCTGCGGCGCGACCGTCGAAGCCGCCGTGGACGCCTGTGTCGCCCACACGGCGAAGAAGCCGGCCGCGATAGCGACTGCGGCCGCAGCCCCGACGATCGCCAGGTAGCCGCGCTGAAGACGTGCAGTCTCGTTCGTCTTGTTCGTGCTCATCGTCAACTCCTCTCATGTGTTGCCTGCGTCGGGGCCGGATACCCGGAGTCGCCGATCACGACTCGGCTCGCGAGACGTCCTTACCGAAGGCTTACGCGGCTCTAACGCACGGGTCGGCGGCTGGGTTTCCGGCCCGTTGCTCCCGGGAAACCCTCTTGTGAACTCGACCTGGAGGGACACGAATGGCTACGTGGGAATGGATCGTGCTCGGAGTCGCGATCGCGGTGGCGCTCGTCCTAGTCCTCGCGTTCGTGCGGATTCGCATGCGCCGCTCGCACCTCAAGGAGCGCTTCGGTCCCGAGTACAAACGGGCCGTCGCCGACGAGGGGCTCGGCGGCGGCGAGTCGCAGCTCAAGGCGATCGAGGGCGAGCACGAGAAGCTCGAGCTCCACGACCTGCCTCCGATGACACGAGAGCGCTACCTGGACGAGTGGCGACAGGCGGAGCTCCGCTTCGTGAGCGACCCGCGGGACGCGGTCCGCGCGGCGGAGAGGATCGTCGAACGCGTCCTCCATGAACGTGGCTATCCGGACGGGGACGGCCAGCACCTCGTCTCGCTCGTCTCGGTCGACCATCCGGACGTCGCCGAGCGCTACCGCCACGGGCACGCCCTGCTCGAGAGCGTGGAAGCGGAGAGCACCGAGAACATGCGGAAGGCCATGCTCGACTTCCGCTCGGTTCTCGAGGACGTCCTCAGTCGTCAGCGCGCGGGCGTCGCCGTGTAGCGGCGAACGAGCTACGTGGCTTCCGTGCGGTCGGGCTCCACGGGAACGGCCGTGTACACCGCCCCGCGCCAGGCCACCTCGTCGCTCCCGAGCCGCACGATCTCGGTGTCGCGACAGCCCATCGACTTGAGGAAGTCGAGGACCGCATGCTGCGGCGTCGATGCGGCCCGGACCGAGAGGGCCTTTCGTCCTGATCGAATCTCGTAGGTCCTCGCGTGCATCCGGGTCAGTGCGCCGTCGCGAGGATCGACTCGGCCTCGAGCATCGTCCTCGTGGCGACGAATCGCAGCAGCAGTTCGTCGCGGAACTCGACGGCCCAGATGACCGGGTCGTCGCGAATCACGCGCTCGTCGTCGATCCACCGCACTCGGCCCTCGACGATGACTCGCGCCTCGTCGATCGGCGTGAAGACCTCGGTCGCCGCCTCGAACAGGCTCGGAGCGATGTCCTCCTCGATGAACCGGATGACGTCGTTCCGACCGTGGACCGACGTGCCCGGACGCACCTTCGAGACGAGCTCCACGTCCTCGTGAATGAGCCCGTCGAGCTCGTCATACGCACCGCGCTGGATCGTCGCGAACCAGCGACGAGCCAGTCTTTCACTCGCGACCGCTTCGCTGAGGGGCCGATCGGGGATGCGGGGAGTGTATGTGCCGCGCGCCGCAGCTCCGCCGACGCTCGTTTCCGTCGGCGCGTCACCGGGTAGCAAGAGGCGATCGCAATCGGGCAGGGAGACGAGTGCCGACCATGACGAAAACGACCGAGCTCGCCGAGCTGCGCGAGGAGGCAGTGAGCTGCACGCGCTGCCCGCTCTACGAGCACGCCACCCAGACCGTGTTCGGCGAAGGGGCTCCGGGTCGGCTCATGCTCCTGGGCGAGCAGCCCGGGGACGTCGAGGATCGTGCCGGGTCGTCCGTTCGTGGGGCCGGCAGGACTGCTGCTGCGCGAGCTCCTCGACGAGGTGGGCATCGACGAGGAGAGCGTCTACCTGACGAATGCCGTGAAGCACTTCAAGTGGCGGCCGGTCGGAAAGCGACGCATCCACGACAGCCCGAACGCCTCCGAGATCCGCGCGTGCGCTCATTGGCTGGACCTCGAGCTCGCGGTCGTCGCCCCCGAGCTCGTCGTCTGCCTCGGCGCGACCGCCGCGCAGGCGCTGTTCGGGAGGTCCGCGCGAGTCGGTGCACTTCGCGGCCGTCCGCACCCGCTCTCGCCCGGCACGCGCGCGCTCGTCACGATCCATCCTGCAGCAGTGCTGAGAGCGGGCGAGAGACGCGCAGAGCTTCGCGCCGGGCTCCTCGCCGACCTCGCTCTCGCGGCAGAGCTGCTCGAGGGGGTCGAACACCGTCAGACTGCGAAGACGACGAAGTCCTGACCGGTTCGCACGTGTTCTTCACGTTGGGCGAGGGCGCGGCATCACCGATCTTCCTTGCACCTCTCACGTCTCAGAGGAGATCGAGGCCCCGGGAGGCCGGGATGCGGTGGCGAGGAGCCCGGCCTCCGGAACCTCTCCGCGCGCAGTGCGCGGTGTGGGACGGCTAGAACGCGTCGTCCCAGTCTCGATGGCCCGCGCCACCCGGGCCGTAGTACATCTCGAGCTCAGAGCGATACGTGTCCTCCAGAGCGAAAGACTCGTCGTACTCCGGTGCGCTCTTGATCTGGTCCTTCGTGCGGTTGACGAAGACCATCCCTTCGAGCTCGTCGATGCCGCGCACGATGCCCGCGGGGAGCATCACCTTGTGGCCGAAGATCCACGGGCCCGTGTCGACGACGATGTAGCTCGACGCGACGTCGTACGTCGCCTCGTCGACCTTGCCGATCGACCCGTCGATGGCCTCGACGCTGAAGCCCGACATGTCCGCGTGGGTGTCGACGACGTTCGATCCGAGACTCGACTGGTCGCGAAACGACCAGAGGTCTTGCAGTTCCGTCATGTGCTGCTGCATCTCGCCTCCTCTCGCGAGTGGGTCATGCGTGCCTCGTACCCGTGACCGAATCGCCCAAACACGCCGTGAGTTCGCGCGTGCGAGACTGGACCGGAGGACCACATCGAGTGAACGCGCGAGACGAGCCCAGGTCGACCCAGGACGCGTACCGCGCGCCGAAGCCGCCCTTCGTTCGATACGTGGTCGCGCTCGCCGCAGTGACTGCCGGGGTCCTCGTTACGGTCGCCGTCTACCAGTCGAGCATCAGCGAGCAGCCGATCTACGCCCCGCTCCTCGCGGCCGTCGCGCTCACATCCTGGTACGGCGGATTCGGGCCGTCCGCGCTCGTGATCGTGGTGGGCTGGTCGGCCGCGCTGGGGCTGCTGGCCGCCCCCAACGAGGACATTGCGGTCAGCAACACGGAGGACCTGATCCGCTGGTTGATCAACCTCGTCGTGGCCCTCGTCCTGGCGGGCGTCGGCGGCCTCCTCCGGTTCCGCGAGGAGCGGAGCGCCATAGAGGCGGAGTCCACCCGCTCCGCGATGCACGACCTCGAGTCCCTGCAGCAGCTCTCGATCGCGCTGACGGGCGCGGTGTCCTCGTCCGACGTCGCACGCGCCGTCTCCACCCATGCGGCGGAGATCGTCTCGGCGAGCGGTTGCGCGCTCGCACTCGTTGACGGTCAGGAGCTCACCGTCGTCGATCCAAGCGGCCTCACGGCTGCAGCGCGTCCGGACGGAAGCCGCCTCGAGTTGACCCGGGAAGCGCTGGGCACCGCCGCGGTGCGAACGGAGTCGATGGTGATCGCGCACGATCGCGCCGAGCTCGAGGCCATCTTTCCCGACAGCGCCGCGGTCCTCCCCGCTCGAGCGGAGCGCGCGCTCGCGGTGCCGCTGCGAGCGAGCGGCGCCGTGGTGGGGTCGGTGGGGTTCGTCTTCGAACGGGACCATCCGCGTCGACGACGACACACAGGCCCTCGCGCGGATCGTCGCCGACCTCGCCGGACAGGCACTCGAGCGAGCGCGCCTGTACGAGGCGGAGCGGGAGTCGCGGCGCGCGCTCGACCGGATCCTGCGCGTGGCGCCCCGCTTCCTCGCCGACGACAGCGACGAGGTCGTCACCGCCATCTGCCGCGAGGCCCGCACGACGTTCGGCGCGGACTACGGCGTGCTCTGGCGCGTGCGCGACGGGGCGCTCGAGCTCCTCGCGATCGAACCGCCCCACCCCGAGCTCGCGGGCTGGCGCCTCCAGCTCGATCAGTTCCCGCGTCTTCGCGAGGCGTTGCACAGCCTCGGCGCCTCGTTCGTGCCGGATGTGCTCGAGACCACTCACGGAGACGGCCTGGCCTTCGTGCGCAAGCTCGGCATCCGCTCGTCCCTGCGCACGCCCATCGTCATCGCGGGCTCGACCGAGCTCATCCTGTCCATCTCCTGGCAACAGGTGATCTCGGAGCCCGAGCCCGCGACGGTCGTGGTCGTCCGGCGCTTCGCCGACCAGGCGGGGCTCGCGCTCGAGCAGCTCCAGCGACGCCGCGCCGAGGCGGAGATCGCAGCGCGCGTGGACGCAACGCGGCAGCTCCAGGAGGTCACGGCCGCGCTGTCGCTCGCGGCGACGACGTTCGACGTGAGCAAGACCTGCCTCGACCATGCCCTTGCCTCGACCGGAGCGGAAGCGGGAATCGTCCTCCTCACAGGCCCGAAGGGGACGCGCACGGTGGAGCTCGTCACGAGCGCGGGCTACGACGACGACGAGCTGGACGGCTGGCGCGAGCACGACCTCGACGCGGACGTCCCCTTCGCCCGCGCGATCACGTCCGGCGAGCCCGTCTGGGCGTTGACGCGCGACGAGATGTCTGCGTTCACCGGCCTCGCGGAGGAACGGTCGGCTGGGTGGGCGGCCATCCCGCTCGTGACGAGCCAGGGCGCCCGCGGCGCTCTCCACCTCTCGTTCCGAACCCCGAAGCGACTCGGAGCCGTAGAGCGTGAGCGACTCCTGTCGATGGTGGCCCAGTGCAGCCAGGCGCTCGAGCGCAGCGAGCTCTACGAGGGCGAGCGGCGATCCCGGCTCCGTGCCGAGCGGCTTCAAGGAATGACGACGCTCCTGTCCAACGCGCTGTCGACCACGGACGTCGCGACGGTCGTCGCCGACGAGGTCGCCGGAGCCGTCGACGCGACAGCGGTAGCCGTAGCGGCGGTCCACGACGGAAGGGTGACGGGAGCGCTTGCCGTGAGCGGGAGCGGCGAGGAGCTCGAGCCCCTGCTGACGGACGGCGAGACCGACGGCCCGTCCGCCACGGCGATTCGTGAGCGACGCTCGCTCGTGTACGAGTCGGGCGCGGATCTGATCGAGGCGTTTCCCGAGGCCGCGCTCGAGCACGCTCCGCTCGGTCCGGTCCTCGTCGTCCCGCTCGTTGCCGCGCGTCGCACGAACGCGCTCCTCGTCGCGTCGTGGAACGAGCCGCGAAGAGTCGCGAACGACGAGCGCTCTCTCGTCCAGGCCCTCGCGGCGCAAGCCGCGCAGGCGCTCGACCGCGCGAGCCGCTTCGAGTCCGAGCAGACGATCGCCGAGACGCTTCAACGCAGTGTGCTCCCGACCTCTCTGCCACGAGTCGAGGGAGTCGAGCTCGCGGCGCGCTACCTCCCGGGCACCGCCGAGCTCGACGTGGGCGGCGACTGGTTCGACGCGCTGCAGCTTCCGGACGGCAAGCTCGGGCTCGTCGTCGGCGACGTGGTTGGGAAGGGTGTCCAGGCCGCGGCCACGATGGCTCAGCTCCGCAACGCGACGCGTGCCTTCTCGGTCGAGCGGTTGAAGCCCGCCTCCGTGCTCGTACGGCTGAACCGGCTCGCCGACGAGGTGCTCGACACGTCCTTCGCGAC
Source organism: uncultured Gaiellaceae bacterium (assembly GCA_963776555.1). Lineage (GTDB taxonomy): Bacteria > Actinomycetota > Thermoleophilia > Gaiellales > Gaiellaceae > GMQP-bins7. Next base: position 56,948 of record CAVZNK010000024.1, on the reverse strand, counting down.
GCTCGCCTACCTCTGGCTCGATCCGGTGAGCCGGGTCTGTCGCATGTCCTCGGCCGGGCACCCTCCGCCGCTCGTGGCGAGCCCGGACGGCCGGGTCGAGCTCCTCGAGAGCGTCAGAGGGCTACCGCTGGGGACGGGAGTGCAGGCCCGGTACCGGCAGGAGAGCATCGACGCTCGCCGCCGGCAGCGTCGTGCTCCTGTACACGGACGGCCTCGTCGAGCGCCGCGGGAGGTCGATCGACGAGGGGCTCGAGATCCTGCGGGACGCCGTCGCCGCTGCCCCCAAGGACCCGGACCGCCTGCTGGAGCACATCCTCGCCCACGTCGTGGGGAGCGGCGAGCGAGGCGACGACATCGCCCTGCTCGCCGCGCGCGTGCTGCCGGTCGCGCCGCAGCCGCTCGAATTGCGTCTCGCGGGTCGACTCGAGTCGATGGACCTCGTGCGAGACGCGATGCGGGCCTGGCTCGAAGGCACCGACCTCGACCGCTCCCAAGGAGAGGACGTCGTGCTGGCGACCTGGGAGGCGTGCGCCAACGCAATCGAGCATGCCCTCGAGCCGCAGCTGGACCTCGTCTCGGTCACCGCCGGGGTCCAAGACGGGCGCATCCGCGTGACGGTGTCCGATTCGGGGCGCTGGGCACCCCCGTCGGTTCGTGAGAACAGGGGGCTCGGGCTGCGCCTCATCGAGTCGCTCATGACCTCGGTGGACGTCGAGGAGAGCGACCGGGGCACGACCGTGACGCTCGAGAAGACCGTCGCGAGCCCTGCGCCGAGCGCCGGCTGAACAGCCACAGATTGCAGGACGACGATCGAAGGCGCGAACCGGACGTTGCGCCCGTGGACGAGCTGCGCAACGCCGGACGCAGTAGGCGTTTCGGATGCGCTCGTAACGGGTAGCCCCGAGCGGTGATCGAGGTCACGCACCAGCCCGAGGCGCAGACGTACGTCGCTCGTCGTCGTCGAGATGAAGCGCAACTCGACGACCGACCTCGCGCGTCTGCTCCGCACCGCGGTCGGCGCCGGAGACATCGGCGTCATCGTCGATCTCGGCGATCGTGGCGACGCGAGCTCCGAGCTGCTCACGGTGCTCCACCGCACCGCACGTCAGCTGCGCGCGCTCGGCGGCAGGCTCGCCGTCGTCTGTGCGAGGCCCGAACTGCGGCACCTCTTCGATGTGACGCTGCTCAGCCAGGGGTTCGGGGTCTACGCGTCCCGCGACGAGGCGCTCAGAACCTGGGCGTAGGCCGTCGGCGCCGAGAAGGGTTTGGCGCGTACTCTCAACCCGTGTAATGCACGGAGATGAGCCTCTTGACGGATACCAACGTCGAAGCGCTGCTCGTTGCCTACCACCGTGACGGCGACGAGAGCGCCCGCGAGCAGGCGCTCGTCGAGCTGATGCCGCTCGTCCGAGCGCTCGCGTCGCGGTATGCGGGACGAGGCGAGCCGATCGAGGATCTCGTACAGGTCGGTTCGATCGGGCTCATCAAGGCGGTCGACCGATTCGACGTGGACCGGGGAGTGGACATCGCGAGCTACGCGGTGCCGACGATCGTCGGCGAGATTCGCCGACACTTCCGCGACAAGGCGTGGGCGATGCACGTGCCGCGCCGGCTGAAGGAGCTCAGCCTGCGGCTGTCGCGAACGCTCGACCAGCTCACGACCGAGCTCGGGCGCTCCCCCACGATCGCCGAGCTCGCAGCCGCGGCAGGCGTAGACGAGGAAGACGCGATCGATGCGCTGGATTCGATGAACGCGTACTCGACCCGCTCCCTGCACGCGCCGTTCGACGACAGCTCGGATGACAGTCTGTCCGAGAGGCTCGGCGCCGACGAGCTCGGTTACGCAGAAGTCGAGGAAGGGTCGATCGTCTCCGCCGGACTGGACGCGCTCGACGAGCGAGAGCGGCAGATCGTGGAGCTCCGGTTCTTCCACGAGCTCACCCAGTCGCAGATCGCCTCCGAGATCGGGATCTCGCAGATGCACGTCTCGCGTCTCCTGCGACGCGCGCTCGCGACGATGCGCGGGCGGATCGAGGAGGGCGCGCCGCGTGAGTGAGGTCGTGCGCGTCTCCTTTCCGGCGAAGGCGGATTACCTGCTGCTGGCCAGGCTCGCGCTCGCGGGAATCGCGCGCGACGTCGACCTCTCGGACGAGCTGCTCGCGGACCTCAAGCTCGCCGTCACCGAGGCGTGCGGCAACTCCGTGCGCCACGCGTATCCGGACGGAGACGGCCACGTCACGGTCGCCTATGCACTCGACGGTGAGACGTTCGAGATGGTCGTCGAGGATCAGGGGATCGGAGTCGCAGCATCCGGTGACGCGATCGGGCAGGCGCCGCTGGACGGCGGCATGGGGATGTCGATCATCAGCACGATCGTCGACGACGTTGCGGTGCAGCCCGGAGCCGACGGGCGCGGGACCGTCGTCCGCATGACGACGCGGCTCGCCCGCGACGAGCGCTAGCCGGCCTCGAGCTCAGCGAGCGCGGCGGCCCTGTCGGCGACGACGGGAAGCACGCCCTCGAGCGCCGTGATCTCGAAGATCCTCCGGGCGGTCCCGCGCGGCAGCACCACGCGCACCTCGGCGTCGCCCTCGCCCAGCTCGCGTACGTAGCGAACGAGCAGACCGAGGGCGGTGGAGTCCATGAAGGAGACGCGCTCGAGGTCCGCGAGAACACGGCGCTCCGCACGTGCGCTCGTGAACGCAGCCTCCAGGTCGGGCGCCGCGAAAGCGTCGAGCTCCCCCGACGCTCGGACGACGACCACGCGACCGCTCCGCTCGATGTCGACGGCATGCATTCGGGGAGGAAAGCAGTCCGCACGGGCTCGGCGCGAAAACGCCCCGCCACGGAGGTCAGGCGATTCGCCGCTCGCGAATCGCCTTCCAGAGGAACAGAATGATCAGCGAGCCCGCGATCGCCGCCACCCACGTGCTGAGATCGAAGAACTCGTCGATCGGGTCACCCAGGCCGAGCGCGGTGGCGAGAAAACCGCCGAGAAGCGCGCCGCCGACGCCGAGCACGGTCGTGAGGACGATTCCGACGCGCTCGGGGCCGGGCATGATCGCCTTCGCGATCAGCCCGGCCACGAGTCCGAGCGCGATCCAAGCGATAAAGCCCACTGCTACCTCTCAAGCGGTGCGATCTCGTTCGACGATCGTTGTGTTCTGACCGCCTGCGGCCGCGTCGCGGTTTCCAAAGCCGCCCCAGCTCGACCAGAAGACGAGTGAGACGACGAGGCCGATGCTGCCCACGACCACCAGGATGATCCCGGCCACGTGGATGTCGATACCGGACACCTCGGCGTCGACCGCCCAGGCGAGGATCGCACCGATCGCGATCAGGAAGATGCTCAAGCTGATGCCCATGTTCATCCCTTCTCTTCTAATCGTCTCTTCTAATCGCCGCCGGATTCCGACCGGCGCCGTGGCGGGTGGTACCCCGCCCACCCCACGGCGAAACGTCAGGTATCGCGTCGGGCTAGCGCCGCGCGTGCCTCGCCCACCGAGGCGGCGACGGTCGCGGCCCGGCGGAACTGGACGATGTCGAGGGTCCTGGCAACGGGCGCGCTCGGCTCGGCCACGAGCGCGAGACCGGCGAAGCCGCGCTCGCGCGCGACGCCGAAGAGCCGATGCAGCGCCGCGCTGTCGATGAAGAGGACGCGGTTGAGGTCGATCACGAGCGGCCGACCGGCCGCGACCGTGCCGAGCTGCTCGACGAGATCGTCCGCATTGCTGAGGTCGAGCTCCCCCGCCACCGCGATGACGGTCACCTCGGGATCACCGTCCTCCACATACTCCAACTCGTAGGAGCCCACCGCACCGACAGGATATGCCCGAGGGTCGTTTGCCGACCGGCTGGACGCGGAAAGGACCTGACATGCCCGTCCAGTTCGCGCATCCGATCGAGCGCGCGCTCGCCCGCCTCTTCGACGAGCACGGCATCGCCTGGGAGTACGAGCCGCACACCTTCGTGCTCGAATGGGACACCGACGGGAACGTTCGGGAGGGCTTCACTCCTGACTTCTTTCTCCCCGAGATCGGCGTCTACCTCGAGTGCACCGTCATGCGACCGGCGCTCGCAGGCCGGAAGCGCCGCAAGGCCCGACGCACACGGGAGCGCGCCGGCGCGATCGTCGAGATCATGTTCCGGCGCGACTTCGATCGCCTCGCGCAGAGATGGGGGATTCCGGCGCTGGCCGCTGCTACCGGCGCCGTCCACGATGTTTTGGCCAGCGAGGCGACGGGTACGGAGGCACCGACGATGACCCAGCAGACAGGAGCCCTCGAGCCCGGCACCCGTATGCGGATCGACACGAAGCGATCCGGTGACTCGTGGGTCGTGACGGTCGCGGGCGACGTCGACCTCCACTCCGCGCCGGAGCTGCGCGACCGCCTCGCATCCTTAGGTGATACGGGAGCCAGGCACGTGGTCGTGGACCTGACGGAGTGCGACTTCCTGGACTCCATGGGTCTCGGCGTGCTCCTCGGAGCGAAGAAGCGCATGGCCCGCGACGGCCGCGAGCTGCACGTCGTCGTCTCGGCGCCCGACGTCCGTCGGATCTTCGAGATCACGATGCTCGACCGGGTCCTGGACCTCCACGCGACGCGTGCCGAGGCGCTGGAGGCCGGTCGCGACGGCAACGCCCGCTAGAGAGCAGCCTCGACGTCCGGATGCACGGCGATCAACGTGTCGACTGCGGTGATCTCGAGCACCCGCAGAATTCGCGGGTTGGCAGTGGCGACACGGAGGCTGCGACCTTCAGCGGACAGCGTGCGCGCCGAGGCCAGGAGCACCCCCATCCCCGCCGAGTCGAGGAACGTGCACTCGGAGAGATCGACGACGACCGGATCCGCCAAGAGCTCCGCAAGCGCTTCCTCCAGCCGGGGAGCGGAGGCGAGGTCGAGCTCTCCCGAGACGTACACGACGCCCGCGCCGGCAGGCGTCGTCTCGCTGCGCACGTCAAAATCGTCGGACGTGGGCACGGCAGCCGAGTCTAGATGGTCGTGGAGGAGTCCCGAACCGGTGTCCTCGAGGTGCTCGTGAGCGACCGGATCGTCCTCGAGATGCCGACGGACACACGCTTCCGGAACGTCGCCACGCTCGTGCTCGGCGGCATCGGAAGCCGGCTCGAGCTCCCGTACGAGCGCATGGACGATCTCCAGCTCGCAGTCCTGAGCGCACTGGACGCGAGCGACGACGAGACCGTCACCCTCGAGGTTCATGCCGGCGAGGACGGCCTCCGGCTTGCCCTCGGCCCCGTCCGCGTGGGAAGCGGAGAAGACGACGGCCTGGTGCGCGTACTCTCTCGCCTGGTCGACGACGTCTCTCACGAGAGCCGTGACGGCTCCGAGTGGCTCACGCTCGGCGTGTCGGGCGGCACCCGCTGACGACCACGCTCCGTGCGTTTCGACGCCACTCAGCCCGGGTAGTCAGCGCACAGCCCGGGGCGTGACCACAAGGCACCGCGGGCCGGCGATCGGGCCCGGCCCGCGGTCGAACGCCTGTGACGAGCTCTCGAGGCAGCTACGAAGAGATCTCCTCGACGAGCCGACCGGTCGACTCGGGCCGCGCAGTGCGCGCGATGTCCGCCTGGGCGATGATCCCCACGAGCTTGCCGTCGGTGACGACCGGCAGGCGTCGAACCTGTTGCGCCGCCATGCGCTGCAGCGCGTCGTCGAGAGGCTCGTCCGGCTCGGCGGTCGCGGGTCTCTCCGAGCAGATGTCCGAGATGCGGATCTTGTGCGGATCGAGATCCTTCGCAACCACCTGCAGCACGAGATCGCGGTCGGTGATCATGCCGACGACGCGGTTGCCGTCGACGACCGGCAGCGAGCCCACGTCTTCGGACAGCATCCGCCGCGCAGCCTCGACGACCATCTCGTCGCTTCGCACCGACGTCGGTTGCGAGGTCATGATGTCCTTCACGGTCGTGCTTGCCATGTCGACCTCCTTCTTCGAGAGCTGAGCAGACCGAATTTCGTCTCAGCACATCGCATCGCCCAAACGCGTCGTTTCGAAACCCGCCGCCCCGGGCACCCACCTACCATGCGAACCACTTCGGGCTCTGCAGGGCCGCGGATCGACTCGAGCCCCGATGCGACCGTTCTCGTCTTCGTGGGACGACGGCACTGTGGTGCGTCTCGGCGCATGGAGAGCCTCGTCGCCTGGGTGAAGGTGACGCAGCGAAAGCGTCTTCGTGTGGTCGACCTCGACGCCGACCGCAGCCCGGAGCTCGCGCACCATCTCGGCGTGCAGGAGACGCCGACGCTCCTCGTCCTCCGGGACGGCGCGGTCGTGCGGCGCCTCGAAGGGCGCGCGACCGGGCGTCAGATCGAGGAGCTCATCGGCCCGTTCGTCGGCCGTGACGGCCGAGGGCCGCCCAGGGCCGCGGCAGCGTAGGTCAGGCGGCGACGCCGACGGCCGCACGCAAGCGCGCGATGTCGGCATGCCGGGACGGGATGTCGTCTCGTGGCGCCGCGAGGCGAAGGTCGCGGAGAACCTCGAGCGCGGAGAGGAGCACCGGCAGCGGCGGCCCGCTCGCCGTGACCTGCGCGAGGTGACCCTCGTCGAGCGCGCGCGACGGCGCCTCGATGAACCGCGCGACGAGCTGATCGTGATGCTGGGCTGCGACGCGACCGTGCGCCTCGCACACCCGCAGGAATGCCCCCGCGTTCAACTGGAACCAGTCGGAGTCGCGACTCGTCTCGAGTGCGTCGAGGAACTGGTCGAGGAAGTCGCGCCGCCGCATGCAGTCCCGGAGGCTCGCCTGGTCCTCGGGGCGCATGAACAGCATCTTCTCGACGAGGAGCTGGGAGTAGTAGGGGTCGTTTCCCCGGCACAGCCCGAGCAGCAGGTCGATCTCGTTGATGCCCGAGAAATCACCGGCGTTCGCTCCCCGGTACTCCTGCCGCCCGACGCGGTACGGCTTGTAGTAGGGGCGCACGCTGTAGAAGAAGCGGTCGACGTCGAGCTCGGCGAAGAGGACATCGTTGAACCGCCCGACCGCCTCGAGCGCGTCGCGCGCGTCCTCGAACAGCGTCTCGGTGACCGGGTGCGAGATGCCGAGCGGCGGGATCCGCATGAGCGCATCCGCCGCGCGCTTGTACGCGAGGATCCCGCGCGTGTTGTAGTCGAGGAAGTGGAACTCGTCGCGAAGTGACGTGAAGCTCTTCTGTCGGCCGTCGCGTGCGAGGTTGTGGGTCGCGAGGTGGCTCGTCGCGAAACGCGGTACGACACCGACCGACGCTCCGATGTGCAGGCCGAGCGCCGTCGCCTCCTCGTGCGGCGACTTCTCCTCGCGGGCAGGATTCGTCAGCTCGTGCCGGCGCAGCGAGGCCATGTACAGGCCGAGGTCACCGAGCACGTCGAAGGCCTGGTCGAACCCCTCGTCGGTGTTGCCCTCGTCCGCGAGCGCACGCACGAACGTCCTGCCCTCCCCCAGGATCTGTTGCTTGAGATCGTCGCCGACTCCGTCGACGCTCGCACGGTTCTCCTGCTCGAAGTAGAGGTTCTCGAGTGCAGTGTTGAGCTCGACGAACGTCGAGCGGATCCACGCGTCGAAGGCCTCGACGTTCCTGCTCATCGCGCGAAGCTAACCACGGGAGCCTGGGCGCCGAGCACGATCCAGCGGAAGCGCTCGCCCGTCGAGTCGCCCGGATCGGCCCCGATCTCGAGCGCGCGTTCGACGAGCTCTCGGAGCCGCCCGCCACTCTGCGCATGATCGGAATCCGCGATCGCAGATTCCGATCGCCCCAAGCTCCCCGAAGGCGACCGCTTGGCGGCCGCGACGTGCTCTTCACTCGTGCGGCCCCGGCTCACGACGAGCGAGGGTAGACGATCGGCCGCCCGGTCAGCTCCGGGCCGCGCGTCGGGCGAGCTCGTCCTCGACGGCCGCCGGGTCGAGGCCTCGCGCGGCGAGCAGGACGTACGAGTGGAACCAGAGGTCCGCGATCTCGGAGACGAGGCGCTCGTCGCTCTCCCCCGCCCCGGCGAGCGCGGCCTCGAGCCCCTCCTCGCCCACCTTGCGCGCCGCCGCACCTGGCCCCTGGGCGACGAGCCCGGCAACGTACGACCCCTCGGGTCGCGACGCTGCCCGCTCGACCACCCGGCGCCACAGCCACGGTGCGAAGCACGACGTCGAGCCCGTGTGACACGCTGGCCCTGCGGGCCGGACGCGGAGGAGAATCGCGTCGCCGTCGCAATCCTCGCGCAGCTCCTCGACGGAGAGCGTGTTCCCCGAGGTCTCGCCCTTCCGCCACAGCCGGCCGCGCGAGCGGCTGAAGAAGTGCGCCTCGCCCGTCTCGCGGGTCGCGCGCAGCGCCTCCGCGTCCATCCACGCGAGCATGAGCACGCGGTTCGTCTCGGCGTCCTGGACGATCGCGGCCGTCAGCTCAGGCTGCATCGCGAAGCGGGACCCCCAGCTCCCGCAACTCGTCGCGCAGGGAAACGAGGCGAGCAGGACGCTCGTGCAGGATCGAGGCGAGCAGGGCGGCCTGTGCAACGTCGAGGGCGTCCGCGACATGGCGCGCCGTCCCCGCCCCGCCCGAGGCGATGACGGGCACCGACACCGCGTCGGCGACTGCGCGCGTGAGCTCGAGGTCGTAGCCTCGTCGCGTGCCGTCCGTGTCGATCGCGGTGAGGAGGATCTCGCCCGCCCCCCGCTCCTCGGCCTCGCGCGCCCACGCGACCGCGCTCCGGCCGGTCGGCTCCGATCCCGCGCGCGAGCGAACGTCGCCCCCCGCCGCGTCGATCGCGACGACGACCGCCTGCGAGCCGAGGCGCGCGGCGAGCTCGCTCACGAGCGCAGGCCGTTCGAGGGCCGCGCTGTTCACCGAGACCTTGTCCGCGCCCGCCGCGAGGAGCGCCTCCGCGTCGCCGACCGAGCGAACGCCCCCGCCGACGGTGAACGGGATCGCAAGCCGGTCGGCGATCCGAGCCACGAGCTCGAGCAGCGCGGAGCGTCCGTCCAGCGTCGCCCTCACGTCCAGGTAGACGAGCTCGTCCGCACCGGCGTCGGAGTAGCGGGCGCCGAGGTCGACCGGATCGCCGACGTCCTGCAGGCCCTGGAAGCGAACGCCCTTGACGACCCGCCGGCCCGCGACGTCGAGGCAGGGGATCAGGCGCGGGAGAGGCATCGCTCCAGAAAGCGCGCGCCGGCGACGCCACTCTTCTCCGGGTGGAACTGCACACCGACGAAGCTGCCCTGCTCCGCGACGGCGACGATGCCCTCGGACCGCGCGGTCGCCGCCGCCGTCTCGGCTGCGTAGGAGTGAGCGAAGTAGAACGCCTCGCCGCCCGGCTGGACGGTCGCCCACCCGATGCGCGGCACGCGGCCCTCGCGAATGCGAACCGCACGCCCGCTCAGGAGCGCGAGCCCGGCGATGCCGCCGTCCTCCTCGGTCTCATCGAGCGCGAGCTGGAGGCCCAGGCAGATGCCGAGCGTAGGCCCGGCGCCTGCGACCCGCTCGCGCAGCGCCTCGTCCAGCCCGCGCTCGCGCAGCCCTTCCATCGCACTCGCAGCCGAGCCGACCCCGGGCACCACGGCGAGGTCGGCGGACACGACGTCTCTCGGGTCGGACGTGACCGCGGCCGTGGCGCCGAGCCGTTCGAACGCGACGACGACAGAGCGCACGTTCCCCGCGCCGTACGAGCAGACGGCGACGTTCACACGACCCCCTTCGTCGACGGAACGCCGCTGCTCTCGACCCGGACGGCGGCACGGAGCGCGCGACCCACCGCCTTGAAGGCGGCCTCGGCGACGTGATGGTCGTCACGTCCCGTGGACTCCACGTTGATCGCGAGCCTCCCCGCCTGCGCAAGGCTGCGCAGCATGTGCTCCGCGAGACCGGGATCGCGCTCGAGCCTGAGCTCCGAGACGGGTCGCCCGCCGAGGTCCACCGCCGCGCGGGCTAGCGCGTCGTCCATGGGGACGACGGCGTCCCCGTAGCGCGCGATGCCGCGTCGATCGCCCAGCGCGGCGTCGAGCGCCTCGCCGAAGGCCAGCGCCGCATCCTCGGCCGTGTGGTGTTCGCCGGTCTCGAGGTCGCCCGACTCCCTCGAGCACGAGGTCGAAGCCGGCGTGGAAGGCGAGCTGCTCGAGCAGGTGGTCGTAGAGGCCTGCTCCGGTCGCGACTCGAACGCGACCCGCCCCGTCGAGCCCGAGCCGCACGCGGAGCCGGGTCTCCGCCGTTGCCCGGAGGTGCCGCGCCCGCCGCCCGGAGGGCGATGCGGCGGGCGACGGACGATCGAGAGCGCGCGCAAGTGCCTCGAGCAGGAGGTCGTCGTCCTCGCGATCTCGCACGCTGAAGCGCAGCCCGTTCGCATAGCCCCGCACGACGAGCCCGGAGCGGAGCAGCGTCGCGGCGACGGCCTCCGGCTCGTCCACCGGCACGAACAGGAAGTTGGTCGCCGACGGAAGTGGCTCGAGCCCGAGCGCACGCAGCGCACGCGCGCACCGCTCGCGCTCCTCGACCTGCCAGCGCACGTCGGGTGGGTCGGCGAGGCCCGCCAGCGCAAGCGTCGCCGAGATACCCGAGATCGGTTGCGGCGCCTGGCGCCGGTTGAGCTCGGCCGCCGTCTCGGCGTCGGCGAGCGCGTAGCCGACGCGGGCGCCCGCGAGCCCGAACGACTTCGAGAACGTCCGCAGCACCACGACCCCGTCCTCGATGAGGTCGACGGCCGTCTCGCCCGCGTACTCGAAGTACGCCTCGTCGACGACGAGCGGTCGGGCATCCGGGAGCTCGCCGAGCTCGCCCGTCGGGTTGTTGGGGCGGCACGAGAACGTCACCACCGGATCGACGTCGCCGACCTCGGCCCCCGCGAGCTGCGCCCCGATGCGGTACAGCGGGTACGTCGGCTCCTCGGCGACCGCGACGACGTCGCCGGGGCCTGCGAACGTGCGCGCGCACAGGAGGATCAGGTCGTCCGCGCCCGCGCCGAGCACGACGTTCTCGGGGCCTACGCGCGCGTAGCGTGCGATGGCGTCGACGAGCTCCGGGAAGCCGCCGTGCGCGTAGCCGTTCACCTCTGCGAGCGCGCCGGCGATCGTCCCGGGCCGCGCGAACGGGGACGGCTGTGCTGGGACGTTCCCGTCGAAGCGCACGATCTGGAGCGGGTCGAGCTCGACCGAGCGGGCGATCTCCTCCGTGGACGGGGCCCACTGGTACTCGGAGAAGGAGGCAGGGAGGGCTCTCATCGCCGCACCGCTGCCGCGTGTGCCGGCATTCCCTCGACCGCGGCGAGCGCCTCCACGGTCGGGCGTAGTGCGGCGAGACCTTCGGCGGTCACACGCTGGATCGTGACGGGCTTGAGGAACGTCTCCAGGCCGATGCCGCCGACGGACCGGGCCCAGCCTGCGGTCGGGAGGACGTGGTTGCCCCCGGTCGCATAGTCGCCGGCAGCGACCGACGACCACGGACCGACGAAGATCGCGCCCGCGTTGCGGACCCGCGGCTGCAAGCGCCTCGGCGTCGTCGCCGAGCACGACGAGATGCTCCGGAGCGATCGCGTCCACCTCCGCGACCGCCGCCGCGGAGTCCCCGTTGACGGCTACGACGCTGCAGACGGAATCGGGGCCGTGCTCTGCCTGTGCGGCGAGCTCGAGGTCCGCGATGCGGGCGTCCGCGCCTGATCCCGCGAGCACGACCACCTCGGACGGGCCGGCGGGCAGGTCGATCGCAACGTCGCGCGACACGAGCAGCTTCGCCTCGTTCACGTACCTGCCACCGGGGCCGCAGATCTTGTCGACACGCGGGATGGCGTCGGTTCCGTACGCGAGGGCGGCGATCGCGGGCGGCCCGCCGAGCGCCCAGACCTCCTCGATGCCGAGGAGCCTCGCCGCTGCAGCGACCAGGCCGGAGCCGTCGGGAGGCGTCGCCACGATGATCCGCTGGACTCCGGCTGCGAGCGCGGGCACCGCGCACATCACGAGCGTCGAGACGAGCCCGCGCGGGACGTACACCCCCACGGTGGCGAGCGGGACCCAGCGGCGCTCGAGCTCGACACCGGGGCGCACCTCGAGCCGTACGTCCGCGGGTCGCTGCGCCTCGTGCCAGCGCCGCACCGAGTCGGCGAGCGCGAGCACCGCCTCCTTCGGGAGGCCCTCCGCAGCCTCTGCGCGTGCCGGCTCGACGCCGTCGAGGCGCACGGCCCACTCACGAACGGCCTCGTCGCCACGCAGCCGGACGTCCTCGAGGATGGCCGCGACGCCGTTCATGTCAGGGGAGCATCCGCTCGACGGGGACGAGCAGGATCGACGAGCCGCCGGCCGCCTCGAGCTTCGGCAGAAGCCGCCAGACGTCGGCGGCGGGCACGAGCGCGTGGATCGCGACCATGCCGGGATCCGCGAGGGGCAGCACGCTCGGAGAGCCGGATCCCGGCACGAGCCGCGCGATCTCCTCGAGCGCGCTCTCGGGCGCGTTGAGCATGAGGTAGCGGCTCTCCCGCGCCTGCACGACGCTGCGCAGGACCATCGCGAGCTCGCGCGCCCGGTCGTCTCCGTCGGGCCGCCCGACGAGAACGGCCTCGGACGAGAACAGCGAGCCGAGCGATCGCAGGCCGTTCGTGCGCAGCGTGCTCCCGCTGGAGACGAGGTCGACGATGGCGTCGGCAAGACCGAGGCGCGGCGCGACCTCGACCGAGCCGGTCACGTGCACGAGCTCCGCCTCGAGTCCGCGCTCGCCGAGGAGCTGCGTCGCGAGCCGCGGGTACACCGTCGCGACGCGGAGGCCGTCGAGGTCGTCGAGACGGGTCGCCCACGACTCCGTCGGAACCGCGGCCTCGAGCGTGCAGGCGCCGAAGCCCAATGCAAGGAGCTCCTCGACCTCCGCCCCGCTCTCGCGGACGAGATCGGCGCCCGTGACCCCGCAGTCGACGACGCCGTCCTGCACGTACTCGGGAATGTCCGCGGCCCGGACGAGCATGACGTCGACCGGCGCATTACGGCACGGAAAGGCGAGCGCCCGCTCTCCGGGCTGCTCGGGGCCGAGGCCCGCGTCCGCGAGGAGGGCGACCGCAGGCTCGCGCAGCCGGCCCTTCGCCGGGACTGCGATCTTCAGGCGGTCCGACCGGATGTCCGCTTCCGGCGATCGAGCACCAGCCGGTACCCGTCCGCTCCGCGCTTGAGCCACTGTGCGACCCGCGTCACCGTCGTCGTCGACGCGCCCGTTCGCGCAGCCACCTCGTGATACGGCAGTCCCTGATCCAGCAGCCGGGCTGCCTGCCAGCGATGCGTCAGCGCCTCGAGCTCCGCGAGCGTGCACAGGTCGCGGAAGAACCGTTCCGCCTCGTCCACCGTTCGAAGGCTGAGGATCGCCTCGAAGAGGTCTCGTGTCTCGTTCGTCCGCCATTCGTGTGGAAGGTCGCTCATGTCCGAGAGCCGATCGTCGTCGTCGCTCGAGCGGGCATAGTAGCATGTTAGCGTGCTAACACGCGAGAAGAAGAGCTCGAGGAAGTTCGACGTCATACCGGCGGTCGATCTGCTCGGCACGGACGCGGTTCGGCTCCTGCGCGGCGACTACGAGCAGGTGACCAATCGTCGCGCCGACCCTCTCGGCCTGGTCGAGACATATCGCGACTCGGGCGCCACGCTGATCCACCTCGTCGACCTCGACGGCGCGAGAGACGGACGGGTACGCCCCGACGTCGTGCGGCGCGCGGCGCTCGCGGCTGCCCCGGCACGGCTCCAGGCATCCGGCGGCGTCCGCTCCGTCGCTGACGCCGAGCGCCTGCTCGAGGCGGGCGCCTTCCGCGTGGTCGTCGGGACCGCAGCGTTCGCCGAGGACGAGGCGCTCGCCCGCTTCTCCGCCGCGCTCGGCGACCGTCTCGTCGTCGCGGTCGACGTTCGGGACGGCCACGTCGCAGTCGGAGGGTGGACGCGCACGACGTCGGTCGCGGTCGAGGACGCCGTCGACCGCTGCCGCGACGCCGGCGTCTCCCGCATCCTCTGCACCGCGATCGATCGCGACGGAACGCTCGACGGACCCGATGAAGACCTCCTGGGCCGGGTGTGCCGCGGAGGGGGACTTGCCGTGCTGGCCGCGGGCGGAGTGCGCTCGCTCGAGGATCTCTCCGCGGTCGCGGGAACGGGTTGCGAGGGGGCGATCGTCGGTCGCGCGCTCCTCGAAGGCCGCATTCCCCTCTCCACCCTCGGCACTCCGCGGACATAGACAGCCCGGCTGGGTGCGTCAGGCCGAACTCGAGCGGCTCGTCAACGAGCGATCCCTCCGCAGGTAGCTTCCGCGGGACGTGCCCGCGGACTCCCTCGTCCACCTCGTGCGGCCCGCAGCCTCGAAGCCCGAGGGGCTGCTCGTGCTCTTCCACGGTCGCGGGGCAGACGAGCGCGACCTGTTCCCGCTGCTCGACCTGCTCGACCCCGACCGGCTGCTTCTCGGCATCACGCCTCGAGGCCCGCTGTCCCTCCCTCCGGGCGGCGCGCACTGGTACGCGGTGCATGAGATCGGATCTCCGGACCCGCCGACCTTCACGGAGACCTTCGCACTCGCCTCCTCGTGGCTCGACGCGGTGGCCGCGGGGGCCGAAATCCCCTATGAGCGCACCGTGATCGGAGGCTTCTCACAGGGCGCGGTGATGACATACGCGCTCGGGCTCGGCGACGGACGCCCGCGTCCCGCCGGGCTGATCGCCCTCAGCGGGTTCATGCCGACCACACCGGGTTTCTCGATCGACCTGACGCCCCCTCTCCCCCGGGCGGCGATCGGCCATGGCGCGCTCGACCCGGTCATCTCCGTGGAGTGGAGCCGGAAGGCCTACGAGGCTCTGGGCGAGGCGGGCGCGGACGTCGTCTACCGCGAGTCGCCCGCGATGGCGCACTCGATCGATCCGAGCTTGTTTCGAGAGCTGCCCGCCTGGCTCGCCGAGACGCTCGGAGCTCGGGCTTGAGGCTCGCGACCGGCGCAGAGATGCGCGTCACGGGCCCGGTCGACGGCGCCGCCGTCGTGTGCGTGGGCGGTGGGCAGCAGCGCGAGGTCGACGGCACGTGGAGCGCGACCGTCGAGTGGCTCGTCGAGAAGCTCGCGCCTCGCCTCCCCCAGCTGGGCTTCGCCGAGGTGCGCTACCGCGTGAAGTCGTGGCGACGCCTCGAGTCGTGCGTCGAGGATGCGCGCGCAGCCGTGTACGAGATCGGCGCACCGCGGGTCGCGCTCCTCGGCTTCTCGATGGGCGGGGCGGTCGCCGTCTCGATCGCGCGCGAGCCGCAGGTCGAGGAGGTCGTGGGCCTGGCTCCCTGGCTCCCCGACGAGCTCGACGTGTCGACCCTCCGCGGAAAGCGGTTCACGGTCATCCACGGTGCTCTCGACCGCTGGCTGCCCGGCGTGCCGGGCGTCTCGGCCGCGCACTCGAGGAAGGGGTTCGATCGTGCCCGCGAGCGCGGTGCCGAAGGGCGCTATGTGCTCATTCCCGGCGCGTTCCACGGGATCGCAGTGCGGGCGCCGTGGGGCGGGCTCGTCACGCTGCCGAAAGCCGACCGCTGGGCCGAGCTCGTCGAGGAGGAGTTGAGACGATTCGCCGGCGTCCCCGCGCCGACCGCGTCCTGACTACGCGGCCAGGACGAGCGCGTCGATCAGCTCATCCTTGCCGCGGAGCGTGAGCGTCCTCGACTCGATGCCCGTGTCGTCGAGCATCGATGCATCCGCAGCCGCCTTGCTGACGAGGATCTCTCCCGCTCCGGCCGAGGAGGCGAGCCGCGCGGTGGTGTTGACGGCGTCGCCGACGGCGGTGAAGTCGCACGCGTCGCCCTCGCCGACGCGGCCGACGTAGGCGACGCCCTGTGTGCACGCCGATCCCGATCGGCGACCCACGGGTCGGCGTCCGTCGTTGCCGGTCTCGTGGATGAGCGAGCGAGCCGCCTCGACGGCGCGCGCGGCGTGATCCTCGCCCGCGAACCCGGGTACGAACAGCGCGACGGCCTCGTCCCCGACGAACTTGTCGACGAGGCCATCCCACTCGTCGACCACGCGAGCAGCCGTCCCGTAGAAGCGCGAGATGAGACGGGAGAACTCCTGCGCCGGCATCTTCTCCGCGAGGGACGTCGAGCCGCGGACGTCGGCGAACATGAGCGAGAGCTCGACCTCCGCGCCCCCCGGTCGCTTGTCGATCGAGCGGAAGCACGCGCGACAGAGCCGGCGATTCAGCTTGGACGGGCCGAAGCCGAACGGCTTCAGGAGGACGCTCCCGGGCGCCTTGAGCGGAGAGAGGCAGAGCTTGCAGCGCGGTCCTGACGGAATCCTCCCGAACACAGCGCGGATGTACTTCAGCTGCCCGAGGTCGCCGGTCAAGACCGCCCGCCAGGCCTCCTCGACCTCCGGGTCGATGTCGTAGACGTGCTCGTGGTCGTGCTCGGCGACCGGGTCGGTCACGACCGCATTGTGGAGGTCAGCGGTGGAACGCCGCAAGCGCGCCGCCTGTCGGACTTACGCCGACCCGAGCGCGCTACCGCTGCGGGCTGCCAGCGACCCCGACGGGCAGTGGTCGCGCGCGCCGAAGCGAGCGAAGCGACGCTCCCTGCGCCGTCGCGATGCCGCCGACGACCAGTGCGGCGCCGAGGACGAGCCACACGGTCACGGGCTCGTCGAGGACGACCGCGCCGATCGCGAGCGCGAGCGGCGCGATCGCGTACGTGTAGGTCACGGCCCGCGTCGGCCCGAGGCCGCGGAGGCCGACGTTCCAGCCGATGTAGCCGAGCAGGGTGGCAAGGACGCCGAGGTAGAGGAGGAGGGCCGCCTCGCCGACGCTCGCCTCGGTCACCGCATCGATCGTCGAGCCGCGGACGAACGGGGCGAGGCCCACCATCCCGACGAGGCTCGTCGCAGCCGTGAGCGCGAGCAGATCGTGCCGACCGAGCAGCGGCTTGAGGATGACGTTGTAGAGAGCGAAGGCGACGGGCGCGCCGAGGACGATGAGCGGCTCCTCGTGCGCTCCCGAACGAGAGGCTCTCCCCCGCTCCGAGCGTCACGGCGACCGCGACTCCGATGAAGGCCAGGCTCAGGCCCGCGACACGCCGTCGTGTCATCCGCTCGAGCCCGAGAGCTGCCGCGAGCACGATGGTCACGCCCGGCGCGAGCGCGACCACGAGCGCGGCGATCCCCGAGGTCGTGTGGCGCTCCCCGACGTTCAGCGACACGTGGTAGCCGACCACCACGAGGAGCCCGGCCGTCGCGACGCGGATCGCGTCACTCCTCGTCAGGCCCGGCAGGCCGCGTGCGCGCCAGAGGATGAAGGCGAACCCGGGTGCGGCGATCGCGTAGCGGACGATCGCGATGTCACCCGCCGCCACTCCGTCGTCGAGGAGCTGCTTGATGACCGAGAACGATCCTGCCCACACGACGACGACCGCGAGCAGCGAGAGATGTCCCTTGCGCATCCACTGAGAGAACGCGCTGGCCGGCGGCATTGTGAGACGTCAACGCGCGGCGCGTAGGGATACTTCCGTCGTGGCCCACGCCCTCCTGGCGTTCGTCGTCGTATCGGCCGTCGTGATCTGCACACCGGGACAAGACACGGCGCTCACGATCCGCAACGCGCTGACCGGCGGTCGGCGCACGGGAGTCGCGACGGCAGGCGGCGTGGCGCTCGGACAAGCCGTATGGACGGTTGCGTCTTGCGCGGGCGTCGTCGCCCTGCTGACCGCGTCGGAGCCCGTATTCCGGGCGCTGAAGCTCGCCGGAGCCGTGTACCTCGTCTATCTCGGGACCGCCTCCATCGCCGCGGCCCGCCGAGGACACCGAGGCGAGCGGACGTTCCGTTCCGCCACACCACTCACCGCGAGCGACGGGCTGCGCCAGGGACTACTCAGCAACCTCGGCAACCCCAAGATGGCCGTCTTCTTCGCGAGTCTCCTGCCCCAGTTCGCCTCGAGCCGAGGTGCCGGCCTCCTCGCGCTCGGCTTTCTCTTCTGCGCGCTGACCTTCGCCTGGTTGAGCCTCTACGCCGTAACGGTCGCCCGAGTCGGACATCTGCTGACCGGCAGCGCACGACGCGCGCTCGACGCTCTGACGGGCCTCGTCCTCGTCGCGCTCGGGCTTCGGCTCGCGACCGAGCGGCGTTAGCGCACGCGCGCGAAGCGGTGCACGGCGTCGAGGAGCTCCTTGCTCTTCGTCTCGGCCTCCGCGGCGTCACCCGACGCCAGCGCGCGAGCGACGCAGTGGTTGACGTGGTCGTCGAGGATCTTGAAGGCGAGGCTCTCGAGCGCGGTGTTGACCGCTGCGATCTGCGTGAGCACGTCGATGCAGTAGCGATCCTCCTCGACCATGCGCTCGATGCCCCGGACCTGGCCTTCGATCCGGTGGAGCCTGCGGACGAGCGCATCCTTGTCGGCGGCGTAGCCGTGGGTGTGCTCGCTCACGTTGTCTCCTCCCGAGTCGAATGGAACCGCTGGAGCCGCAGCGAGTTCGCGACGACGAACAGGCTGGAGAACGCCATCGCGGCGGCCGCCACGATCGGGTCGAGCAGTCCGGCGACCGCGAGCGGGATGGCCGCGACGTTGTACGCGAATGCCCAGAAGAGATTGCCCTTGATCGTGCGCAGCGTCCGACGCGCGAGCCGGATCGCGTCGCCAGCCGCGCGCAGGTCGCCGGAGACCAGGGTGAGATCGGACGCCTCGATCGCGACATCCGTTCCCGTCCCGATCGCGAGCCCGAGGTCGGCCTGCGCGAGCGCCGGCGCGTCGTTCACGCCGTCGCCGACCATCGCCACGACCTCGCCTTCGCTCTGCAGGCGCAGGATCTCGGCCACCTTGCCCTCCGGATAGACCTCCGCCAGAACACGCTCGATGCCGACCTCGGCCGCGACCCGCTCCGCAGTCGCGCGCGCATCGCCCGTGAGCAGCACCGGCGTCAATCCGAGCCGCTCGAGCTCGGCGATTGCCTGCGCGCTCGTCGGCTTGACCGTGTCGCGGACGACCAGCGTGGCGCGCGGGACACCGTCCCAGCCGACGGTCACGCCTCCGTCGCCACGACCGACCTCGACGGAGTGACCCTCCACTTCGCCGAGGACTCCGACGCCGGGGACGTTGCGGAAGCTCCCGACGGTGGGAAGCTCGCCGACCTCGGCCCTCGCCGCAGTCGCGATCGCCTGCGCGATCGGATGCTCCGAGGCAGCCTCGACCGCCCCGGCGAGCCGCAGGATGTCGGACCGGGTGGCGCCGTTCAGCGGCCGTACCTCGACCAGATCCATGCGCGCCTCCGTGATCGTGCCGGTCTTGTCGAGCACGATCGTCCCGATCCGTCGCGTCTGCTCGAGGACCTCGGGGCCCTTGATGAGGATGCCGAGCTGCGCGCCGCGACCGGTTCCGACCATGAGCGCCATGGGCGTCGCCAAGCCGAGCGCGCACGGGCAGGCGATGATGAGCACCGCGACCGCGGCCGTGAACGCCGTCGCAGCCGATGCTCCGCTAAGGAGCCAGCCCGCGAGCGTCGCCAGCGCGATCGCGATGACGACGGGCACGAACACGGCGGAGACCCGGTCGGCGAGCCGCTGGACCGGCGCCTTGCCCGACTGCGCCCTCTCGACGAGCCGCGCTATCTGCGCCAGCGCCGTATCCGAGCCGACCTTCGTCGCGCGGACGACGAGCCGGCCGTAGGTGTTGACCGTTGCGCCGACCACCTCGTCGCCGACGGCGACCTCGGCCGGTAGCGACTCGCCGGTCAGCATGGACTGGTCGATGGCAGACGCGCCCTCCTCGACGACGCCGTCGGTCGCGATCTTCTCGCCGGGTCGCACGACGAAGCGGTCTCCGACACGAACCTCCTCGAGCGGAACCAGCAGCTCCTCTCCGTCGCGGAGCACGCGCGCGTCCTTCGCGCCGAGCTCGAGTAGCGCGCGGATCGCCTCGTGACGAACGGCCCTTGGCCCGCGCCTCGAGGTAGCGCCCGAGGAGGATCAGCGTCGTGATGACCGCAGCGACCTCGAAGTAGACGTCCTCGTCGAGGCCGGCGACGAGTACGACCGTCGACCACACCCACGCGGCGAGCGTTCCCATCGAGATGAGCGTGTCCATCGTGGCGGCGAGATGCCGCGCGCTCTGCAGCGCGGCCCGGTGGAAGCCGAGCCCACTCCAGAAGACGACCGGCGTCGCGAGAGCGAGTGCGACCCATTCCCACCCCGCGAAGTGGAGCGACGGCACCATCGCGATGAGCACCAGCGGGGCGGTGAGAGCGACCGCGACGGCGAGTCTGCGCCGCAGCAGGGCGAGCGGCTCGTCGTGATGATGGTGGCCGTCGTGCTCCTCGACCGGGCGTGCGTGGTATCCGGCCGCCTCGACGGTCGAGACGAGATCGTCGACGGTCACGGACGGCGTCGCAGCGCACCGTCGCCTGCTCGGTCGCGAAGTTCACCGATGCTTCGACGCCCTCGAGCTTGTTGAGCTTCCGCTCGATGCGCGCGACGCACGACGCGCACGTCATGCCCTCGAGGTCGAGCCGAACCTCCTTCCGCTCTGTCTCCGGTCGCGGTCACGCCGCCTCGTACCCCGCTTCCACGATCGCCGCACGCAGCGCCGCGTCGTCCAGCTCGCGCCCGGTGACCGTCACGACCTTCGAGTCGAGATCGACGGCGACGTCGTCCACGCCCTCGACCTCGGACACCTCCTCGCGGATCGACATCGCGCAGTGCTCACAGTGGATCGCAGGAACGCTGTAGATGACGGTCTCGCTCATGTCTCCTCCCGATCGGTGTCGACAGAAGTATACCCCCTGCGGGTATCTAGTCGAACGCGATGCGAGAGGCGCCGACGATCGCCTCCGAGCCGTCGGCGAGCCGAACGAGCGCCTTGCCCTTGCCGTCGTAGTCCGGCGACCAGACGACGATCGTTGCCGGATCGCCCGCGACCGTGCACGTGCGGCCGTCCTCGCCGTCGAGCCCGCGCCAGAAGCGGACGAACGGGTTCTGCTCCCACTCGCGGCCGATGGTCGTCTCGTCCGTGTGGCCGGGCAGGACGCGCGTCTCCGTGCGGGAGCTTCATGAGCACGTCCATCACGGATCGCCGCATCTCGTCGGCAGGCCCGCCCCCAACCGCGTCGCGGAAGAGCGTGTCCCCGGAGAAGCAGAGGTCGCCGACGACGAACGAGACGCCGTCGTCCGAGTGGCCCGGAGTCGCGAGCGCTTCGATGCGCAGACCGCCTGTCTCGCACAGGCCCCGACGTCACCTCCAGCCCGAAGCGCTCGACGAGCTCGTCGTTCCCCGCGACATGGTCGGCGTGCCCGTGCGTGACGAGGAGGTGCGTCGGCGTCAGGCTCTCGCGCTCGACCGCGTCGAGGAGCGGCTCCAGCGGAGCGCCGCTGTCGACGAACACCGCCGTTCCGCCGGGCTCGTCTCCGAGGAGGAATGCGTTCGACAGCCAGCCCGGGTGCATGCTGCGCTCGACGATCACGCCGCTGATCCTACGGGACGAGTCCGCCACACCTGGAAGAATCGCGCCGCGACCGACAACCAGCGAGGGAGGAACGATGAACGAGATGTTCGGGCCGCGCGAGATCCTCGAGGAGGCCGCCGATCGCTGGTGGATCTTCCTCGTCACCGGGATCGGCTGGCTCGTCTTCGCCCTGCTCGTGTTCCAGTGGGACTACACGACGCGTCTACGCGATCTCGATCCTGTTCGGCGTCGTCGCGATGATCGCCGGGATCAACGAGTTCATGGCGATCACGTACTCGACGACCGGCTGGAAATGGGTGCACGGATTCCTCGGCGTGCTCTTCTGGCTCGTGGGGATCTACGCGCTCTGGAATCCCGTACGACACGTTCGCGACGCTGGCGGCGCTCGTCGGTGTCTTCCTGTTGATCAAGGGCATCTTCGACATCAGCGTCGCATTCATGACGAAGGACGAGTTCGAGCTCTGGTGGCTGCAGCTCGTCCTCGGGCTGATCGAGCTCCTGCTCGCCTTCTGGGTCGCGGGCGATTTCCGAGAGAAGGCGATCCTGCTCGTGGTCTACGTCGGGATCATCGCCCTCGTCCCGTGGGATCAGCGAGATCTTCGTCGCCTTCAAGCTCAAGGGACTCAGGCGGCGGCTCGCGGCCGCCTAGGCGGAACGTCCATCGGGGCCGCCGCGAGCGGCCCCGAGCC
Organism: uncultured Gaiellaceae bacterium; assembly: GCA_963776555.1. Classification (GTDB taxonomy): domain Bacteria; phylum Actinomycetota; class Thermoleophilia; order Gaiellales; family Gaiellaceae; genus GMQP-bins7. Next base: position 34,873 of record CAVZNK010000024.1, on the reverse strand, counting down.
TTCTCAGGACCGCGGGCGCGGCAGCAGGAGCAACGGCTCCGGCTGCGGATGCGAGAAGTCGAACTCGGACGCGAGGTTGCCCAGCTGCGGCACCGTCTCCCGTACCGTCGGTCGAGGGTCGGGACGGCCGTCCGTACGCGGGTCGAGGCGCCGGCCCCCGAGGAAGTCGTCCTCGACGAACCGCAGGTACGCGTCGAACGACAGCGTCTGGTGGTCGATGTAGCCGCGCTTCGCGTACGGGCTGATCGCGAGCGCCGGGACCCGGAGCCCGTATCCGTTGCGGTCGACCCGCGGCGGTATGACGTGGTCGTAGAAGCCGCCCCAGTCGTCCCACGCGATGAAGATCGCAGTGCTGCTCCAGTCGGCACTGCGCATGACGGCGTTGACGAGGTGAGTGACGAACGCCTGGCCGTCGCCGATGAGTGCTCCCGGATGCTCGCTGTGGTCGAAGTCGGGCACGATCCAGGACACAGCGGGCAAATGCCCCGCTTTGCGCCTGCTGCACGAACCGCGCGACCGGCCCGATGTTCCCGAGCTGCCCGTCACGCCGCACGGTCGTGAAGCTCCGGAAGGGGGTTCCAGACACTCGGCGTGCTCGCGCGGAGACGATGAGGGTGACAATCGAGGAGTCCGCCCTCGGAGCAGTCCGGCTCCTCGCCGGGAACGACGTAGTACCCCCAGCTCACGCCGGCGCGATGGAGCAGGTACGTCAGGTCGGTCCAGCCGTAGAGCGGCCCGTTCGGGTAGCGCTTGCGCGTGACGGCCGGCCCGTTCGGCGGATCCGAGAGGTCGTTGCGGCAACTCGACGCCTCGGTCGGCACGGAGCACCTCGCAGACCAGGCCGACACCTGGAAGAGGTGTGCGGGCAGGCTCCATCCGTAGTTGGGCTCGAACATGCGGTCCTGGAGGACGTACCGGCGGGCGTAGGCCCAGTAGTTCGGGATGTCGCGGCCGTCGTGGTAGCCCATGACGTCCACCGGCTTCCCGAGCTCGCATCTCGGGCCGAGCGTCCCGCGCTCGGCGCACCCCTCGATTCGCTTCTTCAGTCGCTTGCCGTGCGCGAGCGCGAGCTTTGCGGCGATGGCCTCCCCAACGAAGCCGTCCATCTTCCCGCCGTCGATGTCGCGCAGCGCGTTCTGCGGGCCGTGAGGACCGCCCTCGTTGCGGAGGTTGGAGTCGTGGAACGGCCGGACGCAGCGGTGGAGCAAGGGGTCGGGGACGCAGACGTTCGGCTTGCCGTTCCTCATCGGGTATCCGTCCGCCCCCGGATACGTTCCGAAGTAGGAGTCGAAGGACCGGTTCTCCTGCATGATCATCACGACGTGCTTGATCGCGTGGATCCCGGGATCGATCGGCGGGTCGGCTGCGGGCGTCGCGGCCCGCGCCCCACCGCACGCGACGGCGACGACGGCCGTGAGAGCGCCGACCGCGCCGATTGCAGCCGACCTGAGTGCGCGCCTCCGCGCCACTGACCACCGCACGGCCGACGAGTGTAGGGCCTGCGCCGGGTGGGCGTGCCCCCGGCGCGTCGTCTGTATAGGATCGCAACGATGCGTCGGTCGACTCTGCTCCTCGTCCTCGTCGTCGCCGCTCTCGGGCTCGCCGCGGCGGGATGCGGTGGCGAGCAGAGTCAGACGGCGACACCGGAGACCGTCCAGGGCGAGGTCACGACGACCGAGACGACGACCACCGAGACGGAGCCGACCACCTCGGAGTCGACGGCGACGGAGACGACCTCGGAGTCGACGACCACCGAGACGGGCGCGACGCCGCCCAAGGGCGATCCGGTCGCGGGCAAGGCGATATTCCTCGGCGCGTCCGGCTGCACCGGCTGCCACACGCTCGCGGACGCGGGTTCGTCCGGAACGGTCGGGCCCGAACCTCGACGACGCGAAACCGAGCTTCGAGCTGGCGTACGACCGGGTCACCAACGGGCAGGGCGGCATGCCGTCGTTCGAGTACGAGCCTGACGGATCAGCAGCGCGCTGACGTGGCCGCGTACGTCTCCTCGGTCGCGGGCAAATAGCTCGCCTCGATGCGGCTGCGGAGCAGCCGCCTTTAGGGGTCTTGCGCGACCGGAGTCTCCGCGCTGGCGGAGCTCCGGTCTCGCGCACAGCTCCAGCCTAGACTCCAAGTCGTGATCGACCTGAAGGCCGCACGCAGCGACCCGGACGCCTGGCGCGCGGCCCTCGCGCGCAAGGGCGCCGCCGAGGAGTTCGATGCGCTCCTCGAGGCTGACGAGCGCTGGCGGGCCCTCGTCCCGCGCGTCGACGAGCTACGCGGCCGGATGAAGATCGGCGGCAAGCCGACACCCGAGCAGCTCGAGGAGCTCCAGTCGGTCAAGGCCGAGCTGAAGCAGGTGGAGGAGGAGCTCGCGGCCGCCGAAGGCGCCCGGGACGACGCGCTCGCGCTCGTCCCAAATCCTCCGCACCCGTCGGCGCCGGACGGCGACACGGAAGAGGACGCCGAGGAGCTCCGGCGGGTCGGCGAGCCGTCGGCCCGCGAAGACGCGCGCGAGCACACCGAGATCGGCCGCTTCGACATGGAGCGCGCCGCTCGCGTCTCCGGCGCGCGCTTCGGCTACGTCATCGGGGACTCCGCCCGTGTCGCGATGGCGCTGTACCAGTTCGCGCTCGAACACCTGGTCGAGGCCGGCTTCACGCCCGTACTGCCGCCCGTGCTCGTCCGCGAGGAGGCGATGTACGGCACCGGCTTCTTCCCCACCGAGCGCTCGAACATCTACGCGCTCGAGGAGGACGGGCTCTTCCTCACGGGCACCTCGGAGGTCGCCCTCGCCGCGCTCCACACGGGGGAGAAGCTCGACGAGCTTCCGCTCCGCTACACGGCCTTCTCGACGTGCTTCCGGCGCGAGGCGGGCGCGGCGGGAAAGGACACGCGGGGGATGTTCCGCGTCCACCAGTTCAACAAGGTCGAGATGTTCGTGTTCGTCGAGCCGGAGACGTCGTGGGACGAGCACGAGCGCATGCTCGACCTCGAGGAACGCTACTTCCAGGCGCTCGGGCTCCCGTATCGCGTCATGAACGTCGCCGCGGGCGACCTCGGCGCGCCCGCCGCGAAGAAGTACGACATCGAGGCGTGGTTCCCGTTCCAGCAGCGCTACCGCGAGGTGACCTCGTGCTCGAACACGACCGACTACCAGGCACGTCGACTCGGAATCCGGTACCGGGCCGAGGGGGGTCTCGAGAACCCGCACACGCTCAACGGGACGATGGTCACGGACCGCGCGTTGCTCGCAATCCTCGAGAACTTCCAGGGCGGCGTGCCGGAGGTGCTCCGCGGCTACGGCGCCCCCGCCGAGGTCCGGCCCAACTAGGTCACAATGCGACTCCGGCGGGGTGCCGGAGCGGTCGAACGGGGCGGTCTTGAAAACCGCCCTGTTCGGGATGATTGGAAGAACACCGCTTCAAGCCTGTATCTGAGCCAATCTCGTTGTATCGGAAATGTCAGCCCTGGGCTCGATTTCGTCTCCGTGGGACCTTCCGTCAGAAGCTCCCGTCGGATGTGGCCGCTGTGCCACCGTGGCGACCGCGCGAGCGTGGTGCGTTTATGGTGCGTTTAGGACAGGCTAGAATCCCTATCGTGAAGCGCCGGCGTCGACTGCGAAAGCTCGTTCCCGATGCTGCGCTGATCAGGCGGAGGGCGGCCGGCGAACCCCTGCGAGACCTCGCGCTCGACTACGACGTCGCTCACACAACACTTCTTCGCTACTTCGAACGCCCGGAGGTGGCAACGCAGGTCAAGCTGGCCATGCGACAGCTGCGCGCGGAGCAACGCGTCGCCACTGACCGGCGCGCCGCCGAGCAGCGTCTGGAAAGAGAAGTGCGCCGGAAGGCATCAGAACAGGCCGTGCGCGAGCGCAAGGAAGCGCGAGTCGCCCGCACTGCCATGCTCGAGACGACGTCACGCCGACGCGTTGCGCGCAGCGATTACGAGGCTTGGCTCGACGAGCGTGACGCGCGTACTCCCTTGACTCGGGCCGACCTGCATAGCGCGAACGACGACATGGCCGCCAGCGCCGTCGCCGCTGGTGGAGGGATGCAAGCGGTCATCGATGCCACGGGCTTGCGCACTCTCGAGAACGTCGTCAGTCTGATCGACCCTGCGATTCTCAAGCAGGCGCTCGACAACGATGTGCTGGCGCAAGCGGCTCATCCCCGGTCTAGCAGCCACGGCGAAGACTCTCTCGGCACCCGGCGAGCCGAAACTTGATGATCAAACGGAGGCGCGTACGCCTCTGATCGCCGGTGCGCGACTTATTCGGCGAGGCCGAGGTCGCGCTCTCGCTTCTCGACGCTTCGCCTCTGCGCAGCCTCGCGAATCGCGTGCTCGCGCTCGGTCAGCTCGGAGTGTGCTGGCCGCTCGAGGAAGCTGGTAGTGCCCTTCGCTCCGAGTTCGAGTAGCTCTTTGAGCGCGGCGAGGCGGTCGCGTGCGGTCGCCGTACTGTCGTGACCGAGGGCGATCTGCTGCAGTGCGTGCACGTAGTCGGTGAACTCCGCTCGAGCCGGCGTCTCCTCGCTCGCCGCCTTCTTCTCGATTGCCGACGAGACCTTGTCCAGCCACTGCTCGAGTTGGCGGGAGGTGCGGGAGCGGTGGTTAAGGAGGTAGCGGGGCTTGCCCTCTTTGTCGACGAGTCCTCGCTCGTCGAGATCGCGATCGATCGCCTCGAGGATTGCCATGCAACGAGCAGCCTCGTAAACGGCAAGCTGCTCCGTCGGCGAGAACTCGAACGCTTGCGTGAGTTCGCCTGCGAGCTCGGCCGCGCGCGCCTGGATCAGGCGTGGCGAATGAACGCCCTGCTTGACCGCGTGCAGGTTTTCCGGATGAGAAGCAACGAGGCTCTGGGAGTGTCCGCGCTTATTCATTCGCTAGCAAGTATCGGATGCTGAAGAGAAAGGATTACCGAGGGTCCAGAAAGCAGACCTGCCGTCACGTCGACAGTCAGCCGGAGTCAAGTAGCGGCGCGGACCCCTCGCTCATCCCGATCTCGACCTCCTCGAGCACACGGGTCAAGAAGCCGGAACAGCCTCGTTCGCGTCTCCTCCCCGACTGAACGCTCGTGGCTAGCTCCTCCACGAGCCGGGCACGCTCTCGGCTCGTGGTGGCGACGATTCTCGCAGCCTCGCGTTCGGCTGCCTCGATCAGTTCGGCCCCGACCACTCGCTTAACGTGTTGTTGGCTCAGTCATTCGAAAGCGCGCGCTGCCCTGCCAGGTACCCGTCGAGCAGGTGCGGCAGTCTCAGCCTCGTTGCCGGGGAATAAGTGGCCGTAGCGGTCGAGCGTGATCGTGATCGACGCATGGCCCATGTAGGTGCTCACTGCCTTCGAGCTGACGCCAGCCGCGATGAGAAGGCTCGCGTACGTGTGTCGAGCCTCATGGAGCGTGATCGGCGTCAGCCCGGCTGCGTGCCAAGTCTTCTCGGCTCGAATCTTGAGGGCGCGGTCATCGAAGGGCTTGGTCGCGGTGCGGCCGAACAGAAGTCCTGTGTTTCGGCCGAGCCGCACTCGGTGCGCTGCGAGGTGGCCGCGAAGTTCCTGCGTCACCGGTACGCGGCGTGTTCCCGCATGACTCTTTGGGCTGATGTACTCGCCAGCTACCGGGTCGTAGGATCGCTCGACCTCGATCGTGCTGGCGACGCCATTGGTGTCGAACGCGTGATCCATGTCGAGTGCCATCAATTCGCCGCGTCGTAGTCCTGCGAAGAACGCCGTCGACCACAGCGCTCGATCACCAGTCGGGCAGCACTGCGAGCAACTTGTCGGCCTCGTTCACTGACGCGATGCGGTCACGCCTGCCACGAACCGCCGGAAGCTGCAATCCAGCCGTCGGATTCAGCGCAACCTCGCCGCGAGCGACGGCGCGCCGATAAAGAGCCCTGAGGCCCATGAAGGTGTTGCGGATTGTCGAGGGATCGTGGCCGTCGGCGAGAAGCTGATCGGCCAGGTCTTGGAAGTCGCGAAGCTCGAGATGGGACGCCATCACGCCTTCGAGCACCGGAAGGACGCGTGCCTCCATCCCGAGGTCATACGACCGCAGCGCAGAGGGCTTGTATGGATCGCCTGAGCGGGTACGGATCGTGCCGGCCTTCGCTCCCTCGAGCCAGACCGTCCATGCCTCACGAAGCGTCGCACTAGACGCAGTGCGACGGTTGCCGCCGCGAACCTCGTCTCCGGAGTCGTGTCTCCGACCCTCGATCAGGGTGGCGACGATGCGTCGGACCTTGTGACTTTGCCCCGCCGCCTCATGGCAGTCACAGCGGCCACCTCGCGTCGCCGCGCACGAACGCTCGTGTCGAACGCGGTCCCTTGCTGGGTACGGTGTCGATGCATGGGAGCGCATTCCTCCTGTGCCGGGGGCGGGCCGTTCGCGCGGTGCCGCCCCATTTGCTTGTCGAGCAGATCATGCCTGATTTCAGCGAGTATTGGAAGTGATTCGGTTGCCGTGAGCCGTGTTCGGGCGCCTGGTTGTGCACTTCAGCAGTAGCGAACTGCGTGTCCCAAAACGCAGAAAGTGTTGTTTTGCAGGTATTGCTTTGCCAGACCGATCTTAGAAAGTGTATGCAGTAGTGAAGGTGTTTCGATAACGGCGGGGGTGGGATTCGAACCCACGAGGCGCTTGCACGCCTAACGGTTTTCAAGACCATCCCGTTCGACCGCTCCGGCACCCCGCCGGAGCGCATTGTGACGGCTACCGGCTGACCTGGGCCGGGGCGCCGTACTCGCGCAGCACGTCCGGCACGCCGCCCTGGAAATTCTCCAGGATCGCGAGGAGCGCGCGGTCGGTGACCATCGTCCCGTTGAGCGTGTGCGGGTTCTCGAGGTTCACATGCGAGACGCGCTGGGGCAGTTCCCGAACGGCGATCTACACGTCGACCCTGACCATCCGCATCGTGCGAGTCGGAACCTGAAAGCTCTGCGTCGTTACGACCACGGGAGCGCCAGGCACTCCTCCCGTGGCGGTTCCGGCCGTTCCCTACACACCGGAACACAAGGAACGTGGATCAACCCCGAGCGAGCCTGCCCGTAATAGCCATCTAGGCGGCGCGCCGGCGTGGGGCAGCGTTCCCAGTGGGCCGCGTGCCAGTTTGGTGAGAGTCATGACGTCTCGGCGTTCAGGCAGCCCACCCGGCTCCGTCCTGGAGACGCGAGGTTGGGCACCACACCCCCCTCGAATGAGGGATACTCGCGGCCGTGTCCGGTGGCACTCGCCCGAGTCGCGCCGTCTTCCTTTTTCATGGATCAGCCGAGATTCGGCGAGTGCGCAATCGCCCCAAGCGCGGTGGCCGTGTCACGAATAGCCGAGGAGACGACTGGGTCGTCGCTGACGTACTGCAAAGCGGTGTCGATACCTACACGGTGACTTGCGTGGCCCCGCGAGAGTTCGAAAGTAAGCGAGACCGCGTCGTGGCGTACGCAAGACGAGATTGGGCGTTTGCTCTGGGCATGCTGCTATGGGTGCCGCTGGCTCTCGTGACGTTGAGCCTTGCCGTGTCCGTCTGGGCTTCGATCGCTCTCGTCGCCACCGCGGCGGGGGTTGTCTGGTTCGCGTGGGCGACGAAGTGAGCAGCAGGCTCAGATAGCGGCTCGAAGCAGGTGCGAGGAGAGCCCAGGCTGCTCGGCACGGAGGAGCGGCAGCAGCCGCACTGGACGGCTCTGTGGTAATTACCGCAATTGGCCTAAGTCCAGGCTTGAAGCGGTGCTTTTTCAATCAGATAGGACGGGGCGGTCTGAAAGACCCTTGGGCGTGCAAGCGCCTTGTGGGTTCACCGACCCCAGTCCTCCCCCAGCTGGCTCCAATCCCCTGATTGGGGAGATCTCATCGCTATCCGCGCGACGTCCAGGGAAAACGGTTAGCGGCGCGCCTGCGTGTTTCGCTTCATCCAGCCCCGCCCCGCGATCTCAGGCTCCGGGCTGCAACGACGGCGATACCGCACATCACAAGCGTGAGACGGATTCGCCGTCGGCAGCCCTAGCCGAGAACTAGCCCTGCGACTTTGGCCTGCGGCCTCTTCGTGCCTGCTTTGCGCCAACCGAAATAAGCTTCTGCACTTCGGAGTCACCCTCAGCGGCATCGACCACATACGTGCCGCGACGCGCATCGCTAAAGCTTACCGTCAGCCGCACTGCCGAGTTGGCGTCGAGTTCTTTACCGCTGAGGTCGCTGACGAAGACGATCTTCTTTGCCATTTCGTCCCTCCATTTGATTGCGTAACGGCGAACGATTATGCAGCAAGCACCCGCCGACGCGCCAGCCAAGCCATGCGTCGTTACATCGCTAGTTCAAGCAGGCCTGAATGCTATCGCGATTATCTATCTAAAGTGTCAAGCTGCGGGCAATCGCGCGGCAACGCGATCGGCAAGCACGGCGAGATGCTCCGCCGAAATCGGGCGTGCCTGGAGCCGAGCGCCCTCGCCCACCCTATCCACACCCCGTTGAGTACGAACGGCTTCGCGAACAGTGGCCACTCCGCGTGCACGAAGCACTGCGCTGCCTTCGCGTCGATTGAAAGCTCTTCGATAAGCGCACCGCCGAGGGCGCTCTTGATCGCTGCGATCTGCCTTTCCATCGCGCTCACGAGCTTCGTACAGTCGCGGCGCCCCACGTAGAGCCGCAAGTCGGTCGAGAACCAGCCGTCCTTGTCGATCCGCTGCACCTTGCCTGTGTAGTGCTTGGCGTCGATCACATAGATACCGCTCCGGCAGATTGCGATGTGATCGATGTTCGGTCTCGAACCAGGGATACGGCGATCGTGCAGAACGATCACCCGCGAATCATCGTGGAGTGATTCGAGGTATTAGCCAATTGCTCGCTCGCCCTTACTGCCGACGCGCCATGCCTTGGTGGACTGCGGCTCTTCGGAGAGAGCGAGGTAGAGGCCGCCCAGGCGGCGCCCGAGCCTCTGCCTAACCTCGGCGTCGCGCTGACTTGTGGAGCTTGTCGTAGCGCCTCTGCGTGAAGGCACCAGGTGAGCCGCGCTCAAGCCGCGCATCGGGTTGGTGCGACTTCCCGGCTCTCAACGCACGTCAAGCAAGTCACAACCCTCGCCGGGGGATCCCACTCCGCTCGAGATCCAGCGTCGATCGCGCAACCACAGTGAGCGCAGATACCCGGTCGCCGCAAGGCCATCAACTTTGGCTCAGCCATCAACCTGTAGTCGGCTCGGAGAAGCAGTTCGTTGAGGTTAGATCTACAAGCGCAGGGCGGTCCGGAAACCGTTTAGGCGTGCAAGCTCGTAGGTTCGAATCCCAACCCCGCCGCTCGTGCCGGCGTCCATTCGCCCATAGACGGAGGGATCCCACCTTTCGTGACATGTGCGCTACCGTGTGGCGCGCAGACATCGGGGGAGGTGTGGGGAATGTCCGCGATCGCTTCAAAGTCTGTCCAGACGCCGACTCGCGAGGCGGCTCCTCGCCGGCCGTCCGCAGCCGTCCCGGACTACATCGAGCGCAACAAGGCCGCGTGGGAGCGATGGTCACCGAACTTGGTCGAGCGCGGGCGTGAAGCATGGGCCGCAGACGACCTGCACTGGGGCATGTGGGGCATTCCCGAGTCTGAGCTACGGCTCGTCGCCGGCCTCGAGGCCGGCGCGGACGTCATCGAGCTCGGATGTGGCACTGCGGCCATCTGCGCGTGGCTCGCGCGGCGCGGGTTCAGTCCGATGGGAGTCGACATCGCGAGGCCGCTGCTCGAGACCGCAGCCGAGTTCGAGCACGAGTTCGGGGTCGGGTTTCCCCTGCTATGCGCGAACGCGGAGCAGCTCCACTTCGAGGACGCGAGCTTCGACTGCGCGATCTCGGAATACGGCGCGAGCCTCTGGTGCGACCCGCGCCGGTGGGTGGCGGAGGCGGCGCGTCTCCTGCGCCCGAACGGGTTGCTCGTCTTCGTTACGAACAGCGCGATCCTCGTCTCGTGCACGCCCGACGACGGCGGCTTGGCGGGGGATCGCCTCGTGCGTGACTACTTCTCACGGTACCGGGTCGAGTTCGAGGGGATCGATGCCGTCGAGTTCCACCTCAACCACGGTAACTGGGTACGGCTGTTGCGGACGAACGGCTTCGTGATCGAGGACCTCGTCGAGACCAGGCCGCCCGAAGGGGCGACTCCGCGCTTTCCGTTCGTGTCCGCGGACTGGGCGCAGCTCTGGCCGAGCGAGGAAATCTGGGTCGCTCGAAAAGCGCCCCGACCGTCCTTCTCTGACGACGCCTCAGACCGTGAGGCCCTCACTGCTACGACACTCGAAGACGAGCTGCGGCTGCTGACTCCCGCCCAGGCGGCGGAGGCTCTCGCGATCAGCAGGAGCACGCTGGACAGGCTGGTCGACACGGGGACGCTGAAGCCGGTGCGGCTGCACCCGAACGGGAACCGGAGATTCAGGATCAGCGACATCTACGCGCTGGTTGCCGAGACGAAGGAGGACTGAACCGGACCGGCTCGTCGGACCTCCAGGGGGACGAGGGGAGGGGCCGACGCGAAGTCCCCCTCCGGCTCGGCCGTGTTAGCACTTCGTCATCCCTCGGCAGGCCCCTACGCTCGAGCTTGAATTAGCCCGGACTCGTCCTTATATGAGACGTGTCGGGCGCGACGCTGGACGGGATTGGCCGACACGGGGGAACTGGGGCGAACCTCGTTCTGGAGCTAAGAGGGCCATCCTGAGGCTGTCGCGTCCGGCCCCGACGTTGCTCGCGCTGCTGCGCTGAGTTGTGCAGATCTTGCAGCGCTACGTATGCTCGCCAAAGGGCCGGGCGTCCCCAGTCCCCGAGGAGGCGACCCCCGAGGGGGGCGTCGAGTCCTCGCGGCTCCCAAACGCTCGGCCCTCTCAGTCGGTTGACAGGCCCGCACGAGATGCATAGATCTTGCGGGTCGGGCGCGACGGTGGACGGGATCGGCTGACACGGGGGGAACTGGGGCGAACCTGTTACGAGCTAACAGGGCCGATCCTGAGGCTGTCGCGTCCGGCTCCGACGTTGCTCGCGCTGCTGCGCTGAGGAGTCGCGAACCCGGGCTCATTCAGCCGTTGGGTATCAAGTTTGGGTACCAAAGGGGCTCAACCGTGCTTCGTTGAGCCCTTTCTCGTAGAAGAGGGCGGTCGAGTACGCCGAGAAAGTAGGCGTACTCGGTGAAGATCTCGGCCGGGGAGACGAACGACGGCAGCTGGACGAGCCAGCAGCTCGTGCACGCTCGGACGTGCAGGGAGTAGAACGGCTCCATCTCGTTGACTCGCTCCGCGGGCAGGAAGCTCTCGCAAAGCGGAGACATCCCCAGGTCGACGACGGTCAGGTCGAGTCAGGCCTCGCAGAAGCGGCATCGCGGTCCCCCCCGCCCGCGCTCACCCTCTCGTGTCATACGACCTCCGGTTCGGTTCTCAGCCTTGACTGATGGATCGGACATCAACGCCCGGCCTTCGGAAGAGACCCTAGTGGTCGTCCTCGTAGGTGACCAGCGGCAATAGTCGGATTGATGCAGACGACCTGGTCAGTCGCGCCGAGGCGACGGCGAGTCGGTTCATGAGGCTGGTGCAGATTGCGTGGGGACGAGTTCGACGTTGCTCCCACCCGTCACCGCCCTGGTTGCGGTGTCCGCCTTCGCCACCGTGCTGTTACTTCCGTTGAGGCGTTGAGCGGGTTGCGGATCGACGACAGCACGGGTCAGCGTGCCGGCTTGCAGAAGGGCGTCGTCGACGGCTTCGATCATCTTGACGACCTCGAGCCCGATCTCGCCGCTCGAACGCGGCTCGGTGCCATGGCGGATCGCGGCGCAGAAATCCTCGAGCTCGAGGTAGAGCGGCTCGGCTGGCGGGAGGTGCCGCGAGATGACGTCGCCAGTGCGATAGCTGAGCTTGTACTCGCCGAACGACAGCGGATCTGGAAGCTCGACGCCCGCGTCGAAGACCCGCACCGGCTCATTGCTCGTGTCGTCGTAGACGACCATCTTCTCGGTGCCGACGATCGTCGTCCGACGGAGCTTGCTCGGTGCGAGCCACGAGAGCTCGACATGCGCGATGGTGTTCGACGGGAATCCGAGATTGATGAATGCGACGTCCGGCGTGTCCGGAATGATGCAGCTCCGGCTCATCGCGGAGACATGCGTCGGCGCCTCTTCCAGCCAGTAGCGCAGGATCGAGAAGTCATGCGGGGCGAGGTCCCAGACGACGCTCACGTCCTGCTGGTGCAGCCCCAGGTTCACGCGGCTCATCGAGATGAAGTAGAGGTCGCCGAGCACGCCTGACGCGATCAGTTCTCGGATCAGGTTCACGGGCGGGCTGTAGAGAAACGTATGTCCGGGCATCAGCGTGAGCCCCCGCGCCTTCGCCTGCTCCAGAAGTTCCGAGCCCTCTGCAGACGATGCGGCGAGCGGCTTCTCGACGAGGACGTGCTTGCCGCTCTCGAGGGCCAGACTCGCGAGCGGGAAGTGCGTTCCGACCGGCGTGGCGATGACGATCGCGTCGAGCCTGTCGTCCGACAGGAGGTCGCCGAAGTCGGTAGTGCGCCGGACCGCAGGGTACCGACGACCGAGGTGCTCGAGCCGATCCTCCCTGAAGTCGCAGATCCATGCCACCTCCACGTCCGGCAGGTCGTGGAAGTTGCGAACGAGATTCGGACCCCAATAGCCGAGTCCGACAACGCCGACGCGGAGCTTCGGAGCGATCACGCTGTTGCCCTCCCCGAGAAGAGTTGCCCGGGCGTGCGGAAGAGCAGCCGAAGATCGAGGCCGAGCGACCAGCCGCGAACGTAGGCGACATCCATGTCGAGCGCCTCGCCGAATGTCGAGTGTGCCCTCGCGGTCACCTGCCAGAGCCCGGTGATCCCCTGGGGCACGAGAAACCGCTCGAAGTGGTGCGGCTTGAAGAACTCGGTCTCGTAGGGAATGCACGGGCGCGGGCCGACGAGCGACATCTCCCCCCGGAAAACGTTGAGCAGTTGTGGCAGCTCATCGAGGCTCGTCTTCCGGAGCCAGCGTCCGAACGGCGTGACCGCGTCCTCCCGGTTCAGTTTGAACAGGCCATCCCCGCCGGTGGCCGCCTGCTTCGGGCTCATCGTCGCCTTGATGTAGTCGCGGTGCTCGTCCGGGTCTGTATCAACCCTCATCGTCCGAAACTTGAGGGCCGTGAACTCGCGCATGTTGTGCCCGAGGCGGCTCTGCCGGAAGAGGATGGGGCCTGGGCTGTCGAGCTTGATGCGAATCGCGATGTACGCGAAGAGCGGAGCCGTGACAACGAGTCCGATCGACGCTCCGACCACGTCGATCGTCCTCTTGAGGAGCAGCGAGGACGGCGAGATCCGCGCCGGGGGAAGGCCGACGAGCGGAAGGCCCTCGAGCATGTGGATCTCGTCGCTCGGGCCGACGAGTTCGAAGAGTCGCGGGACGATGTCGACCTGGAGGTCGTGGTCGTTGAGCTCGCGGATCAGTGCGAGCATCTCGTCGCCCGACTCGTTGGAAAAGGACACGATCACCCTCTCGATGTCGAACGCACTGATCACCGTTTCGAGCGCGCTGGACGGACCGAGCAGCGGGAGATCGCCGAGCCCCGCGTGGCGCGCCTTCGGCGTGGCGTCGATGAATCCGACGAGGTTCAGGCCGTATTCGGGGTGATGAAGAATCTTTCGGGCAATCAGCTGGCCCACGTCGCCGGCGCCAACGATCACGGTGTTCTGGATGTAGCTCAGGCTCCGCCGACACAGCGCACGGGCGAGAACGCGGCCCGCGACGACGAGCAGGATGCCGGTAGCCCAGAAGCTAACGAGCTTCGAGAGGTCCGGCGACGCCAGCCCGAACGACCACGAGAGCGTGAAGAAGACCCACGACCCAACGGTGACCAGGTGGAAGACGCCGACCGCATCGTCCACCGTCGTATGCCCGGCGCGCTCCGCGTCGCGGTCGTAGAGCTTGTACAGCTTTGCGAGAACGACCCAGGCCGGGATGGTCGCGACGAACACCAGCCACTCGTCGGAGGCGCCGATCCGGCCCGTCTGCGAAGGGCTCGTAAAGACCACCTCGGCGAGGGTGAACGCGAGGGTGAGGCCGAGCACGTCTGCGGCGAGCAGCGCGCGCCGAACCAGCCAACCTCGGTGCCGGCTCGTAGCGCCACGGCGGTGCTCGAGGACGCGATTCGTCTGGTCGCTCGCAAGCGCCACGATCTCTTCATGTGCGTCCAGCCGACCGACGACTGTGAGCTCGCTCACCTCCACACAACCACGGCAGAACCGTGCCTGGACGACGCGACACTCGCGTTCACCGGCAGCGCCGAGAGACCGGCCAGCCGCATCGCGCAAACCCTCGCCTCGAACTCACGGTTCTCCCCTCCCACCCGTCCCTGGCCGCAATTGGGACTCGCGCGTCTCGCTGCGCTTGGGATGGAATCTACGGCCCGCGACGAGCCCTTAGAAGGCTTGGGCCCAAAAACCCGTCATGCGGTGGGTTACTACCCGTTCGGGGAGCAATGGGCCGAGACGATCGCCATTAGCGGCCGCGGGTGAGGACGCGCGCCGGAACGCCCGCAACGGTCTCGCCGTCAACGACGTCACGCGTGACGACGGCACCTGCTCCGACGATCGCTCCCGCACCGATGCGAAGCCCCCCGAGGATGACGGCTCCGGAGCCGATGGCAGCTCGCCGGCCCACGTATGTCGGAAGTAGCTGCCAATCCTCGTCGGTCTTCAGCTCGCCCGTCTCGGTCGTCGCGCGCGGGTCCTTGTCGTTGATGAACATCACTCCGTGGCCGACGAAGACCTCGTCGTCGATCTCGACGCCCTCGCAGAGAAACGAGTGGCTCTGGATCTTGCAGCGGGCGCCGATCGTCACGCCCCTCTGCAGCTCGACGAACGGCCCGATGCGCGACCCCGTCACCGATGCTGCAGCCGTAGAGGTTCGTGAACGAACCAACGCGAACGTCGTCGCCGAACACGACTGCGTCGATGAGGCGGTACGGGGCGTCGTTCGCCGGCGCGTCAGCCATCGAAGAAGGCGCGGACGGCATCGACGATCGCCGCGAGTTGAGGCTCCGTGATGCCGGGGAAGATCGGGAGCGAGAGGCATTCCCGCGCAAGTGCCTCCGCCACGGGGAAATCACCGGGGCGATGACCCAGCCATGCGTACGCCTCGGTGAGGTGAACGGGTTTCGGATAGTGCCGCCCAGTGCCGATGCCGCGCTCGTGGAGGAAGGCCGCGAGGCGCTCCGGCTCCGCCGTGCGCACGACATAGAGGTGCCACACCGGCGAACTGCCCGCCGGCACCGGTGGGAGCCGGAGGTCGCCGACGCCCTCGAGAACATCGTTGTAGAAGCCTGCAGCCCAGCGCCGCTCCCCGTTCCATCTCGTCCAGAAGCGGGAGCTTGTGCAAGAGGACGAGTGCCTGAATCGCGTCGAGACGGGCTGTCCAGCCCTCGAATGAATGGACGTATTTCGCTGTCTGGCCGTGCTCGCGAAGCGCCCGCACGCGCGCAGCCGCCTCCGCATCGGCCGTCACGAACGCGCCTGCATCGCCGGCCGCACCCAGGTTCTTGCCTGGGTAGAAGCTGAACGCTGCAGCGGCTCCGACAGCTCCGGCACGCAGGCCCTCCCGTTCGGCCCCGTGTGCCTGGCAGGCGTCTTCCACGATGGTGACCCGGCGGGCCTCGGCCGACCCGTCGCAGCGCGTTCATGTCGGCCATCTGCCCGTACAGGTGCACCGGCATCAGCGCATGGGTTCGAGGTCCGATCGCGGCGGCCACAGCGCCGGGATCGAGGCAGTAGTCTCGCTCGGAGACGTCGACGACGACAGGGACTCCGCGAGCCTGCGTCACCGCCTCGAGTGTCGCGACGAACGTGGCAGCCGGGACGATGACCTCATCGTCCGGCTCGAGGCCGGTAGCGAGCAGGCCGAGCCGGAGCGCGTCGAGGCCGCTCGCGACGCCGACACAGTGATCGACGCCGCAGTACTCCGCGAATGCCGCCTCGAAGCCCGCAACGGGGGGTCCGTTCGTGAATGCCCCCGTCTCGAAGAGCTCCCCGATCTCCGAGAGCAGCCGCTCCTTCAGCGGAGCGCATGCCGGCGAGAGGTCGAGGAAGGGCACGCGGCCGACGGCTTGCGCTGTGTGCTGCGCGACCATGCTCAGACGGTAGTCGCCCCGCTTCCGAGCCACCACCGCCTTATCGGTCAGCTTTTGCCTGGAGTCAACGTGTCTCGAGGTCGTCGACCGGCGGCCGCGGCGGGCTTGCACGGAGGAGGGGTGGCACGGGCGACGGCCGCCGACCATGGTTGCTGGGCATGCTCCTCGTCTGTCCGTCCACCACCGCCTCCTCGGCACGGTGACTCAGCGCGGCACGCTTTGCCGCTTCAGCGGCGCGCGCTCGATCTCACGATGGTCGACGTCGGCAACGTCGCGGCTTGCCGTCCTGACCCGGACCTTGCTAAGGAGCCTCCAGACGCAGCTCCCTATACGAAAGATCGGGGAACGTTGACGATAGCGCGCCGTCGTGATCGCCCGAGGTCTGGACAGAAGCGCAGCGTTTGAGTAGAACAAATATGGGCCTCCTCATGGGGAGGGGGGACCACATGGGGAGGGTTTTGATGAGAGCTCGTCTGGACGACGCGTCAGCGTCCTTTGGCATCCGTCGAGTCGCTCGCCTTGCGATGCCGGCGGTAGTTCTGATCGCCGCTGCGGTAGCGGTGCTCCTGCCCGTCAGCGCGGGCGCGGTCGAGGAAGCGGCGACAAGATCTACTGGAGCGCCGAGACTGGGGGCGCGGTTCGAGTCGGAAATCTTGACGGCTCGGGCACGTCTTCGACCCTGTTCAGCGGCGAGGGCGGCCCATGCGGCGTCGCGATCGACCCAGCAGCCGGCAAGATCTACTGGGCCAATTTCTACTCTGGCGGCGTCCGAGTGGCGAACCTGGACGGCACGGGCACGTCTCGACGTTGTTCGGCGGTCAGAGCTCCCTCTGCGGCGTCGCGATCGATCCCGCGGCGGGCAAGATCTACTGGGCCGACTTCGGATCCAGCCTGATCAGGGCCGGCAACCTCGATGGTTCGGGGTCGGCGACGACCCTGTTCGAGGAGCCGGCGGGAAGCGCGTCCCAGCGGAGTGGCGATCGACCCTGCGAACGGCAAGATCTACTGGACGAACCAGTTCACCGACCAAGTCCGGGTTGGGTCCCTGGGCGGGTCGGGTGAGGCCCCGCCTCGAGCCCTGTTCGGTCCGGCCGACGCCGGCGACAACCCGATCGGCGTCGCGCTCGCCGGGGGCAAGATCTACTGGGCCGCGCTCGACTCGGGGCAGATCAGGTACGGAAACCCAGATGGCACAGGTGCCGCGGCCCTCTTCAGTGGCGAGCGCAGTCCCGGGCGCGCTTGCTGTCGACCCCGGAGCAGGCAAGATCTACTGGGCCAACTTCTACTCGGGCACGGTCCGAGTCGGCAGCCTCGATGGTTCGGGAACCGCCTCGACGCTCTTCAGCGGCGAAGCCGGCCCGTCGTTCCCAGCTCTCCTCCGCGCGCCCTTGGGTAGCGGAGTGCCGACGATCTCGGGTGGGGGCGACGTGGGACAGACCCTGACATGCAGTCAGGGAAGCTGGGCACCGGACCTGCTGGGCGCGTTCCTCTTCAGGGCGCCGAGGACCCTCGACTACCAGTGGCTCACCGGGGATAGCGAGATCCCGGGTGCGAATGCCGGCCATTCACGCCGACCGAGCCTGGCTCGTACAGCTGCCGAGTGACGGCGACGAACGATGCTGGATCCACGTCGCAGACCAGCGCGACGTTCACATTGAAGCCCACGATTGGTCTGACGAAGTTCTACGATGCGAACGCGAACGGGCCGTTCGATGCCTCGGAGAGCACGTTGTCCGGCTGGAGGATTCAGGTCGGGAGCAGGTTCTACCTGACCCCGAACACTCTGAAGCTCGATCCCGCGATCTACCTCGTGAAGGAGTCGGATCCGACGCAGACGAACTGGCGGCACACGACTGCGGCCTCTGCACAAGTGTCGCTCGGTGCGCACGATCAGCTGGCCGTGACGTTCGGAAACGTCTGCCTCGGCGGTGGCGGTGCGCTCGGAACAGGATTCTGGGGGAACAAGAACGGGAAGGCATTGTTCGGAGCGGACGATCTCGCGCTGATGGTGAGCCTCAACCTGCGTAACGGCGACGGCTCGCAGTTCAACCCGACGAGCTACAGCGCATTCGAAGGTTGGCTGGGGAAGGCGAACAGCGTAAACATGGCCTACTTCCTCTCGGCCCAGCTGGCTGCGATGGAGCTCAACGTCCTCAACGGGAAGGTCGACGGCGGCCGACTGATCTACGCGCCCGGAACGACGAGCGCCAACGCCGCCGGATTCGCGACCGTGAGCGCCGTGATGAGCGAGGCGAACGCCGAGCTCGGTCTGCACGGACTCACGAAGAGCGGAAGCGCCTTCCGCGCCTACCAGTCGGCGTTGGGGGACGCTCTGTTCAACGCGAACGAGAAGGCGACGTTCGTGCAGGCGTCACCGTGCTCGTTCAGCTTCGGGTAGCCGCAGGGTAGTACCGAGGGCCGCCCCATCAGGGGCGGCCCTCTTCTCATGCGGCGCCCGGGTGGATGAAGAAGCACGGGAACCTATCCCTCACTTCACCTTCCGATCTGAAACGCGGATGCGTAACGGACTTGCCAGTCGGGCCTCCTTCGGTCGAGCGGCTCCAGACCCCACCAATGCCATGGCCAATCGGCTCGCACCAAGGGATCGCCGTCGTGGATCTCGGCCATCAGCTCCGGCACCGGCTCCCACCCGAGGTCGAGCGCGACCTTCGTGCGGACGTTCAGGTCGACGCCGGAGACGAAGAGATACCCGTCGGGGCTTGCGAGCTGCGCGAAGTTCCTGAGGCATCGTTCGGCACTCGGCGCATCCATGTGGCAGAGGAAGTTGTTCGCGACCACGAGATCCTTGGGTCCGAGCTCCTCGACGAGCCCAGGATCGGCGGCATCTCCGAGTCGCCACGTGATTCCTTCTCTCAGCCATGGCTTCACCCGCCCCTGAGCGTCGCCCTCCCAATCGAACATCTCGCGCAGTTCGGCCTCGGTCAGCCCTTCGAAGATCGACTGCGTGCACCACGGCGGAGATCTGAGGGCCGTAGGCGCCCTCTTCTGCGATTGCCAGGACCTCCGGTGAGATGTCCACGGCGTCCACGACGACCGTCAGATCGGGGCGCGCCCGACGCAGCGTCCACATGATCGAGTAGACCTCGACTCCGACGCTGCAGCCGAGTACAGCTACTCGCATCGTCGATCCCTGCGGCTTCTCGGCGGTGAGACGGCGCATCAGCTCGAGTGCCGGCCGGTTCCGGAGGAACAGCGTGCCCAGGTACATCTCGCGGTCGGCGTTCCGCGACAATGAGGGAGTGCAGCCAGCGTCCGTACGCCTGCACCGCGTTGAGAGCGCGCACGCGTGCCGGGAGCCGCCGCCAAATGCGTCTGTTTACCGCCAGGAACGCCTTCTCGACGCGTTCGACGGAGCGCGTTGACGGGAGACGAGATTCGTCACGTCGCAGCCGTGGCCGTGTGGACGGGTCGGGACGGGTCGATCGGGTATTCGAAGAGAACTTCGTACTGCTCGTCGAGTGCACGTCGCGCTTCCTCGACTCGCTGCGCGATCATGCGCTCGAGCTCGTCGGCGTGCTGCACCAGTGCCTCGAACTTCGCGATCAGTGCGTCCGCGTTCATCCGGTTGATGTCCTGGCAGTACTCGGACAATCCCATGTCGCTCATCAACGACGAGCACTTGTGATGAAACGAGATCGCGATGACGGGCTTGCTGAGGAGCAGGCTCATCAGGACGTTGTGGAACCGCGTGGCGACCACGAGGTCGGTCGCTCCGAGCTGCGAGAGCAACTCGTGGATGGAGCCGATCGAGTGATCCGTGACGCGCTCGTCGATGTTCGACGCGAGGCGCTCCCGCAGCACGGCCCTGAGGTCGTCGATGACGAAGGTGTCTGCATCGCATCGCCCAGCAGGAGCTTGACGTCGTACTCGTGATCGAGCAACCAGCCCACGAAGACGGCGAGTGACTCCAGGTACCGCTCGTAGGTGTCATGCATCGGATTGGCGACGCTGTACTTCTCGGAGTACTCCATCAAGCCGAGACCGACGACGGGTCGTCCCTCCCGATCCGCCGCCGTCGGTAGCAAACTGGCCGACAAGCCAAAAACGAGATCCGGGTAGATTCGGTCATCCCTCGTGCGAATGCCGAGGCCTTCGACGACGTCTCTGCTCGGGACGTCCCGGTATGACCGGTACTCCGCAAGTGAGAGCGCGCACTTGAGGAGAAGTCGCCCGAGCCGGCCGTGAACCGGGCCTGCGCCGACGCTGACGAACACCACCCTGCAGCCGCGCAGCCGCGCCATGAGCGACCACTTGAGCAGTCCATACGGACCCCAGCCCGAGAGACCAAACGCGTCCGTCAGCAAGCCCGTGCCGGGGATGACGAACATGTCCGTGCCCTTGAGCACCCTCCAGGCCCTGATGTACTCCCGAACCTCCTCGGTCAGCCCGAGGAACGCCATCCGCGCGCGCTTGCCCAACGGAACCTGCCGGTCCCAGATCCGTACGGATCTGACGGTGTGCGGAACAGCGTGGATGCCGTGGGTCGCGATCACGTTCTCCGGGTGCGTGCAGATGCAACAGAACCTGCAGTTCGGGAAAAGGAGACGAAGACGCGAGACGATCGCGAGGAGCGTGGCCTCGTTCCCGAAGTTCATGCTCCCGAAGTTGCCGAAGAAGCTGATGCTCGCGGGGCTCTCGGCGGCCGGTACGCCAGCTGACGAGACGACGCGCCACCCATGACCTAACTCTACGGCGCAGGCAAGTTACTACTGTCCTGACGCAATGCGGCCAGGGCTATGGGAACCCAACCGCTGTCCCAGCTGTGGAGCCATGGGCTGTGGCGTTTCTGTCGTGTGAGCAATGCCTTCTGAGGTCAAGAGTGCGTCGTAGTCTGACATGTCAGTCTTGGAAAAGCGCGCTGAGTATCCGCCGATCCAGATTCGGTTATTACTCAGGAACGGTGCTTTGTGGGCATCCACGAAGGCGGGCGTCAGGCGGTAGTTGGCCTGGAAGTTCGCATCGGTTCCGTAGGAATTTGCAGAACTCGAGCCGAACTGGTCATAGGCGACATATCCGCCGGGAAGTCCCAGGATGCCGCCAGTGTAAAGAGGTCGGGATGTTTCAGGATGAGATCTTCTCCTCCGATGCCGGATTTCGAGAACCCGATCAGCCAGTTCTGCTCGTGGCCGGTTAGTGCCAGATTTTGCGTTACCCAGGGCAGCAGATCGTTGGTCATGAACGTCTCATATTGGAGATTCGGGTCGTTGGGATTGTCCGCGTACCAGGGTTCGATCCCAAATGAAGGCTCGATTATCGTCAGGTTGTACTGGTCTTGTGCATCGAGAGCACGCAGGGTTTCCAACCCGTCCCCGTAGTGGGTACCCAGCCCCGCCTCAACCGGAAGCACGTACAGGAAGTTGTGGGGTACGCCGGGGGCAGGGTTGGTAGGAGCCAAGACCCGCAGCACCTGGGTGCCGTATCCGTTGTCGGCGGAGGTGACGTCATATGACGCCACCCCGTTGGCGTCGGTACTCCGGTAGACAATCTGGAAGCCGGGAGTGCCCGAGGAGGTGGCGGTTCCGCCTGACCAGTTGTCGGCTTTCGCGGCGCCGTAGGAGATGATGCCCGGTGCGCCGCCGGTGAAGCTGCTGTCAGAGACTGCGATACGCTCGACGCCGTCTTGCAGGAACGAGATCCTGGAGCCGACGGCCGTCAGCTTCAGCTTGGTCCCGGCGGCCAGCGGCCCGCTGTTGTAGGAGTTACCGAGCTGGATCCAGTTGCCCGCGCTTCGCTTGTACAGGCTCAGGATCGGGCTGCCGTTGTTCCAGAAGTAGATCCCCAGGTAGGTGTTCTGCCCGCCGTTTTGCGCCCGCACCGCCGGCCCGATCCACTGGCCGCCCGTGAGCTGCGTCGAGGTGACCTCAACCTGCGAATACTGGTCACTGGCGTACGTCTCGCCGGTTCGGATGTCACCGGCGTAGCCGCCGCTGGACCCGGCCACCGCCTGGGAGGAGATCGACAATCCCCCGTCACTGATATCGGTCCAGTTCGCGCCCAGACCGCCATCCGCCCTGTTGAAATCATCCGAGCCGGGCGTCGCTGAATTATCCGAGCAGGCGACGGCGACGTTGGTGACGTTGGCGGAGGCGACGGTGCCCGAGGCGCTGGAGACGGTGCAGGTCTGGCCGGAGGGGCTGGTCTTCACGGTCACGTTGTAGGCCGCGCCGTCGGCCAGGGGCGTGCTGAACGTGAACGGGCCGTTGCTGGCGACGCTGAGATCGTTACCGCCGTTGTTCTGCAACACCACCGTTCCGGAGAGCCCGGAGACCGTGCCGCCGATCGAATAGGTGCTCGGCGCGGCCTGCGTCGTCGCGCTCGCCGTGTTCGAGTAGCCGCTCAGGTTGCCGGCCGCGTCTGTCGCGCGGACGCGGTAGCTGTAGCTCGTCGAGGCGCGAGCGCCGGTGTCGGAGAAGCTCGTCCCGGCGGGGGTGGCGATCTGCGCGAAGTTCGAGCAGCCGGCGCCCTGGCAGCGCTCGACCCGGTAGCCCGTCACCCCGACGTTGTCGGTGGAGGCGGTCCAGGAGAGGTTGATCTGGGCGCTGCCGGCGGCGGTCGCGGTCAGGTTCGTGGGCGCGGTCGGAGGCTGGGTGTCGGACGGCGGCCTGCGTCGTCGCGCTCGCCGTGTTCGAGTAGCCGCTCAGGTTGCCGCGGCGTCTGTCGCGCGGACGCGGTAGCTGTAGCTCGTGCCGGCGGCGAGGCCGGTGTCGGAGAAGCTCGTCGCCGGCGGGGGTCGCGATCTGCGGCGAAGTTCGTGCAGCCCGCGCCCTGGCAGCGCTCGACCCGGTAGCCGGTCACCCCGACGTTGTCGGTGGAGGCGGCCCAGGAGAGGTTGATCTGGGCGCTGCCGGCGGCGGTCGCGGTCAGGTTCGTGGGCGCGGTGGGCGGCTGGGTGTCGGCGGAGCCGCCGCCGACCGGCGTCGCCATGTCGGTCTGGATCTGCGCTGCGGTCAGCGCCGTGTTGTAGACGCGGACCTCGTCGATCGGGCCGTTGAAGTACTGGCCGTAGATGCTGTCGCCGCCGATCTGCAGCTGGTTGGTCGAGGTCGCGAGGTCGCACCGCGTCGTCGCGACCGTGTCGACCTGCACGCCGTTCACGTAGAGCCTGCAGCGTTGCGCCGTCGTAGGTCACGGCCAGGTGGGTCCAGGTGTTCGCCGTGCAGCGCGTCGCGCCGTACCGTTGACCTCGGCTGCCGGAGCTGCCGAAGGTGCCGCCGCCGGCCGAGGCACCGCCGGGATCGTCGTGGAGGTGCCGCTCGAGGTAGTAGTTGTCGTTGCCCTTGTAGATGACGTCGCGCCAGGCGCCGTGACACGGCGCTCGGGTTGACCCAGGCCTCGAGCGTCATCGCGCTCGTCAGGTGCAGCGAGGCGGCGTCGGGCACGTTGACGCGTGCGTTCGTGCCGTTGAAGGCAGAGCGCGTTGCCGTACTTGCCCGCGCGTCGTCCAGGTCGCGTTCGCGATCGTGCCCGTGTTGCCGTTGCCGGACGCGTCGGCGACGGTCGTCCCCGATGCCCTCGTCGAAGCCGTAGGCGGCGACGAGGCCGGAGGCGACGCCGACTGCGTCGTCGCGCTCGCCGTGTTCGAGTAGCCGCTCAGGTTGCCGGCCGCGTCGGTCGCGCGGACGCGGTAGCTGTAGCTCGTGCCGGCGGCGAGGCCGGTGTCGGTGAAGCTCGTCGCCGGCGGGGGTGGCGATCTGCGCGAAGTTCGAGCAGCCCGCGCCCTGGCAGCGCTCGACCCGGTAGCCGGTCACCCCGACGTTGTCGGTGGAGGCGGTCCAGGAGAGGTTGATCTGGCTCGCTGCCGGCCGCGGTCGCGGTCAGGTTCGTCGGCGCGGTCGGCGGCTGGGTGTCGGACGCCGCCGGCGTCGTCGCGCTCGCCGTGTTCGAGTAGCCGCTCAGGTTGCCGGCCGCGTCTGTCGGCGCGGACGCGGTAGCTGTAGCTCGTGCCGGCGGCGAGGCCGGTGTCGGAGAAGCTCGTCGCCGGCGGGGGTGGCGATCTGCGCGAAGTTCGAGCAGCCCGCGCCCTGGCAGCGCTCGACCCGGTAGCCGGTCACCCCGACGTTGTCGGTGGACGCGGTCCAGGAGAGGTTGATCTGGGTCGCTGCCGGCCGCGGTCGCGGTCAGGTTCGTGGGCGCGGTCGGCGGCTGGCGTGTCGGACGCCGCGTGCGTCGTCGCGCTCGCCGTGTTCGAGTAGCCGCTCAGGTTGCCGGCCGCGTCCGTCGGCGCGCACGCGGTAGCTGTAGCTCGTGCCGGCGGCGAGGCCGGTGTCGGAGAAGCTCGTCGCCGGCGGGGGTGGCGATCTGCGCGAAGTTCGAGCAGCCCGCGCCCTGGCAGCGCTCGACCCGGTAGCCGGTCACCCCGACGTTGTCGGTGGAGGCCGTCCAGGAGAGGTTGATCTGGCGCGCTGCCGGCCGCGGTCGCGGTCAGGTTCGTGGGCGCGGTCGGCGGCTGGGTGTCGGCAGGAGCCGCCGCCGACCGGCGTCGCCATGTCGGTCTGGATCTGCGCGGCGCTGCAGCGCCGTGTTGTAGATCGCGGACCTCGTCGATCGTCCCGCTGAAGTACTGGCCGTAGAGGCTGTCGCCGCCGATCTGCAGCTGGTTGGTCGACGTCGCGATCGCGCCCGTCCTGCGCCTGGGTCGCGACCTGCGCGCCGTTGACGTAGAGCCGCAGCGTCGCGCCGTCGTAGGTCACGGCGAGATGGGTCCAGGTGTTGGCGGTCGAGCGCGCTGGAGCCGTAGACGTCGGCGTCGCCGCCGCCGAAGGTGCCGCCGCCGACCGGGACCGCCGGGTTCCGCGTCGACGTGCCCTCGAGGTAGTAGTTGTCGTCGCCCTTGTAGATGACGTCGCGCCAGTGCGCTGAGTCACGACGCTCGGGTTCACCCAGGCCTCGAGCGTCATCGCGCTCGTGAGGTGCAGCGAGGCCGAGTCGGGGACGTTCACGCGCGCGTTCGTGCCGTTGAAGACGAGCGCGCTTCCCGTACTTGCCGGCGGTCGTCCAGGTCGCGTTCGAGATCGTGCCCGTGTTGCCGGTTCCCGACAGATCCGTGACCGTCGACCCCGACCCCTCATCGAACGCGAACGCAGCCACCAATCCCGCCGTGGCGGGACCGGAGGTCGGCGCGAACGTCAGCGCAGCGACCACCACGACGGCGATGAACACGCCGCGTACCCACGAGCGCCAAGCCGGAGCGGCATTGCGCAGGGGTTGGATCAGCCTCGGCACAATCGGCTGCTACTTGTCGGATGTTCCATAGCTGTTGTCGGATGCTCCTTTGGCGCCGCTTTTCCGGCTTCGACGAGCGGATCGTATCCATGTATGCGCGCGGGATGGGCGTCCGCGACATCCCGCATCAGAGACCGCGCGTCTGCTCCTACCCAATTGGTTAGTGCAAGACCCAAAGCCTTTTAGGCATGCGGTTTTCTGGAAGGCGCACGGTGTATGGTCATAGATATGGCTCCCCCCTCTGTCCGAACTCGCCGGATGGAGGCCTCGGAGATACAGAGCGAGCCCGCACTGAGCACACGTGATATCGGCCAACGCGCCGCGTCCGGTGCCGCTCTGCTGACGGCAAAGGGAATCTTGGCCCAGGTTCTCGGCCTTCTGTCGATGATCGTCGTCAGTCGGCTGCTACTGCCCGATCAACTCGGGCTCTACGCGATCGCGGCGACGATCTCGACGTTCCTGCTGATGCTTGGTAGTGGCGTCGGAATGGCCGGTGCGCTCATCCGGCGCCCGACCGCGCCCGAGCACGCAGACCTTCGGGCATATGTCGCTCTCCAGCTCATTGTCAGCAGCGTTCTGGTCGGAGTCGTCATTCTGGCGACGCGACCCTTCGGACTCATCGGACAGCTCACGGCCGTGATGGTCGTGAGCGCTCCCATCATCGCTTTTCGAGGTGCCGGCCTCGTCGTCCTCGAGCGCCAGCTCCTCTACAAGCGAATCGCGACCGCCGAGACCGCAGAGATGCTGGTCTATTACGCCTGGACCATCGTTACCGTGGCCATCGGGTGGGGCCTGTGGGGGCTCGCCACAGCAACTGTCGCCCGCTCCATCGTCGGAACTGCCTTCATCGTCGCACTGGCGCCGACGGGAGTCGTCTGGCCGCGATACGATCGCCGGCGTATCCGCGCGATGCTCGGGATCGGCGTGCGGGTACAGGCGGTCGACTTCGTCGAGCTGCTCCGCGACCAGATCCTGGTTCTGGGCACGGCGGCTATCGGAAGCGTCTCCATTGTTGCCTACTGGAGCCTCGTCCTGCGAGCGCTCCAGGCGCCCCAGTCGCTCTTGCTGTCGCTGGTGCGCGTGTCCTTTCCAGCGATGTCTCGGACCAGGTCCGCTGGCGGGGATCCCGGCACCATGCTGCCACGGCTCCTGCCTGCCGCAACGATCCTCACCGGCACGCTGCTCGCGCCGCTGGCGGCCGCACCGGCGCTCGTGCCGCTCCTGTTTGGAGACAAGTGGTCGCCTGCGGCTGACGCTCTCTCGCTGGCGTGCCTCGCGGTCGTCGTCCACACGCCGGTGGCGATCGCCTGCCAGAGCTATCTCTGGACAGCTGGTGATGCCAAATCGCCGCTCCGCGCCCGATCGCCGATGCAGTGGTTGTGGTCGCCGTCGGACTGCCGCTCGTGCCGATCCTTGGCGTCCTCGGCCTTGCCATCGGCGGTGTCGCCTGCGCGGTCGTTCACACTGCGATTCTGGCGCGCGCAGTCGACCGGCAGACTCATGTCCACGTTGTTCGCCACATCCGCGCTCCCGGTGCTCGCATGGATGATTGCTGCAGGCGTGGCGTGGGGATGCGCCCAGGGTCCCGGCCCGCTGGTGGTACGGGCGGCACTCAGCAGCTGCGTCGCCGTCGGCCTCTACCTCGGGCTGCTCTTCCTGACTCGCCGTGAGCTCATGCTCGCGCTGGCGAGAGAGTACTGGCCTTGGATTCGCCGCCGCGTCCTGCGCCGTGGAGCGGCCCCAGTGACCATCAGCGCGCAGGCGTAACGTCCTCGCAGCGGCAGAGCAAGGCCGCTTCTGCAGACCGGCGAACTCGAATGAGGGCTCGATAGTGGTCAGGTCGCAGCAGGACCGCTCCCGACCTCGCACGCGAGGCCGGAGCTGATCCACGGATCCAGCGCCGCGGAAAACACTGCAAAGTTCCCTCGGAGGAAATGGCCGCCCCGAGGCCCACCGTCGTCCGGTGGTCTCCTCAGAATTTGCCTGGAAATATGCTGTTTTAGGCGATCCGAGGAGGTCGGGATGCTTAGGCTGGCTGCATGCGAGCGCGGCCGACTCCCATCGACGCGCCCCTCGTGTTGCGCTCCCGATCGATTGATAGATTCAAGCTCACCTTTCGCAATATCTCGACCTTTCGGCTAATTCATTGCCCGCGCGCGACGGCCAAGCGAGAGCCGTTCAGCTTCAGCACGCCAGAGCCTCCCGCCGCTCGAAACGACAGGCTGAGAGTGCCAAGGCGCACCGTCAACGTTTCCCGTCCTTTCGTATAGGTACCTGCTCTGGAGTCTCCTCAGCCAAGGTTTAGGGTGAGGACGGCAAGCCGCGACTTTGCCGAGATCGACGATCGTCAGATCGAGCGGCCCGCCGCTGGAGCGGCAATGCGTGCCGCGCTGAGACACCGTGCCGAGGAGGCCGGCAGCTGTCGCCCGTGCCACCCCTCCTTCGTGCAAGCCCGCTGCGGCCGCCCGGTCGGCGACCTCGAGACACCTTGACTCCCGGCAAAAGCTGACCGATAAGGCGGTAGTGCCTCGGAAGCGGGGCGACTACCGTCTGAGCATGGTCGCGCAGCACACAGCGCAAGCAGTCGGCCGCGTCCCCTTCGTCGACCTCTCGCCGGCATGCGGTCCGCTGAACGAGCGTCTGCTGTGGGAGATTCGTACGAAGAAGCCCTTGTGTTCCCTGCGTACCCTCGTGTCCGCTCCCTTCATTGAAGACGACGCAAGCGTCAGTCCTTCGATTTCTCCGGCACCGATCTCTCGTTCATGGATCTGAATCTACTTGGAAGCGTCTTGCGACGGCACTGGCGGCTGGTCGTACCGGGAGTACTGCTAGCTGTCGCACTGGCGTTTCTTTCAGTGGTCCGTGTTTCTCTGGACGGGATCGCTTACCGCCAGCCGGCGGTGTTGCAGAGCCAGAGCTTGCTCTTGCTCACGCAGTCGGGCTTCCCGTACGGCCAGACGACGGGCTCCGGCCGCGCGGGAGCGAGACGCAAGGTGCTCGCATCGTTCCGACTCTCAGCGCTCACCGAACTCTATGCACAGATGGCAAGCAGCGACGAGGTGAGAAGGATGATGCGTCGCGCTGGGGCCCCGAAGACTTGGAAGATCGTCGGCGAGCCGATCTTACCGCGCAAGGCTGGCAACGTGCTACCGATCATCGGGCTTTACGGTCAAGCGTACTCGGCAAAGGATGCGGAACGTGCAGCTGCCTACGGGAGGAGGGCGTTCATCAAGTATGTGAAGAAGCAGCAGGACGACGCCGCAATCCCTGCTGCGGAGCGGATTCGGATCCAACTCCTCAGCGCCTTCGTCGACACCGGGGCCAGTGGTTATCAAACCACTCAGTAAGACCATTCCGCTTATGGTGTTTCTCGCTGTCTTGAGGCAACCGTCGGTCTCGCGTTCGTTCTCGAAAATCGCCATCCGCACATTCGAGTTGTTGCGTCTATGGCCGACGATGACGACATGCGTCCTCGCTGATGGCGACGTCAGGCGCTGGGGCTAATAGCCTTGCGCACGTCCTTCGGCGCGTCCACTCGCGATCCGGCGATGATCTCGATCGTTGGGGCTCTCGCCTTGCTGTCTGTCGGAGTCTTGAGCGGGCATGGAGCGGGCGTCTTCGCGCCTCTATTGGCGGCCGTCACTATCGTCGCGGTGGGTCATCGCTCGATCCTTAGGTGGGATCGCTTGATTGCAGCGCTCCTGATCGTCGTCCTCTTCGTGCCGATCGGTCGCTATAAGCTCCCGGCCGTCCTGCCTTTCGACCTCGAGCTCTACCGGATCGTCGTCGCCATCCTCTTGCTGCTGTGGTTCATAGCGCTTCTCATTGACTCACGGGTACGGCTTGAAAGCACAGCCTTCGACCGCCCGGTGTTCCTCATCTGGCTTGCACTCTAGCCTCTGAGGTCACGAACCCTGGTCGGGTTACACAATACGGATCGCATGTCATGAAGTCACTCACGTTCTTCGTAAGTTTTGTCCTTGTCTATTATCTAATTGCTACGACCATCCGTCGTCGGGACGATCTCCTGCTCATACTCAGAATCCTAACGGTCGGAGGAGCTTCGATAGGCGCTCTTGCCGTATACGAGTTACGAACGCACTATAATCTCTTCAATCACATTCAAACTGTCCTTCCGTTTCTCAAACCACAATTCGAGGGGGGTATGTATCTAATAATCGGGGGAAATATACGTGCGGTTGGTCCTTCACAGCAACCCATCGCGCTTGGGGCCGCGCTCGTCCTCATCCTTCCTTTGGCCATCTACTTCGCGCTAACGTCCGGACGCCGTTGGTGGATTGCGGCAATCCTCCTGGCTCTCGGGACGTTTGCGAGTGGCTCGCGAACTGCCATCGTCATGCTCGCTGTCGTGGGAATCGTGTTTCTTTGCCTCAAGCCGACCGAGACGAAGCGGCTTTGGCCTGCCCTCCTCCCGGCTGTCGTCGTGATCCACCTCGCGGTACCCGGACAACTCGGAGGCTTCAAGGACGCGTTCTTCCCCAAGGGTGGACTCATCGCCCCAACAATCGAGGTTCGAGTCCGACTACGACCCGCTTCTCGCCGGTGGACGTATTCGTCAGCTCAAGCCCATGCTTTCCGAAGCCAGCCAGAAGCCACTGTTCGGCGACGGCCTGGGGACGAGGATTACCGGCTTCAACACGCGCGAGCGCAACGCCCCGATCCTTGACAATCAATGGCTGGGCTTGGCTCTTGAAGTCGGCTTCGTCGGCCTCGCTGCATGGGTCTGGCTCTTTGTAAGAGCTGTTCATAGGCTCGCCAAGGCGTCGCGTACGGCAAGCCGGATGGGTGACGATTGGCTATTCGCCGCGCTCGCTGCTTCCGTCGCGAGCTGCGCAGTCGGGATGCTCACGTTCGACGCCTTCGATTTCACGCAGGTCCCTTTCATATTCTGGATCCTGCTCGGAGTATCAGCCGCGCTTCTCGGTCTTTCGAAGACATCGCCGGGCCTGGGTGGTCCAGCATCCGCCGGAAGCCATGGACGGCTGTGATCGGGTCACGCCGCCCCCTCGTTGGCAGGACGCCAGCTATCGTTTCATTCAACGCGGTCCGGTTGCGAACTCTTCTCAGCGGGTATCGCACTTCCACCCGGCTAGAGACGGAAGACGAGCGTTCCGTCCGGTGCGAATCTGTCGCGGCCGCTGAAAGACCGTAACTGTGAGCAGACGGATACTAGTCACGGGGGGTGCCGGGTTCATCGGGTCGCACCTCGTCAAGCACCTAGTCGGTCTCGGCGATGACGTGGTCGTCCTCGACAGCCTTGAAGCCCAGGTGCACCGCGGAAGCGAGCCTCGGTTCCCGAGGGGTGTGTCTTTCATCCACGGTGACGTTGGGGATCGAGTGGCTGCTGACGAAGCTCTGAGGATATCGAGGCTGTCGTCCACCTGGCGGCTGCGGTTGGCGTCGGCCAGTCGATGTACGAGATCGGGCGGTACGTCCACACCAACACGTATGCGACGGCAGCCTTTCTCGAGCGTCTTGTTGCGAGATCGCCGAGACCGAAACGGCTGGTCGTCGCTTCTTCGATGTCGATCTACGGTGAAGGTGAGTATCGATGTCCCGAGCACGGGAGCGTCGCGCCCGGATTGCGTCCCGAGGAACAACTGCTCGCGCGACAATGGGAGTGCGTCTGCCCGACGTGCCAGGCCGAGCTGACGCCCGATCCCGACGCGCGAGAGCAAGCCGCTCATTCCGACGTCTGTCTACGCGATCACGAAGCGCGATCACGAGGAGCTGTGCCAAGTCGTGGGCCTCGCCTACGGAGTAGCGACCGTCGCGTTGCGCTTCTTCAACGTCTACGGACCAGGCCAAGCCTCTCGAACCCGTACACGGTGTTGCGGCGATCTTCTCGTCGCGGCTCCTGAACGATCACGCGCCATTGGTCTTCGAGGACGGGCTCCAGTCGAGAGATTTCGTCCACGTCAGTGACATCGTTCAGGCAATAGTTCGCGCGCTGGAGTCGGACGACGCGGTGGGTTACGCGATCAACGTCGGCACAGGACGCGCGGTCAGCGTGGACAGGGTCGCCGAACTGATCGCATTGCGGCACTTGTGTCATCGACTGTATCCTTCTCTTGGACGGTGTCCCGAAGAGGGAAGGTCGACAGAAGGCAGAGTGAGGAACGAAGCCCTATGTCGGCAAGCGGACACTAACCTTGCAGGTAAATTGCGCTGTGCGACAGGGCTGGGCGACTTGGAATTAAATTAAAATGTCCGCATGGGGTCAAAAGCAGACATTTGCAGCCCAACAGCTCATGTCCGCTTTACACCCAATAGCGGACATGTGCGTCGCAACTCGGTATTTCCGCTAAGTGCCAAACTCTGACATTGGAGCGCGAGCCAAGCAGGCGTAACCCTACTTCGAGGCCGCGAGCGGCTCCATTCCGCTGTTCTTAATCGTCTCGGAAGCGCGTGCGGAGGCAAGAAATTCGATAAGTCGTCTAGAACCTTCGATGTCTCCTGAGCCGGCCACGACGGCAGCTGAAAACGTCTGAACGAACTGGATCTCTGGCGCGATGTTGCCGGCCAGGTCGACGCCTGGCGCGTGCACAATTTCGCTGACCGGCATGACTGCAATATCGGCGTCTCCCGCGGCGACCATACCGGTTGCGCCCGTGCCGCGCGGCGTGACCTTGACATTGATCTTCTCTGCAATGCCGAGCCGCGGAAAAAGGTCGTTCTTAAGCCAAATACCGCTGGTGCTCCCGGGGATGGCAACGGTTTTGGCCTTGAGCAGGACTAGCTTGAAAGCCTCCACAGTGCTCACGTCGGGCTTCGACGTCCCCGCCCGCACCGCCACGCCGAGGGGTACTCGGGCAAGATCCACGTCCGTTCCAGCGGCGATTCTCTTCGCGGCGATCAACTCACTGAGGCCTTCCCTGGAGAGGATAACGACGTTGGCAGGCTCCCCGCTGGCGAGCCGCGCTGCTATCGTTTGCGGCCCTGTTCCCTGCGACGCACCCGATCCGGTCGTGACCTTGATGCCGCTTGTCCGCTCGAATTCAGGCAACAGCTGCTCGTATGCGCCACTAAATCCGCCGGATATCAGAACCTTCAGCTGCGCCGACGCTGCGACTGGCCAAAACAGCAGCGTAGTAGAGATGACGAATGAGAAAGCTTTCATGGATTGGCTCCTCACCGGCCCTCTCCCGTGCTTGCCGACCAAACTATAGCACATTTCTTCTCCTCTAGGAGGTTGGCAGGGCCTGATGTCCGCTTTGGGTCAAAAGCGGACATGTGCGCTGCAACTAGGGATGTCCGCTTAGTGCCAATAGCGGACATCTCGCCTTATTCGATTATCACGTCCGCACGCCCGATTAGCGTGTTTGGAACGTTGAGGCCGAGCGCCTTGGCGGTCCGGAGGTTTATGGCCAACTCACTGCGCCACATGAGTTCGCTTTTAGCACCAAGCCGCGCACACTGCACGTCGCGGCGCTCGAAAGCTCCTATCCGACGCAATTGCGAAAATATATCTTGATGTGAGTTTTCGCAGTAGAGACCCTGGGAGGCTGCATGGCGGACACCGTTTCACCGCGGCACGCTAGCGTGTGGCGCACTGTGGCGATCAACGTGGTGGTACTTCTTGGCCTGTTGGGAGTGACCGAACTCGCCGCGCGGCTCTATCTTACCTGGGCCTACGGGACGCCAACTGCCGGAACGCAAGAGCAGTTCGTCTATCTCTCCTATCGACCGTTCGTAATGTATGGACCGGACTGGGATCAGGTTCTTGGTTTGCTCCCACCTCCGAAGGGCAACGTCTGTCGAGTAATGATGGTGGGCGCATCGGTCGCGGCTCACTTTCCGAATGATGTTTTGGAACGTGCGTTGACGACCCAGTACGAACGGCAGGGATTTGAGATCATCAACGCCGCTTATGACGGATACGAGGCGCGACAAGAGGTTATCGTTGCATCTCTTTGGGGGCCGCGGCTAAAACCGGACCTGCTTCTCTCCCTGGATGGCACGAACGACTTGGAGCACCGATTGCGCGGCAAGAAAGCCGGTGAGTTCTATCTAAGCCGAACCTATGAAGCGTTCTTGAGCCATCCGTTGTTAGCTCCGCTCTATTTTCTCGCTAGTCACTCCCAAGCCTACAACGCGATGCTGAGGATTTATGCGCGTCGCGGCATCGGTGCGCTGGATGCGGTCGAGCAATATTCGGATGCCATTCCAATCTATACTGACGCTCAGAAAAGTCTCAATCAGTTGGCGGGCGGGATGGGCGCTGCGCGCTTGATGGTCCTGCAGCCCTTTTCGGGCTACAAGTCGCGGCTGTCCAAAGAAGAGGCTGCCTTCACAGTGTTCAAATACCGTGAAGGTTTGATGAAAGCGCTATACGCACTGGCAAGCAATCAGATCGCAGGAATGTCCAAGCGCGACGGAGTTCCCTACCTCGACGGCGGCTCCCTATTCGTGGACGTCGCGGACCACATATTTACCGACGAGGCGCATTTGACACCGGAGGGCTATCGCCGGCTCGCCAAAGCAATCGCGACGACCTTGGGTTCTGTTTGGCCAGCGCGCTGTTCGCACTAAGCGGCGCAATGCATATTATGGTGCGCTGCTGGAATAAATGCGCGTTAAAGCGCGGCCGTTCTGGCCTGGAACCGCTGTATTTCGGAGCCGTCTGCGACCCAAAAAACGAGGGCAGAGGTCAATTGCCGACCAATTAGCGGATATGTCATCTGCCAATTAGCCCAAAAAGCTACTCGAAGGCCATCACGGGTGCTGCACACGGTTACGCACACCCGGATTTGGGTCCTTTGGGTGCCGGCGACTTCACTGGTGGCGAGGCATCTGTCCAGCGCATGCGCGCGCCAATCGAGCCGAGCGCGTAACTTTTCGACGCGCCGCGCCGAGCGGTCCCACCGGTGGCCCATTGTGGACTGATAAGTGATGCCAGCACATTTGCGGCACCCGAAAAACCAGATGCGGTCATGGAGGATTTGTGCATAGACTTGTGCACGGCGTTTTTTTCGGATCGGGTCCGAAACGCCAAAAAATGCAAAAAGTAGCTGATTTTACTGTGGTGGGCGCACAAGGATTCGAACCTTGGACCCGCTGATTTGAGAACTCAGAGGACCGGGTAAGCCCTACTTCTAAATCCGATCCAGAACTGTGCCGCCATTACGTCGGCGTCACGCCGGAAAGTCGCCGCCCGATCGGAAGCCCATGGAGCTCCTGGCGCTTGCGACCGGCGGACGCAATGAGGCATTGCTTGACCTCACATGGTCGCGTTGCGATTTCCATCGCGGATTGATCGACCTCCGCAATCCTGAAATCGTCCATCCGCACAAAGGCCGCGCGATCGTGCCGATAAATCGCACTATACGCGCGGCGCTAACCGAGGCACGCGACGGCGCGTTGTCCGATCATGTGATCGAGTGGGCCGGCGAGCGCATTCGCAGCGTCAAAAAAGGAATCAAGGCGACGGCGCGAGCGGCCGGTATTCAGAAAATTTCGGTGTCGCCGCACATCTTCCGACACTCCGCGGCCGTTCACATGGCCGA
>CAVZNK010000023.1:0-17836 GCA_963776555.1 uncultured Gaiellaceae bacterium | reverse complement strand
CGGGGTTGCGGCAATGGAGCTGCACGCCCTCGGGGCAACCGTGATCGCCGTCTCGGACATGTCGGGCGGTCTCCACTCGGCGGCCGGGCTGGACATCGCCGAGCTTCACTCCTACGCCCACGAGAACGGATCGCTCGAGGGGTGCACAGCGGGGACGAGGCTGTCGAACGAGGAGCTTCTCGAGCTCGACTGCGACATCCTCGTGCTCGCTGCCCGCGAGGATCAGCTGACCGGTGACAACGCGCCCCGCGTGCGGGCACGCATGATCGCCGAGGGGGCCAACGGGCCGACGTCGCTCGAGGCCGACGCCGTCCTCTGGGAGCGCGGGATTCCGGTGCTGCCGGACGTCCTCACGAACGCGGGCGGCGTGACGGTCTCGTACTTCGAATGGGTGCAGGACCTCGGTCGACTGTTCTGGAACCGGGACGAGATCCGCGCGAAGCTCGCCGAGAAGCTCTCGAACGCCTTCGACCGCGTCTGGGATCTCGCCGAGGACCGTAAGGTGCCGCTTCGCACGGGCGCGCTGGTCGCCGGGATCCGCGAGGTCTCGGATGCCCTGCAGGCACGCGGAATCTTCCCGTGAGCCGATGAGCACGGTCCGCGACGCAATGGTCTCCAACCCCGGGCAACTGCCCGCCGACGCCTCTGCCCAGGCGGCGGGGGAGCTGCTGCAGCGACCCGAGGTTCGTGCCGTCTACGTGACGGACGGGGAGCGGCTCGTCGGCGTCGTGACGCGAAAGACGCTCGTCCGCGAGATCGTCGCGAGCGGCCTCGATCCGACGACGACGGAGCTGCGTGCGATCGCCGAGTCTCCGCACTTCACGCTCGGCCCGGACATCCCGCTCGAGGTGGCGTTCCGCTTCCTCGAGACCGAGGACGCTGAGCGCGTCCCCGTTGTCGACGAGCATCACCGGCTCATCGGCGTGCTCTCCCGTAGCGTCCTCCAGCGCCGGTTGGCGGAGGACGAGGACGAGCCCTTGCCGCCGGCCGCGTAGACGCGTACGGGACGCGCTGCGAAGATCCGCAGTGGTGGCCACCTGCCCCTCCTGCGGCGAGGAGAACCCCGGACATGCGCGGTTCTGCCTTGCCTGTGGAAGCGCGCTCGAGGCTGCGGCTCCCGTCGG
Source organism: uncultured Gaiellaceae bacterium (assembly GCA_963776555.1). GTDB lineage: Bacteria > Actinomycetota > Thermoleophilia > Gaiellales > Gaiellaceae > GMQP-bins7. The sequence goes on along the minus strand of CAVZNK010000023.1, from coordinate 16,712 downwards.
GGAGGAGCGGAAGGTCGTCTCCGTGCTCTTCGTCGACCTCGTCGGCTTCACGAGCCGGTCCGACCGAGCCGACCCGGAGGACGTCCGCGCCATGCTGCGCGCATACCACGAACGGGTCAAGGCCGATCTGGAGCGCTTCGGAGGCACCGTCGAGAAGTTCATCGGCGACGCCGTGATGGCCGTGTTCGGGGCGCCGGTTGCGCACGAGGACGACGCCGAACGTGCCGTGCGCTCCGCGCTCCGGATCCTCGACACGATCGAGGAGTTGCGCGACGGCGGGCTCGAGATCGCGGTCCGCGCTGCCGTGACGACGGGCGAGACTGTCGTCTCGCTGGGCGCCCGGCCCGAACGGGGCGAGGGCATCGTGACGGGCGACGTCGTGAACACGGCAGCGCGGCTCCAGTCCGCGGCTCCGGTGGGAGCCGTCATCGTCGACGAGACGACGATGCACACCACCGAGCGGGCCATTGCGTATGCAGCGCATGACGATGTCGAAGCGAAGGGGAAGGCCGAGCCGATCCGGGCCTGGCGTGCGCTGGAGGCCCGCAGTCGCGTCGGGCAGCCGGAGGCGGCAACCCATACCCCGTTCGTCGGCCGTGAGCACGAGCGAACGCTCCTGCTCGAGACGTTCCTTCGCGCGGAGCGCGAGTCGTCAGTACAGCTGGTAACGGTCGTGGGGGAGCCTGGTATCGGGAAGAGTCGTCTTGCGACAGAGCTCCGTACAGCTGCTCGACGAGCGTCCCGATCTCGTCACGTGGCGGCACGGACGCTGCCTCCCGTACGGCGAAGGCATCACCTTCTGGGCGCTCGGGGAGATCGTGAAGGCCGAAGCTGGGATCCTCGAGTCGGACGACGCGGCCGGTGCGCGCAGCAAACTCGCCGAAAGCGTCGCCGGAACGTTCCCGGACACGAACGAGGCGAGATGGTTGGAGGCGCGCCTGGCACCGCTCGTCGGCGCGGAGAGCGACGGCGTCGCCGCGAGCCGCGAGGAGTCGTTCACCGCGTGGCGGCGATTCCTCGAGGAGATGGGCGCGAGGTACCCGTGCGTGCTCGTCGTCGAGGACCTCCACTGGGCCGACGACGCGCTGCTCGACTTCCTCGAGCACCTCCTGGACTGGAGCGCTCCGGTGCCGCTCCTCCTCCTGTGCACGGCGAGACCCGAGGTCTTCGAGCGTCGACCGGCGTGGGGAGGCGGGAAGCGCAACGCGACGACGATCTCGCTGTCGCCGCTTACGCGGGACGATGCGGGTCGCCTCTTGCAAGTCCTGCTCGAGCGCAGCGTCCTCCCCGCCGAGACGCAGACGCTCCTCCTCGAGCGCACGGGCGGTAATCCACTCTATGCCGAGCAGTTCGCCCGCATGCTCGCGGAGCGCGAGGGTGTCGACGACGTCGCCGTGCCCGAGACAGTGCACGCGCTCGTCGCAGCTCGACTCGACACGCTCCGACCGGAGTTGAAGTCGCTGCTCCACGACGCGGCGGTCGTCGGCCGTGTGTTCTGGACGGGGGCACTGGCAGCGCTCGAAGGACGTTCCCGCGACGACGTGCGCCGCGAGCTGAACGAGCTCGTGCACCGGGAGTTCGTCCGTCCCGTACGCGTTTCCTCGATCGAGGGCGAGGACGAGCTCTCCTTCTGGCATGCGCTCATGCGGGACGTCGCCTACCAGCAGATCCCACGTGCTCCACGAGCAGACAAGCATGTGGGCGCTGCGCGGTGGGTCGAAGGGATTGCGGGCGAGCGGATCGAGGACCACGCGGGCATCCTGGCGTACCACTACGGTGAGGCGTACGACCTTGCTCGGGCCGCCGGAGTGGAGCGTCCCGAGGTCGCAGAGAGCCTACGTCGTGCTCTTGTTCTGGCAGGTGACCGGGCCATGCAGCTCGATCGCCGAGGCGGCCGAGCGCTACTTCCGGCGTGCCGTGGAGCTTGCGCACGATCGTCCGGCCGAGCGCGCGGCCGCGCAGGCGAAGCTCGCCCACACGCTCACACGCGAGGACATGCCCAGGAGGCCATGGCCGCCTACGAGGAGGCGATTCCAGTGCTCCTGGAGACGGACGAGGTCGCTGCTGGAGTTGCGCTCACGCGGCTCTCTTCGGCCGCATGGTCGCGAGGCGAGATGGAACGAACGCGTGACACGGCACTCAGGTCCATCGATGTCCTCACACGTCATCCCGGTCCGGAGCTCGTCCGAGCCTACGGATCTGCGGCATTGAGCGAGGCCATCGCCGGACGCTACGACGAGGCCCAGCAGCTGCTCGACGACGGCCTCGCGATCGCGGACGGCCAGGGTGTCGAAAACGTCGTGACCCTTCTGCATGCGCGAGCCTCGGTCCGCGGCTATCAGGGCGATGCCCGCTGCGTCGACGACGTGCGCGAGGCGCGTGACCTCGGGCTCCGACTCGGGCTCGGCCGAGACACGGCGATCGCGATGAACAACCTCGGTGACGCGGAAGCGTGGTACGTCGGTCTCACCCAAGCCCGGGAGACTTGGGGCAGGCGATCGCCTTCTCCCTCGAGCGCGGCCTCATCGGGCCCGCCATGTGGCAGCGCGGCGAGCGCCTCAGATGCCTCTACCACGCGGGCGAGTGGGACGCAGCGCTCACCGAGGCAGCAGAGGTGCTCGCGTGGGAGCTGGAGCGGAGCGCCGGTCCACTCGAAGTATACGCGCGACTTCCGCTTGCCGGCATCCATGTCCACCGCGGCGACGTCGATGCCGCCGAGGCGCAGGTGGCCGCGCTCCTCCCCGCGGCGCGCAGGAGCGGCGATCCGCAGGTCGTCGTCCCCGGGCTCTCGGTGGCCGCGCTCGTCGCCTCGGCGGTCGGGGACGTGGAGGCTGCGGTGGCGCGTCTCGACGAGCTCGAAGTCGTGACGCGCGGGCAACCTGCTTGGCGGTCGTTCTGCCGCGTCGAGCCGCTCAGGATCGCGGTGTCCCTCGGTCGACCCGACCTCGGCGAGCTGTTCGTGGACGATTCGCGGGTCGGCCCTGGTTGGGACGACTGCGCTGCCACGACAGCCGCAGCCATCCTTCGCGAGGCACGAGGCGATCTGGAGGAGGCAGCCCGCGGGTATCGGGAGGCGGCGGAACGCTGGGGTGCTTACGGCAGTGTCCTCGAGCGCGGCTACGCACTCCTCGGCCTCGGCCGTTGTGGCGACGCAGGCGCTGCTGGCGAGGCGGAGAAGATCTTCGTAGGGCTCGGCGCGCGTCCAGTGCTCGCGCGCGCCGCCTAGCGGCTCAACAGCACGTGTAGGCGCCGGGCGGAGCCGCGCCTTCTTCCGGCTCGGGCAGCTCTGCCGCCGCGAAGGCGGCGCCGTGGAGGACGTCCCGCTCGGAGACCTCGATCTCCGCGAGCCCGTACATGCGCAGCACTTCCCGCAGCACGACGATCCCGGCGACGATGACCGGCGCGCGGCCGGGCTCGATCCCGGGCACGCCGACGCGCTCCTCGGTCGTCATGGATGCGAGCCGCTCGAGCTGCGCCTCGACGGACGCGAGCGGGAGACGGTGGCCGTGCGTGCGAGCGGGGTCGTAGTCGGCATCGCCCAGGTCGAGAGTTGCGAGCGTCGTGATCGTGCCCGCGACTCCGATCGCGCTCGTCGCCTCGATCTCGGGCAGGAGCGAGCGGACGTACGCGCCCGCCGCGGCGAGCTCCGGCCGCGACGGCGGATCGGAGCCGAGGAAGCGCTCCGTGAGCCGGACGCAGCCGACATCGAGGCTCGTCGAGAAGGCGACTTCCCCCGCCTGCGCGTGCACGAGCTCCGTCGATCCGCCCCCGATGTCGACGACGAGAACGTCGTCGAGCGCGGGCCGGCCGGCGGTGACGCCCCGGATCATCATCGCGGCCTCTTCGGTCCCGGCGAGCAGCTGCGTCGTGAACCCGTAGCTCCACTCGATCTCGCCGAGGAACGCCTCGCCGTTCTCCGCGTCGCGGACAGCGCTCGTCGCGATCGCGAGCGTTCGCTCGGCGCCGAGCCCTTCCAGCTCCCGCCGATACTCGATGAGGCAGTTCCTCACGCGCGTGATGGGGACGGGGAGGAGGCGACGCCGGCCGTCGACGCCCTCGCCGAGCCGCGTGATCGTCAGACGGCGCGAGATCTCCTCGAGCTGCTCCCCGTCGACGTCCGCGACGAGGAGCCGGGTCGAGTTCGTCCCGAGGTCGACCGCTGCGACGCGCGTCATCGGCTCGGGAGGAAGACGCGCAGCCAGCGCGTCCGCCGCTGCGCCGCGTCGAGCGACGCAAGGAGCACGTCGAGGCGCGCCCGAGAGATGCGCAGGCGCTCGATCGCGGCCTGGAGATCGCCGCTCGCACGCTCCGCCTCGGCCAGGAGCTCCTCCGTCCGTGCGGTTCGCTCCTCGAACAGCGCGAGCTCGTCCGTGATCGCACCTCCGGTGCGCTTCCCCTGCCTCCAGAGCGCGAACCCCCTGATCACCACGACGAAGAGGCCGACGAGTCCGAGCACGAGCCCGATCAGGAACGCGGTCAGAACCACGAGTGCAGTCTAGAGCCCTGCTCCATCACCCCGAACACGCCGCCGTCCAGATCCAGTCCTACTCTGGTTGGATGCAATATAGGCACTAATTGGCGTTTGACGGCAGAAATTCGGGTATTTAGGATCCGAAATGCTGTTCCGGGCGCACACGATCGAGGCGGGAGGCGCGAGATGAGCGGAGGCGAGCTGAATGGCCGCTGGACGGGAGTGGAGAGGCCCTACGCACATGACGACGTGGAGCGCATCCGCGGCCGCTTCCGCATCGAGCACACGCTTGCCCGGCTCGGTGCCGAGCGCCTGTGGCAGCTGCTGCACGAGGAGGAGTACGTCGCGGCGCTGGGGGCGATGACGGGAGCGCAAGCCGTGCAGATGGTCAAGGCGGGATTGAAGGCGATCTACGTGTCCGGCTGGCAGGTGGCAGCCGACGCCAACCTCGCGGGACACACGTACCCCGACCAGAGCCTCTATCCGGCGAACAGCGCGCCGGCACTCGTTCACCGGCTGTGTAGCGCGCTCCTCCGCGCCGACCAGATCGACTCGGCCGAAGGCACGAACGGGACGTACTGGCTTGCGCCCATCGTCGCGGATGCCGAGGCCGGGTTCGGTGGCCCGCTGAACGCTTTCGAGCTGATGAAGGCGTTCATCGAGGCCGGCGCCGCGGGAGTCCACTTCGAGGATCAGCTGTCCTCCGAGAAGAAGTGCGGTCACCTCGGCGGCAAGGTCCTCGTCCCCACGAGCCAGTTCGTTCGGACGCTCGTCGCCGCGAGGCTCGCCGCGGATGTCCTCGATGTCCCCACGGTTCTCGTCGCGCGCACCGACGCGCGCTCGGCGACGCTCCTGACGAGCGACGTGGACGAGCGAGACCGAGAGTTCATCACGGGCGAGCGGACCTCCGAGGGCTTCTTCCGCATTCGGCCCGGCATCGAGGCCCCGATCGCCCGTGCGCTCGCGTACGCGCCGTACGCCGACGTCCTCTGGTGCGAGACGTCGACGCCCGATCTCGACGAGGCTGCACGGTTCGCGGAGTCGGTGCACGCGCGGTTCCCCGGCAAGCTCCTCGCCTACAACTGCTCGCCGTCGTTCAACTGGAAGAAGCACCTCGACGACGCGACCATCGCCTCGTTCCAGCGCGAGCTGGCCGCGATGGGTTACAAGTTCCAGTTCGTGACCCTCGCGGGCTTCCACGCGGTGTGCAACTCGATGTTCGACCTCGCGCGCGGCTATGCGGCGGAGGGCATGAGCGCATACGTCCGGCTCCAGCAAGGCGAGTTCGCGAACGAGGCGCACGGGTACACGGCGACACGCCACCAACGAGAGGTCGGCGCCGGCTACTTCGACGCCGTGCTGGAGGCCGTGAGCGGAGGCGAGAGCTCCACGCTGGCACTCAGGGGCTCGACCGAAGAGGCGCAGTTCGAGGCGACGCCGACCGCGTGACCACCACAGACCTCATCGTCTCGGCGCCCGACGAGGCCGGCGTCCTCACGGCGGAGGCGCTCGAGCTCGTCGTCGCGCTCGAGCGCGAGTTCGCCGGCCGCCGGGAGGAGCTCCTCCGTGCTCGTGCCGAGCGCCAGGAGCGCATCCGGGACGGCGAGCTTCCCGATTTCCTCGAGTCGACGCGACCGATTCGCGACGGCGACTGGCGCGTCGCACCGGTGCCTGCCGATCTCCAGGACCGGCGCGTGGAGATCACCGGCCCGGCCGGCGATCGCAAGATGGTGATCAACGCCTTCAACTCGGGCGCGCGCGTCTACATGGCCGACTTCGAGGACGCGAACTCGCCCACGTGGGAGAACGTCGTCGGCGGTCAGCAGAACCTCACGGACGCGATCGAGCGGACGATCTCGCTCGAGCAGGGCGAGAAGCGGTACGAGCTGAACGACGAGGTCGCCGTTCTCCTCGTCCGGCCGCGCGGTTGGCACCTGCAGGAGCGTCACGTCGAGGTCGACGGCAAGCACGTCTCCGCCGGGCTCTTCGACTTCGGGGTGTACCTCCACCGCAACGCCGAGCGGCTGCTCGAGCGCGGGACGGGGCCGTACTTCTACCTCCCCAAGCTCGAGAGCCATCTCGAGGCTCGCCTCTGGAACGACGTCTTCTGCTTCGCGCAGGACCGGGTCGGGATCCCGCGCGGGACGATCAAGGCGACCGTCCTCATCGAAACGATCCTCGCCGCGTTCGAGATGGACGAGATCCTGTACGAGCTGCGCGAGCACTCGGCTGGCCTGAACGCGGGGCGCTGGGACTACATCTTCTCGGTGATCAAGAAGTTCCGTGAACGTCCGGAGTTCGTGCTCCCCGACCGCGCCCAGGTGACGATGACCGTTCCGTTCATGCGCGCGTACACGGAGCTGCTCGTGAAGACGTGTCACCGGCGTGGAGCGCACGCGATCGGCGGCATGGCCGCGTTCATCCCGAGCCGGCGCGACCCCGAGGTCAACGAGATCGCGCTCGCGCGCGTCCGCGAGGACAAGGCGCGGGAGTCCGGAGACGGCTTCGACGGGACGTGGGTCGCGCATCCCGACCTCGTCCCGGCCGCGAAAGCGGAGTTCGATGCGGTGCTCGGGGAGCGGCCGAACCAGCTCGACCGCTTGCGCGACGACGTCGCGACCCGGGCTGCCGACCTCCTCGACGTTGCTGCCACGCCCGGCGAGATCACGGAAGCGGGTGTCCGGGCGAACGTCTCGGTGGGGATCCGCTACATCGCGGCCTGGCTCCAGGGGGTGGGCGCCGCGGCGATCGACAACCTCATGGAGGATGCCGCGACCGCCGAGATCTCCCGTTCGCAGATCTGGCAGTGGATCCGCCACGGACGCGTCCAGCGCGCCGAGGTGGAGCGGGTCATCGGCGAGGTCATGGCGGAGCTCCCGGCCGACCCCGTGTATCGCGAGGCGCAGGAGGTGTTCGAGCGGGTGGCGCTGCACGAGGTCTACGTGGACTTCCTGACGCTCACGGCGTACGCGCAGCTGATCCGCGACGAGGGCTGATGTCGGACGGGACGAAGGCCGACGACATCGCCCTGGCGCTCGAGGAGGCGATCGTCTCGGGCGAGATCCCGCCCGGGAGCACGCTCCGCCAGGAGCACCTGTCGGAGCAGTTCCAGGTGAGTCGCACGCCGGTGCGCGAAGCTCTGCGGCGCCTGGCTGCTCTGGGGCTCGTCACCTTCGAGCCCAACCGGGGCGTACGCGTGCGCATGCTCTCTCGCGACGAGATCCGCGAGGCGTTCATGGTGCGCGCCGAGCTCGAGAGCCTCGCGACGGAGATCGCTACGCCGAAGATGACGGATGGCGACCTCGCCGAGCTCGAGCGGGCCGAGCGGCGCTTCCATCGCGCGACCGAGCGACTCGTCGAGATGAGCCACGAGGGGCGCCAGGACCTCGAGATCGCGCGCGACTGGCTGCACCAGAATCACGCGTTCCACGACGTCATCTATCGCGCCGCGGACGTCCCCCTCATCGAGCGGATGGCCAAGGCCGCGCGGCGGACGTTCCTCGTCAAGCCCGTGTGGGCGACCGGGGCCGACCTCGACGAGCTGTACGTCAAGAACGACCGTCAGCACCGCGCGATTCGCGACGCGATCGCGGCACAGAGTCCGGAAGGCGCGCGTGTTCTCGCGCGGGAGCACGTCCTTTCCTCAGGGCGGCTCCTCGAGGCGATTCTGGAAAAGGTCTCCGCGCAGTCACGCGAGCCATCGTCGAGTTATCGGTCGTAGACCCTCGCGCAGATGCCTCTGCAGAACCGGGTGACGCCGCTGAGCGAGCTGGTCGCGGATCCCGCTCGAGGCCTCGTCTACGGCAACCGTGGCTGTCTGCACGACGAGAACGGTCGCATCCGGCGACGCTTCGCGGTGAAGCGCTGGATCGCCTGCCGGCTCGAGTTCAAAGGCTGGCGAAGGAGCGCACTGCTCCAGCCCGGACGGTTCACCGAGCTCTTCTTCCTCGACGAGGCGACCGCGTTCGCAGCAGGGCATCGTCCGTGCGCGCTCTGCAGGCGCGAGGACTACGTCCGCTTCGGCGAGATCTGGTCGGAGCTCCATCCGCGGGCGGGTCGGAGCCGATCGGATCGACGAGCAGCTGCACGCCGAGCGGATGGCTCCGGGTGGGAAGGAACGTCGCCTGCACCGAGCCCAACTCGCGGATCTCCCGAACGGAGCGTTCGTACTGGACGTCCGACATTCCGTGGCTCGTGGTCGGGTCGAAGCTCCTGCGCTGGACGCCGGCCGGCTACTCCGAGCGCCGCAGTCGCACGCCTTCGGAAAACGTCACGCTGATCACTCCGCCGTCACTCGTCGAGGTGCTGCGCGTGGGCTGGGAGCCCGTCGTCCCGCTGTTTCACCCCTCGGCCCGGTGACCGTGGCCCGAGGCAGTGGTCCGACGCGTCGCGTACTAACGCGCGAGCGTCACCTTCGACAGGCCGCGGGGAGCGTCGGGATCGAGCCCGCGGGCGCGTGCGAGCGCGGAGGCGAAGAGCTGCCCCGGCACGATCGAGAGGAGCGGTGCGAGGAGGGGGAAGGGAGCCGCCGGGCTCGGAAGCACGTAGTCCGCATGCGCGATCGCCGCTGCCGCGTTCCCGCTCGCGATGATCGTCGCGCCGGCCTCACGGGCTCGTTCGACCGCCTCCACGACTGCAGGCAGTGTCGGGTCGTCCGAGGCGATCGCCCATACGGGGAAGAGCGAGTCGAGCGCCGCGATCGGGCCATGGGCGAGGTCGGTGGCGGTCAACGGCTCGGCCGCGATACGGCAGGTCTCGAGGAGCTTGAGCGCGATCTCGCGCGCGGTCGCGAACTCCGCGCCGCGGCCGACCACGAACATCCGGCCCGCGTAGGCGAAGGGCATCGCGACGTTCGCGATGCGCTCCTCGGTCGAGTCGACGAGGGAACGCATCGCCGCGGCGGTCGCGCGCACGCCGTCCGCGAACGCCTCGCCCTGTCCCGCCGCATGCGCGGCGAGGAGGCCGAGCGCCGCGACCTGGTTCATGTAGGTCTTCGTCGCGGCGACCGCGCGCTCGGGGCCGGCATGGAGTGCGATGACAGCGTCGGCCTCGCTCGCGAGCTCGGACGCCGCATCGTTCGTGAATGCAACGACGTACGCCCCTCGCCGCTTCGCCCGTCGCGCGTACTCGACGACGTCCGGTGTGCGTCCGGACTGCGAGAGGGCCAGGGCTGTGCAGCCCGACATGTCGAGCTCCGCGTCGTAGTAGACGGTCAGCGAGATCGAGTCGCGGAGGGACGTCCAGTGCGGGAGGAGGCCGAACGCGTAGACGCCGTACGAGGCGGCGTTGTCGGACGAGCCGTGACCGACCATGCGGATCGTCGTCGCGCCGCGCTCGTGGATCTCGGCAGCGACCTTCGCGAACTCCGCGTCGTCGGCGAGCAGGCGCAGTAGCGCGTCCGGCTGCTCGCGGATCTCCTCCAGGAACCGTGAGCCCGGCTCGCTCGCGGCAGCTACGGGTTCAGCCGACGACACGCGCACGTCCCTCGACGAGCACACGCTCGATCTCGAGCTCTTCCGTCAGGACCACGATGTCGGCGGGGGTTCCTACCCCAAGCCGCCCGATCGCCGGGAGACGGAGCACGCGCGCGGGGACGTCCGTGGCAGCTCCGACGGCGTCCTCGAGCGGCACGCCCAGCGAGTGGAGGTTGCGGACAGCCTCGATCATCGTGAGGGTGCTGCCCGCCAGCGCCCCGGTCGGGCCACGGGCGACGCCGTCGCGGATCTCGACGTCGAGCTCGCCGAGGCGATACGCGCCGTCGTCGACGCCGGCCCCGGCAACCGAGTCGGTCACGAGCGCGATTCGGCCCTGTGCGGCCTGCCAGACCATCGCGGCTGCCACGGGGGCGACGTGGATCCAGTCGAGGATCAGCTGGACGACGACGTCGCGCCGCGCCAGCGCCGCCCCGACGATCCCCGGATCGCGGTGGTGGAACGGGCGCATGGCGTTGAACAGATGCGTCACGCTGCGCACGCCGAGGTCGAACGCGGCGTTCGCCTGCTCGGCGCTCGCGTCCGAGTGGCCACAGGAGATCGCGATCTCGCGCCGCAGGAGCCGCTCGATCACCTTCGTCGCGCCCGGCAACTCGGGCGCAAGCGTCACGAGTCGGACGGGCCCCGCGTCCAGGAGTCGCTCGAGGAGGTCGACGTCCGGATTCCGTCGTGCGTCCGCCGAGTGGATGCCCAGACGCAGGGCCGACAGGAACGGCCCTTCGAGATGCGCACCCAGGACGCGAGGCCCGTCTCCTCCCGAAGGAACCTCGCGGAGGGCGGCGAGGAGCTGCTCCTCGGGAGACGTGATGAAGGTGGGGAGGTATGCGGTCACGCCGGTCTCGAGCAGCGCCTCGCCGGCCTGCCGGTAGCCCTCGGCGTCCGCTGACAGGAAGTCGACTCCGCCGAAGCCGTTGACCTGCAGGTCGACGAAGCCCGGAGCTGCGATCCCGCGCCCGTTGGGGGAGGAGAGCCCGACGCCGGCCACGCGTTCGCCGAGGATCTCGACGTCGCCCGGGACGAGCGTGCCGTCGACGAGAGCGGCCTCGACCCCGAGCCTCACGACGACTCCTCGAGCGCGCGGGCGATGCTGCGGTCGGAGGCGTCGAGACGCTTCCGTGCCGCCTCGGCGTCGATGCCGGCGACGAGCGAGACGATGGCCACGCGAGCGTCCCCGTCCGCGTCGGCGAGCGCGGAGTCGATCTCCGCCGTCGAGGCACCCGTCGCGGCCGCGACGATACGTCGTACGCGCTCGGCGAGCTTCTCGTTCGCGGCGACGACGTCGACCATGAGGTTGCCGTAGGTCTTGCCGAGCCGGATCATCGAGACGGTCGAGATCGTGTTGAGCACGAGCTTCTGCGCGGTGCCCGCCTTCAGGCGCGTCGAACCGGCGATGAACTCCGGCCCGACCACGACGACGATCTCGTGGTCGGCGATCGACCCGAGCTCCGAGCCGGCGCTCGAGACGACGCAGGCGGTGAGGGCGCCGGCGCTGCCCGCGGCCTCGAGCGCGCCGAGCACGTACGGCGTCGATCCGCTCGCGCTGATGCCGACGACGGCATCATCCGGCCCGGCCCCGATTCCCACGACATCGGCGACTCCGGCTTCGCGGTCGTCCTCGGCGGCCGCCTGGACGATCGGCGGCGCAGACGGGCTGCCCGCGACGAGCGCGAGCACCTGGCCGGGGGCCGTGGAGAAGGTCGCCTCGCACTCGGAGGCATCGAGGGCAGCCATGAGCCCGGAGGAGCCGGCTCCGACGTAGACGAGCCGGCCGCCTATGCGGAGGCGTGCGGCGACTGCGTCGACCGTCTCCGCAATTGCCGGCGCCGCGGCCGCGACTGCCGTCGCAACGGTGGCGTCGGCCGCATTCATCCGCTCGACGAGGTCGAGCGTCGGCTGGCTCTCGTAGCCGGCGCCGGGGTCGCCCCCGGCTTCGGTGATCAGGACGTCCTCGACCATCGCGCGAGTCTACGTCGTGCACCCGCCGGTGGTCAATACCAATTGTCTTGAAGATGTGGTATCCATAGGCGGGCCCATGGCGGAGATCGAGCTTCGGAACATCAGCAAGGTGTTCTCCGGCGACGTCGTCGCCATCGACGACGTCTCGCTCGAGATCGGCGACGGCGAGTTCATCGCTCTGGTCGGGCCCTCGGGCTGCGGCAAGTCCACGTTGCTGCGCGCGATCGCGGGGCTCGAGGAGGTGACCGCGGGCGAGATCTCGATCGGCGGGCGGGATGTCACCGACCTGGCGCCGCGCCACCGCGACATCGCGATGGTCTTCCAGAGCTACGCGCTGTACCCGCACATGAGTGTCCGCCAGAACCTCGGGTACGGGCTGAAGGTGCGCCGGATGCCGAAGTCCGAGATCCGGGCACGCGTGGACGAGATCGCGAAGCTGCTCGACCTCGCGGAGCTCCTCGAGCGCAAACCGGCGCAGCTCTCGGGCGGTCAGCGACAACGGGTCGCGATGGGGCGCGCGATCGTGCGCCAGCCGCAGGCGTTCCTGATGGACGAGCCCCTCTCGAATCTCGACGCGAAGCTCCGCGTCGGCATGCGCGCGTCGCTCGCGCAGCTCCACCAGCAGCTCGGCGTCACCACCGTCTACGTCACGCACGACCAGGTGGAAGCGATGACGCTGGGCCAGCGCGTCGCGGTCATGCGGGACGGCCACATGCTGCAAGTCGACACGCCGCAGACTCTCTACGAGCACCCGCGCGATCTCTTCGTCGCCGGGTTCATCGGTTCGCCGGCGATGAACCTCGTCGACGCCCGGATCGAAGGCGGCGAGGTCGTGCTCGGCCAGTTCCGCATCCCGCTCGCGGCCGACCGGAGGCCGGGTCGGGAAGCCGGCCGCGTAATCCTCGGCATCCGTCCGGAGACGTTCGAGGATGCCGCCTTCGCCTCGCCCGATCTGCCCGCGATCGACACCGAGGTGGTCGTGCTCGAGGAGCTCGGCTCCGACGCACATGTGTTCTTCCGCGTGGACGCTTCCCGCGTCGCCGCGGGGCTCGAGGACGATGCGGATGAGGCGACAGATCTCGTGACCGACCGCGGGTCGCTCCTCAACGCTCGCGTGGATCCCCGCACGCGAGCGCGAGTGGGGGACGCCGTCCGGCTCTCGGTCGACCCGTCGCGCTTCCACTTCTTCGACGCGGACTCGGGCCTGTCGTTGCTCGACGCCGCCCGCCTCGCCGAAGCGCGGCCGGCGTCCCCGGTCACGCTCTGACTCCGACGTCCTGGTATTGACCAGTCCCGGGTCTCGGTTACGATGACCCGCGTGACGAAGCAGGCGGAGACGCGCGATCTCGTGCTCGACCTCATCGAGCCGCTCGCGGTCGGCGAGGCGATCCCGTCGGAGCGGCAGCTGAGCGCGGACTTCGGCGTCTCGAGGCTGACCGTGCGCGCCGCGCTCGACGATCTCGTGCGTGAGGGGCACCTCGTCCGGCGACACGGGTCCGGCACATTCGTGAGCGAGCCGAAGATCGCGCAGGAGCTCACGATGACCTCGTTCACCGACGACATGCGGAGCCGCGGGTTGAGCCCTGCGAGCGAGACGCTCGACCTGCGCACCGTGATGGCCGGCGCTCGCCTGGGGCGCCTGCTGCACGTCTCGCCGTCGGAGCCCGTGCTCGTCGCAGAACGGCTCAGGCTTGCGGACGGCGAGAGCATGGCGATCGAGACGGTGCACATCCGAGCGTCGCGCGTCCCGGGCTTGACGGCGCGCGACCTGGAGGAGCGGTCGTTCTACGAGCTCCTCCACGATCGCTATGGGATCGTGGTCGTCGGAGGCGAGCAGACGATCGAGCCGACGGTCACCGACGAGGACGAGTCGCGCGCCCTCGGCGTGCCGCTGCATTCGCCGGCGTTCCGCTTCGAGCGCGTCACGCACTCGGAGGAGGGTGAGATCGTCGAGTTCGTCGAGTCGATCTACAGGGGCGACAGGTACCGTCTGATCACGGCCCTTTCGATCCCGCCGGACCGCCGGCGGACGCGGACCGACGGCCGGCGGCCGGCTCGTGCAGCAAAGCGTGGTTAGTACCAACCGGTCCCAAGCGCCGTCTTCGCGGACGACCTTATGAGCAGGCCTTTACAACGCAACAGTTGGTCGATAGGGCCTTGACAGGCGCTCGAAGATGTGGAACCCTCCCGACCGTGGCAGATTGGTACAAACCACTTGGGTGCTCGGAAGGGGCACTGCCACGCCTCCTAGATCGGTCTGCTCGAGCGCCCAGATGCCGCGGGAGATGCGAATGAACGTACGTATTTTTGCCGCAGCTGCGCTCGTCGCCGTGCTTTCGGTCGTAGCTGTCGGTGTCTCTGGCGCGTCGGGTGGGAGTGCCGCGAACACCCTGACGGTCTGGCTGCAGGTCGACGCGCAGTCGGGTTGGCCTGAAGTCGTGGCCGCTGCCAACGCTCAGTTCAAGGCCCAGAATCCGGGCTGGAACGTCGACGTCCAGTACCAGACGTGGGGCACCCACCTCTCGAAGTTCGACGCGACGCTCGCGGGCGGCAACTGCGCCGGACGTCATCGAGATGGGGAACACGGAGATGACGAAGTACATGGCGGCCGGGGCGTTCCAGGACCTGCTCTGGTCTGTCCTTCCCGAACCAGAGCACCTGGCTGGCGGGTCTCGCCGCCTCCGGTCGCTTCGGCGGCAAGCTCTACGGCGTCCCGTACTACGCGGGATCGCGTGTTGTCACCTATCGGACCGACCTGTTCAAGCAGGTCAACGCGAAGATCCCGACGAGCCAGAACGAGTTCATCGCGCTGGCGCGGAAGATCGGGGCGAAGAACAGCGCGAAGTCGTTCTCTCCCGTCTACATCGCCGGGACCGACTGGTACGTCGCGATGAGCTTCGTCGCGGACTACGGCGGGAAGATCGCGATCACGCGGAAGGGCAAGTGGGTCGGCACGCTCGACAAGCCTGCGGCGCTCGCCGGGCTCGCCGCGTACAAGCGCTTCTTCGACGCCGCCTCTCGCGCGTCGAAGACGACGGACGAGGCACACCCGCAACCGTACGACGTGATTGCGCAGGGCAACGCAGCGTCGACCTACGGTGCCGGGTGGTTCACCTGCTGCGTGGGCGACTACAAGAGCAAGGTCGCGCAGTTCGTCATGCCGAGTCACACCAAGGGCCAGCCGATCCCGGGCTTCCTCGGCGGCTCCGACCTCGCCGTTCCGATCGGTGCGAACCGCACGGCGGCTGCAGCGTGGATCAGCGCCTTCACCGACAACGCGTCGATGAGCGCACTCCGCGCGAAGGGGAACATCCCGAACACCACCAGCCTGCTGGGTAACAGCGTCAACGAGCGCGCGGCCCGCAAGAGCTGGTTCGTTCCGACGTCGAAGAACTGGATCAACGTCGAGAACGGCAACGTTCTCCGCACGATGCTCCAGCGGATCCTCACCGGAAAGTCGTCCATCAAGGACGCGGCATCCGTTGCGAGCGACAACATCACGTTCACGCTGAATCAGTAGGGTCGCTAGGAATGTCGGTCGCCGCCGAGACCTCAGCCCACCGGTCTCGGCGGCGACCGCCTCGCGCCAGGCGGCTCGCACAGGCATCGGTTCCGTATCTCCTGATCCTGCCGGTGGTCGTCGTGATCACGGCGATCCTCGGATATCCCCTTTACAAGCTCGCCACGCTCTCGTTTCAGCAGTACGGGCTGGCTGAGCTGATCCAGCGGAAGGGCGTTTGGATCGGCCTCGACAACTACTCGTCCGTCCTCCGCGACGAGATCTTCTGGCGCACGCTTCTCCGGACGGTGATCTTCACCGCGGCGAACGTGGTCCTCACGATCGGTCTCGGGACGCTCATCGCGTTCCTGCTCATCCGCGTTTCCGCTGTCGTCCGGGTCCTCCTGACCGCCGGGCTCGTCCTGGTCTGGTCGATGCCTGCCGTCGTTGCCGTACAGGTCTGGTTCTGGATGACGAACTTCCAGAACGGCATCCTCAATCACGTCCTCACGCAGCTCCACGTCGGTGACTACTCGCAGCACGACTGGTACGCAACGACGTTCTGGAAGCTCGCCATGGTGGCGCTGCTCATCGTCTGGGGCGCGATCCCGTTCGTAACGATCACGGTCTACGCAGGGCTCGCTCAGGTGCCGCGCGAGCTCGTCGAGGC
This sequence comes from uncultured Gaiellaceae bacterium, assembly GCA_963776555.1. GTDB lineage: Bacteria > Actinomycetota > Thermoleophilia > Gaiellales > Gaiellaceae > GMQP-bins7. The sequence continues at coordinate 624 of CAVZNK010000023.1, read as the reverse complement.
TGCGGAGATCGACGGCGCGAGCCCGCTTCGCGTGTTTCGCGACGTCACCTATCCGATCCTCAAACCGATCTTCCTCATCCTCACGAGCCTGTCGATCATCTGGGACTTCGGCGTCTTCACTCAGCCGTACCTGCTGATCGGGTCGTCGCACGTCGACACGTCGAACTACCTCATGGGCGTGTACGTCTTCATCGAGGGGTACGCGCACTCCGACTTCGGCCGCGGCGCCGCGATCTCGCTGCTCATGCTCCTGATGGTGGCGACGATGAGCGTCTTCTACGTCCGCCGGATGGTGAAGATGGGCGAGGCGGCACGGTGACCTTGGCGACAGAAGTCGTCGCGCGCCCGCGTCCCGAGGTGGTTCCACGGGCGGCGACCATCAGCCGCCAGCGCCGTCGTCGGCTGAAGCGGATCGCCTGGAATGTGGTCGGGCTCGCCGTCTTCGTCGTCCTCGTCTTCCCGGTGTTCTGGATGATCTCCACGGCGTTCAAGCCGGACACCGAGATCAACTCCTTCACGCCGACCTGGTTCTCGACGCACCCCACGCTCCAGCACTTCCGTGACGCCATCGCGCGGCCGTACTTCTGGGACGTCGTCAAGAACAGCCTTATCGTGGTCGGTGCG
>CAVZNK010000022.1:0-40780 GCA_963776555.1 uncultured Gaiellaceae bacterium | reverse complement strand
CTAGGCCGGCTTGATGTGACCTGCGGTCACCTCGGCCGGCGAGCAGCAGCCGAGGAGCGCGAGGGCGTTCTCCGTCTCCTCGCGCAGGATCTCGAGCACCTGCTCCACGCCCTTCGCTCCCCCCAATGCGAGCCCGTACATCACCGGCCGGCCGACGAGAACCGCGCGGGCGCCCAGCGCGAGCGCCATCGCGACGTCGGGGCCTCGACGCACGCCGCCGTCGAGGTACACCTCCGCACGGTCGCCGACCGCAGCGACGACCTCGGGAAGCGCCTCGAGCGACGCGATCGCACCGTCGAGCTGGCGACCCCCATGGTTCGAGACGACGACGCCGGCGGCGCCGTGCTCGCAGGCGAGGATTGCGTCCTCCGCCGTGACCAGCCCCTTCACCAGCACGGGCACCTTCCAGCGCTCGACGAGCTCGGCGACGTAATCCCACTCGAGGCTGCTTTCAAGGAGGTCGAGCGAATGATGCCCCTCCCCCTCCCCTCTGCGCTCACGGGCGCTCACGATCGCGGGCACTTCGTCCTCGGGAGCCTCGAAGCCTGTGCGTGCCTCGCGGTGTCTGATCCCGTAGACGGGAAGATCGGCCGTGAGGACGAGCGCGGTGAAGCCCGACTCGAGTGCCTGCGCGATCACCTCGTCGCTGACGCCCCGGTCCTGGAACACATAGATCTGGAGCCAGCGCGGCGCTCCAGGAGCCGCTTCAGCGATGTCGCGCGGCGTCGCGGTCGCAACGGTGGAGACGCACATCAGCGCGCCGGCCGCAGCGGCACCCTTCGCCGTCGCGAGCTCTCCCTCCTCGTGCGCGATCTGGTGGAACGCCATCGGCGCCACCAGCACGGGCATCGACACTGGCGTTCCGAGCACGGTCGTCTCGGTCGTGACCGAAGAGACGTCGACGAGCACGCGGGGCCGCAGCCGGTACCGGGAGAACGCCTCTCGGTTCCAGCGCAGCGTTCGCTCGTCGCCGGCGCCGCCGACGATATAGCTCCACGCCTCCGGGGTCGTCGCTTCCTCGGCGAGGCGCTCGGCGTCGTCCAGCGTCAGCAGCGTCTCCACGGCCGAGCAGCCTATCGCGTGCGCTGCGAACTGATTTCACACCCCGGTTAGAGCACGGACCCTACGCTTCGGGTGTGCTTGTCCTGCTCGGCGTCGCGTTTCTCGCAGGGGTCATCACGGCGATCTCACCCTGCGTCCTGCCGGTACTCCCGATCGTTCTCGCGGGAAGCGCGGCGAGCACCGATCGCCGACGGCCGTATGCGATCGTCGCCGGCCTCGTCGTGTCGTTCACGACGTTCACGCTCGTCGGCGCAGCTCTGCTCAGCGCGCTCGGGCTCCCGGCCGACCTCCTGCGCACGATCGCGATCGTCGCCCTGCTGGTCCTCGCCGCGAGCCTTCTGTCGCAACGCGTCGCCTGGATCCTGGAGCGCCCGTTTCTGTTCCTGACGCGGCGGCGAGTCGGTCAAGACTCGAACGGCTTCGTGGTGGGGCTCAGCGTCGGCCTCGTCTTCGTTCCGTGCGCGGGGCCCGTGCTCGCGGCGGTGACTGCGCTGGCCGCCAGTGGTGAGATCGGCTTCCGCATCGTCCTCGTGACGACCGCGTACGCGATCGGCGCTGCGATCCCGATGCTCGCGATCGCGATCGGAGGACAGCGACTCGGCTCGGGAATGAAGATCGTGCGCTCGCACGCGGCGGCGGCTCGAAAGGTTGCGGGCGTCGTCATTGCCGCGACCGCGCTCGCTATCGCGTTCGGCGTCGATCGAGCGCTTCACCACCGCAGTTCCCGGCTACACCGCGGCACTCCAGGACCGAGTCGAGGGAAGCTCGGCGGCGCGAACAGAGCTCGACAAGCTCAGCGATGCAGGGGCGGCGGCGGCCGTGCCGGCAGGGAGCAAGGCCGGCGCCCCCGACTTCCGCGGCATCACGCAGTGGCTCAACACCCCGAACGGTGCGCCACTGTCGCTCGCTGCGCTGCGCGGGAGAGTCGTTCTCGTCGACTTCTGGACGTACTCGTGCATCAACTGCCTGCGCACGCTCCCTCATCTGAAGGCGTGGGACGCCGCCTATCGCAAGGCCGGGCTCACCATCGTCGGCGTCCACAGTCCGGAGTTCGCCTTCGAGCGCGTTCCCGGCAACGTGCGCTCGGCGGTCGAGCGGCTGGGCGTCCGCTACCCCGTCGCTCTCGACAACGACTTCGCGACCTGGCGCGCGTATTCGAACGACTACTGGCCGGCGGAGTACCTGATCGACAGATCGGGGCGCATCCGTCACGAGCACTACGGCGAAGGCTCGTACGGCGAGACGGAGACCGCCATTCGCCGGCTACTCGGAGAGAACGTGCACGTCGCGCAGACATCCGTGGCCGATGCCACGCCCAACGAGATCACGACGCCCGAGTCGTACCTCGGCTACGAGCGTCTCGACCGCTTCGCGAACGGGAGCGCGGCGTTCGATCGCGAGTCGGACTACCGGTTCCCTTCGCGCATCCCGCAGGACTTCCTGGCCTACGCCGGGCGCTGGACGGTCGAGCCCTCGCGGATCGTCGCGGGCTCGAATGCGCGGCTTCGTCTCCAGTTCCAGGCGCGTGACGTGTACCTCGTCCTCGCTGGATCCGGCCAGGTGCGTGCGTTCGTCGACGGGAGGCCGACAAGGACCGTCGTCGTCTCAGGGACGCCACGGCTCTACACGATTGCGCGTTTTTCGGGCGTCACGCGAGGGTTGCTCGAGCTCCGCTTCTCACCCGGGCTCGAGGGATACGCATTCACATTCGGGTAGGAACGTCGAGAGCCCGGCGCTCGGCGAGAGCCAATGTGCGCGGCAAGACCTTGTGGCCGTCTCGATCCTCGCGGGGAGGCTAGAACGGGTACGGCGCCAGCGACCACGCCGCGGCCGCGTACCAGAGGCCGAACGCGAAGCTCAGCGCGCCGAGCGCCGGAATCACCCTGGTGGACGCGGCTGCGACGGGGAGAGCCGTGAGCGTGAGACCGAAGCCGACGGTGACCAGGGTCATCGACAGTGCGGTGAAGAGCGCGAGGAGGACGAGCGAGACGACCGCGACCGTCTCGGACGGGATCGCTGCGAGCAGAAGGATGCCGACGCCGGCGCTGCCGCCCATCCCATGCACGAGGCCGACGGCAAAGGCACCCGCTGGAGTCCGCACCGCATGCCGGTGGGCGCGCTCCGAGTGCGGGTGCGCATGGAAGTCGAAGTAACCGTGTCGCCAGCGGACGAGCAGCCGCACGGCGAGGAAGACGATCAGGGCGGCAACAGCGGTCTCGGCGCCCTGCTGCATCCGCTCGGGCAGGTAGCGCTGGGCGAGCAGGATCGGGATCCCGAAGAGGACGAGCGTCGTAGCGTGCCCCAGCCCCCACCATGCACCGAGCCGCGCTGCGGAGCGTGCAGCCCGCTCGCGGCCGGACGCGACGAGAGTCGTCATGGCCGCCATGTGATCGGGGTCCGTCGCGTGCCGGAGGCCGAGCAGCACCGCGACGAGCAGGACGACGCCGATCGATGCACCGTTGGAGAGCCCCGCGATCCAATCGTCGAGTCCGAACACGCGTCTGGTTCGCCTCCCGCCCCGGACCGGTTCAGACGACGCCCGGGAGCGCGCGCGCCGTGATGACGAGACCCACGACGAGGATGAGCGCGGCGCTCGCGGCGGGGAGGGCACGCACGACCGGACCCTCGAGTGAGAGCCTGCCGAAAGTGCGGCGGGCGAGCACGGCAACGAGGCCGATCGCTGTGATCGTGGTCGCGAGGCCGAGGCTGAACGCCACGATCAGGGCGAGGCCGAGACCGATCCGATGAAGAGCGATCGCCGACAGGAGGACGACGAGCGCCGACGGGCACGGCAGCAGCCCAGCTGCGACGCCGACGCCGAGGATCCCCTTCGAGGTCAGCGTGTCGTCGGCGTGCTCGTGGTGCACGTGGTTCGGCACATGAGCGTGGCCGTCCTCGCCATGGTCGTGGTGCCGGCCGTCGTGATGATGATGGCCGGGACTTCGAGAGCGGAGTCGCTGCCGGAGAACGGAGGCGCCGACGACCACGACGAGGACGCCCGAGACGAGAGTGAGCCATGGGTAGAGCACCTCGGGGACGATGAACGCGGAGAGCCCGAGCGTCACGAAGCCGAGCGCGAACACTCCCGCCGTATGGGCGACGGTGACCGTTCCGCCCAGTAGGAGCGCGTGTCGCGGCGTCCCTTTCGTCCCGACGAGGTAGGCCGCGACCATCGCCTTCCCGTGACCGGGTGTCAGGGCATGCGCTGCACCCCAGAACGCGGCGACGAGGAGCGACAGGAGCAGCACGCCGACGGAGAGCTCGCCCTGCTCGATGAGCGCGGCAAACCCGCCGCGCGGATGCGCCGTCGCAACGGCGCCTTCGAGTGTCGGAGCAGAGCCCGGGGTCGAGCCGAGGTCGACCGTCGCCGCAGCCGACGAGACGTCGAGCGGCGAGCGGAGCAGGTCTGTCGGGTACTTGCGGAGCTGATCGCTCGCGCTCGTCGTCGCGACGTCCGACTCGAGGACGCGTCCCCCGTCACGTGCGCTGACGGTGACCTCCCGCCACCCGATCCTTCCCCGGAACGATCCGTCGTTGAACGCCAGCGCCGTTCCGTGCCCCTCGGCCCGGTACACGACGTCGAGCCGGAGCGTCCTCAGCCCGCCTGCGCCGGGACGCGTCGACACGCGGTGGGCGACCACGCGTAGCGGGACGCGGCGTCCGTCCAACGTCAGCTCGAGGTCCTTCCGCGAGCGCAGCCGGGTACCCCGGCCGACGGAGATCCGCGCCCATCTGGTAGGTCGGGATCTCTGCGACGTCCAGCGCGTACCGGACATAGACGTCGCTGCCGGCGACCTCGATCCCGGCGTAGTGGTTGATCGTGAAGTTGCCGAGCGGGTGCGCGCTCGCGGCGGTCGGCGCCACGAGGAGACCGAGCACGGCGGCTGCGACAGCGGCAAGACGCTTCACGTGCGTTGTTCGCCGACTGCCACGGAACGGTTCGATGGGGCCGGGCCGCCTGCACCCGACCCCATCGCGCCGTTCGCTACTTGCCCTTCGTGTTGTCGAACCCCGCCTGGGGATCGGCGATGTACGGGAACGACGGGAGCAGCCGGCGATCGTCGGCGTTCACGCCGTCACCGAGCGGGAGCTTCGTCCCCTTCAGGAAGCCGCCCACCGCCTGCTCCGCGATGTCGATGACGTCGTCACCGAGCCGCCGGCCGTTCGGCCAGCCCTGGTTGTCGCCTGCAAGCACACCGAGCCGGTTCGGATCCTTCGTCACCGGGATGTTCAGGTTGAGCCGCAGGAGCTCCGCGAGCCGTGGGCTCGTGAAGTTGAGATTCGGAACTCCCGTGAGCAGCACCGCGACGAGGTCGTCGCGGTCGTGCTCCGGAGCGCCGAGCTTGTACAGCTTGTTGATGACCGCTGCGAGGATGGGCGAGTCGTAGTACTGACGGAAGCGCCCCTCCTTCCATGGCACGAGCCCGTTCCACTGGTCCTTGAGGCCCGTCGGGATGACCACCTCGTTGACGAGTGGGTTGGCAAGCCGATCGACCTGGATCCACGCCCCGGACGAGCGGGCGCCGGAGGTCGACCGCGTGGTGACCTTGCGCCGGTCGACGGACGACCAGACGCCGATGATGCCGTTCTTCGCCTTCAGGCCCGCGATCGGCACCTGCACGCCGAACGTGTGCACGCCGTAGCCGGCGAAGAAGTCCTTCCCGCCGCCCATGTTGCCCGTGCCCTTGCGGATCGCGACGAGATCGAAGATCGCGCCGACGTCGCCGAAGAACGGGTCATCACGCTGACCTGCAAACACGTGACCACCGCCCGCAAGCGGGACGACGCCCTTCGCGGCGAGCGAACGGTAGTTCGGGGTCGAGCGCGGGCCGATGTTGTTCGGCGGTGTCGTTCCGCGTGCGACGACGGTCGACTTGTGGCCGACGACCCGCGTCACCGTGAACGGCTGGGCAGTGTCGCCGAGGAAGAACGGACCGGTCTTCGTGTGGAACTGGAACCGGTAGGTCACGTTCGGGCGTGCGTCCCCGTTCGTGTCGATCGTGAGGTTGTAGCGCGCGTTCGGCGAGAACGTGTACCAGTTGGGCCCCGCCGCCGGATCCTCGCCGGGAAGCACATTGGCGAGAATCGTGACGGTATCCGGCCTGTCCGGGCTCCGGAACGCGTAGAGATCCGTGAGGTCTGCCGACGGATCCTCCGCGATGAGCGGCGCTTCGCGGTGCGACGACGCCGTTCCGTTCCCGGGGCCCAGTGTCATGGAGCCGACGACGGCCGCGACGACGAGCGCGCAAGCGGCGGCGACTCCAGTGATCCCTCTGTGCATCTGTACTCCTCTCGTGATGTCGGATGCGGAACGGCCGTTGTTCGCCCGCTCCGGCAGTCCGGTTCGGGCCGTGAACCGGATCGCAACCGGAGGCGAACCAGGGCCATGGAGGCAACGGCGTCCGCCGTGTTAGCGTGGCCCGCGTCGCACGCTGGTGTTGCCATGCGAAAGCGTCACACCCATCTCTCCGACGAGGCCCTGGTCGCGCTCGTCGCGCGCGACGACGAGGACGCCCTCGCGGAGCTCTACGACCGCGTCGGCCGGACCGCGTACGGGCTGGCGCTACGGGTCCTGCGCGACGAGCGCCATGCGGAGGACGCCGTGCAGGAGGCATTCCTCCAGGTCTGGCGGAGCGCCGCGACCTTCAGGCCCGAGCGCGCGAAGGCGAGCACGTGGATCCTCACCCTCGTGCACCGTCGGGCCGTCGACCTCGTCCGGCGCGAGCAGCGTCGGCAGGCGGAGCCGCTCACCGACGACGCGGCCGGCGTCGCCGTGGAGGCGGAGCAAACGGATGAAGCGGCATGGCTCCGCTTCGAGCGCGAGCGGGTGCAGACCGCACTCAAGCGGCTTCCCGACCTCCAGCGCGAGACGCTCGAGCTCGCGTACTACGGCGGTTTCTCGCAGTCCGAGCTCGCGGAGAGGCTCGGAGTACCGTTGGGCACCATCAAGAGCAGGATGTTCGCGGGACTCGCCAGGTTGCGCGAGCTCCTCGACGAATCCGCACAGGAAGGGTCATGGAAACCGGAATTCACGAGCTGACCGCCGGCTACGCGCTCGACGCGCTCGATCCCGAGGAGCGGAGCGCCTACGAGGCGCACCTCGCGGGCTGCGAGCAGTGCCGCCAGGAGCTCAGCTCGTTCTGGGAGACGACGGAGGCGCTCGCAGTCGCGGCCTCAGGACCGGCGCCCAGCCCCGCCCTACGCGAGCGGATCCTCGCCGACGTGCGAGCAGAGACCCCACAGAACGTCGTTCCGCTCGAGTCGCGCCGAAGGCGGCGCGTCGTGCCGGTGCTGGCCGCCGCGGCCGCGATCGCGGCAGTCGCCGCACTCGCGCTCGGGCTCCGTGCGGTCGATCTCTCGGGCCAGCTCGACGACACGCGCGCCGCGTTGGAGCAGGCGGAGTCGGCCGCAGGCGTTCTTGCCGACCCCGGCACGCGGTCCGTCGAGCTCCAGGCGGGAGATGGGCGGCTCGTCGTCGATGCGGACGGCCGAGCCGTGCTCGTCCTCGACGGCCTCGACCCCGCTCCGGCCGGCAAGACGTACGAGATGTGGGTGGTACCGGGCGGGAACATCGAGCAGGCCAGCCCGGCCGGGCTCTTCCCCGGAAGCGACGGTCGAGAGGTCGTCCCGCTCGACGGGACCGTGCAGTCGGGCGACGTCGTGGCCGTCACCGTTGAGCCGGCAGGCGGGGTCGACGCTCCGACGACGCAGCCCATCGTCGCCTCGGACAGCGTGTAGCGGCGCGGTCGCGGACGCTTCGCGGCCGCGCTTCAGGGACTTTCGCGCCGGAGATCCGCGCATGCGGATTTCCGGTTACGCGCACGATCTGAGCGCTGGAACTTTTCCGGGCGGGGCTAGAATTCGCCCTCTTGCGGGTTCGGAGAGAGAAGGGGACGTCGCGTCCGCGACGCCGGGTTCGCAAGCGCCGTCTTGCGGCGCTGCTGCTCGTCCTCTTCGTGGCGGCCGCGCTCTCGTTCACCTTCGGGCTCATCCGCGCCGTCGCGAGCGAGGTCCCGGCGCTCGACCCGGCCGCGCAGCACTCGGACGTCGACACCGTCGTCTACGCATCGAACGGGCGGACGGTGCTCGCCGTCCTCCGCGGCAACGAGAGCCGGGTTCTCGTCGGCACCGACGACATCGCCCCGATCATGCGGCAGGCGATCGTCTCGGTCGAGGACCAGCGCTTCTTCGAGCACAACGGGATCGACGTGAGGGGCGTAGCGCGCGCGCTCTGGCAGGACGTGCGCCAGCAGGGCATCGTCGAGGGCGGCTCCACGATTACACAGCAGTTCGTCAAGAACGCGTACATCCGCAACGAGCGAACGCTGGCGCGGAAGGTGCGCGAAGCCGCGCTCGCGTGGCAGCTCGAGCAGCGCTGGAGCAAGGACCGGATCCTCACCGCGTACCTGAACACGATCTACTTCGGGCACGGCGCGTACGGCATCCAGCAGGCCGCGAGGGCCTACTTCAAGAAGAGCGCCAAGAACCTGACACTCGCGGAGTCGGCGCTGCTCGCGGGCATCCCCTCAGACCCGTCGCTCTACGACCCGGCGGTCAACCCGCGCAGCGCGACCCTGCGCCGCCGCCACGTCCTCGAACTGATGCTCCAGCAGAGGAAGATCACGTGGCGCCAGTACAAGCGCGCGGACAAGGCGCCACTGCCGGATCCGGACGAGATCCGGCTTCCCGGAACCGAGGGACCGGCGCCGTACTTCGTCAACTACGTGAAGGACGACCTCGTCGCCCACTACGGGGCGGGGCGCGTCTTCGGCGGCGGCCTCAGGGTAACGACGACGATCGACATGAAACTCCAGCTGAAGGCGCGCGCCGCGATCGAGAGCGTGCTCCGGAACCCCGACGGCCCCGCTGCCGCGCTCGTCGCAATCGACCCCCACACCGGGGCCGTCAAGGCGATGTTCGGCGGAAGGAACTTCCGCCGAAGCCAGTTCAACCTCGCCGCGCAAGCGAAGCGCCAGCCCGGCTCGTCGTTCAAGCCGGTCGTGCTCGCGACGGCGATGAACGAGGGCATCTCGCCGGTGACGGAGCTCGAATCGAAGCCGGTCTCGATCGACGCCGGCGACCGCATCTGGTCGGTGACGAACTACGACCACACGTATCTCGGCCGGGTCAGCCTCGCCCGGGCGATCGTCTCCTCGGACAACACCGTGTACGCGCAGCTCACCGACATCGTCGGCCCGAAGGCGATCGTGAAGACCGCGCACAGCCTCGGGATTCGCAGCCACCTTTCGCCGTACTTCTCGATCGGGCTCGGGTCGGGGGCCGTGAGCCCGCTCGAGATGGCGCGCGCGTACGCAACGATCGCGAACGACGGCCGTCGTGTCGACGGATCCGTGTTCGACAACCGCCCCAGGGTCGTGGAGACGGTGGAGCACTTCCGCTCGAACCGCGTCGACACCAACACGCCCGTGCCCAGGCAGGTCCTGGACCAGGGACAGGCCGAGCTCCTCACCAGCATGCTCCAGGACGTCGTCCGGGAGGGCACGGGCAAGCGCGCGGCGATTCCGGGACGCGAGATTGCCGGCAAGACGGGAACCACCGACAACTACGGCGACGCCTGGTTCGTCGGGTACACCCCCGATCTCGTGGTCGCGGTGTGGGTCGGGTATCCGGACGCGCTCAGGCCGATGTTGACCGAGTTCAACGGGGAGCCGGTCGCCGGCGGGACGCTGCCTGCATTGATCTGGAAGGCATTCGTCGAGAAGACGAAGGACGACCCGGGCCACACGTTCGACACTCCGCCCTACCTCGGCGGCGCGTCGACCTGGGTCGTGCGGCGTGGCGGGCAGTGGCAGCTCGACAACGGGTACTGCCGGGGATCGAGGCTGATCGCGTACTTCTCGGGAGACGCGCCCGACAAGGAGGCCGACTGCAAGCCGAACGAGGTCTCCGTCCCGCTCGTCGTGGGCATGACGAAGGCGGGAGCCGAGGCGACGCTCGCGGCGCAGCCGCTCGGCGCGAATATCGCGTACGCGCCGGCGAAGGCCGGAAAGCTCCCCGGGATCGTCCTCAGCCAGGATCCGCGTTCCGGCGGGCTCTCCGCACACGACTCGGTCACGCTCTGGATCTCGAAGGCAGAGTTCGGGATGCTCCCGAACTTCGTCGGCTCGAGCATCGTCGACGTCCAGCGCGAGGCTGCCCGTCTGAAGCTGAAGCTGCACGCGAAGACGGCGCCCGGCCGCGCCGGCGCCGTGCTGAAGCAGCGGCCCGAGCCCGGTGTCGCCATAGCGCGCCGGATGCGCGTCAGCGTCGTGGTCGGGGACGGCTCACGAAGCTAGAGCCCTGGAGCGTGTAGCGCCACGGTCGCTCGACCGCCTTGCTGATCCCGATGCGAGTCGAGGCGACGACCTCGACCGGTTCGCTCGGCCCGACCAGCTCGTACGGGGGCGCCGTCAGGTCGTCGCCGTCGTTCGCGCCCGTGAGCCCGAGCGCCTGCGTGAGACGACCGGGGCCTGCGGCGAGCAGTCGGGGGTCGTCGAGTCCTCGCCGACCACGCATCTCGTCGAGCCCGTCGGTCGGCTGGAGCGCACGAAGGAGCACGGCGGAGCCGACGCGACAGACGACGTTCCCGCACCAGTGCACGCCGTACGAGCGGTACACGTAGAGATGCCCCGGCGGCCCGAACATGGTCGCGTTCCGCTGCGTCGGGCCTCCGAACGCGTGGCTCGCGGGATCGTCCGAGGCGTACGCCTCGGTCTCGACGATCACCCCTCCGACACCGTCGAAGCGGAACGTCCAGCCGACGAGGGCGCGCGCAACCTCGCAGACATCGCGGTCGAAGAACGCGCGTGCGCTCGTCAGAAGAGCGGCTCGGACCCGGCCGGCTTCGCGGTCGCCGCCAGCAGCCTGCGGGCGCGCCGCCCGAGATCGCCGAGGTCGACGCGACCTTCCTCCGCGGCCGCGGCGAGGCGCTCCGCGAGGTCGAGAGCGCCGTCGAGGAGCGCCGAGTCTCCGCCCTCGTGGCCCATGTCGTGAAGGATGGTGCGCTCCGTCCGCGACGCGACGAGCGGGTCGGCGACCCCCTCGACCCAGACACGGGTCCGCCTGCCGCCGCCGCGGTCTTCCCCCGTGATGGGCTCGAGCGCGTAGATCTTGTCAGCGCGCGCGTACTTCCCGAACCCGAGGAAGACCATCCGGGGAGCGCTCATGGCCGTCGATTATCGCCGTTCGCGCGCGCTTCCGCTCGAAACGGAAGATGAGAAACGCGACGAGAGCCACCCCGAGCGTCACGAGCCAGATCCAGTGGATCCGCGGAAGCAGCGCACTCGGGATCTTCCACTCGATCCAACCGCGCTTCACGAGCTGCTCGTGCCACGCGTCGTTCGCGAAGTTCATGAAGCCATAGGCGAACATCAGCGACACGTAGGCGAGAAGCAGGTTCCCGAGGCGGGCGTCGGCCAGCCGGACGCGAGAAAGAAGGAGCGCGAAGAGCACCAACAGCGTCCCGTCGAGGCCGTGGTGATGGCCGAGATGCACTGCGGGGAGTGTCTCGTCGCCTTCGGTCACGATCCGCGACGTGAGGAAGACGCCGTTGCCGATGAAGAAGCCGAGCTCCGCCGTGATCCAGGGGATCGAGACGAGCAGGATCACGGCCGCGGCAACGAGTCGCGCGCGATCACCTGGGAGACGCGGCGCGAGTCCGGCGCCCGCCCGCCGCGCGGCCCAGACGGTGAGTCCCAGGGCCAGGGCGACGCCGAGCGCGGGGATGAGGTTCACCGCACGCGCGTCGAGATCCGACTGCTTCACCTGACCCGGCCACGCGGTCACGAGGCACAGTGCGATAGCCGGCGCCGCGACCCACCACGCTCGCGCAGGGAGGGCGGAAACGGCGATCAGGACGATCGCGATGGCGACGAGCGAGACGCTCGGGAAGTTCGTCTGCACGAGCACGCGCCCCGCCCCGCCCCTCAGCCCCTCGACGGACGTGTTGTAGAGGTCGGCCGCTGGGAGGCGCCAGTACGTGACGAAGATCGCCGTGAGCAGCAGCGCGATGACCGACCAGACGCAGAGCACCTCGCCCATGGCGGGCGTGGGCCGGCTGTGCTGACTCGTCACCGCCATGCGCGACACCGTCCGGGCCGACCCTCAAGAACCGCTCAAGGAACGAGTCCTGCCGTCACGAGAGCGCGCCGCGGAGCGCGTCTGCGACGTAGGCCTGATCGTCCTCCTCCAGGCGCGCATGGAACGGGAGCGCCAGCGTGCGGGACGCAATCCCCTCCGCGACCGGGCACAGCCCGACGCGGTACCCGAACCGCTCCTGCATGTACGCCTGGAGGTGGATACACGGCAGGTAGCGAGCGGTCTGGACTCCGCGCTCGGTGAGCGCCGAGATCACGACCTCGCGCTCGGCGCTCGCCGGGAGCGTCACGACGTAGACGAACCACGAGCGCTGGTGGTCGCCGTCGTCCGCACACGGAAGCTCGAGCCCGGGAATGTCGCCCAGCAGCTCGGCGTAGCGCGCGGCCACGGCCGACCTTGCCTCGAGGATGGCTGCGAGCTTCTCGAGCTGGCCGAGACCGATCGCGGCGCGAATGTCGTCCAGGCGATAGTTGAACCCGAGCCGCGAATGCTCGAGCCAGCCTCCCGAGTCCGCGCGCCCCTGGTTGCGCAGGCTCCGCAGGAGTCGCCACTCGCCCTCGGAATGCGTCGTGACCATTCCGCCCTCGCCCGTCGTCATCTGCTTGTTCGGATAGAACGCGAACACGGCCGACGGGCCTTGCGACCCAACCGGCTCACCCTTGTAGCGGGCGCCGAGCGCCTCGCACGCATCCTGGATCAAGGCGACGCCGTGCGCATCGCAGACGGCCCGGAGCTCGTCGAGCTCGCACGGGTAGCCGTAGATGTCGACGGCGACCACCGCGCGCGTCCTCTCCGTGATCGCTCGCTCGACCGCGGCGGGCGACAGGTTCAGCGTCCTCGGGTCGATGTCCGCGAACACCGGCGTCGCACCTTGATACACAGCGCAGTTTGCCGACGCGACGAACGAATACGGCGAGGTGACGACCTCATCACCGGGTGCGACACCAGCGGCGACGCAGAGCAGGTGCAGGCCGGCCGTTCCGCTCGAGACGGCCGCGGCATAGGGCGCCCCGACCACCTCGGCGAAGGCCTCCTCGAAGCGGTCGATCGTCGGCCCGAGCGAGAGACGGCCGGACCGCAGCACATCCACGACCAGCTCCTCCTCCCGCTCGTCGAGCCAGGGGAGTGAGAGGTTGATCGTCCGGACGGACGCCACCGGCGCTACGCCGCCGAGGGCGACATCTCGACCACGTCCAGCCACTGACTCCAGCGCTCGCTGCGACCCTGAGCGGTGTCGAGGTACGCCTGCTGTAGCTCGCGCGTGACCGGGCCGACGCCGATCTCCTGATCGTCCACCGCCCGCACGGGAGCGACCTCGGTCGCCGTGCCCACCATGAACAACTCGTCGGCGAGATACAGATCCGTGCGGATCAGGTGCGTCTCCTCGACCCGGTGGCCGAGATCCTGCGCGATCTGGATGATCGCGTCGCGCGTGATCCCCGGCAGGATCGACATCGAGAGCGGAGGCGTGTAGATGACGCCGTCCTTGACGACGAAGATGTTCTCTCCCGGCCCGTCCGCGATGTAGCCGTCGTGCGAGAGCATGATCGCCTCGTCGTAGCCCCCGCGACGTGCCTCCATCGTCGCGAGCATCGAGTTGAGGTAGATGCCGGTCGCCTTCGCGGCGTGCGGGATGACATTCGGACCGACGCGCTCCCAGCTCGAGATCTTCGTCGTGATGCCGAGTGTCTGGCTGTCCTCGCCGAGGTATGCGCCCCACGGGAAGCTGAGGACGACGACGTCCACGGGATTGCCGACCGAGGAGACACCGAGCTCGCCGTACCCGAAGAAGGCGAGCGGGCGGAGGTAGCACGATGCAATGCCGTTGACCGCGACGACGTCGTGGACGGCTGCCCGAAGCTCCTCGACCGAGTACGGGAGGTCCATGTACAGCAGCCTGGCCGAGTTCTCGAAGCGCACGAGGTGCTCGGTGAGACGGAACACGGACGCGCCCTTCGGCGTGTCGTAGCAGCGAATGCCCTCGAACACCCCTGACCCGTAGTTCAGCCCGTGCGACGCGACGTGGATCTTCGCGTCCGCCCAGTCGACGAGCTCGCCGTTCATCCAGATCTTCTCGGTCTCTTGCATGGAGTCAGCTCCTTCGTTCTCGAGAGACGTAGGTTAGTCAGCCGAAACGTCGATTGGGCGCGCCCGTGAGAGTCGCGCGAGCTCGGCCGGAGCCATCCCGAGCACGTGATTCGCGGATCCTGCGCCGGCCCACACGAGCGGGTGCCGGAAGAACGCGAGATCCATGAGCACGACCTCGACATCCGGGAGTGGAAACGGAGGGACCGCGCCGGGAGCGAACCCGGTCGCATCCTCCACCTCGCGTGCCTTCGCGACGCGAGCCTCCGAGGCGTCGACGGCACGCGCGACCTTCTCGGGATCTCCGCGGCGGTCACCGGGCACGAGGGCGACGACCGGTCGCCCGCCGCACACGAACACGAGCGACTTCACGATCTGCGCGAGCTCGCAGCCCACCGCGTCGGCTGCGTCCTGTGCCGTGTGGGTGCCGTCGGGGAACTCCTGGATGCGTGCCTCTGCGCCCGCCTCCTTGAGGAACGCGGACACGCGCTCGACCGGCTCCGGAAACGCCCCAGCCACGGGCGCAGGCTACATCTGAGACGCGGCAGCAACGGAGCGGCGGTCGACTCAAGGGACGCGGCTGCGGTGACGATGACCTGGCGGAGGGAAACATTGCAGCCGCCGCCGTTTGACCAAGCCTCGCGCGTGATCAGCCCCGAGCTCGCACTCGTCGATCGGGAGCACGCCGCGATGCGCCATGCCGACCACCGAGACGAGCCCGCGGCGGCGCAGCTCGATGTCGGCTTCCTCGAGAGCGAGGCCCGCGAGGCGATGATCCGAATGTGCGAGCTCGCGGACGTGAACCCGCCCCGAGCCCGGCGCGGTCGCCTGCTGTCGCGTCGCGGTCCCTGCCGCGCTGTGGGCAGAGGCGCTGCTACTCGTTGCGTCGCTCGTCCCGTTCGGCGCGCTGTAAAACGGAACCGCCGGCTTAGCAGGCTTGGGACGGCAGGCGCGTCCTCAGACGCGCGCCGCCCGCCCCCTCTACCCCGACCCCGAGTGGAGTCCAGTCGTCCTCGTCAGCTCCGCGCACCTGCAGCGTCGTCGGCACGGCCGGCGGGCGGCGCGTCGCGCTGATCGCCCAGGATCGTGCGAATGTCGTCTGTCTTTCGAAAACGCCCGTTGATGTCGCGCCCGGCTCCCTGCATCGTCCAGTGCGCGATCAGCTCTGTCGTGTTCATCCCAACCCTTTCCCCAGCAGGCCCTTCCCCCACCTCACGCTATCCCCCTCACGGGTCAGCGCAATCCCTCGAACGAGCCTTTCCGCGAACGCACGGAGCTAGTACACGAACGGAACGAGCCGGTAGCGCGTGCGCTCGCGATAGCTCGCATAGCCCGGGTAGCGCTCGACGAGGAAGCGTTCTTCGACCCTCGCCTTGAGTGCCCACAGCAACCCCAGCCCAGCCGCTCCGATCAGCGCCCACGGCGAGAGCGCGAGCGATATCCCTACGAAGAAGAGGACGCCGCCCGAGTACACCGGGTGCCGAACGATCGCGTATGGCCCCGTCTCGAGGAGCTCGCCGGTCTCGGTCGGGCGCGGGAAGGGTGTAAACGCTGCGCCGAGCGAGCGTGCCGACTTCGCCATGAGGACAGCGCCCGCGGTCGCCAAGAGCACGGCGAGGCCCTTGAGCGGCCAGTGCGCCGCGCCCGGCCACGCAGGCCCGGCGACGCCAAGCACGAGGATCGCCACGATGAGCATGACCTGCAGCACGACCCAGCCGCCTCCGCGCTCGCCGAGCTGGGGCACGCTAACCATTGAGTCGACGCGACCCTGCGGCCGCGACGCGGCCGCCTTCCGGGATCTTCGCGCGACCGAGAATCGCGCTCGCGATTTCCGCTCTTGCGCGCACTAGCTCAGGCTTATGAAGCGCGCGTCGTCGAATCCCGACGACCCGACCCGCTCGACCAGCTCCGCCGGGGCGGGCGAGTCGATGGAGAAGGCCATCAGCGCTTTGCCGCCTTCCGTCGTCCGCGAGACGGCCATGTTCGCGATGTTCACTCCCGCCTCTCCGAACATCGTTCCGACCTTGCCGATGATCCCCGGTAGGTCGTCGTACGAGAGGAACGCCAGATGCGGCGCGAGCTCGATGTCGATCGAGAACCCGAGCGCGCTTGCGAGGAAGAGTCGGTGCTCCGGCCCGACGACCGTTCCGGCGACCTCGACGTCCTCCTCGTCCGTCGCGACGGCGACGCGCACGAGGTTCGTGTAGTGCTGCGCGGTCGCGGATCGCTGCTCGGAGACGTCGATGCCCCGCTCCGCGGCGACGAGGGGCGCGTTCACGTCGTTGACGGCCTCGTCCACCCGGCCCTGGAAGGCGCCCTTCAGCGCTGCGACCGTGAGTAGGCGCGCGTCGTGCTCCGCAAGCGGTCCGTGCACCGAGACCGAGATCCGCGAGAGCCGCCCTCCCGCGAGCGCCGTCGCGAGGCGGCCGAGCTTCGCCGCAAGCGGGATGTAGGGCCCGAGCACCTCGAGCTCGCGCGGGTCGACGACCGGGATGTTCACCGCCGTTCGCACGGCCTGGCCGTCGAGTGCCGCGGCGACCTGCTCCGCGATGACGACCCCGGCCCGGTCCTGTGCCTCGGCTGTCGATCCCGCGAGATGCGGCGTGACGACGACCTGCGGAAGCTCGAGCAGCGGCCCCGTGTACGGCTCGACCCGGAAGACGTCGAGCGCCGCGCCGGCAACCTTGCCCGAGCGGATCGCCGCCACGAGCGCCTCCTCGTCGATCAGGTCACCGCGGGCGGCGTTCACGATCCGGACGCCGTCCTTCATCCGCGCGAGCGCGCCAGCGTCCACGATTCCCCGCGTCTCGTCGTTCAGGGGCAGATGGAGCGTGATCACATCCGCCTTCGCGAAGACCTCGTCGAGCGACGCTGCAGGTTCGATCCCGAGCTCCCGAAAGCGGTCGGCCGCCACGAACGGGTCGTAGGCGACGACGTCCATTCCGAGGCCGAGGGCGCGGTTCGCCACCTGCCGGCCGATACGGCCGAGCCCGAGCACGCCCAGCGTCTTGCCCGCGACCTCGATCCCCGTGAAGCGCTGGCGATCCCAGCTTCCGGATGTGAGCGCCGCGTGTGCCTGTGGCACGTTTCGCGCGAGCGCCAGGAGCAGGGCGATCGCATGCTCCGCGGCGGAATCGACGGTCGACTCCGCCGCGTTCGCGACGACGATCCCACGCCGCGTCGCCGCGTCGACGTCTACGTTGTCGACGCCGACCCCGGCGCGCCCGATCACCTTGAGCCTGACGGCGCGCTCGATGAGAGCCGCGTCGAGTTTTGTCGCGGAGCGCACGACGATCGCGTCGTACTCGCCGATGATCGAAGCGAGGTCGGAGTCCGCGTCCTCGACGACGTCGAACCGCCCTCGCAGGAGCTCGAGACCGGACTCGGCGATCGGCTCGCGGACGAGGACGCGCGGCTTGGCGTCAGACACGTGCGGCGTCGTGGTACGCCTCGAGCGCCCGGACCGTCGCGGCTCCGGCCTCGATCTCGACACCGCGTTCGATCAGCAGCGTCTCGACCGCGGTGAGCGACGTCGTGATGTCGAGAACGTCGTAGTAGCCGATGTGGCCGATCCTGAACATGCGCGAGCCGAGCTCGCCGTGTCCGCCTGCGACCGTGATGCCGAAGCGGTCGCGAAGCTCGAGGACGAGCGCCTTCGCGTCGACGCCCTCCGGCGTGAGGATCGCCGTGACGACAGCCGATCGCTCCTCGTCCGGCGAGAACAGCTCGAGGCCCATCGCCTTCGCCCCCTCTCGGCACGCACGTCCGAGCGCCGCATGTCGTGCATACGCGACCTCGAGCCCCTCATCCAGGAGGAGACCGAGCGCGACGTCGAGGGAGGCGACCAGCGTCACGGCGGGCGTGAACGGCGTCGAGCCCGTCTCGAGTGCCACTCGCATGCGCTCCCAGTCGAAGTAGTACCGGGGCATCGTCGAGCGGCGCGAGCGCTCCCAGGCCTTCTCGGAGACGGTCGCCAGGGACAGCCCGGGAGGAGTCATGAGCGCCTTCTGCGAGCCCGCAACCACGACGTCCAGACCCCAGGCGTCCGTCTCGAGCGGAACGGCTCCCAGGCTCGAGACGGCGTCGACGACGACGACCGCGCCCGCATCCGCTGCCACGCGGGCGAGGGACTGGACGTCGGCGACGACCCCGGTCGACGTCTCGGAGTGCACCAGAACGACGACCTCCGCCCCCGTCTCGGCGAGGCGCGAGCGGAGGTCGTCCGGCTGCGGCGTTTCCCCCCAGGCGTACCGGAGCTCGTGCACGTCCGCGCCGAAAGCCCTGGCCATCGAGCACCAGCGGTCGCCGAAGGCGCCCGCGGTGACGACGAGGATGCGCTCCCCGGGGGAGAGCACGTTGACGATCGCCGACTCGAAGGCGCCCGAGCCCGACGCGGTGAAGAGCAGCACGTCGTTCGTCGTGCGGCAGACCTCCTGCAGCCTCGAGAGCGTTCGCCGCATGAGCTCGCGGAAGTCAGGGCCGCGGTGGTGGATGACGGGCGCGGCGCCGGCCGCGAGTGCCTCGGGCGGCACGGGCGTCGGGCCCGGCGCCATCAAGTAGCGCTTCCTCACTGCCATGTCGCGGAGCGTACAGTCGAGCCGCGCTCG
This sequence comes from uncultured Gaiellaceae bacterium, assembly GCA_963776555.1. Taxonomy (GTDB): domain Bacteria; phylum Actinomycetota; class Thermoleophilia; order Gaiellales; family Gaiellaceae; genus GMQP-bins7. Next base: position 21,929 of record CAVZNK010000022.1, on the reverse strand, counting down.
GCTGGCGTCGCAGGGGCGGCGTCAGCGAGGGCGGTGTGAGGAGAACGACATCAACTGCTGAAAGGTCGGCCGGTTCGTCCAGCGCATCGTGTCGGCAAGGACGCCGGACGTGAAGCGGATCCGCTCCCTGGTCGCGTCCGCGCGCCAGGACGACGGCGCGGGTCCCTGCGTCGCCTCGAGCTCCGCGGCCGCTGCGTCGAGCGCACCCCAGAGCGCCTCGCGGCACGTCTCGAGGACTCCTGCGCCGCAGTACCGCCGCGAATACGGGCCGCGGACGTTGCGGTCGAGCAGCGAGCGGAGATCCTTGTCGACGTAGCCGTACCAGCCGGAGATGTAGGCAGACCCGCCGGGGCCGGCGTCGTCGCTGCGACCGTTGAGCGCCGCAAGCCGGGCGACGAGCGGGCCGAGCACCGGCGACATCACCGCGTCGGCGAGACGCGGCCAGGCGGCGTCCATGACGGCAGCGCCGGCTTCGTCCACCTTCCCGTCGAGGTCGCGGTCGAGCCGGCTCGAGCCGTCGAGGCGCCACGAGTCGAGCAGACCGGCGGCTGCCTCGGCACGCGCGCTCGGAGCCGGCCCCGTCTGCAGGACGGCGCGGATCATCGGCCAGACCCGGACGGTGCGCAGGTCCTGTGTCGCTGCCTTGTTCATCGCGCCCGTCAGGGTCGCGAGCGAGAGCTTCTTGTGGCTCGCGACCGCGGCGCGGAGGAGGTCGACGCGCTGCACCGAGCCGTACGAGAAGTTCGAGTCCCCGGCGCTCACGTTCGTCGCCGGCTTGTTGTTCCAGTTGACGATCACGCCGGACCGCGGGTTGATCCCCTGGGCGTGGCCCGCAAGCGGGACGAACCCGCGCCAGTCGTAGTCGCCGTTGCCGACCGTCGGCAGCGCCGGATCCGTTGCCGCCGCGCGGATCGGCAGGCGCCCGCTCGAGAAGAGCGCGATGTCGCGGTCGTCCGCGTAGAACCAGTTGAAGCTGAACTCGACGCCGTTCATCGTGGTGAGGAAGTCCTTCGCCGACGTGACCTGCGCGCGGTCAAGGTCGTAGAACGCCTTCGTCGAGAGCAGCTCGCGCCCGCGCGTCGAGCGCTCCAGCGAGATCGCGACGCGCTTGCCGCCCACGGTCGCGTAGCCGACGACGGGCCCATGCGTCGTCTCCCAGTACGAGATCTCCTGGTCGGCCTGGCCCTGCGCCTTCAGCGTGCCCGCGAAGAAGCGGCGCATCGGCTCGCACTGGCCGCGATAGAGGTAGTGGAGGTCGTCGTCGCAGAGCGTCTCCACGAAGAGGTCGAGGTTGTCGGCCTGCGAGGACGACGCGCTCCACGCGTAGTCGGGGCCGCGTCCGATGAGGACGAGGGGCACGCCCGGGAACACCGCGCCCCGTACGGCGAAGCCGGCGCCCGAGAGCTCCATCTCTGCGAAGAACTCCGGGAAGAAGTATCCGACCTGCGGGCCGGCGACGAAGAGCGGATGCCCCGTCTCCGACCGTTTGCCGCCGACGAGGAGAGCGTTCGAAGCGAAGGCAGGGGGCGCGAGCGACGCGCCTTCGAAGCTGCCGTCGTCGATGAGGACGCTCCCCGGTGCAGGAGACGAGGGAGCCGGCTGCGGGAACGACCCGGGCACGCTCACCGGCGCCTCCGTGTCGTTGGACTCCCGGAGGTCCGCGAAGACGCGGCGTGCCTCGCCGTCTCCGAGTCGCTTCCGAAGGGCGTCGAGGAACATCGAGTTCTGCACCTCCTGCCCGCCGTTCGTGCCGAAGCGCGCCGCGATCAGGGCCGCGGACGCGACGACGTCGTTCGCGGTGAACGGCTGGACCGGTATCCCCTTCGCGCGGTAGTAGCCGTTGATCCCGGCCGCGTACCCGTTGACGAGCGCCAGGATCTTCGGCCCCACCCCGCGCTGGGCGCGAACCGCGTCGAGCTGATTCGCGAGGAACGCCTCGGCCTCCGAGCTCGGAACGAACGTCTTCCCGGAAAGCGCGAGCGCGAGCGGGTCGAGGCCCGGCACGTCGAGCGCGGCGATTCGAGCTGGGCCACGGATGAGCTGGAGCAGGAGGCCGCGGTCTGCCGCGGTCACCCACCCGGCGCCGTACGCGACGTCCGCTTCCGTCTTCCCGGTCACGTGCGCGACCCCGAACGAGTCGCGGTAGATCGAGACTCCCGGCCGCGGGCGCTCGCGCTCGTCGCCTGCCCTCGGCGGCGCGCCGAGGGGAGCGGGCTTGAACATGCGCCGGATGTCGCGCGCGCTGACGTCGCCGAAGAGCGGCGTCAGGGCGTCGTAGAGCCGCGCCTGGTCGCGCGTGTTCTTGTCGAATGTGAGGCTTCCGTTCTCGCCGGGGGGAAGGATGCTCCACGCCGCAGCGGCGTAGTCTCGCTTGGCTGGGGCCGCCTCCAGCGGTGCGAGCGCGAACGCCGACGCTGCGATGAGCGTCGCAGCGAGCGCGACGAGGCGGCGGGCCACGGCAGGATGCTACCCAGCGCTGGCAACGCAATACAGTCCTCGAGGTGGACGCCGTCCTCGCTTTCGTCGCCGCGCTCGTGACGCTGCGACTCTCGAGCGACCTCGTGCGGCGATATCGCCGCCGACGCGCGCCGGAACTGGCGCTCTGGGCCTCGGGGCTCGCCGCATACGCACTCGCCGCGAGCGCCCTCGCCTGGGGTGCGGCAGCAGGATGGAGCGACGCCGCCTTCCGCGTCTACTACCTCGGCGGCGCGCTGCTCACGGCCGCGCTCCTCGGTGCCGGATCGCTCTGCCTCGTCGGCAAGCGCTGGATCGTCCGCGTCGCGCTCGTGTACGTCGGGCTCGCGATCGGAGTCGCGGTCGCCGTTCCGCTGCAGGCCGACATCTCGGGCACGGGGATTCCCGACGCGCAGGACGTCCTCGATCTCTGGCCGGCACGGATCCTCGCCATCCTCGGCAACTCGCTCGGGACGCTCGCGGTCGTGGCGGTCGCGATCGCTACGTTCCGCGCACGGCCGCTCGGGAACGCGCTCATCCTCGCCGGGATCGCGGTCGCGGGGCTCGGAAGCGGACTAGCGGGACTCGGTATCGGAGCCCTTGCGCCGGCGATCACGCTCGCGGCGCTCCTTCTCTTCGCGGGTTTCGTCGCTCCCTCGCTCCCGAAGCCACACCGCAACGAAGAGCGCGGCAACGCCCACCGCGAGCGACGCCTCGACGATCGCCCCCGGGATCCCACCGTGGGCTACTAGCCACGCGAGAGGACCCATAGCCCTCCGACCGTGTAGAGCACCATGAGCGCGAGCATCGGGTACTGCGAGCGCAGCGCGGCACGCCTGTTCTCGAAGAGCGCGACCGCCCGGTCGTGCGCGATCGCAAGACCGGCGACGTGTCCGACCACGAGCGCGCTGACCTGCACGTACCAGACGGTGTCCGGGGCCACGATCGCGAGGTTCGGGGCGAAGTCGATCGTGCCGAAGAGGTCCCAGCCGCGACCGAACGGATCCGACGCCAGCGTGATGATGAACTGCCCCTGGATGAGGAAGAGCGAGAAGTAGTGCGCCACCAGGTAGGCGGCCGCGATCGGCACGAGGGGCAGTACGAAGTCGGGGACGAGTGACCGGCGCGTGCCGGACAGTGCCGCGGCAGCACGAACGGCCGCCAGGTAGGTCACCGCGACGAGCCCGACGAAGCAAACGAGTCCGACGACGTTCGTACCCGTGGTCGCGAGGTCGATCACGCGCTGGGACGAGTCCGCGAGATCGACCCGGATGTCACCGATGAGGTTCTGCCAGCGCGCGGTGCGCGAGAAGCCGTCGAAGCTCGTCGAGCCGAGCATCACGGCGACGAAGACGAGCGTCCCGGGAACGTGCTCGGACCCCCCGAGCCCGGTGAAGGGCCAGCGGACGACGACTCGGCCTTCGCGAACCGCAAACGGGGCGATCCGCGAGAGCAGCTCGAACGCGACCGCGAAGCCCTCGCCTCCACGCGTCCAGGCGTCACGGCCGTAAACCGCCATGCCCGCGAGCGCCCAGTACGTGTAGAGCGCGATCGCGATCGCCAGCGTCCGCGGATAGGCCGGCCTCGGGTCCGCAAGCTCGAGCGCAACGAATGAGAGGAGCGCCGCGGCGGCGGGGTACCGACCCCAGCGCCCACTCCATTCGAGGACTGGGCGCGCCTCACGCCCTCCGAGCTCGAGTAGCCACACCGCGCCGTCCGCGATCGCCCGCCAGGGACTGAGCGCACGCCAGACGTTCCCGAACAGGATCGAGAGCAGCGGGATGCCGAGCCAGAAGATGACATAGACGAACGTCGGCGCCCAGTTGAGGAGCTCCGTGGTCGTCCCGAAGAGCGCGGTCGCGAAGGTGACGAGGAAGAGCCCCACCGCGATCACCTGCAGGACGACCCGCAGTCCGGTCGAGAGGAAGAACGCGCTGAGCGCGTGCGGCAGCGAGCGACCGTCCGCGTGCGCCTCGAGGAGCGGCCTCTTCCACAGCAGCCCCAGGAGGACGAACGAGACGACGAGGACGATCGCCGCCGTCGTGAAGAAGAACGACTCGGGGACCGGCAGGTCGCGTACCCCGCCGATCCCGTGAGCCAGGAAGATCATTGGACGGTCAGGTCCGCGATCTGAACACCTCGCTGCTCGAGCTCGACCTCGAACCGGCCCGGCAGGTTCGCCGTGAACGGCAGGCGGGCGGTTCCGCCCGCAGTCACGTCGGTCGACTTGTCGTAGCCGTGCAGGTGGATCTCGTCGGCGACGTCGGACTTCACCACGAGCACGACCCGATCGCCCTTCGACACCGTCTGCCGCACGATCCCGCCCTGGGGGGCGCCTCCGACGACCACGATGCTCACGACCGTCGGCTTCTCCGCCTCGGTGGTCGTCCCCTCGGTCGATGTCGTGGTGGCCGTGGTCGTGTCCGTCGACGCAGCACTCGAATTGTCATCCGAGCCGCAGCCAGCGAGCGCGGTGACTGCAAGCAGGCACGCGCAGGCGAGTACGAGCTTCCTCATCGAGGTCCTCCTTCGTCACGCCGCCACAGGCGGCTTGGTCAGCGGGAACGAAGAAACGAGGGCGGGCCGCGGCCGAGCGCGGCCGGAGGGTCCACCGAGCCGAGCGCCGAGCCAGGCATCGCGACGAGTGGAAGGTCGAAGCGCGGACGCACCGGGATGCGCCGAGCCGGCGCGTCCCCGACGGCAGCCAGCAGCCACCGCGCAAGCACCCACGCCACGAGGGCCACGGGGACCTGCAGCACGAGCCCGACCAGGAAGGCCGGGGACGTGACGAGGACGGGCAGCGACCCCTCGTGGACGACGCGCTCGATGTGCTCCTGCAGGACGAACGTCGTCACCGCGATGAGCGGGAAGACGTGCGCTGCCGGCGCCTCCCGCCTCCGACCGAATCCGCCCAGGACGATCCCCGAGAGCGCCAGCACGAGCAGCACCTGCGGCGCATGCTCGAGGTAGGCGTGGAAGCGGTCGCTCGGGGTTGCCGTGAGCCGGTAGGCGAGCGCGTGAGAGACGAGCACCCCGGCGGCGACCACCGGCGAGACCACGAGCCACGCCCGAGTCCTGTTCACGCGGCGATGATACGCCGCCGCTCCGGCTGGTTCAGGTGTCTACGGCGCCAACGCCCGGCGCGCAACCGGAGCCCAACGAACGGAGAATTCCCGGTTCACAGCGAGCGCACGCGCGTACCACTCGCGCATGGCCGGGCGATTTCCGGCGCAGCCCTCGGCATAGCCACGGTGGAAGTAGAGAAGCGGGTCGCGCGTTCCGAGGCGGAGCGCTCGAGCCGCGTACGGCAACGCCTCTTCGCACCTCCCGGCACGAGCGAGCGCCCATGCGAGCGCGTCGTCGCCGTAGATCGACGGACGGTCGGCTCGCGCCTTCCGGGCGAGCTCGACGGTCTCTTGTGGGCGAATTCCGTTGTCGGCGCGATACACGGCCGACTCGAGATCGACCCGGACGCCGTTCGCCTGCAGCAGACGCTCGACGACCGCGACGGTGGCTCGCTGACGTCGCGCCTCGGCCATGCGTCCTCGTCTCTCGAGCAGGTCGGCGAGGAGCGACACCGCTTGCGCGGTCGGAACCGCGTCGGCCGCGCGGCCGCGCATTCCCAGTCGCGGACCCGAGCCTGCCCAGAGTCGCGTCGACGTGAGCGAGCTGGATCAGCGCGCTCGGATAGCCCGGGAACGCTCGTAGCGCAGTCCGCGCATCGCGCTCGGCTTCGCCTGCGCGTCCGAGGCTCAACTCGAGCTTCGACAGCTCGACGAGCGCCCATGCAGTGGGCTCGGGCTGACCTCCCGTCGCCTCGAACGCGAGCCGCATCGCCGACGCCGCGCCGGGGAGATCTCCCGTCAGCTCGCGCGCGTACGCGACGCGCGCATAGGACGCGAGGCTTGGCCTGATCGAGACCATGCGATCGAAGGCAGCGAACGCCTCGCCGTAGCGCCCGAGCTCGACGAGCGCGTCGCCCGTGACGCCGAACGGCCGCGCTGATCCCGGGAGGAGCTTCCGTGCCTGCTCGCCGTATCCCAGCGCGTCCCGGAACTGGTGGCGGATCAGCGCGAGCGAGCCGAGCCCGAGCACCGCGTCGGCGTCCTCGGACCCGTATCGAATCGCCCGTCGCAGCGCGACGTCCGACCGCGGGAGATACGACGCGTCGGCCGTCTCGCGCCAGCGGAGCTGGTACGCGAAGCCGAGCTGCGTCAGGACCGCGGCGTCGTGCGGCTGCACCTGCACTTCCGCTTCGAGCTTGCCGATCGTCGCCGCCGTGACGCCGCCGGCCGCACCGGTCAGCACGTGCTCTGCGAGCACGCTCGGTGCGGCCGACGAGTCCGGCCTGGTAGCGGAACGCGACTCGGCGAGGACTCCCCCGAGGAGGCCCCCGAGGGCGAGCGCGACCGCAATCGCGCCGCCCACGAAGAAGATCGTCCTACGCCGCACGCCGCGCTCCGTGCCCTAGTTGTGCCCGTTGTGGTCGTAGCCGCGGTTCGGCGCAGCCACGTAGGGGAAGGACGAGGCGAACGTGTTCTCGTTCGCATCGACGCCGTCTCCGATGACGTTGTTCGGGCTGAAGTTGCAGAGTCCGAGCAGCCCCTCGAGCACCGACCCGTAGCCACATGCGATGGCCCGGAGCTCGATGTCCGTGACGTCGTCGGTCAGCCGGCGTCCGTTCGGGAACCCCTGGAGGTCACCCGCGAGCACGCCGAGCGGATCGGGCGACGCCGTCGGTGGCACGGCAGTGTTCAGGCGGAGCAGGTCCGCCTTCCGGTCGCCCGTGAACGTGAACGGTGTCCCATTCGGGAGCTTCACGCCGGTCAACAGCACGGCCACGAGATCGTCGCGACCCGTCGCAGGCGTGCCGGCCGGCACAACCGGATACAGGAGCTTGACCAACGACGCCAGCTCCGGAGCGCGGTAGTTGTCGAGGAACTGGGAGTCGTTCCTCGGCGAGGACGCGTTCCAGTAGTCCTTCTTCCCGACCGGGATCAAGACCTCGTTGATGAGCGGGTTCCCGAGGCGGGAAACCTGCACCCACGGGCCTTCGGCGTCGAAGCTGCCGTCACCGCGCAGGATGCGGATCTTCTGCCTGCTTGCACTCGCGTAGACGCCGATGATCCCGTCGGCCGCCGGTGCGGCGAGCAGATCGGTCTTCGGCACCTGGAGCGCGATCGTGTGTGTGTTGTAGTTCTTCACGCCGTCCTGTCCCGTAGCCATTGCAAGCGGGATCAGGTGTGCCGCGTTGAACGGACGAAGCCCACCCAGGTCGAAGATCGAGCCGAGGTCGACGAAGAAAGGGTCGTCGCGAGGCCCGGCGAATGCCTTCCGGCTGCCGCCGAGATCCACGACGCCCTGTGCCGTGTCGTAGGTCGGATTCGAACGTGGCCCGATGTTCGCCGGGAGCACGGGAGCACCCGAGACGAGAACCGTCGAGCCAGCCGCGGTGGTACGCGTGATGCTGTAGGTCTGCTTGACGTTCAGGTCGGGATCGCTCGGCGACGAGACCGGGCCTGTGTTGTAGAGGAACGTGTTCGGGTTCCCGACCGAGGTCTTGAACCTGAACTGGTACGTCACGTCGTCAAGAGCGTCGCCGTTGTTGTCGACGTGAAGCTCGTACCGCACGGTGGGATCGAACCGGTAGTAGTTCGGCCCGCCCGCCGGATCCTCGAACGGGATGTAGTTCGCGATGATCGTGACCGTGTCCGGCTTGTCCGGGCTCACGAACGCGTAGACGTCCGTGTTGTCGGCGGCCGGGTCGTCGGCGATCAGCGGCGCCTCCCGATGGCTCGACGCCGCGGCGCGCTGCGGGCCGACCGCGCCGACGAACGCAGCAGCCGCCACTGCAGAGGCCACTGCCGCACCGAGCGCGAGAAGCAGTACTCCCCTCTTCATGCCGATCTCCTTTCTCCGTGAGAAGGTCGGCATGGTTCGCCGCATCGCGGCGACCGGTTCGGTACGTTCCGTCGATGGAGTCGGATCAGTCCGTCGTCTGGATCACGACGCGCACGATCAAGCCCGGCTCGTACGACGACTTCCGCAAGGCGTGGCGGCCGAAGTCGTTCCCGGAGGGGATGACTCGCGCATACGAGTGCTTCTCGGAAGACCGAAACGAGGTCGTCGGCATCTCGTGGTGGGACTCGGTCGAGTCGCGCGAGCGCTACCGCCTCTCCGAGGTCGAGGCGGAGCGTCAGCGCGCGATGGCGCCGTTCGTCGAGGCCGAGAGCTCGGGCCTCTACGTCGGTCGCGAGCTGCAGCTTCCGGAGTAGGCCTCAGCTCTCCGCGAGCTTCTCGCGGACGAGCTCGTTCACGACGCGCGGGTTCGCCTTCCCCTGCGTCTCCTTCATGACCTGGCCCACGAAGAAGCCGAGGAGGCCATCCTTGCCGCCGCGGTACGCATCGACCTGACCCGGGTTCTCCGCGAGGATCCGGTCGACGATCGGGCCGAGCTCGTCGGCGTCCGAGACCGCCTCCTGCGCGAGGTACGGGTCAGCTGAGAAGTCCGACTCGGCGAGCTTCGAGATCGCCTCGTCGAACGCTGCACGCGGTATGCGCTCGCGGGCCTCGACGAGTCTCGCGAATCTCAGCTGGGCGAGACCGCCGCTGGATCGACGCCCGCGCCGACCAGATTGTTCGAGACCGACGTTCGCCGTCGCGACGGGCTCTCCTCCCGCTCTCAACCGCAGCATCCCAGAGCTGGTCGAGACCGCCCGGTCACGAGCACGGTCGCGCGCTCGAGGTCAAGCGCCGGCTCGATCCGCACGGATCCGCGCCGCCGGCGCCTCCGGCACCTCGGCGCGCATCGCATCGACGAGCTCCGACGGCGGCTCGACCGGCACCAGGTCGGGCTCGGGGAAGTAGCGGTAGTCGTCCGCCTCCTCCTTCGACCGGCGCGCAGTGAGCGTCCCGGTCGCGGCGTCGAAGTCATACGTCTGCTGCTCGACCTCGCGCCCCGACTCCCACACGCCGATCTGGCGCTCGACCTCGGCCTCGATTCCGCGCGCGATGAAGTTGAAGGAGTTCATGTTCTTGATCTCCGTTCGCGTCCGCAGCTCGTCGGAGCCTGCAGGACGCACCGAGACGTTGGCGTCGACGCGGAGCGTCCCCTTCTCCATCTCGGCGTCCGAGATGCCGAGCTCGACGATCGTCTGCCGCAGGAGCTGGAGGAAGCGCTTCGATTCGTCGGCCGAGCGGATATCCGGAGCGGTGACGATCTCGACGAGCGGCGTGCCCCCGCGGTTGTAGTCGACGAGCGACGCGTCCGCACCGCCGATGCGGCCGGTCCGCCCGCCGACGTGCACGGTCTTCGCGGCGTCCTCCTCGAGATGTGCCCTCACGATCCCGATCACACGGTCGCCTTCTGCAGTCGGTAGTAGCATCTTGCCGTTGATGCAAGAAGGTAGATCGTACTGTGAGATCTGATAGCCCTTCGGCAGGTCCGGGTAGAAGTAGTTCTTGCGCGCGAAGACGGCATGCTCGGCGATCTCGCAGTCGAGGGCGAGCCCGAGCTTGATGGTCCACTCGATCGCGCGGCGATTCATCACCGGCAGCGCGCCGGGGAACCCGAGACACACGGGGCATGTCTGCGTGTTCTCCCCCGCCCCGAAGCCGACCGCGCAACGGCAGAACATCTTCGTCTTCGTCTTGAGCTGGACGTGGATCTCCAGCCCGATCACGGGCTCCCAGGTCACGACCGCAACCTCGCAGGAGCCGTGTCGAAGCCGATCGCCTGCTCGAGCGCGTGCCCGATCCGGAAGAGCCCGTTCTCGCCGAACTGTCGCCCGATGAGCTGGAGCCCGACCGGCAGCCCTTCCGAGAGCCCGCACGGGATCGAGAGCCCGGGCAAGCCGGCGAGGCAGGACGGGATCGTGAGCAGGTCGCACGCGTACATCGCAAGCGGATCGGCAGCCTTGTCGCCGATGGGGAAGGCGACCGTCGGCGAGGTCGGGGTGACGATCGCGTCCACGCCTTCGAGCGCATCGCGATGCTCGCGGATGAGCAGGGTCCGCACCTTCTGCGCCTGCCCGTAGAACGCGTCGTAGTAGCCGGCCGAGAGCGCGTACGTCCCGAGCATGATCCGGCGCTTCGGCTCCGGCCCGAATCCCGCGTCGCGGGTGCGGTCGACCATCTCGCCGTAGGTCGCACCCTTGACGCGCGGCCCGTAGCGCACGCCGTCGTAGCGCGCGAGGTTCGACGAGGCCTCGGCCGGGGCGACGAGGTAGTAGCAGGGCATCCCGTAGCGGTACGAGAGCGGGAGATCGCACTCCCCCACTTCGGCGCCGAGTCCCCGCGCGTGCTCGAGCGACTGCTCGAACGCCGAGCGCACGCCGGGTTCGATCGCCTCGAGGCCGCGTACCTGCTTGGGCACGGCGAGCCGTACACCGCTGAGCGAATCCCCCTCCGGCAGCTGCACCGCCTCGGGCAGTTCGGCAGTCGTCGAGTCGAGCGGATCGCGGCCGGCGATGATCGAGTACAGGAGCGCGACGTCGCGGACGGTCTTCGCGACCGGCCCGATCTGGTCGAGGCTCGACGCGAACGCGACGATGCCGTACCGCGAGACCGTCCCGTACGTCGGCCGCAGCCCGACGTTCCCGCACAGGGCCGACGGCTGCTTGATCGAGCCGCCGGTGTCCGAGCCGAGGCCCCACGGCGCGAGGCCGGCAGACACTGCGGCGGCGGTGCCGCCGCCCGACCCGCCGGGTACTCGGGACGGGTCCCACGGGTTGCGCGACGGGCCCCACGCCGAGTTCTCCGTCGACGAGCCCATCGCGAACTCGTCCGTGTTGGTCTTGCCGAGCACGGACAGCCCGGCGCCCTTCACGTGCGCGGCGACCGTCGAGTCGAAGACGGGCGTGTAGCCCTCGAGGATCCTCGAGCCCGCCGTGGTCTCGATCCCTTTCGTCGAGATGACGTCCTTCAACGCGATCGGGATCCCCGTGCCATTCGATTCGGAGCAGGTCCCGCAGGTAGCAGTGGAGCTCCGGGTCCTGCTCGCCGATCGCCTCGAGGTACGCGCCGTGCAGCTCGCCGGCAGACACCTCGCCGCGCTCGAGCAGCTTCATCGCGCCTTCGGCGGTGAGTCGCAGCGTGTCGATCATGTCGCGATCGGGGGGACGCGGAAATGGTCGCCGTCGCGCTCGGGCGCGTTCGCGAAGACGTCGTCGAGCGGCAGCGACGGGCGCGGCTCGTCCTCGTCCCAGACGTTGACGAGGTCGAGCGGGTGCGACGTCGGCGGAACGTCCGCGAGGTCGAGCTCGGCGACAACGGAGACCGCGTCCAGGATCGCCCCGAGCTCCTCGGTGAGCCGCTCGATCTCGTCGTCGGTCAGCGCAAGCCGCGCCAGCCGAGCCACGTGGAGCACTTCGTCTTTCGAAATCGCCATTGGCCTGATTCTCCCGGAATGCGTGGTGCCGCCCGTCTGTCACCGCGACCGCACCGGCAAAGCCGGTGCGCTTTAGGGATTTGCCGCGATCGAGAGTCTGCCTCCTGGCAGATTCTCGATCTGCGGAAAGGCGACGGGCTCCCTGTCGGGAGCCCGCCACTACGTCGAAACGAGTTCGGTCAGCTCGCCGCTGCGACGACGTTCGCGGCCTGGGCACCCTTGGGACCCTGGACGACCTCGAACTCCACACGCTGGCCTTCGGTGAGGGTCTTGAAGCCGTCCATCGCGATCGCGGAGAAGTGGACGAAGACATCGTCCCCACCCTCGCGCTCGATGAAGCCGTAGCCCTTCTCGTTCGAAAACCACTTGACGGTGCCCTGCTCCACTACTTGTCCTCCTACAGCGATGACGTCGGCCCTTGCGGAGCCGACGCCGGTGTACACAACGGGGCGAACGCTAGCGCCTAAGAGCCGGCAATGGCAACTTGCGGGCGGCGATGTTGCGCCGCTGTGAGGGTGTTGCGCAGGAGCAGCGCGATCGTCATCGGCCCGACCCCGCCCGGAACCGGGGTCATGAGGCCCGCGACCTCGAATACCGCCGGATCGACGTCGCCGACGAGCTTCCCCTCCGCGTTGCGATTCACGCCGACGTCGATCACCGTCGCGCCTGGCTTCACCATCTCCGGCGTCACGAGCCCGGCGCGCCCCACGGCCGCGACGAGGATGTCGGCCCGAAGCGTGTGCTCGGCGAGGTCGACCGTCCGCGAATGGCAGATCATGACGGTCGCGTGCTCCGCGAGGAGCAGCATCGCCATCGGCTTGCCGACGATCTCACTGCGGCCGATCACGACCGCCTCCTTCCCTTTCAGCTCGACGCCGTGCTCGGCGAGCATCACCATCACGCCCGAGGGAGTCGCCGGCACGAGGAACGGCTCCCCGAGGAAGAGAAGGCCGGCGTTCAACGGATGGAACCCGTCGACGTCCTTGCGCGGATCGACCGAGCGAAGGACCTTCGGCTCGTCCATGTGCCCGGGGAGCGGGAGCTGGACGAGGATCCCGTCGACTCCGTCGTCCGCGTTCAGATCGGCGATGAGCTCGAGGATCTCGCTCTCCCCCGTGTCGGCCGAGAAGCGGTGGTCGCGGGACTCGATGCCCGCCTCGTGCGAAGCCTTGTGCTTCGAACCGACGTAAGTGTGGGAAGCGGGATCGTCTCCGACCAGGATTGTCGCGAGACACACCGGCCCGCCGTAGGCGCGCACGTCCTCGGCGACCTCGGCCCGAACCTTGAGCGCGAGCTCCTTCCCGTCGATCCGCACCGCCGTCATCGACCGAGAACCCTAACCGGACCGCCGTCGAGCGCCTCGAGGGGTGTGCTCGAGGCGCTCGGGCCGCAATTCGGGGCGGCGACGCGGCTAGCGCACTAGCCCGTAGCGGAGGATCTTGATCGCCTTCAGGTTTGCCGTCTTGCTCGTGGCGAGCTTTGCCTGCGCCCCGGCCACCTGGGCCTTCGCCGCGACGTTCGCGACCTGTGCCGTCGCCTCGGTGCCCACCTGAGCCGTCACCGCCGCGTTCGCTGACCTGTGCCTTCGCCTCGGTTCCCACCTGAGCCGTCGCCGCCATCCCGGCGCCCTGTGTCGTCGCGGCCGTTCCGATCGACTGCGTCGTGGCCGCATGCCCGGCCGGCGCGAGGATCGCTGCGCTCGTCACGGCGATCGCGATCGCGCCACGCAAGCCGTGGGCCTCGACGTCGGCGTCTTCGAAGAGGCCCGCGACGTCGTCCCCAGAGAAGGTCAGAGCGATGTCATCGCCGCCCGACATCCTGAGGATTTCTTCGAGATCGGCGGTCGAAAGGTCGATCTCGAGCCGCCTCGTCTCCTCGCCGTCGCTGGCCAGCTCGAACCAGAGCTGCGCCTTCTCGTCCTCTACCAGCGCCGCCTCGAGCACGCTCCGAGCGACGATCGTCGTCAAAGCCTCGTCGTCGAACCTGCCGTCGGTGAACGTCGCTGTAGTCGTGAGCTGCTGCATCCGCTGCTCCTTCGCTCGTTACCTACCAGACGGCCCAGCATGGCCCTGTCTTCCCTCGCGAGTCAAGGCACGAGAGCAGCTCGAGCGAGGCGGGTAGGCTCGAAAACGCCCCATCTCGACGAGGAGGAGGAAGGCGTGGAGCAACACACCGAAGTGCGTACGGGCATACCGGCCGACGAGCTCGGGTAGCGCCGCCAGCGGCTGCTCGAGTTGGAGCCTGCCTGAGGCGGCGCTATCGTGCGCGGCGTGCTCCGGATGCTGGTGTGCCTTGTGACGGTCGCGGCCGCTGGGGGCGCGCTCGCGCTCACCGCGTCTGGGGAGTCCACCGCCTGCCAGCCGACGCGGAATGACGGGGCCGGCCCATTCCAGCAGAGTGGTCTCTCCGCGCCGCGTCGGGCGAAGATCGGCACTGGTCACGTCCTCCTGGGCCGCGTCCTACGCACGGACTGCAAACCCGTCGCCGGCGCACTCGTCGTTCTGTGGCAGGCAGGGCCGAACGGTTACGGCCCCGGCGGGCGCGGCAGCGTCCGCACGGATCGCTCGGGAAGGTTCCGCTTTGAAGGACCCGTGCCAGCGTCTGAAGGGTATGGGGTACCGCACATCCACATCGCTGTCTTCCACCCTGCCTACGAAGAGCTGGTGACGCGGTACATCGTCAGGCGCGGTTCAAAGACGGGGCGCATTACGCTCGTGCTGGCACCGCTGCTCTAGGCGGCGCAGTCGTGCGCGTCTACGTCGTCGTCGACGACCCCCTCTCGCCCTACTTCCCGCTCGGCGTCGCGCTCGAGGTGTTCATCCGCCGCGAGGCCGCTGAGCGGTTCGTTGAGGAGATTCGCGGCGACGATCCCGAACTCGCGAAAACTCTGCGGATCGAGGAGCGGAGATGGAGGCGGGCGGGCTGAACTAGCTTCGGAATCGGCCCCCCTCGCCGGAGCGAGGGGGCCCAACCCGAAATCGAAGTCGCGCTCCCTACTTCTCCCCGCTCGCGATCGCGAGGAACGCGTTGCAGTACGCGTCCTGACCTTGCTCGAAAGTGTCGTGGGGACCGTGGATTACCGCCACGTCTCCTCCAGGGCCGAAGACAATCTTCCCGACGTCGTGGAACAAGACGCCGAGGCCGGGATACGTGACATTGATGACCTTGCCGTTCAAGCTTGTTGTGTCCGTCGCGTAGTTGTAGACGATGTTGAAGTCGAAGTAGACGGTGTAGCTGTCGGTATTCCCGGAGCGCCAGTTGAGCTCACTCCCCGACTGGTGGACGACGTCCATGACGGGGTTTCCGTTCTTGTCGAACATCGTCTTGCCGTTGACAGTGACCGAGCCTGACCAGAAGTTCGTGAAGCTGCCACAGCGGCTCGTGGCGGACAGCAGCAGCGCAGTTCTGAGGTGAGGTTCTGTCTTACGGGGGGGGAATGCGGGTTGCGCCTTGGGTGAGGATCTTCACCGTGCCCAGGCTCTCTGGCCCGTTGACGGGGTCGGGGGCGACATCGGAGACGACGCCCGTCTGGAAGTTCATAAGGAACACATCTGTGATTGCGCCACTGACGCCGTCGAACCAGGTGACCATCACCATCTTGTTTCCGACCGGCATCGCTATGTAGTGGGTCGTGAAGCATGGTCCGCCACAATCGACGCCCACCGGACCCGCATCCACCGTACCCGAGTGATAGGTCTGAACGTAGGCAGCCCCTGCGTTCCTACCGAGCGAATAGGTGGTCTGGAGCGTGTACCCGGTCAGATCGATCTTGTTGATCTGATTGGGGTACCCGGTGATCGTTGGTGCGGCGGCGCTCGCGACAGCGATGCCGAATGTGGCAAAGACCGCCAGCGCGACGAGCAGTGCCCGTCTGGTGAAGCCAGACATACTGACTCCTTTCGCGAGTCCGTCGGCAGGCCGCGCTCTCCGTGCGATCGGAGCAGGGCCCTGACGGTGAGTCGCGAGCATAGGCTCTCCGCCGACCGCACGACAACCATCGCGTCTTCGCATGCTCGGCTGCGCAATCGTTCGGCAATGTCACCCGATCGGATGCTGCTGCCCTGCTCGCGAATGTCTCTTGGCGAGCGCTACGTCCAGTCGACGCAGACGATCTCGACAGGCTCGGAGATCCCCTTGAGTTCGACGATGCGAGGATTCGTGAAGGTCACTCGTGCCGCGTCTGCCGTCTCCCGGCTTGCGAGGATCTCATTCGCTTCGGTAACGGCTCCGACACGCGCGGCAATGTGAACTGCCTTGCCACGGAAGCCGCCTCCCGCAGGGATCGTACCGGCTGTTTCAAGGTGTGCGAACATACGTTCTTGCCCGCCCAGCCCCACGCTCACGTCCGCTTCCGCCGAGCGATCGAGCGCGGTGCGCTGCGGGCGCTTGACACCGCGTGTGCCGCTGGTTTTCCTACCGTTCAATAGGACTTACCCCCTGATGCCGCGAAGCCGTGGGAGGATGCGCATACGCCCGGTTCATGTGGGTCGACGGCTCGCGTTGCTCGTGGCCGTGATAGTCGCCGCGGCCCTCCTTGCCAGCGGAGCGTATGGCGTTGTCGCAGGACGAAATGGGGCGCTCATCGCTTTCACGAGGTCGTTTCCGGCTCCTCGGCAACTCGAGATCGGTCTCGTCGGGATCGATGGCCGCGGGCTGCGTCCCTTACGAACCGGCGTTGTCCCCTCCTACGAGCCTGAGTGGTCGCCGGACGGTCGCTGGCTCCTCTTCCGCGGCGGCCGAAGCGACGACCTCTATCTGATCCGGCCCGACGGCTCGGGCCGTCGGCAACTCACCCGCGACCGCGCACACGAGCAAGCGGCCGCCTGGTCGCCCGATGGAGCGAGGATCGCGTACCAGCGCTGGGCCCCGAACATGGAGTCCTCGATCTGGCTGCTCCGACTAACGACAGGAGCCACCCGGCAACTGACACGCAACACACTCGGCGCGGGACAACCGTCGTGGTCGCCGAACGGCTCGCAGATCGCCTTCGTCAGCGCGAGGCCGCAGACTGGGTACGAGCCCGAGCTATGGCTGATGAACGCCGACGGCACGCACCCGCGCCGGCTATTCCCGAGGTTCACTAGTGCGAGCGATCCCAAATGGGCTCCCGCCGGCAATCGCCTGCTGATCTCGGACGGGGACAACCTCTACGTGCTCGACGCGAAGCGCGGACACACTCGGGTCGTCATCGTGCTCGGTTCGAGCGCAGGTGGCGAGAAGACGGAGCCGTTCCCAGAGTGGTCCCCGGATGGGAGGAAGATCGTCTTCGATCAGCTCGACGCGAACGGCCGCCCCGAAGTCTGGGTGGTGAATGCGGACGGAAAGAACCGGCGGCGGGTCATCGGACCGAGCGGAGCTGCACTGGGAGCGAGCGATCCCGCGTGGCGGCCGATGCCTCGCTCGCGGGCGTGAGGGTCGCATTATTCGCAAGGTCGGGAGTTGCGGGAGAGAGCGGCTAGCAGCGCGCAAGTTCCTCGAGTTCGGCGCGTCCTACACGTAGGGGGGATGGACAGCCGGCAGAGGAGCGGTGAGCTCGCTTGGCGGCGGACCCGCATCGCTCCTCTGCCGGTCTCAGGCCGCCGCGCACTAGCGCCGGATACCGATCGCCACAAAGAGGGGTCGTACGTCGTGGGCACGCCCCGACAGGCCGAGGTACTTCGCCCGAGCCCGCGAGCTCCCTGCGGATCGAGGAGCGTGAGCTCGAGGCGGGCTGAACCAGGCGCGCCACTCCGGCTCGACGGTTGCGAGGTCAGACATGACCACTCCTCACTCACGGGCTCTTGTCTGTGAGCCGTGAGCATGCGAGCGCATGCGCGCCCAGAGCGTGCAAGGCCACCCTCGGCCTGAAGTGCTCGGCGCTTGCGACCAAGCCACTGAGTCGGAATCCGCGGAGGGGCTGGCTTCCTTGCCCCTCCGCAGATAGGTCGCGTGCTACGACGCTGTAATCTCGCACCCCTGCAGCAAGTGGTCGCCAGCAGGGATGTGGAACGGGCCGAACCCGACCAGCCCGACTGGTGGGAACACGATCTGGATCGGACCAGTGAACTCGGTCAGGCTTCCCGCGGAGACTGTCTCACCCGACGCGAGCGGGTCGAGCTCGATGTTCGGCAAGCGTGTCACCCATCCCCCCGCCGGGCCGCCACCGATTTGCTGCGGCTCCGACCATTGGTCCGAGACGTCGACGATCGTCGCCGTGCCGGCTCGGAAGACGCCCTGGGACGTCACCTGCTTGAGCAGGAAGTCCCGCATCAGGCCGTACGTCCCCGTCACGAAGGCGAAGTTCTGCACGCTGATCGGAACGCCCGCGGGAACCGTCGCCTGACCGCCCCCGCGAGCGCACTCCTGAATGTCGACGACGTACGGGTCGACCGCCCTCGCGACGGGCGCAACCGTCCCTGCAAACACCCCGAAGCTCAGTGCGACGAGCGTCGCGACGAGACTCCGAATCTTCATGTGCGCCTCCTTCCTCTCGACTGGGCAAAGGATCGAACCGCTCGCTACCGAGCCGCTATCGACCGGCTACCGTCCGCCCGAGTGCTCGAGTTCCGCATCCTGGGACCGCTCGAGGTGGTCGGAGACGAAGGCCCCATCTCGCTCGGTGGGCCGAAGCAACGGGCGACGCTCGCGATCTTGCTCCTCAACGTGAACCGCGTCGTCACGGTCGAGCGGCTCGCCGACGACCTGTACTCGGGAGCGGCTCCCGTCACGGCCGTCACGCAGGTACAGCGGCAGATCTCGGAGCTCCGGAAGGCTCTCGGGGCGTCGACGGTCGAGACCCGTGCGCCGGGATACGTGATTCGGATCGTGCCCGAGCAGCTCGACCTGAAGCGTTTCGAGCGCAGTGCAGAGGATGCGAGCAGAGCGCTGGACAGCGGGGATGCCGGGACGGCGGCGCGCCTCCTCGCGGATGCGCTCGACCTCTGGCGCGGACCGCCCCTCGCCGACCTCTCATCTGAGCCGTTCGCCCAGATCTCGATCGCGCGTCTCGAAGAGATCCGGCTGGCAGCCGTCGAGCAGCGAGTCGAAGCCGAGCTAGCGCTCGCCAGGCACGGGGAACTCGTCGGAGAGCTCGAGGAACTCGTCGCCGCGCACCCCCTCCGCGAGCACTTCTACGGACAGCTGATGCTCGCGCTCTATCGGTCGGGCCGACAAGCCGAGGCTTTGGAGGCCTATCGCAAAGCGCGCGAGGTGCTCGTCGACGAGTTCGGTATCGAGCCGACGTCGGCGCTTCGTCGGCTCGAGCGGGCGATCCTGAAACAGGAACCTTCTCTCGACCTCGAGCAGGCGAGAGCGCGCCCCACAACAACCGGTGCGATTCTGGTACTTCCAGGCGCGGCCGGGCTCGACGGGCTGCTTGCGCTGGCCGAGCCGCTCGCCCGCCGGTCGACGCGGGAGGTCATCGTCGCGCGCTTACTGGCCGACGCCAGCGAACTCGCCGAGGAGGCTTCGATGCTCAACAGGAGGCGGGCGTCGATCGCCGTCCCGTCGCGTGTCGCCGCATTCACCTCGCGAGATGCCGTCGTTGACCTCTGCCATCTCGCCGCAGCACACGACGTCGAGCTCGTCCTCATGGAGACTCCACCTGGAGTCGACGCGAGCGTGCTTCCGGACGGGCTAACGGCGATCCTGGAGAGGTCGCCCGCCGACGTCGCGCTCGTCGCACACGTCCCCGTCGATCTCGCGTCCGGAGCCGGCGTCTTCGTTCCGTTCGGGGGCGGCGAGCATGACTGGGCCGCGCTCGAGCTGGGTGCGTGGCTTGCATCCGCAGTGGGCGTGCGGCTCACGCTTGTCGGGACCGGGGCCGACCTGCGTCGGGACCGACGGGATGCGAGTCGCCTTCTTGCCGACGCGTCCCTCGCAGTGCAGCGCGTCGTAGGCGTCGAGACGACTCCGCTCCTCGCCGGGGCTAGAAGCGAGTCCCTGGTTGCGGCAGTCGAGCCTGCGAGCGCTGTCGTCGTCGGCATCTCGCCGCGCTGGCGTCGAGAGGGAGTGGGCGCTGCTCGGCGTGCGCTCCTCGGCGGCTCCAACGTTCCTGTCGTGCTCGTTCACCGTGGCCTGCGGCCGGGCGGCCTCGCGCCGCACGAGAGTCGCACACGATTCAGCTGGTCGATCGAGGCGAGCTGACTAAGGGGTGCACTGCGGTGTCTGGTTCCCTGTGACGAAGCCGGCAAACGGACGCGCACCAAAGCTCTCGTCAGCTCCCGGCGCACTGCCGTTGAACAGACCGACGGCCGGGACGTACTTCCCGGGCACGGGGTGGTGGGGCTTCGAGAGCTCTCCGGAGACAGGAAAGAGCAGGTTCTTGCCGACGTCGTACATGTAGTAATCCGTCGTCCCGTCTTTGTTCTTGATCGTTCCCCAGTGATCTGGCTTCACTCTGTCGCCGTAGGAGGCTTTGAGTTCGGCGATCGTGGAGCATGGACCAATGCCCTCCGCGGTCTTGTACTTCTCGTCCCAGGTGACGATGATGGTCGCCGTGCCCTCAAGGCCATCGGGGAAGAAGGCCCAGACCTTGTCCTCGAATGCGAGCATCGCGTACCCGGGGCTGGGCGCTCCAGGAAGGTCCGGCGGCAGGCTTACGGGAACCGCGTGGCCCAGGATCTTCTCGTAGGCAGCACGATGAAGGCCGAGCCGTGCTCCGTCGATCGACGTCTGCGTGATCGCCGGTGGCCCGGGCGGCGACCCGCTTCCCCGCAGCAAGATGCCTCCGACAGCGACTGCTGCCGCGACGATCGCCGCGATCACAGCCACAGCCAGTCGCCGCCTACGGCGCCGCCGAGCCACGAGCGTCTGCCCCTGTAACGCGGCGCGCGCAGCCTCGATCAGTTCGCCGCACGTCGAGTACCTGCTCGTCGGCGACTTCGCGAGCGCGGTCGCAAAGACGTTGTCGAATGCGATCCGGGAGCTCGGGCCGGAGATCCGCGAGGCGCGGCGGCGGCTCGTTGAGGTGAGCGAAGACGACCGAGAGCTCGCTCTCGCGATCGAACGGCCGCTCCCCGGCCAGGCACTCGAAGAGGACGCAGCCGAGCGAGTAGACGTCGGCGCGTGCCGTCGATCGTTGCCACCCTCGATCTGCTCGGGCGGGACGTAGTCGATCGTTCCGACGAAGCCGCGCTCGCCCGTCAGGCTGCTCGACCGACGACACATGGCGGGCGAGCCCGAAGTCGCAGACGTAGGCGTGTTCTCCATCCGTCCGTGTCGCGACCAGGATGTTGGCCGGCTTCACGTCCCGGTGGACAAGGCCCGCGGCATGCGCGGCGTCGAGTGCGTCTGCGACCTGAGCCGAGGAGAGCGAGCGCCCGCTCGGGTTCCAGCCGACCTTCGCGCCGGAGAAGCTCGCGCAAGTCGACGCCGTCGACGTACTCCATCGCGAGATAGAGGACGCCGCCTTCGTCGCCCGACGCGATGATCGGGACGATGTTCGGGTGGTCGAGGCTCGCGGCGAGCTGCGACTCGCGCAGGAACCGCTGCCGGAAGCGCTCGTCCTGTGCGAGCTCCGGATCGAGCACCTTCAGCGCGACGCTGTCGCGCCGCGCGAGATCCTCAGCGAGGTAGACGGCGCCCATCGCTCCCTCGCCGATCAGCGACTCGATGCGAAAACCCGCGAGGACCGTGCCCGTGCGAACGTCGGACGGCATCGTTCGTACTGAGTGTGACGAGTCATTGTGTCGTCCTCAAGCTCCGAGTTGGCAGCACTCTCGTTGGGGCCGCTTGGCTGTAGCTTGGAACGGAAAGCGGCATCCACTCGCGTCTGGATAATGGTGTCGACCGAGCCCGCTGAGAACAGCGACGGAACAGTGAGAAACCTTCGCCCTGCCCGGAACTACCGAACTCCGCTCGCAGCACTTCGGGCAGACGGGCTGCAACTCCACGACACGACCGGAGACGACCTCGGCCTGATCGAGCACCCAGCGTCGAACGTCGAGCCGGGTGACGTGGTCATGCTTCCCGACGGGCGTGAGGCCCTCGTCACCGCTCGGGTCGAGGCCGAGCCGGGGCCGCTGACGGCGCGCTCGAGCCCGACAGGCTGGGGTTCACCGGTTCGAGCCCAGTACCGCCGCCCATGGCTTGGACAAGCCGTTCCAGC
>CAVZNK010000021.1:0-94113 GCA_963776555.1 uncultured Gaiellaceae bacterium | reverse complement strand
GCTCAGAATGTCGAGGTCGCACTTGCTCCGGCCGTCCAGAAGGCCGCCGAGCGCCGCGAGATGGTGCGGGGGCTGCTCGAATCAGTCGGCCTCGGCGAACGCGGGGATCACGTGCCGGGCAAACTCTCCGGCGGCGAGCAGCAGCGGGTGGCGATCGCCAGAGCACTCGCCAATGCACCGCACGTTCTGCTCGCCGACGAGCCGACCGGCAATCTGGACACGGCGACCGGCGCGGAGATTCTCGACCTTCTCATGTCGCTGTCGGGAGTGGCGCGCACGGTGATCGTCGTGACCCACGACACGGGTGTCGCCGAGCGCGCGCACCGGATCATCCGTATGCAGGACGGGCACCTGGCTCCCGATCTCGCCGAGGCAAGGACGACGCCGGCGTGAATGGATTGGTCCAGAAAGGCTCGGCTCGCGGGCTGGGGAAGCGCGATCGCCGCGCTCATCGCGGCTCTTGCCCTAACAGTCGTAGGCTGCGGCGGCTCGGCGACGGCAGGCGACAGTGCAAGCAGCTCGTCAGCTCTGTCTGCGCCGAACGGACAGCGGCCCCAGTTTGATCAGGGTGCTTTCACCCAGCTGCGGGAGTGCCTCGAAAAGAACGGTGTCACGCTGCCGAGCCCCGGCCAGGGCGGACCTCCTTCGGGCGGTCGGGGTGGACCGCCCGCTCTGAGCGATGATGCTCAGAAGGCATTTCAAGCCTGCAGCCGGTACGACAGCTAGACGGATTCATTCCGCCGTGAGATCGCAGCAATCGACTCACGGGAGAGGGGAGTGATATGCAAAGACTGGTACTGCTAATCGCGGTCGCAGCAGCCTGCGCCGCCGCGTTCTCTGCAACCGCGTCCGCCGACTACGGCCCGGGCGCATATCGGCAAATCGAACTCTCCGCGAACGCCCCCGGCCGCGACGGCGGCGGCGTCTGGCTCTGGATCGAACTCAGCTCGAACCACACAGGTGACTACGCAGGATCCGACTGCGGCCACGGCGGCGCCGGAGCTGCCTCGGACAAAGGGGACGTGACTTGGCAGCAGACCGGCGACACGATCGTGATTTCCGGTGTCGTTCTGAACGGGCTGCCCACCAATCCCCCCGTCGACTTCTCACCCTGGCACACGACAATCACCGTGCCCGCCACGACCGGCCACTACGTTGGAGCCGGCGTTGGGGCCTACTTGACGCTGCCGAGCTTCATCCCTGCCGGTGACGGCTTCACACAACTGCAGGTAGCTCCTTAGCGCCTTGTGCCTTCTGAGGGGAGCCCGTGCAGACGTGCCGGGCTCTCCTCCATAAGGGCAGAACTCGTCACATGGGCAGCGCGGAGGATCGACTGCACTCCGACTAGCGCCGTTCCCGTGGAATCGGGTGACGGCCGCAAGGCCACACACGACTCGACATTCGCTTCGCTGGCTCTGGGTCGCTCGACCGAACCTCCGAGGACGATCTCGCGCTGCTCGAGGCGATGAGGATCGAAGCGCCTGTGCGTCTTATCGTGACGGGCGAGATCTCGGGGAAGGCGTTCAAGCTCGGCATGGGCGAAGACGCCGAGTTCGCTAACTCCTGCACGGTGCGAGTAGCCAGCGTCGAGGCCGGCGAGCTCGCCTGACCATCGCTCCGACAGCCACGCTGCCAGTCGGTGCCGCAGGAGGAAGCGCTCGAGCGCCAGGGATGGAGCGGCGCGGCCGAGCTCGTCGACGTGCCGCTCGCCGAGTTTGTGGTCGTCACGCTCGATCGTGCTAGCGCGGCGATACGCGCCACGGTTGCGCTAGGGCTCGTGGCCAACTCATGGCCAGAACCATACGAAACCGGCTCACGCAGCCATGCGGGTATGTACATCTACATAACGGCGCAACCCTGCACCGTTGCTAGCGATCGTCGCCGTCCGTCGTCGAGCGTCGCCACCGTCTGATTGGCTTCCCAAGCCAGGTGTCGCGGGTTCGAGCCCCGTCGTCCGCTTCGATTTCACTACATGGATTCCCGCTCCAGTAAACGGATTACGACGCCGCGAGCGGAAGTCGTGTCATTCGCTGGGATCCGCTGAAATCCGCTCCAGCGAGGCATCGGCTGGCCCACAACTGGCCCGCAGGAGCGCTCACGGCGCACGCCTCGCGAGGCGTGGTTCGGCTAATGGGTCGCTTTTGCAAAGCGCGCGGGATAGCTCGCGAAGTGACCAGCACACGGCAAAGAGCAGAAGTAGTACACCGTCCCCTCGTAAGTGAGCCGTCCAGCTGCGCGGTCAGGATCGACGGCCATCCGGCAGACCGGGTCGATCGGCAACTCGTCGGCTCCCACGTCGCTGGCCCGCAGCGCCGCGAAGATCTCGACCGGCTCGGCAACGTTGCGGAGGTCGTGCTTGCCGCGCGACTCGAACACGACGCCGTCGAGATCGGGGACGAGCACCGCCGTCTGCCCGGTCATCAACACGTCGCCCCCGGCCGCAAGCGAGGAAACACGTGCGGCGAGGTTCACTGTCGCACCGAAATAATCCCCTTCCCGTTCGACGGCGGTTCCATGATGAAGACCAACTCTCACGCCAAACATGCCGTTCTCGCGAAGCACGTCTCGGGTCATGCGGAGCCCGAGCAGAATCGCGTCGCCGGGGTCGGGGACACGCAGCATCACTGCATCACCGATCGACTTCACGCGGGTGCCACCCGCCGGTAGTTCGACATCCACGGCAGCGCAAAAGGCGTCAACGAGCGCCACCGCCTGCTCGTCTCCGTGCGCCTCGGTCAACGCCGTGAATCCAGCGATGTCGACGAATAAGAATGTTGCTGGCGTGTCACTCATGGTGGCCCCACGGTAACGCTGCTGGCCCGTTCGACGCTCGCCGGCTCTCGCCAGCCGGGACCCGGCCTCCGGTGAGGGCGCGAGCCGGGGCGTAGGCGTTAGGGTGCTCGCGAATCGTCGCCTCGCGGCCAGCGGCGACGCGGCGCCCGAGGTTTGAGTGATTTCAGGCCGGGCACGCCCGTGACATGGACCGGAATCCGGGGGGTAGGAGCCACGCGAGTGAGGCGGGAGATGGCGGACGAGATCGAGAGAAGCCCAGGCAGTCGATTCGACGTTGCTGTGATAGGTGCAGGCCAGGCAGGCCTCGCGATCGGGTACTTCCTGGCAGAGCAAGGGCGACGCTGCACGATCCTCGAAGCCTCTGATTCGATCGGCGCTGCGTGGCGCGGTCGTTGGGACTCACTCGTACTCTTCACGCCGCGCCTGTACGACAGCCTTCCTGGTCTCCCGTTCCCGGGCGACCAGGATGGATACCCCAGTCGCGACGAGGTCATCGACTACCTCGAAAGCTACGCCTCGACCTTCGAACTGCCAGTCCAGCTGAACAGCGCGGTGCGGGCGGTGGCAGCCGAGGACGGAGGCTTCATCCTCGACCTTGGAGCGCGGACTCTCCAGGTCGACCAGGTAGTGATTGCGACCGGCCCGTTCCAGGTCCCGAGGGTGCCTACATTCGCCGCAGACCTCGCGTCGGACGTCGTCCAGATGCACAGCACGGGCTACCGGCGTCCGAGCGACGTCCCCGTAGGAACCGTCGTGGTCGTCGGCGGCGGAAACACCGGATTCCAGGTAGCCAAGGAGCTGTCGGCGACGCGCTCGGTTTACCTTGCGATCGGATCTCGCCAGACACCACTGCCGCAGCGAGTGTTCGGACGCGATCTCTTCTGGTGGCTGACGAGAACCGGACTCATCAAGAAGACGGTCGAGTCGCGCATCGGGAGCCGCGCCCGAGATCGCGACACGCTGATCGGCTCGAGCACCCGCGACGTGAAGCGTCGCCGCGTTGAGGTCAAACCGAGGGTCGTAGGCGCCTCAGACCGCAGAGTGACCTTCGCGGACGACAGCGAACTCGACGTCGATGCCGTCATCTGGGCGACGGGGTATCAATCCGATTACAGCTGGATCGACGTTCCGGTGTTCGATCATGACGGTCGCCTGCTCCACCGACGCGGAGTGACCGACCATCCTGGTCTGTTCTTCCTCGGGCTGACGTGGCAACACACTCGGGGCTCGGCACTCCTCGGTTGGGTGAAGGACGACGCCGAGTTCATCTCTGAACGCATCGCCGCCAACGCCGATGCGAAGGTGGAAGCTGAGGCGACGGGACCATCAAGGAGCGTGACCTCATGAACGAGAAAGCGCAGCAGGCAATCGAGCGCCAAGGCGAATTCCCAACTGACACGGACGGACTTCCGCGCGCTGTCACTCCGCGCGTAGTGGAACTCGCAGACGGCGACACAACGGAACTTCGCATCGGGCCGGTCGTCAAGAGAGTGGGCGACGCGGATGTTCGAATGCTCGCCTACAGCGGCTCGATCCCCGGTCCGACGCTCAAGATTCCCGAGGGCGCGACCGTAACCGTCCACGTCACGAACGAGGGCGACCTGGAGGCGACCGTGCACTGGCACGGCTTGCGGCTCGAGAACCGCTACGACGGGACTCATGACACGCAAGCGCCGATTCCCGTCGGGGAGACCTTCACCTACGAGGTACACGTCCCGGACCCCGGCGTGTACTGGTACCACCCTCACATCCGCGAGGACTACGGCCAGGAGATGGGGCTGTACGGCAACATCCACGTCGTCCCGGCGGATCCGGAGTACTGGCCGCCCGTGCACCGCGAGCTCTTCCTGACCCTCGACGACGTTCTCATCGAGGACGGCAAGATCGGCGGCTTCAGCGCCTCGGAAACGACACACGTCGCGATGGGACGCTTCGGCAACGTCATGCTCGTCTCGGGAGAGTCGGACCTCGCACTGACCGCTGAGCGCGGCGAGGTCGTGCGCTTCTACTTCACCAACACTGCCAACACTCGCGTTTTCAACGTGACGCTCCCAGGAGCTCGCATGAAGCTCGTCGGCGGAGACAGTGGCCACTACGAGCACGAGACCTTCGTGGAGGAAGTCCTCCTATCGCCGTCCGAGCGGTATGTGGTCGACATTCTGTTTGGGGGCCCAGGCGACTACACGCTCGAGCACCGCACACCTGCCAGGTCCTATCCTCTTGCGTCGATCACGGTGGTGGACGAGCAGGTTGAGCCGTCACTCGCGGAGCAGTTCGACGTACTCCGAACGAACAACGAGCTTGCTGCGGAGCGTACCCGGGTCGTGGCCGTTCTCGACTCGCCCCCGGACAAGACGCTCGCCTTTGTCGCAGAGATGGACTTCGATGTTCCCGAAGGTGCCGTCTACACGTGTCCGATGCATCCGAACGTCGTCAGCGAGGAGCCAGGACGCTGCCCTGAGTGCGGAATGAAGCTCCTTCCGCTCGAGGCTCCGACGAGCTACGTCTGCCCCATGCATCCACACGTCACCAGCGATTCACCAGATCGCTGTCCCGAATGCGGCATGAAGCTCATGCCGGCACACATTGTCGACACGTCGGACCACGCTGGGCACGACAAACACGTGTCCGACGAGCAGCCTCACGACCACGATTCGGAACACGAAGGCGCTGACCATGCCGCGCACGGCCATGAACACGTGCAGGGCATCGAGTGGGAAGACGACATGGTCGAGGTGAATCGGCGCACGACGGCGGAGAACATGCGCTGGAAACTCGTCGACCGCGACACCGGCGCAGCGAACGCCGCGATCGATTGGAAGTTCCGGGTTGGGGACCAGGTCAAGATCCGCCTCCTCAACGAGATGGACTCCGATCATCCGATGCCGCACCCCTTCCACGTCCACGGCGCTGGGCGCTTTCTCGTTCTTGCACGCGACGGCGTCGAGGAGCCGAACCTCGTGTGGAAGGACACGGTGCTCGTCCGGACGGGCGAGGCGGTCGACATCCTCCTCGACGTGACCAATCCCGGCCGCTGGATGGCGCACTGCCACATCGCCGAGCACCACGAGAGCGGAATGATGTTCGGATTCGACGTCGAGCCATGAGGGATGCCCCCGCCAGCGGGGCTTGACGAGCGGCAACAGAGTCGACAGCGCGCGCACCGGTCATGTAAGGAATCGTCTGGGGCGGAATCCAGGCGGCGTCGCCGCTCGCCTTCTGGTGGCTCGATGCGGCGACGGTGTACGCCCTCGGTCTGGCCCTGATCGCGTCGATCTACATCGGCTTCGCGGTTGCCGATGGACGTTGGCTCGTCATCGCCTTCGAGACGAATGTCGCAGCGATCTTCGTCGTCATACGCCGCCGCGGCCGTCACGCAATCGCCCTGGCTGCTCGTCGTTGGCCTTGCCGGCCGCGGGCTCAAGGATTTCTGGCAGCACCGGAGTCATTTCGTTGCGAACACCCGGTGGTGGCCGCCGTTCTGTCTCGTGGTGGACTGGGTCGCGGCCACAATCATTGCCGTCGAAATCGTGGTAGGTGTTCAGTTCAACGCTTGAGGAGCACGATGACCCCAGCCGAGACGGCGAGCACTGTCGCCCCCCCAGAAGTCGAGAAGGAACGTGGCCGTGGACACATCGGCCTTGTCGTACTGGGGTCGATCGCGGGAGGGCTGGCTTTAGGGTTACTGCTCGTCCTCGTCGTGTTCGCTGGCGGACGTGAGGATGTGATCACGGGTTCGGCCCTCATCGCGCTCGCGTTCGGGATGCTGATGCTCGTCGAGTTAGCTCGTCGCCGCACAGATCAACCTCAATCTTGGGCGCTTGTCCCCGCGCTAGGCATCGGCCTCGTGGGCCTTGCGCTTCTCATTCTCGGGCCGAGTGATCGCGTCCTCGGCCGCCTGGGGTGGGTCTGGCCGCTTCTGCTTGCGCTCGTTGTCGTGTGGTGCGTGCGGGGTGCGCACCGCTCGTTGCACAACTGGTCACGTTGGGCGCTTCTCTATCCGGCGTTCGCCGTCCTGGCGCTGATCGCCCTTGGCGGCGCATACGAGACCGTCACGGAGGCGGCGACCGAGAACAACCCTCCGGCTGGCGGCGGCAGCTACCTCGTCGCTGGTCGCACGCTCTATCTGCGTTGCACAGGTTCGGGGTCTCCGGCTGTGATTTTGTTCAATGGGCTTGGCGAGCGCACTCCGAGCTGGGCTTGGGTGCAAGAAGAAGTCTCGCGCCAGACCCGGGTATGCGTCTTCGATCGCGCCGGCCAAGGCTGGAGCGGAAAAGCGCCCGGTCGCCAGGACGCGCATCAGCTTTCCGCCGACGCGCACGGCGTTCTTGCGGCTGCCAATGTTCCCGGGCCATACGTACTCGCCGGTCACTCAGTCGGCGGCACCTACGCACTCGCCTACGCGATGGATTACCCGAAGGATGTCGCCGGCGTCGCACTGATCGACTCGTCCACCCCGTATCAGTTTGATCTGCCGACGTATTCCCGCTTCTACTCGCTGTGGCGTCGTGGGTCGGCGCTACTTCCGACCCTCGCGCGGGCGGGTGTCGCACGTGTCTACTCGCTTAGCTCCTTTACGTCCTTGCCGCCGGATGTCCGTCGCGCGGCGCGGGCGTTCGGCTCCTCGCCGCGTGAGTTGCGGGCCGATCGTGATGAGTTCGCGCAGTTGCCGAGGGTTTTTCGTCAGGACAAGGCTCTTACGAGTCTCGGCGGAAAGCCGCTCTTCGTACTTTCGGCCGATGTTGGAGGGCTGCCGCGCTGGCCCGCAGCTCAGGAAAAGCTCGCAGGTCTGTCGACGAACAGCGTTCATCAGACAGCCCACGGCGCCACCCACGCCGCGCTCGTTGACGACAAGAAATACGCAGCCTTCAGTAGCCGAGCGATCGGTGCTGTCGTCCGCTCCGTTCGCACTGGCAGTCCGTTCGCACGCTAGACGCGAGCGGGCCGAGCAACAGGCGCGGAATGCGCCGTGCCCATGAGTCCGCACTATCCGTGCGGGTCGGGCCTCGACAGGACGGCGTCGATCAGACCGGGGACCGTTTTCCACCAGGTTCGTGGGCGCCGCTGCAGTTCCGGGAACGGCCAATGCGAGGACGGTGTCGGATCAGCCAGGCGACGCATCGTCTGAATTCATGCCGCCGTGGTCACCGATCTCGCCGGCGCTATTTCGGAGGCATTGAGCTTCGCTTTCGGAATGTTCTGGGAGATCCTCTGGGCGCTGATCCTGGGCTTCGCCCTATCGGGTGCCGTTCAGGCAGTTGTCTCGAAGGGCGAGATGCGCCGCGCTGCTCCCCGACGACTCGCCCCGCTCGCTCACCGTCGCCACCGGGCTCGGCGCGGCCTCCTCGTCGTGTTCTTACGCTGCGGTCGCGCTGTCGCGGTCGCTCGTTCGCAAGGGCGCCGACTTCACGGCGGCGATGGCTTTCCAGTTCGCCTCGACGAACCTCGTGATCGAGCTCGGGATCATCATGGCCGTGATCCTCGGCTGGCAGTTCACGCTCGGCGAGTTCGTCGGCGGGCCCGCTGATGATCGTCTTCGTCGCGCTCATTTTCCGCCTTTTCTTGAGCCGTCGCCTCGTCGACGAGGCTCGCCAGCAGGCCGACCGGGGTCTCGCTCGGGCGGATGGAGGGTCACGCCGAGATGGACATGTCCGTGGGCGAGGAGCGGCTCGATCTGGCAGCGGCTGCGCCCGCCGGCCGGCTTCACCGCGACCGCCAACTACTTCGTCATGGACTGGGCGGCCATCTGGATCGACATCGTCGGCGGCCTTCTGATCGCCGGCGCCCTTGCCGCCTGGGTGCCGGAGTCGTGGTGGCAGGCGATCTTCTTCGAGTCGCATCCGACCTTCGCGAAGTTCTGGGGACCGCTCATCGGTCCCCTGGTCGCCGTGGTCTGCTTCGTCTGCTCGATCGGCAACGTGCCCCTCGCGGCGGTCCTCTGGAACGGCGGCATCAGCTTCGGCGGAGTGCTCGCGTTCATCTTCGCCGACCTGATCGTCCTGCCGATCCTCGACATCTACCGCAAGTACTACGGCTGGAGGATGGCCGGCTTCCTGCTTGCCACTTCTACGTCTCCATGGCCGCTGCCGGGCTCGTGGTCGAGTTCGCCTTCGGGGCCTCGGCCTGATCCCGAGGAACGAACGCGAAGGTCGTCGAGGCGTCCGTCACCTGGAACTACACGACAGCGCTCAACATCATCTTCCTCTGCCTCGGCGCGGTGCTCATCTGGCGATTCGTCCGCACTGGCGGACTTCCGATGCTGCGCATGATGAACAAGCCGGCATCAGAGCACGCGCACAGCTCATAGATGCCCGCGCTCGCGAAAAAGCCGGCACCTGACCGCGGTCGCCGTCGTTAGCGGTGGCGACGACCTCTGCCGACGCGGGTCGATCCCTCGGCGGGACCAGCACTGACGGGAGCTCGCCCGACTCCGCGAGCTCCGCGACCTGGGGAACGGGGTGACCCATAGCCCCCAGAGGGCACTTGGAACTGCGGCTAACGGCGAGGATGCCGAGCGCTTCCTCGAAGGAGGTGCGCAGCGAAGATCCCGAGCCTCGCGAGCTATCTGCGCTAACGAGGAGCGCGAGCTGAAGGCCGGGGCCTGAGTGCATGGCGTCCCTACAGAGCGACACCATGAGGTGTAGAAGAATCCCGGAGCTTCCCGAAGGAGCTGCGCGGCGCGCTCGTCCAGTCCGAGCCGCACAAGTTCTCGCTGCCGAGCCAGTCGGACATGTGCTTCAACTGGGTGCACGTGCCTTTGGCCGCCATCGACGCCGAGGAAATGCGTGACCTCGTCGAGGGTGCCTGGGCGATGTGCGTGCCGAAGCGTGTCGCCGCAGAGTACGCGGCCTCGCAGAGCTACCAGCTCGAAGCTGAGGCACGGCGGCGACTAGCAGACGGGTCGGGGTTTCCGCCCGCCATGTTCACGAGTGTGTGTACGGAAGCCTGGCGGGTGGCTGCCTTTCTCGCTCGGCGTACCTCTTATCGCGTGTATGACCTTCGTCGGCTGGCTCGTGGCGCGCGGGCACGCCAAACCAGGCTGGTACGGGTTCCGTGCCGACGTCAGTCCGCGTCCGCCTACGAGCCAACCGCGACCGGAGCTTGAGCGGGCACGTCGATCTGCAGCGCCGCGTCCGCAGCGCGAACCGCCGTTGTGGCGAACCCGAGCTCCTCGCGAACGATGTTCGCGCCCTGCACGAGCGCGGCGGCCTTGTACAGCGCGATGGGACGCGGCACACCCTGGCGCCCGAAACCGCAGTCGGAGGAGAGCACCAAGTGCTCGGGCTCGATGTGCTGTAGCGCCAGGCGGATGTCGGCTGCGACTTCGTCTACGGTTTCGACCTGCAGCGCGCGATGGCTGATCATTCCCACGGCGATCTTCTTGTTCAGCTTCCCTTTGTACGGAGCAAAACGTGGAAGGAGCTGGTGCCCGTTGTGCTTCGACTCGATCGTCCAGACGTCGGCATTGATGCGCTCGAGGAAGATCTCGAGGGAGGCCTCGTACGTGATGCTGGGCTGGAAGCAGTGCTGTGCACCCGGGTTGCCCCAGCACGTGTGCACCCAGACCTCGGCCTCGTCGAGCCCCTCGACGGTGTAGTTGAAGAGGTCTACGTAGAAGTCGAGCGTCGCCTCGTCCGCGCCCCACGCAGCGGCGCTGTGGATCGCGGGCTCCTCGATCTGGACCACCTTGCAGCCGGCCGCCACGAGCTGCCGGAGCTCGGCGTTGAGGAGCGCTGCGAGGTCCCACATGAGCTCGCGCTTGTCGTCGTCATACGCGTCGGTGCGCACTGTGAGCACGGTCGAGGCGAGATCCGCGGCGATCGTCCCGAACTTGACCGGCTTGTCCGTACGTGCCTGTGCGACCCTCCACACCTTGGCGAACTCGAGCGGGACGCGCGGGCCGATCTTGTCCACGATCGTGTGGTACTTCCAGCCGCCGACGATCTCGTTGAGCCAAGTGCCGATTGGATACGACCAGCCTGACGTGGTCTCGGTGTCGAACTCGGAGATGCCGCTGAGCCGTTCGCTGGGATACGAGAACCAGGAGCGTCCGGCCAGATCAAAGTCGAGGTGGTAGTCGCCGTTCGTGAGGATGTCCAGGCCGGCGAGCTCCTGGTCGCTGATCACTGTGGCGACGGCGTCCAGATGCTGCTCGCGGAAGTCGACGTCGCCGAGCCCAGTCGAATACGGCCGCTCGAGCAGGTTCCCCGTGTACCAACGTGGACGCGGCCATGATCCGGTCACGGTCGTCGGAAGCATCAGATCCTTCGTTGCTGTCAACATCGCGCCACGACCCCTTTCCGGTCTGAAAATGCGTTCAGCGCCCTGTCGAACACGCTGAACGTAACAGACTCGGCGAGAGGACTCCTTTCAGGGGGTGGCCTCCGAGCTGCTGCGCGGGGATTCCACCGAGAGCAGGTCTTTTTGGTCTTTTTGCGTCGTCCAGGAATCGGCGCGCTTCACCAGGGTACGGGCGACCTCCGGTAGATGGCCGCGGGATCAAGTCGCTCGTCTGGGCCATGAGAGCGCCTATCCCGGCTCGACAACCGTCACGGCCGTCAACGGTGGAGTCACATCTCGTGCGCACGCTGGTGATCGAGTTCGACGCGGAGCGGGAAGTCGGGCGAGAGAGCGTTGTCGACGACGGGGAAGACGATCAAGCCTGCTCGGATCGAACAGACCGAATACGAGTTCGAGGCCTTCAGGCCACGCGTTCATAGATCAGGACGGCGACGCCATCGCCGACCACCTTCGACTCCTTGAGCCTCAGGTCGCGTCGCTCGGGCTTCTCGTCGAAGACCTTCCTGCCCGTCCCCAGGATCACGGGGAAGACCATCAGGTTTATCTGGTCGACGAGATCGGACTCGATCAGTTCCTGGACTAGCCGCTGGCTGCCTGGCACCTGCAGCTCGCCGTCGAAGTCCTCCTTGAGCTTGCGCACCTCGGCCGTCGCATCGCCGCTATCGAGGACCGTCGTGTTGTTCCACTGCGGGTCCTTGAGCGTCGTCGAGACGACGAACTTGGGCATCGAGTTGAACATGTCGGCGAACTCGCCTTCGCGCTGCGGCCAGGCACCGGCGAAGCTCTCGTACGTGCGTCGGCCGATCAGCAGGCCGTCGGACTGTTTCGTCTCCTCCAGCTTGAACTGATTCCCGTCGTCACCGCGGTCGAACTCGAAGGTCCAGCCTGGGTACTTGAACCCCGGCTCGCCTCCCGGCGCCTCCATCACGCCGTCCAGTGATACGAACTCCGTCACAACGATCCGCGCCATTTGTTGGCCCTCCTGTGTGTCGATGTTGCCGCTCGGTCTAGAGACCGGCTCGGCCTCGGACACTAATCGGGTGGCTCTGGCCGACGTCCCGTCGGCGTCGCCTTCTGCGCGCCCGGGTCCGTTAGAGCGCGGCCTACGACGGCGCAGGCGCTGGCGGCTGCAGCTAGTTCAGCCCGCCCCGCCTCGAGCCCGTGCTCCTCGATCCGCAGTCAGCACGCGAGCTCGGGCTCGGTGCCGCGCACCTGCCTGATGCGCCTCGTCGGCTGACTACCGCGTCGCATGTAAGGATCGATTGGTGCAGGTCGATCCGGAAGCGGTCGAGATCCGCGCCCTTGGGAAGCTTGCTCCGATGGACGGGCTGCACGTGCTTGAGCTCGGGTGCGGCGACGGCCGCTTGACGCTGCAGATCGCGGACGCTGCCGCTTCGGTGTACGCGATCGACCCGGACGAAGAGCGCATCCGTTTGGCCCGTGAGGCGCTTCCTGGCGAGCTCGCGCACAAGGTGAGGTTCGAGGTCGCTGGCGCGGCCGAGGTCGGCGTCCCGAGAAGGCGCTTCGATCTCGCGCTCTTCTCCTGGTCCTTGTGATGAATCCAGGGTGAGGGCGTCGTGCACGCCCTACGCCACGTCCATCGCACACTCACGCCCGGCGGAACGCTCGTCGACGTGCATCCGGTAACGGAGGAACAGGTCGAGAGTGATGACGGGATCGTGGGAGTGATCCTCGAGCCGGACTGGATCGCGGTCGACCTCCCGAACTCGGAGGCGGCGCTGAGTGAGACGGTGCGTGAAGGGCTCTACGCACTCGAGGCGGAGACAGTGTACGACGTCCTCGAACACTTCGACGACGCCGACGACCTGATCGAGGCGAAGCGGGATCTGGTCGAAGGCCAGGACGCACTCGTAACTGCCATCCGGTCGGCGTCATCGCCTTTGAGGACGCGGATGCACGTCGTCATGCGACGTCTGCGACGCAGCTCCTGACTGAGTTCGCGAAGATGGCGCTCGTATTCGTCCATTACCTGCCAGGTCGCGTGCCGCCTCCACCTGCCTCCAGCTCCCGCTCCTCGATCCGTTGCTTGCTATTAGATAGCCCTCTGCCGGGATTCCTCACTCCTCGGGGGACGATGCCTGTGCCTGAGGCCGGAGTCGCAGAGACCGAGCTCGTGTGAGTGCGCGGTAGTGTCTTGCGCCATGCCGAAGGAGATCGTCAGCACCGACGACGCCCCGAAAGGTCTCGCCGGGTACAGCCAGGCCGTAAAGGCCAACGGCCTTGTCTTCGTCTCGGGCCAGGGTCCTTTCGATCCGGCGACGGGAAATGTCGTCGGCGAGACGATCCAGGAACAGACGCGGCAGTGTCTCAGGAACGTTGAGGCGATCCTGAAGGCGGCCGGGAGCTCGATCGACGGCGTGGTGCAGGCCACCTTCATCCTCGACGACGAGTCCGATTTCCCCGGAATGAACGAGGAGTGGAGCCGCTGGTTCCTCGACCAACCGCCGGCTCGGCAGGGGGCGCAACTTCCCATCCGGCCTAAAGGGATGCGTATCTCGATCGCTGCGATCGCTACGACCTCGTAGCGCGCTCCGAGCCCAAAAAGAATTCACCGAGCCGGTGGCGCTTTTGTCCACTCAGCCCGTTGACCTTCCACTTCCGCTTACGGCCTCCGGGCGGATTAGCGCGCGACCTCGGATCGACGCCGAACGAAGACCTCGTACGACCGCGGCAATCCCGCCGTCAAATCGCGCACGTCGTCGATCTTCACGGCCATCTCGCGACGAGGTTAGCTGCCAAGTCGCAGGCGCTGGCGAACGGACAGAAGCAGGTCGATCGGGCGAAGTGAACCGGGGCCCCAAGCCAGGTGTCGCGGGTTCGAGCCCCGTCGTCTGCTCTAGAAGAAAGCCCAGCGTTAGCAGGGCTTTCGTCGGCTCGGAGCACTGCACCGTGAGCCCGTGGAGCGCCTGCGACCTAGGACTCGTCGAGGTTCTCGATCTCGTAGCGAACGATCTTCCCGCCGCGCACGGTGTAGACGAGCCGAACGGTCCTCACGTGCGCGACTTCGCCCGATTCCTTCCGCGTGTAGATCAATCGATTGAGCGAGCCGACTCTGCCCTCCCCAAAGTCCTCAAGCTCGCCCCGCTCTTCGGAGAAGTCGAGACTCGCCGGGTCTCCAAGATCCTCTGGCACCCCCTCGTCCGCGGCCCCTCCACCGTCGTACCACGCGAGAACTGCGTCGATTCCGCGCAGGGTCGTTACACCGCCGCGCTTCGGGACGACCCACTCCACGTCTTCAGCGAGGACGTCCTCAACCGCTGCACGCTCGAAATTCGATGCTCGCCAGCGGTTGACGACTTCCATCGCCTCGCTACCCACGACGAGAGCTTACGTCGACGATCCCGAGCTCGCGAACTATCTGCGGATCGAGTAGCGCAAGCTACCCGCGGGCTGTCTTGAACCTGCCTAGCGGAGTCGCACCGCGAACGACTTCCGCAGTCGCTTCCCCGCAACCATTGCGCTAATGGCGCCGCGAAGCGTCTTCCCCGTCGCTGTTCTCGGCGGGTGGAACGTGCACACGGCCCTGCCTGCTGCGACCGAGCCTCGTCCAGGGATGTTCGCGCGTGCTGCGAGGGCAGCGCAGCGAACTGCAGAGGGGACAAGGGCAGCGCCAGTCACCGCGTTAGCGACCGCGAATGACGCCTTCAGCCCGGCGCCGGCTTTGCCGGTCTCAGTGCAAAGCTCCGAATGATGGGCTTCGTCGTCGCGCCGACCGT
Organism: uncultured Gaiellaceae bacterium; assembly: GCA_963776555.1. Taxonomy (GTDB): domain Bacteria; phylum Actinomycetota; class Thermoleophilia; order Gaiellales; family Gaiellaceae; genus GMQP-bins7. The sequence goes on along the minus strand of CAVZNK010000021.1, from coordinate 79,282 downwards.
GACGGTGAGCGGGGCCGTGTTGGTCGCGAGGTTGGAATCCGGCGCCGTGAGCTCGGTCGTCCGTACGACAATCCGGTAGCTTCCTGCTCGAGCCGCGACGAGCTCGTGGAGTCTGGGCCGGCGTTGACGATGCCGATGTTGACCGAGAAGGGCACGCCTGCAACCGGCGGCGGTTCGCCCGGCAAGAGCGTGATCGAGACTTCCACGTCAGCGCTTGCCGCTGGGGAGACGGGGGACAATGGCCCTGCCTTCCCAGCCGAAACCAACGACACACTTCCCAGGCCTACCGCCCCCGTCATCGCGAGAAGGAGTGCCGCTCGCTTCACAAACCTCGCCCCTTGTCGGAGCCCGTGCCACGCAGCCTAAAACCTCGAATCGTGGCGGTGCGACGCTTGAGAGTTCGCCTAGGCTCGAACGCTTGGCAAAAGTGACCGGAAGCGACCGAGACGACTAGATCCCACAGAGCTAGCACGGACGATCCCTCGTCGACCGATCCGCCGGCGGCCACCGGCCGATGCCGACCGCTTCTTCAGCCTTCGTAGTAGGCAAAGAACACCACGGTCATGACGACCGCGGCGATGATCGCCAGAATAATCGCGACGCCCACGAAGAGAATCAGTGGCGTTGCTGCGCTTTCACCTTCCTCGGCGACGCCTTCGAGGCGCTTGATCTCGGCGACCGGATGGTGCACGAGTCGACCCGCCTCTTCCCTGATCTCCTCCGCAAGGAGATCCGTGCCGCGCCGGTCATCAGGAGACGCGCTCATTGACACCGCGCTAGAGCGACGGCCCGAAGTACACGTCCGTCTTCGTGATCTTGCCATCCTCGACGACGAAGAACATCAGTGGTTCGCCCCCGTGTGCCGTCGGTCTTCTCAAGCTCGTAAGTCACGACGACCTCGCCGTCTTGTTCCAGAACGTTCAGAAAGCGGAACTGCTTGATCACGTCGCTCTGGGGCCAGCGACGCTCGAAGTACTGCGTCCGATCAAGATAAGGGTCTAGCGGGCTGCTGAATGTGAAGTCATCTGCCAGGAGAAACTCTGCAAGCTCCCGATTGGGCGTCTCGTATGCCGCGTAGAGCGCGTGCGCTACATCCCAGGCGGTGGCCGTCTGCTCGTGAGTTCGCACGGAACGTCACCTCCTCTGAGTTCACAATCCCCGGAACTGAATCTCGCGAAACACCGTGGGGTTTGGGTGGACCTCGAGCTGTCGATCAGAACTTCTGCGGTACGGACCTGAGAGTTGTGGTCGTCGAAACCGGCTCTAGAGCGACAGCGGGCTCTGGTATCCCGACAAGCTGCCCTCCGGGGCATCTCCGTGCCTCGACGGTCCGACGCGGATTGACAATCCCGTGGTGGAAGGCGCGCACCGATTTCGGCATTGGCCGCGAACGTGTCGTCCACGAGCGTGCTTGCGACGACGACCCCGACGATCGAGACGCCGACAAGTCCCGCAACGCGGGCGACGGCGTTGTTGATCGCCGAGGCGATTCCGGCATCGTGCTCGTCGGCGTCGGCGAGAACGGAAGAGGACACCCAGAACCAGGAGCTCCTCGCGCTCTCCAATCAGATCCTCGAGCTGACGAGAGCGATTCACGCACAGACCAAGTAGCGGCGGAGGTCGGTGCGAAACCTCGGCTACCGACAGTCGGCACGTGCGGTCCTGTCAGCCGTCCCAGTCGAGGCGTTGTCGAGAGGAAAGCCAGGAGGCAAGCCGGCGATCACGAACACCCAGCAGATGGCGGTGCCTCAAGAGCACGTGGTGACCGTTCGTCCGCGCACAGTGCTCCTCGTGCTGGCAATCTCCATCCTGGTAGGGCTCCTGCTCCTGCTCATCTACTTCGCATGGCACGTCGTCACCTGGATCCTTCTGGCGGCCCTGCTGGCGGCGGCTCTGAACCCTGCGGTCGAAGTGCTGGAGCGGCGCGGCTTGAGCCGTGGGCGGGCTGCGACCGTCGTCTTCGCGGTCGCGCTTCTCGTCGTGACGGGGCTCGGGTTCCTCGTCATACCCCGTCTCGTCTCACAGGCGACCGACTTCATCGATGCCGTCCCGAAGTACGTCGATGACCTAACCGCCGGTCGCGGGCCATTTGGCTTCCTCCAAGAGCGCTATCAGATCGTCGACCGAATACAGGCGGCGATCGAGAAACAAGGTGCGGCGGGTGTGCTCGGGGTCAGCCGGCCAGCGCTTGGGATCGTCCAGAGCGTCGTGACGGCGGTCGCAGGCGTCATCACGGTGATCTTTCTGACCTACTTCATGCTCCTCGAGGGGCCGCGGACGATCACAGGTGCCCTGGGCCTGCTCCCCGACTCCTCGCGTGTGCGCTGCGAGCGCGTCGGACAGGAGATCTACCGAACGATCAGCGGCTACGTGACCGGCAACCTGCTCATCAGCGTCATCGCAGGGACGTTCGCCGCCATCGTGCTCTTTGCCGTCGGGAGTGGTTACGCCATCGCGCTCGGACTGCTCGTCGCGATCTTCGATCTCATTCCGCTGGCGGGCGCCACGCTTGCGACGATCATCGTCGGCGGTGTTGTCTACTTCGAGATCGGTTGGATCCGCTGCCTGATCGTCGTCGTTCTGCTGATCGCCTACCAGCAGGTCGAGAACAACCTCGTTCAGCCGCTGGTCTACAAGCGCATGGTCCAGCTCTCGCCTCTCGCCATCCTCTGCGCGGTGCTTGCCGGGGCCGACCTCGCCGGTATTTTCGGGGCACTCATCGCGATTCCGATCGCGGGATCACTGCTTGCCGTGGGGCGCGAGGTTGTCGCCTATCGCCGGGAGCAGTCGGGCGAGGCGCGCCAGGGCGAGGTATCCGGTGCGTCATCGGCCTGAGGGGGGCGTCCCGGAGCTTGATCTACGAAGCCGCGTAGCCTCCTGAACAAGGGCCGGGGCCATGGGAGCCGTTTCGACAGGAGGGCCGCTCCCCGCGTGGCTCATCCGACCCCGTGTACGCCTGCTCCGGGTCGGCGTACTTCTGGGGAAGGTCTTGTTCGGAATCCGTGAGGAGCGCTCGGCGGATCGCCCTGGCCTCGTCTGAACACACAGTGCTGGCGGCTCCGATCCGAACGCCTGCCCGGATCGGCAGCCGCCAGCCGAATCTCACGCAGCCTCAGACTCCCGAGGATTCACGTATGCGTAGCGCGGGATGGCGTTCGCGGATGAGCGAGCAATGCGAGCAGTTCGACTCGGCCGGCGGACCGACAGCCACACGTGGTGAGGCAGGCACCGGACGCGCCCGACCGTGACCTGATCCCGAGTCGGACCCAAAGGCGACGGCTCGGACGAGGATCAGGGCACGTGTGCGACTTGCGGCTCCCGTCAGCTCTTCATGCGGTGCGCGACGTCGTACCTCGTGACCGACGTGCGCGAACCGGGGGTGTCGCCCGCGGGCATCGCGCTCAGCATCTCGTCACCTCGTCGTAGTCCTCGTCGCTGTCGAAGACGACCACGACGAGCGACTTCTCTGCGTCGGGATCGTGGAGCACGATCAGCTCCGACGACGGCATCCCCTCGGGCGGTTCGCCCTCGGTCATCCGCCGCTTCAGCTCGTCCATCCGCTCCGAGCTGACCCCGTCGAACATGACGACACGCGCGACTGCCATTTCCGCCTCCTTGGTCGGTTGCGGGGACCATACGCCGTTCCCGGCCGGGCGCGTCGGCGCGCCGACTCGACGGAGACCCGGGCCGCGTGTAAGACTGGAAGCGACACCTGGGTGAGGGGAAACGGATGTCGAGTGGGAAGGAAACCATGGTCGCGCTGATCCTTGCGTGGGCCGTCTGCATCGTCGGCGTCTCGACGCTCCTGCACGAGTTCGGCCACGCCTGGACTGCTCGCGCGGTCGGCTGGAAGGTGATCGGCCTGCGCTGGCGCTGGTACGGCGTGGCGTTCGTCGCCGACACGGACGGCAAGCCCGACGAGCTGTGGAAGGTCGCGCTCGGAGGCCTGACCGCGACCGCACTCCTCGCGCTCGCGTTCCTCGCAGGCACGGGCCTGCCCGAGCCGGCGCCCCTCCTCTTCCGGTTCGGATTCGGGCTCAACGCGATGGTTCTCCTCACGAACCTCGTTCCGATCCGGCAGCTCGACGGCGGGCAGGTCCTCGCCGGGCTCCGGCGCGTCCGCTCCCGCTAGCCTCGGCCGCGTGCCCGAAGACGCGCCGCTGACAGAAGAGGAGATCCGCGCGTCCGCGGTCGGCGAGCTCGTCCCGCACGCCGCGACCATCGAGCTCGCGGACTCCGACTCGTCCTGGCCGGACCTCTTCCGGCGCGAGGACGAGCGGATCCGAGCGATCCTCGGCGATCGCGTGCTGCTCCTCGAGCACGTCGGGTCGACGTCCGTGCCGGGGCTCGCCGCGAAGCCGGTCATCGACATGACCATGGTCGTCGCGGACTCGTCCGACGAGGACGCCTACGTTCCGGCACTCGAAGCCTCCGGCTATCGCCTCACGATCCGCGAACCCGACTGGCACGAGCACCGGCTGCTCAAAGGCCCGGACACGAACGTGAACCTCCACGTGTTCTCCGAGGGCTGCTCCGAGGTCGGCCGGATGCTCGCGTTCCGCGATTGGCTCCGGACGCACGACGACGACCGTGAGCTGTACGAGAGCGCCAAGCGCGAGCTTGCGGCGCAGGAGTGGAAGTACGTCCAGAACTACGCCGACGCGAAGTCCGCCGTCGTCGGCGACATCCTCGGCCGGGTTTCCGCATAGAGCCGAACTGGGCCAAAACGCCTTGCGTCTCTCGGGGCGGAGCGCGAGAGTTCACCCGTGCGCGAGCGTCCCCTGACCTCTCGTGAGCTTCGTCTGGGGACTGCTCATGGTAGCGGCGGCGGACGCCGTCGCGATCGCAAGCCTGCTCCTGGTTCGGCGCCGAGCGCCCGAGGGCAGCTTCTTCAGCGACGGCGACCGCGCATCGGGCGTCTTCGGCGTTCTCGCGACCTGCTTCGCGATCTTCGCCGGGTTCGTGATCTTCGTCGTGTTCACGAGCTACGACCAGTCGCTCTCGGGCGCCGAATCGGAGGCGCTGACGGTCGTGCAGCAGTTCGAGACCGCGCAGTTCCTGCCGGCGAACACCCGAATCGCGCTGACCGGTAGAGCTCGTCTGCTACGGCCGCTCCGTCGTCGGCGAGGAATGGCCTCAGATGGAGGACGGGGTCAAGAGCGAGGCGATCAACCCGTGGTCCGTCGCCCTCTTCCGGACCATCAGGGCGACCGACGCGAAGAAGCCGGCGCAGCAGTCGGCCTTCGACAAGTGGCTCGACCAGACCTCGGACCGCGAGGAGGCGCGGCGCGACCGGATCGACGGCGCCGCCGGGGTCATGCCTACCGCCCTGTGGGTGGTGCTGATCCTGACGGCACTCGTCGTCTTCGCGTACATGCTGTTCTTCGCGGACAGTGCCGAGCTCAAGCGCTCGCAGGCCATGCTCATCGGATCGGCGACGACCGTCGTCGTGGCCACCGTTCTCGTGATCTACGCGCTCGACAACCCGTACCGCCCGGGGCCCGGGAGCATCAGGCCGACGGCCATGGAGCGCTCCCTTCGTATCCTCGACCAGGCCCGCACGACGCTGAAGGACACGTCCCGCATCCCCTGCGACGACGACGGACATCCCACGAGCTCGTGACCGACGAGGCCAGCTGCAGGGCTCGAGCTAACCCGCCGGTGACTCCCCGCCCGAGGCCTCCCGTGCGGCGGTAACCTCCTCGCGGCGTGCCTTCGTCAGCTCCTGGACGAAGATCTGGATCGTCGCGGCGAGCGGAACCGCCGTCAGCGCGCCCAGCACTCCGAGCAGCGCGCCGAAGAGCGTGACGGCGACGATGATGAAGAAGCCGGAGAGGTTGACGGCCTTCCCCTGGATCTTCGGCGTGAGGATGTTGTTCTCGACCTGCTGGTAGACGAGGACGACGACGAGCATGATGATCGCCGCAGTGAGGCCCTCCTCGGCCCACAGGGTCGGCACGAGGATGAACCCGGCGATCGTCGCGCCGATGTTCGGGATCATGTCCAGCAACCCCGCGATGACGCCGAGCGCGACCGCGTAGCTCGACCCGAGCAGCCACGCGGTCGTACCCTGGGTCGTGCCGGCGATGACGGCGATGACGACGACGCCGATCGCCCAGCGCGAGATCGAGGTCGTGACCCGCTCCCAGACGTCGAGCCAGCGGTCGTCCTCGCCGGGCATCAGCACGCTCGCGAGCGCCCGCTTGAGGTTCACGATGTCGCTGAGCAGGAAGAGGCAGATGAAGAGGATCGTGAAGCCGGCGAGGAAGACGCCGAAGAAGCCGCCGGCGATGCCGAGCACCGCCGAGATCGCGTCGGGGACGGAGACGGAGACCTGCTGCGCGCCGTCCTGCACGTTCCCGGCGGCGCCCGAGTCGCCGAGCCACGAGAGCTCGTCGGACGTCGCGGAGCTCGTCGACGATCGTCGGGAGGTCCTGGAGGAAGTCGCGCACGCGATCCGACGAGGGGCACGAGCAGCAGGAGCATGAGCGCCGACGACGGCGATCGCCGTGCCGATGACCGTGACCGTCGCCGCCAGCCCCCGCGACATGCGCGTCTTCGCCATCACGAAGCGCACCGGGTACTCGAAGACGAGCGCGAGGAAGATCCCGACGAACACGATGAGGAACGTGTCGCCGATCGCCCGGAACGCGCGGCGAGCCCGAGCGCGGCGAGAACGATCGAGCACCGTGCGCACCGGGAGGAGGATCTCGACGCGCCGCGCGTCCGGCAGTTCCATGGCGCGGAAGGCTACGGAGCAGTGCGGCTGGAACGGCGTGTCCGGCGGTTCACCCGGGTGAACCGCGCGGTGCCCGATCGGAGCGCTGAGATACTCGGGCGACCCTCGGAGGGAGGAGAGCGTGACACTCAAGCACCCGAAGGCCCGCACGCGCGCCGCAGCATCGACCTCGCGATCGCGCCGCGCTTCAGCCTCGAGACGCAGACGATCCCGCGCCACTCGCTGCCGCGAGCGAGAGATGGCGCCCGACGTCGCGTACCAGATCGTCCACGACGAGCTCATGCTCGACGGCAATGCGCGCCTCAACGTCGCGACCTTCGTCTCCACCTGGATGGAGCCGCAGGCCGAGAAGCTCATGGCCGAGTGCTCCGACAAGAACATGATCGACAAGGACGAGTATCCGCAGACCGCGGAGATCGAGGTGCGGCTGCGTCAACATCCTCGCCAACCTCTGGCATGCGCCCGACGCCGACGAGGCGACCGGCTGCTCGACGACCGGGCTCGAGCGAGGCGGCGATGCTCGGCGGGCTCGCGCTCAAGCGGCGCTGGCAGAAGCGGCGCGCGGCGGAGGGCAAGCCCGCCGACGCGCCGAACCTCGTCATGGGCATCAACGTCCAGGTCTGCTGGGAGAAGTTCGCGAACTACTGGGACGTCGAGATGCGCCTCGTCCCGATGGAGGGCGACCGCTTCAACCTCTCGGCCGAGGAGGCCGTGAAGCTCTGCGACGAGAACACGATCGGGGTCGTCGCCATCCTCGGCTCGACGTTCGACGGCTCCTACGAGCCCGTGAAGGAGATCTGCGACGCGCTCGACGCGTTCGAGCGGGAGACGGGGATCGACGTCCCCGTGCACGTCGACGGCGCGTCCGGCGCGATGATCGCACCCTTCCTCGATCCCGACCTCGAGTGGGACTTCCGCCTGCGCGCGCGTCGCGTCGATCAACACGTCCGGCCACAAGTACGGGCTCGTCTATCCGGGCGTCGGCTGGATCGTCTGGCGCGATGCCGACGCGCTCCCGGAGGATCTGATCTTCTGGGTCAACTACCTCGGCGACAACATGCCGACGTTCGCGCTCAACTTCTCGCGGCCCGGCGCGCAGGTCGTCGCGCAGTACTACAACTTCATCCGGCTCGGATTCGAGCGGCTTCCGCGAGGTGCAGGGCTACGCCCGCGACGTCGCGACGCGGCTGTCCAGCCGGATCGGGGAGCTCGGCCCGTTCGAGCTGCTGACGCACGGCGACGAGCTGCCCGGTGTTCGCGTTCACGCTGAACGACGGCGATCGACAACTACACGGTCTTCGACGTCTCGAACGCCCTTCGCGAGCGCGGCTGGCAGGTCCCCGCCTACACGTTCCCCGAGAACCGCACCGATCTCGCCGCGCTCCGCGTCGTCGTTCGCCGCGGCTTCACGCACGACCTGGCCGACATGCTCGTCGCCGACCTCGAGCGCCAGCTCCCGCGCCTCGAGCGCCAGCCCGAGCCCGTCCATGACGACGCGTCCGGAAGCGCGTTCGCGCACTGATGTGCCGCTGGCTGGCGTACTACGGAACGCCCGTGCTCCTCGAGGAGCTCCTGTACAAGCCGCAGCACTCGCTGATCGACCAGAGCCTCCACTCGACGCTCGGGGCCGAGACGACGAACGGCGACGGCTTCGGCGTCGGCTGGTACGGCGCCGAGGAGACGCCCGGCGACCTTCCACAGCGTCGAGCCCGCGTGGAACGACCGGAACCTCCGCGATCTCGCGGCGCACCTGAGATCCGGGCTCGTGTTCGCGCACATCCGCGCGTCGTCGGGCTCACCGGTGCAGCAGACGAACTGCCATCCCTTCCGCCACGGCCGATGGCTGTGGATGCACAACGGCGTCGTCCGCGACTTCCCGCAGGTGAAGCGGGACCTCGTCCTCGCGATCGACCCCGAGCTGTACCCGTCGATCGAGGGCTCGACCGACTCCGAGGTGTTCTTCTACCTCGCGCTCACGCTCGGCCTCGAGGACGATCCGCCCGACCAGCGGTCGCGCGCGCCGTCGGCCTGATCGAGGACGTCGGTCGCCGCCACGGCGTCGAGCATCCGATCCAGATGACCGTCGCGACGAGCAGACGGGCGCAGCGTGTGGGCGTTTCGCTACTCGAGCGAGGGCGCCTCGCGCTCGCTCTTCTTCTCGACGCGCGTCGACACGCTGCGCGAGCAGCACCCCGAGATCGCGATCCTCCACGAGCTCTCCGACGAGTCGCGGCTCGTCGTCTCCGAGCCGCTCGGCGACCTCAAGGGAGCGTGGAACGAGGTCCCGGAGTCGCACTACGGGGTCGTCCAGGCGAGGCCAGGACGAGCTCCGACCCGTTCGCTGCCGAGCCCGCCCAGCGAGTAGCGGCTCACGCGAGCGCGGGGCGCGGCTCCCGGCGTCGGCGTCGGCCTCCTTCGCCCCCTCGGTTGCGAGCGAGATCGACGGCGGCGCCGAAGAGCGCGAGCCCGAGACCGCAGTACGCGACGACCTTGTGCGACAGCGGCGGGGCCAGCCGCTCGTCGAGGAGCAGGGTGCCGATGACGATTGAGACGAGCGGGTTGCACACGGACACCGTGGCGACCGAGGCCGCGAGCTTCCCCGTCGCGAGCGAGACCTGCTGCACGACGAACGCGAGGATCCCCGCGATCGCGAACGCGTAGGCCTCCCAGCTCGTCAGAACCGCGCCGAGGCCGTCGTCGCCGAGGATCTCGACCGTGGGCTTGCAAAGCGACGCGGACAGGCCGTACAGGACTCCAGCGCAGGCGCCGTACAGGGCCGCCTTCCGAGCGAGGGAGCCCCTTCCTCCGAGGACGAGCAGCACGGCGGCGACACCGCCGAAGACGAGGACCGCAGCGGCCCACTCCCGCGCGGGCGCATTGTCGTTGCCGTCGCCTGCCTTCCCGACGCCCGTGAAGATCGCGAGGCCGAGCACGACGACAGCAGCGCCGACCACCTCGCGTCGATTGACGATCTGGTTGGTCAGGAAGTAGCCGAGCGGAAGCGCGAATACGATGGTCGTGACGAGCAGAGGCTGGACCACCGCGAGCCGGCCGTTCGCGAGCGCGACCGCCTGGAACGCGTAGCCGCACAGCAGCGCGACCGTGCCCAGGAGCCACCAGGTCTGCTTGACCAGATTCAGCAGCGACTTCGGCGAGCCGAGGAGACCCCCCCTCGAGCCCGAGAGCGCCTTTCTGCTGCAAGGTCGCGGCGAGGGCGAAGAAGAACGCCGCCACCACGGCAAGGATCTCAGCCACGCGCACGAGCCTACGCGGGGCTGCGGACTGTGGCAACGGCGGCGCGGCCACCGCGCCGGGGCTCTTGTAACGTCCGCTCGTGCCCGCGCTGCCGGAGAGGCCGTACTTCGTTCCCGTCGTCCTCGGCACGCCCCGGAAAGGGCGCATGAGCGAGCACGCGGCCCGTCTCGTCTGGTCGGAGGTCGAGAAGCGCCCGGGCGTCGAGACGGAGCTCATCGACGTCGCGACGCTGCCCATCCCCGTCGACGACGCCGGTGAGGGCGCGAAGGACCCCGGGCTCGCGGAGACGATGAACCGCGCCGACGCGCTCGTCCTCGTCGCGCCGGAGTACAACCACGGCTACCCCGGGCTCCTCAAGCACGTGCTTGACACGAACCTGCCCGAGTACATCCACAAGGCGGCGGGCATCGTCGGGGTGTCGGCGGGCGTGTTCGGGGGAGCCCGCATGATCCAGAACCTCGTGCCGGTGCTGCGCGAGCTCGGCCTCGTCACCATCTTCTGGGACGTCAACGTCACGTCCGTGCACAGCCGTTTCGACGAGGACGGGAGCCTGCTCGACGAGACGCTCCTCCCGCGCATCGAGAAGTTCCTCGACGAGCTCTTGTGGATGGCAGAGACGCTGCGGTACGGACGCACGCACGTCACGATCGGGGACCCTGCGTGAGGCACCTGTGCCCGCGCTGCGGCGCGGAGATGAACCACCAGGCAGACAAGCTCGTCGATCCGACGACACGAGAGGAGACGCGGGAGACGACAGTGCTCGGCGGAGTCCTGGTCGCCGTGTTCGCGTGCCCGCGCTGCGGCTTCATCGACGCGCAGCGGAACCGCACCGAGGACGAGAGCTAACTCGCGGGGAGCGTTACGACCTCGTCGACGAGGTCGAGTCCTTCCGGACGGTGGGTGATCAGGAGAACGGTACGGTAGCCCGCCTCGGCGAGCACGTCGCGCACGAGCGCCTGGGCGGTGTCGGAGTCGAGGTGCGCGGTGGGCTCGTCGAGCACGAGGACCGGCGCGTCGGCGAGGAGCGCGCGCGCGATGACGAGGCGCTGATGCTGGCCCCCCGACAGCTGAGCCCCCTCCTCCCCGACGAGCGTGTCGAGACCGGCGGGGAGGGAGGCGACCCACTCGTCGAGGCGCGCGCTGCGGAGTGCGGCGACGAGCTCGCCGTCCGTCGCGTCCGGGCGCGCGAGCCTGAGGTTCTCGCGGACGGACGAGTCGAAGACGTGCGCATCCTGTCCGGCGAGCGCAAACGTGCGGCGGACGTCCTCCTGCGCGAGCGCACGCGCGTCGCGGCCGTCGATCGTCACACGTCCCTGGACCGGGTCGAGGAAGCGGAGGAGAAGGTTCGTCACGGTCGTCTTCCCCGCCCCGCTCGGCCCGACCAGCGCAATGCGCGAGCCGGGCTCGAGTCGAAGGTCGAAGTCTGCGAGCACGAGCGGGCCGCCCGGATAGCGGGCCGAGACCCCCTCGAGCGCAACGACCGGCCGGCCGCGCCCGAGCGACAGAGGCCGATCCGGATCGACCACCGCCGGCTCGCGCTGCGTGAGGTCGAGGATGCGGCGCCCCGAAGCGAGGGTCGAGGCGAGTTCGCGCGCCGCGCCGGGTAGCGGCTGCACCGCGTCGAACGAGGAGAGAGCGAGTAGCGCGAGCATCGCCACGAGGACGCGGTCGAGGTTCCCACGTCGAGTGTGCAGACACCGCGACCGCCAGCACCGTCGTCGTCGTCAGCCCGGCGACGAGTACGAACGCGCCGTCCGCGAGCCCGGCGACGAGCGCGTCGCGACGGCCGAGGCGAACGAGCTCGCTGTCCGCGTCCCGCACCCGGGCGAGCACGTCCTCTTCGCGGCCGTAGGCGACGAGCTCGGGAGCCCCCCGCAGGAGCTCGACGAGCTCGGCCGTCAGCTCGCCGCGCGCCGCCGCTTGCCGCGATCGCACGCGACCGCACCAGGCCGCGAAGAGCGGCACCACGGTCCCGGCGAGCGCGAGCCCCACGGCCAGCGCGACCGCGGCCCACGGCAGCACGAGCGCGCAGGTCGCCACGCACCCGAGTCCGACGAGCAGTGCCACCACTGCCGGGGAGAGAGCGCGCAGCGTGAGGTTCTGCAGAGCGTCCACGTCCGCGACCAGCCGGGTCAGGAGATCGCCGCGGCGAAACGCAGCGAGCTCCGCCGGAGCGAGGGGCTCGATGCGCTCGTAGACACGGGAGCGCGCGCGGCCGAGCCCGCTCAGGGCGACGTCGTGCGAGGAGAGCCGCTCCAGGTAGCGGGCGAGCGGACGTCCGAGCGCGAAGAACCTCACCGCGACGATGATCGTCGTCAGCTCGAGAATCGGCGGGTGCTCCGCGGCGCGCGAGATGAGGTACCCGGCCGTCGTCATGAGAGCGACCCCGAATCCAACCGCGAGGGCACCGAGACCGATCGAGAGCGCGACGCGGCCGCGTGGAAGCGACAGCAGGGCGAAGAGCGGGCGGAGCGCGGAGGTCATGCCGCCTCCACCGCCTGCGCACGCACGCGGCCGGCAGCGATCCGCACGGTGCGGTCCGCGCGCTCGGCCAGCTCGAGGTCGTGCGCGACGAGGATCACGGTCCGCTCCGCACGCAGCCGCTCGATCGCAGCGCCGACGAGCGACGCGCTTTCCCGGTCGAGGTCGGCCGTCGGCTCGTCGAGGACGACGAGCGGAGCGTCGCGCAGGAACGCGCGCGCGAGTGCGATTCGCCGCCGCTGGCCGGTCGAGATGTCCCGCCCTCCGTCGCCGACCCGTGTCTCGTACCCCTCGGGAAACTCCGCCACGAAGCCGTGCGCACCCGCGCGCGTCGCTGCGTCGCGGACGCGCCGTTCGTCGGCGGCCGGGTCTCCGAGCCGGATGTTGTCGGCGATGGTCCCGCGGAAGAGGGTCGGCCGCTGCGGGACGAAGGCGATGAGCAACCGCCACGCCGCGGCGTCGATGGACGCGAGGTCGTCGCGACCGACGAGGATGCGACCCGACGACGGGTCGGCCAGCCGGAGCAGCAGCGCGACAAGGGTGCTCTTCCCTCCCCCGCTCGGCCCGACGACGGCGACCGTCTCGCCGGGCAGGACCTCGAAGGACACGTCGTGCAGCACGTCGACGTCGCGCGTGGGATAGCGGAACGACACGCGTTCGAACGAGATCGGCTCGAGTGCCGGCTCGGGCCGGGCACCCCTGCCCGCTGGTGTAGCCCGCTCGTCCGTGAGATCGAGCAGCCTGCCCGCGACGGCGTTGCCGTCGGCGCTCGAGTGGAACTGCGTGGCGAGGTTGCGAAGCGGCAGATAGAGCTCCGGCGCGAGCACGAGCACGGTGAGCGCCGGCTCGAAGGCGAGACGCCCGTCCGCCAGGCGCACGCCGACGACGACTGCCACGAGCGCGATCCCGAGAGTCGCCGCGAGCTCGAGCACCGCTCCGGACAGGAACGCAACGCGCAGGGTGCCCATCGTCGCCCGGCGGTACTCCTCGCTCACCTCCGCGACGCGCGCGGCCTGAGCCTTCCCGCGATTGAACGCGCGCAGCGTCGGCAAACCGCGGACGACGTCGAGGAAGTGGTTCGAGAGGAGCGCCAGCGTCTGCCAGCGCTCGAGCGCGCGCCGCTGGGTGTGGCGGCCCACGAGCCACATGAAGAGCGGGACGAGCGGCAGCGTCACGAGCATCACCGCGGCGGCGACGAGGTCGATCGAGGCGACGAGAGCGAGCACCGCGACCGGTACGACCGCGGCGAGGACGACCTGCGGGAGATAGCGAGCAAACGTCGTCTCGAGCGCCTCGACCCCGGCGACCGCCGCGGTCGCGAGCTCGGCGCTCTGCGCGCCGTCGAGCGCGGCCGGACGATCCCGCAGCCGCGTCTCGACGAGGTCGAGCCGGAGCGTCGAGAGAACGTCGCCCGCCGCCCGCCGCCCCGCGACCTCGAAGCCCCAGGCCGCGAGCGCGCGGGCGCAGACGACGACGGCGAGCAGGACGAGCGGACCCGCCACGTCCCCGAGCGTCGCGCCGTGGAACGCCCGTGCGGCGACGCGCGCGAGGAGCACCGCCTGCGCGAGGACGAGCAGCGCCGCCGCAAGGCCCAGCAGCGCGTCGATCCCGAGGAGGACGCGAGCCGCGCGCGCGCGGCGGAGGAGGCGCGGGTCGAGGACGCGCACCGCTCGGCGGGCTAAGATCTCGGGCGTCCCGCCGACGCGGTGGCGGAAGACGTAGTACGTCCAGCCCTGGTACAGGAGCACGGCCGGGACGCAGACGAGAGCGACGACGCTGATGAAGGCAAGGGCGTAATGCGTCGAGGAGGCGCCGTCCACCGTGAGGCTGTTCAGGAAGCCCGTGCTCGAGACCATGACACGCGGATAGAGGCCCGTGAACAGCGTTGCGACGAGCGCGATCGCCGCGCCGCCGGTCATCGCGAAGGCGCGGCCGTTGCGACCGAGGTACACGAACACGACGGCGAGCACGAGCGCGGCGATCCCGAGGGCGGCCGGTACCACGGGCGGGAACAGGTCCTTCTCGTTCTTGTCCATGGCGACGGCGACGGTCCAGGCCAGGTAGACCGCCACCAGGATCGCGGCCGGGATCGCGAGGGTCCGGGCGGCGGCCTCCGAGCGCTGGCGGAGGTCACCCTGAGTGCGGAGCGTGAGGTAGACCGCACCGTGGAATGCGAACAGGGCGACGACGGCGATCCCCGCGAAGACCGTGTACAGGCTGAAGAGGTCGAGGAGGTTGCCCGTGAAGTCGCCGTCGGAGTCGATGGGAATCCCGTAGAGGAGGCTGGAAAGTCCGATCCCCCAGAGGAGCGAAGCTCCGAAGCTGCCGACCGTGTTCGCCCAGGTCCAGATCGCGCGCCAGCCGGGCGTCTCGCTCTTCGACCGCCATTCGAACGAGACGACGCGGACGATCAGGAAGAAGAGGATGAGCAGCAGGGCGAGGTAGAACCCCGAGAACATCGTCGCGTACCAGGCCGGAAAGGCCGCGAAGGTGGCTCCGCCCGCGACAACCAGCCAGACCTCGTTCCCGTCCCAGACCGGCCCGATCGTCCGCAGTGCCGTGCTCCGCTCCTCGTCGTCGCGAGGGACGATGGGAAGCAGCATCCCGACGCCGAAGTCGAACCCCTCGAGCAGGAAGTACCCTGCCCAGAGGACGGCGATGAGGACGAACCAGAGGGTCTGGAGGTCCATCAGTAGCTCACCGCGGGCAGTGCGAACTCGTCGCCCTCGCCGCCGACCTCCGGCGGATCGAGGCGTGCATACCGGCGCATGAGCACGAAGTCCACGACGAGGAGGGCGGCGTACAGGGCGACGAAGGTCCCGAGGCTCGTGACGATGGTCGCCGTCGAGACGCTGGGCGAGTTGGCGTCGACCGTCTTCAGGAGCCCCTGCACGATCCACGGCTGCCTACCCACCTCGCTCAGCACCCAGCCGGCGAGTGCCGCGATGTACGGCAGCGGGATCGTGAGGATGCCCGCCCACAGCAACCAGCGCTTCCGCTCGAGCGTCCGGCGGCGGTAGAAGAAGGCGGAGACCGCGAGAACGAGGAAGACGAGCGTTCCGAGGTACGCCATGATCCGCATCGCCCAGTAGGTCGTGCGCACGGGCGGATGGTAGGTCCCGGGGCCGTAGGCGTCCTGCTGCTCCTGCTGGAGCGGAGTCATTCCCTGCACCTCGCCGTCCCACGAGTCGGTCGCGAGGATCGAGAGCAGGTGCGGGATCTGGATCGAGAACGTCGGGGTCTGGTCCTCCTCCGTGAAGCCGCCGATCTGGAAGATGGAGAACGCGCAGGGCTGGCACGTGTCCCACTGGGCCTCGACCGCCGCGATCTTCATCGGCTGGTAGTCCGTGATCACCACCCCGAGGTGGCTCCCGACCGCGAGGTTCACCGCGGAGATCGGAACGCCGACGAGCAGGGCGAGCATCGCCGCCCGGCGAAACAGCTCCTGGTTTCGCCCGCGGAGGAGGTGCCAGCAGGCGACGCCGAAGATCAGGACCGCCGCGGTCGTGAGCCCGACGAGGATCACGTGGATGTATGCCCAGACGGCGAAGCGGTTCGAGAGCAACGCCCAGACGCTCGTGAGCTCGGCCCTGCCGTTCGCGACGGTCGAGCCCACCGGCCGCTGCATCCACGAGTTGGCGACGATGATGAAGTACGCGGAGAGCCAGCTGCCCACGGCGAACGCGTACGCGGTCGCAAGGTGCACGCGCGGCGACAGCCGGTCCCAGCCGAAGATCCAGAGGCCGAGGAACGTCGACTCGAGCATGAAAGCGGCGAGCCCCTCGATGGCGAGCGGGGCGCCGAAGACGTCGCCGACGAACTTCGAGTAGATCGACCAGTTCATCCCGAACTGGAACTCCTGCACGAGCCCCGTGGCGACCCCGATCGCGAAGTTGATGAGCATGAGCGTCCCGAAGAAGCGCGTGAGACGCAGCCAGTCCGGGTTCCGCGTCCGGTGCCAGATCGTCTGCATCACCGCGACGAGCGGCGCCAGCCCGAGCGTCAGCGGGACGAACAGGAAGTGGTAGAGCGAGGTCGTCGCGAACTGGACGCGCGCCAGGTCCACGGTCGAGACGGCGAGGCTCACCGGACGATCGTACGGCACCCGGCCGCGTCGTCCCAAACAAGCGGCGGTTTCTTTCATCCGGGTGAAATCGTGGCGTTCGGCCTTGGCCGCGGCGACGCGGTCTGGAATGCTCCAGGGGTGTGCAGCGGGTGGGCAGGCAGCCGCGCGGCCGCGCGTCGTCGTCCTCGGTGGCGGCTTCGCGGGCATCGGCGCGGCGCGCGCGCTGAAGAAGGCCGACGTCGAGGTCGTCCTCGTCGACCGGCACGACTACCACACCTTCCAGCCGCTCCTGTACCAGCTGGCCACGGGCCTGCTCGAGCACGACGGCGGTCGGCCACTCGCTGCGCGACCTCGTCAAGAACCAGGACGAACGCGACGATCCACAAGGCTCCGATCACCGGGATCGACCTCGCGGCGAAGGAGGTCAGCTTCGACGGTCTCGCGCCCATCACCTACGACTTCCTCGTGCTCGCGCTCGGGGCGCAGGTGAACTTCTTCGGCACGGGCGGGACCCCGGAGCACGCGTTTCCGATGTACACGCTGCCCGACGCGGTCAGGCTCAAGAACCACATCCTCGGGCGCTGGGAGGCCGCCGACAAGGACTCGGCGCTCGTCGACGACGGCGCCCTGACGGTCGTCGTCGTCGGAGGCGGGCCGACCGGCGTCGAGACGGCGGGAGCGATCGCCGAGCTCTACCGCGACAACTTCGTCAAGGACTACCCGAACCTGCCGCAGGAGAAGGCGCGCATCGTCCTCGTCGAGGCCGGCGACGAGATCTTCGCGATGTTCAAGCCGAACCTGCGCGAATACGCGAAGGACGCGCTCGAGAAGCGGACGGTCGAGGTCATGACCGGCGCCCGGGTGCAATCCGTCTCGCCGACGCGCGTCACGCTCGCATCCGGGGAGGTGATCCCCGCGCACACGCTCGTCTGGGGCGCAGGCCTCCAGGGCAACAGCCTCGTCCAGTCGCTCGGGATCGAGCTCCAGCGGGGCAACCGCATCGCGGTCGGCCCGGATCTCGAGCTTCCCGGAGTACCCGGGGGTGTTCGTCGTGGGCGACGTCGCGGCGATCACGGACTCGAAGACGGAGCAGGTGCTACCGCAGCTCGGCTCGGTTGCGCTGCAGTCGGGAGAGCACGCGGGCGAGACCATCGCCCGCCGCGTCGCGGGCAAGTCGACGAAGCCGTTCGCCTACCGCGACAAGGGCACCATGGCCGCGATCGGGCGCCATGCGGCAGTCGTGCAGATGCTCGGCGGGAAGACGATGAAGGGCCGGAAGGCGCAGTTCGCGTGGCGCACCGTGCACCTCGCGCTCCTCCCGACGAACGAGGACCGGGCGAAGGCGATCGTCGACTGGGCCGGGAGCGAGCTGACGCACCAGCGCGTGGGCCGGATCACGCGTCGACGCGGACGAGTGAGCCCGCGTCCGCGCACGCGGGCGAACCGACGGCGAGCAGCCGCGCCGACGTGCTCGTCATCTTCGGCATCACGGGCGACCTCGCCCGCGTGATGACGTTCCGCTCGCTGTACCGACTCGAAGCGCGCGGGCTCCTCGACTGCCCGATCGTCGGCGTCGCGTTCGACGACTGGACGCTCGAGCAGCTGATCGAGCGCGCGCGGGACTCGATCGTCGCCACCGGCGAGCCGCTCGACGAGAAGGTGTTCGACCGCTTCTCGAAGCGCTTCTCGTACGTCCACGGCGATTTCAAGGACCCCGCCGTCTACGGACAGGTCGCGTCCGAGATCAAAGGCGAGGAGCTGCCGGTCTTCTACCTCGAGGTCCCGCCCTCGCTCTTCGCGACGGTCGTCGGCGGGCTCGCGGACGCGGGCCTCACCGAGAACGCTCGCGTCGTCATCGAGAAGCCGTTCGGCCACGACCTCGCCTCGGCGCGCGAGCTGAACGAGAGCCTGCACGCGCTCATCGACGAGTCGCAGCTCTACCGCATCGACCACTTCCTCGGGAAGATGTCGGTCGAGGACATCCTCTACCTGCGCTTCGCGAACACGATCCTCGAGCCGGTCTGGAACCGGCACTTCATCTCCTGCGTGCGAGATCACGATGGCGGAGGACTTCGACATCGCCGACCGCGGCAACTTCTACGACCCGGTCGGCGCGATGCGCGACGTCGTCCAGAACCACATCCTGCAGGTGCTCAGCCTCGTCGCGGTCGAGCCTCCCACCGGACGCGGCATGGACGTCATCAACGACCGCAAGCGCGACGTCTTCGTCGCGATGGCCGAGGCCGACCCCGCGCACTACGTCCGCGGCCAGTACGCGGGCTACCGCGACGTTGCCGGTGTCGCGCCGGACTCGCAGACGGAGACGTTCTGCGCGATGCAGCTGCGAGATCGACAACTGGCGCTGGTCGGGTGTGCCGTTCTTCATCCGCGCGGGCAAGGCCATGCCCGTGACCGTCACCGAGGTGCGCGTCGTCTTCAACACGACGCCGTGGCTCGGCTTCGTGCCCAAGGACGCGCCGCGCCCCGAGCCGAACCAGCTGGTGCTACGCGATCAGCCCGAAGCCCGGCGCCCGCCTCCGCATGCAGGCGAAGAGCCGCGGACGGCCGGCAGCTGCGCGTCGGTGCAGCTCGACATGGAGTTCGAGGAGTTCGGCGGCGAGGGGCCCGATCGCCTACGAGGTCCTGCTGAACGCGGCGCATGGACGGCGACTCGAGCCACTTCGCCCGCCAGGACGCGCTCGAGGAGACCTGGCGGGTCGTACAGCCGCTGATCGACGCACCGCCGCCGGTCGAGGTCTACGAGAAGGGCACCTGGGGGCCGGACTCGAGCGACCGACCTCGTCCGCGACTACGGCGGCTGGCGCGACCCGTGGCTGCCGACGTGAGCAGCCCGAGCGCAGCCCGCAGGATCACACCCTGGCTTCGCGAGCCGAGCCGAAAGGATTGACGACATGAACCGTGATTCCGAGGCCATCTACCTCCTCGCATTCGACCACCGCGGATCGTTTCAGAAGAAGCTCCTCGGGATCGCCGGCGAGCCCACGCCGGACGACGTGGAGCGGATCAAGGAGGCCAAGGCGATCATCTTCGCCGGCTTCCGCCGAGCGCTCGACTCCGGGCTTCCGCTCGAAGGCGCCGGAATCCTCGTCGACGAGGAGTTCGGGGCCGACATCGCGCGGGAGGCCCTCGAGGCTCGGCGCGCAGCTCGCGATGCCCGTCGAGAAGAGCGGCCAGGACGAGTTCGACTTCGAGTACGGCGAGGACTTCGGAGAGCACATCGCCGCCTTCGATCCCACCTACTCGAAGGTGCTCGTCCGCTACAACCCGGGCGGCGACGCCGGATCTGAACCGGCGGCAGGCCGATCGGCTGGCTCGCCTCGGCGACTGGCTCCATGCAAGCGGACGCAAGTTCCTGTTCGAGCTCCTCGTTCCTGCCGAGCCGCACCAGCTCGAGCGCGTCGGAGGCGACCAGGACCGCTACGACCGCGAGCTGCGACCCGACCTGATGATCGAGACGATCCGCGAGTGCCAGGACGCCGGCGTCGAGCCGGACATCTGGAAGATCGAGGGGCTCGACGCCAGGGACGACTGCGTGCGCGTGGCGGACGCGGCACGCGCCGGAGACCGGGATCACGTCAGGTGCGTCGTGCTGGGCCGCGGGGGCGACGAGAGCAAGGTGATCGCGTGGCTCGCGGCAGGCGCCGGCGTACCCGGCTTCGTCGGCTTCGCCGTCGGCCGGACGATCTGGTGGGATCCGCTCGAGGACTGGCTCGCCGGGGCGAGCGCCGACCAGGCGGCGGAGACGATCGCCGGCAACTACCGGCGGCTCGTCGACGCGTACGCGGCCGCCGAGGTCGCCGCGTGAGCGCTCTCCTCGGCATGCGTTCGGGGCAAACCCCGTATCCCCCGCGAACTACCCTCGTTCCGGCTCGTGTTCAGAGGTGCGACCATGAGCTGGGACGCGTGGATCCGTGGCATCGAGGTGGAGCCGTCGATCTACGCCGGAGACTTCTCGCGCCTGGGCGAGCAGCTGCACGCCCTCCTCGGACGCCGACGCGCGGATCTTCCACTTCGACGTCGGCGACGGTCACTTCATCCCCGAGATCACGATCGGGCCGATCGTGATCCACTCGATCGCCGACCTCGTTCACGAACGGGGCGGCGTCTTCGACTGCCATCTGATGGTCTCCGAGCCGCAGCGGCACCTGCAGCAGATCCAGGCGGCGGGCGGCGACAGTGTCACGTTCCACGTCGAGGCCGACGGCGAGCCGGCCGAGACGATCGCGCAGGCCAGAGAGCTCGGTCTCGGCGTGGGCGTGGCGTTCAACCCCGAGACGCCCGTCGAGGAGGCCGTCGCTGCCGCAGAGGAAGCGGATCTCGTGCTCTGCATGAGCATCCACCCGGGCCTGTCCGGCCAGGAGCTCATGCCCGAGGCGCTCGACCGCATACGCGAGCTCCGCCGTCTCCTGCCGACGGAGACCTCGATCCAGGTCGACGGGGGGATCCACTTGCAGACGATCCCGGCCGTTTGCGAGGCCGGAGCGAATCTGCTCGTCTCCGGGAGCGGCGTGTTCTGGGCCGACGACCTGGGCGCCGCATACCGGGAGCTCGCGGTCGCAGCCGACGCCAGATCCGCCGAGACGACGACGAAGGGAGCACGCTGATGACGACCACCGACACCCAGGTCGAACTCGACACGACGCTGCATCGACACGATCCGCACGCTCTGCATCGACGCGATCGAGGCTGCGAACTCGGGCCACCCGGGTACGCCGATCGGGATCGCGCCCGTCACGTACCCCCTCTGGCAGCGGTTTCTCCGCTTCGACCCGGCCGACCCGATCTGGCCCAATCGCGACCGCTACGTGCTTTCCTCGGGCCACGCGTCGGCGCTGCTCTGGTCGATGCTCCACCTGACGGGCGTCCAGGCCGTCGATCCCGACTACGAGATCCTCGGCACGCCCGCAGTCTCGCTCGACGACCTGAGGCACTTCCGGCAGCTCGACTCGAAGGCCCCTGGTCATCCCGAGTATCGCTGGACGAGCGGCGTGGAGGCGACGACCGGCCCTCTCGGGACCGGCGCTGCGACGTCCGTCGGCATGGCCGTCGCGAGCCAGTGGCTCGGGGCGCGGTACAACCGCGACGGGCACACGCTCTTCGACTTCGACGTGTACGCCCAGGCCGGAGACGGCTGCATGATGGAGGGAATCTCGTCCGAGGCGGCGTCGTTCGCCGCGCACCAGCGCCTCTCGAACCTCTGCTGGATCTACGACTCGAACCGGGTGACCATCGAGGGTCACACCGACATCACGTTCACGGAGGACGTCGCGGCTCGGTTCACGGCGTACGGCTGGAACGTGACCACTGTCTCGGACGCGAACGACCTCGCACAGATCGAGAAGGCGTTCCACGACTTCGCGGCCGAGCACGAACGGCCGACGCTGATCGTCGTGCACAGCCACATCGGCTACGGCACCGACGTCGAGGACACGCCCAAGGCACACGGCGAGCCGCTGGGACCTGAGGGTGTCAAGGCGGCGAAGCGGTTCTACGGCTGGCCGGAGGATGCGGAGTTCCTCGTTCCGGAGGGCGTCTACGAGCACTTCGCCGACGGCATCGGCGCACGCGGCAAGGAAGCTCGCGAGTCGTGGGAGTCGGCATTCGCCGAGTACCGCGCCGACTATCCCGACCTCGCCGACGAGATCGAGCAGATGCAGCGCCGCGAGCTGCCCGAGGGATGGGATGCCGACATCCCGGTCTTCCCGGCCGACGAGAAGGGAATCGCGAGCCGCGACTCCTCCGGCCAGGTCCTGAACGCGCTCGCGAAGAACATCCCCTGGCTACTCGGCGGAGCCGCCGACCTCGCGCCCTCGACGAAGACCCGCCTCACCTTCGACGGTGCGGGCGACTTCGAGCCGGACGAGCGAAGCGGGCGCAACTTCCACTTCGGCGTCCGCGAGAACGCCTCGGCCGCGATCGCGAACGGCCTCGCCGTCTCGAAGCTCCGCCCGTTCTGGTCCGGCTTCCTCATCTTCTCCGACTTCGCGCGGGGCCTGATCCGGCTCTCCGCGCTGATGGAGATCCCCGTCGTCCACATCTTCACGCACGACTCGATCGGGGTGGGCGAGGACGGCCCGACCCACCAGCCGGTCGAGCATCTCGTGTCGCTGCGGGCGATTCCGGGACTCCTCGTGTTCCGGCCCGCGGACGCGAACGAGGTGGCGGAGACGTGGCGCTACGTCGCCCAGCTCAAGCGGGAGCCGGCGGTCCTCATTCTCTCGCGACAGGCGCTGCCCACCGTCGACAGGTCGCAGATGGCGCCCGCGTCCGAGATCACGAAGGGCGCCTATGTGCTCGTCGACGCGGAGGGAGAGCTCGACGTGATCCTCATAGCGACGGGATCCGAGGTCGGCCTCGCGTTGTCCGCGCGCGACGAGCTCGCCGGAGCAGGCATCGGGGCGCGCGTCGTCAGCATGCCGTGCTCCGAGCTCTTCGACCGGCAGTCGCAGTCCTACCGCGACGAGGTGCTGCCGCCCTCGGTGAAGGCGCGCGTCGCGATCGAGCAGGCGTCGACGCTCGGCTGGCACCGCTACGTCGGTGACGGCGGAGCGATCGTCGGCATGCACACGTTCGGCGCTTCGGCGCCGCTGAAGATGCTCGTCGAGAAGTTCGGCTTCACACCTGACGCGGTGGCGCAGATCGCGCGCGAGCGCGTCGCCGCTGCCCGAGGAGACCTCCGATGAAACGCAATCGTCGCGG
Source organism: uncultured Gaiellaceae bacterium (assembly GCA_963776555.1). Taxonomy (GTDB): domain Bacteria; phylum Actinomycetota; class Thermoleophilia; order Gaiellales; family Gaiellaceae; genus GMQP-bins7. Next base: position 56,021 of record CAVZNK010000021.1, on the reverse strand, counting down.
CCGCGAAGCGGCCGCCTTTAGGGCCTTTGCGCGACCGGAATCCGCGTGTGAGCGGATTGCGGTCGCGCACAGTCAGAACTGAGGAGGAGCACATGCACGCCACCGAAACGCTGCACGAGCTGGGGCAGAGCCTCTGGCTCGACAACATCACCCGCGAGCTGCTCGACTCCGGGCAGCTCCAGACGTACATCGACGACTACTCCGTCACCGGGCTGACGTCGAATCCGTCGATCTTCGACAAGGCGATCGCCGGAGGCGGATACGACGACGCGATTCACGAGAAGTCGTCGACCGGGCTGGATCGCGAGGCGCTCTTCTTCGAGCTCGCGATCGAGGACCTCCGGCGCGCGGCCGACATGTTCGGCGCCATCCACGAGCGGACGGACGGCGTCGACGGCTGGGTCTCGCTCGAGGTCTCGCCGCTCCTCGCCTACGACACGGAGAGCACCGTCGAGGCCGCGAAGACGCTGCACGAGCAGGCCGGGCGCGACAACCTCTTCATCAAGATCCCCGGAACGGAGGAGGGCCTGCCCGCGATCGAGGAGGCGATCTTCGCGGGCGTGCCCGTGAACGTCACGCTCCTCTTCTCCGCGGAGCACTACCTGGCCGCCGCCGACGCGTACATGCGCGGCGTCGAGCGACGGATCGACGCCGGCCTCAACCCGGTCGTCGGCTCGGTCGCCTCCGTGTTCATGTCCCGCTGGGACGTCGCCGTCATCGACAAGGTGCCCGACGGGCTGAAGGACACGCTCGCGCTCGCCGTCGGGCTCAAGATCTACCAGGCGTATCGCGAGCTCATGGACTCCGACCGCTGGCAGCGCCTGAAGAACTCCGGCGCCCGGATGCAGCGCCTCCTCTGGGCGAGCACCGGCACGAAGGATCCCAAGGCTCCCGACGACCTCTACCTGAACTGCCTGGGAGCGCCCTTCACGATCAACACGATCCCCGAGGCGACGCTCCGGGCGTTCTTCGACCACGGACATGTCGGCAAGCCGATGCCGACGGACGGCGGGGATGCCGACGCAACGCTTGCGGAGCACGCGAAGGCGGGAGTCGACGTCGACGCGCTCGCCGCGAAGCTGCAGTCGGACGCGGCGACGAGCTTCGTCGACTCCTGGAACGACCTCATGTCGATCATCGACAAGCAGAGCGCGGCGCTCACCGCGTGAGCCTGGAGGAACCAAGATGACCATGACCGAGACAGCCACGACGCCACTCCGGGAGCGCACGGCCTGGAAGGCGCTCGAGACCCACCATGCCGAGATCTCCGACCTCCACCTGCGCGACCTCTTCGCGGAGGACCCGGCCCGTGGCGAGCGCCTCACCGCCGAAGGCGCCGGCCTCTACCTCGACTACTCGAAGAACCGGGTCACGGACGAGACGATCCGGCTCCTGCTCGAACTGGCTCGAGAATCAGGGCTCGCCGAGCGGACGGAAGCGATGTTCCGCGGCGATCGCATCAACGTCTCCGAGAACCGCTCCGTGCTCCACGTCGCGCTGCGCATGCCGAAGGGAACGTCGCTCGTCGTCGACGGGGAGGACGTGGTCGCGAACGTGCACGAAGTGCTCGACCGGATGGCGGCCTTCGCAGACCGCGTGCGCTCGGGCGAGTGGAAGGGCCATACGGGCAAGGCGATCCGGAACGTCGTCAACATCGGGATCGGAGGCTCGGACCTCGGTCCCGTGATGGCGTACGAGGCGCTGCGCCACTACACGCGGCGCGACCTCACGTTCCGCTTCGTCTCGAACGTCGACTCGACCGACTTCGCCGAGGCGACGCAGGACCTCGCCGCCGACGAGACGCTCTTCATCGTCTCGTCGAAGACGTTCACGACCCTCGAGACGATGACGAATGCGCATACCGCGCGCGAGTGGGCGCTCTCTCAACTCGGCGACGAGTCGGCGATCGCGAAGCACTTCGTCGCCGTCTCGACGAACGCAAATGAGGTGACGGCGTTCGGCATCGACACGGCCAACATGTTCGGGTTCTGGGACTGGGTCGGCGGCCGCTACTCGATGGACTCGGCGATCGGGCTCTCGACGATGCTCGCCGTCGGGCCGGACGGATTCCGCGAGCTGCTCGCCGGCTTCCACGAGATGGACGAGCACTTCCGGACGACGCCGCTCGAACAGAACCTGCCCGCGCTCATGGGGCTCCTCAGCGTCTGGTACGGCGACTTCTTCGGCGCGCAGACGTCAGGCGTGATGCCATACAGCCAGTACCTGAAGCGCTTCCCCGCGTACCTCCAGCAGCTCACGATGGAGTCGAACGGCAAGCACGTGACGCTCGACGGGCGCACGGTCGACTACGAGACGGGCGCCGTGTACTGGGGCGAGCCGGGAACGAACGGCCAGCACAGCTTCTACCAGCTCATCCACCAGGGCACGAAGCTCATCCCCGTCGATCTCATCGGGTTCGGCAAGACGTTGAACCCGATCCGCGACCACCACGACATCCTCATGTCGAACGTCTTCGCGCAGGCGGAGGCGCTCGCCTTCGGCAAGACCGAGGAGGAGGTGCGTGCAGAGGGAACGGCCGAGGAGGTCGTCCCGCATCGTGTCTTCGAGGGCAACCGTCCGACCAACGTGATCCTGGCGGAGAAGCTCACGCCTCACACCCTCGGTTCGCTCGTCGCGCTCTACGAGCACAGCGTCTTCACGCAGGGCACCGTCTGGGGGATCAACTCCTTCGACCAGTGGGGCGTCGAGCTCGGGAAGGTTCTCGCGAAGCGGATCATCCCGGAGCTCGAGTCCGGGGACGAGCCGGAGCTGCGGCACGACTCGTCGACGAACGCGCTCATCCGTCGCTACCGGGCCCTCAGGTGATCAAGCTCCTCCTCGCGGACGTCGACGGCACCCTCGTCACGATGGAGAAGGAGCTGACGCCGCGCGCGATCGAGGCCGTGCACAAGCTGGGCGACGCCGGAATTCTCTTCGCGGTCACGAGCGGTCGTCCGCCGCGCGGCATGGAGATGCTCGTCGAGCCGCTCGCGCTCTCCACGCCGCTCTCGGCCTTCAACGGCGGCCTCGTCGTCGATCCCGACATGGAGGTCGTGGAGGAGCGCGTGCTGCCGGAGGAGCTCGTCTCACCGACGATCGAGCTGCTCGAGTCGTACTCGCTCTCCGCCTGGCTGTACCGCGGCGCAGACTGGTTCGTGCGCGACCCGGACGGGCCGCACGTCGCGCACGAGTCGAGCACGGTGCAGTTCGAGCCGACCGTCGTCGACAGCTTCGACGGTCTCACGGCCGGCGTCGCGAAGATCGTCGGCGTCAGCGACGACCACGCTGCCGTCGCGGCAGCCTCGAAGGCAGCCCAGGCCAGGTTCGGAGATCACGTCGCGGCGTCGCGCTCGCAGGACTACTACCTCGACGTGACGCACCCGCACGCCAACAAGGGGCACGTCGTGAGCTTCCTCTCGAAGACGTACGGGCTCGCGGAGGAGGAGATCGCGACCATCGGCGACATGCCGAACGACGTCCTCATGTTCGCCCGCTCGGGACTCTCCATCGCGATGGGCCAGTCCGGGCGCGAGGTGCATCGCGCCGCACGGCACGTGACCACGTCGAACGACGAGGACGGCTTCGCGAACGCCGTCGAGCGGTTCATCCTCAAGGAAGGGAGATAGCGAATGGCCACCGATACGCCGATGCAACTCGGGATGGTGGGGCTCGGCCGGATGGGCGCCGGCATCGTCAGGCGGCTCATGAAGGACGGGCACCGCTGCGTCGGCTACGACGTGTTCCCGGACGCGGTGAAGGCGCTCGAGGCGGACGGTGCAACGGGCTCGTCCTCGCTCGAGGACTTCGCCGCGAAGCTCGAGAAGCCGCGCGCAGTGTGGGTCATGGTGCCCGCCGGCGAGATCACCGACAAGACGATCGCGTCGCTCGCCGAGGTGCTCGAGAAGGGCGACACGATCATCGACGGAGGCAACACGCACTACCACGACGACATCCGGCACGCAAACGAGCTCCGCGAGAAGGGCATCCACCACGTCGACGTCGGCACGAGCGGCGGCGTCTGGGGCTTCGAGCGCGGCTTCTGCCTCATGATCGGAGGCGAGAAGGACGTCGTCGACCGGCTCAGCCCGATCTTCGCCTCGGTCGCGCCCGGCGTCGGCGACGCGCCGCGAACGCCCGGACGAACCGGCGACCCTGCCCAGTCGGAGCACGGGTACTACCACTGCGGCCCGAACGGGGCCGGCCACTTCGTGAAGATGGTGCACAACGGCATCGAGTACGGGCTCATGGCCGCGTACGCCGAGGGCCTGAACATCATCAAGAACGCCGACGCGGGCAAGCGGCAGCGCGAGATGGACGCGGAGACCGCTCCGCTCGAGAATCCCGAGTACTACCAGTACGAGATCGACACGACCGAGGTCGCCGAGGTGTGGCGGCGCGGCAGCGTCGTGGGCTCGTGGCTCCTCGACCTCACGGCCGAGGCGCTCCACGAGTCGCCCAAGCTGGAGGGGTTCGCGGGACGAGTCTCCGACTCGGGCGAGGGACGCTGGACCTCCACCGCCGCGATCGACGTCGGTGTCCCGGCCCCCGTTCTGACGACCGCGCTCTACTCGCGGTTCGCCTCGCGCGGGCTCGACGACTTCGCCGACAAGCTGCTCTCGGCGATGCGCAAGGAGTTCGGCGGGCACGACGAGAAGAAGGCGTAGCCGCGGTGAGCATCGGCATCGAGGTCCTCCCCGACGCCGAGGCGGTCGCGCGTCGCGGAGCCGAGTTCGTCGCCGAGCGGGCGAAGTCCGCGGTCGCGGACCACGGGCGGTTCACGTTCGCCGTTTCGGGCGGCCGGACACCGTGGGCGATGTTCGCTCACCTCGCAGGACGGATGCCCTGGGAGAAGGTGACGATCTTCCAGGTCGACGAGCGGGTCGCGCCCGACGGCGACCCCGATCGCAACCTCACGCAGCTCCAGCGCGCCCTCCCCGCCGGCGGAGCCGCGGACGTCCGCGCGATGCCCGTGGCGAGCGGCGACCTCGAGGAGGCGGCCGCCGCGTACGCCTCGGCCCTGCCAGAGGCGTTCGACCTCGTCCACCTCGGGCTCGGGCCGGACGGGCACACGGCGTCGCTCGTCCCCGGGGATCCGGTTCTCGACGTCGTCGACCGCGACGTCGCGCTCACGGGCGCGTACCAGGGTCGGCAGCGCATGACGCTGACCTATCCGGTCCTCGACCGAGCGCGGCAGGTGCTCTGGCTCGTCACCGGCGACGACAAGGTCGACGCGCTACGACGGCTGCGCGACGGCGACCCGTCGATCCCCGCCGGGCGCGTCGAGGCGCACAGCGCCCTCATCCTCGCGGACGAAGCGGCGACGGCAGGGTCGTCGTGACCGAGACGACCGAGAAGGCCGAGAAGGCCGAGCGCCGGTACCCCGTGGAGCCGAAGGCGCCGCCCGCGCTCGCGGTCGACGTCGGCGGCTCGCACGTGAAGGTGCTGCTGAACGGCGTCGACGAGCGCCGGCGCTTCGTCTCGGGACCGAAGCTGACTGCGAAGCAGATGGTCGCGAGCGTCCTCGAGCAGACGGAGGACTGGAGCTACGAGTGCGTCACGGTCGGCGTCCCCTCGCCGGTACGCGACAACGTCGTGCTCAACGACCCGTACAACCTCGGGCAGGGCTGGGCCGGTTTCGACTTCGAGACCGCGTTCGGGAAGCCGACCAAGGTCATCAACGACGCGACCATGCAGGCGCTCGGCGGGTACCAGGGCGGTCGCATGCTGTTCCTCGGACTCGGCACGGGCCTCGGCTCGACGATGATCCTCGAGGACGTCATCGCACCCATGGAGCTCGGCCATTTGCCGTTCCGCAAGGCGACGTTCGAGGACTACGTCGGCGAGGCCGGCCTCGAGCGACTCGGGCACAAGCGCTGGCGGAAGGCGGTGCACGAGACGATCACCCGGCTGGCGACCGCGCTCGAGCCGGACTACGTCGTGCTCGGAGGCGGGAATGCGGCCGTGCTCGGGGAGCTGCCGCCGAACTGTCGCCTCGGCCACAACGAGGACGCTTTCCTCGGCGGGCTTCCGGCTCTGGGTCGGCCCGCGCGACGGTCTACCCGGGGCAGTAAGTCCGCACGGCGACCGGCCGCGGAGCGGCCGCTTTAGGAATTGTCGCGACCGGAGACTCCGCGCTAGCGGATCTCCGGTCTTGCGGAACATACCCGGCGCCAAGTCGGCACAGCGACCGGCCGCGAAGCGGCCGCTTTAGGGATTTGTCGCGACCGGAGACTCCGCGCTAGCGGATCTCCGGTCTTGCGGAAATGTGCGCTGCTCGACCTGCTCGCCGCGCGCGACGATGACGTCGGAGACCATGGTTGCCGGGAAGAGCCCGTGCTCGACGACGCCGACGGCCGCCGAGAGCCTCGCGGCGAGCTCCGCGGGGTCGTCGAAGTCCTCGGTGTAGTCGGCGATCACACCGCCGTCGGGGCTCCGGGGGACGTTCCGGAGCTCGACGGCGCCGAGCCGCCGCAGCGTGCCCGCGAGCCCGAACTCGAGGAGCTCGAGCGGCACCGGCGGCGAGAGTCGATCGACGATCTTGTCCGAGGAAACGACGACGACGAACCGGTCTGCCGCCGCGGCGACCGCCTTCTCGCGGGTGTGGGCGGCTCCTCCCCCCTTCACGAGCCAGCCGGCCGCGTCCACCTGATCCGCCCCGTCGATCGCGACGTCGAGCCTCGGAAGCGCGTCCGGGCCGGCAAAGGGCTCAACGGCCAGGCCGAGCCCACGCGCCTTCGCCTCGGTCGCCACCGAGGTCGCGACGCAGCTCAGATCGAGCCCACGCCGTGCCAGCGCCGGCAGCAGGAAGGCGACCGTCGAGCCCGTGCCCAGCCCGACCCGCATCCCGTCCTCGACCAGTTCGGCGGCCGCCTCGGCGGCCGCGCGCTTCTCGGCGTCCACGCTCACGCGAGTACGACCCTACCGCGCCGCCGACTCGCGTACCGGCAGCGCAGGCGGTCGCACTGCGTCATGATGCGCGCCTGCGCACCGGCGAGCGAGAGGGGCGATCGTTGAGACCGATTCATGTACTCCGTCTGTCCGTGGTCGGGAGTCGCGGTTGGGTTGGCGGTCGCCGGATGCGGCGGCTCGGACGGCCCTGACGAGCTCGGTGAACGGATGCGACATCAAGCCCTCGACGTCCTGCCCGAACGCCGACCTCTCGGCCGCGGACCTCTCGAGCGCAGACCTCTCGCAAGCGGACTTGTCGGGGACGAACCTCGGCGGCACGAACCTCGAGGGCGCGAACCTCACCCAGGCGAACCTGAGCAACGCTAGGATCGTCGACGCCAACCTCTCGAACGCTAACCTCACGAGCGCGAACCTCACCGGCGCGACGATCACCGGAACGAGCTTCGACGGCGCGACACTGTGCGGCACCACGCGCACCGACGGCACCACCGACGACTCCGGCTGCCCCGCGTCGGGCGGCACGACCTCGGAGACGACCACGACGGAGTCGACCGAGACGACGACCACGACGACCACGACTCCGCAGCGCCCGAGGTGACCTCCTTCGACGTCGGCGACCTTACGTGCGGCGCCGCAACCACCGCGCCGGTGCAGGTGCAATGGGAGACGGAGAACGCGACCGCGGTGGAGATCGCCGTCGACAGCTTCACGCCCGTCGGATACGGGCCGTCCGGAACCGCCGCCGTCACGGTCCCGTGCGACGGAGATTCCCACGACGTCACCATCACGCCCAGGAGCGACGCCGGATCCGGCGAGGCCGAGACGAAGACGGTCTCGAGCTGACCGGTCGCGCGCCCCGGTGGCCGGGCAGGAAGTTCACTACTGTGCGAGCGTGAGCGCGGCGCGAGCGACGAGCAAGCCCCCGCCCCTGGTCGCCGGTGTCGACCTCGGCGGAACGAAGATCCAGACGGTCGTGCTCCGCAAGGGCGAGGTCGCCGGGAGCGCCACGCGTCCTGACCCCGCGGACCGGCGCCGCCGGTGACGTCATCGCCGCCATCGTCGGCACCGTCCGCACCTCGCTCGAGGGCGCGGGCGCCGCGGACGGCGCCCTCCGGGCGGTCGGGATCGGCACGCCCGGCGAGATCGACGCCGAGGCGGGCGCCGTCCTCCTCGCGGCGAACGTCCCGGGATTCTCGGAGCGCGTCGAGCTCGGGCCGATCGTCTCGGAGCTCGTCGAGGGAGTCGAGGTGAAGGTCGGCAACGACGTGAGCGTCGGCGTGCTCGGCGAATTCTCGCGCGGTGCGGGGAGACCGTTCCGGAACCTCCTCGGCGTCTGGGTCGGCACCGGGGTCGGCGGTGGCCTCATCCTCGACGGCGAGCTCCACGACGGCCGCGGCGCCGGCGGCGAGGTCGGACACATGGTGGTCGAGCCCGGCGGCCTGCGCTGCCCGTGCGGTCGTCGCGGCTGCCTCGAGGCCTATGCCGGACGCGCTCGCGATGGAGCGGCGGGCGCGCAAGCTCGTCAAGCAGGGCCGGAAGACGGAGCTGTTCTCGATCATGAAGAAGCGGGGCCGCACGAGCCTCAGCTCCGGCGTCTACGCGCGCGGCGCTGAAGCGCGGCGACAAGCTGACGAAGAAGCTGATCGACGACGCGGTGTGGGCGCTCGGCGTCGGCCTCGCCTCCGCGCAGAATCTCCTCGACCTCGAGGCGATCGTGATCGGCGGCGGGCTCGGCGACCGGCTCGGGCAGCCGTTCGTCGACCGGATCGAAGAGGCGATGACAGCCGCACCTGTTCGCGCATGCGCCGACGGTGCTCCGCACCGAGCTCGGCGACCTCTCGGGCGCCGTCGGCGCGGCCGTCCTCGCGGGCGGCTAGCCGTAGAGCGCTCGGGGCGAACGCGGAAGCGAGCCGTGTAGGCGCGCCGGTGCGCACCACGCGACACGTGCGCTCGACGAGTGCGTTCGTCGGCGCGTCATCGGCTCGAGTGCGACGAAGCGTTTGCCCGCCGGCGCGAAGACCTGCGCGAAGCCGTAGCCGGCTCCGAAGTCGACGCTCACCCGCCGTCCGCCCAGCTCGAGCCCCAACGTGCGACCGCTCCTGGAGCTCGAAGCAGCTCGTCCAGCGCGCGCGCTCGCCGATCGCTTCACGCTGCGGCCGGAAGCGTCGTGCGACCCCCGGTCGGGATGCCGCGGCCGTCGAGCTCGAGTCGGTCGCGGCGAGGAAGCAGCCGGCCGCCAGCTCCTTCTCGGGCCACGCGGCAGGCGGAAGTACGGGTGGTAGCCGAACGAGACGGGCACGGCCCGCTCCCAGAGGACCGCCGCTGCGCCGCGCCACTCGACGCGGGCGAGGCTGTCGTCAACGACGAGCGCGGCGTTTCGCGACGTCCACCCGGCCGCGGCCGAACGCGTCGATGCGCCCCCAGCGCCCGGGGATGTCGAGCAGCTCGAGATGCCCGACCTCGCTCGGAAGCGCGGGATCGACCACGAGGTGCTCGCCCATCGGCTCGAGCCCTAGCATCGTGCGCAGGAGGAGGAGCGGCGTCCCCGTCGACCAGGCCTGCGGGCTGCAGGCCGTCGGGTACTGGACGGGGTACTTCGTCTGCGTGCGCTCGTAGCCGCCGAACGCCTCGGGCAGGCGGCCGTCGAAGAACTCCGCCGCGTCGAGGATGCCCGGACGCGATCTGGGCCGCCTCGTCCTTGAACCCGTACCGGCGCAGCCCCCAGGCGATGAACGAGTTGTCGAACGGCCAGACGGTTCCGACGTGGTAGCCGATGGGGTTGTAGCGGCCTTCCCCCTCCGCCAGCGTGCGCACACCCCAGCCCGAGAAGAGCCGCGGGCCGAGCAGGTGCCGTGCGACCGCCTTCGCCTTGGACTTGTCGACGATGCCGCTCCACAGGAGGTGGCCGTTGTTCGAGGCGAGCGCGTCGACCTGTCGCCCCTCCGGATCCAGGGCCAGAGCGAAATACTCGCCGTCCTCGACCCAGTAGTCACGGTTGAAGCGGCGCTTCAGGTCGGCCGCGTCGCGCTCGAGCCTGTCGGCGAGCTCGTCGTCGCGCCAAACGAGCCGCGCGAGGCGGGCGCCGCGCACCTTCGCGTCGTACGCATAGCCCTGGAGCTCGCACGTGGCGCGGGGGAAGCCGGGCAGCGCGCCGTCGCGGAAGGAGATCGAGTCCCAGGAGTCCTTCCAGCACTGGTTCTCGAGCCCCGACTTCTCGTTGCGCCGCTTGTACCAGATGTACCCGGTGCCGCCCACGACGTCCGCGTACTCGTCGATCCAGTTCAGCGCGGCGCGCGCCTCGACCTCGAGCTCGCGTACGATCCCGCGGTCCCCGGTCCAGCGCTCGTACTCGTCGAGGAGGACGATGTAGAGCGGCGTCGCGTCCACGGATCCGTAGTACGGGGAGTGCGGGCGCTCCTCGAATGCGGTCATCTCCCCGTACCGCATCTCGTGGAGGATCCGCCCGGGATCCTCGTCGCGGAAGTCGTCGATCCGCACGCCCTGCCAGTCGCCGAGCGCCCGCAGCGTCGTCGCAGCGAGCTCGGGCGTGAACGGGATCGCCTGCAGGCTCGTGAAGACGCTGTCGCGGCCGAACATCGTCATGAACCAGGGAAGGCCTGCGGCGGGCAGGCTCCGCCCGCCGGCAATGGGAGGCGAGAAGCGGAGGGCGGCGAGATCGACGAGGCTCCTGCGGTACGTCGTCTTCAGCTGGTCCCAGTCGCACTCGATCCGGGGTGCGTCGCCGAGCCAGCGGTCGAGGTTCTGCTGCAGGCGCCGGCGCGCTCGGCGGGGTCGATCCCCTCCTTCGGCGCCTGGCCGGCGCCGAGCTGCGCGGTGACGACGTCGATGTCGGTGCTCCACTCGCCGTGCGGACCGATCCGTACCCGGAACGTCAGTCCTTCCGGGTCCACGCGAGCGCGCGCCGAGGCAGAGATCTCCGTGGCCCGGCTGAACGGGCCGCGGTCGTAAGCGAGGACGAGCTTGCCGCCGGACGCGCGGCTCGAGTACGTCCCCTTCTTCTGGAGCGCGTCCTTCACCTCGAACAGGTCGGCGAAGTCGCACCCCGCCTCCAGGCGCACGTGGAGGTTCACCGCCTTGTCCGCGTGGTTCAAGATCGTCAGCTCCTCGTGGAAGCCGTTCGCGACCGACCGCTGCCGGATCACCGAGAGCTTGGCGTCGATGTACACCGTCCCCGTCCCGGGGACGAGGAAGAAACGGGTCTCGAAGTACTGGAGGTCGTCGACGGAAAGGGCGTTCAGGCGCTCGCCGTCGATCGTGAGCACCCAGCGCGAGAGGAAGCGGGTGTCGTAGGAGAAGAGGCCCGTCGGATCCGAGAGCGACGCCTCGATGTCTCCGTTCGAGTCGCTGACGACGAACGTGTTGCCGTCGAGGATCTGGACGAGACCGTCGCTCATGTCGTCCTCCGGCGCGCGCGGCCCTTGCCCGGGAACAAGCCGCTGGATACCGCACGAGCAGCCGCCAGTCGCCCTCGACGGCGAGGTCACCGCGCAGCACCGCCGCGACGGCGTTCTTCTGTCCGGCGACGAGTTGCTCGAAGAGCGCCCGGTCTGCCCGAATGACGCAGTCGGCGGAGTCGTTGCGCCGCGAGACGGAGATCGTTCCGTTGTCGATCGCGACGAGCCAGCGATCCGTCTTCCTCCCGGAGACGATGTCGAAGCGCGCGGTGCCCTTGGCGTTGTCGAGGAGCGGCACGCGACCGCGCGCGGCGAGCGCGTCGAAGAAGGCGCCCGTCGGATCCGTCGGTTTCTTCCGTGCGCGGCCCACCGACCGGCATTCTCGTACACCGCGGCCCGGCGTGTCCACCGACACGGCCAGTTCACCCCGGATGAACCGGCGGAGCTAGGGCGCGTCGCCCACGTGGACGTCGCCCTTCCGCGCGACCGGCCAGCCGCATCGCGAGGAGCGGGTAGACGAGCACGGACACCATCCCGGCGCCGATCAACGAGGCGCCGACCGACTTCGAGATCGCTCCACGCGACGTGCCGATGCCGACGATCGCGACGATGAGCGGGAGTCCCGTCGCGGCGAAGAGCGCCAGGCTCACCGTCGAGCGCGTGCCCAGCTCGCGGAGCCACAGCAAGGCCGAGGCGCCGCGCGTCAGGAGGAGGAGCGCGAGGAACAGCGCCGCGAGCGCGAGCCCGCTTGCGGTGAGCAGGCTGTCGAGGTCGAAGTTCATGCCCGTGACGACGAAGTAGACGGGGACGAGGAAGCCGAAGCCGATCCCCTCGAGCCGAAGGCGCACGAGCCGTCCCTCCTCGGAGTCGAGCGCGAGGCCGACCACGAGCCCGGCGGCGAACGCGCCGAGGACGAACTCGAAGCCCGCGTCCGCGGCGACGAAGACGAGCAGCGCGAGCAGGAAGATGGACGCGCGCACGCCGACCTGTCCCGTCGTGTGCAGCGTGTCCTGGAGGATCCGCAGGAGACGGGGCGGCCGCGACTGGAGCGCGATCCTCGCCGCGCCCGCGACGATCGCGCCGAAGCCCACGAGCAGGAGAACCTCGGTCAGAGCGCCGTAGACGCTCGTCAGGAACACGGAGATGAAGATGATCGGCCAGAACTCGCCCGCGACGCCGGTGCCGAGCACCGCTCGGCCGAGCGGCGTCGGCAGCAGCTGCGCATCCGAGAGGATCGGCACGAGGGTGCCGAGCGCGGTCGTCGCGAGAGCCACCGCGATGAGCCACCACTCGGCGTCCATGCCCGCCGCCTGAAGCACGACGCCGACGACGAGCCCGATCGCGAGCGACACGCCCCAGCCGATCGTCCCGCGCCGCAGTGCCTGCGGCTGCACGTGCTGCTCGACGACCTCGAGCCCGGCGAAGAAGAACAGGAGCGCGAGCCCGAACTGCGACAGGAACGTGATGTACACGTTCACGTTGCGCGATGCCGAGCACCTCGGGCCCGATGAGGATCCCGAGCACGATCTCGACGACGACAGTCGGCAGAACGAAGCGGATGTGCCAGCGCGAGAGCACGGCGCCGAGGGTCGTCGCGAGGAAGACGAGCACCAGCGAGCGTCCCTCTTCGCGGGTCAGCAGTGTGGCGGCGAGCGGGAGATGCGTGCCGACGGCGTTCAACGGCCATGACCGTGGCGTGCCGGCCCGCCGAGGCCCTGGCCGTCGGCAATGGATACGAGATCGAGGTCGCCCCGGTGCGCCCACCGCTCACGGATCGTCGCGTCGAGGCGCGCGAGCTCACCCTGCACCGCTGGGCGATGCTCGGGCACGACGGCCTCGAGCAACTCGTCGAGCATCGCGCGCAGCCGGCGCAGCACCTGGATCGACGCGGCGCCGTACTCGCGGATCTCGGTGACGCCGAGCGAGAGGAAATCCTCCCAACGGCGGACGCGGACGACGAGCGCGGGCGGCACGCCCTCGACCGGCATTGTCTTTCCCTCGAGGTCCGCCGTCCCGATCTCACGGAGCGTCTCGCCGAGATGGTCGATGACCTGTACCGCCGTCGTCGGTGCGTTCACGGCCGGCGAGAGCGCCATGAGGGCGATGTCGACCATGATGCGGAGCGCGAACGCCGGGTCCTGCTGGATCGTCCGCTCGTCCCCGAGCGCGACTGCGCCGCGCAGCTGTCGCTCGACCGCCGGGTCGGGTGCCGGTCCGTAGACCCGCATGAGCACCGAGCCCTCCGGGACGAAGTCGCCGACCGCGTGCGGCAGCACGATCACCGACTCGTGGGTGCGCGCCCACTTCACGAGCCCTCTCGTATCGAAGGCCTGGATCGAGCCGGCGCGGCGCGAGTGGACGAGGAGCGCCGGCACCTCCTCCGTCTCGTAGGGCTCGTGCGAGATGTCCGCCGCAGACCGGACGGCGAGCATCTCGTCGAACGTCTTGCGACCCGCGTCCGCGACGAGCTTCGTTACCGCCACGGGCCGTAGACGATGGATGAACCGGTCGAAGAAGAGGAGAAACAGAAGCAGGCCAACCGTGACGAAGATCCCCGCGGCGGTCACGCCGGCGTTCGGGACGAAGTCCGACTCGACGCGGCGCAGGAGCCACAGTGCGAACGTCATCGTTCCGACAAGCACCGCGAGGGTCGCCTTCAGCATCCGGTCGCGGTACCAGAGCCGCATGTAGCGGGCCGAGAACGTCCCCGTCGCCATCTGGACGACGAGGACCGTGACCGTGATGACGAACCCGGCAAGAGCCGCCGTCGCCCCGACGATGGCCGCGAGCACGCTCGTCGCTGTCGCTGGGGAGTAGGTGAAGTACCCGGGAGGTCCACGCGCTGGTCGATCCGCAGCGCTCCGGCGCCGAGGATCCCGCCCAGCAACGCCCCGATCAGCGGGAGTACCCACAGGCTCCCGCGGAGGTACTCACGAACCCTGAAAGAACGATCCCACGACACGAGAGGAGGTTCTACAGCGCTGCGCTCCGGAGCGCGAGCTACAGCAGGAGACCGCCCCTACTGAAGAGCTGCGCCTCGGGCAAGGTGGTACGCCGCGAGGAGGCCCGTGCTCACACGGGGTTTACACGCTCGATCTCGATGTTGAGGTCGCGCAGGCGGTCGAGCACGCCGTGGAGATGCGCCTGGTCGATGATCTCGACGACCAGGAGCGTCTTGTCCGGGCGCGGCTCGAAGCACTTCGCTCCGATGTCCCGCGCCAGCCCGTCGCCGAGCCGTCCGCGCACGAGGATCTCGTATGCGATCGTCACTTGCTCGTCGTCTTCGACGGTCACGAGGTCCAGCATGGACGCATTGCACCCGCCCCGCGCACAAAAGTGAACGAATCATCCGGGTGAACGTCGCGGTTGCCCAGAGCCGCCCCTAGACGCAACAATCCTCTCCGTGGGCGGTGACCTGAGTGCAGCGACGCTGGTCCCGCGATCGGCATCCGCGGTCAGCCCGCGCCGCTCTCGTGCTCGTCACCTCTGCGTTTCCCGCGCAGTCGCCACTCGACTCCCTCTATGGCGGCGACCTCGCGGATCGTCTGGTGAACTTCGTTTGCAGCGAGCGCGCAAGCCGCGAGTGATTGCTCCTGCTTGGCGGGCATCGAGCGCTGCTCTGGCTACCGCCGTCGTTCCTCGTACGCGGCATCCTCGACACGGCGGCCTGATCGCCATGGCGAGGTCGAACGTCGTCGAGGGCAACGCCCCGGAGCCACAGGCCGCGCTGCCGCCCGTCATCATGAGCAAGCTCCGCTCTCCGCAGGTCCGGGCGGGAGTGGTCGATCGCCCCGCGCTCGTCGACCGGCTCCGCTCGGGCAGGGAAAGGACGCTGACGCTCGTCTGCGCGCCCGCCGGCTATGGGAAGTCGACCTTGCTCGCGCAGTGGCGCGAGGCGGATCGCGAGCGAACGCCATTCGTCTGGCTGTCGCTCGGAGCCCTCCGACGCCGATCCCTCCCGGCTGTGGGCCCACCTGATCGCGGGCCTCCACGAGGCCTACCCGTCCGCAGGGGACGCGTCACTCGAGGCTCTCGCGGCCGGCCCGCGGGCGATCGCGGAGACGGCTGGTCCCACTGCTCGCGCATGAACTCGCCGATGCGCCGCCGCTCGTCGTGATCCTCGACGACTGGCACCTCGTACGCAATCCGCTGTGCGACGCGACGATGGCGAGCTTCGTGGAACGCGCCCCGGAGCAGGTCCAGCTCGTCGTCTCCAGCCGCGCGGATCCGGGCCTGTCCATCGCACGCTTGAGGGCGCATGGCGAGCTGTCGGAGATCAGGGAGACCGCGCTGCGGATCTCCACCGACGAGGCCCTCGTCCTCTTCTCGAACGCCGACATCGATCTGGG
Organism: uncultured Gaiellaceae bacterium; assembly: GCA_963776555.1. Classification (GTDB taxonomy): domain Bacteria; phylum Actinomycetota; class Thermoleophilia; order Gaiellales; family Gaiellaceae; genus GMQP-bins7. The sequence continues at coordinate 40,348 of CAVZNK010000021.1, read as the reverse complement.
GCGCGAGGAAGTGGAGCGCGTGAACGACCGACCGAGGGCTGGCTCGCGGGGGTTTGCCTCGCGCTTCTCGTCGTGAGGGAGCGGGAAGATCGCGCCCACTTCGTCGACGAGTTCTCGGGCGACACGCGGCACGTCCTCGACTTCCTGGCGGACGACGTCCTCGGCCGACGCGGCCCGAGGTCCGGGCTTCCTCCTCCGTACGTCCGTCCTCGACCGCCTCTCGGCCGAGCTCTGCGACGTCGTGCTCGAGATCTCGTCCTCGGCCGCGCTGCTGGCCGAGATCGCGGCGGCCAACCTCTTTCTCGTCCCGCTCGACGAGGTCGGAGACGAGTATCGCTACCACCACCTCTTCGCCGCGATGCTCGAGCGCGAGCTCCGCGTCACCGATCCGGACCTGCCGCGGCGCTGCACGCGCGGGCATCGGCGTGGTTCGAGGCACACGGCGATTTCGAGGCCGCCGTGGAACATGCCATCGCGAGCCGGGAACGTCGCGCGAGCGAGTGAGCTCGTGACCCGACACGCACAGGCGTACTGGACGAGCGGCGGCTGGCGACGGTCGTACGCTGGCTCGAGCGTCTCGGCTGGCCCGACGCGAGGCCGACCCCGAGCTCGCCCTCATCCGCGCGAATGTCGCGGGATGTCGGGCCAGCCGGTCGAGGAGATCGAGCGCTGGCTCGTCGTCGCCGAGGCGGCGCCCGCTACCGAGCCCTCGCGAACGGCCTTCCGTCGCTGCGCACGGGCGTCGCCCTCCTGCGCGCCGCGTATCTGACCCGAGGAATCGCGGCCGCGGTCGACGAAGCGCGCCTGGCGCTCGACGAGGCCGGCGCCAGCCCGTGGCGCGGCCAGACGCTCGGGATGCTCGGCCAGGCCCTGTATCTCGCGGGACGCCCGGACGAGGCGCGCAGTGTCCTCGAGGACGCGCGCGCGTTGCCGGGAGCCGCGGCACGAGCTCCAGCGGCGGCGCTGGTGCTTGCCTACCTCTCCCTCATCGCGCTCGACGACGGCGAGCGCTCGGCAGCGGAGCGCATGGCGCGACGCGCGCTCGACCTCCTCGAGGAAAGGCACCTCGCGGCGGGCGTCGTCGCCGCGAACCCGCACATGGCGCTCGGCTCCGCGCTGGCGGCAGGGCCCGATCTCCATACCGGCGTCGAGCACCTCCGCAAGGCGGTCGAGCTCTCGGCACCTGCTGGCCCGAGCTACTGGCACGCGCACGCGCTCATTCGCCTGGCGTCTGCACTGCATCGCGTCGGGGACGGCGAGGCCTCGAGCGCCGCGCTCGCTGTCGCGCGAGGGGACTTGGAGGTCCTGCCGGACGCGGGCGCGCTCGGCGCCCTCGCAACCGCGGCGAGGGCGGCACTGGCAGGACGCTCCCGCCGGGAGGGATTCTTCGGAGAGCAGCTCAGCGAGGCGGAGCTCCGAATCGCCCGGGTGCTCGCGTCCGGCGCCTCGCTGAGCGAGGTCGCGCGCCAGCTCTACCTGTCGCCGAACACGGTGAAGACGCACCGCCGCAGCATCTACCGCAAGCTCGGCGTGTCGACGCGAGCCGAGCTCCTGACGTGGGCCGGGACGGTCGACGCCGACGGTACCCGAGTCTGCCCCGGCTAGGCCGGCGCCGCCCGATCCGAGACCAGGTACGCGACGATCAGCGCCAGCGGGAAGAAGATCAGGCTGAAGATGAAGTAGCCGATGAAGCTGTGACCCTTGCGCGCGGCGACCCGTGCCGGCCAGAAAGCGATGGCGATCCAGATCACGAGCGCGAGGATCGTCCAGAGCCACCAACCGCTTGCTGCGAGGAGCATCGCATCACCTCCGTGTCGTTGTGCGGGCACTCTGTCGCGCTGCCACGGCCGGCGCTAGGGCGAAGGCGACGAATCACCCAGGTGAAAGCGTCCCGTTTCCGAAGCGCCCGCACGTGGGCATGTACTTCTTAGATCCCGACCGAGAGGAGTTGCCGTGGCGACAAAAGCCGATTTCACCGAAGAGGAGTGGAAAACGCTGGAGAAGGGGGTGACCGGCGCGGGCATGCTCGTCTCGGTGAGCGACGCCGACTTCACGGACGCATTCGGCGAGGCGAGCGCACTCGGGAAAGCTCTCGCCGCACGGCGCGACGACGCGAGCGAGCTCGTACGCGAGCTCGCGACGACGCGCGGCACGGGCTTCGGTTTCACCGCCTCCGCCCAGGAGGTCGAGACGAAGACGCTCGCGGCGCTGCGTGCGGGAACGGGGACCCTGACCGCCAAGGCGCCCGACGAGGTCGAGAGCTACAGGCGTTTCGTGCTCGATGTCGCCGAGGCCGTCGCGGCGGCGAAAGGCGGCGGGGTGAGCTCCGACGAGGCGACGGCCCTGGACAAGGTCAGGCAGGCGCTCGGAAGCGCCTGATCGAGCGGCTCCGGCTCAGACGTCGGCCCCGGCGGGGGCCGCTGCCGGCATTCGCGCCTGCGGCGGCTTCTCCGCGGCGGCGCTGTCCGTCGCGTGATACTCGGCGCGCAGGGCTTCCTCCTGGTCCTTCTTCGGGAAGAAGAAGAAGACGAGCGACATCCCGATCGCGATCGCGACCATGCCCGCGAAGTACGCCCAGTTGGCCCCGTCGAGGAACGACGACTGTGCCGCGGACGTGATCTGATCGGCGTACTGAGGGTTGTGCTTGGCGAGGTTCTCCGCGCTCGCGAACGAGAGCTGGAGCTCCGACTGGGTCGTGTTGGTGATGTTCTGCCCGGACTCGGCGATCGCCGTCCCCATCGCCGAGGCGAACCCCGCAGTGAGGAGCGCCCCGAAGACCGACGTCATGATCGCGCCGCCGAGATCGCGCTGCAGGTCGGCGGTGCCGGACGCCATCCCCACCCGCTGAACCGGAACCGAGCCCGTCAGCGAGTTGGAGGACGGAGTGCCCGAGAGCCCGACGCCGATCCCCATGAGGACGTAGGCGATTGCGAGCTCCCAGTACGGCGTGTCCTCCTTCCAGAGCAAGAGCATCACGAGGAAGGCGAGGAACAGGATCGCCTGACCGGTGAGGAGCGTCCGGCGCGAGCCGTGCGCCTGCACGAGCTTCGCCGAGCGGGGCGCGACGAGGACCATGAAGATGCCCGCGGGCACGATCGCCGCGCCTGCCTCGAGCGTCGAGTAGCCGAGCACGTTCTGCACGTACTGCTGGCTGATGAAGGCCGCGCCCATGAGCGAGCCGAAGACGATGATCCCCGCGCCGCCGGCGACCCAGAACGTCGGGCGCGCCGCGATGCGCAGGTCGTAGAGCGGAAACGGCGCTCTGCGCTCGCGAACGAAGAACGCAACGGCCGCGACGGCCGCGACCAGGAACAGGCCGAGGGCGAGCGTCTTCTCGCTCGGCACCGTCACGAAGTTGATGGCGACGATCAGCGCGCCGACGAGCACGACGGTGACGAACCCTCCAGGTTGTCGACGGGATCCGACGTCTCGTTCACGTGGCTCGGAACGAACTTGATCGCCATGGGCAGCGTGATCACGACCAGCGGCAACGTGACGAGAAAGACCGATCCCCAGTCGAAGTACTCGAGCAGGCCGCCTGCGACGAGCGGCCCGAGGAGCGCGATGCCGCCGCCGAGCGCCGACCAGAGCGCGATCGCCTTCGTTCGCGCCGGGCCCGACCAGAGCGCCGTGATCAGGGCGAGCGTCGTCGGATACGCCATGCCCGCGGACAGGCCGCCGACGACGCGGGCGGCGAAGAGCACCGTGTCCGAAGGCGCGAACGCGGCGACCAGCGAGGCGGGGATGCAGAGGCACATCCCGAGGACGATCATCAGCTTGCGCCCGTACCGGTCGCCGAGGGCGCCGAACCAGAGGACCGAGGCGGCGAGTCCGAGCGAGTAGCCGACCGCGATCAGATCGAGCATCGTCTGCGACGAGTCGAACGACTCGCCGATGTCGGGCAGAGCGACGTTCGCGACCGAGAGGTTCAGGTTCGCGACGGCAGCGACGAGGATCAGGGAGATCAGCACGAGCTTGGCACGCTCGGGGGCGGTGCCCTCGCCGCCGCTCGTCGCCGCTTGGTTCATCGGGCGCGTGGCTCACCGACAGCCGAGCGGCCGCACTGCTGTGCGGCCGCTCCTCGGCGAGTCCTGCGCGGCACTAGGCCTGCGCCGCCTCGGCCTCCTCTGCCGCCAGCGCTCCGACAGCGACGAGGTCCTTCGCGTGGATCCACTCGTCGGCGAGCACGAAACCGCCCGCGCGCACGATCGCGTCGCGGAACGGGATGGCCCACTTGTGCTCGAAGAGCGCGATCGCGGCTGCGGTGTTGTTCGGGATTGCGTCGACGGCGTACCAGACGTCGTCGTCGTCGAAGACGCGCTCGCCCTCCATCGCCTCGCTGCCGGCCTCGACTCCCACTTCGAGGCCCTCCTCGCCGGCCGCGCCGAGACCGATGAGGCCGCCGACGATTCCGCCGAACTCCCCCATCTCCTCCGCCGAGTAGTCCGTGTCCTGGAGAACGGCGACGTTCCCCTCGGCGTCCTTCCAGACGACCATCGCGTCGATCACGCGGATGATGTCCGCGTCACGGAGCTTCTGGAGTTCCGCGAGCGCCTCACCCTTGAACTGCGGATCCTTGAAGCCAAGGATCAGCATCTGCACTGGCCCCATCAATGTGTGTCTCCTCTCCTCGCGTGCGCGAGCTACATGCTCTGCAGGATCTTCGTCTTCTGGATCTCGAACTCGGCGTCGGTGAGCACGCCCTGGTCGCGGAGCGCGGCGAGATCCTTGAGCAGCTCCATCGGGTCCTTGGCAGGCGCGGCGGGCTCCGGCGGCGGCGCCTGCTGGTACTGCTGGGTCTCGAGGTCCTGCAGGCGCGCCTCCTGCTCTTCCTCGCGCATCTGGCCCTCGGCTCGTTTCTTGCCGCCGTAGTACGCAGCGCCACCGACAACGGCCGCGCGGGCGAGTGGACGACGTCGTGCGAACATTCGAACCTCCTTCGTAGTCCGACCAAGCGTATACAGGCCCGGCGGCCGACGAGGCGCTTCACCCGGATGAATTCCGGCGACCATCTGGTTGTCGGTTGTACCGAGCGCGCTGACGCGCTATGACTTGGTGCCGCGCGATTCAATCGAACCTAGGAGGCGTAGTGCTCGCAGCCAGTTATCCGTTCCTCGACGTGCTGTGGACGATGTTCATCTTCTTCCTGTTCGTGATCTGGATCTGGATCCTGATCACGGTCTTCGTGGACATCTTCCGCCGCCGCGACATCGGCGGCGGCTCGAAGACCTTGTGGATCATCTTCGTGATCATCCTGCCGTACCTCGGCGTGTTCATCTACCTGATCGCGAACCACGACGGGATGGCCGACCGGAACATCCAGAAGATGCAGGCGCAACAGCAAGCGACCGACCAGTACATCCGATCGGTCGCCGGCGGTGCCGCAGCGGAGATCGAGAAGGCGAAGGGCCTCCTCGACTCCGGGGCGATCACACAGGCGGAGTTCGACGCGATCAAGCAGAAGGCGCTGGCGGAGGCGTAGGGGCCGTTGGGGCGACGGAGCCGCCCGCACGGGGCTCCGTCGCTCAGCCCGAGCCGGGATGCCGGGAGAGACGAGAGGTTAGGCTCGGGCGATGTCCGAGATCGCGATCCCGGAACCTCCTCTGGCCGACGAGTCCGCGAGGCGTCGCATCGTCCGGATCGCGGCCTGGCTCGTCGGGATCCTCGTCGCCCTCGTCGCGCTCCGCCTCGCGGGGATCGACGTCTGGGGCTGGTTCGTCGAGCTCTGGCACACCGTCACCGACATCGCGCTCGGGTACGTGATCCTGGGCTGCGTCCTGCAGTGCGCCCAGACGGCGCTGACCGCGCTCGGCTGGTACGGAATCTTGCGCTACGCATATCCGGGCGGCGTCACGTACCTGACCGTCCTCGCCTGCTACGCGACGGGCGTGGCGCTGAACGGCGTCGTGCCTGCGAATCTCGGCACGTTCGTGATGCTGCTCATGTTCGTCGCAGTCGTGGCCGGCGCGACCTTCCCCGGAATCCTCGCCGGCTATGCCGTGCAGAAGATCTTCTACGTCGTCATCGGGACGCTCATCTACGTCTACCTGTTCTCGCAGGTCACCGGCTCCTTCGACTTCCAGTTCGGAGACGAGCGCGACGCGGTCTCGAACCACGTCGTCCTGACGCTGCTCATCATCGGCGGGGCGCTCTTCCTGATCGCCGTGCTCGCGCGCATCTTCTGGCACTGGGTGCAGAAGATGTGGGTGAAGGCGAAGGCGGGCGCGGCCATCCTCGGCGATCTCAGGGCGTACGGGAAGTGGGTCCTCCTGCCGCAGATGGGCGGCTATGCCGCGAAGGTCGGGGTGATCATCGTCTTCCTCGCCGCGTACGGGATCCCGGTCACCTTCGGATCGGTCATGAGCGTGCTCGGCTCGAACCAGCTCGCGAACCTCGTCTCCTTCACCCCTGGCGGCGTCGGCGTCAACCAGGCGTTCAACACGTTCGCGCTCGACCACTACACGGACTCGACGACCGCCACCGCCTACTCCGTCGGACAGCAACTCGTCACGACCGCGTTCAACATGGGCTTCGCGATCATTCTCATCTGCATGGTCTTCGGCTGGAGCGGCGGTTCGTCGCTCGTGCGCTCCTCCTACGCCGACGCGAAGGTGAAGGCGTCGGATATGAAGGAGGAGCGGAAGGAGAGCCTGCGCCGGCGGCGCCACGGCGGGCCGGGCGACGACGCCGACCTCGATCCGGACGCCGCGTAGCTCGCACGACCGCTTGACGCGGAGCCTCGAGTGCGAGAGGGTGTCGCTCCCGTGTGCTGTCTCGCTCTCGTCGCCGGCTTCATCGGCCCCCGCATCGCCCTCGCCTTCTGGTGGATCTTCGGCGACAAGGTCGACGCGGCGTTCAGTTCGTGGATCTGGCCGCTGCTCGGCCTGATCTTCCTGCCGTGGACGACACTGGCCTACGTCGTCGCGTGGGGACCCCTCCACGGCGTCAGCGGCGCGGGCTGGCTCCTCGTCGCCCTCGGCCTCGCGGGCGACATCGCGACGTACAGCTCGCGCGCCGCGAAGGCGCGGTACAGCAGCGCCTACTAAGAGGTCCCGAGCGCAGCGGAAGTCGACGTTGTCGGTGGAGCTGTCCGGCGTCCGTCGCTCGTCCCGTCAGCGTACGAGATCGAGCGCCGCCGCCTCGATCTCGTCCTCGGAGACGAGCACCAGCTGCGCGGCGTCTCCGAGCGGGATGAACGAGTCCTTGCTGGCCACACGGGCCAGCCGCCCCTCGAAGCCTGCGTCGACGAGCTCGGCAACGATTCCCTCGCCCATACCCCCCGTCCGGCGCGTCTCGTCCACGACGAGCACGCGGCCGGTCGCGGTCGCCTCGCGCACGACGTCCTCGAGCGGCAACGGCGCGAGCCAGCGGAGGTCGAGGACACGCGCCCGGACGCCAATCGCCTCGAGCCGGCGCGCGACCCGTAGTGAGAGACGAAGCCCGTTCGCCCACGTCACGATCGTGAGGTCGTTTCCGTCGAGGTAGATGCGCGCGGCACCGACCGCGACGTGCTCGCCCGCCGGCGGCGCGACCCAGCCCTCGTCGCCGTCCTCGTGCAGGTCGCGCGTGTGGTACAGCGCGATGGGCTCGAGGAACACGCACACGCTCCCGTCGACGAGCGCCGACTCGGCGCACGTCACGAGCATCGCCGCGGCGTCGTCCGGCCTGGCCGGCGAGGCGAGCACGAGGCCGGGGACGTCGCGCACGACGCCCACCGCGTCGTCGTTGTGGAAATGCCCGCCGAAGCCGCGCTGGTAGCCGTATCCGGCGATCCGGATCACCATCCCGTTCCGGTACGCGCGCTGGGAGAAGAACTGCAGCGTCGCGGCCTCGCCGCGGAGCTGGTCCTCCGCGTTGTGCAGGTACGCGAGGTACTGGATCTCGGGAAGCGGCAGCAGCCCGCTGACGGCGGCGCCCAGGGCGAGGCCGAGGATCGACGTCTCGTCCAGCAGCGTGTCGAACACACGCCCTGCACCGAAGCGCGCATGCAGGCCGCGGGTGACGCCGTACACGCCGCCCTTCACCGCGACGTCCTCGCCGAAGACGAGCGCCTGCGGGTGCTTCTCGAGGACCGTCGTCAGAGCGGCGTTGATCGCCTGGGAGACCGTGAGCGGCTTCTCGGCTTCGACCGCGACCCGGTTCGCACGCTCCGCGACGACGCCAGGCGATCGCGGCGCGAGCGGCGCCATGACCTGTTCGGAGGAGGACATCTGCGGCAGCGCGGCGACCTCGAGCGCGAGCTCCTGCGCCTCGTCCCTGGCGACGACGTAGTCGTGCGCGAGCTCCTCGCCAGTGGCCCGTCCGGCCGCGACGAGCCACCGCGCGGTGCCGAGGATCGGGTCGCGTTCGAAGTCGCCGCGAATCGCGCCCGGCGAGCGGTACGCCATCTCCGCATCGGCTCCTGCATGGCTCAGGTAGCGCACGGTGCGGAGATGGAGCACCGCCGGCCGCCTGCGCTCGCGCACCCAGCTCGCGAGGTCGGTCGCAACGCCGAGCACCTCCGCAGGGTCGCTGCCGTAGGCCGCCTCGTAGCGGATTTCGGCGCGAGCCCGCAGCGACACGTCGACCCAGCCCGGCGGCGTGGGCACGCTGATGCCGAGGCCGTTGTCCTCGCACACGTAGAGGAGCGGCAGCGGCAGGCCCTGGTACGTGCACTGGGCCGTCGTGTTCAGGGCCGCCTGCGCCGTCGCATGGTTGAGCGAGGCGTCTCCGAACGAGCAGACGACGATCGCGTCCGGCTGCCAGATGCACGGCACGCCGAGCCGCGCCGCACGGTCGATGGCGAGCGCCATCCCGACCGCGCGCGGCAGCTGCGAGGCGATGGTCGACGTAACCGGGACGACAGCGAGCTCCTTGCGCCCGAAGACCTTGTGGCGCCCGCCGGCCATCGGCTCCACGGCGGCCGCGACGACGCCGAGCAGGATGTCGCGAAGGCCGTCGATTCCGGCGCGGGCGGCGCGCGCGAGGTAGAAGGCGCCCGAGCGGTAGTGCAGGAGCGCAGGATCGTCGACCCGGAGCGCGAGCGCGACCGCCGCATTCGACTCGTGACCCGCCGAGCCGATCGTGTAGAAGCTCCGCCCGTGCTGCTGGAGCCAGCGCGCCGCGTAGTCCGCCTGCCTGCTGTCGACCTGCGCGCGCCAGATCTCCTCCACCTCCGGCGGCGCCGACCTCAGCGCCGAGCTCGGCTGCAGCGCCCTGAGGGCGTCGAGAAGATGCTCCTCGAGCGGGTCGGACTCCGCAGTCACGGCTCGCATGTCGAAACCGGCTAGACCGCGACCGGCTGCTCCAGCTCTGCGTTCCAGTCGCCAGCGGCCGCGAGAGCGTTCATCCGCGCGCGGTGCACGAATGCCTCCTGGGCGGCCTCGACGTTCGCGGAGTCGCCGCCCCAGGCCTGTAGCGCGGACTGCTGCAGCGCCCGCCCGTACGAGAAGGAGAGCGGCCACGGCCCGCCGATCTGGTTGATCGCGTTCAGGTTCTCGGTCGCCTCGACCTCGGACTGGCCGCCCGAGAGGAAGACGATTCCCGGGACGGCAGCCGGCACGTGCGTGAGGAAGCACTCGATCGTGAGCTCCGCGATGCGCGCCGCCGGCGCCTGCTCGGGGCAGCCCTTGCCCGAGATGACCATGTTCGGCTTGAGCAGCGTGCCCGCGAGATCGACGCCCTGGACGCCGAGCTCGTGGAACGTCCACGTCAGCGTCTCGCGACGTGACGTCGAAGCAGCGCTCGATCGTGTTGTCGGCGTCCATGAGCACCTCGGGCTCGACGATCGGGACGATTCCGGCCTCCTGGCAGAGACGCCGCGTAGCGGGCGAGCGCGTGCGCGTTCGCGCGGATGCAGGCGACCGACGGGATGCCGTCGCCGATCGTGATGACGGCGCGCCACTTCGCGAAGCGCGCGCCCAGCTCTCGATACTCCGCGAGCCGCGCGCGCAGGCCGTCGAGCCCCTCGGTGATCTTCTCGCCCGGGAAGCCGGCGAGGTCGTGCGCGCCCGTGTCCACCTTGATCCCCGGGATCGATCCCTTCGAGGCGAGCACCTCGGCGAACGGCGTCCCGTCGTCGGCCGACTGCCGGATCGTCTCGTCGTAGAGGATCACGCCGCCGATCGCGTCCTCCATGCCCGGGGCCGTGAAGAGGAGCTGGCGGTAGGCCCGCCGGCTCTCCTCCGTCGACTCGACGCCGATCGAGTCGAAGCGCTTCTTGATCGTCCCGGTCGACTCGTCCGCGGCGAGGATCCCCTTGTGGTCGGCGACGATCGCCCGCGCGGTCTCGTTCAGCTCGTGCGCTCCATCAGGACGCTCCTTTCATGAGGCTCTGGATCTTCGTCAGCGGATGCGAGGCGACGATGCGGCGGAACGTGCCCGAGCGCGAGCGCATCACGATCGACTCGGTCTCGACGCGGTCGCCGACGACGCGGACGCCGCGGAGCAGCGCGCCGCTCGTCACGCCCGTCGCGGCCACGAACACGTCCTCGCCCTGGACGAGGTCGTCCGCGGTCAGGACGCGCCCGATGTCGTAGCCGGCGTCCTCGAGCCGCTGCCGCTCCTCCTCGTTGCGCGGCCACAGCTTGCCCTGCATCGCACCGCCGAGGCACTTGATCGCAGCCGCCGAGATCACGCCCTCCGGCGTGCCGCCGATGCCCATCAGCAGATCGACGCCGGTATCCGGCCTGCGCGGCCGCGATCGCGGGCGCGACGTCGCCGTCGCGGATGAGGTTCACGCGCGCGCCCGCCTCGCGCAGCTCGGCGATGAGGTCGTCGTGCCGCTCGCGCTCGAGGACGACGACGGTGAGGTCGTTCACGGCGCAGCCCTTCGCCTCGGCGACCCGCTCGAGGTTCTCGGTCGGCGTCGCCTCGATGTCGATCGCGTCCGCGGCCTCGGGGCCGACGGCGATCTTGTCCATGTACAGCGCCGCGCCCGGGAAGAACATCGTCCCGCGCTCCGAGACGGCGATCACCGAGATCGCGTTCGGCATCCCGAGCGCGGTGAGGCGCGTGCCCTCGAGCGGGTCGACCGCGACGTCGACCTCGGCCCCGACGCCGTCGCCGACCTGCTCGCCGTTGAAGAGCATCGGCGCCTCGTCCTTCTCGCCCTCGCCGATGACGACGACGCCGCGCATCGAGACGGTGTCGAGCATCAGCCGCATCGCGTCGACGGCCGCCTGGTCGGCCGCGATCTTGTCCCCGCGCCCGATCCAGCGCGACGCGAACGTGGCTGCCGACTCCGTGACGCGGACGAGCTCGAGGGCGAGGTTCCTGTCGGGTACCTCACTCACGTGGCCCGATCCTACATCCGCTCCGGAGCTTCCACTCCGATCAGGTCGAGGCAGCGCGCGATGACGCTCTGCACCGCCGAGACGAGGCCGAGGCGGAACGCCTCCTGCTCCGACTCGAGCACGCGGTGCAGGTGGTAGAAGCGGTGGAAGTCGTCGGCGACGCGGATCGCGTAGATCGGGATCGCGTGCACGCGCGCGCCGCTCGGTCGCCTCCGCGCACGACCTGCGGGAAGTCGAGGAGGCGCTTCACGAGCTCGCGCTCCTCCGGCTCGAGCGGCGCCGGCGCAGCGCCCGCGGCGCCCGCGCCGTCGGCGTTGCGCAGGATCCCCGCGACGCGCGCGTGCGCGTACTGCACGTAGTAGACGGGGTTCTTCTGCGAGCGCTCCGCGGCCAGGTCGACGTCGAGCTCGATCGTCTGGTCGTGCCCGCGCGAGACGAGGTACCAGCGCGCGGCGTCGACGCCGATCGCGTCGAGCAGCTCGTCGAGCAGCGACGACGTCGCCTCGACGCTTCGACATCTTCCTCGCCTCGCCGCCCTCGACGAGCTGGACGAGCTGGTAGACGAGCACCTCGACCGCCTCGCGCGAGTAGCCGAGCATCTCGGCGAGCGCCTGCAGCCGCGCGACGTAGCCGTGGTGGTCCGCGCCGAGCACGTAGACGAGGCGATCGAACCCGGCGGCGAGCTTCCGCCGGATGTAGGCGGCGTCCTTGCCGAAGTAGGTCGGCTCGCCGTTCGAGCGGACGAGGACGCGGTCCTTGTCGTCCCCGTGGGCGCTCGTCCGCCCCCACACGGCGCCCTCGGACTCGTACGTGTCGAGGAGCGGCAGCGCTTCCGCGACCTCCGCGCCGAAGTCGCTCTCGCGCTCCCACGTGTCGAAGTGGATCCGGAAGCGCTCGAGCGTCGCCTCGATCCGGCGCAGCATCTCGGGGACGGGGTCGCCGGGAAGCGCCGCCAGCTCGGCGACGTAGTCGCCGCGGTACCCGTCCTCGGGCGGCTCCTCGCCGCGGCGCACGGCCTCGACCGACGCGTGGAACCGCTCCATCTGCGCGCCGGCGTCGTTGTAGTAGTACTCGCGCTCCACCTCGTGTCCCGCGAAGGCCAGGAGCCGCGCGACCGAGTCGCCGTACGCCCCGTTTCGCGCGTGCGCGACCGTGATCGGCCCGGTCGGGTTCGCCGAGACCATCTCGACCTGGACGCGCTCACGCTGCTCCGCCGAGCCCGCCTCCGAACTCCAGGCCTGCCGCGACGATCTCCCGCACGCCGTCGGCGAGCCACGCGTCCGGGAGCCAGAGGTTGACGAAGCCAGGCCCTGCCGCCTCGGCGCGCTCCGCCAGCCCACGTGCGACGACCTCGGCGGCGATCTCGTCCGCGATCTCCCGCGGCGGCCGCTTCCGCAGGCCCGCGAGCTTCAGCGCGACGTTCGTCGCGTAGTCGCCGTGCTCGGCGTCGGCGGGACGCTCGAGCGGCGACGTCGACGTCGGCGACCTCGGAGAGCGCCTCGGCGAGGCGCGCGACGGGATCCTCGGCGGTCGGGCGCGGCACGCGCCCAATCGTAGGCGGACTCGGCTAGCGGCTCTGCGCGGAGCGGCGCGGACGTGATCGGCACGACGACGCCGTCACGGTGCAGCGCGAGCTGCACCTCCTCGCGCGCCTTGTAGATCCGCCACTTCACGGTCGCGAGCGTGATCTCGAGCGTCTCCGCGATCTCCGTGTACGAGAGCCCGACGACGTCCCGCAGGAGGAGCGCCATCTTGAGATCCGGGTTGAGCGCCTCGACGGCGCGCCACACCGCGTCGATCGTCTCGGCTCGCTCCGCCGGCGCGTCGACGACCTCGATCGGTGGGGCATCCTCGATGTTCACGACGGAGCGGGGGCGGCGCTCGATCGCCCGGAGCTCGTCGAGCACGCGGTTCTTCGTCACCTGGAAGAGCCAGGTCGTGAACCGCGAGCGCAGCGAGAAGCTCGGGAGGCCCTGGAAGACGCGGAGGAAGACCTCCTGGGTCAGATCCTCGGAGAGGGTGCGGTCTCCCGTGAGCCGCAGCACGTAGTTGTAGACGGGCTGCTCGTACGTCCGGACGATGATCGAGAACGCTCGCTCGTCACCACGCTGCGCCTTGCGGAGGACACCGGGGTCTGGCTGTGGGAGCGACATGTGCGCGGCGAGTATAAGAGGGTAGTTGTAAAGCGTCTGGACGGGCCCGGTTACGCCGGTGTTGCGAGCCGATTCCCTGTCATGTCAGCAGGAATCGGGACCTCGAGCATCCCCAGGACGGTGGGCGCCAGGTCGGACAGCTCGCCCTCCTCGAGAAGCTCCACGCGGTCGTCGGTGACGACGAGCGGCACCCGGATTCGTCGTGTGAGCCGTGAACGGGCTGACCCCGTCTGGCTCGAGCATGACCTCTGCATTCCCGTGGTCGGCGGTCACCAAACACACGCCGCCGAGGGCCGTGACGCACCCGACGACCTTTCCGAGCGCACGGTCCGTCGCCTCGACCGCTGCCACTATGGCCGGAATCGAGCCGGTGTGACCCGACCATGTCGGGGTTCGCGAAGTTGACGACGGCGAACGCGTAATCGTCGTCGAGCTCCTCGCAGAAGCGCCGCGCGACCTCATCCGCAGACATCTCCGGTTTCCGGTCGTAGCTCGGCACGTCGCGCGGCGAGGGAACGAGGATGCGGGTCTCCCCCGCCCACTCGCGCTCCTTCCCGCCGTTGAAGAAGTACGTCACGTGAGCGTACTTCTCCGTCTCGGCCGCGTGGAGCTGCCGGAGCCCGTGCGCCGCGAGCACCTCGGCGAGCGTGTTCGGAATCTCCGACTCGCCGAACGCGACTGGGCACGTGAAGTCGTCGCGATACCGCGTCATCGTCGTCAGGTCCACGCCTGCCTCGAGCAGACGCTGCGACAGCTGCCGCGCCCGGTCCGGACGGAAGTTGAAGAAGATCGCGGCGTCGCTTTGCTCGAGGTGCGGCCGCCCCTCGAGCACGACAGGCTCGACGAACTCGTCGGTGACGTCGCGCGCGTAGCTCGCGCTGATCGCTTCCTCGGCGTCGCTTCGCCTGCTCGCCCTCCCCCTCGCAGATCGCGCGCGGACGCCCGATCCGTCCTCTCCCAGCGCGCGTCCCGGTCCATCGCGTAGTAGCGGCCGCAGATCGTCGCGATACGCTCCGCCGGGAAGCTCGGCGAGGTCGTGCGCGGCGGCGTGCGGCGAGACGTCGCGCCCGTCCGTGAACGCATCGATCCACGTCCTCTCGGTCATGCCCTCGCTCGCTGCCAGGTCGAGCAGCGCGCGCAGGTGGTCGATGTGCGAGTGGACGCCCCCGTACGAGACGAGCCCGAGCAGATGGACGCTCCCGCCTCGCTCTCTCGCGCGCCGGAACGCCGAGACGAGCGCGTCGTTCGTCGCGAACGACCCGTCCGCGATCGCCCGGTTCACGCGCTCGAGGTCCTGCAGCAGGATCCGGCCCGATCCGATCGTGAGGTGCCCGACCTCCGAGTTGCCCATCTGGCCATCCGGCAGGCCGACCGCCTTACCGGACGCCGCGAGCGTCGCATGCGGATAGCGAGCGCACAGCGCGTCGAAGATGGGCGTGTCGGCCTGGTCGACCGCATTTCCGGGCCCGGGCGGCGCAAGCCCCCAGCCGTCGAGGACGACGAGAACGACCGGTCTCAAGCGACGGCCTCGGCGCCTGCGCGGCAGATCGACGCGAACGAGTCCGCGTCGAGCGACGCCCCGCCGACGAGCGCCCCGTCCACGTCCGGGAGCGCGAGCAGCGACGGCCGCGTTCTCGGGCTTGACCGAACCGCCGTACAGCACCGGCGCGTCGTGAAGCGACTTGACGAAGGCGTGCGCCTCCTGCGCGATCTCGGGCGTCGCCGTCCGGCCCGTGCCGATGGCCCAGACGGGCTCGTACGCGATCACGAGCCGCTCGTGACGCGGCAACGGGGCGAGCTGACGCTCGAGCACGGGCTCGGTCTCCCCCACCTCGCGTTCGGCCTCCGTTTCCCCGACGCACGCGATGACGCGGAGGCCGGCGTCGAGCGCCGCCTGCGCTCGGCTCGCGACCGCGTCGTCCGTCTCGCCGAACAGCTGTCGGCGCTCCGAGTGGCCGACGATCGCGCCCGTGACGCCGAGCTCTGCGAGCATCGGCGGCGCGACCTCGCCGGTGAACGCCCCTTCGAGCTCCCAGTGGACATTCTGTGCGTACACGCCGACCGCACTCTCGGGGCCGAGCCCCTGCAGCGCCGCCTCGAGCGAGACGAACGGTGGGCAGACGACGACGTCGACGCCCGCGAAGCGCTCGGGGAGGCGGCGGATCTGCGCGGCGAACTCGCGCGCCTGGTGCGGCCCCTTGTACATCTTCCAGTTGCCCGCGACGAGCATCAGCCGTCTTCCTCCGGTATCGCCGCGACGCCGGGAAGCTGCTTGCCCTCGAGGAGCTCGAGCGACGCGCCGCCACCGGTCGAGACCCACGAGATCCGCTCGGCGAGCCCGAGGTCGTGGAGCGCGCGGACGGAGTCGCCGCCGCCGACGACGGTGTAGCCGTCCACGGCCGCGACCGCCTCCGCCACCGCCTTCGTGCCCTCCGCGAAGCGCGGCCACTCGAACACGCCCATCGGGCCGTTCCAGAAGACCGTCCGGGCCGAGCCGAGGACTCGGCGAAGCGTTTCCGCGTCTCGGGCCCGATGTCGAGCCCCAGCCAGCCGTCCGGCAGCTCGTCGTAGGGGACGACCCGGCTCTCGGCGTCGGACTCGAACGCGTCCGCAGCGACGACGTCCACAGGCAGCTCCGCCTCGTACGGGAGCGGGTTCTCGTCGCGCAGCTCCTCCGCCATCTTGCCCCCGACGAGCACGGAGTCGGCACGTGCTCCGAGGTCGACGAGGACGCCGAGCTTGTCCTCGACCTTCGCGCCGCCCGCGACGAGGACGAACGGACGCTCCACGTCGCCTAGCAGTCGGCCGAGCATCTCGAGCTCGCGCTCGAGGAGGAGCCCGGCGTACGCGGGCAACAGGTGTGCGACGCCCTCGGTCGATGCGTGGGCGCGGTGCGCCGACCCGAACGCGTCGTTCACGTACAGGTCCCTGTTCTCCGCGAGTTTACGCGCAGTCTCGGGGTCGTTCGTGGTCTCGCCGGCGTCGAACCGCGTGTTCTCGAGCACCTCGAGGCGGTCGTCCGGCAGGAGCTCGCGCAGCCGCGCTGCGACGGGCGTCATCGCGAAGGCGAGATCGTGGCCCTTCGGGCGCCCGAGGTGCGAGCACACGGCGACATGGGCCGCGCCGCCGTCGAGAACGTGCTGCAACGTGGGCAGCGATGCTCGGATGCGCGTGTCGTCCGCGACCTCGCCGTCGTCGAGCGGTACGTTCAGATCGGAGCGCACGAGCACGCGCCTTCCGGCGACGTCAGCCTCCCGCACCGAGCGCGGCCGGTGCATCGTTCAGCCGAGGAGCTTGACGATCACGTCGACGAGCCGGCACGAGTAGCCCCACTCGTTGTCGTACCAGCCGAACACCTTGAGCGTGCTGCCGTGCACCATCGTCAGCTGGCTGTCGAAGATGCACGAGTACGCACTGCCGACGATGTCCGTGGAGACGAGTGGATCGTCCGAGAAGCGGAGGATGCCGTCGAGCGGCCCGGCGGCAGCCGCGCGGTAGGCGTCGTTCACCTCATCGATCGAGGTCTCCCGTCCGAGCATGACCACGAGGTCCGTGAGCGAGCCCGTCGCCACGGGCGCGCGCACGGAGATGCCGTCGACCTTGCCCTGGAGCTCGGGCATGACGAGCCCGATCGCCTTCGCCGCGCCCGTGGAGGTCGGGATGAGGTTGATCGCGGCCGCACGCGCGCGGCGGAGATCCCTGTGCGGCGCGTCCTGGAGGCTCTGATCCTGCGTGTACGCGTGGATGGTCGTCATGAAGCCGGACTGGATCTGGCCGAGGTCGTGCAGCACCTTCGCGAGCGGCGCCACGCAGTTCGTGGTGCACGACGCATTCGAGACGATGTGATGCGCGTCCGGGTCGTACGCGTCGTCGTTCACACCGAGCACGATCGTGACGTCCGGATCCGTCGCCGGGGCCGAGATCAAAACCTTCTTCGCGCCCAGCGTCCAGGTGCTTCTGCGCGCCTTCGCGGTCGGTGAAGAAGCCCGTCGACTCGAGGACGACGTCGACGCCGAGGTCCCCCCACGGCAGTGCGCCCGGATCGCGCTCGGAGAGGATGCGTACCTCCTCCCCGGCCGCCTTCAGGACGCCGTCGGCGAGCTCGACCTCGCCCGCGAACGGGCCGAGCGTGGAGTCGTAGCGCAGGAGATGCGCCATCGTCGTAGCGTCGCCGACGTCGTTCAGCGCGACGATGTCGAGGTCGGCGCCGAGCGCATGCTGCGCACGGAAGAAGTTCCGTCCGATCCGGCCGAAGCCGTTGATGCCGACGCGAATCGCCATCCTCTCCTCCGTTGCTCGGTACCCCGTCCGGCAGGCGAGTCTAACGCGCGGTCGCCCGCCAGCTCCTCGAGAGCCCGCAGCCGCCGATGCAGCGCGGCCTTGCTCGCGGGCGGCTCGGCGCGCTCCGCGAGCTCGCTGAGCGACTCGGTCGGATGACGAAGGCGGAGCTCGGCCGCCTCGCGCAGCGGCTCCGGAAGCTCGTCGAGTCCCGTTTCGTCGCGGAGCCACTCGACGGCGACGAGCTGCCGCCTCGCGGAGCGGCTCGTACGGACGAGGTTCGCGTGATCCGCATTCGCGAGCCGATTCGCCCGCGAGCGCGTCTCGGCGACGACCGAGCGCTCCTCGAGCGCCAGCACGGTCTCCGTCGCGCCCATGAGCGCGAGCAACGACTCGATCGCCTCCAAGCTCTTCGCGTACGCCAGCGCGTGCGTCGACCGTTCGACGACCGCGAGCTCGACGCCCTCGGCTCGCGCAAGCCGTGCGAGGAGCGCCGCCGAGTCGAGCGAGGACGTCCGCAGCTCGAGGTGCGGCGAGCGGGCGAGCGAGAGCGATCCCGCGCCGAGAAACGCGCCGCGCAGGTAGGCGGCGCGGCAGCAGCTGCGCGCCACGACTCGCCGCGGCGGCCGCTCGAGCGGGCCATGCCTCCGGTCGACGACGCCGGCCGCCGCCAGGACCCGCAAGTGCGTCGGCGTCACCGACGACGTGGAGCTGATAGCGGGTCGCGGCGTCGAACGAGCGCCGCCGGTAGGTGCGGATCTCCGATCGGATCGCCGCTGGCGCGGAGGAGAGAGAAGGCCCGGCGGGCGGCCGCCCCGCTGCCGAGATCGAGATGGAGCGACCAGTCTCCCGCCCCGCGCAGGTGGAGGCTTCCCGCCGAGTGGAACAGCGCGGACAGCTCCGCCCTCCGGTCGCACTCGCGTCGGGGAGCGATCCTCCCGAGCTCCTCGCGCACGTCCTCCGACGTGATCACAGGACGACACCCTCGAGTGCGAGCAGGCGCCGCTTGACCTCCACTCCGGCCTCGCCGTAGCCGCCGATTCCATTCGACCCGACGACTCGATGGCACGGCACCAGGAACGCGAAGCGATTCGCGGCACAGAAGGCCCCGGCCGCTCGCGCCGCTCCGGGCCGGCCCGCGAGGGCGGCGAGCTCGCCGTACGAGACGACCTCGCCGCGCGGAACCGCCCGCAGCTCCTCCGCGAGCACGCGTTGGAACGGCGTCGCCCAACCCAGGTCGACGGACACGTCCTCGAACGCCACGTCGTCGCCCCGCAAGAAGGCATGGAACCTGCGAATGAGTTCGTCAGCGGCGGTGTCAGACACCGTGTCCGGCACCGGCCCGAAGCGGAAGTCGTTCGCGACGACGACACCATCCTCCCGCCACAGCTCGCCAACTCCCCCAGCCGGGCACCGCGTACCGCATCTCGACGAGCGCCACCGTCCGGGACTGTAGAGAGCCGCAGGCTTCTAGAATCGTCCGCATGAGCGAACACGGCATCTTCACCCCGCCCGAGCACGAGAACGAGCCCGTCAGGTCCTACGCGCCCGGAACACCGGAGCGCGCCTCCCTCCAGCTCCGGCTCAAGGAGATGGAGAGCGAGCGGATCTCCATCCCGATGATCATCGGCGGCAAGGACGTCCACCCGGATGAGACGTTCGAGGCCGTGGAGCCGCACCGCACCGGCCACGTCCTCGCGGACGTCGCGAAGGGCGGCGCCGAGCACGTCGAGCAGGCGATCGAGGCAGCGACCGCGGCGCACGCCGAGTGGTCGCGCATGCCGTGGCACGAGCGCGCCGCGATCTTCCTCCGCGCCGCCGAGCTCCTGTCCGGGCCGTGGCGCTCGACGCTGAACGCCGCGACGATGCTCAATCAGTCGAAGACCGCGCACCAGGCGGAGATCGACGCCGTGTGCGAGATGATCGACTTCTGGCGCTACAACGTCGACTTCCTCGTCCGCATCTACTCGGAGCAGCCGTACTCGCCCACCGGGACGTGGAACCGCCTGGAGTACCGCCCGCTCGAGGGTTTCGTCCTCGCCGTCAGCCCGTTCAACTTCAGCTGCATCGGCGGCAACCTCTCGTCCTCGCCGGCGCTCATGGGCTGCACGGTCGTCTGGAAGCCGGCGTCGACCGCCGCCCTCTCTGCGTACTACTACATGCGCTTGCTGCAGGAGGCGGGCCTGCCCGACGGGGTCATCAACCTCGTCTACGGCCCGGGCTCCACGATCGGGAACGCAGCGCTCGCGAGCCCCGAGCTCTCGGGCATCCACTTCACCGGCTCGACCGAGGTGTTCAACGGCATGTGGGAGACGGTCGGCAAGAACGTGGACTCGTACAAGGGCTATCCGCGGCTCGTAGGGGAGACCGGCGGCAAGGACTTCATCCTCGCGCACCCGTCCGCCGAGGCCGAGGCGGTCGCGACCGCCGTCGTGCGCGGCTCCTTCGAATACCAGGGGCAGAAGTGCTCGGCCGCCTCGCGGCTCTACATCCCGTCGAACATCTGGCCCGAGGTGAAGGAGCAGCTCGTCTCGGACGTCGCGTCGATCCGGATGGGCGACCCGGTCGACTTCGAGAACTTCATGGGCGCCGTCATCGACGCGAACGCCTTCAAGACCCACTCGGACGCGATCGCCGAGGCGCGCTCGTCCGGCGCCGAGATCCTGACCGGCGGCTCCACGGACGACTCCGAGGGCTACTTCGTGCACCGACGGTGATCACGACCGAGGACAAGGGCTTCCGGCTCCTTCGCGACGAGCTCTTCGGCCCCATCGTCACCGCCTACGTCTACGACGAGAAGCGCTGGGACGAGACGCTGCGCCTCGTCGACGAGACCGCGCCGTACGCGCTCACGGGCGCCGTCTTCGCGACCGAGCGCTCCGCGATCGAGGAGGCGCACGACGCGCTGCGCTACTCGGCGGGGAACTTCTACGTGAACGACAAGCCGACGGGAGCGGTCGTCGGCCAGCAGCCCTTCGGCGGCTCGCGCGCGAGCGGGACGAACGACAAGGCCGGCTCGATGTGGAACCTCATCCGCTGGGTGAGCCCGCGAGCGGTGAAAGAGACCTTCGTGCCGCCGACGGACTACCGCTACCCGTTCCTCGCGCCTGACACCGACGGCTCGGGCTAAAGCCTGAGCAACGCACCGTCGACGCGGCGACTGCGGTCGCGGCAACGACCCTTCAGGAATCTTCGCGCTCCCGGAGCCGCGCGAGCCTCTCCAGGGCTGCCGAGAGAATCCGGTAATCCTGTGAGCGCATGCTCGTCCGAGTCCTCGACGGGATCGACGCGTTCCTCGACCAGCTCACGTCGGTTCATCCGCTTCCACTCTTCCTCGCCGTGCTCGCACAGCTCGGGAAGCTCTCGTGCACGAGCATGGCGTGGCGGAACGTGCTCGCGGCGGCCTACCCGGACGTCCGCGTCAAGCGGCGCTCGATCCTCGGCGCGTATCTCGCCGGGGTCGGCGTCAACGCGGTCATCCCGCTCCGCGCCGGGGACGCGGTTCGCGTCGTCCTCGCTCATCGCGCGGTCCAGTCGAGCACGTACACCACCATCGTCTCGAGCACGTTCGTCCTCTCCATCTTCGACCTCACCGCGGCATCGAGCGTCCTCGTGTGGGCGACGCTGACGCAGGACGCACTGCCCGGCATCGGCGACCTTCCCCGCCTGCCGAGCTTCGAGTTCGCGTGGGTGCTCGAGCACCCCACGGCGATGGACGCTCGCGGTGGCCGTGATCGTCGCTGGCCGTCGTCCTCGGCTTCTGGATCCACGCGCACGTCCTCGACTTCTGGCCGCGCGTCAAGCAGGCGTTCACCGTCGTCCGCTCGCCGCTTCGCTACCTCGGCACCGTCGCTGTCTGGCAGGCGGGCGACTGGTTCCTGCGCATGGTCGCGATCTGGTTCCTGCTCGCCGCGTTCGACATCCCCCAGTCCGTCGAGAACGTGCTGCTCGTCCAGGTCTCCGCGAGCATCGCGACGCTCATCCCGCTCACGCCGGCCGGGATCGGGACCGAGCAGGCGTTCCTCCTCTACGTCTTCCGCGGCACCGTCGCCAGCTCGAAGCTCCTCGCGTTCAGCGTCGGCCTCAAGCTCGTCACCGTCGGGACGAACGTCGTCGCCGGCTTCACCGCCATCGCGCTGACGCTGCGGACGCTGCGCTACAAAGCGCGGCGCCCTCGAGTCCCAGGAGGCACTCGCGTCCGCCGAGCCCGCGAGCTCTAGGTAGACGGCCCTGCCTTGTGCAGCTGCGCGTAGAGGTCGCGAGCAGTCTTCTGCGGAAGCCCGGGCACGCCCTCGAGCTCCTCCTGCGACGCCTCGAGGAAGCGCTCGACCGAGCCGAAGTGTCGGATGATCGCGCGCCGCCTCACCGGCCCGACCCCGGGCAGCGTCTCGAAGATCGTCTCCATCGAGCGGGCTCCGCGGCGCTTGCGGTGGAAGCGCAGGGCGACGCGATGTGCCTCGTCGCGGAGGCGCTGGAGGAGCTGGAGCCCCGGGCTCGAGCGGTCGAGGACGATCGGGACCGGAACGCCCGGCACGAAGACCTCCTCCTCGCGCTTCGCGAGCGCGATCACGGCGACGCGTGGAAGGTCGAGCTCGTCGAGAGCGGAGAGCGCGGCCGCCAGCTGCCCTTTCCCTCCGTCCACGACGACGAGGTTCGGCATCCGCGAGAAGCTCTCGTCGAGGTCTCCCGAGTGCAGCCGCGCGAACCGGCGAGACGACAGCCTCGCGCATCGCTCCGACGTCGTCCTGGCCGTCGACGCCGCGGATCGCGAACGTGCGGTAGTGCGCGTTCTTCGGCGCCCGTCGACGAAGACGGTCATCGAGGCGACGACCGACTCGCCCTGGATGTTCGAGACGTCGAAGCACTCGATGCGGATGGGGAGGCTCTCGAGGTTCAGCACCTCGCGGAGCTCCTCGAGCGCGGCGATCCGCCGGGAGCGGGCGCCTCGCGGACGGCCGCGTCGGACTCGAGCGCCAGCCGCGCGTTCTCGACCGCGAGCTCGACGAGGCGCCGCTTCTCGCCACGGAGCGGCGCGCGCACGACGACGCGCCCGCCACGGCGCTCGGCGAGGTACTCCTCGAGCGCGCTCGTGTCGGCGACCGCGTCCGGGACGAGCACCTCCGGCGGCGCGCTCGGCGCAGCGCCGTAGTACTCGACGACGAACGCCTCGAGGATCGACTGCGCGTCCTCGCCCGCGACGTTCTCGAGGTGGAAGCCGTAGCGGTCGATCATCTTGCCGTCACGGAGCGGGAACACCTGCACGGCGGCCTGGTCTCCGTCGATCGCGAGCCCGACGACGTCCGCCGTCCCGACGGCGCGCTTTCGGCGGCCTGCCGGTCCGCGAGGTGCCGGATCGAGAAGAGCCGGTTCCGGTAGCGCGCAGCCTCCTCGAAGCGCTCGCCCGCGGCCGCCTCGCGCATGCGCGCCTCGAGCTCGCGCTGGATGGTCTGCGTGTCGCCGGAGAGGAAGCCGATGACGCCCTCGACGATCTTCTCCGTAATCGTCGCGCGAGACGGCGCTGATGCACGGCGCGAAGCAGCGGTCGATGTGGAAGTCGAGGCACGGGATGCCCGAGTGGCGCCCCGGGCGCGGCCCCTCGCACGGACGGAAGCGGAAGACGCGGTTGAGCACGTCGAGGGTCTCGCGCACCTTCTTCGCGTTCGCGTACGGCCCGAAGTAGACGGTGCCGCGCCGATGCCGCTCGCGCGTGAACATGACGCGCGGGTACTCGTCGGACAGCGTGACCGCGATGTACGGAAACGACTTGTCGTCGCGCAGCCGGATGTTGAAGGGCGGTCGGTGGCGCTTCACGAGATTCTGCTCGAGGACGAGCGCCTCCGCCTCGGTGCGCGTCACGATCACTTCGACGTCGTCGATGCGCTCGGTCAGCGTGGCCGCGCCGATCCGTGTGTCCCCGCGCTGGAAGTAGCTCCGCACCCGCGAACGGAGCGATTTCGCCTTGCCTACGTACAGGACTTCGGCGGCCGCGTCCCGAAAGAGGTAGACGCCGGGCCCCCGCGGGAGTGCCCGGAGCTTCTCTTCAAGGTTTTCTCGCAATCTCGGGCTAGCGTATCCACGTGCGTCTACCGCTCCTGACCGGCCTCGTCGCGCTCGCCGCGCTCCTCGCGCCGAGTCTCGCGAACGCGGGTCCCGGGCTCGTCGTGGGCGCGGTCGACGACGACGTCCGCGCGGCCACGCTCGTCGACGCCGAAGCGAAGATGACCGCCTTCCGAATCGCCGGCTTCCGCGCCGTGCGTATCGAGAGCTTCTGGATGCCGGGCGATACGCGCCCGAGCGACTCGGAGCTGCAGGCCCTCCGCAACGTCGGTGACGCGGGTGAGATGAACGGTGTGCGCGTCTTCGTGACGGTCATGAGCCCGGGCTCGCGAACGACGCCGCTCACCAGCGAGGCCCGCTCGCAGTTCGCCTCCTACGCGGCGGCGATCGTGCGCGGCGCGCCCTCGATCAGGAACGTCATCGTCGGAAACGAGCCGAACCTCAACCGCTTCTGGCTTCCCCAGTTCGACCTCGACGGCTCGAGCGCCGCGCCCCGCGACTACCTCGCGCTCCTGGCGGAGACCTACGACGCGCTGAAGGCGGTGTCCGCCGACGTCCAGGTCTACGGCGGTGCCGTCTCCCCTCGTGGAAGCGACCGTCCGGACGGGATCCGGCCGACGCACTCGCCGACGCTCTTCATCCGCGAACTTGGCCTCGCTTACCGGGCGAGCGGCCGAACGCGTCCGGTGATGGACGCCTACGTCCAGCACGTGTACGCGGACAATTCGAGCCAGTCGCCCGCGGTCGCCCACCCGAACACGACGTCGATCGGCGTCGCCGACTACCCGAAGCTCGTCTCATTGCTCGGCGAGGCGTTCGACGGAACGGCGCAGCCCGGGTCCACACTCCCGATCGTCTACGGGGAGTTCGGCGTCGAGTCGCAGATCCCGGCTTCGAAGGCAGCGCTGTACTCGGGCGACGAGCCCACGACGACGAAGCCCGTCGACGAGACGACGCAGGCAACCTACTATCGGCAGGCACTCGCGCTCGCGTTCTGCCAGCCGACCGTCTCCGACATGCTGATCTTCCTCGCGCGCGACGAACAGTCCCGCCCAGGCTGGCAGTCGGGCGTCTACTACGCGGACGGGACGCCGAAGACGAGTCGGCCGCGCGTCACCGCGGCTCTCGACCGGACCACGGGAGGCTCGATCGCCCGTTGTCCCGGAGTCGAGCTACCTGTGCATGCGACGTCGTTGAAGTTCGGCACGCGCTCCGCGGCGAAGCGCGGCGTGTTCCAGGTCAGCTTCCGCTGCGACCTCGACTGTCGCTACTGGGTGCGTCTGGAGAACGCGACGACGCACTCGACGAAGCTCGCGGCGAAGGGCTCGGCCGAGGTCGGCGACGGCGTGCGCGCAAATCTCGGAACGCGGCACCTGTCCCGCGGCACGTACCGGTACACGCTCCGGCTCGTGCACCCGGTGAACCCGGCGCCGCCGACCGTTCGCGCCGGCCCGGCCTTCCGGCTGCCGTAGCGCTTCCTCAGTAGCGGTGCTCCGCGCGCCAGACGCGAACGATCACGTACGCGCAGGCTCCGAGCACGGCGACGAGCGCGAACGCATCGCGGCTCTCGGGCAGCCCGTATCCGATCACGAGCCCGATTGCGACGACGGCGAGGACGATCGCGGCGTAGAAGAGCATGCGATTCCAGTCGGACCACGCCTCGAGATCCCCGCGCCGCTCTCGCCAGACGAGGAAGAGGAAGAGCGCGATCGCGAGGAAGAACGCGATTTGCAGGATCCCGCCCACCGTCGCGACGACGGGCTCGAGCGAGAGCACGACGACCACGAGCGCGATCGCCGCGACGATCGCGATACCTCGCGCGAGCGGCGGCACACGCTCCCAGAGCCGCCTCATAACCCTCCCGTCATGAAAGCGCGGACGGCGAGCGCGCCGGCGACGAGCGTGGTCGCGGCGAACCAGAGAAGCCTTCGACGCGTTTCGTCCGGCGCGTAGAACCAGGGCGAGAGCGCGACACCCAGCGCGAGGCCGCCGTAGGTGTAGTGGAGGCGGTCCGGTGCGCGCCGCCCGTCGGAGAGCAGGAGGAGTCCGACTCCCGCCTGCGCGATGAGAAGCGTCTGCGCGAGGACGAGCGCGTTCGAGACGAGGGGCCCGGCTCCGCTCTCCCGGCGGTACGCGACGAACCCGACGACGGCCGCTCCGGCGCAGGCGACGATCACCGCGACCCCGAGCGCGACGTGCAGCCTCACCATCGCGCGCACCATAGACACTCGCCCGCCACGATCGGTGGGCGGGGATGGCCGGTGGCTACGATGCGCCGCGATGGTCGCGGAAGGAAGGCCGGCCCCGACGTTCACGCTGGCGAGCGACACCGGCGAGCAGGTCTCGCTCGAGTCGTTCCGCGGCCGGCCCGTCGTCCTCTACTTCTATCCCAAGGACGACACGCCCGGCTGCACGGCGCAGGCATGCGGGATCCGTGACGTGTGGACGGAGCTGCAGGGCAAGGGCGCGGTCGTGCTAGGCGTCAGCCCCGACAGCCCGCGCAAGCATGCGAAGTTCCGCGAGAAATACGGGCTTCCGTTCACGCTCCTCTCCGACGAGAAGCACGAGGTCGCGGAGCAGTACGGCACCTGGGTCGAGAAGAGCATGTACGGCAGGACGACCATGGGCATGGAGCGATCGACCTTCGTCATCGACGCGGCCGGCACCGTGGCGAGGGTGATGCGCAAGGTGAAGCCGGCCGAGCACGCCGACGACGTCCTCGCCGCGCTGCCCTGAGCCCTACTTACCCTCGCTCGTAGCCGGCGCCGCGCTGCGACGGAGACTGTCCGGCGCCGAAGCCCTACTTTCGTGAAAGACTCTCTTCCAGCCGTGTCTCCCGTCGATCTCGCGCACCTGGCGCGGACATTCTTCGTACGGCGAAGGTGACCTCGGGACTGTGAGGTCGCTGCTGGCCGAAGACGCCGTCGTCTACGTCACGAACGCCGAAGGGGGCGTCGACCGCGTCGAGGGGCGAGACCAAGCGATGGCGCGGCTTCCCGATCTCACTGGTGCCGAGTGGAGCACCGGGATCACCCAGGTCGCCGTCGTCGACGAGGAGCTTGTGCTGACGATGATCGAGGTCAAGGCCAGGCGCAAGGGCAGGGAACTCCACAACTTCGCCGCCTTCCTCGCTCGAGTCCCTGGGAATCAGATCAGCGATCTCTGGATGGTCGAGGCACAGCCTGCCTACAGCGACGAGTTCTGGTCCTGACATGCGTGCGCCCTGCCCGACCGGTGAACACGCCGCATGTCGAGCTGGCGGGCCTGCGTCCGCTCCGTGACGCCGCTCGTCATCGCGACAACCCCGTCATGGCGCCCCGAGCCCTCGCCTCAAACGCGCGCGCCGTAAGCGAGAGGCGCCCCGATGAGTTCTGTGGCTCGTGCGCGTCCTAACGATCGGCACGAGAGAGGAGAACGTGATGGCGACAAACGCGACGGACGGCCAAGTATTGGGACGACGGCTCGTCGGCGAATGGATTACCGAGGCGACCCACCCTGCGACACCGGGAACCGTCGTCCACGGAACCGCGAGCGTGCAGTGGCTCGAGGGCGAGCAGTTCCTAATTTTCCGCTCGCGGTCGGACCATCCCGATTTCCCCGACTCGATCTCGATCATCGGCGACACAGACGGTCTGCGGATGCACTACTTCGACTCGCGCGGGATCCATCGGATCTATGAGATGACCGTGACGAACGACGGGTGGGAAATCGCCCGCGATGCTCCGGAGTTCTCTCAGCGACTCCGGGTCATGTTCGCCGAGGAGAACAACACGATGATCGGCAAGTCGAAGCTCTCTGAGGACCACGCGACGTGGAACGACGACCTTGAGATCAACTACTACCGAGCCCGTTAGGCTCCGACTCGAGCTTGAGGCGGAGGTCGGCGAGTAGCTCTCACCGTCGTCGGCGTGATGCACTCGCCGGTGGCACGGGGTGTGCGTCTCCGTGACGCCGGGCGTCAGTGGCGTAATTCGTCAGCAACGTAGGCCCGCTCGGCGCTCGCCCACGGCGTCCCGGTCGTCGCCGAGCTAGGGCTGAGGATCGCCAGTCAAGACGAACGACCACCCTATACTCGCGTGGGCGCGATGATCTCTGATGCCTCGCCCGAAGCTCTGACGTTCGTATTCGCGGACCTTGAGTCGAGCACTCGGCTGTGGGAGAGCTTTCCCGACGCCATGAAGACCGCGATGGAGCGGCACGACGCGATCCTGCGGGGGGCCGTCGAAGGCGCGCACGGGCGTGTTGTCAAAATCACCGGCGACGGCCTGATGGCGGTCTTCCGATCCCCGTCGCAGGGAGTCAGCGCATGTCTACAGGCACAGCAGGCGCTGCATGACGAGATGTGGCCCGAGACCGGACCGCTGCGCGTGCGCATGGGAATCCATGTCGGGGAGGCGCAGCTGCGTGACGGCGATTTCTACGGTCCGTCCGTTAATCGCGCTGCTCGGATCATGGCCGCCGGACACGGTGGCCAGGTCTTGCTCTCATCGCGCGCCGCAGATCTCGTGAAAAGCGGATTGCCTCGGGAGGCCCGGCTTCGCGATCTCGGTCAACATCGCCTCAAGGACCTGTCCCAGCCGGAGCACGTTTACCAGCTCGTTCACCCGACGCTAGCGAGCGAATTCCCGCCTCTGGCAACGCTCAGTCACCGACCCAACAACCTGCCCACGCAGACATCCGAGTTCGTTGGTCGTGGGGCCCAGCTCGCAACCGTCCGCGATCTCCTGGACGCTTCTGGAATCAGGCTCGTGACGCTCACCGGGCCGGGCGGCATAGGGAAAACTCGCCTGGCGCTCCAAGGCGTCGCCGAGCAGATCGACCGTTTCAAAGATGGTGTCTTCTTCGTCGATCTCTCTGCCGCCCGTGACGCGGATGACGCGTTCGAAGCAATCGCTCGGGTCGTTGACGCGACGCGAACGAGCGACGAGGACCCGCTCGACGTCTTGAAGCGCGAGCTTCCCCCCCGACACATGCTGTTGCTCCTCGACAACTTCGAGCATGTGATCGACGCCGCTGAAGGCGTCGCGGATCTCCTTCAGGTCTGCCCGCAACTCGAGGTTCTTGTGACGAGCCGCGAAGCGCTTCGTGTGCGCGGCGAGCACCTCTTTTCTGTGCCTCCTCTCTCGATTCCGGGCGACGGAGTCGCCCGACCCTCCGCCGATGCCATAGGCTCGTACGAATCGGTCCGCCTGTTCACGGAGCGAGCCCGGGAAGCGCGTCCGAGTTTCGTACTCACCGACGAGAATGCCGCTGAGGTAGCGGAAATCTGCGCGCGACTCGACGGATTGCCGCTTGCGATCGAGCTAGCGGCGGCGCGATTGAAGCTGTTCTCCCTCGAGGATCTCCATGCCCGCCTGCGAACTCGCCTCGTACTCCTCCGCGGAGGCCACCGCGATCTTCCTGCGCGACAGCAGACCCTCCGGAGGACGATCGAGTGGAGCTACGAACTCCTGGAGGAAGACGAGCGAGCCGTCTTTGCGCTCGTATCGCTTTTCTCGCCGGCGCGTGTCGAGTCTGTCGAGGAAGTCGTCGATCGTCTCCCGCTTCGGAGCATCGATGTCGTCGAGGCGCTCTCGTCGCTGGTTGACAAGAGCCTTGTCCGGATCACGGAGTTTCCCGAACGAACGCGGTTGTGGATGCTCGAGACGATTCGCGAGTACGCGGCGGAGAAGCTAGAGCTATCGCCCGAGCTCGCGCGAGCGGCAAGCCGTGCTCACGCCGCGTACTTCTCTGACTTCGCGGAGGCGAAGCGAGCGCAGCTCCATGGATCCGCGCGGGACGACGCCCTCGACGACCTAGCCTTCGAATCGGGCAATTTGCTCACGTCGTGGAAGTACTGGGTCGCCGCCCGCGACCTCGAGCAACTCGACAGGCTGCTCGATGGTCTGTGGGTTCTCTACGACGCGCGTGGCTGGTACCACGCGGCTGTCGAACTCGCGACCGATCTACTCGGCGTGCTCTGCACAGCTCCGTCGACGCCAGAACGCGCACGCGAGGAGATCACCCTCCGTACCAGCCTTGCGAGAGGGTTGTTGGCGATCCGCGGCTACACCGCCGAGGTGGAGCAAGCCTACGAGCAGGCGCTTGCCCTCTCGGAGCAAGTGGGCGAGTTGCCGCGACGTTTCCCCGTGATGCGCAGTCTCGCCAGTTTCTATCTCTACCGTGGCGAATTCGACAAGACGGCCGCACTTGGCCGCGAGCTTCTGGGACTTGCCGAGGAGTACGGCGAAGCAGATCTCTTGGTCGAAGGCCATCTTGTGCTGGGATCGAGCCTTGCCTTTCTGGGCGACCTTTCGGGCGGTCTGGATCACCTCGATCGCGCGATCACGCTCTACGACCCTCTCGCGTACCCCCGCGGCCGTTTCCGACTCGGCCCCAGCCCTGGCGTCGTAGCCCGTACAACCTCGGCGCTCGTGTTGTGGACAGTGGGCTACCCGGACCGTGCAGCCGAGCGCGCCACGCGCGCGGTGGAACTCGCGACGCAGCTCGGACATCCGTTCACACTTGCCTACGCGTACTTCCACGTTGGTGTCCTCGATCTCTGGCGCCAAGACCTGGAGCTCGTCGAGGCACGGGCGGGCACCGTACTTGACGTCGCGGAGGAGCACGACTACCGGATCTGGCGAGCGCTCGCCCTGGCGCTCCAGGGGGTCGCGATGACCGGACTCGGTCGACCCGAAGAAGGACTCGCCCGCACTGAGCAAGGCGTCGCCCTATACGAAGGGCTGAAGACGCCGCCGGTGTTCTGGCCCTTGCTCTTGTCTATTAGAGCGAGCGGACTTGGCCTCGCCGGGCAGCCGGCCCTCGGTCTCGACCTGATCGATCCAGCAATTCAGATGACCAAGCCGGGCGACATCCTCTTACCCGAGTTCGCGCTGCTCAAGGGCGACCTGCTCCTCGCTTCGGCAGACGTCGCCGGGGCGAAGTCAAGTTTTCGCAGCGCCCTAGACGCCGCCCGCGAACTGGGAGCCCGCATGCCTGAACTGAAAGCCGCGACCAGACTGACTCGCCTCAATGCTTCGTCCGGGACCGGACAGGACGAGCTCGAGAAGCTACGCAGTGTCTACGAGGAGTTCACGGAAGGCTTCGAGACGGCAGATCTCCTGGAGGCTCGCAGGATCCTCCATGAGCTGGACGCTCGGGTCTTGTGAGTTGCAGCGGGCGAACTGAGGCTCGCTTCAAGGACAGCCAAATGGCTTGTTCAAGCCATGGGCGGTACAGGGCTCGAACGAGTGACCTCCAGCGACTGGGCATCTAAGAGCGGCAGGGCGAGCGCCTCAAGATGCTGCGCGACACGACCTAGTCTCGGGTGGGGTCGCCGCCGCGTCGCAGCCGTTCCCTGAGCTCGGCCCGGAGGACTTTGCCCGCGGCGTTCCGTGGGATCGACGCGACCGACGCGATCTCGCACGTCGCGGCGAGCGGACCAAGGACCGCATCCATGGTTCCCCGCAGCTCGTCGGCAATCGGTGGGCCGTCGTGGGACCGTACGACTGCGACGACGATGCGTTCGTCGACGTCGACCGCCGCCGCGTCGGCGATCCCCGGAGCACCGTACAGCGCGCGCTCGATCGTGGCCGGGTACACCGACACGTCGCCGATCCGCATCGCAGATGAGGCTCGATCCAGGAAGGTGAGGTACCCATCCTCGTCGATCGTCCCGACGTCGCCGGTTGGGAACCAACCGTCGGCGTCGCGGACGTTCGGACGTCGCCAGTAGCCCGCGGTGACGTTCGGCCCGCGGATCCACCACTCGCCGATCTCACCCGGCGCACAGGTGGTCCCGTCGGAGCGCGTCGCCCGCACCTCAACGAAGGGCAGCGGCCGACCGACGGTGTCCGCACGGGTCGAGGCCTCCGGCTCCTCGAGCAGTGAGACGACAGGCGCGGCCTCGGTCAGTCCGTAGCCGTGCAGCAGGTTCACGCCACGATCGAGGTAGGCCCGGAGCAGCGGCGTGGGCACGAGGCCTCCGCCCACCACGCCGGTCCGCACGCTCGTGAGGTCGGCCTCGAGCCAGCTCGGGGACCGGACGACCGACTCCAGGAGGTCCGGGTTCGCGAACACCACGGTGACGCGCTCGCGTTCAATTGTCTCGATCACGCCCGGACCGTCGACAGTCCCCGGGATCGCGATCGCGCCGCCCGCGAACAGCGTCGGCAGCACGGTGACGCCGAGGCCCCCCATGCGGGTGAACGGCACCGCCGCGAGGCTCACGTCCCGCGGCCCGAACGCACATGCCGCCAGCATCTGGATGACGTTCCAGAGGATGTTCGCCTCCGACAGCATCACCCCCTTGGGTGCGCCGGTCGTCCCAGACGTGTACGCGAGGATCACGAGGGCCCCGGGGTCGACGTCGAGCGGTGGCGGTGTATTGGCCGACCGCGGGAGTGACGCGAGCTCATCCAGGTCGATCGTGGGGGACGTCGGCGGGCGGATCGCCCGCTGGCGCGGCGTGGATCAGGAGCGCCGCCTCCGCATCCTCCAGGACCTGCACGACCTCGCACTCCGGACGTGCCGGATGGATCGGGACCCAAACTGCTCCGATCGATGCGACCGCGAAGAGGGTCGAGGGCGCCGACGGGTCGTTCCCGCCGTGAAAGGCGACCCGATCGCCTTGCGCGATGCCAATACGCGCGAGGTGCGCGGCGATTGCGCGCACCTCGGCGGCGAGCTCGCGGTACGAGCGTCGCACGGCTCCCGCAATCACGGCCACCTCGTTCGGTGATCGCGCGGCTCGCCGCTCGATCCATGACCCGAGACCCGGGCATCGCATCCGCGGATGGTAGCCCCGAGGCGATGCCCCTGTCTGTGTAACGGAGAGAGACTTCGGGAGCCGTGCCCGTGTTCACACGCAAGGACAGAAGTGGGGTGCCCGACCGCCTTGACCGTCGTGTGGAGTCACGTTCCGTCCGGAAGCGTGACTGAGGCGGACGCGGCAGCTAGAGGGCGCGCCTTTGAGCACCCGCGGGAAATCGGCGACTAGAACCGCAGCTGGCGCGACTGAGCGGGTCGTGGCATCTTCCCATGGTGGATATCACGCGACGACCGATCGAGCACTTCGCTGTCGACGGACACGGTGTTGGGAGTCGCAGGTTCTCGCCCACGCGCCATTGCTCTACGTGAGGCCCGGGGACATCATGGATTGTGAGATCGAGCGCATCGGAGTTCTCCGCAATCCGGTGACCTCGTGGTAGGAGGGCACGGCGAGGCGGCACCGCCGCGCGTGCGGTGGTAAGGCCCGGGAACACCGACCTCAACATCCTCGTCGGGGCGGTCGGCCTCTCGGCGCTCGGTGACTGGCTCGCGCTTGTACCGCTTACACTGCACCTCCAGGAGGCGACCGGATCGGGGATCACGATCGCCTTGCTGTACATCGCGTTTTGGGGGCCGTCGGTGGTCCTCGCCGGCCCGGCTGGGCTTCTCGCGGATCGCTACGACCCTCGCCGCGTGCTGCTGCTCACGTCGCTCGCGCAGGCGTCAATGGCGGTCGCTCTGGCCTTCGCGGCCGGGACGGCCGTGATCCTCGGTCTCGCCGCGCTCCTCGGCATCGGCTTCGCAGTCGCACAGCCGGCCGAGTTCGCGCTCGTCCCACGCGTCGCCGGCGAGGCGCGCCTCGCCCTCGCGAATGCGAGAGTGGAAACGGGTCGCTACGCCGGCTTCGCCGTCGGTCCGGTGATCGGCGGGATGCTTGCGGCCGCCGGTGGACTGGAGATCGCGATGATCGTCAACGCAGCGACCTTCCTCGTCGTCGGGGTCGCGGCGATCGTCGTCCGATGTCCGCATTCCGAGTTCTGTCTCGCTCCCGAGCCGCCGGTCGGCCGCGCCTGGACGGGCGCGAAGTACCTCGTCCACGACCGCGTGCTGGCCGTGGTCGATGAGCGTCGCGTTCGTGTCACTCCTCTTCATGACCACGAATTGGGCCGCCAACGTCTTCTTCGCGAAGGAGGATCTTGCCCTTGGGGACTTCGGATACGGCCTCCTGCTGACGGGCTGGACTGCGGGAATGGTGCTCGGGGCAACGCTGCTGCCGCGCCGCATCCGCTCAGGCACTCTCGCGGTTGGGGCGCTCGTCGCGATCGTGGCCCAGGGAGCTGGGCTGGCCGGTCCTGCCGTCTGGCTCGTGCCGGCGCTCGCGTTCGCGTTCTTCTTCATCGGTGGGGTGGCGCACGGGACGAAGAACGTGCTCATTCGCACACTCATGCACGAGCGTGTGCCGAGCTCGCTCCACGGTAGGGCGTTCGCCGCGTACAACGGGCTTCGAAACGCGGCTGAGCTCGTCGCGCTCGTCGCGGGTGGCGTGCTCGTGAGCACGATCGGCGCTCGCTGGACGATGCTCGTTGCCGGCGCAGTCCCCGTGGCCGCCGGACTGGTCGCGCTCGCGGTCAGTCGGCGGCGCCTGGAGCCCGCCGTCGAGACAGCACGCACCTAGTCATCCCTTCAACGAGCTTTCTGAGCCTCGAGGGCGCTCGCAGCTGCCGCGGAGCCGCGACCCGGCCCGACGCTGGCGCGTTCTGCTTCGCGAAGTAGATGAAGTCCCAGACGATCAGGAAGTAGTCCGCGAAGCCCAGCAGCGGATCGTCTCCGACCTCGTCGAGGCCGGGTATGTCTCGCGTGAGCGAGAGGGGAGGCGGAATCGCTACGTCTCAATCTAAGCGTGCCGATGCGCCACCCTTCCCAGCTCGGTCACGAGGTCGGCGAACTCGTGGAGGTTTTGCGCCTCGATGACAGTTCGGACTCGGAGGTCGCTGGCTAATAGCAGGGTCGTGGACCGAGCGGTCGGAGATTTCGGAGCGAACCGGACGCCTTGCGAGAGACCGGGTCATACCGCGGCTCGACGACCGAGGCGATCCGGGCCTCAATCCATCCCTCCGGCTCCAAGACGGGGGCGGCGCTACGTCTGCCGGTCGCTACCTGAGCGAAGACCGCGCATTCGTCGGCGGAAGTCCCGCATCATCAGCACTCCCCCCTTCGTCGATGGCCGGGCTTCCGCCAGTACGAAAGCGGCCTCGATAAGTCGAGCGACGTCCTCTTCATTCCATCGCAGGTTGCCGCTCGCGTCGGACTTTGGCCGGGCGACGCGGCCGAGTTCGGTGAGTAGTGCATGGCGGCGCTTGGGCCACAGCAGCCACGCGAGAACCTCTGCCTTTTCGGCGTACGCCTCGCAATAGTGCTCGAGCACCGCGATGGCGAACATCCGGTACACGAGGTCTTGCGCTCCCCGTCGCGTCTGCACTTGCCGCGCGTAGGAGTAGCCAGTCGCTCGTCGTAGCGCGTCCTCCGAGAACACCGGTGGACGACCGCGCCCGCCCGAAGTTGGGTTTGTGGCCACAGAAGGGGAATCGGCTTCCGGAAACGCCGGTCGACCCTCGGATGAGTGTCGACGCTCAGATCACCGTGGAAGCTGCTTCTACTTCGCGGAGATCACCGCGAGCTCGGCGAGCTCGACGCCCTAAGCGATGAGGGTGCCGGCTCACAGATGAACCTGGCGTACTCCCAGCGCGTGACGGGCCGCCGGCTCGAACTTGGGAGAGCCACGCTCGGCGTACAGGTGGACTAGCTGAAGCGCAGCCTGGAGCGACAGGTTCGGGAGCTCACGAGCAGCGCTACCGAACCCGGATGGTCTTCGTCAGAGCCGCCGTGTTCCCGACGGCGTCGCTCGCGTCGATCCGGACCTGAAGGATGCGCGTCGTCTTCGGGACCTTGACGCGAAAGCGCGATTGGACCGTCCCGGTCCTCGTCTGTCCGAGCTTGTATACGAACGCGTTCGAAGGCTTCCTGGGATCGAGGATCTGCAAGACGTAGGAGACGAGGTCGCCGCCCGCGTCCGTCATCGAGAGGCCAAGGCGCACGTCGTACATCCACTGAGGACGCTTGAGCTTTCTAGTGGACGCGCTCGTGACGGCGACGCTCGGCGGTGCCGTGTCGAAGTCGGCGACACCGTCCCAGGTGCTGCGGAACGTGATGCTAGGCGGGTCGTTCTGGCTGCCCGATAACCGGATGCTGCTGAACGCCCCCTTTCCGCGAAGGTCCGCGAGCGCCCCGCTACCCCCGATGATCTGCCACGTGCCGCTGCCGCCGTGCTCGCCCGGAAGCGGTGACACCTTGGCCTGGAAATCGCCGCCGCCGGCGCAGACGAACTCCCGGACTGCGGTTTCGTCCTCGACGCTCACATCCGACCCCGAGCCAGAGGGACACCAGGGCGACGAAGTGGTGAAGGTGCCTTCGTGCAGGAGGCCCGCGTGCTTGCCGTCGAAGACGAGCTGGAAGGGCGGGGGCGCTTTTCGCGCCCGCGCTGCCCACCGCGACGAGCGCGAGGGCGAGGGCGACGATGGCGAACATCCCCGCAGCGCGCATGGGCCGATGATGGGCAACCGGCACCGTCTACGCCATACGACATTCGTCGTATCGTGGCGCAATGGCGCGTCTCCTCGAGACCGACCACCGCAAGGCGCTCGAGGTCGTACACACAGCTGGCGAAGTCGCAGGTCCGGTCGCGTTCTCGGAGCCGGTGCTGCAGGCGCTTCGAGAGCTCGTCCCTTGCGACGTCGCGACGTTCCACGAGCGAAGCGAAGGCAGGGGACGCGTCCTGATTTTCGCCGGAGATCCGCTCGGCGAGAAGACCCAGGAGATCGAAGCGGCACATCGCCGACTCAAGCAGCAAGACCCGTTCCGGCCGGCCGCAGTGCCGCGAACTCTCACCGACTTCGTCTCCATGCGCAGATTCCGGCAGACCGAGTTCTACGTCGAAGTGCACCGTCCGCTCGGCGTCGAATACATGCTCCAGCTCTACCTGGATCCGCTGCGCACCGATGCCCGGCTCGAGTTCGACCGCGCCGACTCCGACTTCGGGGAACGCGATCGGGACGTGCTGACGCTACTCCTCCCGCATTTCCGGCGGTTTCTCCGCGCCGCAGGGCTGCGGTCACCGCCGCCCTGCGCGGGCGACGTGCTTACACCGCGCGAGCGGGAAGTGGTCGAGCACGTCGCCGACGGCCGGACGAACGGCGAGGTTGCGAGCGTCCTCGGGATCTCGCAGGAGACGGTGCGCAAGCACCTCGAGAACGCGTACACGAAGTTGGGGGTGCACACGCGTACGGGCGCCGTCGCGGCGATCCTCGGACGCAGGCGACGCGGCTGACCGGACGTTGTCCGGAGAGGGTGGCGGCGAAGCGCGTCCCAAAACCGCCGCACGGCGCAGCGCGGAGACTCTGCGGATCGAGGAACGGCAGTTGGACCACGAGCGGTCAGAACTAGTCGCTTTGGTTGGGCTCGCTCGCCGCCTCCACGGCCCAGTAGACGGCCCCTCGCCACGAAATCGTGTCAGGGGCGAGCTTCATGACCTCGTCGTCCTGGCACCCGAGCGACCTCACGTAGTCGAAGAGCGCCGCTTGTGGCGTGTTCGCTCTGCGTGATGCGACCAGCCGGTCGCCTGAGTGCAGCTCGTAGTCGTGGTACATCCGATCGTTCTCTTCCCTTCCAACCATGAACCGGAGGAGGGCTGCTACGCGCATTCAGGGTACTCGGTTCCGTCTTACCCGAGCCGTGCGAACGTATGTCTCTGGCTGCTCAGCCTCACGCTCGGGTCCGCTTCCGGGCAAACGCGGCCTCCTCATTGCCCGAACGCCAACCTCGCCGCGTCGTCGAACGACGTGAGCTCGAAGGGAACGAGCGTCCGCAGCCGCTCCTCTCGCGCAATCGTCGGATTCTTGAGCCCTTCGATGAGCGGGCGGGCGACAGAAGCGCCGACAGGAGTAACGAGATGAAGCCAGAGCGATGACAACCTTGGCGTCAGCACTGGCACCTCGAGGATCCATGGGCGCCGACCGCGCAGGACCGCGATCCGCTCCATCATCTGGCGGTAGGTCATTACCTCGGGCCCGCCCGCATCGAAGCTTTGTCCAAGCGCAGCCTGGTTGCCGCAGACACCGGCGAGATAGCGACTGACGTCGTCGAGCGCAATCGGTTGGGTGGGCGTCGACACCCAACTCGGGGTGATCATCGCCGGCAGGCGGTCGACGAGGGCGACGATCGTTTCGAAGGCGGCGCTCCCCTTGCCCACGATCATCGCCGCGCGCAATGTCGTAACCGGAACGGCTCCGGCAGAGAGGCGCTCCCCCGTCTCGCGCCGGCTTCGCAGATGCGGTGACGCGGTCGCGTCGTCGTCGCCGAGTCCGCCGAGATAGACGACCTGCTCTACGCTTGATGTGAAACTCCGGTTCGTGCAGCGAGCCAGTCCGGCCTCTCGCCCGGCGTCCGCCACTACGCTTTTCGGTCCTTCCGGCAGGTGCTCACGTGGGCGCTCGTTCACGAGCTCGCCGAGTGCAATCCCTCGCAGGGAATCCGTAATCCGAAACGCTCCCGACACGAGCGCCGGCCGGTGCTCCCGTTCGAGTCGTGGGAGCAGGTCGAGGCCGTCGTCGCCGAGCTCGACCCCCGCTACGCGGCGATCCCGATTGTCGCGGTCGGGACCGGGTTACGGCCGGAGGAATGGATCGGGCTACACCGGGCCGACCTCGACCGCGAGGTCGGCCTCCTCAACGTCCGCCGTCGCTTCACGCAGGGGGTGTTGAAGGACGGCGGAAAGACCGAGGGGTCCGTGCGCAGCGTGCCGCTACGGCGCCGCGTCCTCGAAGCCCTGGACGCGATGCCGGCGCGCATCGACACGAAGGTCCTGCTCCCGGCGCCGAGGGGCGGCTACGTCGACATCGAGCGATTCCGGCACCGGCACTGGAAGCCCGCGCTACGGGCCGCGGGGCTCGAGCACCGGCGAATCTACGACTGCCGGCATACCTTCGCGACCTGGGCGATCGAGGGCGGAATGAGCCTGATCCTGCTCGCCCGAGCATGGGCACGAGCGTGCGCGAGCTCGAGGACACCTACTTCCGTTGGCTCGAACGGACGGACGAGCAGGTGCGGACAGTCCTCGACGACTACGATGCGGCCGCGTTTGGGCACTGATTGGGCACTGGAGCGCCGGGAAACGGCTATGCGGATGAGAGGACTTGAACCTCCACGCCCTTACGGGCACACGGACCTGAACCGTGCGCGTCTACCAATTCCGCCACATCCGCGCGGCCGACCGATTCTAGCCTCGGGTCGTCTCAGTCCTCGATGACCCGCGCCGTATCCGTCCCGCTTCTCGTCGCGCTCGCGCTGCTCGTTGCCGGCTATTCGCCGAATGCGCGCACGCACACGGGCGCGGCGTCCGAGGTCGTCGTCCTGCTCGGATCCCCCCCGCTTGCGCGCGCTCCCGGGAACGGGGTCGTGATCGCCGCCGAGCAACACGCCTTTCGCCGAGAGCTCGAAGCAGAGGTTCCGGCCGCGAAGATCGGCTGGCGGTATCGGCTCGTAGCCAACGGGTTCTCGCTCACGCTCCCGAATGGCGACCTCCCGCGCCTCCGGTCCCTGCCGGGCGTCCGCAGGATCCTCCCCTCCGCGACGAGCTACGTGCCGCAGTCGGAGTCCACGGCCGCGCAGATCGGAGCACCCGGCCTCTGGGGCCCGGCGCTCGACACGGCCGGCCAGGGGATGAAGATCGGCATCATCGACTCCGGGGTCGATCCGGGTCACCCGTACTTCGACCCGACCGGCTACACCATGCCGCCCGGGTTCCCGAAGGGGCAGGTGCGCTTCACGACGGCGAAGGTCATCGCCGCCCGCGTCTTCGCCCCGAAGGGAGTCACCTCGCCGAGCGCGCGCCTCGCGTTCAGCCCCGACGACTCGAGCCACGGCACGCACGTGGCGGGGATCGCCGCCGGCAACGCCAACACCCTCGCAGCAGGCCGTCGCATATCTGGCGTCGCGCCGCGCGCGTACATCGGCAACTACAAGGTCTTCGTCGCGACGAACTCGGGCCTCAGCCCGAACGCGAACGCGCCTGCGATCGTCGCCGCCATCGAAGCGGCCGTCCGGGACGGCATGGACGTGATCAACTTCTCGGGGGGCGAGCCGGAGATCGAGCCGAGCCGTGACATCGTGGCTCTCGCCCTCGACGCGGCCGCAGCCGCCGGCGTCGTGCCGGTGGTCGCGGCCGGCAACGACTACGAGGAGGTCGGAGCCGGGTCCGTCTCGTCACCGGCCAACTCGGCGCGCGCGATCGCCGTCGGCGCGGCCGACATCGCGGGCGCGCAGGCGGCGCGAACCCACGCGGATTTCTCATCGGTCGGGCCGACGACGATCTCGCTGCGCCTCAAGCCTGACGTCTCCGCGCCCGGTGTCGGGGTGCTCTCGTCGGTACCGGGCGGCGGCTGGGCGGAGCTCTCGGGCACGAGCATGGCCTCACCGCACGTGGCGGGCGCCGCGGCGCTCCTCCGTCAGCGGCATCCCGGGTGGAGCGTGGAGGAGATCAAGTCCGCGCTCGTGCAGTCCGGAGTCGACGAGACGGTCGGGCCGAGCCGGGCGGCCGGCCCCCGCTTCCAGGGAGGCGGCGTCGTCGCACTCGGACGCGCGGACCAACCGCTCCTGTTCGCCGAGCCGACGGCGCTTTCGTTCGGGCTCCTCGCGCGCGGGCGCCAGGTGATTCAGACGGTCGCCCTCGCGGATGCCAGCGGCGGTGCCGGCACGTGGCACGTGAGCCGGGTTCTCGCCGAC
>CAVZNK010000020.1:0-207080 GCA_963776555.1 uncultured Gaiellaceae bacterium | reverse complement strand
AGGCGGGTGCGCGGCGCCGGTGGCGGCCCACGCGGTCGCGACGACGACCACTCGTGTGCGTCTCCAGGGGCTCGTCGCCTCGGTCGATGGTCGTGAAGTGGTTCGCGTTCGAGGAGAGGGTGACCCCGTCGAGGTGGGTGCCAGGCTTGCGCAGGAGGCACTCTCGCTCGGCGCGGACCGCATACTGGGCGACATTCCGTGATCAACCAACCCCTGTACGGCCGCCACATCGTCATCACTCGCCCCGAGGCAGGGCGCCTGGCAGGCGAGCTCGAGCGTCTCGGCGCCGAGGTGACGATCGTCCCGCTCATCGAGATCCGGCCGGCCGAGGGCCAGGGCGCTCGAGGACGCGATCGACACGATGTCGAGCTACGACTGGGTCGTTCTCACGAGCGTCAACGGCGTCGCCGCCGTTGCGCAGGGGTCTGTCCGGTCTCACTGGAGAAACCCGGGTCGCCGCCGTCGGGCCGGTCACCGCCGAGGCGATCCGCGAGAGCGGACTCGAGCCGGCGTTCGTCGCGGCACGGGCGTCCGACGACATCGCCGGGGGGCTCGGAGAGATCGACGGGATGAAGGTCCTGCTCCCCGGCCGACATCGCCGAGCCGCACCTCGCCGACGAGCTTAGGGGCAGGGGCGCGGCGGTCGACGCGGTGGTCGCGTACCGAACCGTCCTGGTCGAGCCGCCGATGTGGGGGATCCTGCCGCTGCGGATCGCCGACGCCGTCGTGCTCGCAAGCGGCTCCGCGTGTCGAGGCCTCGCCGCTGCCGGTGGAGCCGGCGGTGGCGCGATGCTCGTCTGCATCGGGCCAAAGACGGCCAAGGTCGCGCG
Source organism: uncultured Gaiellaceae bacterium (assembly GCA_963776555.1). Taxonomy (GTDB): domain Bacteria; phylum Actinomycetota; class Thermoleophilia; order Gaiellales; family Gaiellaceae; genus GMQP-bins7. Next base: position 206,250 of record CAVZNK010000020.1, on the reverse strand, counting down.
CGAGGTGGGCCTCAAGGTCGGTCTCGTCGCCGACGAGACCACTTCCGACGGCATCATTCGGGCGCTCGTGGACGAATTCGGGGACAAGGCGTGACGTCGTTCCACTCGGACCCGCTCGAGACGCTTCGCCTCGGCGCGGGCCCCAAACGGCCGCGGCGGCTGCGCCGCACGGCCGCGTTGCGCGATCTCGTGCGCGAGACGACGCTCAAGCCCGACGACCTCGTGTACCCGCTCTTCGTCGTGTCCGGTGAGGGCGCTCGCAGGCCGGTGCAGTCGATGCCAGGCGTCGACCAGCTCTCGGTCGACCTGCTCGCGGCCGAGGCACAGGAGCTACAGGCCCTTGGAGTGAAGGCGGTCGTCCTCTTCGGGATCCCGAGCACGAAGGATCCGCACGGCCTCGAGAGCTACGCCGACGACGGCGTCGTGCAGCGGGCGATCGCCGCGCTCAAGGAGCCGAGCCCGGAGCTCGTCGTGATGACCGACGTGTGCCTCTGCGAGTACACCGATCACGGGCACTGCGGACTCCTCGACGACGCGGGCTACGTGCTGAACGACGAGACGCTCGAGGTGCTTCGCCGGATCGCCGTCTCGCACGGCGAGGCTGGAGCCGATGTCGTCGCGCCGAGCGGCATGATCGACGGCATGGTCGGCGCGATTCGCGCAGCGCTGGACGAGGAGGGCCTGCAGCGAATCGCGATCCTGTCCTACGCCGTGAAGTACGCATCTGCGTTCTACGGCCCGTTCCGCGAGGCGGCCGAGGGTGCTCCCGCGTTCGGCGATCGCCGCTCGCACCAGATGGATCCGGGCAACGCGCGCGAGGCGCTGCGCGAGACCGCGCTCGACGTGGAGGAGGGCGCCGACACGCTGATGGTCAAGCCGGCGCTGGGCTATCTCGACGTCGTGCGCAGCGTGCGCGAGCGCTTCCCCGAGCTTCCGCTCGCCGCGTACAACGTCAGCGGCGAGTACGCGATGCTGAAGGCGGCGGCGGCGAACGGCTGGCTCGACGAGCGTGCGGCGGTGCTCGAGGTGCTCACCGGGATCCGTCGTGCGGGCGCCGATCTCGTCGTGACCTACCACGCGAAGGAAGCGGCGGCGTGGCTCCAGAGCGGGCGGTGAAGGCCAGGGTCGACGAACGGCCCGAGGCAGAGCTCGCAGGCGTCGACGTCGCAGAGCACGGCCGCTCCGCCGACGGCGAGCCGACGTCTCTCGACCGCCGCCTCTACATGCAGCTGCACGCGTACGGCGGGGCCGGCGAGACCGCGGATCTGATCGCCGCGCTCGAGGATGCAGCCGTCGTCGGGACGCTGTACGAGGACGTCAACGACCCGACTGGAGTTGCCTTGCTCACCCTGAGCGAGTCGCCCGACGCCTTCGTAGGCGAATACCGCTCGACCCTCCGCTCGGCGCCGTTCTCGGAGCTCGAGCCGAAGCCGGACCTCACGATGCTCGGCCGCACCTACGCAATCGGGTACGAGGAGGACCTCGAGGAGACGCTCGTCGCGCGCCCTCGCCGTCGCGTCCTCGATCCGGCGCTGCCCTGGGCTATCTGGTACCCGCTCCGGCGGGCGGGCTCGTTCGAGCAGCTATCGCGGCGTGAACAGGACACGATCCTGATGGAGCACGGAGGTATCGGCATGGCCTTCGGTCGTGCCGGGCTCGGGTACGACATCCGCCTCGCCTGTCACGGCCTCGACCGTGACGACAACGACTTCGTCGTCGGGCTCCTCGGGCCCGAGCTGCATCCGCTCTCGATCATCGTCCAGCGCATGCGGAAGACGAAGCAGACGTCGCTCCATCTCGAGCGACTCGGGCCGTTCTTCGTGGGCAGGAAAGCCTGGTCGAGCCGGATTCCGGCTGCGGGCTCGTGACCGCGCTGTTCCGGCGGAGCTAGCGGAGGATGACGGTACGGCTGGTCGCGAGCGGCGTCCAGCCGTCCTTGTCGACGAGAACGACGCGGACCCGCGCCGGACGCTGCTTGACGCGCACTGCCGCCGACGAGACGTAGTCGAGCTTCCCGCTGGCCGCGGGCCACCAGCCGAAGCGCTCGCGCAGGCGCAATTCGACGAGGAAGCGGGCATACGGGATGCTGGGTGTCACTGTCACTTCAACCCCTGTCCTCGTGCGCCGGAGCCCGACCTTCCACACGCTCACCAGCAGACGGCGCGTCTCGCTGACGTCCGGCCCGGAGGCCGCCCGATAGTCGCCGGATGCCTTGGCCTCGAGCTGCGCCGTCCACGTTCCGTCCGGAGCAGGCACGACGGTCGCGACCGTCGACCACGTGGATCCGTCCAGCCGCTGGACGTCGACCGGTCGGCCGGGATCGGCCGTGCGTCCGCTGAACTCGACAGCCCTTCCGACGGGAACCGCGCTCGGGGGAAGCTGGTCGAGCGTGACCCGCCGCACGTCGATCTCGCCGGTGATGCCGGGGTGAATCGTGCAGTGGTACGCGTACACGCCGACCCCGTCGAACCGGTGCGAGAAGTGCGCGCCACCAATCACCTCGCCCGAGTCGAAGGACCCGGTGTCGGAGGTGACCGTGTGGGTTCGCTGGCTGACGTTCGTCCACGACACCGTCTCGCCCGGAAGGACGTCGAGCTGCGACGGCCTGTAGGCGGAGAACTCGATGTTGACCTCGGGAGCGAACGTCGCCGTGCCGACACTCGTCGGTACGAGGAGCAGCACCAGAGCCGCCGCGAACCCGACTGCGAGGCCGAGCTTCAGCGCGACACCCGATAGATGCCGATCATCCCGCGCATCATGTGATCTTCCACGTGGCAATGGTAGAGCCACGTTCCGGGCGCATCCTCGCGCCAGCGTATGCGGTACGACTCGGCAGGCCCGACGGTCTGTGTGTCCCGCGGCACCTTTCCAGGGGTCAGCCAGCGGTGACCATGGACGTGGAACGTGTGGAAGTCGGAGCCGAGCGCCATCACGTCCCACTGGACGAGGTCTCCCACCTTCGCCCGGAAGACGGGCGTGTTGCCGACGAACGCGCGACCGTCGATGGTCATGAACTGGCCCATCGGCGCAAGCACGACCTCGAACTCGCGGTCCGGGGCCTGCTCGTTTCGGCCGAGGATCGAGAGCATCCCGTACATGCCGCCTCCGATGGACTCCATCATCGACGGCGAGTGGTCGTGATATGGCCAGACTCCCGCCGAGTCCTCGCCGGCATCCAACTCGTACGTGTAGGTCTGTCCCGGCTTCACGTTCCCGTCGCGACCGGAGAAGCCGGGGACGAAGGCGCCGTCGGACGATGGCTTGTAGTGCACGCCGTGAAAGTGCATCGAGTGCGGCGCGTTGCGGAGGGTGTCCATGTTCTTGAAGTGGATGCGAAGGTGATCGCCGACACGGGCCTGAATCAACGGCCCGGGTATCAGCTGTCCATCGGCGCTCTCCCGCGCCGCGTTGGGAAGCGGCTTCCGCCAGTTCGGGCTGAACCGGCGGAACACGACCGTCGGAACGACGGAGTCCTCTCTCGAGATCGGCATGTCCGTGATCGCGTCGCGCCCGTTCGGCACGATGTTCCAGACCACGGGGACGGCGGCGATCCAGTAGTCGACGGTAGGGCCTCGCGCCGACTCGGCGGTGGCACCGCCCGTGAGCGACACCGCGCCGACCGCGAGAGCGCCGGTGACAACCGACGCCCTCGCGGTACGACGAACAGCCCTACCGAGGCTCAGCTGACGTCGATCTCCGCCTGCATCCACGGATGGATGAGGCACATCATCCAGAGCTTCGTTCCTGCCGGGGCGCTCACAGGGAGGTCGATCGACTCGCCCTTCTTGCCCTTCCCGGTCACGCCGGAATCGCCGGGCTTGTCGACGCTCGGCGGCGTCTGCTGACCGACTCCGTCCTCGAGGAACGGGAACTTCGGCGGAGCGTCGCTGTTCGGGTCGGCTCCGTGCGCCTTAGCGAGTGCGAGACAGATCCGACAATTGACGACTTGCCTACCCGTCCTCGGCGCGTCCTTCTTCTTGACGATCGTGAACGTATGTGGTCCTTCGTCGGCAGCCAGATTCACGACGTGAATCGTCCCCCCGGACTGCACCCTGTAGACGTCCTTGTCCCAGCGCAGGTTGTCCTGGATGTAACGGTTCACGACGATCGTCGGCACCTTGTTGACGGCTCTTACCGTCGTGACCGTCGACTGCCGTGAAGTGCCTGCCATGGCGCCGCCCACGGCCGCGATCGCCGCGACAACCACGGCTGACGCAAGGACCAGCCTCCGAGCTTTCATACGATCCTTTCCGGCCGCCCAGACGGCCTCTTTCGGTTCCGTGACGAGGCCGAGACGCCTCGGCCGCGCGCCAGCCTACGTGTGTCGCAATGTCAGAGCAAGCACCTGCGGACGTTCGTCAGTGTCATGACTAACCTCCGCCCGGTGAGCCGTGACGTCGCTGCATCGGAAAGAGGAACAGGAAGCGTCGCGTGGCAGAGCGCAGCGCCGTGACGGCGTCCACAGCCGCCGCGATCGAGGCCGAGCCGACATCACTCTTCCTCCGCGCGTGTCGCGGGCTGGCCGTCGACCGTACGCCCGTCTGGCTCCTCCGCCAGGCCGGGCGCTACCAGCCCGAGTACCGGGCGATCCGGGAGAAGCACTCGCTCCTCGAGATGATCCGCACGCCCGAGCTCGCCGCACAGGTGACGCTGCTGCCGGTCGACTCGTTCGGCGTCGACGCCGCGATCGTCTTCTCGGACATCCTCCCGCCGCTCGTCGGGATGGGCCTCGATCTCGACTTCGTGAAGGGCGACGGCCCGCGGATCGCCAACCCGATCGTGTCGCGGCGTGACGTCGACCTCCTGGGCGCGCCGCCGGCGGAGGAGACGATGAGCGGCACGCTCGACGCGATCCGCATGGTTCGGAGCGAGCTCGAGTCGCGGGACGTCCCCGTCATCGGCTTCGCGGGAGCGCCGTTCACGCTGGCGAGCTACGCGATCGAGGGCGCGACGTCGAAGGACTTCGCGAGGACGAAGGCGTTCATGCTCTCGGAGCCCGCGGCCTGGAGGCGCCTCCTCGGCAAGCTCGTGACGGTTCAGGCCGACTACCTGCTCGCGCAGGCTCGTGCCGGAGCGCAGGCGCTGCAGGTGTTCGACTCCTGGGCGGGGCGCGCGCTCGGTCGCGCGGACTACCTCCGCTACGTCGCCCCGCACAACCGCGAGCTGTACGCGAAGGTGGCTACGGCCGACGTGCCCGTGATCAACTTCTCACTCGGTGTGGGGGCGTACTTGACGGACGCCGTCGGCTGTGGCGGCGACGTCGTCGGGCTCGACTGGACGCTGCCGCTCGACGAGGCGTGGGAGCGGATCGGCTTCGACCGGCCGGTGCAGGGGAATCTCGACCCCGCGTCGCTCCTGGCCCCCTGGCGTGAGCTCGGCCACCGCATCGACGACGTGCTCGAGCGCGCCGGCGGACGCCTGGGCCATGTCTTCAACGTCGGGCACGGCCTGACCCCGCAGACGCCCGTCGACAACGTGCGCCGGCTCGTCGAGCACGTGCGGGAGCGCACGTCGCGGTGAGAAACGGGCCGATCGGCGTTCTCGTGATGGCCTACGGAGGGCCTGCCTCGCTCGAGGAGATCCCCGGCTACCTCGCCGACATCCGCAACGGCCGGCCGACGCCGCGCGCCGTGCTCGAGGAGATCACCGAGAACTACCGCGCGATCGGCGGCAGCTCTCCGTTGCTCGCCGTCTCGGAGAGGCAGGTCGAGGCGCTCGCAGCTGAGCTGGGAGCGGATTTCCGCTGCTACCTCGGCATGCGCCACTGGGCTCCGTGGATCGAGGACGTCGTCGGCGAGATGGCGGAAGACGGCGTCACGCGGGCGGTGAGCCTCGTGCTCGCTCCTCAGTTCAGCGCGCTGTCCGTGGCGCGGTACCAGCAGAAGGTCGCGGACGGGCTGGAGCTCTACCGCGGGCGAATCCACTTCGAGCACGTTCCGAGCTACCACGACGCTCCCGGCCTCGTCGCGGCGTTCGCGTCGCGCGTCGAGGAGGGCGTATCGCGGTGGCCCGAGCACGAGCGGGGGCGGGTCCACGTCGTCTTCAGCGCCCACAGCCTCCCGCTGCGGCTGCTCGAGGGGGGTGACCCGTACGGCCACCAGTGCCTCGAGACCGCCCGCCTCGTGGCGGCGCGTTCCGGTGTGCCGGACGATCGCTGGTCGTGGGCATACCAGTCCGCGGGCCGGACGCCGGAGCCGTGGGCAGGCCCTGACATCTCCGAGCACCTTGCCGAGCGCGCCGCCGCAGGGGTGCGCGACGTCGTGTCGGTGCCGGTCGGGTTCGTCTCCGACCACGTCGAGATCCTCTTCGACATCGACCGTCGCGCCGCGGCTGTCGCCGCCGAGCTCGGGATGCGGCTCGAGCGTCCTCCGGCACTGAACGACGATCCCCTCTTCATCGCCACGCTCGCGGAGCTCGTCAGGGCGCGCGCGACGCCTTGGCTGGACGGAGCGAAGGCGGCGTGAAAGTCGTCGTCGTGGGGGGCGGGATCGCGGGGCTCGCGGCGGCGCGCCGGATCGAACTGCTCGTTCCCGACGTGGACGTCGTCCTGGTCGAGCCCGACCACGTGCTCGGAGGGAAGGTTCGCACCGAGCGCGTCGGCGGCTTCGTCATCGAGGCGGCGCCCGACAGCTTCCTGTCCCGCAAGGAGCGCGGCGTCGGGCTGTGCGGGGAGCTGGGTCTAGGAGACGAGCTGATCGGTCGCCGGCCGGAGCACCACCGCACCTACGTCCGTCGTGGGCGGGAGCTTCTGGCGCTGCCGGAGGGGCTGACCGGGATGATTCCCACGAGCCTCGACGCTCTCGAGCACAGCACGCTCCTGTCGGAGGAGGGCAAGGCGCGCTTCTCGGCGGAGCCGGACGTCCCCGTCGCCCCGGGGGAGGGGGACGAGTCGGTGGCGGCGTTCGTCTCGCGTCGCTTCGGTCGCGAGGCGTACGACATGCTCGTGGAGCCGCTGATGACGGGCATCTACGGCGGCGACGGCGAGCAGCTCTCGCTGCGGGCGACGTTTCCGCAGCTCCGCGTGCTCGAGCTCGAGCGCGGAAGCTTGCTTCGCGCGCTGGCCGCACCGTCGGCGGACGCTTCGAAGCCTCCGTTCCTGTCGCTCGAGAGCGGGATGGACGTGCTCGTGACGGCGCTCGTCGCCGCGTTCGAGCACACGACGGTGGTGCACGGGTCCGCGGTTGCCGTCCGGAGGACGACGGCCGGCTTCGAGGTCGACCTCGCCGACGGCGACCGGGCTCGCGCCGACGGAGTCGTCGTCGCGACGCCCGGGTTCGTGACTGCCGAGCTCCTCGAGGAGCTCGATGCCGAGCTCGCGGAGGCTCACGTGGCGATCCCGTACGCGTCGTCGGCGGTTGTGACGCTCGCGTTCTCGACGGACGACGTGACGCCTCTCGACGGCTACGGGTATGTGATCCCGCGCGCCGCGGGCGGGGACGTGCTCGCCTGCAGCTGGAGCTCGCAGAAGTGGGAGGGGCGCGCGCCGGAGGGAACTGCTCTCGTACGCGTCTACGCAGGCCGCTTCGGAGGCCGTGACGTCACGCTCGACACCGACGAGGCGCTCGTCTCGCTCGCGCGGGACGAGCTCGCGCTGCTCGATTTGACAGCCGAGCCGACGCTCGTTCGGGTTCAGCGCTGGCCGCTCGGGATGCCGCAGTACGTCCTCGGCCACCCGGCCAGGCTCGAGCGGATCGAGGCACGCATTCGCGAGCACCCGGGACTCGCTCTCGCGGGAGCGGCGTACGGCGGCGTCGGCGTTCCCGACTGCATCGCCTCCGGCGAGGCGGCCGCCGAGTCGGTCGTGCATGCACTCGCCGGAGCACGCGGGTGAGCAGGGAAACGTCCGAGCGCCTCTTCGCCGAGGCGACGAGCCTCCTGGCCGGTGGGGTCAGCTCACCGGTGCGCGCGTTCCGCGCAGTCGGCGGCAGCCCGCCGTTCATCGAGCGCGGGGAGGGCGCGTACCTCGTCGACGTCGACGGGAACCGGTACGTGGACTACGTCCTCTCCTGGGGGCCGCTGATCCTCGGGCATGCCCATCCGCGCGTCGTCGCCGCACTCGGGGAGGCGCTTCGGAAGGGGACGAGCTTCGGCGCGCCGAGCCCGCTCGAGCTCGAGCTCGCGAGGCTCGTGCAGGCAGCGATGCCGAGCATCGAGCTCATGCGCTTCGTCAGCTCGGGGACAGAAGCGACGATGAGCGCCCTGCGGGTCGCGCGGGCGTTCACGGAGCGCGCGAAGGTCGTGAAGTTCGTCGGCTGCTACCACGGCCACGCGGATCTCCTGCTCGTGCAGGCGGGGTCCGGCGTCGCCACGCTCGGCCTGCCCGACTCGCCCGGGGTTACGCCGGGTGCCGTCGCCGACACGCTGACGGCGCCCTACAACGATCTCGCTGCGGTCGAGGAGCTCTTCGCCCGGCACGACGACATTGCGGCCGTGATCGTGGAGCCGGTCGCCGGGAACATGGGGCTCGTCCTCCCGCAGCCGGGCTTCCTCGAGGGCCTCCGCGAGCTGACGTCGGCGCACGGGGCGCTTCTCGTCTTCGACGAGGTGATGACCGGCTTCCGCGTCCATCCCGGCGGCGCACAAGCCCTCTACGGCATCGCGCCCGACCTGACGACGCTCGGGAAGGTGATCGGCGGAGGCCTCCCGGTCGGCGCCTATGGCGGGCGGCGCGAGCTCATGGAGCTCGTGGCCCCGGCGGGGCCCGTCTACCAGGCGGGAACGCTGTCCGGGAACCCACTGGCCATGACGGCGGGCATTGAGACGCTACGCGCCCTCGCCGAGCCGGGCGTGTGGGACGAGCTCGAACGCGTTGCGGCCCGCCTCGAGGCAGGACTCCGCTCGCTCGACGGCGTGCAGGTCGTGAGGGCGGGCTCGATGTTCGGCCTCTTCTTCGCAGAGGTGCCCGTGACGAGCTGGGGCACGGCGAGGACCGCGGACGTGAACCGCTTCGCCTCTTTCCACCAGGGGATGCTCGACCGCGGCGTCTATCTGGCTCCGTCGCAGTTCGAGGCCGGGTTCGTGTCGACGGCGCACGGTGACGCCGAGATCGACGTGACGATCGCGGCAGCCAGGGAGGTCGGCGCAGCCATCTGAGCCACCGGTCTACGCTTCGCGGCCGTGAAGGTGCTGCTCGTGACGATGTACTTCCCGCCCGCGGGCGGCGGCGGGGTGCAGCGCCCGCTCAAGTTCGCCCAGTACCTGCCCGCGCTCGGCATCGAGACTCACGTCCTCGCACCGGACGACCCGAAGTGGGTGCACCGCGATCCCGACCTGCGCGTGCCGACCCAGGCCTGGGTGCATCGGGCGCATTACCTCGGCCCCCGCGCACGGAAGCCCGCCGAGGAGCTGCAGGCTGCCGATGGGCTCGGCCGCGTGCTGGTGCAGGCGCAGGTCACGGCGCGACGCCTGCTGCTGCCGGACGCGAGCGTGACCTGGAACCTCACCGCCATTCCGGCCGCAATCCGTATCGCTCGCAGCGAGGGCATCGACGCTGTGATCACGACGTCGCCCCCGACGTCGGTCCACTTCGTCGGTGCGGCCGCGCAGCGGGCGACCGGAGCACGGTGGATCGCCGATCTGCGCGACCCGATCGTCGCGAACCAGCATCGCCGCGACGACACGACCGCGGCACGCGCGCGCCAGGCGGTGAACGAGCAGGTTGCGCGTCTCGTCGCCGGCCGGGCCGATGCCGTGACTTGTGTCTCCGAGGCGATCGCGGACGAGGTGCGCGGGCTCGAAGCCCGCGGGACCGTGCGCGTCGTCGCAAACGGCTGCGACTTCGACGACTTCGCCGGTCTCGAGTACAAGCCGGGGAACCGATTCCGCATCACGCACACGGGCAGCTTCTTCGGGCGCCGCGACCCGCGTCCGTTCCTCCAGGCGTTCCACGACGCCGATCTGGACGGGGTCGCCCGGTTCGTCGGGGACTTCCGCTCGTCGGATCGCGAGTGGGCGGAGTCGCTCGACCTCGGCGACCGGCTCGAACTCGTGGACTACCTCCCTCGCGCCGACTCGCTGCGGCTCCAGCGCGAGTCGGAGGCGTTGCTGCTACTCGTGCCTGACGCAGGCGGGCGAGGACGGGGAGTCCTGTCCGGGAAGGTATTCGAGTACATCGCTGCGGGGCGCCCGATCCTCGCCGTCGTCCCGCCCGACGGGGCGGCCGCCGAGCTCGTTCGCGAGACCGGGTCCGGGATCGTCGCGGCGCCGGACGACATCGAGGCGATCAGGCACGCGCTTGTCGACCTGCACGCGCGGTTCACGAACGGCGGCCTGCCTTCGGTGGAGCTCTCCGAGCGCGACGAGGAGCGTCTGTCGCGGCGCGCGCGCGTCGAGGAAATGGCACGCCTGCTCGAGGAGATCGTGTGACGAGCCAGGCGCTGCCGCTCCCTCATGCCCCTGCGCGTGAGCGCATCCTCGCCCAGCCCGTGATCGAGGGGCTCTTCCTCCTCACGATCTTCACGGTCACGTTCCACAAGCTCCAGTGGGAGCTCGCGGGCTCGCTGACGCTCTCGGACGTCCTCACCTCGGTCTTCCTCGTCCTGTTCGCGTGGGACCGCTTCGAGCGGAACGACGTCCGGTTCACGCGCACCGCTATGGTCGCGTTCGGGTTCTTCTGCGCCTTCGCGCTCCTCTACCTCGCCGGCTTCTACAGCCTGGACACGTCGGAGGCGCTCGCGCAGTGGGCGAAAGGGATGGTGAAGTTCGTCCTCCATTTCGGCTTCCTCGTCACGGGTGTCGCTCTCCTCGCGCGCCGCGGGATCCGCTTCTACTGGGTCGCGCTGGCGGCGTTCCTCGGCGGGATCGGGCTCGACGCGGTCTACGGCGTCGTCCAGCTCGTCCTCGCGGAAGGGGGCGTCAACCTCGACGAGCTGCTCATCCAGCCCATCACCTCCCGGCAGACCGGGATCAACGTGTTCGGCGCGGTGGGTGGGACGCAGCAGGTCTTCCGGCCGAACGCGCTCACCGGCGACCCCAACCACCTCGGGATAGAGCTCGTCATCCCGCTCCTCGTGCTGACGCCGCTCTACCTGCGGCTCGAGCCGGGACACCGCCTGAGGACGCCGCTCGCGGTCTCGCTCGCGTTCCTCCTCCTCGTGGAGCTCGCCACGCTCTCACGCAGCGCGCTCCTGGGCCTCGGCTGCGGTGCGCTCATCCTCGCGTTGCCCTACCGCCGCCACCTCCGTCGCCCCGCCCTCCTCGTGCCACTGGCGGCCGTCGCGCTCGTGGTGGCGACCATCGTCGTCATCCGGCTCGACTTCTTCCTCACCGTCCTTCGCGCCCGGACGAACACGAGCCGCGGTGCCGCCTCGCCGCACTTCGCCGTCTACTCGTTCATCCCGGACATCCTCTCGACCCACCCGTTCCTCGGGCTCGGGCTGAACAACTTCGCCGTGTACTACGAGTTCGTCACGGGCCGGCCCGACTTCGGGCCGCACTCGTTCTACGTCGCGACGATCGTGGAGACAGGGCTCGTGGGCGCCGCGCTCCTGGCGGTGTTCGTCATCTGGATCTTCCGCCGGCTCGGGGCAGCGCGGCGGATCGGCCGCGAGCTCGGCGCCGCCGGCGACCCGCTCGCGGCACGGATCCGGCCGGTCGCGTGGGGGATGACGGCCGCGCTCGTCGCGACGCTCGTCGCCAACGTCTTCTACCTCACGATGACCTTCTACTACTTCTACGTGTTCGCGACGCTGGCGGTGGTGCTCCCGGTCGTCGCCTTGAGCGCGCGGCGCGAATGAGGGTCACCGTCCTGACGACGTCGTACCCGCGCGGGCCGGACGACGTCGCGGGGGTGTTCGTGCGCGACGCGGTGGACCACCTCCGAGCGGCCGGAGTGGAGGTCGATGTCGTCTCGCCCGCGTCGTTCCGGCACTTCGGGCTCGCGTACGGGCACGGGATCGTGGGGAATCTCAAGGCGAGCCCGTGGAAGGCGATGCTCGTGCCCGCATTCCTCGCGTCGTATGCCGCCGCAGCGCGTCGCTCGGCTCGGACGTCCGACCTCGTGCACGCGCACTGGCTTCCGTCCGTGCTGCCCGCGCTCCTGACGCGGAAGCCGTTCGTCGTCCAGCTCTGGGGGACGGACGTCGAGCTCGCCAAACGCGTTCCCTGGTTCGCGCGTCGACTGCTGCGGCGTGCGCGACTCGTTCTCTGCCCCTCCCAGGCGTTGGCGATCGCGGCGGGTGAGCTGGGGGCGCGCGACACGTGGCTCGTGCCGCCGGGTGTCCGGATCCCGAGCGCGGTTCGCCCCCCGGACGACCCGCCGCACGTTCTGTTCGTGGGTCGCCTCTCGGAGGAGAAGGGCATCGAGGACTTCCTGGAGGCGACCGAGGGCGCGCCCCGCGTCGTCGTGGGCGACGGTCCGCTGCGCGAGCGGGTGCCCGAGGCGGTCGGCTTCGTCGCGCCCTCGGAGCTCGGTGCGTACTACGACCGCGCTGCCGTCGTCGTCTGCCCCTCGCGCCGAGAGGGGTACGGAGTGGTCGCGCGCGAGGCGATGGCCCACGGCCGACCGGTCGTCGCGACCGCCGTGGGAGGACTGACCGACGCCGTCGAGGACGGAGTCACGGGTCTCCTCGTCCCGCCACGAGATCCCGCAGCGCTCCGCGATGCGATCGAGCGCTTGCTCGGGGACCCGGAGCTGAGGCGTCGTCTGGGTACGTCGGCGCGTGCAGCTGCCAGTGAGCGCTTCTCGTGGAAGCTGGCGACGGAGTCCACGATTCGCGCTCATCGGGACGCTCTCGCCTGACCGGGGCCGCCCGAGGGCACGGGTAGATTCGCCACGGTGTCGTCAGGGCGTCTCCGTACCGTGGTCGCGCTCGTCGGCGTTCCGATCGGCATCGTCTTCCTCTGGCTCGCTGTTCGCAACGCCGACGCGGACGCGGTATGGGACACGCTGCGCCACGCGGACATCGGTCTCGTCGCTCTCGCGATCGCTGCCTTTGCGACCGTCTACCTGCTGCAAGCCGTGCGCTGGCGGCGAATCGCGGCGACGCCCACGGTGTCCGTCCCGCGCTTCTACGAGATGACGGTCAGCGGCGTCGCAGTGAACAACGTCCTCCCTGGCCGGGTGGGCGACTTCCTGCGGGCACGCTGGCTGGGGCTCGACGCGGGCATGCCCTACGGAACGGCCTTCGGAACGGTCATCCTCGATCGAGCGTTCGACGTCGTCGTCCTGGTCGGACTGCTCATCGTCGGGATCGCTGCGGTTGCGAGCTCCGCCTGGCTGTGGCAGCTCGCAGCGGCCGGCGCGGTGGTCGTTCTCGGCATCGCCGGCGTGCTGCTCTTCGCGCGCGTCTACATCGGCAAGCGCGAGCGCGACCGTCGCGAGCGCGGGTTCGTCCGCCGCCTCGTGCGGGACACCGTGGAGCGCCTCGCCGAGCCGTTCGGGCGGCGCCACATCGTCGTCTGGCTCGGGCTGAGCGTGGCCGCGTGGGTGACGTGGGCGGGCGCCGCATATCTCGTGGCCCGCTCGCTCGGCATCGAGCTCTCGTTGACGGAGGCGCTCTTCGTGACCGCGGTGCTGAACCTCGGGTCGGCGGTGCCGTCCTCGCCCGGCTACGTGGGCACCTACGAATGGCTCGGCGTTGCATCGCTCGGCCTGCTGGACGTCGACCACGAGCCGGCGCTCGCGTTCACGATCCTGGTGCATGCTGCGTGGTACGTCCCGACGACCCTGTTCGGCGCGGTCGCGCTGGGCGTTCGCGGTGCGACGCATTTCGCGCAGCGTCGCAGCGCTCGTGAGCAGGCCTAGCGCATGACGCGGGAGCTCACCTGGCGCGAGGCGCTCGTCGCCGCCGCTTCAGGAATCGTCCTGGCGGTGGTGATGACCTGGCCACTGGTCCTCCATCTGGGCAGCGACATCGGGAAGGACCTGGGCGATCCTCTGCTCCAGACGTGGCAGGTGGCGTGGATCGGGCACGCGCTCCTGCACGCACCCGGAGACCTGTGGCAGGCGAACACGTTCTGGCCGTACGACGACACGCTCGCCTTCTCCGATGCGCTCGTCGGCTACGCGCCCGTTGCGCTGGTGGCGCAGGCGAGCCCGCACGCCGCGCTTCTCGGCTACAACGTGCTCTTCCTCTTCGCATACGCGCTCGCGTTTCTCGGCGCGTACCTCCTCGCCCGCGAGCTCGGGATCGGGTGGCCCGGTGCGGCGGCCGCCGGCGCCGCGTTCGCGTACGCGCCGTGGAAGCTCTCGCAGAACGGCCACCTCCACGTGCTCTCGAGCGGAGGGATCCCGCTCGCACTCTTCCTATTGCTACGTGGCTACCGGCGGCGCAGCCCCGGGACGGTGGTGGCCGGATGGCTCGTGGCCGCCTGGCAGATGACGCTCGGCTTCACGCTCGGTCTCCAGCTGGCCTACCTGCTCCTCGTGCTCGCGGTCGTCTTTCTCGTCGGCGTGTGGAGGTCGTGGCTCCCAAGGCCCGGACGTCGCGTGCTCATCGCGACCGCGTTCGGGCTGATCGCCTACGTCTCGTGTCCGGCCTCATGGCACGGCCGTACCTGCGCGTCCTCGACGCGCACCCGGAGGCCCGTCGGACGGTGCCGTACGTGCAGTCCTTCTCGCCGAGCATCCCCGGAGCTTCCTTTCGGCGCCGGAGGAGAGCTTGGTCTGGGGTGGCGCGACGTTGCGCGCCCGAGCACCGTTGCCAGCGCCCGACGAGGAGTCGCTGTTCCCAGGGCTTGCGGTTTCCGTGCTCGTGCTGTTCGGCGTCTTCGGATCGGTTCTCTCGCGAAAGCTACGGATCGGCCTCGCGGCAGGCGTGGTGATCTGCGCGCTCCTCTCGCTCGGCGTGCGTGACGTCGACGGACCGAACCGTTACCTGACGCCGTACCGTTTCCTGTTCGACTTCGCCCCTGGGTGGGACGGCGTGCGGACACCGGGTCGGATCAACACGCTCACCTCGCTCGGGCTCGCGCTCCTCGCCGGAGCTGGCGTCTGCGTCGTCGCTGCTCGCTCGCGCGGAGACGAGGGGCGCGGTTCGCCGAGCTCGCGACGGGCCTCCTCGTCGTCGTCATCCTGATCGAGGGCATCGGGCCGCTCGCGCACCCGCGAGTGCCCCGGCCGCCGGCGGCAGTGAGGCTCGAGGCCGCGCCGCAGCTCAACCTGCCGGCCGGCTTCAGAGACGATCTGCGCTACAGCTACTTCTCCACGGCTGGCTTCCCTCCGACAGTCAACGGTGCAGGCGGCTTCGATCCGGACGGGTACGACGCGCTCCGCAAGCAGATCGCCGGCTTCCCGGACTCGCACTCTGTGGCGGTACTCCGACGACTCGGCGTCCGGACGGTGCTGCTCCATCCCGAGGCAGCTGTCGACACGGCGTGGGACGGCGCCGCGAGCAAGTCCGTCGCGGGACTCGGGGTCGAGCGCGAGCGCGTCGGCACGTGATCGTGTCCCGGCTTCGCGCTTCGCTAGTACCATCGCCCCGTGCGCGAGCTGGTCGTCGACGGGCGAGTCATCACGAGGAACGGGCCGGCGTACGTCATCGCCGAGATCGGCCACAACCACCAGGGCGAGCTCGAGAAGGCGAAGGCGCTCGTCCGCTCCGCGCGGGAGTGCGGCGCCGACGCCGTCAAGCTGCAGAAGCGCGACAACCGGACGCTGTACACGCGGGCGCTCTACGACGCGCCGTACGACAACGAGCACTCCTTCGGGCGGACGTACGGCGAGCACCGCGAGGCGCTCGAGCTGTCGGCGGCCGACTGGCTCGAGCTGCGCGAGTTCTCGAAGGAGGAGGGGATCACGCTCTTCGGGACCGTCTTCGACGAGTCGAGCGCCGACTTCCTCGCAGAGCTCGGCATGCCGGCGTTCAAGATCGCCTCGGGAGACCTCACGAACGTGCCGCTGCTCCGGTACGTCGCGAAGCTCGGCCGCCCCGATGTTCGTCTCGACGGGCGGCGGGACGATGGAGGACGTCGAGCGGGCGGTCGACGCGATCCTCCCGCTCAACGAGCAGCTCTGCGTGCTCCAGTGCACCGCCGCGTATCCGTGCGAGGTGGAGGAGCTCAACCTCGGCGTCATCGAGACGTACCGCGAGCGCTTCCCCGAGCTCGTCATCGGGCTCTCCGACCATCAGAGCGGGATCGCGATGTCGGTCGTCGGCTACATGCTCGGCGCGCGCGTCATCGAGAAGCACTTCACGCTCAACCACGCGTGGAAGGGCTCCGACCACGCCTTCTCCCTGATGCCGGAAGGCATGCGCCGTCTCGTCCGCGACCTCCACCGCGTTCCCGACGCGCTCGGCGACGGCGTGAAGCGCCCGCTCGGGAGCGAGGAGCGGCCGCTCGAGAAGATGGGCAAGAAGCTCGTCGCGGCACGCGACCTTTCCGCGGGCCACGTTCTCGACCAGGGCGATCTCGTCGCGAAGTCGCCCGCGGACGGCGGTCTGCGCCCGTACGAGCTGGACGAACTCCTCGGGCGGACGCTCGTCCGGCCGCTCGCGGAGGACGAGGCGATAGCAGCAGGCGACGTGGAGCCCGTCGCGCAGCCGGTCACCGCACGAGCAAGCGTGACCCCGCTCGACGAGATCCGGCTCGTCGTCTTCGACTTCGACGGCGTCTTCTCCGACAATCGCGTCTGGACGAACGATCGCGGGGAGGAGAGCGTCGCCTGTTTCCGCGGCGACTCGGCGGGCCTGCGGAGGCTGGACGAGGTCGGCGTCGATTACTTCATCCTCACCTCGGAGACGAACGACGCCGTTCTCGCGCGGGCGCGCAAGATCCGGGCGGAGTGCATCCGCGGGATCGAGGACAAGCTCCCCGTCCTCACCGCCGAGCTCGAGCAGAGAGGCGTCGCGGCGGCCGATACGGCCTACGTCGGGAACGACATCAACGACGCCGAGTGCCTCGCCGCGGTGGGGCTGCCCGTCGTGCCGTCGGACGCCTGGGCCGAGGTGATGCCGCTCGCAGAGATGGTGCTCACCCGTGCCGGCGGACACGGCTGCGTCCGCGAGTTCTGCGACGCGGTCTGGAACGCGAAGCGGGCGAAGGCAGCATGAGCGACCCACTGTTCGACCTCGATGGGCGCGTCGCCGTCGTGACCGGCGGCGCGGGGCAGCTCGGCCGCGTGTTCGTCGAAGGGCTCGCCGCGCGCGGGATGCGCGTGGCCAGCTTCGACGTCGCCTCGGGTGCGCTGCCGGAGGGCGCTCGCGAGTACTACGTCGACATCACCGATCGCGCCGCGCTGGCGTCCGCGCTCGAGGACGTCGTGGGCGAGCTCGGCGTGCCGCATCTCCTCGTCAACAACGCGGGTCTCGACTCGCCGCCGGACGCGCCCGCCGCCGAGGTCGGCCCGTTCGAGGACGTGCCCGAGGAGGCGTTCGACTCGGTCATGGACGTCAACGTCAAGGGCGCGGTCCTCTGCTGCCAGACGGTCGGCGCGGCGATGGCGCGCGCGGGGCGCGGCTCGATCGTGAACATCTCGTCGGTGTACGGGATGCTCTCGCCCGTCCACGACCTCTACGAGTTCCGGCGCGCGCGCGGCGAGACGTACGTGAAACCGGTCGCCTATTCGGTCTCGAAGGGCGCCCTGCTCAACCTCACGCGTTACCTGGCGACGTACTGGGCCAGCGAAGGCGTGCGCGTGAACACGCTCACGTTCGCCGGTGTGTGGAACGACCAGGACGAGGAGTTCCTCGCCGCCTTCGCGGCGCGGTCGCCGATGGGCCGCATGCTCGACGAACGTGAGGCGCTCGGCGCGCTCGTGTTCCTCGCCTCCGACGCGTCGGCGTACGTCACGGGCTCGAACCTGGTCGTGGACGGCGGCTGGTCGGCCTGGTGATCCCGGAGCAGGTCGAGAACCTCATCGGCGGGAAGACAGCGCCCGCGCGGGCGGAACGCTGGCTGGAGAAGTTCCGGCCGACGGACGAGACGCTGCTCTGCCACGTCGCGCGCTCCGGAGCGGAAGACGTCGACGACGCGGTCGCGGCCGCGCGGGAGGCCCAGCCCCCGTGGGCAGAGCGAACCGCCGTCGCGCGCGGAGACGTGCTGCGCGAGCTCGCGCTCCTCCTCCGCGGGCGCCGCGATGAGGCGTCGGCGATCGTGGTTGAGGAGACGGGGAAGTCCGAGGAGCTGGCGCTCGGCGAGACCGAGGCGGCGGTGGAGATGGGTCTCTTCATCGCGGGCGAGGGCCGTCGCTCGTACGGCCGGACGACGACGGCGAGCATGGAGCACCGGACGGTGCTGACCCTGCGGCAGCCGCTCGGCGTCGCCGCACTGGTCATGAGCTTCAACACGCCGCTGCCGAATGTCGCGTGGAAGGCGTTCCCGGCGCTCTTCTGCGGGAACGCCGCGGTCGTGAAGCCCTCGGAGCACACGCCCGCGTCCGCATCCTTCTTCGCCGAGCTCGCGCTCGAGGCGGGAGTCCCTCCGGGCGCGCTCAACATCGTCCACGGGCTCGGCGACGAGGCGGGCGCGGCGCTCGTCGCACACACCGGTGTCGACCTCGTGAGCTTCACCGGCTCCGCTCGAACGGGACGCGCCGTCAACGAGGCAGCCGCCCGGCGCCTCGCGAAGACGTGCCTCGAGCTCGGCGGCAAGAACGCGCTCGTCGTGTGCGACGACGCGGATCTCGACAACGCAGTCCGCTGGGCGCTGGCGTCGGCGTTCTCGAATGCCGGTCAGCGCTGCGCCTCCGCCAGCAGGATCGTCGTCCTCGACGCCGTGTACGACGAGTTCCGCGAGCGGCTGGTCGAGGCGGCGGGCGCGCTCGAGGTCCAGCCGGTCATCAGCCACGAGTCGCTGGAGCGGATCCTCGAGGCACTCGACGAGGCTCGCGAGGCGGGCGCGACGGTGCTCGTCGGCGGCGAGCGCCTCGATCGGCCCGGGTGGTACCTAGGTCCCACCGTGGTTGAGCACGCCGCTCCGGACGCCGCCATCTCACGGACGGAGCTGTTCGGCCCCGTCACCGTCCTCTACCGCGCGGCGAGCCTCGACGACGCCATCGCGCTCGTGAACGACTCGCCGTACGGCCTCACAGCCGCGATCCACACCGCGAGCATCCATCGCGCGATGCGCTTCGCGGAGCGCGTCCAGGCCGGCGTCGTCGTTGTCAACGCGGGGACGCACGGATCCGAGCCGCACATGGGATTCGGCGGCGTCAAGGACTCGGGCACCGGTTGGCGGGAGGCAGGGATCGAGTCGCTCGACGTGTATTCCGATCCGAAGGTCGTGAATCTCGTGGTCGACCCGGCGAAAGCATGAACAACGCAGCGGCAGTCCTCGGTCCTGGCGCCGTCGGCGGATCCCTGGCCGTGCGGCTCGCGAACGCGGGCGTCACCGTCACCTGCGTCGCGCATCCCGAGGCCGCCGGGCTCGTCGCGCTCGCGGGTCTCGTGGTCGAGTCCCCCGAGGGCACGCTCACGGCCCGCGTGGAGGTCGTGGAGCGCCTGGCGAAGCCGGTCGACCTGCTGCTCGTGACGGTGAAGGCGCCCGGCCTGGACGACGCTGTCGAGCGGGTCGACCCGGCCGCCGTCGAGCACGGCGTCGTCGTCCCGCTGCTGAACGGGATCGAGCACATGGACGTCCTCCGGGAACGCTTCGACGGCCGTGTCGCCGCGGGCAGCATCTCCCACTTCGTGGCGTATCGGGCCGGCCGCGTCCAGATCATCGAGGCGACCCCCTCGCCGGTGATCACGATGGCGTCGGAGTCGCTCTCGCGCCACGAGGTCGAGCGGGCGGCGGAGCTGCTGCGGCGCGCGCGCGTCGACGTCCGGGTCGGCCAGAGCGAGAAGCGCGTCCTCTGGCAGAAGCTCGCGCGGATCGCTCC
The DNA here is from genome assembly GCA_963776555.1 of uncultured Gaiellaceae bacterium. GTDB lineage: Bacteria > Actinomycetota > Thermoleophilia > Gaiellales > Gaiellaceae > GMQP-bins7. Next base: position 186,491 of record CAVZNK010000020.1, on the reverse strand, counting down.
GCTGGCGGCGGTCACGTCCGTCTCCGGACGGCCGGTGGGCGAGCTGCGAAACGATCCCGAGTGGCGCCCGAAGCTGGACGGGGCGATCGTCGAGGCGTGCGCGGTCGCGGAGGCGGAAGGGGTCTCCCTGCGACCCGCGGCGCAGTGGGCGATCATCGACGAGATGGCCGACGAGACGACCACCTCGGCCGCCCGTGACGTCGTCGCGGGCCGGCGCTCCGAGCTCGACGCGATCGTCGGCAGCGTCCTCCGGGCGGCCGAGCGGCACGACGTCCCGTGCCCGACGCTGACAGAGCTCGCCGTCGCCGCAGGCCTGCGGTGAGCGAACCGTCGGCGGTCGCCTTCGTCCCGGCGCGGTCGGGCTCCGAACGTGTTACGAACAAGAACATCAGACCGCTCGCGGGGCATCCGCTCCTCGCCTACGCGATCGAGACCGCACGCCGCAGCGGTTGCTTCGAGCGCGTGGTCGTCTCCACGGACTCGGAGGGGATCGCGGACGTCGCCCGCTGGTACGGCGCGGACGTGCCGTTCCTCCGGCCGCCCGAGTACGCGACCTCGACCTCTCCGGACATCGAGTGGCTCGCGTACACGCTCGAGCAGCTCGAGGAGCGATACGACCTCTTCGCTCTCATTCGCGCGACGAACCCCTTCCGCGGGCCCGACGTCGTCCGGCGAGGCCTCGCGCAGCTCCTCGAGACGTCGGAGGCGGATTCGATCCGCGCCGTCGAGCTCGTGAAGCAGCACCCCGGGAAGATGTGGCTCCTCTCCGACGACGCTCGCACGATGCTGCCGCTGCTCGACCAGTCGGACCTCGACGTCGCGTGGCACGCCGGTCAGTACCAGGCGCTGCCGGAGGTGTACGTGCAGAACTCCGCGCTCGAGATCGCGTGGACGCGCGTCGTGACCGAGACCGGGACGCGCGAGGGCGAGGTGCTCGCCCCCTTCCTCACGCAGGGCCTCGAGGGGTTCAACGTCGACGACGAGGACGACTGGGAGCGCGCCGAGCGGCTCGTTGCACGCGGGGACGCGGCGCTCCCCGCGATCGAGCGGCCACCATTCGGCTCGGGCGCCTAGAACGCCTTGATGTGGGCCGGCGGCTCCGGGCCGGCTCCTAGAATCCATGGGGTGCGAGCGGAGGACGAGGCGGAGCCCGCGAGCCCCGGAATCATGACGGCGGCCTCGCGCCGGCCTCTACTGACTGTCGTCATCCCCGTCTACAACGGCGGCGACGAGATCGTCGACAACGTCGCGATCGTGCGGGCCGCGGTAACGGAGGGCCTGGCCGACCGCAACGTCGAGATCGTCGTCGTCTCGGACGGCTCCATCGACGGAACGGCGGAGATGCTCCTCGCGGCCCGCGACGACGTCGGGATGCGGGTCATCCACTACGACCGCAATCTCGGAAAGGGCTACGCCGTCAAGCTCGGCGCGCTCGCGTCAACGGGCGAATGGGTCGCGGTCGTCGACGCAGATCTCGACATACATCCGTCGGCGGTTCCCGATCTTTCTCCTGACCGCGATGCGGGAGGGCCTCGACTTCGCGGTTGGTTCGAAGCGTCATCCCGACTCCCTCGTCCACTACCCGAGGTCGCGTCGCGTCGCGAGCTGGATGTATCAGCAGCTGAACCGCGTGCTCTTCCGCCTGGACGTTCGCGACACGCAGGTCGGGCTCAAGGTGTTCCGTGGCGAGGTGGCCGACGAGGTCGTTCCGCTCCTGCTCGTGAAGCAGTTTGCGTTCGACCTCGAGCTGCTTGCGGTCGGACGTGCGCTGGGCTACGGGCGCATGCAGGAGATGCCGATCCGGCTCGACTACCGCTTTACCGGGTCGGCCGTCCGCTCGCGGGCAGTCGCGCGTGCGCTCGTCGACACGGCGGCAATCTTCTACCGGCTGCGGATCCTGCGCACCTACCAGCGCAAGCGCGCGCTTATCGGTGTGCACGGCAGGCTTCCCCCGGTCGACCCACCGAGCGTAACCCTGATCGGCGGCCCGTCGGCGGCGGGGCTGCTCGACTATCCGAGGCTCGAGAGCGTGGGGATCGCCGACCGCGAGTCAGCCGCGCGAGACGCTCACGGAGAGCTTCTGGCGATTGCAGAAGAACGTGCACGTCCCGCCGGCAACTGGGTTACTGCGTCGGTCGCGTACTTCGCGGATCCGGACGTCGCTGCCGTGGTAGCGCCCATGGTGTCTCCCCCGAACACGGATTTTCGCGAGCGTGTCGCCTCGGCCGTGCTCGAGTCCCGGCTCGGAGGCGGCTCGCGGCGCTCGCGATTCCTGCCCGGCAACGTCGAGACGGTCTCGGACTATCTAGCGGAAGCCATCGTCGTACGGCGACGCGATTACCTTGACGCGCTCGACGCAGACGTGCGCGATGACGATCTCGTCGCGTGGTTGGCAGAGCGGGGGAGGACGACGATCTACACGCCCGACACCTCGATCTCGGCCGTCCCGCCGCCGATCCTGAAGCCGCACCTCCGGGCCACCGTTCGCCAGGCGCGCTCCCGCGGCTCGGCGGCGCGTACGACCCGAGGCTCGAGCATCAGCCGGGCGACTGCCCTCTCGGTGACCCCCCTCCTCGCTGCTGTGGCCGCGGTCGGGCTCGTGCTCACGGGCGGCACGTCCAGGACGATCGGGCTTGTCATCCTCGGCGTCTACGGCATCGGGTTGGCGCTCACCGCGCTCTTCGCCGCGCTTCGATTCCGTTCGATCTCGGTCGGTCTCCTGACTCCCGTCGTGGTCGTCGTGACGCAGGGCGCGTACGTCGCCGGTTTCGCCCGCGGTCTCTTCGAGACGAGAGTCCTCCGTACCTCGGTCGCTGCCGACTCAGCCTCGACTCGCAACCTCGAGGCGTAGCTCCTCCATCAAACCGCCGAGCAGGAGCGACCAGTCGAATTGCTTCGCGTATCGGAGTGCCGCCGCCGATCGGCGCCGCCATTCGTCGGGAGAATCGAGGGCCCGGCGGATCGCATGGGCGAGCGCTCGAGCGTCGAACGGGACGACTTCGGCGACTCCTTCCCCCGCGAGCTCGCCTGCGTTCGGCGGCACGTTGGTGAGCACGATCGGTAGGCCTGCCGCGACGTAGGCCTTGAGCTTTCCAGGGTCGGCATGGGTCGTGAACGTTCCCTCTCCCGGCCTGTACGGGGCGACGCCGAGCGATGCGTTCGCGAGGATCCGCTCGACTTCGCGATGATCGGCGACGAATCCGTGGAACGTCACAGCGCCGTCGAGCCCGAGCTCGCGCGCCTGCGCACGCAACGAGGCTTCGAGCGGCCCCGTGCCAAGGATGTCCGCAGCGACCCCCGTATCGCGAAGAACCGCCAGTGCCTCCAGGAGGAGATCTACGCCCTGCCTTTGCACGAGGTGAGCGAGCAAGACGACCCGGCGTCGCTGTCTGCTCTCCGAATCGACGGTCGGGACGCGATCGAGCCAGGCGCCCATCGGAACGATGTGAGCCATGCGCTTCTCCGCGGCCAAGCCGTGGCGCTCGTTTCGCGCCGTCGCCGCGGCCTCCGTGAGCTCGATTCGCGCGTCCGCCTGCGCGCAGCAGAGCTCGTCGAGACGGTCGTAGATCCGCGTCTTTACCGTCCCTCTCCCGAAACGGTCGGGGACGAAGTCCACGGACCAGAGGACGACGATCCGAGCCCGCCGGAGGCGGAGGGCGACGAGGCCGCGGGCACAAGCGGACGGGTTGAATCCGAACCAGACGTCCACGCGGGGCACCCGGAGCGGGACGAACGGGTCGACCGCGAACGAGGCAGGCGGCCGCACCGGAAGCTGAATCACGCGCCTCGACGTCAGCGCCTCCCCAGACCACGACTCGACTACGTGGCCCGTTCCGTCCTCCGCGCTCAGCGGATGCCAGACGGCCTGCACCTCGGCACCGCAGGCGCGCAGGTAGTCGCGAAGCGCCTGTGCGGGACCGTCCGCGAATCCGTTCGCGACGATGGCGAAGGACGCCGCTCTTGTCGGCTTCATGCGTCACGACGCAGGAGGACGCTCACCTGCATGCTGCCGCTCTTCTCGGCGCGCCGTCGGAGATCGCTCGCCTCACACCACCACCAGAAGCGGTGGCCGATCCGGGTGCGGGCTAGCTCACCCGCGACGAGCTGCAGCACCTTGATCGGGTGCCCGGTGAACTGGACATCGACCGCCGTCAGCCCGAGGGGGCGTGCGGCCTCGATCAGATCTGCGGACTCGTATCGCCGAAGATGTCCGAGCCGCCGATCGTGGATGCGGTTCGGTCGCCGGAACAACGGCGAGACGTTCGCGAGCGCGTGCGGAGTCGTGATCCAGAGGAGCCCGCCGGGGCGCAGGACGCGCGCGCTCTCTCGAAAGGCTCCGAGATCATCAGGGAGATGCTCCATCACCGCGATGGACACGACTGAGTCGAAGGACTCGCTCTCCAGCGGGAGCCGTTCCGCAGAGCAGCACGTCCAGAGGATCTTCTCGGAGAGGCCTTCGACCTCTGCAAACTGACGTGCGCGTCGCAGCGCCTCGAGCGAGAGATCGCACCCGACCGCGAGTCCGCCCGACCGGGCGTGCTCGATCACGGTGTAGCCCGAGCCGCCGACGCCGACATCCACGAGCAGCGTGTCGGGAGCTCCGAGCACCGACGCGCTCCGGAGGCGATCGATGTAGCTGACCCGCCACGGCTCGAGCTCGTATTCCTGCAGGCGGGCGAACTCGGCGTCGAAGTACGCCCGCTGCCGTTCGTAGTGAGGCTCGCTCACCAGTGCATCTGCGTCCGTAAGCACGGGGAGTCCGTCAACGACCGGAAAGCGATGGCCGGACATGCAAACGGTCTCCGATGCGTCCCGCGAGAGTGTGCAACGGCAAATGGGACACCTCAAGAGGTCGCTGAGGGTCGACGCATCGTCTGCGTCGGCGGGGGCTCCCACGCGGCCACCCTAGCGCCTCGGCGCTACACCGGCGTCTAGGGTGCCTACGTTGAGCACGCCCGATCTGAGTGTCGTCATGCCCGTGTTCAACGAGGCTGCCCACCTCCGGGCGACGATCGACGCCCTCGCGGTCGCCGTTGAGCGGAGCGGCTGGTCCGCCGAGCTGGTGCTGGTCGACGACGGATCGACCGACGGAAGCGCTGACGTCGCACTTCGCGCGGCGAATGGCCGTCTGCCGACGCGTGTGCTGCGTCAGCCGAACAGCGGGCGACTCGGTGCACGCCGGCGCGGTGTCGGCGACGCGAGGGCCGACCTGGTGCTCCTTCTCGACGGCCGCGTCCGCATCGAGCCAGATGCACTCCGCTTCGTACGTGGCAGGGTCGAGGCGGGCGACCGGCTGTGGACGAGCCACGTCCTCGTCGACTCCGACTCGGAACTCGGCGCTTTCTGGTCGCTCATTGCAGAGCTCGCGTGGCAGGACTACTTCGGCGACCCGCGGACGACGAGCTTCGGCATCGATGCGTTCGATCGGTACCCGAAGGGGACGACCTGCTTTCTTGGACGGCGCGACCTGCTCGTGGACGCGTTCGAGCGGTTTCGATCGGGGTACAACGACGAGCGTCACGCGAACGACGACACGGCCGTGCTGCGGTACCTCGCAGCGCGGGAGGACATCCACATAGGGCCGCACTTCGCCTGCAGGTATTCGCCGCGCGAGTCGCTTGCGTCGTTCTTTCGGCACTCGATTCATCGCGGTGTCGTCTTCCTGGACGGTCACGGCAGGCCCGACTCCCGTTTCTTCCCAGCGGTCGTCGCGTTCTATCCAGTCAGCACCGGGCTCCTGGCCGTGTCGCTTCGACGTCCAGCGATCCTTCCCGCCGTGGCGGCGGCATGCGGTGTCGGTGCCGCGGCGCTCGGCATCAGGGCCGGAAGATCCCGTCGTGAGATACGCGCGCTTGCCCTCGTCACACCTGTCTATGCCGTCGGACACGCGCTGGGCATGTGGAAGGGCCTCGGGCTGCTGATCGCGAGCAAGCTCAGTACTCGCTGAGCGTCAGGGAGACGAGGTGAATGCCGCGACAGCCGCTGAAAGTCGTGCTTCGACGGCCTCCGCCACCTCAGACCACGGGCGCAGAGACTGCCTCGGCTCCAGCTGGAGCTCGTGCCCGAAGAATCGGACGAGCGCGTCGCCGAGCGCTTCTGGCGACGCGTCGACGAGCGCACCACCGGATGCCGTGACCGAGTCCGCGAGGCCGGGAACGTCGTACGCGACGCTCGGTGTGCCGCACGCCGCAGCCTCGCTCACGTTGAGCCCCCAACCCTCCCGCACCGACGTCGAGACGAGGACGTGCGATCGTGCCAGCCGTTCTCGCAACTCGCCAGCGTCGACGCGGCCGAGGAACGTGACGGACCGTGCTGATTCCTTGCGGAGCCCGCCGAGGAGCGGACCCTCCCCGATGACCCACATGCGCGCCTCTGGGAAGGATCGGCGCAGCACGTGGAATGCCCGGATCGCGTCCTCCGGTCGCTTCATTCCGACGAGCCGCCCGAGGAACACGACGGTCGGCACGTTCTCCTTCGGGACGTCAGGCACCTCGTGCGGTGTCCAGCCCTCGGGAACGACCGTTAGATCCGTCCACCCGTGGTGTTCCTCGAGCGATCGTGCGCTGCTCTCGGAGACGGTGAGTGCAGGCACGCGCCGGTAGAACCGGAGCCACCAGGGCTCGAGGACGTGGCGGCCGAGGGCCGAGATCGGAAACGGCGTCTCGTACGACCAGATCTCTCGGGCGAGCTGATGGATCAGCGCGACGACCGGCGTCCCGCCGACCCAGCGTGGCGTGAGGAACGGACGCGTGTTGATCTCGTCGACCACGACGTCGAATCGTCCTCGTGGCTCGGCGTTCCAGAACCCGCGAGCCTCGCGATAGACGCCCAGCCGTCCTCCGCGGCGTACCACGTCGAATCCATCGACAACTTCACGGGGCGGGCGCCCCTCCACCGCCGACGCGAACAGCGTAACCTCGTGGCCTCGGTCGACGAGCGCGCCCGCGACACCTTCGGTAAAGACTTCAGCACCGCCGGCGAGCGGATGCGCGCGGTCTTTCCAGTTGAAGATCAGGATTCGCACGGCGCGCCGGGGTCAGAATCCCGGATTCGGCGAGATCGGCTCGGCCACGAGCTTTGCCGTTCCGAACGCCCGAGTGGCGCGGGGTTTCGTGAGCACGACCGCGTCCTCGGGCGACGTCGCCGCCGGATCGACCTTTACGAGGATGTAGGACTGTCCGCGGGGGATATCGACGAGCGTGGAGACGCTCGTCACACCGGCGAGCTCGTAGTGCAACTCATTGTCGTCGTCCGCCAGGCGAAGCACGTGTGTGCGACCGGCCGGCTTGGCATCGAACTGCAAACGTATGGTCGACGGCGCCTTGGCGGTGAACTGGATGACTCCGACTCCCGCGGGCGAGACGAGCGGATAGCCGACAAGCTCGTCGCTGACGTTGATGGGCTCTCCGAATCCGCCGGGGAGGGTTACGAGAGCCGGCGCAGCCGTGGCGACGACGCGCCAAACGGCGGACCCGTCCGATCCACGCGCCACGAGCTCATAGCCCGGTCCCCAGTCAGCGTTCGGAACGTCCTTTGCGGAGTCCACGTAGCGCAGCGCGTCGGGATGCGTGACGATCGCGGTCACGCCGAGGAAAGCCAGCGATTGGGCCACTCCTGGGGTCCGCGGGTTCAAGACGACGCGCCGCGCCTGGTCAGCGCTGGTTCCGAAGCCCGCGTTGCCCAGGAGTGGTCGGCGATAGACCGTCTGCCAGATGATGTGGTCGTTCGACCTGACGAGCGGGTATTCGGCGACGACGCCGGGCGGCAGCTTCTCCAGAGCCTGGTAGATCCGCGGCGCCGGCACTGTCTCGAACCGGGGGCGATCAGGTTGGATCGTCAGCTCGAGCGCGGAGAGAACGACGACCAGCGCCACGACCGCGTAAGCGACCGAGCCTCCCCATCGCGCGCGCACCGCCTTCCAGCTCGTCTGGATGCCGAGCGCCGCCAGCGGGACGAGTGCGGTCATGACGAGAGCGATCCAGCGCGACGGGACACGGACGGCGGGCACGGCCTCCCAGAGGACGCGAGATGGCATCCAGATGTCGTGACCGAGCACCGAAATCGGGCTGGGCGTCGAGAGGAGGAGACTCGCGACGACGACGCCGACCAGCCCGGCCGTTGCAACGCGGAGTCTCGGCTCCAGCGACCGGCGCCTTCTCCATGCGACCACGATCCACGCAAGTGCGAATCCGATGGTCAGTAGGCCGAGGTAGTTGCGCGTCTCGGTCGGGTTGGAGCCGTGCTGTCGTCCGTCGAAGATGCCTTCCGACCACGACCCCACCACGAAATTGCCCGGCGACGGAAGGAGCAGCTCGAGCGGCCGTATGCCGTATGCCTCCAGATCCGAGGGAACGCGGTCCAGTCCCGCCCCGCGTCCGAATCCGGAGATGATCGAGAGCGCCCCGACGAACAGGCTCGCTGCGATGGCTCCGCCCATGACTCCGCCCAGGACGACGGCTGCACGACGGAGCGGTAGCACGATCGAGGTTGCCAGCGCAAACGCCGCGGCGGCGACGACAGCCATGACGCCGAAGTAACCGGACGTCAGCCAGCACACGACCGTGACGATTCCAACGAGCGAGAACCTTGACCAGGAGGGCTTCTGAGAGGTTGCGACGAGGACGAGGAGAAGTAGCGGAAGGAACTCGAGGTGTACGAGCGACCCGTGCGGCGTTCGCGCGAGGTGCCAGGGGAAGACGACGTAGACGATGCCCGCCCACGCGGCCACGACGCGCGCGCATCCCAGGTACCGCGCGAGGAGGTACATGGACGCGCCGGAGAGCACGTACCCGACGAGAAGCATCAGGTTGTACGCCGCGATTGGGCCGATCAGCTTCGTTGCGAGGTATGCGGGGTAGTACGGGATGAGCAGCTGGAGCGTGACCCCGTTGCCCTCGTCCCAGCCGAGCGGCGCTCCCGTAAGCACGTGGTGTGTCGTTCCGAATAGGTGATATCCACCCTCGTGTTGCATCCACCAAAACGCGGTCATCATCCCGGAGGCGTCAGAGCCGTCGCCGACGACCGTCGAGCCGAGCCCGCGGACGAGTGGCCAGAAGAGGATTACGACCAGCAGGGCTGCGCCGCCCACGACGAGCAGTCCCTCCTTCACCAGGTCGCGGACTCTCCAGTGGGCGATCTGGGCGCCGAAGTAGCGAGCACCGGCGATGGCCGCGAGCACCGAGGAGTCGACGAAGATCTCGTGTGCCGCGAGGAGCACGGCGCCCACGACGAGGTTTGCGAGGATGAGCCCCTCGATGCTCCCGGGGATCACCGCGAGGACGCCGATCTGAACGGGGACGGCAGCTGCCACCATCCACGCATACCGGCGCTCGTCTCGTGAGAGATGGAAGCCGACGAGGACGTTTGCGAGCGAGTAGACGGTCATGCTCAAAGTGAGCAGTACGAGGTAGTTTCCGCCGTGCGCGAACTCGGCCCCGAAGCTCGTGCCGACCAAGCCCCGCCCCGTCATCCCGTAGAAGAGGGTGAGGAGGAGGCCGAAGGCGGCCGTGACGATCAGCGAGCGGCCGAGGATGTCGCGCGTCTCCTCTCCGCGAGCCTGGCGAGCTGCGGTACGCGGGAAGACCACGGCCAGGATCGTGGCCGGGAGGAAGAACGCGATGCGGGCGAAGGCCGACGCTGCTGCGTACGCGCCGGTGTCCGTCGGGTCGAAGCGCGCCCTTACGACGAGGAGGTCGACAGTGGTCAGCAGAGCGATGCCGAGAAGGCCGACGAAGACCGGCCACAGGTAGCGCAGGAACGGGGCCAACGCCGGACGCGTGCTGTGCGCGGCTCGCGTGAGCCGCGTCCGCAAGAGCCAAAGCGCCACGAGCGCCGTCACCACCGCGGAAACGAATGTCGCCGCAACCGCTCCGCCGAGCCGGTACCCGACCAACGCGGTCCCCGCTACCACAGCGAGGCGGAGGGCGAACGGGAGCACGTAGAGCATCCCGACCGCGTAGAACCGCTGATACCCGAGAAGCGCTCCGAGCGCGATCGGGACCGCGAGCGCGACAACGAGGCTTGCCATCGCCAGGGCGACGGCTGTGGCCGATCCGATCTCGAGCACGTGGCGGAGTGGGATGGCCAGCGCGAGCGCTACGAGGACGAGCGGCACCGTGACGAGGAGCCCCGCTCTCAGCATTGCCCGGCTGAACGCGTCGGCCTCGTTGTGCTCGCCGAGCGCTTCGTGCCGCGAGACCTCCCGCGACACCGCGAGCTGAAGAGCTCCCGTGGGCAGCAGCACGATCGTCAGGAGGCCGAGGAGCGCGGCGAGTGCGCCGTAGTCTTCGGCGCCGAGGATTCGGCCCGTGGCCAGGAGGAACACGTAGTTGAGCGCCGTTGCGACGAGGGATGCTGCCGCGAGGACGGCGCCGCTCTTGGCTCCGCTCAGAGGGGCGCTGCGCGCGTTCGTTCGGTCGGTGGCTTGCAGATCGGTGCGAAGCCTACGCGGCGCTCTCGATGGTGGGCGTACGAGAGGTCGGGCCGGCTCCGTATTCTCCGGCGACGTGAAAGTCGCGGCCCTCGAGACGCTCTTCTGCGACGCCGGCTGGCGCCCGTGGATCTTCCTCAAGGCGACGGCGGACGACGGGCTCGTCGGCTGGGCGGAGATCACGGACTCGCACGGCTCGCCGCGGGGGCTTGCCGGAATCGTCGAGGACCTCTCGCCGCTCGTCGTGGGACGCGATCCCCGCCCGGTCGAAGCGATCTACTGGGATCTCTACCGCGCTACCCGGCAGAGCCCGGGCTCGGTCGTCGCGAAGGCGCTCGCGGGCATCGAGAACGCCCTGCTCGACCTCAAGGCGAAGGCGCTCGGCGTGCCGGTATACGAGCTCTTCGGCGGACCGACGCGCGAGGCGATCCCGATGTACTGGTCGCATTGCGGGACGACCCGGGCACGCGCGTACGAGGTCACCGGGACGCCAAAACTCGCCTCCTACGAGGACGTCGCGGCCCTCGGGCGCGAGGTCGTCGAGCAGGGCTACGGCGCCTTCAAGACGAACGTCGTCGTCCCCGGTGAGGACCCGAAGGTCCTCATGCCCGGGTTCAACGAGGGGGGAGGCACGCTGCGAGCGGACGAGATCGCCGACGCGGTCGTGCGGCTGCTCGAGGCATTCGCCGCGGGCACCGGAGGCGCGGCGCGGCCGATCGTGGATCTCAACTTCAACCTCGAGCCCGAGGGGTGCGTTCGGGTCGCGAAGGCACTCGAGCCGTTCGACCTCCTCTGGCTCGAGGTCGACCTCTTCGACCCGGGCGCCCTCGCGCACGTGCGGCACGTCGCCCCGATGCCGGTCTGTTCGGGCGAGAACTTGTACTCGAGCCGCGACTTCCGGCCGTACCTGGAGGCAGGGGGCATGGATGTCGCCTCGGTCGACGTGATCTGGAACGGCTTCCACCAGGCGAAGAAGATCGCCGACCTCGCCGAGACCTTCGAGGTCAACTGCGCGCCGCACAACTACTACAGCCATCTCGCGACTTTCATATCGGCGCAGTGGTGCGCGGCGATTCCGAACGCACGTATCCTCGAGTACGACGTCGACGACGTCCCCTGGCGCGACGAGCTCGTGACCGCGCTACCGGAGATCTCGTCGGGCGAGCTGCGCATCCCCACAGCCCCGGGCTGGGGGGCCGAGCTGAACGAGGACGTGCTCGGCTTGCATCCGTGGCCGAGGGGGTGAAGTGCGCAGCCTCCGTGTCAGCCTCGAATCAGGCTCCCGCGATGGCGTAGTTGTACGAGAGGAGCCGGCGCAGGAAACCCAGTCGCTCCAGGGCCTCCTCGACGCCGTTCTGGAGACCGAGGACGCGGCTCGCTCCAGGTACGAAATGTGCCTCGAAGCCACCGAATCGAACGTCCTCGAACGCGCTTAAGACAATCTCCCGGAAGCGCCCCAGGGTGAAGTGCTGGTGCCGGCGGACGAGTGTCATTTGGACGAAGAGGGTCGGGTTGTAGCGGTTCGCCTCGATGATCAATGCCGAGCCGCGGGGCTTGAGCACGCGACGGTACTCGGCGAGCGCACGCAACGGATCGTCCATGTGGTGGAGCGAGTCCTTGGAGTGGAGGAGGTCGAAGGAGGCGTTCTCGAATGGGAGCCGCTCGCCGTCGGCCACGCGGAAGCTGAGCCCGGGCTTGTCCAACCAGTCTGGTGACATCTCCACGTCCACCGCGTGAACCTCGGCGACCCGCTTGCGCAGCAGTCGTGAGACGCCGCCGTCGCCGCAGCCGACGTCGAGCAAGCGCTCGTCACCACGAAACCCATACCCAAGCTTTTCGATGCACCTGAGCCTGTAGCGGTGCTCGCCCGGATGCACATGTCCTGATGACGCCAAGCACCGCCAGCTTAGACTGGAACCGGACCGTAGGCGTGGCCGTGTTCCATCTCGGCCTGACGCGTGCGACGGAGCACGCCTGGCAGGATCGAGGGCGCCCGATGTCTGGTCCGAAAGACACTTGAAACCGCTCGTGGCACCGGCGAAGAAGGCACTCCTCTGTGTGACTGACTAGCCTCGTGTGCGGTGGCTGACCTCAGGTTCATCCCACACAGCGAGCTCGATCGGATCCACGGCGGCGACCTGCCTCCTGGCGACCGGCTCGCACTCATCGCAGAGATGTGCCGCCTCAACGCGCTCATCGCCGTGAAACGGGCGGGCTCAGGCCATCTCGGCTCGACCTTTAGTGCGATGGACATCGTCGCCTTCCTGCTGTTCGAGGAGCTAAACACGGCCGCGGTCGGTTGGGACTCGCCGGACCGGGACGTGTACTTCTCGTCGAAGGGTCACGACGTGCCCGGTCTCTACGCGGCGCTGGATGCCCTGGGCGTGATACCCCGCGAGCGGCTCCTGCGGCTGCGGAAGCTCGGCGGCCTCGACGGGCACCCTGACGTCGGCGTGCCGGGGATCGAGGCGAACTCCGGATCGCTCGGCATGGGAATTTCGAAGGGCCGTGGCATCGCGTGGGCAAAGCGGCACCTCGGCCGCGGCGGCCGCGTCGTCGTCATGGTCGGCGACGGCGAGCTCCAGGAGGGACAGAACTACGAGGGCCTCCAGGCCGCGGCGCACGAGCGGCTCTCGGGGCTGACGGTGATCGTCGACCGCAACGAGCTGCAGTCGGACAAGCCCACTGAGGAGATCGTCTCGCTCGGAGAGCTCGAAGCGCGCTTTCAGGCGTTCGGCTGGCACGTTGCGAGCTGTGGCGGGCACTCCTTCGAGGAACTCCGAGCCGCGTTCGCCGCGATGCGTGAAGTGGCCGACAGGCCGCAGGCGCTCGTCGCACGAACGATCAAAGGCAAGGGCGTCTCGTTCATGGAGCACCCGACCGCGCTCCGCGAGGGCGGAGGGACCTACCGGTGGCACGCCGGCGCTCCTGACGACGACTCGTTCGAACGTGCGGCGACCGAGATCACAACGCGAATAGGCGCGCGCCTGTCCGCGCTGGGTCTCGATCCGCTACGGCTCGAGCCCGTCGCGAAAGTGGACGAGAGCCGGGAGACGCTCGAGGGAGAGCCCGAATCCGGAGCCGGAGCGCGTCGTCCGAAGGTCACGGACGAGTATGTGGTCGACGCCTATGGCGAGGAGCTCGTCCGGCTCGGCGCCGAGCGCGAGGACCTCGTCGTCCTAGACGCGGACCTCGCTTCCGACTGCCGTATCCGCGGGTTCGAGCTCGCCTACCCGGACCGGTTCGTCGAGTGTGGGATCGCCGAGCAGGACATGGTCTCGACCGCCGCCGGGCTCGCCCGACACGGGCTGCTGCCCGTCGCGAACTCGTTCGCGTCCTTCCTCGCGGCACGCGCTAACGAGCAGATCTACAACCAGGCGAGCGAGCGGTCGAAGGTCGTGTACGCGCTGCACTACGCCGGGCTCGTCCCGGCCGGGCCGGGGAAGTCCCATCAGTCGGTCCGGGACATATCGCTGCTCGGAGCGCTACCGGATGTGACGATCGTCCAACCCGGTAACGGGGAGGAGACTCGAACCCTCCTACGGTGGGCGATCGAGGAGTCGCGCGAAAGTGTCGCGATTCGGCTCGCGATAGGCCCGTCACCCCGGCCGATCGTGATCGAAGGCGAGCTCCGCGTAGGTGTCGGCCGCGTACTTCGGGGCGGAGCAGACGCCGTCCTCATCGCGTACGGCCCCGTGATGCTGAACGAGGCTCTCCTCGCCTCGGAGCTGCTCGGCGAGCACGCCGTCGAGCTCGCAGTCGTCGACATGCCGTGGCTCAATCGGTTCGACGACGAGTGGCTGCGGGAGCTGGATGCTTTCCCGAACCTTGGTGGTCGTCGAGGACCACTCGCCCATCGGCGGTCTCGGCGATGCGCTTCGTCGTCGGCTCTCACGCGAGATCGCCGTCGTCGGCGTCGAGGGATGGCCGGCTTGCGGGACGCCCGGAGAGGCGCTTCGCGCGCATGGGCTCGACGGACGGTCACTCGCAGAGCGAATCGGCGCGCTACTCGGACGCACGTGACGGCGCGCGCAGTCTGGCTCGTCCTTCCCGATCCGTTGCCGACCCGGGTGTTCGTCGACTGCGGGATCGTGCAGAAGCTCGCGGAACGGATGCCCGGGCGGATCGAGGTTGTGCTCGCGCTTCCGTCCGACCAGGCCGTCGAGTGGGCTCCACGGCTGGGCGGAGTGCCGTGGACTCTCGGTGCAGACCTGTTCCCGCATGACGTCGGCCCTATCGAGCGCGTTACTCGAAGACTCGACCTGGCGATCGACCGTAATGCGGGCTACTACCCGCTGTCGGTTCGCCACACGCTCCGCCATGGCTTCCACGGTGGCCGCATGCGCCCGGGACACCCGAATCTGTTCCTGGACTCTTCGCTCACGGGCCGACTGCCCGACTCGGAGAGACTCGATCGACTCGTGCGCGTGTGGCTGTTTTCATCGCGCCGATTCGTCTCGAAGGAACTTCTCACGCGCATGCAGGAGCGCTGCTCGACACTCGTGGTCGCCAACGTGCAGAGCCAGCAGGCGGTGCCGTACCTCAACGCCGCGCGCCGGCTCGAGCTTCCGGCGGTCGGATACGTGGCGAGCTGGGATCACACGGTCGGTAAGGGCATCGTGTCTCCGCACGTCAGGACGTACGTCGTCCAGAACGACGTCATGCGCGAAGACCTCGTTCGTTACCACGGGATCCCCCGCAGTCGCATCGTCGTCACGGGATGGCCGCAGAGCGACGTGTTCCATCGCCGGCGCTCGCGGCAGGAGTACGAGACGTTCGTTGCGCGACTCGAGCTGGATCCGTCCCGGCCCGTGGTGCTCGTTGCAGGGAACACTCCGACGAACGCACCGTACGAGGGCCGCCTCGTCGAGCGACTGGTCGGCTGGCTTCAGCAGAAGCGCCACGCGAACCGCCCGCAGCTGCTGTTTCGCCCCCATCCCCGAGATAGCGACTGGAAAGCGCGCTTCGCTTCAGCGTTGGGTATCCCTGACATTGCGGTACAGGAACCCTCGTATACCGACCTCGAGGTGCTCGCGACGCTCCTCCAGCACGTGGACTGCGTCGTGTGCAATGCAGGCACGATCCTTCTCGACGCGCTCGTCAACGATCGCGCCGCGGTGTGCGTCCTGTACGACGAGGGTGCCGCCTCGAACGAGCGACACGCCGAGCTGAACGTGACGGGACGTCACTACGAGGATCTCGTCCGCTCGGGCGCGTTCCTGCGCGCCGCCAACTTCGACGACGTCACCAAGGGAATCGCACGCTCCCTCCGAGCTCCGGACGAGCTCGCAGGCGAGCGGGCCCGGATCGTGCGTGAAGTGGTGGGCGAGGTCGACGGCCGAGCCGCCGACCGGGTCGTCGATGCGATCGCGGGTGTCGCCCGCTAGGGGCGCCGTGTGGGCTCGAGTCGAGGCTCGGCGGCGGTGGCCCCGTGCCGCCACGGCCGGCACGATCACCGGTTCAGTCCGCTCGGTCTCGTGCCGGCCCAGCCGGCGGGGGCTTTCGAAGGAGGTAGACGTCCTGGCCGTCGGCGGCTGCCGGACGAACCAAGACGAGCTCGAAGCCGGACGCGAGCTCTCGCCTGACGTACTCGTAGGGGTGATAGGCGCTGCACAGGCTCGTGCCTGCAGACGTGTCGAAGAGGACGACGATATTGCCGTCGCGGAAGGACAGACGCTCGGAGTCAGTCAGGCGGCCGAGCGAGACATAGTGCTCGCCGAGGGTGGAGAACAGAAGAAGACCAGCCGGCCTGAGCACACGCATACACTCCTCGATCCATGGCCTCTGCAAGCTTTCGGAGAGGTGCGTGAACACGGAGAGCGCGTAGACGAGATCGAATGACGATCCTTCATATGGCAGCGGCGGCGCCAAATGGTTGGCCGTTACTTCGGCGAAGGGAAGCTTCGAGTTACACCATTCAACGGCCTTCGGATCGATGTCGCATCCGAAGACTCGTGTTCGCGGCAGGCGCCACCATTCCCTCAGGACGCGCCCGTAGCCGCAGCCAAAGTCGAGGATCGCGCCAAGATCCTCAATGTGCGAGCCACTCTCCTCGACGACTGAACGGATCAGCTCGCCATGGATCTGACTGCTACCCAAGAAGTGAGAGGCGTCCGAGTGCAAAGGACCGATCCTCACCCGCATCCGCGCGGGTGGCACCGGAAGTCCGTTAGTGGCGTGGACACGTGCTCCCAGGATTGCTGACCTGGCTGCGAGCGCTATCTCGTACAAACGTACTGCCTGTCGTGCGAGGCGCAACCTCGCGAGCTGGTCGAGAAGCCGTCGCCTTAACCCCCAGTGCGCCGGTGCAGCCATGCGCGAAACCGTAGCCCTATGCCCGAGCTCGCGACGGCTATAACCGTTCTCGACAAACGACTCATCCGAGGAGAGCCTCATGGCGCACAGTCGCGACCCGGTCGCCGTCAAACGTTTGAGGCACGAGATCGAGCTGGATAAGCGACTGGCAGGCACCGCATCGAGTCGGTGGTGGCGGCTCCACCCGAAGCTCGCAGCGTGGCGACTTGTGTCCCATCTAGTGGGGTCTGCGTTCCCTCGGGACTTCGATGGGGTCGACACGGAGCTGTGTCTCCAGGTCAGCCCGTACACGATGACTCCACCCGAGCGGATCTACGCGCTCGCGCGTGCGGTCGAGTACGCAGTCGGCCGACAGTTGTCCGGCGCCATCGTCGAGTGCGGCGTCTGGCGTGGTGGCAGCATGATGGCGGTCGCCCTCACCCTGCTCCGGCTTGGCGTTACGGACCGGGAGCTCTACCTTTTCGACACGTTCGAGGGGATGACCGAGCCAAGCGAGGAGGACGTCAAGCACTCGGGCGAGCGGGCGGCCGACATTCTCGCCCGCGCGAGTCACGACTCCAACGTCTGGGGAGTGGCTCCGCTCGAGCAGGTGCGAGAGGCGGTGCTCGGCGTGGGCTACCCAGAGGAGAGGATTCACTTCGTCAAGGGCGCGGTCGAGGAGACTTTGCCGACGAGCGCCCCGGAGGAGATAGCCCTGCTCAGGCTCGACACGGACTGGTACTCGTCCACGAAGCACGAGCTACTCCACCTCTACCCGCGTCTCGTGCACGGCGGGGTCCTCATGCTCGACGACTACGGCTTCTGGAGGGGCGCGCGGCAAGCGGTCGACGAGTATCTGGGCGAGCAGGACATCACTCTCCTCCTCGATCGGATCGACGACGAGGCGAGGATCGCGGTCAAGCCCTGAGCCGGCGAGTAGCGACGCCTCCGAGCTCCACCGTCTGCCCAGCTACCCTTGACCGATCCCTGTCGGGACCGACGTTAGCCGGAGCGCTCGGCCGAGGACGTCCCTCTCCGCGTATCTGACGGACTGGCCGGAGGGGGTCATCCGGGCCGGAGTGATCCTCACGATCGTCGCAGTCGTGGTGCTGTGCGCGATCGAGCTCGCGCACGCCCTGGCGCTGTAAGACTGGCGCGCCGACCGGAATGCCGCCCGCTCCTACCTCGATCGCGGGTACGGCGAGCCGTTCGACATCGTCGGGAGCCAGAAGGTCGTCGCCGCGGCGAACCTCTGGATGCCGAGGAACGCGAGGTACCGGGTGCTGACCGGGCCGGACGGGGCCGACAGGAATACGGTCGCGGCCGAGCTCCGGCTGGCTCTCGTCAGGTTCCTGCTCCTCCCGAGACGGCAGACGACCTCGCCGACAGCGAGGTGGGTCCTCTGTCTCGGCTGCGAGAGATCCGCGCTCGGTCCGCGCTTCCCAGGTGCTCTCCGATGGCGGCGAGGGCATGCTCTTCGGCCGGGTCCGGCAGTGACGATGCGCGCGCTCACCGGCCTCTTCGCGCTGAACGCGTTCGTCCTCCTGGTCGGGTGCGGCGTTCTCTTCGGAATCCGCGGATGGAGGAGTTGGGGCGAGCTCCTCCGTCTGGCCGGGGTCGCGTACCTCCTCGGACTCTCGGCGCTCTTCGTCGTCTTCACCTTCGAGCTCGTCGTCGGCGTGCCGTCCGGTGCTGCGACCATCGTCGCGACCGGCCTCGCCGTGCTCGGCGCAGGGTTCGCCGTCGGACACGTTGCGGGCCGCAAGCTTCCGCCGCTCCGCCACGGACCGGCTCGTCTTCCGCGCCCATCATTGCTCGCTGGGCTCTTCGTCGCCGACTTACCCCCTCTTCAGGCGCTCTCGGCTGGCGCCTCAGGGCCCGGAGAGGCTGGGACGCTGGCGGGCCTGGACGCTTCGGCAGAGGGATCTCACGGCCGGCTCGACGTGACGATCCCGAGCCTGGGTCAGTACCCGAGCTCCGCCCCTTCGAGGCGGCGGCGTTCCACGCGATGGGGTCCCCGACCGTGACCCTCCACCTCGAGAACTGGTTCGTGGGTGGCCTTCGCCGGTGCGCTCGCGGCCTGCTCGCGCCACGCGTTCGGACGGCGATCCTGCTTCCGTGCCTCCTCGTCGTCCTGCTCGTGCCGAAAGGGCTTCCGGAGTGGGGCACCTGGCTCCTGGCCGATCTTCCGCTCGGATTCCTGGTCGCGCTGGCCGCGGTGCTCGTCGTGCTCTGGCTCGAGGAACGTGAGCGCTGGCAGATTGTCGCGACGACGCTCCTCCTCGCCGGGGCGACGCTGACGAAACGGGAGGGGATCCTCTTCTCCGCCATCATCGTCGTTGCCGGCATGATCGCGGCGTGGCGAGAGCCCCGGTCGGCGCGGCTGGCGCTCGGAGCATGCGGCCTCGTCGCGTTCGGCCTCGCGCTGCCGTGGCGTATCTGGTTCACGGCGCACCACCTTGCGAGCGACACGCCGGAGACGGGCTACTTCGGGTTCGTGCACGACCCGAACCGTGTGTGGGCCTCGCTCCGGCTCGTCGTCTCGACGCTCTTCGCGTTCGACTTCTGGCTGCTCGTGCCCGCCCTGGCAGCCGCGGCGGCGGCGCTCGCGCTCCTCGCCGGAGAGCGGCGACTGCCCGTGTTCGCCCTCGTCTTCGCGGGTGTGTCCGTCGCCGGGGCCACGTGGGTGATCGCGTCGTACCCCACGTTCGGGATCACGCGCGACTACGGCGTGAACCCGGTCGGGCGGCCGACGGGCACCGTCGCGATCGTCCTCGCCGTGCTCATGCCGCTCATGCTCGATCGCTCGTGGTCGGCTGCGCACGCCGGCTCGCGACCGCCGCTCGATATGCCGCGGGTCGGGGTCCGCCAGGCCGGGGTTGCGGTGGCCATCGTCCTGGTGGCGGCGGTCGGGTATCCGGCGTCGATGCTGGTGGGGACGTCGGCGCTCCACCTCCCGGGCGGCCTCCCGTCGTTCCCGAGCCCGGACGAGTGGGTGCATGCCGCTCGGCCCGGGCCCGTGCGGGTGGTCGTCGGATACGAGGACTCGTACGTGGACGCGATGTCCTTGCGCGATCGCGCCGCCGCGGCGGGGTTCGACCGCGCGACGATCGCCGTCGACGGATGCGGTCGAGCGAGGGTGTCGGTGGCGGATGCTCCGTCGCTCGAGGCCGCGCGTGTGCTCGTGGAGCGCGCGAGGAGCGCCGGCTTCCGGGCCTCCGTCGAGTCCGCGAGCTGAGGCGCCGCCGCGGCCGGCCTACGAGGGGCCCAGAGCAAGCGCCGTGTAGAGCTCCTCGTACGCGTCGACGAACTGCTCGAGGCCGAACTCCCGCAGCCCTGCCGCTCTCGCCCGACCGGCGAGCTCCGTCCGCAATGCGTCGTCGCCCGCGAGCCGCGTGAGCGCCGCGCGGATGCTTCCGGGGTTGGGCTCGACCCAGAGCACGTCGTCGTCCCCGAGGTAGCGCTCGTAGCCCGGGACGCGTGTCACTACGCACGGGAGCCCGGCCAGGAGCGCCTCCTGGAGCGCGAGTGGGATCCCCTCCGCCTCGGACGGGAGCACGAACGCGTCCACCGAGAGCAGGAGGTCGCGATACCGCTCCTGCTCGAGGAACGGGAGGACGTGGGCGTGGTCGAGACGCTCGTTGTCTGTGCGGTCGGTGAGCGCGACGAGGTCGTACGCGTCATCGGTCGCGGCGAGAACGAGGTCGAGGCGCTTCTTCGGGACGTCGCGTCCGACGAAGAGGGCGAGGAACCGATCCTCGGGCAATTCGAGCGCACGCCGCACGCTGCTGCGATCGGGAGCGCTGCCCACGAGCGGGTCGGGGATGCCGATGGGAAGGATCGGGACGTCTGGCAGGCGCCACTTCGAGGTCGACCACGCCGCCACGTCGGCGTTGTATGCGACGACCTGGGACGCCAGCCTCGCCGACCATCCGAGCGTCGACATCGCGAGCCCCTCGGCCGCGTCGAGGAGGCGCGTCGACTGCGGGACGAGCCCGACGTGCTGTGTGAGGAGGGAGGGCACGCCTAGCGCCCGCGCGGCGACGAGGGCCCCGACCGACGTGGCATAGATCGCGTCCTGCACGTGCACGACGTCGCACGAGGCGACACGTCGCCGGAGCTCGGGAACGAGCGCCAGGGGTGACGGCAGCGGGTACGGGACGCGCCAGCGGTGCTGGAGCAGGTGGCTCGAGGGGATGCGAACGACGCGCACGGCGTTCCGCTCCTCGAGGAGCGGTGCCCGGTCGTGGCGGCAGCAGAGCACGGTCACCGGCCAGTCACGCGCCGCGAGTCCCTCCGCCAGGTTCTCGACGAACCGCTCGACGCCGCCGACGCTCGGGCGGTAGTTCGCCGAGACGAGGAGGAGACGCGGGGGCTGCCGTTGCGCCGGGTCGCCGTCAGGCATCGCCCGCGGGGGCGCTCGTCCGAGACGTGCAGCTTCATCGTCAGCAGCGCGAGGAAGAACGACGCGAACACGATCTGGACGCCCAGCCCGAAAGAAGTGGTCAGCAAAGCGGTTTCGTATTCGTGACCCAGTGGCCCGAAGCCGCCGGTGGCCCAGCTGCCGAAGATCCACACTAGACCCGCGAACGAGCCCAGCGCGAAGAGACCCCCGGCGAGAAGCCCGTGCTCGAGACGGAGGCGACCTCCGATCCGTTCGAGGAGCGGGTCGCGCTCGCCGATCTGAACTCGTGCATAGGTTCGTGCGAATACTCCGAGCTGGACGATCTGTGCCCCGATGAGCGTTAGCGCGACGAACCCGAGCATCGTGTGGATCTGCCACGTCCGACCGAGGACGTCTACTGGTCCAGTTGCTAGTACGAGCATTCCGGCGAGACCCATGAGAATGAATAGTCCGCCGGGGACGAGGTACAGCCAGCTGGGGCTGTAGAGGAGCATGAAGCGGACATGCCGCCAGGCATCGCGCGAAGGGCGGAGCTTCGACTCGCCGGTACGCGGGAAGTACTCGATCGGAATCTCGCTCACGGTCAGGTCGCGGCGGTATGCCTTGAAGACCATCTCCGATGCGAATTCCATGCCGGTCGAGTGGAGGTCGAGGCGTTGCAGCGCGTCCCGACGTGCAGCCCGCATTCCGCAGTGCGCGTCCGAGACCTTCACGCCGAAGAAGAGGTTCAGCATCCCGGTGAGAATGGGGTTCCCGATGTACCGATTCGCCCATGGCATCGCGTCCCGGTGGATCTGACCGTCGAAGCGTGAGCCGATCACGAGGTCGTCGCCGCGCTCGAGGCGCTCGACGAACCGCGCGAGATCGCTGACCGGATACGTACCGTCCGCGTCCGCCATGACGACGAGTTCGCCCCGCGCGCTCGCAAGTCCGGTGAGATAGGCGCTCCCGTATCCACGCAGCTGTTCGCGAACGACGCGAGCCCCATGCTCGGCGGCGATAGCCGCGGAGGCGTCCGTCGAGCCGTTGTCGACCACGATGACCTCGCCCGGATGGCCCGAGCGCGCGAGACCAAGCTTCGCGTCCTCGACGACGTTGCCGACGGCTTCCTCCTCGTTCAAGCACGGAATGACGACGGAGACCATGGATCCTTCAGTGGACATGCCGCGCCCATGATCGCAGGCACTGCTTGCGGCCACGTGGCCGAGCCGGGCGGTACTGTGGCCGTGTGTCGTGGCGGGACGCTGTGTCGCAAGTCCTGGCCCGCGCAGTCGCCTTCGCCGAGACCCGTGCAGCCGTGCCCGCGACGTTTTTCGCAGGGCTCGCCGTATGGTGGATCCAGGCGCTCGTCATCCCGTTGGGGCCCGGGCGAGACCTCGGCACTTACCTCGGTGCCTACGTGCAGCTCTTCCAGTCGGATCCGATCGATCTCGGGTATGTGCTCGGCCGAGCACCCGTCGCTGCGGCGGTTGTCGGCGGACTCCTCGATCTCGGCGGTGGGTGGCTGGCGGAGCCGGCGATCTCGCTTCTCTATGCCGCAACGATCGTCGCCTGGTTCCTTGCGGCGCGTCGGTTCGGGGGGCGGGCTGCCCTGGCGACGGTTGTCGTGCTTCTCGTGTATCCCGGGTACGGGATCCTGTTTCACGAGCTCTCGTCCGACGCCATCTTCGCGGCGGCATTCGCTGGTTGGTCGTTCCTCGCGGTGCGCGTTTGTCTTGCGCCGACGGTGGCTGGGTTCGCTGCACTCGGGGCCGGTGTCGGGATTCTGGCGCTGATTCGGCCGGGTAATCAGGTGCTCCTCGTGATGGTGCTTGTGCCGCTCCTGATCGGTGTGTCGCCGCGAGTGCGTCTCGTATCCGCCACCGCCTTCGTCGTTCCAGCCGTCGCCCTGATCGGCGCATGGGTGGTTCACAACGGCGTCGTCTGGGGGGACTACACATTCGCGCGGAACGGCAACGCCACGATTCCCTTCTATCGCGTCTTCGTGACGGACCGGATCGTTCGGCCCGACAACGGTCCGGCATCTCGTGAGCTGGCAGAGGCGGTTCAGCGCGACCTGCTCTCCAAGCGGCCGTACCGCGACTACGGCGTCGACCTTCATCGCTTCTTCGCGGAGGGAAGCCCCCGAATGCAGGAGGACCTCATCGCACTTTCCAATCGCCTCTGGGGATGGCACAGCGATTCGCGGAAGCTCCGCGACGTGGCCATGGAAGCCGTGCGCGCACATCCATTGGTCTATGCGCGCGGCGTTGCCACCACGACGTTCGAGCTCCTGAGCAATCCGGTGTTCCGAAACCTGGGCACAGGTGGCGGTGGCGCACCAGGCGCGCCCGGCGCCGGCGCGACCTCAGACGGCGCGACGATCGTCGTCAACGGGCGCCGGCTACCGCGGCCGACGGACGACGACATCATCCCCGCACCGCACGAGGGCGGTGTGACGACGCCTGACGGGAGCATCTACACCGTCTGGACATCTTCGTCCGAGCATCACCTCGTCTTTTCGCATCGTGGCGACGAAGCCAGGTATGACGCCCTTCACGAGCGCATGGATCAGCTCGCCGACAACCTCCCGGCGAGGCACGGATCAGCGTCCCTAGCACTCCGCCTCAACCAGTCGTCGCGCTGGTTTCCGCGAGGGTTCATGTGGCTCGCGATCGCGGCCTTGGCTCTGGCGGTGCGCCGGCCACGCGGGATGCTCGCATTGGCCACGCCGACGATAGCGGGGCTTGTCCTCGTGGTGTTGAGTGCTGCCGGGCTGCCTGCCGAGGCGCATTACTCTGTGCCGGTCGTCCCCGCGTTTCTGCTCCTGGCTGCGGGCGGGCTCTTCGGCCCACGTCGCGTGCCGCAAGCGCCCGGCCCCCAGCTGACGCTGGCTGGGGCTACGTGCGGAGTGGGGCGACAGTCCGCCTGCCGAGCAGACCGCCGAGTCCGAGGAGGACGAAGGCGGGCGCGACAGGCAGCAGGAAGTGGAGGTCGGCGAAGAGCCCCAGGGCGTTCAGCGCCACCACGGCGAAGGCTGCGAGCGAGAGCGCGACGAGGATCGGCCAGCCGCGTGGACGCCGCCATGCGATCGCGATCAGCCCGAGCACGATCCACATCCAGGGTCGGGGGAACCAGCGCGAGAGCTGGTTGAGCCGGAGCGCGAGCCGGGCGTTCCCCTGCCGGTCCGGGAGGGCTGCGAAGAGGTCGGCCGTCTCGCGCGTGATCCGCCGGAAGCGCGCGCGGTCCTGCGGGTGCTCGAACTCGAAGTGCCACTCGGTCGGTGACGTCCAGACCTGACGGATGCTCTGATCGGGTCGGGAGATCCAGACGACCTGGCCGGCCGGGATCGGCTCGCCCTCGGTCGGCGCCGGAAGGCGCTTCCCGTGGATCACGACGGTGGGAGGAGGCGCCGCCGTCGCCTGTTCCCCCGAGCCCGACGAGACGGCGCGGAACTGCGCCTTCGAGAGCTCGTCCCAGATCGTCCCCGACACGCCGCGCGCGTATATCCCGGGATGGGCGCGCACGCCCTCGACTCCGGCCCCGCGCAGGATCTCGTAGTTCGAATCCCAGCCGAAGACCTGGTCCGAGAGCAGATAGAGGTCCTCGTGGACGCGGAAGCTCCCGTCGCGGAAGAGCTGGTCGAGCGTGACGCCGTACGAGCGGTACGGCTCGCGCGTGAGGAGGTGCTGCTGCATCGCGGTCGCCAGCCGTCGTGAGTCCTCGCCGTTCTCGGGCGAGATGATGTGGTCGGTGATGAAGGCGCGGTAGAAGGGGACGACCGCGTTTCCCCCGCGCGCGAGCCCCCAGTAGTCGAAGCGAACGCCGTTGTGCACCGACCACGCGGCGAGCGGCAGCAGCGCGGCGGCGGCGAAGGCGGCCGTTCGTTGGAGCCGCGCGCGCCACGCCCCCGCCACGAGGAGTGGGACGATCCCGAATGCGAGCAGCACGGCGTTTCCCGGCCGGACGAGCGCGAGGACGGCAACGCCCAGGCCGACCAGCGCGAACCGGCCAACCGTCGGGCCGAACGACGCACGCACGACGAGCAGCCCCCAGATCGCGAACGCGGCCGCGAACACGGGCTCGCTCGACAGCTCGTGGAACATGAGCGCGTATCCCTGGTACAGGAGCAGGGCTGCGGCGACGGCGAGCGCCGCCCGCGCTCCGAAGTACCTTGCCGCAGCGGCCCAGCAGACGATGGAGCCGGCGTACAGCACCGCCATCGCCGGCTCGGCCAGGCGCCCGCCGAAGAGGTCGAGCGACAGGCCGGCGTAGAGCGGTGTGACCGGTGTCCGGAACAGCATGGACCAGGGCAGGAGGACGTGGTGGTCGAAGAGCTGGACGTACGCGAAGAGGTACTCGTCGAGGTCGCGGCCCGTCGTCAGCGGCCATGCAACTGCCCGGATGGCGTATGCAAGAAGTGAGAGCCCGACCAGGACGACGGCGCCGCGCCGGGTCGATGTGAGCTGCTCAAGCCACGCGACGGCTCTCGAAGCTCGCTCCCTCAGCCTCGCCACTCTCACCGTAGCCTAATGGGCTCCATTGGCTGAACCATCCACCTTCATACGGCGAGTCGTCGAGAAGCCCGCGAGTAGACGTGTTCTTCGGAGAACGCGAGTTGACCCGATCGGCAGGGCCGGCTTCGCGAACGAAGGTACCGCCGCTGCTGCACGACGCGAGGAGGATCGCGAGGCCTGCGGCATAGTCGGGGCGAAGCCCAGCGTGCTTGGCTGCCGGGGGGCAGGTACGGAGTTCCCGACGATCCCGAGGCGAGAGCAACCGGACTTTGACTTCGGGTGCCGTATCGGGCGGCTGTGGCTGTGCGTGACGCGGACACGGCTCGGGTGTGAGCCGTCGAAAGCGGTACAGCGCGTGAGGTAATGTCGCCAGCTGTGAGCGTGGCGTTGACCACCCTTCTGGGGAGAGGGCCCGGACAGCTCGAAACCTATTTCGCTTTCCACCGCCGAGCAGGCGTAGACGTCGTTGTCGTTGACGACGTGCCCGTTCCGGCGCACGCCGGAGAGGTGCTCGAGCAACTGGTACGCGAGGGCTTCGTCAAACGAGTCCCGGCGACCTCCCAAACGGAGCTGGCTCGCGTTGCGGCGGACGAGCTCGGAGTCGAGTGGGTTATCCCCGGCACGCTCGATGAGATCTGGTGGCCACGTGGCGAGAGCATTCGGGACGTCCTTGCACTGATACCTCGGCGCTACGGAGTCGTGCAGGCGCTCATTCGGACGTTCGTCGACGGCCACTCCCCGCCGGGCACGGAGTTCGAGTCGAGGACGGTTCGGACATCGCTTCTTGGGCCGAGCGGGTCCGACGGCGTGGAGCCCGAGCGGCTCCTAAGGCCGATCTACCGCGCGACCCAGGCAATGATCGTCGACGACCAGGATTGGACGCTCGGCGGGCGCCGTGTGCCTCTGAGAGCTTGGTATCCGGTAGAGGTGTTCCGATTCCCCCGCCCAGTGCCTACTCTGACCGAGGACCAGCTCGCTGCCGGCCTTGCGAACGGGTCCTTCGTCGTGGACACGAGGGTTCGGGATGTGTTGGCAGTCCACGATGCGTCGGTGTTCACGGTGCCGACCATCGTCGATGACGCGTCGTACGCAGTCGAGTGTGCCGCCGTCGGGGAGGTGGATCTCGTACGCATCGACGTTCAGATCCGCGCGCTCGAGCTCCGCATCGCCGAACTGGAGGCGCGGTTCTGGCCGACCCTTCGGCGGTCGCTGAAGCGTCTGGCCCGACGCCCCGGCTAGCATCGAGCGGGTGACCAGCACCGAGCCGAAGCTCCTCGTCGAGGCACCGGCCGGCTCCGCAGATCGCGACCCGGAGCAGCGTGTCGACCGCGTAACCGTGATTCGCCCGGCGCCTCGATGGCCCCATCTCGACCTTCGAGAGCTCTGGCACTTCCGCGAGGTCGCAGCTGCGCTGACCTGGCGCGACGTCGTCGTCCGGTACAAGCAGACGTCGATCGGGGTTGCGTGGGCGATTCTTCAGCCCTTCATGACCATGGTCGTCTTCACGTTCGTCTTCGGACGCTTCGCGAGCTTCCCGTCGAACGGCGTGCCGTACCCGATCTTCACGTACTCCGCCCTGCTCCCGTGGACGTACTTCGCCTCGTCCGTCGCCCTTGCGGGAGGGAGCCTCGTTTCGAACAAAGGACTCGTAACGAAGGTGTACTTCCCCCGAATTCTGCTGCCTCTCGCGGGCGCCGTCGTCCCGATCGTCGACTTCCTGCTGGCGCTCACGGTCCTCTTCGGCATGATGGTCTGGTTCCAGGTGTGGCCGGGGCCGGCGATCGTCTTCGCTCCGCTGTTCATGCTGATGGCCTACGTCACCGCACTCGGAGTCTCGCTCTTTCTGTCCGCTCTCAACTCGCGCTACCGCGACGTCCCTTACGCCATTCCGTTCCTGCTGCAGATCTGGCTCTATCTGTCGGGAGTCGTCTTTGCAATCTCGGCACTACCCGAGCGATGGCAGTGGGTTCTCGCGTTCAACCCCATGACCACGGTCATCTCCGGCTTCCAGTGGGGTGTTCTCGGAACACCCGCCCCCAATCTCGCGAAGTCGCTGATCAGCGTTGCGGCGGCGGCGGCGTTCTTCGTCGTGGGTCTCTGGTATTTCCGTCGCTCGGAGCCTCGGTTCGCGGACACCATCTGATGTCGATTGCGATCAGCAGCGAGGCGCTTTCGAAGAACTACCGGATCGGCGAGCTGCACGGCGCGTACGGGACGCTTCGCGACACGCTCGCCGGAGCCGCCAGACGGATAAGGCAGCGCGACCACGGAGGCCACTACGAGGAGATCTGGGCCCTTCGGGATGTCTCGTTCGAGGTCGCGGAGGGTAGGGTACTCGGCGTCATCGGACGCAACGGTGCCGGCAAGTCCACGTTGCTGAAGATCCTGACGAGGATCACCACGCCGACCAGTGGCCGGGCCACGATCCGGGGTCGAGTCGGAAGCCTGCTCGAGGTCGGCACAGGCTTTCATCCTGAGCTGACAGGCCGCGAGAACGTCTATCTGAATGGCGCCGTGCTCGGCATGAAGCGCCGAGAGATCACCAAGAAGTTCTCCGAGATCGTCGAGTTCGCTGGCGTTGACCAATTCATCGATACGCCTGTCAAGCGGTACTCGAGTGGGATGTCGGTCAGGCTCGCTTTCGCCGTTGCGGCTCATTTGGAGCCCGAGGTCCTCCTTGTGGACGAGGTACTCGCCGTCGGTGATGCCGAGTTCCAGCGACGTTGCCTCGGACGAATGGAGGACCTCAGCCGCTCCGGCCGTACCGTGCTCTTCGTCTCACATCAGATGCAGGCCGTGTCGCAGCTTTGCGATGAGGCTATTTGGCTCGACAAAGGGGAGGTCGTCCTCGAGGGTTCGAGCTCGGAAGTCGTTGCCGGCTACCTACAGGCTGGCCTCGCTGGCTCGGGGGCGGCAATCGAGTGGCCCGAGCTCGACACGGCTCCTGGAGACGACCTCGTCAGGCTCCGGTCGGTCCGCGTGCTGCAGGACGACGAAGTCGCTGCTGCAGTGGATGTCCGATTGCCGGTCGGAATCGAGATCGGCTTCACGGTTCTTCGCGATGGGGGTCTGATCTATCCGAAGATCAAGCTCGTCGACCAGCGCGGCGACATCGCATTCAATGCGATCGACACGGGCACGTACTGGCACGACCCGGTCGCGCCCGGCGAATATGTCGCGACAGCCTGGATCCCAGGCAACCTCCTCAATGAGGGCCTCGTGTCCGTTCAGCCGTCGGTCGTCTCGTTGGGCTCGGCGAAGGTTTATCATCATGCGGGCCTAACCGATGCGGTCTCGTTCCATGTGCAGGATCCGGGCGAGGGCGACTCCGCGCGTGGCCTGTACCAAGGTCAATGGCGAGGCGTCGTGCGCCCCCTGCTCGACTGGACGACGGACAGGCGCTAGGCGTGCGCGTCAGGATCATCGGCTCGGTTCTCGTCCGTAACGAGGACGTCTTCGTGGAGCGGGCGATCCGGAACGTGGCGTCGTTCTGCGACGAGATCCACGCCGTCGACCACGACTCGGAGGACGAAACGGCGGGGATCCTCCATGAGCTCGCGGACGAGTTCGACCACGTCCACGTCGTGCGCTCCAAGGACGCGGGCACCTCGCACCGCGTCCTCGAGGCGTTTGCCGGGACGGACACCTGGGTGCTCGGAGTCGACGGGGACGAGCTCTACGATCCGTCCGCGCTGGGGAGGCTTCGCGCCGACCTCGAGGCCGGCGCCCACGCCGACGTGTTCCGGCTCAAGGGCCACGTCCTGAACTGCGACGAGCTCCGCAGCGAGCAGCGCGTCCGGTTATCTCGCGCCCCCGTCGCGGCCCGTCACGAAGCTGTTCAACCTGGCTGCTGTGACCAGCTGGAAGCGGCTGCCCCGAGCGTCTCCATGCGGGCTCTGCCTCGTTCCGGGACGGGTACGACTGGGAGGCGATGCGGTATCTGTCCGACTCGACGAGCTGGGACTCGGACCCACTTCGTCTGCTCCACGTCTGCTTCCTCAGACGCTCCAGCCGCAGCGGGCTGGATCCGGCCGAAGGGCGACCGAGCGTAGGGGAGACGGGAGCATTCCGGCGGGGCATCCTCGGGCTTCCCGCGCGCCTTCGTTTCCGCCGCAACTTCATGGATCCGCGCATCAAGGAGTACCGGCGCGATGGCCGGAACTGGAAGCGCGAGTGGTACGCGCGCGGCGAGCGCATCACGGTTGATGCTTCGCCGTTCCTCGCTGCATGACGCGCACCGGGGCAACCAGCCTGAGCGTCGTCGTCGCGACGTACGAGTGGCCGGAGGCGCTCGACCTGGTGCTGCAGGCGCTCGCCGAGCAGAGCGATCCGAAGTTCGAGCTCGTGGTCGCGGACGACGGCTCCGGTCCGCGGACAGCCGCGGTCGTCGAGACGTGGCGTGGCCGCTTCGGCGACCGGTTGCTGCACGCGTGGCAGCCGGACGAGGGCTTTCGGCGCGCACGCGTGCAGAACCTCGGCGCGACGGCGGCAACGGGTGAGCATCTCGTCTTCCTCGACGGCGACAGCCTCCCGCGTCGCCACTTCGTCCGGTCGATTCGCAAGGCGCTGCTCCCGGGTTGGTTCCTCGCCGGGAAGCGCCTCACGCTCGGCGCTCAGCTGTCTCGGCGTGTGATTGACGAGCGACTAGCAGTCTGGCGTTGGTCTCCCTGGGAGTGGTTGATTCGTGCACCGCGCGAGTTCCGCCGGCCGGGCCTTCTGCTGCCGTTGCGCGACCGACGCAGACCTTGGCGGTCACGTCAAGCGGAGTTCGTGCCGCCGTACAACGGCTACGGCTTTCTGTTCGCCGTCGCACGCCGTGACTTCGAGCACGTCAACGGATTCGACATGCGCTTCGTCGGCTGGGGTCAGGAGGACGAGGACATCGCGGCTCGTCTCAGGCACTCGGGGCTCAGGTGCGGATGGGCCGGCCCGAGCTCGACCCCTGTCCATCTCTGGCACGAATCCCGCAACGATCGAGCCCGTCCCAACGATCGTCTTCTGCGTGAAACGCGCGTAAGCGAACGCGAGCAGGCTGTCGACGGGTTTCGCGAGCTCGTTGGAGAGCGGGTGGCAGCCGAGTGAGACGCGCCGCCGCGATGGCTTCGCTGCGGATCTCGATCGTCATCGCGACGTATGAGGAGCCTGCCTTTCTCGACATGACGCTGCGTGCGCTCTCCGAACAGGAGCTGGGCCAGGAGTTTGAGGTCGTCATCGCCGACGACGGGTCCGGCGACTCGGTCGCCGCCGTCGTGGACGACTGGAAGTCACGGCTTCCCATTCGACATGTCTGGCAGCCGGACGAAGGATTCCGGAAGGCACGTGTACTCAACTGCGGCGCCCTGGCGGCGGCCGGCGACTACCTGATCTTCCTCGACGCAGACTGCGTTCCGCTTCGGGGATTCCTGAACGGCATTCGCGCGGCGGCTCGGCCCAACTGGTTCCTCACGACGAAACGCGTCGACCTCAGCGAGGCGTTCACCGCGCGGGTTCTCGGCGAGCGCCTCCCCGTCTGGCGGTGGTCCGCTCTTAAGTGGCTGTCACGCGCCCCGCGAGAGATCGGACGGCCGGGATATCTCCTTCCAGGGCGTGATCGACGACGCCCGTGGCGACCGGACCTAGCCCGACTTCGTCCCCCCGTACGATGCCTACTGCCTCTTCGGTCTCACGCGCGAGCGCTTCGTCGCCGTGAACGGGTACGACGCGCGCTGCACACGTTCCGACGACGGCGAGGATCAGGATCTGGCCATCAGGCTACGACGGAGCGGATTGCGCTGCGGCTGGCCCGGCCCGGCCGCAACGGTGCTGCACCTCTGGCACCCCGTTCGAAACGACAAGACGCCGGACGCCGAGCCGTTGTTTCGCGAGACGGAGCGGAGCAGTCACGTCGAAGCGCAGGTCGGCCTGCGCGAGCTCGCGGACGAGTCACGTCAGTTGAGCGCGAACCGCGTCGCCGTCGTCCAGCTCGTCGGTCGACCCGGTGAAGCGGTAGCTGCGCTCGGTGAGCGACGCGAGCGACGCAGGCGAGGAATAGGTCACGGTCGCGAGCACTCGCGGCCGCTCCGTCGCGAAGCCGCCGCGGTGGAAGCCGGAGGTGTTGCAGAACACCATCGTCCCCTTCGGCGCCGTGAACGTCCGGATCCCGTCTGCGGGGATCCGCTTCTCGAGCTCGCCGTCGGGCGGGTAGTTCTCGCCCAGCGGGCGCCACGGCCACTGGTCCGCGTAGCGGCCGCCCGGCGCGCTTCCGGGGACGTACTCGAACGGCCCCGTGCCCTCGTCGACGTCGACGAGGTAGAGGAATGCCTTCAGCAGGTGCTTGTCGTTGAAGTCGCGATGCCAGCGCTGCGACGACTTGCGGCCGGCGTCGGCAGGCTGCGGCACCGAGTACCACATGTCGACGTACTCGAGCTTCGACCACAGCCCGAGGTATGTGTTCGCGATGTCGAGCAGCCGGTGGGAGGCGCACGCCGCGAACCACGGGTCGTCGAGGCCCAGCTCGGCTCCGTAGCTGTGGAGCCGTACCACGAACTCCTTGCCGGCCCGGACGCGGAGCGCCTCGCGGTCGCCCGCAAGCCCGGCTTCGGTCTCGGCGACGAAGCCGGCGGCCTGTTCCTCGATCGCGCTCCACGCCGACTCGTCGCCGATCACGTCCGAGAACGGGACGACGCAGTAGCCGTCGGTGGAGAGCTCGGAGACGATCCGCTGCTGGACCTCGTCCAGCTCCGGCGCCGATCCTGTGAAGTGCCGGCGGCTCGAGCGGTTGGAGAGGACGCGATCGTGAAGGGTGTAGGTCGCGCGCACGCCGCGCTTCTCGAGAGCGCTGGCGACGTGGTTGATGCGGGCGGCGAAGCGTGTCTTCGTTCGGTGCACGGCAGGGCCTTACGCTACCCCACGTGATCGAGCCGAGCCCGTCTCGAGGCGCGCCTAGCGTCTTCGTCCTCTTCCGCGACTCCGGGCTCCGCAGAGACGCGTTGCACGCTCCGGTCGGCGATCCTTCGCGCTACAGCCTGTACGGGCTCGACGAGCTCCGGGCGGCGGGATTCGCGGTCGACCACGACCTCGAGGCGCGGTACGAGCCGAGTGCTCGGGTGCGCGCCGAAGCGCGTCTCCTCGACCGAGCCGTGACGCTCGGCGGCGGCTACTCGGGCGACTTCGCCCGGGTACTTGGCCTCCTCGAGCGCCTTCAATCGCGCGGACGTCGTCTTCTCCACCGTGGACACGGTCGGGATACCTCTCGCGCTGCTCGGCCGGTTCGGCCGGGTGCGCCCGCCGGTCGTGTACGCGGCCATCGGGCTTCCAGAGCGGCTCGCCCGCCTCCGTGGAGGCGCCGCGAGGCGCCTCTTCGCCGATGCCTTCCGGCGCCTCGACACGGTGATCGCCTACGGCTGGAGCGAGGTCGAGGAGCTGCGGGACTGGCTCGGCGGTCGCGGGCCGAACGTCGAGTTCGTCGCTTTCGGCGTGGATACGAACTACTTCCGCCCCGAGCCGGATGCCGCGATCGAGCACGACGTCGTCTCGATCGGCGCAGATCCGCGCCGCGACTTCGCCCTCCTCCTCGACGTAGCCGGCCGGCATCCGGACCGCTCGTTCCTCGTCGTCGCGTCGGCGGACAACGCCCGCGAGCTCGGGGCGCTGCCGGCGAACGTTCGGCTCGAGGTGAACGTCCCTTTCGGCCGCGTCCGGGAGTGCCTGCTCGGTGCGCGCATCGTTGCGCTGCCCGTGCGCGAGAACACGTACTCGGGAGCGACGACGACGCTGCTGCAGGGCATGGCGTGCGCAAAGCCGGTCGTCGTCTCGCGGACCTCGGCGATCGCCCGCGGGTACCAGCTCGAGGACGGCGTGAACTGCCGGCTCGTGCCGCCCGGCGATCCGGGCGCCTTCGAGGAAGCGGTGCTCGACGTGCTCGACGACCGCTCGCAGGCGGAGGCGCTCGGCCTTCATGCACGTGAGACGGTCGAGCGGAACCTCACGTGGACGGGCTACACCGACGAGCTCGGTCGTCTCCTGTCCGCCGCCGCCGAGCGGGCGCGCGCGGCATGACGGCACGCGGGGCCGTCTTCAGGGTGCGACGCGGGCTCGGCGCCGTCGCGCGCGAGCTCGGGACGGAGGCGGATCTCCTGAGGTCCAGACGAGGACGTGCAGATCTCGCGCTCTTCCACCAGTTCGCGCCGCCGCCGACCGGCGGCGGTCACCAGTTCCTGCGCGCGCTCCTCGGAGAGCTCGAGCGGCGCGGACTCGCCGTCGAGCTGAATCGCATCTCGCACGGCACGAATGTCTGCCTGTTCAACTCGTTCAACTTCGACTTCCGTCGGCTCCGTCGCTTCGCCCGCTCCGACGTGCGGTTCGTCCACCGGGTCGACGGCCCGATCGCCACCTACCGCGGCTTCGACGACGGGACCGATGCGCGGATAGCGGAGGTCAACCACGCGCTGGCCGATGCGACGATCGTCCAGTCGCGCTACAGCCTCGACGCGCACCGTGACGCTCGGCATCGAGCTGGCCGACCCGCGGCTGGTCGTCAACACGGTCGATCCGTCGATCTTCCATCCGCCCGGCGAGCGCGAGCCGCTGGCGGGACGGCGCGTGCGCGTGATCGCGACGAGCTGGTCGGACAACCCGAACAAGGGCTCCGACGTGGTCTCGTGGCTCGACGCCCATCTCGACCACGCGCGCTACGAGCTGACGTTCGCGGGCCGCACCGACGAGACGCTCCGGGACGTGCGCGCGCTCGGCGCGCTTTCCACCGAGGCCGTCGCCGCTGAGCTGCGCCGAAGCGACGTGTACCTGGCCCCGAGTCGCAACGACCCGTGCTCGAACGCGCTGCTCGAGGCGCTCGCGTGCGGCCTGCCGGCGGTCTTCCGCGCGAGCGGCGGCCACCCCGAGCTCGTCGGTGAGGCCGGGCTGCCGTTCGACGAGCCCGACGAGGTGCCCGCAGCCCTCGATCGGCTGGTCGCGGAGCTCGACGAGCGAAGAGCGGCGATCCGGGTCGCAGCGCTCGCGGACGTCGTCGACCGCTATCTCGCGGTGCTGCGGGGATGACCGCACGCGGCCTTCTCGCGCGGCCCTCTCGTATCGTCGCGGGCGGCTTCGTGCGAGCTCGCACGCGTGCCTGGCCGAGGCACTCGCGCCTGTTTGCGGTCGGCGAGCGCACCGGTTGGTCCGTCGACGAGGACGCCCGTCACTTCGAGGCGACCGCCCGCCGGCTCGGCTACGACG
Organism: uncultured Gaiellaceae bacterium; assembly: GCA_963776555.1. Taxonomy (GTDB): domain Bacteria; phylum Actinomycetota; class Thermoleophilia; order Gaiellales; family Gaiellaceae; genus GMQP-bins7. The sequence goes on along the minus strand of CAVZNK010000020.1, from coordinate 151,654 downwards.
TCGCGCCTTCGAGCTGGGCAAGTTTCGCGACCGCTCAGTCGGTCTTCCTCACGAGCCACTTCGAGGCCCTGCAGCCGAGGTGGCTCGAGTCGACGCATCGGCTCGGCACGGCCTACCTGCACGGAAGGCCGGGGACGGAGGGCTACCCGGAGTTCGACAGAGCGTTCGAGGCCCTCCGCTCGACACCCGAGCGCTTCTCGCGGATCCAGGTGACGCACGGAGAGATGCGCGACCTCGTTCTCGGGGCGGGAGTCGAGCCCGGAGCGGTGCACCTCATCCCGATCGGGATCGACCTCGAGAACTTCCCGCTCGCAACGCCCGAGCGGCGCTCCGCGGCGCGAGCCCGGTTCGGCGTCCCCAGGGACGCGTTCGTGGTCGGCTCGTTCCAGAAGGACGGCGTGGGGTGGGGAGAGGGCCTCGAGCCGAAGCTGATCAAGGGCCCCGACGTGCTGGTGGCCGCGCTCGCCGCCGTGCGCGCGGCCGTACCGGAGCTCCACGTGCTCCTGACAGGGCCGGCCCGGGGTTACGTCCGCCGCGAGCTCGAACGGGCCGGCATCCCGTACGAGCACGTACGCGTTGGCACCCGAGCGGAGCTCGGGGCCGCCTATCACGCAGTCGACGTCTGTCTCGTCCCCGCCCGGCAGGAGGGAGGACCGAAGTCCGTGCTCGAGTCGATGGCGTCCGGCGTTCCGCTCGTCACGACCCGGGTCGGCCAGGCGACCGAGCTCGTGGAGGACGGATCGAACGGCTGGCTCGTGGACGTCGAGGACGCGGAGGGCCTGGCCGACCGCGCGATCGCGATCCATGCAGGCGGTACGCCTCGCGTCCTCGACAATGCCCGCGCGACGGCCGAGCGCTACGCGCTCGAGCGCCTGGACACGCCGTGGGAAACGCTCCTCGGCGGATTCGTGGAACGCGTGGCCGGATGAGCCTCATCCGGCAGCCAGGCCGTGTCGTGCGCGCTGTCGGGCGGCGCGTGCCCCGTCGCCCCTTCCGCATCCTCATGCCGCTCTGGCTCTGGCGGCCGCTCTCGCGGCTCTGGCTCTCGGCCCTTCGCGCTGACCCCGACAAGCGACGTGCAGCACGGGAGCTGCTCGTCACCTACGACGACGTGTACCGCGAGCTCGACCTCGCGGCGATCGCGTACGAGGGCGGAGTGCACCCGAAGCATCGGCTCACTCGCTACCACGACTTCTTCGTCGAGCGGGTGCGACCGGGTGAGCGCGTGCTCGACATCGGCTCCGGAAAGGGGGAGCTCGCCCACGACCTCGTCGTCAGGGCAGGTGCGAGCGTCGTCGGCGTGGATCACGATCCGACGCACCTCGCGTTCGCGCGTTCGCATTACGTGCACGAGCAGCTGGAGTTCCGTGCGGGCGACGTCCTCGAGGAGCTTCCGGACGAGCACTTCGACGTCGTCGTGATGTCGAACGTGCTCGAGCACCTGGGGCCGCGCGTCGATTTCCTCCGTCGCGTGACGAGCTCGTCGACTCCGAGGGCGCTGCTGATCCGCGTCCCGCTGTACGAACGCGACTGGACGGTGCCCCTGAAGGCCGAGCTGGGTCTCCGCGCCTACTGGGATCCCGACCACGAGACCGAGTACGACGAGGACTCGTTCCGGAGTGAGCTCGGCGAGGCCGGTCTCGACGTCCCCGAGCTCCTCGTGCGCTGGGGCGAGATCTGGGCGGGCGCGACGCCCCGATGATGGCGCTGCCAGACCGGATCGGCAGGTACTCGCGCGCCGGGTCGCGCTGGGCGCGGCTGCTCGCGGCCGGTCGGCCGGACCCGGGCGTCAGAGTCTTCTACGGCCACGATCGCGTGCCCGAGCCTGGCGAGCCCGTCGCGGGCGGAACGGCGAAGTTTCAGCGGCTCGTGACGCGCTTTCCCAACCACCCGACGGACTTCTCGCTCCTCTACCTGGGGTCGACGTGGCTGCCGCGAGACCTCGGCCCGCTTCTCGGGCTTGCACGCAGGCGCGGCATCCCGCTCCTCGTCAACCAGAACGGCGTGGGCTACCCGGGTTGGGCGGGGGGCGGCACCGAGGCGTTCAACCGACCGCTTCGGAGGATCCTCTCCGAGGCCGTGCACGTCCTCTACCAGAGCGAGTTCTGCAAGCGCGCGGCCGACGAGTGGGTCGGACCGCCGGCCGGGACGTGGGAGATCCTCCACAACGCCGTCGACGTCGACCACTTCACGCCGGCGAGCCGCTCGCCGGAAGGCGGCCCCGTCCTCCTCCTCGGCGGCGACCAGTACCAGGCGTACCGGCTCGAGCTCGGGCTGCAGACGCTCGCGGCTCTCCTCCCCGCGCATCGCGACGCGCAGCTCCTCGTGACCGGTCGGCTCGTGGCGCCGATCGAGCCGATCGTCGATCGTCTCGGCCTCGGCGGCCGGGTCCACGTGCTCGGGCGCTATGCGCAAGCCGATGCGCCCGCGATCTTCCGGCGAGCGCACGTCCTGCTGCACACGAAGGTCAACGACCCCTGCCCGAGCCTCGTCATCGAGGCCATGGCGTGCGGGCTACCGGTCGTGTACGCGCGTAGCGGCGGCGTGCCGGAGCTGGTCGGCGACACAGGGGGGATCGGCGTTCCTCATCCGGACGGCTTCGAGCGCGACGATCCGCCCCCAGCCGGAAGGACTGGCGGACGCGGTGAGTCGTGTCCTCGCCGGGCTACCGAGCTACGCCTCCGCCGCACGCGAACGAGCGGTCGAGCGGTTCGCCCTCGAGCCCTGGCTCGCACGTCACGCGGAGCTGTTCGAGCGCTTCGCTCCGCGATAGCCACGCACGCGCCCGCGGAGCGTCGCCAGGTGGTACCTGCTTCGCGGCAGGTCCCGGTGCGAGCAGGGACAGGGCGGCACCGCCGAGGGGTCGGACGAGCATCCGGGAGACGACGCGCAGCGGATAGCGATGCTTGCGCAGGAGGTAGCCGACGCTTGCCCCGTCCCGTGCGCCGATGCGCGCGTCGTCCGCACGAACTTCGTGCTCGACGACGAGCGACGGGTCGTACTCGATCCTGGCTCCGCTGCGCACGGCTCGGACGAGGTAGTCGATCTCCTCACCGGACGACCACGGCGTCCCCGAGCCGAGGCCAAGCTCCTCGTCGAACGACCCCACCTTGTCGACGACGTCGCGCCGCAGGAAGATCGTGAACGAGATCGCGCGGTTCCAGAGGTTGTCGTCGGTGAGGATCGCGCCGTCGTCCTTCCATGAGGCGGCCGTCCGGCCGTGTGCGTCCTCCGGACGCCCGGTCAGACCCGCGAGCGCGGGCTCGGCGTCCAGCCTCTCCGCCACGCGTGCGAGAAGCCCCGGCGGGTAGACGCAGTCGTCGTCGGGGAATGCCACGAGGTCGGCCGAGACGAGAGCGAGACCGGCGTTCCGCGCGCGCGAGAGTCCCAGCGGCCCGCGGATCCGCTCGATCCGGAGCGGCCGCCCGGCGACGACCGCGTCGAGGCGTGCGTCCTCGTTCTGGTCGACGAGGATCACGCGCACGTTCGCGTCGTTCTGGCCCGCGAGCGCGTCGAGGAAACGCGCGAGCTCGTCCGTGCGGCCCACCGTCGCGACGACGAGGTCGAACGACGGAGGGCGCTGCGACACGCGCCGTAGGCTACGGGACGTCCGTGCCGAACGACCCGCTCGTCACCGTGCTCCTTGCAGTCCACGACGGAGAGCCGTACGTGCGGGCCGCGCTCGCGAGTGTCCTTGGTCAGACGATCTCGGACCTCGAGCTGCTCGTCGTCGACGACGCGTCCGGCGACGGCACGCCAGACATACTCGCCGGGCTGGAGGACTCCCGCGTTCGCGTGCTTCGCAACGACGAGCAGCGCGGTCTCGCGGCGTCGCTCAACCGAGGCCTCGACGAGGCACGCGGCGCGTATGTCGCCCGAATCGACGCCGACGACATCGCCATGCCGCGACGGCTCGAACAGCAGCTCGCTCGGATACGGTCGACTCCCGAGGTCGCTGTCGTGGGCTCCGCAGTCATGGACATCGACGCCGGCTGGCGGCTCGGCCGTGTGCACGCGATGCCCGCCGGTTCCACGGAGGTCCGCTGGGCGGCGCTCTTCAGCTCTCCGTTCTTCCATCCGAGCGTCCTCGTCCAGCGGGACGTCCTCGAGCAGAACGGGCTGCGCTACGACACGGAGTTCGAGGAGAGCGAGGACTACGAGCTGTGGTCACGCCTGCTCGAGGTCGCGGAGGGCGACAACCTCCCGCAGCCCCTGGTCCTCTACCGCGTCCACGAGCAGCAGGCCTCGTACCGGCGGAAGCTGCTCCAGCGCGAGTACCAGCTTCGTGTCGCGCGACGGCGCATCGTTGACCTCGTACCGTCGCTCGCCGCGGAGGAGATCGACCTCGCGTGGGCCGTCGGCGCCGCGCAGCCCGTGCCGGCGGACGACGTGCCCACCGCGCTCGCTGCGTACCTCGAGCTCGAGGCGGCTTTCGAGGCGCGCTCGGGGTCAGGGGCGCGTCCGCTCGCGGCACGTGACCTGATGCGACTAGCGAGCGGCGCGTCGTCGTCGGCTCGTTCTCGAATCGCGCGCGGCGCGCTGCGCCTCGATCCGGCCTTGCCCGTGCACGTCGCGACCAGGCGGCGCGAACGTCGAGCGATGTCGTCGGCCCGTCGTGAGGCCGAAGGCTGGGTCGAGCGGATCACCGACTCCGGTGGAGGACGACCCATACGCGTTGCCGCCGTCTTCCCGGAGCCCACGCCGTATCGCGCCCCGCTGCTCGACCGCATCGCGACCAGCTCGGGGATCGACCTCACCGTGATCTACGCAGCGGGAACGGTTGCAGGGCGCACGTGGCGTGTCGAGCCGCGGCACGAGGCGGTGTTCCTGCGCGGTCTCCGCGTTCCGGGCGCGCGGCGAGTGCTCCACCACGACTACCCCGTGACGCCGGGCGTCGTCGGGGCGCTGACCGGGGTACACCCCGACGTCGTGGTCGTCTCCGGCTGGAGCACCTTCGCCGCGCAGGCCGCGGTCACGTGGTGCGGACTGAAGAACATCCCGTACCTGCTCGTCGTCGAGAGCCACGACGAGGGGCCGCGGGCCGGGTGGCGCAGAACGGTGAAGGGGACCGTGGTTCCGCCGATCGTCGAGCGCGCCGCCGGCCTGCTCGTCACGGGCTCGCTCGCGCGAGACTCGATGATCGCGCGCGGCGCTCATCCCGAGCGGGTGCGGATCTTCGCGAACACGATCGACGTCGAGGCGTTCGGCGCGCGCGCCGACGGGCTCGCGGGCCGTCGTCCGGAGCTGCGCAGTGCTCTTGGAGCCGGGCCGGAGGACGTCGTCGTCCTCTCGGTCGCGCGGCTCGCGCCGGAGAAGGGCCTCGACGTGCTCGTGCGCGCTGTGGCTGCGGCCGACGATCCGCGGCTCCTGCTCGTCGTAGCGGGCGAAGGCTCGCAGCGCCCGGCGCTGGCCGAGCTCGCGAACGAGCTGTCGGTTCGCCTCGTGCTCGTCGGCGACGTCGACTGGGAGCGCATCGTCGAGCTCTACGTCGCGGCAGATGTCTTCGCTCTCCTGTCCGAGCGGGAGCCCTGGGCCGTGGTCGTGAACGAGGCGGCGGCCTGTGGGCTCCCGCTCGTCCTTTCCGACCGGGTCGGCGCCGCACACGATCTCCTCCGCGACGGGGAGAACGGGGCTCTCATCGCAGCCGGTGACGTGGCTGGCGCCGCGCAGGCGCTTCGCGAGCTGGCGCGGGATCATGAGCTCCGCCGCACGCAGGGCTCGCGCTCTCGCGAGCTCGCGCGCGACTGGGGGTACGGCCCGAGCGTCGAGGGCTTCCTCGAGGCGGTGCGGGAAGCTGTGTCCCATCGCGGCTAGCCTCTTCGCGTGGCCCGGCAACGCATTCTCGTCCTCAACCAGTACTACTGGCCCGGCGTCGAGGCGACCGCGCATCTCCTGACCGAGCTCTGCGAGGCGCTCGCGGAGGACTACGACGTCGAGGTCGTGACCGGGGTCCTCCGCGGTCACGAGGACGACCCTCGGCAGCTCGAGCACAACGGCGTCCGCATCACCCGCGTGGCGTCGACGTCGTTCGAGCGCTCGGAGCTTGCGCACCGGGCCGTGAACTACTTCTCGTACCTCGGCTCGGCGCTGCGGCACGCGCTCTCGGGACCGGCGCCCGATCTCGTCCTGTGCATGACGGACCCGCCGATCATCGGCGACCTCGGCGTGCTCGTCGGCAAGCGCGTCGGGGCACCTGTGCTCGTGATCAGCCAGGACGTGTTCCCGGAGATCGCGACGGAGCTCGACCGGCTGCGAAGTCCGGCCGTGATCGGCGTCCTGCGCGGCCTCGTGGGCGCGTACCTGCGCCGCGCCGACCGGATCGTCGCGATCGGAGAGACGATGCGAGACCGGCTCGAGGCGAAGGGAGCGCCGCCCGAGCGCCTGCGCGTGATCCCGAACTGGGTGGACACCCGCGCGATCACGCCGCAGCCGCGCGACAACGAGTGGGCGCAGAAGCACGACCTCGTCGGGTGCTTCGTTGCCATGCACTCCGGGAACGTCGGTCACGCTCAGGACCTCGACAGCCTGGTACGCGCCGCGACCTTCCTGCGCGACCGCGACGACGTCAGGATCGTCATCGCCGGGTTCGGGGCCCGCCACTCGGAGATGCTCGCGCTCGCCGAGCGCCTCGAGGTGCAGGAGACGGTCCGCTTCCTCCCGTACCAGAAGCGAGCGCGCCTCTCGCTGTCGCTCTCGAGCGCGGACGTCCACGTCGTCGGGCTGGCGAAGGGGCTGGCCGGGTACGTCGTGCCGAGCCGGCTCTACGGCATCCTCTCCGCCGGCCGGCCCGTGATCGTCGCCGCGGACGACACGAGCGAGACCGCGCGGCTCGTGCGCGAGATCGGCTGTGGCGTCGTCATTCCGCCCGCGCGCCCGGACCTCGTCGCGCGCACGATCCGCGATGCGGCGGCCGGGGGCTTCGACCTCGACGAGATGGGCCGGCGCGGCCGCGCGTACGTCGAGGAGGAGGCCGACCGCGTGGTCGCAATGGAGCGGTACCGCGCCCTCGTCCGCGAGATGCTGGCCGCGTGATCGCGCGCGCGACGTTCTGGGGCTCACTTGGCGCGCTCGCGTGGACGCACGCCGGGTACCCGCTCGCGATGGGCGTGCTCGCACGCGTGCGACCGCGACCCGTGCGCAAGGCCGAGCAGACGCCGTCCGTGGCCCTCGTCGTCTCGGCGCACGACGAGGAGGCCGTCATCCGGCGCCGGGTCGAGAACGCGCTCGCGCTCGACTACCCGGCGGAGAGCCTCGAGATCGTCGTCGCCTCGGACGGCTCGACCGACCTCACGGATGCGATCGTCGGCGAGCTCGCGGCCGAGGACTCTCGCGTGCGCCTGCTGCAGTGCCCGCGCGAGGGCAAGGTCGCGGCCCAGCATCGCTCGGTCCGGGAGACCTCGAGCGAGGTGCTCGCGTTCACGGATGCGAACAGCGAATGGAGGCCCGACGCGCTGCGCGCGCTCGTCCGCAATCTGGCCGACGAGGAGGTCGGCTACGTCTGCGGGCAGCTCCGGCTCGAGACCCCGGACGGCGCGAACATGGAGGGGGCGTACTGGCGCTACGAGATGTGGGTGCGCGAGCAGGAGTCGGTCGCGAGCTCGATCACGGCCGGGAACGGGGCGATCTACGCGGTGAAGCGCGATGCGTACGTCGAGGACGACCCGAAGTTCGGACACGACTTCGGGTTCCCGTATCTGATGGAGCAGATGGGGCGACGCGCGGTCTACGAGCCCGAGGCGGTCGCGGTCGAGAAGCCGGCCGCCGAGCCGGAGGACGAGTACGGGCGCAAGGTGCGCACCATCTCGCGCGCACTCGGCCACATCCTCACGGGGAGAGCCTTTCGACCGACGCGCCCGCTCTACCTCGCGCAGCTCGTCTCCCACCGGGTGCTGCGCTACTCGACGGGGATCCTCCACGTCGGGCTTCTCGTCTCGAACGTGCTGCTCGTGGCGCGTGCGCCGTTCTACCGCCTGTTCCTCGTGCTCCAGCTCGCCGGGCTCGCGCTCGCCGGAGCCGGCAAGGCGCGGCTGCCCGTGCCCGGCGCGCGGCTCGCCTACTACTACTTCGTCGTGACGAAGGCGACCGCGGCTGCCCTCGTGCGCTACCTGCGCTCGGGGACGCCGCAGACGTGGGACAAGGCGAAGGGAACGCGGTGAACCGGGCAGCCGACGTCGCTGTCGCCGGACTCGGCCTCGTCCTGACGAGCCCGCTGCTCGGCCTCGCGGCGCTCGCGACCAAGCTCGAGGACGGAGGGCCGATCGTCTACCGCCAGACGCGCGTGGGCAAGGACGGCGTCGACTTCGACGTCCTCAAGCTCCGCACGATGGTCGTCGGCGCGGAACGCATGGGCGCCGGCTACGCCGTCGACAGGGGCGACCGCCGGATCACGCGGGTCGGGCGGATCCTACGGAGGACGTCGATCGACGAGCTGCCGCAGCTGTGGAACGTCCTCCGGGGCGACATGAGCGTCATCGGCCCGCGTCCCACCCTCCGCTACCAGGTGGAGCAGTACGACGAGCACCAGCGCCACCGGCTCGACATCCGTCCCGGTCTGACCGGTTGGGCACAGGTGCGCGGCCGCGCGGAGCTTCCCTGGGCCGAGCGGATCGAGCTCGACGTCTGGTATGTCGAGAACCGGTCGCCTCGCGTCGACCTCGAGATCCTGCTGAAGACGCCGCTCGCGCTCTTCAGCGGCACGTACCGCGGGGCGACCGGAGGGTGGCGGCCGAAGGCGTAGCCGTCTGACAGAGTCTCGACCGTGCCCGTGGACTACTTCGGCGAGGACGTCGCCGCTCGTTACGACGAGACGATCGGAAGCTGGGGCGACCCCGACGTCGTCGGGCCTGCCGTCGACTTCCTCGCCGAGGCGGCGAAGGGGGAGGAGCGCTCGAGCTCGGCATCGGCACCGGCAGGATCGCGCTCCCGCTCGCCCGCCGCGGCGTTCCGGTGCACGGCATCGACAGCTCGGAGGCGATGATCGCGCGTCTCCGCGCGAAGCCAGGCGGATCGGAGATCCCGGTCACTATCGGCGACTTCGCCACGACGCGCGTCGATGGTGTGTTCGGGGTCGTCTACCTCGTCTTCAACACGATCATGAACCTGACGACGCAGGAGCCCAGGTCGCCTGCTTCGAGAACGCAGCCGCGCACCTTCGCCCGGCGGCTGCTTCGTCGTCGAGGTCGGGCTGCCGCAGCTGCAACGGCTCCCACCCGGCCAGACGATCCATCCCTTCTCCTACGAGAGCCCACGCGGTTCGGCTTCGATGAGTACGACGTCGCCAACCAAGGGCTCGTCTCGCATCACTACGACGAGCGCGACGGGACCTTCGCCCCGTGGTCGATCCCGTTCCGCTACGTGTGGCCGTCCGAGCTCGACCTGATGGCTCGGATCGCCGGGATGAGGTCGCGTGAGCGCTGGAGCGGTTGGCGGCGGGAGCCGTTCACGAGCGAGAGCGACGCGCTCGTCGGAGTCTGGGAGAAGCCGGCCTGACGGCGTTCGAGGTCGTCGTGCGCCGCCGATTCAGCCTATTCCCTTGGCCGTGAGCAGCGACCGGTACAGGCGGTCGACGTCGTCGACGAGACGCTCGACGGCGTAGCGCTCGCGGACGTAGGCGCTGCCCGATTCGCCGAGCCGCGTGCGCAGCGCCGGGTCGAGCGCGAGCGCGGCCAGCCGGTCGGCGGCCTCCTCGGTGTCGCCGGGCTCCACGAGGAACCCGTCGACGCCGTCGCGGACGACATCGGGAACACCACCGACGCGCGTCGCGACCACGGGTGTTCCCGAGGCGAGCGCCTCGATCGCGCTCACGGGCGTGCCCTCGTTCACCGACGGGAGCAGGAACGCGTCGAAGAGCCGGTAGTAGCCCGCAACGTCCTCCTGGTAGCCGACGAAGTAGGTCGAGCGCGCGATCCCCAGCTCGTGCGCGAGCTGCTCGAGCCGCTCGCGATCAGGCCCGTCGCCGACCATGCACAGCACCGCGTCGACGCCCCGCTCCCGCGCGGAGCGGACGATCTGGAGGACGGCGCCCGTGTCCTTCACGCCCGTCATGCGCCCGACCCAGCCGACGACGAAGGCGTCTTTCGGGATGCCGTACAGCTCGCGGTAGTCGAGATCGGCGGTGCCGTCGCCGAGGCGCTCGTCGAGCGGGATGCCGAGCCGGATGACCGTGAACTTGTGCCGCGGTGCGATGCCGTGCGCCACGAGCTCGTCCCGCACCTCGGGGCTCACGGCGACGAGGACATCCGAGGTGCGCGCGAGGTTGCGCTCGACCTGTCGGAAGAACGCCGTGCGGCCCGGGCCGAAATAGCCCTTCAGCACGTGCCCGTGGAAGGTGTGGACGACGATCGGCGGGCGTCCGTCGCCCGCGACCAGGGCTGCCGCCCGCGCCAGCGCTCCGGCCTTCGCCGTGTGCGTGTGGAGGATGTGCGGCCGTTCCTCGCGCATGATCGCGGTGAGGCGGCGTATCGACCTCATGTCGTACAGCGGTGCGACCTCACGCTGGATCTCAGGCACGCTCACGACGGAGACGCCGAGCCGCTCCGCGACGTACGCCATGGAGTCTTCCCCGCGGGCGAGGCTGCCGGCGACGAGCGTCGTGTGGTAGCCGCGCGTCTCCAGTCCGGCCGCGAGGTTGGACACGTGGATCGCGGGGCCGCCCATGTTCAGCCGCGCGATGACGCGGAGGATCCGGATCGGTTCGGGCACGCGCTGACCTTAGCCGGGTCGTCTCCTAATCCTCCGAGTACGCTCTCGCGTCGTGGTCGTGATGCTCACATCGGTCGGCCAGCGGGTCGATATCGCCCGCGCATTCCGCGCTGCGGGCGCGGTCACGCTCGGCGTCGACGCGGATCCGCTCGCGCCGGCGCTGTACCACTGCGACCGCCGGGTCCTCGTCCCGCGGATCGCGTCGCCCGAGTACGTGCCGACGCTCGCGCGCCTGCGCGAGGAGCACGACGTGCGCCTGGTCGTCCCGCTCAACGACCTCGACTTCCCGGTGCTCGCCCGCGAGCGAGACCTGCTCGCGCCCGCGCTCGTGTTGCTGCCCGACGCCGAGGCCTCGGTCCGCATGTCGGACAAGCTCGAGGCGCATCGCTTCTTCGTGGCGAGCGGCATCCCCTCGCCGCGGAGCTGGGCGCCGGAGGAGGTGCCCGACGACGTGCGCTTTCCCGTGCTCGTGAAGGCGCGAGAGGGCTTCGGCTCGCGAAACATCCACCGCGCCGGCGACCCTGAGCAGCTCGCGTTCTTCCTCGACTACGCGCAGGTGCCGTCCTTCGTGCAGGAGCTCTGCCTGGGCGAGGAGTTCTCGATCGACGTCTTCTGCGACATGGACGGACGCTGCCTCAACGCGATCCCGCGCACGATGCTCCTGTCGAAGGGCGGCGAGTCGATCAAGGGCGTTTCCCTCAAGGACCAGGAGCTCATCGAGCACGGCGCCCGCGTCGCCGAGATCGTCGGCGTCAAGGGCCCCGCGAACGTGCAGTGCTTCCGCGAGGCGGACGGCTCACTGCCGATCACGGACGTCAACACCCGCTTCGGCGGCGGCTTCCCGGTGCCGCTCGCGGCCGGAGGTCGCTACCCGGAGCTTGCGCTCGCCCTCGCGCGGGGCGAGAAGCCCGAGCCGCGGCTCGGCGACTTCACAGAGGGGATCGCGATGACGCGGTACTTCTCCGAGGTGTGCCTCGCCCCGGACGAGAACGGCGGTCTCCAGCCGATCCTCCCGCTTCCCTGAGCCCTGTACAGCCGGAATCTCGCTGGCGCGAAGACTCCGCCGTGCCGAATCCCTGAAGCGCGGCCGCTTCGCGACCGCGGTGTCAGCGGTCGTCCATCGTCCGTAGCATTCCTCGACCATGCGCTACCTCGTCACGGGCGCAGCCGGCTTCATCGGCTCCCAGCTGCTGCGCACGCTTCTCGAGCGCGGTCACGACGCGGTCGGGTGGGACGCCTTCACCGACTACTACGACCCGGCGCTGAAGGAGGAGAACGCTCGCGACCTACCGGTGACGCGCGTGGATCTCGTCGAGGACGCGCTCGAGCTCGGAGGCTTCGACGGCGTCTTCCACCTCGCCGGCCAGCCCGGCGTGGCGAGCTTCGGCGGAATCTTCCCCGTCTACGTCCGCCAGAACGTGCTCGCGAGCCAGCGCCTGTTCGAGGAGGCGGTCGCGGCGGGAGCGCGCGTGGTTCTCGCGTCGTCCTCGTCCGTCTACGGTGACGCCGAGTCCTATCCGACCCCCGAGGACGTCGTTCCGCGGCCGCTTTCGCCGTACGGCATCACGAAGCTCGCCAGCGAGCAGCTCGCGCGCGCGTACGCCTCCGAGTTCGGCCTCGAGGTCGCCACCGTCCGCTACTTCACGATCTACGGCCCGCGCCAGCGTCCCGACATGGCGTTCACGAAGATGGTCACGTGCCTCGCCGAAGGGCGGTCGTTCGAGCTCTACGGCGACGGGTCGCAGTCCCGCAGCTTCACGTTCGTCGACGACGCGATCGAGGCGACCGTCGCGGCCATGGAGCGGGCGCCGCGAGGGGCCGTCTACAACGTGGGCGGAGGAACCGAGGTGTCGATGCTCGAGGCGGTCGAGACGCTCGCACGGATCGCCGGGCGGCGTCTCGAGCTCGTGCGGCGGCCGCGGCGTCAGGGGGACGCCGCCCGGACGGCCGCCGACACGACGCGGATCCGCTCCGAGCTCGGCTGGGAGCCCGTGACGCCCTTCGAGGAGGGGCTCGCGGCTCAATGGCGCTGGGCCGCTGCTAGGGTCGCGGCCGCATGACGAACCCCTCTACGTCCCCTGCTCTCGAGGAGGAGCAGGAGGTCGATCTCTCCTCTGGTTGGAAGCGCCTGCAGGCGCGCTGGTGGCTTCCGGTCGGCGGGCTCGTCGTCGGGGCAGTCGTCGGGATCGCGCTCGCGCTCGCAGGCGGGACGGTCTGGCGGGCGCAGACGATCGTCTACCTCGGCCAGCCCTTCGCTCCGCTCGGCGGTGGCCAGATCCAGAGCCTCGCGACGAACCCCCGAACGGTGGGCGAGATCGTCCGCTCCGAGGCCGCGTTGAAGAGGGCCTCCGTAGTCAGCGGCATTCCGGTCTCCAGGCTCCGCTCGGCGATCTCGACGCGCGAGCTCGCGGCGGCGGGGCAGCTGCGCGGCATCAACCCGCTGATCGAGATCGCCGTCAAGGGCTCGGGGAAACGGAAGGTCCAGCTCGCCGCCGATGCGCTCTCCCGGCGGGTGACCCAGCGCGTCTCGCTGTACGTCACCGAGAAGGTGAAGCTGCTGGAGCAGCAGGTCGCAACGAACGAGGCGCAGCTAGCGGAGGCCAACGCGCGCATCCGATCGGCACAGGCGCAGCAGGCGACGGTCATCGCCGACCGTTCGATCCCGCTCGACCAACGGCTGCTCGTCACCTCGAACCTGAACTCGGTGGTAACGACGGCCGACGCGCGTCGCGCCGCGATCCAGGATCTGCTTTCGCAAGCGCAACAGCTCCTGAACCTCGCCCAGAGCGTCGAAGCGAGCCGGATCGTCGAGCCGGCCGTGGCGAGCAAGACGACCGCGCGCTCGAGCCGTTCGTCGCTCATCGTCGCGGCGCTGATCGGGCTCATCGTCGGGGCGATCGCAGCGCTCGTCGTCGATCCGATCGCCGCGAGGCGGCGCGGGACGGCCTCCTACTCGAGCTGATGCTCGACGGCAAGCGGGTGGCGGTCGTCGTGCCCGCCTTCGACGAGGAGCGGCTCGTGGGCGAGACCATCCGCGGCATCCCCGAGTTCGTCGACACGATCCTCGTCGTGGACGACGGCTCGCGCGACGGGACAGCCGCGGCTGCGGAAGGCGCCGGCGACGCGCGCGTCCAGGTCCTGCGGCACGAGCGCAATGCCGGGGTCGGCGCCGCCATTGCGACGGGCTACCGCCGCGCGCTCGAGGAGGAGATCGACGTCACGTGCGTGATGGCGGCCGACAACCAGATGGACCCGACCGAGCTGCGCGAGCTCGTCGAGCCGGTCGCGCGGGGCGAGGTGGAGTATGCGAAGGCGAACCGGCTCGTCTCGGGCGAGGCGTGGAAAGTGATCCCGAGGACCCGCTACCTGGGGAACGCCGTTCTCTCGCTGCTCACGAAGATCGCGTCCGGCTACTGGCACGTCGCCGACTCGCAGGCGGGCTACACGGCACTGTCGCTGGACGCACTTCGCCGACTCGAGCTCGGTGAGCTGTATCCGCGTTACGGGTTCCCGAACGACATGCTCGTCCACCTGAACGTGCAGAACGCGCGCGTCCGTGACGTGCCCTCGCGTCCGATCTACGACGTGGGCGAGAGCTCGGGCATCAGGCTGCGCTCGGTCGTGCCGCGCATCTCCTGGCTCCTGCTCAAGGGCTTCTGGTGGCGGATGGGGCAGAAGTACGTCATCCGCGATTTCCACCCGCTCGTCTTCTTCTACGCCTTCGGCGCCGTCATGCTCGCGGTCGGCTTCCTGCTCGGCCTCGTCGAGCTCCTGCTGCGACTCGCGGGCAACGCCATCACGCCGGCGACGATCGTCCTCGTCGCCGTCCTGCTCATCGGCGGGCTGCAGATGACGCTCTTCGCGATGTGGTTCGACATGGAGGCCAACAAGGACCTTCGCTAAAGGGCGGCCTTTCGAGGTGGTCTGCGACCGACAAGGGACCCATCGGGCATCGTGGGCGCGCGCCCCGAGCGCGTCCTTGACCAGCGGAGGCGCGGCGCGGTAGAGTCGTCGCGGGCGCACGGCTCGCAGCCTCTATTGTCAGGTGACAATCGAAGGTGCTCTCTTCTTTCGTCGTTGAGGTGAACAAAGGTCCCATGTGCAGGCGCGTCGGCCGCCTTAGCGCACGACGGCCCGCGCCGGAGCACCCGTCTCGGGGACGCGCCTCAGTCGATCCAAGACTTCGGTAACCGTGATCCTTGGGTTCCACTCCAAGCAACTCAGGGAGCGCGGGACCGAGGTTGCGATGCTCGACTATGCCCTCGCCGCCCAGAACCTGCTCGGTCACGAAGTGAGGATCTTCGTGCCTGCCGAATCACCTCGGATTGTCCGTGGGGTCAAGGCCAATTTCGAAAGGCATTTCGAAGTCGTGTTGTACGACAGGCCGACGTCGATCGCGTGCGATGCGCTCTACGTGATCAAGAAGGGCACGTACAGCCGCGTTAGCAAGCGTATTCCGGAGCTCAATCACGCGTTCTCCGACGCGTCCAATCCTCACGGCCATCGTTTTGCGGGGGTTTCGGACTGGCTGGTGGCGCACTCGAAGCGTCGGGTTCGTCCTCTTGGCGGACGCGTTGTGTTGCCCGGACTGAGAAAGTCGCCGGTCGTGCCGCACATCGTCCATCTGCCTGACGCGGACACGAATCTTCGCCCACAGCTCGGAATCCCCGAAGAGGCGGTCGTCTTCGGTCGCCACGGCGGAGACGCGACCCTCGACATCGAGTTCGTGCACACGGCCGTCCGTACGGTGCTCGAGGAGAGAGCTGATGTCTGGTTCATTTTCCTCAACACATTCACGTTCGTCGAGCACGAAAGAGTCGTTCATCTCCCTCCGTCTGTAGACCGCGCCGATGTTCGCCGCTTCGTCGACACCTGCGACTACATGCTTCATGCCACGTGGGTGGGAGAGACGTTTGGACTCGCCGTCGCCGAGTTTGCGTTTACGGGAGCGCCTGTTCTGACCTTCGTCGGGTCGCCTCAGCTCGGACACCTCGACCTGCTCCGCGATGCCGGGATGCTCTTGGGATACTCCGGCTTCGAAGAGATCGTCCACCATCTGCGCACGCTTCGGCGGCGGCCCATGGCGATTCCGACGCATGTTGCTGAGACGTACAGCATTGACCGTGTGATCGCTCGCTTCGATGAGGTCTTCCTTCACTAATTTGCCGTTTCCGGATAGCACTCGATACAAGCGAGGCACGTGACCGGTTCCCGCCTCAAACGAGCGCTCGCATCGGCGATTGGGTCGACAGTGGTCCGGTTGCCGCGTCTGGAGCAAGTCGTTGCTGCACAGACCGATTCGCGACGACTTCCGATCGTTTTGACTCGACTGAGACGCCGTGGTGTTCAGATCGAGACGGTGTATGACATCGGCGCACACCGTGGAGCCTGGACACAGATCGTGCGACAGATTCTGCCGCGAGCCACGTTCTTTCTCATCGAGGCTACCGAGGCTCATGAAGGCTGGCTCGCGAAAACGGGCGAGCGCTACTTCATCGTCTCCTCTCATCTGAAGAGACGCTGGTGGAGTTCTACGGCACCGGAGATTCGTACTACCGAGAGGCAACGAAGAACTACGGCGGTGTCGAGCCGCGACGTGTCCGGGCGACCACGCTCGATCGGCTGATCGAAAGGCACGATCTCCCCGGCCCCGATCTCATCAAGGCGGACGTGCAAGGCGCCGAGATAGATGTCCTGCGCGGCGAACGACGCGCACTCGAACGGGCAAGGCTCGCCCTTCTCGAATGCCCGATTGTCGGCTACAACGTCGGAGCGCCGAGAATCGACGAGTACTTCCGATTCATGGACGACGAAGGCTTCTCTCCGATCGACTTCGTCAATGGCCTGTGGCAGCGTGAGCGTCTCGTGCAGGTAGACATCCTTTTCGCCAACGTTCGGGCGCATCCCGTGCTGATCCCCTAGTGAAGTGCTCCGAGTCTGTATCTCAAGAGATCGACGCGACGGTGGAGACGAACCATGTTTGCCTCGGATAGGACTGCGCCGCCGACCGCCGCCTGAACGTCTACCTCCACGGATTCCGCAACCGGATTCTGTGGTACAGGGCTTCTGTGAATCCTCCTCAGCGCGTCGCGGAGGCGAGTGTCCACGGCGAGTGAACCGTCGTTCCTTCCCGCCTTTACCGTCGCATCGTCGACGACCAGCGAGTCGTAGACGTTTGCGGTACGACCCCTCTCCGCCGCGTCGTGCGCGCGTACGTACTGACCGAGGGACTTGTCGACGAATGCGCGCCTGACCCCCTTTTGCTCCCACTGGTGTTGTGTGCGAAACGGGAAGTGGAGAACATCCGCCGGGTACCAGTCGACGAGCCGCGAGGCTGATGAGTGAACGTCATGCGAGCCGTAGAGCACGACGATGTCAGGGTCGGTCCGATGAGCCACCTTCGCGTGCGGCCTGTACGCGCTCGTTGGGTCGTTGAGTGGCGCCGCGCTCGAGACGCGCACGGTCATGCGCTCTGCGAAGGACCGGCCGTCGTCGGGTCGAGGAACGAAGTGCCGTGTCAGAGCCCACACGACTCCAAAGCGCTCGGGAACGGCCAAGAGGACATCCTTCAGCGTTCCGTGTCTCGGCATCCAGAACTCGTCGGCGTCCGTGTTGATGATCCAGTCCGCCGCGTACTCCGTCGCCGCCATCCGAGCCATCGCCGTACGCCACACGCTGTCTTGCATCTCTCCCGTCTGCCGGACCAGGCGTAGACTCCCGTCACGAGCGAACGACTCGAGCACCTCGGTGGTTCCGTCTTTCGAGTCGTGGTCACTCGCAATGACGAAATCGACGCCGGCATTCAGGTGGTACGCGATCTGATCACCGACGATGTCGATCTCGTCACGTACTACAAGCGTTTGTACGATTCTCACGGTGCGAGCCTACGACCGCGCTCGACCCGTCGGCTGTTCTTACTGGAACAGCGACGCCAACGCCCTGGGCGTCCTATCGGCGACTCGCTTCTCGTCGGACCTTATCCGTGAGCTCGTCCAATCGTCGTTGCAGCCGAACGAGCTCTCCCGCGACGAGCACGTCACTGTCAACCGCGTATCCCGTCCCCTCGCCGACGGACCGAGGAGGAAAGGGGAGGGCGGAACCAGACTGAAGCTTGCGCGCGGCATCTCGGAGCCGGGTGTCGACGAGGAGGGAGCCCTCGCGCAGCCCTCGCTTGATGGCTTCGTCGTCCACGCACGTCTCCTGGTAGAGCTGCTCCATCTGACCAGCGAGGGCGGCGCGGTGCGCGCGCGCGTGCTCGCCGCGTAGTCGAGCCCCGGATGCCTTGTAATGGGTGAGGAACTTGTGTTCGAATTGCCCGTAGCTGCGTATCGGAAAGTGGAGCGCCTCGATTGGCGATCGTCCGGGGTATGGCCTGAATGGGCTCGAGATCAGCGACGCATTCCCTCTGCCGACGACGATGTCGTGCGAGGCGCGGTGGATGAGCCTCACGTTCACCCGGAAGGGACTGACCGGACTGTTGATCGGCGCAGTGGGAGTGAATCGCACGGTCATCCGCTCCGGGAAAGGTTCGTCGCCCCGTCGGGGTAGGAATGCCCTGACAAACGTTCGTACCACTCCGTACTCATCGTCAATCCTTGCGAGCACATCCTTGAGGCCGCCCCCCCAAGGCCACCAGAACTCGTCGGCGTCCGAATTGATGACCCAGTCGGCGCCGAACTCCGAAGCTGCAAGTCTCGCCATTCGTGTCACCCATTCGGACTGGCGCTTGATCGGGCTCGAAACGGGGATCAGGTGCAACAGATCCCGTCTGGCGTAGCTCTCGAGGACGTCAGTCGTTCCGTCCCGCGATTCGTGGTCGGTAACGATGAAGAAGTCGACACCGGCCGCGAGATGGAACGCGAGCTGGAGGTCGATGATGTCGGCCTCGTCCCGAACCATCAGGGTCATCACAATCTTGATCGCGATACCCCGTTCGCTCCGGGCGATTTCGCGTCGCCGGGGACTGCTCGCGGGGAGAGCCAGGCCAGAGCTTCTCCTCCGCGCCACGCTTCGTCCAACAGCATGCGATCGACCCCCCACGGTGTCCGTGAGTAGCCGAGCAAGGCGAGTTGAGATGCGTATGCGGCGATTGCCCGTCGCTTGAGGCGGTAGCCCGTGATGCCAGGTCGAGAGAAAACCCACTCGGCGCGGCGCTCACTTGTTCGCTCCAGTTCAGGTGAGCTCACGCCCACTCTTTCGTTCCGAGCCATGTAGCGGTACGGCTGCTCGGCGTACAGGCCCAATCGGCCACACCGAAGCGATCGCGTCGTGAGTAGTTCCGCGAGCCATGCGTGATCCGGGTTCGTCAGTGGGAAACCCGGCACGACGACAGCGTCGGCTCCGTCCACTTCCTTCCGAACCGCCGCCAAGACAGCCTCGGTCGATCGCTCCTTCGTATAACCGCCGCCCCGAAACGTCAGCCATGACGCTGTCGCGCCGACGACATCGCACGCCACCCTGTCCTCGTTTCGCCGACCTCTCGCCGCATCACCTTCGGTGGCGAAACCGCCTCGCTTGTCCCAACCGTTGGCGGGCGCCGTGGACGTGGGGTCGAGCCCGAAGACGGTGAGAACGTCGACGTGCGTTCCGCTCTGGACAGCGCGAGCGATGGTCGTAGCGAGCGAGAACACGGCGTCGTCGATGTGCGGGGAAACGATCACGACGCGGCCCGGCGGAAGTCGGGCAACTTTGCGCTCAGGCCGGCTTTTCAGCACGAAGTCCCACGATCACCTCGAACCACGGGTCATGTGCGTCCAACTCCTCGCTCGCAACGTCGTACAACCCGAGCCCGAAGAGTGTTGCGGCTGCGGCGAGCGCGTTGCCGAATGCCTGAGCGCAGACCTTTCCTTCGCCGAACGTCTCTTCACCGACACGTTTCGCACCCATTGCGGTGAAATGCCACCATTCGCCGAAGTGCTCCGACTCGACCGGCCCGAGTCGTGCGATTCCCGGTGTTGTGGCGAGGAAGACACCCCCAGGTCGGAGGATTCGGTGGGCGGTCTTGAAGGGCGCGTGCACGTCGTAGATCCACGAAAGGACTTGCGTGACGATTAGACAATCGAACGTGTTGTCTGGGATGTTCCGGGCATCGGCGAAGTCCGCGATGATCGTCGCTCGCTCGTTGTTCGGAAAGATGTCAAGGATGTCGACCTCTGACACGTCTCGGCCGAACTGCTGGACGTACTGGTCGCTCGCAATCTCCAGTACGTGCCCACGGATGTCAGCGACATGCTCCTCGAGGAACTTTGCGATGTAGTACCGAGGAATCGATCCGCCGCGCTCGGCGCCCCATGTCGTGAAAGGCGTCGTCCGTCGCAGGTCCCCGAGCTTTCTCGGCTTTCGCCACGAAGCGTCCCGTCGAGCCGCCCTCGCGGAGTTCACACGGTTGCGCACAGCGGGTGGGACGTGGTTGCGCCAGAAGAGGCGCGCCGCCTCGAGCATGGGTCGAGAGGGTACAGCGGACAGGACCAGCGGTCGTCCACGGGATAGAGAAGGTCGCCGAGCTCTAGGGTTTCTCGACATGCGAAGGCTCATCCGCCGCATCGTTCCGCTGCGAGTTCGACGACCTGTCGGACGCTCGGCGTATCGCGTCTACCGCGGCGGTCGCAAGATCGTTCGCGAAGCGGTCGGTCGGCTCCCGTTTCTTTTCGCGCGCGACCTCGTCTACGACGCGCGCTTCTACGAGAAGGGTGACCCGATGAAGCGAGACTCGTATGCTCACTTCGCGCGGGTGCTTTTCGAGCTGCGCGCGCCGCGCTCGGTCGTCGATGTTGGTTGTGGCAGCGGACTCATGCTCGTAGAGTTCGCGAAGTTGGGCGTGTCCGTTGTCGGGGTCGAGGGCAGTCGAGCAGCAATTGAACGCTCGGGACTCGGCGATCGGATCGTGCGTGCGAATCTCGAGCGTGGCGTCCCCGATCTGGGGCGCTTCGACCTCTGCGTGTGCGTCGAGGTGGCTGAGCACCTGAGCGCGCGTGGTGGGCACGCTCTGGTCGACGGCATCACCCGACTCAGCGATGTGATCGTCTTCACAGCTGCCCAGCCCGGACAGAGGGGAACTGTGCACATGAACCTGAGGCCGATGTGGTATTGGGAAAGGCTCTTCGAGGAGCGGGAGTTCACAGTGAGCCCGTTGCTCCACGACCTTCTGCGGGCGATTGCGGATACCCCGGAACCGAGGTACCTCCATGAGAACCTCGTCGTCTTCGAACGGGCACCGGGCGGTGGAGCGAGGATCCGACGTGACGGCGTCGAAATCGGAAAACCGGTCGGGACCCCCTGACTACGATTCGACGATGCCGACCTCACTCGTCACCGGCGGCGCCGGCTTCCTCGGCTCCCACCTCTGCGAGGCGCTCCTGCAGCGCGGCCACCGCGTGATCTGCGTCGACAACCTCGTCGTGTCGTCGCTCGAGAACATCGACCACCTCCGCGACGACGCGTTCACGTTCCTGAACCACGACGTGATCCGGCCGATCGCATTCGACGAGCCCGTCGACGTCGTCTACCACCTCGCCGCGCTCGCGAGCCCGGTCGACTACCTGCGCATGCCACTCCACTCACTGAAGACCGGCTCGTACGGGACTCATCACGCGCTCGGTCTCGCGAAGTGGAAGCGCGCCCGCTTCCTCCTGGCCTCGACGAGCGAGGTCTACGGCGACCCGGAGGTGCATCCGCAGCCCGAGACGTACTGGGGCAACGTGAACCCGATCGGGCCGCGCGGGGTCTACGACGAGGCCAAGCGGTACGCGGAGGCGCTCACGATGGCCTATCACCGCCAGCAGGGCGTCGACACCGCCATCGTGCGCATCTTCAACACCTACGGGCCACGGATGCGCGCGTACGACGGCCGCGCGATCCCGACCTTTCTCCGCCAGGCGCTCGGCGGCAAGCCCATCACGGTCTTTGGCGACGGCTCGCAGACGCGGAGCTTCTGCTACGTCGACGACCTCGTCCGCGGGATCGTCCTCCTCGCCGAGTCGGACGAGCACCTGCCCGTGAACCTCGGGAACCCCGATGAGAAGACCCTGCTCGAGCTTGCGGAGCTCGTCCTGCGGCTGACCGGCTCGTCGAGCGAGATCGTGTTCGAGGCGCTCCCCGTCGACGATCCGCAGGTCCGCCAGCCGGACATCACCCGGGCGCAGCAGATCCTCGGCTGGGAACCGGAGATCGCGCTCGTGGACGGGTTGCGGAAGACGATCGAGTCGCTCGGCCACGAGGCCGCCGTCGGCTCGGCGTGAAGCATCTCTCGCCTCCGGCTCGCGTTCGCGGGGGCAACCAGGTTTCCCCCGCGTGCCCCCTTCTTCCTGAGAGCGTGGGGAACCTCCCGCTTCTTGCGCGGGGGAACCCATGGTTCCCCCGCGAGCCCCCTCCTTGGGCGCACGGCGCTTCGGTTCCCCACGCCCCTCCACCCCTCACGACCCGATACTCGGGCCGTGAGCTCGCTCGGCGAGCGCTACGAGGAGCACCACCGCGAGCGGCGTGACGAGGGCGACTTCGTCTTCGTCCCCGAGCGGATCCCGCTGCTCGTCGCCGCGATCGGCCGTGGGAAGCGCGTGCTCGACCTCGGCTGCCGCTCCGGGGCGCTGACGCGGCACTTCTTCGACGGCAACTCGGTCGTCGGGCTCGACGTCGATCCGGTCGCGCTCGACAAGGCGGCCGCGCTCGGGATCGAGCCGGTACAGGCGAACGTCGAGGAGCCGCTGCCCTTCGACGACTCGAGCTTCGACGCCGTCGTTGCAGGAGAGCTCTTCGAGCACCTCCAGTTCCCGGACGCGCTGGTCGGGGAGATCCGACGTGTGCTTCGCCCCGGTGGAGTGCTGGCCGGCTCGGTTCCGAACGCGTTCCGCGTGCAGAGCCGGCTTCGCTTCCTGCGGGGCCGTCCGCCCGAGGACGATCCCACCCATCTGCGCATGTTCTCCCCCGACGCGGTGCGCGAGCTGCTCTCCGGGCTCGAGGACGTCGAGCTCAGCTTCGTCGGCGGCCGCTACGCGCGCCTGAGCGCGAGGCTCTTCGCACGCGACCTCGTCTTCATTGCACGGAAGCCCGCTTCGCCCGCCTAGCTCCAGGATTCGTCGGGCTCGAGCCGCCGCGCCTCACGACGCCGTGCTGCTTCCGAACTCCGCTCGGCGCGCGACGTCCGCCTCGTCGACCATGTGGCCGTCGCGCTCGACGTACCCGCCCTTGCCTCCGATCACGAGCAGCACCAGGTCGTCCGTCTCGCTCGCGTTGGAGACCTTGCGCGCGGTCGTGGATTCGACGTGCAAGAGCCCTCCCGGTCCCAGCGTCCGCTCCTCGTCGTCGACCTCGACGCGGGCCTGCCCCGAGTGGACGAAATAGAGCTCGTCCTGGGTGTCGTGGAAGTGGTGGAAGCCCTCGTACCCGGGCGCATAGACGACCGCGTTCACGCCGAACGCGGTCACGCCGAGCGCCTTGCGCACCTTGCGGAAGCCGTAGCCGTCTCCGAGCTCGTCGATCGAGCCGAACGCATAGCCGGGCATCACTTCTCCTTTCCTTCGAGGAGGGACCTGGCCGTCCGTCCGAGCCCCTCTTCGAGATCGATCTGCGGGTCGAATCCGAGACGACTGCGCGCCGCGCTCACGTCCGCCCACGAGTTCCGTAGGTCACCCGGGCGGGGAGCGAGGTACTGGCGCTCCACCGGCTTTCCGAGGAGTCGTCCGATCGTCTCCGCGAGTGCGTTCACCGTCGTCGGGGCGCCGCCCGAGATGTTGAAGATCTGGCCGCTCACCCCCTCGGCGTCGGCTGCGAGCAGGTTCGCCGCAACGACGTTGTCGACGTAGGTGAAGTCACGAGACTGCTCTCCGTCGTCGAAGATCGTGATCGGCTGCCCGGCGGCGATCGCCGTGATGAACAGAGGTACGACGGCCGCGTACTGCGATGTCGGGTCCTGACGCGGCCCGAAGACGTTGAAGTAGCGGAGCACGACGGTCTCGAACGAGTGGTACACGCGGCTGAAGCTGACGCAATAGCGCTCCGCCGCGAGCTTCGCGACGCCGTACGGCGAAATGGGGTCCGGAGCCATGGGCTCGCGCAGCGGGAGCTCGGCCTGGTTGCCGTAGATGGACGACGACGAGGCGAACACCACGCGGCGGACACCCTCGTCCCGGGCCGCGAGCTGGACGTTGAGTGTTCCCTCGACGTTGACGGCGCTCGACGTCAGCGGGTCCTGGACCGAGCGGGGAACGGAGCCGAGCGCACCGAGATGGAACACGATCTCGGTCCCGCGAACGGCGTTGTGCACGCGTTCGTAGCTCCGGAGCTCCCCTTCGACGACCTCGACGTCATGCTCGA
The DNA here is from genome assembly GCA_963776555.1 of uncultured Gaiellaceae bacterium. GTDB lineage: Bacteria > Actinomycetota > Thermoleophilia > Gaiellales > Gaiellaceae > GMQP-bins7. The sequence continues at coordinate 127,645 of CAVZNK010000020.1, read as the reverse complement.
GGCCGGTGAGATTCCTCCTGCTGCCCGTCGAGAAGTTGTCCAGCACGCGGACCTCGTCGCCTCGTGCGAGGAGGGCGCGGACCAGGTTCGAGCCGATGAACCCGCCGCCTCCTGTGACCAGCGCCTTCACCGCCGCGTCACCCTAACCGACGCCCAGGCGCTGCTCTCGGCGGAGCTGCTCGGGATCAGCCATCGGCGTCCTGCGCTGCCGCCGCTCCCGCGGCGGCCAGCCCGAGCAACAGGCAGCTAGCGGCCTGCAGCGGGATGCCCGCCACGATTCCGAGGGACGCCCACTCCCCGGCGAGCGTGAGTAGCGCGCAGATGACCAGGAGACCGCCGCCGGCGGCCCAGGGAGTCGGAGCGCGCGCCGCGGCACGCCACGCGAGCAGCAGGCCGGTCGCGCCAACCGCGAGCAGCAGCACGAGGCCGATCACGCCCGCATCCGCGAGCATCTGGATGTAGAGGTTCTGGACACCCCACTCGCGGTCTTTCGCCGGAAACGCGAGCTCGACGACGTCCGGAAAGCGCCTGTGCGCGTCGCCGAGGTAGGGCTCGAAGACCTCGACCCGGGAGGAGCGTTGCCAGCCCACGCCGAGAACCGGGTGGTCCTGGAAGATCCGCAGACCGATGTAGGCGAGCACCGTGCGCTGCGAGTACGTCTCCACGCCGACCGGGGGGTTGTTGCCCCGGACGCCGAGGAAGCGGAGGAAGTCCGCGAGCGCGTCGCCGCGCACTGCGACCACGCCTCCCGCCACGACCGCGACGACGGCCACGAGCGCGAGCGTTCTGCGCCCGCTGGGCCGGAACCGACGGCGCGCTGCGAGCCAGAGGACGGCCGCTCCCACGGCAAGGCCTCCCGCTGCGGCAACGGACCCTGCGACGACGAGTCCCAGGATCCCGGTCAGCGAGCGCGACGACGAACAGTGAATGCGCAGGCAGCTCGCGCCTACGCGCGACGATGCCCGCGGCAGCGAGCGCCAGGGCGATCGCGGACAGCGCGGCGAGATCGTGATGGCCGAGGAACGACGGCTGCCGCCAGCCGGCGTTCCACGCCCCGAAGATGTCGACGCCGAAGAACTGGAGGAGGGCGACCGCGACGGCGGCGACGGCCCACAGGACGAGCGCCCCGACCAGGATGGTCAGATCCGCGGCCCTCCTGATGAGCACGGGGACCGCGACCGCGAGGAACGCGTACTCGACGAGCTTGGCGAAGCTCACGAGGTGGTCGTCGAAGAGCGCGTCGTCGAGCGAGACGGGCCGGAACGTCTGGAACGCGAGCCAGACGAGGAGTGCGCCGCCCAGGAGCCAGAGCCAGCGTGCGGCCCGCAGCCGACCCAGGCCCGTGTGCGCGGCAGTGACGACTGTCGCGACGAGCACGGCCAGCATTGCGAAGTCCGACAGCCGGATGTCGACCGTCGTCGAGCCCGCGTGGAGACTCACGTCGGGCTGATAGCGCTCGTGGAGGAAGAGGAACGGAATGGACGCTGCGAGGACGAGCGCACCGAGCGCGTCACGGGCGACGAGGCCGCGGATGCCCGACGAGGCGCGCGAGCTGTCCAACGCCTCGGTCGTCACCCGGGCCACTATAAGGCGGCGTCCTCACGGGATCTGTCCGAGCGACGCCCTCCCTACACTGACCCCCCGATGTCCTCTCGGCTCTTCCGGCGCCGGTCCGCGACGGCTGCGTGGATCTACGGCGCCGTGGCCTGCGGGATCCTCGGGAGGATCGTCGCCGCGCGCCAGCTCGGGCTCGAGGAGTTCGGCGTGTTCGCGACAGCCCTCTTCGCCGTCGGCTTCTTCCAGATCCTGCTCGACCTCACGGTGGAGGAGTCGCTGACGAAGTACGGGTTCCGCTACGTCGCGTCGCAGGACTGGGGCCGGCTGCGCCGTCTGTTTCGCCAGGCCTTGCTGCTCAAGATCGCCGGCGGCGCTCTCGCCACCGTGCTCCTTGTCCTGATCGCGCCGTTCGCGGACGAGATCTTCGGGTCCGACGGCCTCGAGCAGGCGCTGCTCGCGGCCGCGCTCCTCCCGCTCGTGCAGTCGTCGGAGAACGTCGGTGCGACCGCGCTCCTGCTCCACAGCCGCTACGACCTGAGAGGCGTCTATCAGGCGGGCTCGGCGGCCCTGCGACTGCTTGCGATCGTCATTGCGGCGCCGCACGGCGCGACGGCGGCACTGCTCGCCATCGTCGTCGCGCAGATGATCTCGACTCTCGCGATCTCGTTCGTCGGGGCCACTGCGCTGCGCCGGTTCCCCGCAGGGCCACCGAGGCCGCTCGGCGAGGACGTCCCTGGGATTCGCTCCTTCGTCATCCAGTCGAGCATCGCGACGGGAGTCATCTCCCTGCGCACGACACTCGTCCCGTTGATCCTGGGCGTGGTCTCGGGCCCGACCCAGGTGGGTCTCTTCAGCATCGCCCAGACGCCGCAGACCGGGCTTGCGGCCGCGAGCTCTCCCGCGCGGCTCATGCTCATGACCGAGCAGACGCGCGACTGGGAGAAGGGCGAGCGCACGAGCGTGCTCGCAGGCATCCGCAGCTACACGAAGTGGGCGGGAGCGGTGATGGTCGTCGCGGTTCCGGTGTTCTTCGTCGCGATGCCCTGGCTCGTTCGCGTCGTGTTCGGCTCGGAGTACGACGGCGCTGTGACCGCGGCGCGCATCGTCCTCCTCGCCGCCGCGATCCAGTTTGCGCTCGGGTGGTCGAAGACGCTGCCGGTGACGGTCGGCCGCCCGCGCCTGCGGATCGTCACGCACGGGATCGAGGCGCTGGTCGCCATCCCGCTCGCGGCGTTGTTCGGCGCCGAATGGGGGGCGACCGGCGCGGCGATCGCCGTGCTCCTCTCGACGCTCGCGTTCGCTCTCGCGTGGACGGTCGTCATCTTCCGGCTCCGCGACGAAGTGCACGCGGCCGAGCGTGTGCGCCGCGAGGCGTTGCAGTCGTGAGAGTCGTCGTCGTGTCCGGGATCTGGCCGCCCGACGCCTGGTGGGCCTGCGAGCCACGCGCCGGCTCTGGCCGACTTCCTGGCGGAGCGCGGTCACGCGGTCGAGGTGGTGACGACCGCCTCCGCCGAGCCGGCACGCCGCGCGTACCCGGTCTCGTGGGCGGAGCGGCGGTCGCCGCTCCGCCACCTTCGTGCCGCGCTCCTAGTCCGTTCGGCCGCCCGGCACTCGGACGCCGTCTATGCGACGAGCATGATCAGGAGGGCGGCGATCGGAGCTCGCCTTGCAAGGCGTCCCTTCGTCGTGAAGCTCGTCTCCGACGAGGTCTTCGAGCGCGCAACCCGGAGCGGGCGCTTCGTGGGCACGCTCGACGAGTTCCAGCGTGTTCGCGGCGGCCTGCGCACGCGGTTCCTCCGCGCGACGCGCGACGCGGCCGTCAGGAGCGCGCGCCATGTGTTCTGTCCGAGCGCGTACCTGCGTGAGGTCGCGCTCGGCTGGGGGCTCGAGCCGCGATCGACGTCGGTCCTGCCGAACCCTGCGCCGGCGCTTCCGGACCTGCCCGACCGCGCGGAGCTGCGGAACGAGCTCGACTTCGACGGCGACGTCCTCGTGTTCGCCGGACGGCTCGGGCCGCAGAAGGCGGTGGGCACCCTGCTCCAGGCGCTCGTACACGTGCCCGGGGCCACGCTCGTGGTCGCAGGCGACGGTCCCGAGCGCGCGGCGCTCGAGCGGCGTGCGGCGGAGCTCGGGCTGGACGGGCGCGTGCGGTTCCTCGGAAGCGTCCCACGTGAGGCGGTGCTCCGGCTGTTTCGTGCCGCCGACGCGTCGGTTCTCCCGTCCGCCTGGGAGAACTTCCCACACACGGTCGTCGAGGCGCTCGCGGTCGGCTGCCCCGTGATCGCGACGGCGGTCGGAGGGGTTCCCGAGGTGGTCGTCGACGGCGAGAACGGTCTCCTCGTCGCGGCCGGTGACGTGACGGCGCTCGCGGCCGCGATCGAGCGCCTCCTCTCGGACGATGACCTGCGTGCTCGCCTGGCCGACGCAGCTGCCCGTTCGGTCGAGGGCTATTCGGAGCGGGCGGTGTTCGCGACGATCGAAGCGGAGCTCGAGAAGGCGGCCGCGGGATGAAGCGGCGTCTCCTCATGGTCGGCAGGTCGCGGTACTCGCTGCCGCTTTCGCCTTCGCTCGCGCAGAAGTTCGACGCGCTGTCGGCCGAGCTCGACGTCCGCGTTCTCGCGGCCGCGGCCGGAGCGGGCGGGGGTGACGATCGGTTCCGGCTCGTGCGCCCAGTCCGTCCGCGCGCGCTCGACGGGCTCGCCTTCTACGCGCTGCTGCCGTTTCGCGTGGCACGCGAGCTGCGCGCGTTCCGCCCCGACGCCGTGCTCGCGCAGGGCGCGCAGGAGGCCGCGCTGTGCGTGCTCGGACGCCGCCTCGCCCGCGTACCGACCAAGGTCGTTGCGGACATCCACGGCGACCCCGCCGCTCCCGCGCGGTTGTACGGATCGCCGCGTCGCCGGGCACTCGCGCCGCTCGCGGATGCGCTTGCCCGCTTCGGCCTGCGGAGGAGCGACGGCGTGCGCACGATCTCGGGCTACACGTCGAGCCTGGTTCACGAGGCGGGAGTCGAGCCGACCGCGGAGTTCGCCGCGTTCATGGACCTCGAGCCCTTCCTCGAGCGCGAGCCGGTCGCGCTCCCCGAGCGACCCGTCGCTCTCTTCGTCGGCGTGCTCGAGCGCTACAAGGCGGTCGACGTGCTCGCGGACGCGTGGAGGCTCGCGGCGCCGCGGGTTCCCGGCGGGCTACTCCACGTCGTCGGTCGAGGGACGCTGCGCGAGGTGCCGTCGCGTCTGGTCGCCGATCTACCCGCACAGACGCGCTGGACGGAGGCGCTGCCGACGCCGGAGGTCGTGCGCGCCCTCGACGAGGCCACGGTGCTCGTATTGCCGTCGCGGTCGGAGGGGCTCGGTCGCGTCGTGGTGGAGGCGTTCTGCCGCGGACGCGGGGTGGTGGGGAGCCGTGTCGGCGGGATCCCGGACATCGTCGAGGACGGCACGACCGGGGCGCTCGTCCCTCCCGGCGACGCGCGTGCGCTCGCGGACGCGATCGTCCGCGCGCTGTCCGACCACGAGTACGCGGAGCGGCTGGGAGCGGCAGCGCACGAGGCCGTCCAGCCGTGGCTCGCGACGCCCGAGGAGTACGCGCAGAGGATCCGCGAGCTCGTGGACGACGTCGCCGGATAGCCCACCTACACTCACGCGATGCGGGCGGACCGGGCGAAGCAGCTCCTGAAGAACGGCGTCTACCGCGCGATCGGCGAGACCGTGACCGGCGTCGGCTCGCTCGACGGCGAGGGCGAGCGGACGCTCCGAGTGCTCATGTACCACAAGGTCAACGACCTTCGGCCGAACCCGACGACGGTTCCGACCGAGGTCTTCGCCGAGCAGATGGAGCTCCTCGCCGAGCTCGGCTACGTGCCCGTCTCGCTCGAGCGCGTCCGCGACCACTACCTCGCGGGGATGCCGCTGCCGTCGGGCGCCGTGCTCATCACCTTCGACGACGGATACCGCGACAACCTCGAGAACGCGTTGCCGATCCTGCGCCGGCACGGCTACCCCGCGGTCGTCTTCGTTCCCATCGGCTACCTCGACGACGACCGCCCGCTGCCCCACGAGACGGCGTTGCGATTGCTCGGCGTCCGCAACCGGACCGTGGGCTGGGACGAGCTTGCGGCACTGGAGGCCGGAGGCATCCGTGTCGAGTCGCACGGCATCGCGCACCGGCCGGTCTCGGAGCTCGAGATGGCGGAAGCCGCGCGCGAGATCGCGCTCTCGAAGCTCCGGCTCGAGGAGCGACTCGGCAGGCAGGTCGAGGCGTACGCGTTCGTCAAGGGGTCGCTCGCGGACTACCGCCCCGAGCACGTCAGCCTCGTGCAGCAGGCGGGATACACGCTCGGCTTCACGTCCGTCTCGGGAGCGAACGGCGCGGCGAGCGACCGCTACCGGCTGCGCCGCTACAACGTCGAGCCGTATCCGCCGCGCACGTTCGAGCTCGTGCTCTCCGGGGCGTGCGACCTCATCTCGATGAAGGACACGGTCCCGGGCACGTATGCCCGCCGCGCGTTCAACAAGATTCTCGGGACCGCCACCCGATGAGCTTCGACACTCGCCTCGTACGGAACTCGTGCCCGCTTCTTCCCTAGGAGCGTGGGGGAACCTCCCGGTTCCCTCACTCCCGCTCCACTCCGAAGCTCATGCGCCAATGGCGATCGGCGCATGAGCTTCGAGGTCGTCCGCTACACGCCCGAGTGGCGGGCGTCGCTCGTCGCGCTCCTGGCCCGCGTGGGAACGACACAGCTCTCGGACGATGAGTTCACATGGTGGTTCGACCGCAACCCGGGCGGAGAGGGGATCGTGTCGCTCGCCGTCGACGGCGACGAGGTGGTCGGCGTCGCGGCGATGAGCTTCTTCACGACGCTGCTCGAGGGCGTCGAGACCCGCCTCGCGATCCCCGTCAACGTCGCGACGGACGCGAGGTATCGCGGCCAGGGCGTGTTCACGACGCTCGAGCGGGAGAACGAGGCCGCTGCGGCAGACTCGGGCTCGCCGCTGACGGTGACCTTCCCGAACGCGAACTCGCACCCGATTTTCGTCCGCCGTCTCGGCTGGATCGATCTTCCCCGCCTGCGGTTGTGGGCGCGGCCGCTGCGCTTCTCCGGCGTCGTGCGCTACGCACTCGGGCGCGAGGGGGAGCGCGAGGGGATGCGCGAGCCGAGCGACGCTCCTCAGCGCTTGCACGGGCTCGAGGTGCGCCCGATCGAGCACTTCGGCGGGGACATGGACGAGCTAGGCCGTCGCGCGGCCCCGGGGTACGGGAGCCACTTCGCCCGCGATGCGGCGTACTTCGACTGGCGCTACGTCGAGTCCCCGCGCGACTACCGCTGCTTCGGCGCGTATCGCGGCGACGAGCTCGCGGGCGTGGCGGTCGTCGGTCACACCTACAAGCACGGTGTCTCGGCCGGGTTCCTCGCCGACCTCGTCGCCGCGCCGGACGACACGAAAGCGGTCCGCGCGCTCGCGGCGAGGGCCGTCGACGAGGTCGAGGGCGGCGCCGACGCCCTCATTCTGCTCCCGCCCGGCGCAGGTGCGCAGCGCCGAGCGCTTCTGCGTGCCGGCTTCGCGCCGACGAACAAGAAGCTCCGCTTCATCGGCAAGGCGCTCCACGACGGTGTCCGCATCGACGAGTCCGCGGACGCGTGGCACTTCACCCTCGGCGACTTCGACTTCTTCTAGAGACCGAGTGAGCAAGCTCGTCTTCATCACCCAACAGGTCGATCCGCGACATCCGGCGCTGGCGGCGACGGTGCCGAAGATTCGAGCGCTCGCCGAGCTCGTGGACGAGGTCGTCGTGCTCGCCGACGGCGCGGTTCCGGGAGTGCTGCCCGGGAACTGCCGCGTGAGCACCTTCCGCGCGCAGCACAAGGCTCTGCGTGGAGCGCGCTTCGAGACCGCGCTCGCGCGTGAGCTGCGCGGGCTGCGCGGCGGAGCTGTCGTTGCGCACATGTGTCCGATCTACGCGGTCCTCGCGGCGCCGCTCGTCCGGCCGCTGCGGATCCCGCTCGTCCTCTGGTTCACGCACTGGCGGCGAAGCCGCCTGCTGGCGGCGGCCGAGCGCTCGTCGACCGCGGTGACGAGCGTCGACGAGCGCTCGTTCCCGTTCCCCTCGAAGAAGCTGCGCGCGATCGGGCACGGAATCGACCTCGAGGAGTTCCCGTGCTCGCCTCCGCGTACAGGTGAAGGGATGCGGCTCCTCGCGCTCGGGCGCTACTCGACCGCGAAGGGGCTCGATGTGGCGCTGGCCGCGGTGCCGCTCGCGGGCGACGACGTCGAGCTGCACGCGTACGGCCCGGCGCTCTCGGACGAGGAGCGGACGCACCGTGACGAGCTCGAGCAACTCGTCGCCGAGCTGGGCCTCGACGGCCGCGTGACGATCCGCGATCCCGTTCCACGGAGCGAGATCCCGGCACTCTTCGCCGCGCACGACGCCCTGGTCAACAACATGCGCGCGGGGGCGCCGGACAAGGTCGTGTACGAAGCCGGCGCGGCGTGCCTGCCCGTGCTCGCCTCGAATCCGATCTTCGACGAGCTCCTCGATACGGAGCAACGCTTCACGCGCTGGGATCCCGGCGCGCTGGCGGAGCGAATCCGCGCGCTCGCGGCGATGACGGCGGACGAGCGAGCCGCCCTCGGCCGGCGCCTCCACGAGCGCGTCGCGGAGCGCCACTCGGTGCAGTCGTGGGCGCACGGAATCCTCGAGGCGGCAGGGATCTCGTGACCGACGGTCTCGTCCTCCACGCGCAGAAGGTCGCCGGCATCTCCGGCTCGGAGGCGCACCTGCTCCAGCTGTTGCCCGACCTGCGAGACCGCGGGTGGGACGTCCGCTTCCTGATGCTCCACGAGGACGAGCCGGGCGCGTGGGAGTTCGCCGAAGCGCTCCGCGCGAAGGGCGTCCCGCTCGACGACATCCGGCTGCGAGCGGACGTCGACCCGATCGCGTTCGGGGAGGTGGCCGCATATCTCGCGCGCGTGCGTCCCCGCATCCTCCACACGCACCTCGTACACGCCGACGTCTACGGCCAGCTCGCCGGAACGGTGGCGCGCGTCCCGCTGCGGCTCTCGACGAAACACGGCTTCAACGAGTTTCGCGAGGGCCGCTGGTTCGGCTTCGCAGATCGATCCGTCGGCTCGCTCGCGCACGTCCATATCGCGATCTCGCAGGGGCTCGCCCAGTACCTCGCGGAGACCGAGGGCTTCGACGTCCGCGACTTCCGGATCGTGCACTACGGCATCGGCTCGACTGGAGCCGCGACGGCGTACGCAGGTGCCGAGCCGCGCCTCGTCTGCGTCGGGCGCCTCATCCCGATCAAGGGCCATCTCGTGCTGCTCCGAGCACTCGCACAGGCGCGCGCGCAGATTCCGGATGTCGCCCTCGACGTCGCAGGGCGCGGGCCGCTCGCGCCCGCGCTCCAGGCCTACGTCCGTGAGCTCGGCCTCGAGCAGGCCGTGCGTTTCCTCGGATTCGTCTCGCCTGTGTCCCGTGCGTTCGAGAACGCCGCGATCGCCGTCGTCCCCTCGCTCGGCGAGGGCTTCGGCATGGTCGCGCTCGAGGCGATGGAGCGTGCGCGTCCGGTGATCGCGAGCGCCGTCGGTGGGCTGCCCGAAATCGTCGCCGACGGCGAGACCGGCATCGTCGTGCCCCCGGCGGACGCGGACGCGCTCGCGGAGGCGATCGTCGCGCTGGCGGGAGATCTCCCGCGTGCGGAGGCGCTGGGGGCGGCAGGCCGCGAGCGCGCGCTCAGCGAGTTCACTCCGGAGCGGTGCGTCGAGCGGACGGAGGAGCTCTACGCTCGGGCGCTCGAGCCTGCCCCGGCGTAGTACGGGCGACGCCGCCGCTGCACGCGCTCCCAGCCCCACGCGAGAGCGAAGGCAGCGAGCAGGGCGAGGAGGAAGTCCCACGGTGCCCGGTATCGGGCCGTTCCGGCGAAGACCATCGCGGCCAGCGTGTTGTAGCCGAGCATGAGCGCGGCCAGCCCGACGAAGTGGGGCGGCGCGACGAAGACGCCGACGAGCGCGAGCACGTACAGGGCGATGACGAACGCGGGCTCGACGGAACGGCGTGCGAGCCGGGCTGCGCCGCTCCCACTCTCGTCGGACTCGCGCGGTACGGGGCTCCAGAGCATGCGCGTCGCCTGGACGGCGAGGAGCGCCTTCTCGCCGGGGTGCTCGCGCCAGAAGTCGACGACCTCGTCGCGATACAGCCGCATCTGCGCACACTCGTCGACCGAGGTCGGCTTGCCGGCGAGGGTCAGGTCCGCCGCGAGCTCGGGCCACGGAGGCGCGCCGGGCAACTCGGGGACGTCGTCGATCCAGCCGCCGCGATCGAGTACTCCCCGCGTGTTCTCGTTGTTCGCCTTCCAGAGCGCCCTCGCGTCCGTCGTGATCGCGTAGCAGCCGACCTGGACCTTGTTCCGCACCACCCAGGGGGTGACGACGAGCGCGGCTATGCCGACGACGAGCGCGGCGGCCGTGAGCGCGTGGCCGAACGGCGTGCGCCACGCGACGTACACGGCGAGGGCGAGCGGAAGGAGCGCGAGCCGGGCGTTGCCCAGGATCGCGAGCCCGGCGATCGCGCCGGTCGTGGCAGCGAGGGGAAGTGAGCGTCGCTCGTACGCGGCGAGGGCTGCGAGCGCGAGTAGGGCGAGCATGAACCCGTCCAGCAGCTCGCGGTTCAGGTGGATGTCGTGCCAGACGACATAGGGATGGAGCGTCGTGATCAGCGCGGCGACGAGGCCGACTCCGACCGAGCGCAGACGGGTACCGATCTCGAAGACGACGAGCGCGGTCGCGACCGCCACGACGACCTGCGCGATTCCCACCGCGAGCCACGATCTCCCGAACGGGAGGTAGATCCCCGCGAGGAACCACCCGTACAACGGTTGCGTGTACGCGGACGGGACGCCCGGGAGGAAGCCGAATGTGCCGTGGTCGACGAGCGTCGTCGCGAACCTGTCGCTCTTGTCGACGAACTCGACGAGGATGGTGTCGCGCTCCCGCATGAGCACGAGGAGCCGCGGAAGAGAGGCCGCGACGGCGACTACGGCGGCGCCGGTCGAGCGCTTCATCTAGAGGCGTGTGGATACTTCGACGACGATGGGCGCCACGTCGCGGGAACGGTACGCGGTCGTGTCCTGCCACGTTGAGCGACCTCTCGACGACGCGGTGTGGGCGCGCTTCTCGGCGCTGCAGGACGCGCGGCCGGGCGGCTTTGCCATCGCGGCGCTCATGCGACCGGCGGATCCGGCGTTCGGCGAGGACGAGTCGAGATGGGTCGAGCGCGCGCGCGAGGCGGCGGTCCGCGGCCCGCTGGGCCACCACACGCACTGGACCGCCCCTGACCACGCACGGCCGACGGCTGCTGGCACCGGCGATCGGGTCCTCGCCGAGGGATCGCGGCTGCGCGAGCTCGGGCTCGCGCCGACGCTCTTCTGCGGCGGCGGCTGGTACACGGACGCCGACGTCGCCGAGGCGTGTGCGGAGCTCGGCTATGTCGACTGCACACCGAGGGCGACCAGGCCTCCGTACCTCTCCGAAGGCGAGCGCTGGGCGTCACTCTCAGGGCCGGCGGAGGTGCAGCTGCCGTCGGGCCGGACGCTGGGCGCGCTCCCTACGACGCACTCGCTCGGCGACCTCGCCCGCGCGCTCGCTACGCGCGAGCTCCCGCCGCTCGTGCACGTCTACTTCCACGACACGGACCTGCTCGACCGCCGCCGCCGAGTGCTCCTGGGCGTCGTCCTGCGGGCGCTCGGCCGTCGGGCGCAGGTGACGGACCCGGACGCGCTGAGAGCCCATGCGCTCGCCGACGCGCCGCGCGTCCCCTGGGACGACTTGGCGCGGCTCTAAGCTTCCTGCGTGCCCGGCAAAGTCGCTCCGCCGGCCGAGATGTCGCGGGAGGCGCCGAAGCCGCCCACCGCAGATCGCGACGTCCGAGCCTCACGTCTCTACCTGCTCTCGCGCGGGCCGATCGTCTCCGCTCTGAGGCGGGTCGCGTCGATCGCCGTGCTCGTGATCCTCGACGTGGTCGGCCTCGCGCTCGGCATCTACATCGCGCTCGTGCTCCGGCAGGTGGTCACCGGAGAAGGAGACGTCCTCTGGAGCCTGCTCTGGAGGGAGGGGCCCGCAGAGTGGCTCAAGTTCGTCGCGCCGATCACGGTCCTCGTCTTCGCCCAGTCGGGGCTCTACCGCAACCGCGAGCTCCGACCGGGCGCGGGCCGCATTCTCGCCTGCCTCATCGTCGTCGCCCTCATCGTCCTCGCGTTCGGGCTCGGGACGGGCTACGACTTCACGACGTCGGGCCTCATCCCGACCTCGGTCGTCGCGAGCGCGCTCACGATCGGGCTGCTCCGCGCGGCCTACGAGTCGGCGTCGCTCGAGATCCTGCGCGCGGCGGGGATCAGGCGCAGGGTCGTCCTGGTGGGTACGGGCGAGAGCCTCGTGCGCCTGCGCAGCTCGCTCGCGAGCGCGCGGGGCGGGCTCAGCTACGAGTTCGTCGGTGTCGTCGCCCCGGACGAGGTGCCCGGATTCCGTCTCCTCGGGTCGCGCGACGAGCTCCCGCTCGTGCTCGACCAGGTGCGTCCCGACGAGGTCATCCTCTCGGAGGCCGACTTCGACGAGCGGACGGTCCTCGAGGTCGTCGAGCAGGCGCACCGGCAGGGGATCAAGGTGCGCCTCGCGCCCGATACGACGGAGCTTCTCGTCCAGCGCGGGGAGTACGTGCCCGGTCAGGGCGCGCCGCTCTTCGAGCTGCGCCCGCCCGTGCTGACCGGCTGGGACTGGGCCGTGAAGCGCGGCTTCGACCTCGTCGTGAGCCTGCTCGTGCTCGTGCTCGGCTTGCCGTTCTGGCTGCTCATCGCGGCGGCGATCAAGCTCGACTCGCGAGGCCCCGTCCTCTTCGTCGATCGCAGGATCGGCGTCGGCGAGCGCGAGTTCGGGATGCTGAAGTTCCGCACGATGGTCGCCGGGGCGGCGGCGCAGCAGGGGCAGCTCGAGGTGGCGAACGAAGCCGAGGGCGCGCTGTTCAAGATCCGTGACGATCCCCGGGTTACCCGGGTCGGCCGCTTCCTCCGGAGGTTCTCGCTCGACGAGATCCCACAGGTGGTCAACGTCGTGAAGGGCGAGATGAGCCTCGTCGGCCCGAGACCGCTGCCCCTCCGCGACTACCAGCTCCTCGAGGACTGGCACCGCGCGCGCTACCGCGTGCTTCCCGGGATGACCGGGCTCTGGCAGATCTCTGGCCGATCGGGCCTGTCGTTCGACGACCTCGTGCGCCTCGACTTCACGTACCTCGAGAACTGGTCGATCTGGCTCGACGTCTCGATCATCGCGAAGACGATCCCGGCAGTGCTCATGCGGCGCGGGGCGTTCTGATGCGGACGCCGAAGATCCTCGCGGCTGCCTCGGCGATCGATCTGGACTTCCGGTACGGCTGCACGCCTGCCTGGTGGCAGCTGTGGAAGGGGATGTACGAGGCCGGCGTCGACCTCGTGGTCACTCCGTATCGGGGGCGGCCGGTCGAGTCCCCCTGGTGGCGGACCGCGCCGAACCCCACGTATCGCGAGGGCGAGTCGTACCAGGCGGTCCGCGACGTCCTCGCTCGCGTCAAGGGCGACCGCTACCTGCGCCGGGCGGAGTCCGATCCCGACGAGTCGGCGCTCGACAAGCTCACCCGCGAGACGATCTCGCGCTGGGTGACCCCGCGCTGGAAGCGGCACCTGGAGCGCCTCGTGGAGCGCGAGAAGCCGGATGCGGTCATCGTCTTCACCATCCCGATGGCGCATCTGCGCGGGATTCCCGAGGCGCTGCGCGCGCGCTACGGCATCCCGGTCGTCTTCTACGACGGCGACGTCCCGATGAGCCTGCCCGAGTTCGGCGGCATGGACACGGGCTTCAACCCGTACCACGGCGCGGATCCGTGGGAGTACGACCTCGTGCTGTCGAACTCGGAGGGCGGGCTCGGGCGGCTCCTCGAGCTCGGTGCGCGCCGAGCCGAGGCGCTCTACTGGGGAGCCGATCCCGAGTTCTTCGCCCCGCAGCCCGTCGAGAAGGAGGTCGACGTCTTCTTCTACGGGTACGGCGACAAGTTCAGGCGCGACTGGATGAGGACGATGGTCGGTGAGCCCTCGCGGCTCGCTCCGGAGCTCGACCTCGCCCTGGGCGGCCTCGACTTCCAGGGCGACACGGGGGCGGCGCGGACCGTCGGCGACATCCCCTTCAACCTCTTCGCGCGGGCGATCTCGGCCGCGCGCGTGAACCTCAACATGACCCGGCGGCCGCACGCGACCGTCCCGGGCTCGTCCACGGCGCGGCCGTTCGAGCTCGCCTCCTCTGCGGCGGCGATCGTCTCGAACCCGCACGAGGGCATCGAGCGCTGGTTCGAGCCCGGCCGCGAGCTCGTGATCGTCACGTCCGCCGAGGAGGCCGTCGCCGCGTACCGCGAGCTCGTCACCGATCCGGGTCAGGCGGAGGCAATGGGGCAGCGAGCGCGTGAGCGCGTCCTCGACGAGCACACGTATGCGCACCGCGCGAGGCGGCTCCTCGAGCTGGTCGGGCTCGAGGCGGGAGTCGCCGCATGACCACGGACAGGCTCGCTGCGATCGTCCCCGCATGGAACGAGGCCGGCGCGATCGGCGGCGTCGTCGACGAGATCCTGGCGTTCGACCCGACGGTCGAGGTGGTCGTCGTGGACGACTCCTCGACGGACGACACGGTGGACATCGCCCGCGCGCACGGCGCGACGGTCCTCTCGCTGCCGTTCAACGTCGGGATCGGCGGCGCGGTGCAGACGGGGTTCAGGTACGCGCGGGACGAGGGGTACCAGGTCGCCGTCCGGCTGGACGGAGATGGTCAGCACACTGCCGCGGAGCTCGGCAAGCTCCTCGCCCCGATCCGGGCGGGGGAGGCCGACCTCGTCATCGGCTCGCGCTTCGTCGACCCGAGCGGTACGTATCGGCCGCCGTTCGCGCGGCGAATGGGGATCCGCGTCTTCGCTCGCCTCGTCTCGCTCCTCGCAGGGCAGAAGGTCACCGACACGACGTCGGGCTTCTCGGCGCTCGACCGGACCGCGATCGAGCTGTTCGCGACGGAGTACCCGCACGATTACCCGGAGGTCGAGGCCACGCTCGTCGCCTTGAGGAGCGGGCTCCGCTTCGTGCAGGTCCAGGTCGACATGCGCGAGCGCCAGGCCGGAACGTCGTCGATCACCTTCGTCCGGTCGCTCTACTACATCGTCAAGGTCATGCTCGCCCTGCTCGTCGCCAGCCTGCGGCGGTACCCGCGGCTCGAGGCCGCGCGGCGATGACGCCTATCCGTGCGTCGATCGCGGGCGCGATCGCGTCGCTCATCCTCATCCTCGTCGTCGTCGAGCTCGTCCGGGGCCGCCGGCTGAAGGAGCGGTACGCGCTGCTCTGGCTCGCGACCGGAGTCGTTCTCCTCGTCCTTTCGCTCTGGCGCGGGGGGCTGAACACGATCGCGGGCTGGCTCGGCGTCACGAGCTACCCGCCCGCGGTGCTCTTCGCGGTGGCGACGCTCTTCATCTTCCTCGTGCTCCTCCACTACTCGACGGTGATCTCGCGCCTGACGGACGAGAACGTCGATCTCGCGCAGCGGATCGCGCTCCTCGAGGAGCGAATGTCGCAATCTGCCTCCGACGAGCCGCAAAGCGCGACGGCCTCGGCGTTACACGCGGACGGCGGTTCCGAGAGCTAGCTCGGACATGCCGGCGTCGCCGCCCGGGACGTCAGATAGAGCGTCGCCGAGCCGCATCGGACACGCCAGGGATAGCGATGGTCGAGCTGAGCGACGACTGTGGGGAGGGTTTGCAGCATCCGGTCGACCAGAACTGCCTTCGGGCGCGACCTGCGGATCTCGGCGTTCACGTCGGCGACAGTCAACGTGCCTCCGGAGACTCTCGTGTTGGAGATGTCGACGAGGGGGCCGGCGGTCGCCCTCTTCGCCCGGAACACGACGATCGGCTGATCGGTGACGACAACGGCGTCGACGCTCGTGGCGCGCTCGACAGCCGCGATCGCCCAGGTCACCTCCGGCGGATCGGGGAGGTCGTTTCGGTGCAGTCGTCGCTGCTCCTGGTAGAGCCCTGCGGCGACGAAGAGCACGAGAACCGTCGTGGCGACGGTTCGCGGGGTGCGGTTCAAACTGCCGATGGCCAGGGCGAGGCTAGGACCAGCCGCGATCGCACACGCCACAGACAGCAGCACGAGGTGATGGTCAGTGAGCGGGCGCACGAGGACGAGGAACGCTGCGGCGGCCGGTACGAACGTCCAGAGCGGCCACGTCCGGCGTGCGCCTCGGCTGAGCACGAACGCGACGAAGCCCAGGGGCACGAGCCAGCCGAAGGGAGTCCTGATGTCGATGAGATTTCTGATCTGGTGGACGTTTCCCGTCAGCGTCCCGAGCGCTCTCGCATCGGTGTGGTCGGTCACGACCTGGCGCCAGATGTCGTCCAGTGCGGAAGCGCTCGCGACGGCGACGATCGATAGTACGAGAGCCGCCCCGACGAACGCGGCGGGGAGCACTCGCCGCAGCGCTCTCGCAGCGAACGCGAGGGCGAGGAACGGGACGACGAACGGGACCGCGAGCAGCTTCGTCAGCACCGCCATCGCGAGAACGGCGCCGGCGGCTCCGGCCCACGCGCGCGACGTCGTCTTGCGAAGAGCCACGGCGAGGAGCGCGAGCGACACCAGCCCGAGCGCCATTGCCGGCACGTCGGCGGACACCGTCGGTGCGACGGTCGGGTACGGAGGGCCGATTGCGACGAGCGCTCCCGCGGCCACTCCGGCGGGCGGGCCGTAGCGGAGCCAGCCGAGGCCGATCGCGGCGATCACGCCGGCGACGGCGAGTAGCGCAAACGCCAGGCGAATGTCCGGAATCGAGGAGCCCAACGGCGCCGCGAGCACGCGCAGCAGCCAGTAGAACACGGGAGGCTGACTCGTGTAGATCTCCGAGCCGAGCTCTTGCCCGCGGCGCATGAGGTCGAGACTCGCGAGGTAGACGCCCTCGTCGTAGTTCGTCCTCGTCCCGAGGGCCCGTGTGTAGACGAGCCCGGCTGCGACGGCGACGAGCACAGCGGTCAAGACCGCCCAGTTGCGCTCGAGCCGCGACCTCACCGAGGCGCCCGCACGGGCGGACTGAACACGAAGATGTCGCCGAGCTCGGGGTCGTTGATCCAGTTCGTCCCGATCCCGATCCTGTAGGTCGCGCTTGGCGGAGCGTTCGGCACGACGAACGAACGGTCGCGAGTCGTCGCGATCTGCTCGCCGTAGAGGAAGCAGACCCAGGTCTGACCGTTCGAGATCGTACACAACAGGTCGCCGCCGGGACGGGTGCTCCGGTAGACGCGGTAGAAGACCTTGGCGTTCCAGGGCCCGTCCTTCCACGTCAGACGCAGCGCCTATCCGTCTCGCCGGTCATCAAGTCGATGCCCGTGTCGACCGGAGTGAGGATGTTCCCACTCGCTGTGATCCGGACGATCGCGGGCGTCGGCGGGGCGATCCGCGACGAGGCGGCCGTTGCTCCGCCGGGACGAGCATCGCCAGGACGGACGCGACGACGACCCAGCGCGTGGAGAGCGATCGATGCGTCGCGGGCGAGGCGCGGGCCGAGCCGGTGGGACAGCGTCGGCACTAGGAGCGGGATCGATGCGAACAGCAGGAGGTACGCTGGCCAAGCAGGCATGAGGAGCCGCCAGAACGTGTCGGACTGGATGTCCCGTTCTCGTTGAACCCCTTGACCACGATGAATGCGCCGAGCCATCCGGCAAGCAGTGCAGCGGTCGCGCCGCGACGAACGCGAACGACTGCGACCACTCCGGCGAACGGTGCCCACTGTGCGAGCCGTACGCTGAAGAAGAACTCTCGCAGCTCATCCATCTGCGGCCGCAAGTGGTCGAAGTCGAGCTGCAGGTACTGGTCGAGGCTGATGTTGAACGCCGCGGGCGTTGCGCCCACGGCGAGGCGAACCTGCTCGTAGCCGAAAACAGGAACCTAGCCGAGCGTTCGGTACTTCCAGAAAGAGAGCACCAGCAGCCCGACGGCGAGCGTCGCACCGAAGACGACCGCTTCGCGCCACCGCCGTGCGATCGGGTATGCGAGGGCCGCACCGAAGCCCAGCAGAAGATTCGGTGGTTTTAGTCCCCCCGCGGTGCCGACGAGGATGCCGGCGAGGGCAGCCTCCGGGATGCGTCCTGGCGCCAGTGAGCGCGTAATGAAGTACGCGGCCGCGAGAACGACGACCATCGACGGGTAGTCGGCCATTGCCGTCAGTCCCGTCGCCTGCGGGAGGAACTGCTCGGTCCACTTCTCGTGGTAGCGATCGACGAAGAGTGGGATCGCCGCGTACGGCGCGATCACCCAGAGCAGTGCCGTCCAGTAGCCGAGCACCCTGCCACCGATATGCGCAGCGATTCCGTAGACGCACACGAGGCCGATTGGACCGAGGACGAGCACGTTCAGGACGACGAGCGCAGGGAGCGCCTGTACGTATGTCGAGCCCGTCAGCCACGTGACCGGTGCCTGGACGAGCGGCCACATGTAGCTCGCCTCCGTGGGCGACAGCTCAACCTGCCCAAGAGCCAACCCGTGGTCGAGAACCAGATCTGGTCGCCCCCCTGGAACCAGACCCATCCGTTGTGCTCGACCCGCAGCCCGAGAGCGAGCGTCGCAGTGATCTGCGCGGCGATGAGCGTCGCGAGAACCGTCCGCGGCCGCTCGAGAAGGTAATCGACCGTCCGCCACGCGCCGCGGGCCGCCGCGAGGCTAGTGGTTGCGATCGACATCGACCATGCTGACAGCGGACTCGGAGGGAGCGGTACTGCTCCTCCCCACCCGGAAAGCGAACCGTCTGAGGCGGAGTCGCACCGGGGCAGGGTATCGACGCTCGCGGCGCCTCATCGCGTTGCGGCTCAGCCGACGGACGTGGCGGCGAGGACGATGAGTCCCCATGCTGCGAGTGCCGCGATCGCCGTCGCGACGTCCTTGCGCGATAGGTGCAGGCGGCTGCTCCACACTCCGACAACGATCACTGCCGAGAGTGCTAGAACGAACGGGACGATCGACAGCCAGCCGCCCGGCCCCCCGAGCTCGATCGTCAGAGTGTCGATGAATCGAGAGCTGCGCACGTACTCCCACCAGGTCCACGGCCCGGTTCCCTCCTCCCCGATCCGCGGATATGTGACAGTCGCGGTGGCGTAGATCGTCGTCGACGCAACGAGGAGCGCGAGGACGGCCAAGGGAGCTCGTCGGAACACGGTGCCGGCGCCGAGCATGAGGAACGGCAGTGACGTGAGTAGGAGGCGGGGTCCCGGGGTGCCTCCGCCCCAGATGCCTCCGAAGACGGGTGTGTAGCCCGAGTTGTAGAGAAGCATGACGCAGCCGATCGCGAGGCATGTCAGCGACTCCGCTCGTCTGCCTGCTCGCCACAGCAAGACAAGCCCGACGACGCCCGCCGCGACCAGTGGCGAGAGGATCAGCAGGCCCCGATCGTCACCGACGAGCAGGCTGACCGCATGCGAGAGCTTCGGTCTCGTGACGCCAAAGAGGCCGTCGCCGTTGGACCTGACGACGTCGTGGCCCGATGCCCCCGGGACGGCAACGACGTCGTCGTACGGCGTGTGCAGGGGCGATCCGTAGACGAGCCACTGGTACGTGACGAGAGGTAGGACACCGACGCCGGCTCCTGCCGCGTACGCAGCGCCGCGCAGGAGACGAGGCCGAACGCTCAGGAGATATCCCGCGAGCACAAGGCCAATGAGTGCGGTCGGATACTCGAAGACGATCGCGACGCCGGCGAGTAGGCCGGCCGCGAAGACGACGAGCGGGCGGAACGGCCCGTCGCGCTCACGGACGAGGATCGCGAACGCAGCGAACGAGGCCGCGGCTGCGGGGATGTGCGAGAAGTACATCGTTGCGAAAGCGAGCACCATCGTTCCGAGGCCGAGCGCGATCGCGGACATCAGGCCCGTACCCGGCGCCAGTCGGTCGCCGACGGCCCGGACGAGGAGGAAGAGGATGATCGCGGGAACCACGCATGCCCAGAAGTTCAGGGTCCAGATCGCGCGGTCGCGCGCGTCTCCGATCTGCGGGATCCGCTCGAGCACCAGCCAGACGGGAACGGAGTAGAGCGCGAGGCCTGGCGCCTTGGCCGTGTAGTAGTGGCCTCGGTACCAGCCGACGTCGCCCGTCTCCTCGCGATACGGGTCGATCTTCGCCGTTCCGTCGGCCAGCGAGCGAACGAGCGCGAAGTGCGCCGAGGCGTTCCAGCCTGCATCCTGCTCGGGCCACGCGTAGGCAATCGTGAGCGCGATCGCCGCGACGAGCACGGCGGTTGAGCCGAACACCCGCGACGAAGTGAGACCGCGAAGGCGCGTCATTCAGCCGAGTGCTCCGGGACGTCCTCTAGGTGCGGACACGCGGGAGTGCGGCGCGGTACCACGCGACAGTCCGCTCGATCCCCTCGCGCAGGGACGTCGCCGCCTCGAACCCGAAGAGCTCACGGGCGCGAGTCGCGTCGACGCTCCGCCTCGGCTGACCGTTCGGCTTCTCGGTGTCCCACACGATGCGGCCCTCGTATCCGACCACGTCCGCGATGAGGCTCGCGAGATCGCGGATCGAGATCTCGCGAGCAGCGCCGAGGTTCACCGGATCGGGGCCGTCATACCGCTCCGCCGCGAGGACCAGGCCGTCGACGCAGTCCTCGACGTAGAGGAACTCCCGCGTGGGGGACCCGTCGCCCCAGAGCACGACCTCGTCTTCCGCCTCGACCATCTTCCGGATCAGTGCGGGGATCACGTGGGACGTCTCGAGGTCGAAGTTGTCCCTCGGTCCGTACAGGTTCGTCGGCAAGAGGAAGATCGCGTCGAGCCCGTACTGGTTACGGTACGCCTGCGCACCGACGAGGACCGCCTTCTTCGCGACGCCGTACGGTGCATTGGTCTCCTCCGGATAGCCGTCCCAGAGGTCGTCCTCGTCGAAAGGCACTCGGGCGAACTTGGGATAGGCGCAAACCGTGCCGACGATGACGAGCTTCGGTGTGGAGTGAAGGCGCGCCTGCTCGAGCACGTTCGCGCCCATCACGAGGTTCGCGAACCAGTACCTGCCCGGGTTCGTGCGGTTCGCCCCGATCCCGCCGACCTCGGCAGCGAGGTGGAAGACGAGCTCCGCGTTTGCGTCGTCGAACATCCGCGCCGTGTCGTCCATCGACGTGATGTCGTAGTCGGCGCTCCTGGCGATGACGACGTTCGTGGCCCTCGGCGTCGAGCCGTTCCACGAGGTGCGAGCCGAGGAAGCCTCCGCCGCCGGTGACGAGCACGCGCACCGGCGCAGGGTATCGCGGTGCTCGGCTTCCGCGACCCGCTCTACGATCTCCGCGTGAGGTCGATCGTCGAGCGACCCGCTGTCCTTGTCGGGCTCGGCGCGATCCTCGCGGTCGTCGCGTTCCAGCTCTGGATCACGCCGTCGAATCCTCCCGGCTATCACCGCGACGAGGCTGCGTTGTCGCTCAACGCGTACACGCTGTCGACGGGCCTTCGCGACGAGGACGGAGCTCGGCTCCCACTGTTCTTCCGCTCGTTCGACGACTACAAGAGCCCCGTCTACCCGTACCTCCTGGCGGGCGTGTTCAAGGTGACGGGACCGAGCCAGTCGGTGGCGCGCGGGCTCTCCGCCGTACTCGTCCTCGCCGCGGTGCTGCTGCTCGGCGTGCTCGCGCGCCGGATGAGCGGCAGCTGGGTCGTCGGGACGATCGTTTGGGTCCTCGCCGGATTCACGCCGTGGCTGTTCGAGCTCGGGCGGATGGCGATCGAGGCGACGACGCAGCCGCTCTTCGTCGTCCTGCTGCTGCTCATGCTGGAGCGGGCCACGCGGCTCGAGAGGTACGAGGTCGCCCCGGGCATCGCCGCCGGTGTCCTGATCGGGCTCGTCACATACTCGTACACGGGTAGCCGGCTGCTCGGACCCCTCTTCGCCGCGGCGCTCGTGGTGTTCGCGGGTCGTGGCCGCTGGCGGTTCCTGCTCGCCGCCTGGGCGACCTTCGGGGCAATGCTCGTCCCGCTCGGCGTCTACGCGCTCAGACATCCCGGGAACCTCACCGCGCGCTACAAGGCGACGACGATCGCCCGCGACGGACGCTCCGGACTCGATCTCGTCGTTCACGCGATCGGAAACTGGCTCCGCGACATCAATCCCTGGCACTGGGCGACAGCCGGAGACCCTGCGCCCTACATCCACAACGGGGGATACGGGGCGCTCTTCGGGGCCGTCGTGCTCCTCGCGCTCGTCGGGATCGTCCTCGTGCTCGCCCGTGAGCGGCAGAGCCTTTGGTGGCGCTACGTCCTGCTCGCGACGCTGCTCGTCCCGATACCTGCGGCGCTCACCGTCGATCGCTACAACGCCGATCCGCCTCGCGGCGCTCCCTGTGTTCGTGTTCGTGCTGGCCGTGCCGGCGATCTCGGCGCTCACTGCGGCAGTGAGGACGTCCTGGGCTGCACGTGCAGTGGCTGCGGCTCTCGCGGTGGTCGTCGTCGCCCAGTTCGCGCAGTTCCTCGACAGCTATCGGACACGCTGGCCCGGCGCGAGTCGTCCTGTTCGACGCCGGCGTGAAGCCGCTCCTCGAGGGGCCGCTCGCCTCGGGCGAGCCGATCTACCTCGACTTCGACGACCGGGGAGCTCAGGCGCAGGCGCGCTGGCGTGCCGCCGTCGCGGGCGTGCCGCAGGATCGGATCGTGATTCTTCCGGACGGAGGCATCCCGCCTCGTGGGTCGCTCGTGTTCCTCCGGTTCCAGGACTGCGACTTCCCGTGCAAGGAGGTTGCGAGGTGGGAGGACTATCGCCTCATGCGCGCGACCGGCTGATGCGCTGGCCGGTCCTCGTCGGTCTCGGCTCGTGCTCGCCGTCTGCGCCTTTCAGCTCTGGGTCTCGCCGAACAACCCGCCCGGGTTCTTCCGCGACGAGGCCGCGATCGCATACAACGCCCACACCATCGCGACCCACGGCCGCGACGAGTACGGCGCGCGTTTCCCCCTCTACTTCTCGTCCTTCCTCGACTATAAGAGCCCGCTGTTCGTCTACGGGCTTGCGGGCGTCTTCGTCGTCACCGGGGCGGACCGCGAGGTCGCGCGCGGCTTCGCAGCCGTATGCGTCCTTGCTGCCGTGCTTCTCCTCGGGTGGCTCGCCTACCGGCGCTCGTCGCGTGGGTCGGTCGCTGTCGCGACGGTCGTCCTCGCGGGCACGACGCCCTGGCTCTTCGAGCTCGGGCGGGTCGCCTTCGAGGTTGCGATGGAGCCGCTCTTCCTCGTCCTCGCGCTCCTCGCCGTGGAGCGGGCCAGCAGGCTCGATCGCTGGAAGACGGCGACCGCGGTTCCGGTCGCGGCGGCGCTCGGCGGGATCACCTACGTGTATGCGGGCGGTCGGCTCCTTGCCCCGCTGCTCGCACTGGCACTCGCGGTCGTGGCGACGAGGCGGCGATGGAAATGGGTCGTGACGTGCTGGATCGCGTTCGCGGTCACACAGGTCCCTCTGCTCGTCTACTCGCGCATCCATCCCGGCGCGCTCTCGCGCCGCTACGACGCGACGACGTTCGTCACCGACGACATGTCGCCCTGGAAGATCGCCTGGCGGGGCGCTGAAAACTACTTCCAGGATCTTCAGCTCTGGCACTACGTCGTGTCGGGCGACGTCAAGCCCTACGCCCACACACCCGGGTCGAGCGCGGTCCTCGCCGCCTCCGTCGTGCTATCGGTGGCCGGGCTCGCCCTGATCGTGGCGCGGCTTCGCGACGACCCGTTCTGGCGATACGCGGCCGCAGCTCTTCTCGTCTCTCCGATTCCTTCAGCCGCGACGGCCGATCGCTTCCATGCGCTCCGGCTCGCTCCGCTCGCGGTGATGCTCGTCGTGGTCGCGATCCCTGCGCTAGTGGCGCTGAGGGAGGCACTGACGCGCGCACGACGCGCGCAGGTCGCAGCCGCCGGCCTCGCTGCGCTCGCCGCGATCCAGTTCGGCGTCTTCGTCAACGCTTATCGCACCGACGGGCCGCTGCGGACGGGCCGCTTCGAGGCGGGTATCCCGGCGTTGCTTGCAGAGGCGTGGGCGAACGGCGGGACGGCGTACATCGACTACGACGACCGCGAGCCGCAGGCACTCGCCCGCTGGTACGCGCTCACCGAGGGCATCGATGAGTCCCGGGTCGTGCGCCTTCCCGACGGCGGCATTCCGCCAACCGGCTCGATCGCGTTCGGACGCACGCAGGAGTGCGACTACGTGTGCGAGCGGATTGCCGAGTCGGGCGACTACTGGATCGCGCGCGTGGTCGGCCCGCGCTAGGAACGCGTCTCGAGCGGGGTGCCGGTCGACAGCCAGTCGACGCGGCCGATCCAGCGGTCGCGGTTCGCCGCGTACCAGCGGATCGTCTCCAGCACGCCCTGCTCCCAGGTCGCCTGCGGCTGCCAGCCCGTCTCGGAGGTGAGCTTCTCGTGACCGACCCGCAGCGCCATGACCTCGCTCGAGCCCGGGCGGTGACGCGACGACGTCGAGACGACCTCGCGGCCCCCCGGCCAGAAGCCCTCGGCTTCGCCCACGCGCAGGATGAGGTCGACCCAGTCGCGCATCGAGATGTTCTCGCCCTGCCCGTAGACGTAGACGTCCCCGGGGACTCCCTGCGCGGCGACCGTGAGGTGCCCCCGCACTCCGTCCGTGCAGAAGCAGAAGTCGCGCAGCGGGTCGAGCGCGCCGAGCTCGATCGTCTCGCGCGTCAGCGCCTGCGTGATGATCGTGCCCGTCACGTAGCGCGGGTTCTGGCGCGGCCCGTAGTTGTTGAACATGCGCGTGACGACGCCCGGGACGCCGAACGCGTCGTGGTAGTTCATCGTGAGGAAGTCGGCGGCGACCTTGGCGGTCGCGTAGATGGACTTCGGGTTGATCGGCGAGCGCTCGTGGAGGATGAGCCCGCCGTCGTCGTCGAAGTCGTGGTGGTCGGCGACGGCCTCGCGTACGTTCCCGTACTCCTCGGACGTGCCGGCGGTATCGAACTTCTCGAGCTCGAGGCCGGCGTCCACGACTGCCTGCAGGAGGTTGAGCGTGCCGAGCACGTTCGCGGCGACGGTCTCGTAGGGCCGGTGCCACGACTCTCCCACGTGTGCCTGGGCGCCGAGGTGGAAGACATACGGCCGGTCGGACGCGGTGTCCTTCAGCTCGCGCACGAGGTAGTCGACCGAGGTGCGGTCGGTGAGGTCCGCGAAGTGCACCTTCAGGCGGTTGCGGAGGTGCCCGATGTTGTTGAGCGCCCCGCTCGAGGTCGCCCGCACGAAGGCATGGACGCTCGCTCCGAGCTCGACGAGGGCGTCCGTGAGATGCGAGCCCATGAAGCCGTCGGCGCCGGTCACGAGGACGGTGCGACCCTCGTACACGTCCGCGTAGTCGCTGCGGAGGTCGTCGAGCGCCGTGCCTGTCCAGAGGGTGTCGTTCGGCATGGTCCGTACGCTTCCGCGTCGGTGAGCAAGCGTACAGACTCGTCCGGCCTGGGTTCGCTGACGAGCGCGGCCCTCACTGCGGTCTCGACGCTCGTCGTCACGGGGTTCGCGGCGATCGTCGGCGTGATCATCGCCCACGAGTTCGGGCGTACCGACGAGACGGACGGGTTCTTCGCGGCGTACGGGGTGTTCATCGTGATCGTGCTCGCGTCGCAGGCCGTCCGCGTCGCGGTGCTCCCGTCGCTGGCTCGCGCGCGGGAGGAGCGCAGGCTTGCAGGCGCCGTCGCGGGCTTCGCGACGGCGCTGGCGGTGGTGGCGGTGCCGCTCCTCGTCCTCGGCTACGTCGCCGCGGGGAGCATCGCCGACCTGCTCACGGGCTCGGGGTCGGCTGTCGCCCAGGACGTGTGTGCCGATGCGCTGCGCTGGCTCGTGCCCGCGGCGATCGCGCACCTCTTCGCCGGGCTCGCCGCCAGCGGGCTCGCAGCGCTCGACGACTACGCGACCGCGGCATTCGGCTACGCGCTCGGGAGCGCGGCGGCGCTGACGATGATCGTGACGCGGGTCGGCGAGGACGGGATCGCCGCGCTGTGGTGGGGAGTTGCTCTGAACGGGGCGATCTCGCTCGCGGTTCCCGTGCTCGGCCTCGCGGTGCGCGCCGCGCATGCCCGCATGCCGGCCGGGGCGGTGCGTCCCTCGGGACCTCCGCTTCGGTCCCGCCTCGGGATCTTCGCGACCGCGGCGTCGCTCCCGATCGCCCTCCAGCTCCTGTACGTGGTCTGCCTGCCCTTCGCCGGCCGCGTCGAGCCGGGGGCGGTCACGAGCTTCGGCTACGCGTACCTCGGCGCGGCGAGCCTCGTCTCGGTCACCGCCTTCTCGATCGGGCTCGTCTCCTCGGTGCCCCTGACGCGAATCGGGCTCGGCGAGGGCGCCGTCGCCCGGCACGTGACCTCGTCCGCGTGGGTCGCCCTCACGCTCATCGGCGCCGCGGTCGGCGCGTTCGCGGTCGCGGGCGGGCAGATCGTGGAGCAGGTGCTGGGCGACGCGTACGGAGGCGACATCGGGGAGGAGGTCAGCCGACTCATCCTCGTTCTCAGCCCGTGGATGGTCGTCTCGGTCGGCGTCAACGTCTCGTTCCCGCTCGCGTTCGTCGTCAACCGGCTGCGTGCGTTACCGCTCATCGGCGTGCTGGCGCTCGCCGCGCAGCTCCTGTTCGCCTGGATCGGCTCCGAGCTCTTCGAGCTCGACGGTCTCGCAGTCGCCCTCGCGCTCTCGACGCTCCTCGTGCTCGTGGCGCTGCTCCGCGAGCTCGAGGCACTCGCGAGCGGGCTTCGCGGCATCGCGCGTGCCGCGCTCGCGGTCGCCGCCGTTGCGGCCGTCGCGTACCTGCCGCTCGGGCTCGCCCTCGGCTCCATCGCGGCCGCGCTCGCCGGGCTCGTGGTCTACGGCGTGGTCCTCGCGCTGTGGCGCCCCACCGGCCTTACTCGGTCGTGGGGCTACTTGCGGGCTCTGCGCTGACCGCCGCGCGGTAGACGTCCTCGTGGCGGCGGGCAGTCTCGTCCCAGGTGAAGAGCGCCGCCCGGACGAAGCCGAGCTCGCGGAGCTCGTCGCGGCGGCCGTCCGCCTCGAGCATCGCCGCGGCCATGGCATCGACGTCGGTCGGGTCGAAGAGCACGGCAGCGTCGCCGCACACCTCCGGAATCGACCCCGCGTTCGAGGCCGCGACCGGGCAACCGCACGCCATCGCCTCGAGCGGGGGGATCCCGAAGCCCTCGTAGAGGCTCGGGTAGACGAGGCACGCGGCCCGGCGGTAGAGCGACGCGAGCTGCGACGGCGGCACTTCGCCGAGGCTCTCCACTGCCTCCGGAAGCGGCTCGAGACGCTCGAGCCCGCCGCCGGTGAGGATCAGCCTGAGCTGCGGCCGCGTCTCACGCAGCGAGGCGAATGCCTTGAACAGTCGCGCGTGGTTCTTGTGCGGCCAGCCGCGTGCGGGATAGAGGATGATCGGCTCGCGCTCCTCGTCCGCCGGGCGGAACACCGAGTGGTCGATCGCGAGCGGCACGACGTGGATGCGGGCGGGGTCGAGGTCGAGAGCGTCACGCGCGCGCTCGCGCACGAACTCGCTCGTCACCACGACGGCCGCGGCGGAGCGCGCCGCGCGGTCGTACGCGAGACGCCTGAACGAGCGGCGTGCGGGGCCGAAGAACTCCGGGAGGTCGCGGTGCTGGACGTCGTGCAGCGTCACGATCGTCGGCGCCTGCACGCGTGGAGAGGGAACGGTCAGCGGGTAGTGGACGGCGTCGAACGTCGCGACCTGGTCGCCGACGCCCTTCGTCCGGCGCGCCTGGATCGCCGTCGTCACGATGCGGAGTGGACCGCGCTTGCCGACCGGTGGATCCTTGACCTCGACGGCATGGAGGCCTTCCGCTGCATCCTTCGCGTGCGCGGGGACGAGGACCGTGTAGTCGAGCGTCCCGACCCGGCCGAGGGCTCTCACGAGCTCCCGGGCGTACGTCTCCGATCCGCCCATGTCGCCGGGGGACAACGTCAGCAGGGAGAGACCGACGCGCACACTCTCAGCCTACTGGCCAATCCTGTGCGGGGGCTAGAATGCCGCGATGCCCTCTGACGACGCCAAAAATGGCGATTCTGCAGGGCTTTCCGCAGAAGCGTCCGTCGACGTCGAAGAGCTCTTTCGCGCGCTCCGGGAGGAGGTGCGCCGATCGGGCGCCGATCCCGGGGCGAGCACCGGCGACGTGGAGGAGCGCCGCGTGGCGCGCGCGGAGGCCGAGCGCCTCTGGCCCGTCTCCGCCGACCGCTCTCTCCGGCTGCGACCGGGCGTTCGCGGCGGCATCGGCACGCCCGTCAAGGCGGTGCTGCGAAAGCTCATGCGCTGGTACGTCGAGCCGCTCGCATACGACCAGCGTTCGTTCAACGCCGCCACGCTCCGCCTGATCGACGACCTGCAGGAGCAGGTCGACCGGCTGCAGACAGAGCTCGACGCGACGCGCGCTCGACGCCAATGAGAATCGCCGTCTGCAGACCACAGGTGCCGTTTGCACGTGGCGGCGCCGAGATCTTCACGGACCGTCTCGTCGACGAGCTCGCGCTTGCGCGGGCACGAGGCGGAGCTCGTGTCGGTGCCCTTCAAGTGGTACCCGGGGGCACGTGTGCTGACGCAGGCCTTCCTGTGGCGCATGCTCGACCTCGAGGAGGCGGACGGCCAGCGGATCGACGTGGTCGTCGCGACGAAGTTCCCGTCGTATCTCGTCCGCCACCCGGACAAGCGCGTGTGGCTCGTCCACCAGTTCCGCCAGGCCTACGAGCTCGACGGAACGACTCTCGGCCAGTTCGACGACTCGACCGAGGAGCGGGCCGTGCGGCGCAAGGTGCAGGCCCTCGATCGCGTCGCGCTCGGGGAGGCGTCGCGGCTCTTCGCCATCTCGGGGAACGTGGCGGGTCGCGTCGAGTCGTCGACCGGCCTGCATGCCGAGGTGCTGCCGCACCCGCCGCAGGCGCTCGAGTACCGCTGCGACGACTACGGCGACTTCGTCCTCTCCGTCAATCGGCTCGACCGTGCGAAGCGCATCGACCTCCTCATCGAGGCGGCGGCCCGCGACGGCTCGCTCGAGGTCGTCATCGCGGGCGACGGCCCGGATCGGGAGCGGCTCGAGCGGCTGGCGCTGGACCGTGGCCTCGACGGTCGGGCGCGCTTCACGGGCCGGATCACGGAGCGCGAGCTTGCGGACCTCTACGCGCGCTGCCTCGCCGTCTACTACGCGCCCGTGGACGAGGACTACGGCATGGTGCCGCTCGAGGCATTCCTCTCCGAGAAGCCCGTGCTGACGACGACCGATGCCGGCGGGCCGCTCGAGGTCGTGTCCGACGGGAGCACCGGGCTCGTCGTGACCCCGGACGCGGCCGAGATCGCGCGTGCGCTCGGCTGGCTCCGCGACCACCGCGACGAAGCGGCGTCGTACGGGCGAGCGGGGAAGGCGATCGCGAGCGAGATCACCTGGGACCGCGCCATCGGGAGGCTGCTCGCGTGAAGGTCGCCTACTTCAGCCCGATGCCGCCGGAGCAGTCGGGCATCGCCGACTACAGCGCCCTTCTCCTGCCCGCCCTCCGCGAGCGGATCGAGGTCGAGGTCGTCCGCCGCGGCCGCAAGCGTGCTCCGCGCGGTACCGACGTCGCCCTCTACCACGTCGGGAACAACCCGGACGCCCACGCGTGGATCGTCGACGGCGCTTCGAAAGCGGCCCGGAGTCGTCGTCCTCCACGACTTCGTTCTCCACCACCTCGTCGCGGGCATGACCGTCGGCCGCCGGGACGGTCACGGCTACCTCGATCTCATGGAGCGCGAGCACGGCGTCGTCGGCCGACTGCTCGCGCACGGCGTCCTCGACAAGCGCATCCCGCCGCTCTGGGAGTCCCGCCCGGCGGACTTCCCGTTGCCGACCTTCGTGCTCGAGCACGCGACCGGGCTCGTCGTCCACTCCCGCTACGTCCACGACCGCGCGCGCGCGGCCGGGTTCGCGGGTCCGATCGGCGTCGTCCCCCATCCCGCGTGGTCGCCTCCGGCGATCGAGCCCGAGCGCATCGCGTCGGGTGTCGTCGTCGGCTGCTTCGGCGTCGTCAACTCCAGCAAGCGGATCCCCGAGCTCCTGCGTGCGACGGCGGCCGTGCGGAAGGAGCACCCCGGACCTGACGCTCCTCCTGGTCGGCTCGACCTCGCCGGGATTCGACCTCGATCGTCGCCTCCAGCGGCTTGGCCTTGCCGGCGACGGGCTCGTGCGCGAGGGCTGGGTCGACGAGAGCGAGGCTGTGGGCGCTCATGGCCGGAAGCGACGTGCTCGTGAACCTCCGGCACCCCACGATGGGGGAGACGTCGGGGAGCGTGATCCGCGGGCTCTCGCTCGGCAAGCCGCTCGTCGTCAGCGACGTCGGCTGGTTCTCGGAGCTTCCCGACGCCGTTGCGCTCAAGGTGCCGCCGGACGACGACGAGGTCGCGACGCTGACGGCGGCGCTCGAGCTCCTCGCCTCTCGCTCGGACGTGCGCGTCACGATGGGCGAGAACGCAGCCGACCTCGCGCGACGCGAGCACGACGTCGAGCGGGTGGCCGAGCTCTACGTCGCGGCGCTCGAGACGACGGCGGGAGGACGCGCGGTGGGTGACGCGGTGCTGCGCGACGTGAGCGCCGCAGCGGCGGACGTCGGAATCTCGGCGGAGACGGCCGAGGCGAAGGAGATCGCCCGCCGCCTCGCCGAGGTCGAGCTTGGGTAGAGCGTTCGCGAGGGTTCCGACCTGGGCGTGGCTGGCGACGATCGTCGTCGTCTCGGCCGCGCTCCGCGCCCTGCTCGCGAGGCAGCTCGTCGCGCCGTTCATCATGGTCGACGAGCTGATCTGGTCGGAGATCGCCCGTGGGATCGCAGACACGGGTGAGCCGTTGCTGCGGGACCAGCCGAACCCGGGCTACAGCGTCGTCTACCCGCTCCTGATCAGCCCGGCGTACCTGCTCTTCGACAGCCTGCCGACCGCCTACGCGGCCGTGAAGACGATGAACGCGGTGCTGATGTCGCTGGCTGCGATTCCGGCGTTCTTCCTCGCGAGGAGAGTCGTCCGCGACTCCTACGCGCTCCTGGCGGCGCTGCTCGCGGTCGCGGTGCCCTCGCTCGCCTATACCGGCACCGTGATGACCGAGAACGCCTTCTACCCGCTCTTCCTCGCCGTGATCCTCGTCCTCGTGGTGACGCTCGAGCGCCCGACGCCGCTCTGGGTCGTCCTCCTGCTCGCGCTCACAGGCCTCGCGTACGCAACGCGCGTGCAGGCGATCGCACTCGGCCCGGCGATCCTGCTCGCGCCGCTCGTGCTCGCGGTCTTCGAGCCGCGCGGCCTCCGCGAGGCCGTCGCGCGTTTCCGCTGGCTGTACGGGATCGTGCTCGGCGCGGCGGCCGTGGCGCTCGTCGTGCAGATCGCCGGCGGCGGGCTCCTCGGCGCCTACGAGCCCGTCGGCGAGCGGAGCTACGACGCCGGGAAGGCGCTCCGCTACCTCTGGTGGCACGTCGCCGAGCTGTCGCTCTACGTCCTCGTCATCCCGCTCGCGGCGACGATCGTGCTCGTCGCCCGAGCTCGCTCGCTGGACGCGCGGCTTCAGGCGTTCCTTGCCACGACCGTGTCCGTGACCGTCTGTCTGCTCCCGGTCGTGGCGGTGTTCGCGTCGCGGTTCTCGGACCGGATCGAGGAGCGGAACATGTTCTACGTCGCTCCGCTCTTCTGCATCGCATTGCTCGCGTGGATCGAGCGTGGCGCGCCGCGGCCACGGGTGCTCGCAGGAGTCGCGGCCGGGGTCTCCGCGCTCCTCGTCGTCGCCATCCCGTTCGACCGCTTCCTGACGACGTCTGCGATCACCGACACCCTGATGCTCCTGCCGCTGTGGTCGCTCCGAGACCGCCTGGAAGACCAAAGCATCGGCGGCGGGTGGATCACGGTCGCCGCGCTCGTCGTCGCATTCGCGCTCGCGGCAGCGTTCCTGTTCGTGCCGCGGCGGTACGCGGTGGCCCTGCCGCTCCTCGTCCTCGGACTCTGGGTCGTCTCGATCCGCCCGATCTGGTGGGGCACGCACGGGTTCGAGCGCTTCTCGAAGGGAGTGCTCTTCCAGGGCATCCGCACGGCGGACCGCGACTGGGTCGACCAGGCGCTCGCTCCCGGTACGAAGGCCGCGTTCCTCTGGACGGGGCGGACGGATCGCCTGACAGTGAACGAGAACGAGTTCTTCAACCGGCGCGTCGGCCCGGTGTACTACGTCACCAGCCCCACGCCCGGAGGTCTGCCGGAGACGCGAGTGCGCATCGACCCGAAGACCGGCCGCGTCACACTCCCCGACGGCTCCCCGGTGCGCGACAAGTTTCTTCTCGCGGACTCGTCGTTCGAGCCGGACGGTCAGCCCCTCGCGCGGGACAAGGGGTGGGGGGTGACGTTGTGGCGCGTCGCCACTCCGCTCGTCGCGGCCGTCCATGTCGACGGCCTCTATCCCAACGACACCTGGTCGGGCGAGCAGGTGACCTACGTGCGCCGCAGGTGCCGGCCGGGGCGACTGGCGGTCGATCTCTCGAGCGACCCGACCCTCTTCTCGACGCCCCAGACGGTCACCGCGCGCACGGGCGGTGCCGTAGTCGGGCGCGTCCGGCTACGGCCGGACGGGCGTGCCGTCCTCAGCGTCCCGGTCTCGCCGGTGCCGGGCACGACCGACTGCCGCGTCGTCTACACGGTCTCGCCGACCGCCGTTCCGGCGGAGGTCCTCGACGGCTCGACCGACGATCGCGAGCTCGGCGCCCACTTCAACCTCTTCGTCTACAGGCCGACGCCGTGAGGATCGCCTTCGACGTGAGCCCGCTGAGCCACCAGCTCCTCGGGATCGGGAACTACATGCAGGGGTCGCTGGGCGGGCTCGTCGAGGCGGCCGAGGGCAGACACGAGATCGTCGCCTTCGCGCCAACGAGCCTCCGTGGGCCGGAGCGGATTCGCGCCGCGCTGGCTGGTATCGACGTCGAGCTGCGCACGTGGCGCCTCCCGTGGTCGCACGCGGTGCGCACCGGGTGGAGCCGCCTCGGCCGTCCCCCCGCAGAGCGTCTCCTCGGCTCCTTCGACGTGCTCCACTTCTCCGACTGGATGTACCCGCCTCAGCGCGCAGGCGTCCGCGCGACCACGATCCACGACCTCGTGCCGCTCCACCATCCCGAGTGGACGACGGCACGGACGCAGTCGATGCACTCCGCCAAGTACGAAGACGCGGCCACGACGTGCGACGTCGTCTTCGTCAACTCGGCCTACACGGGCCGAGACGTGACCGCGACGCTCGGGGTGCCGCCGGAGCGGATCCGCGTCGCGCACCCCGCGCCGAAGCCCGTGTTCCGCGAGGACGGCCCTGCCGAGGACCTCGGAGCGCCGTACGTCCTCACGGTTGCGACACTCGAGCCGAGGAAGAACCTGCAGGTGCTCGTGGAGGCGCACCGGCTGCTCGGAGGCGCGCTCGAGCTCGCCGTCGTCGGAGCCGAGGGCTGGGGGGAGCAGCCGCTCCTCGACGGTCACGGCATTCGCCGGCTCGGCTACGTGTCGGACGACGAGCTCGCGCGGCTCTATCGCGGAGCCGCGGTCGTCGCCTACCCCTCGCGTTTCGAGGGGTTCGGCATTCCGGTCGTCGAGGCGATGGCCTGTGGCGCTCCCGTGGTCGCCTCCGCGCACGAGTCGCTCGACGAGGCGAGTGGGGCGGCGGCGCTCCGCGCCGATCCCGAGGATCCGGCAGCATTCGCCGCTGCACTCGAACGTGCCGTCGCGGATCGCGAGCGTCTGGTTGCGCTCGGGCTCGAGCACGTCCGGAGGTTCTCGTGGCGGTCGGTGGGCGAGACGTTTCTGCGCGGATACGAGGAGGCGGCGCGATGAGAGGAGACCAGGAGATCGTGGTGGTCGTGCGGCGCGAGGGCGAGCTGCTCGTCATGCGGCGTGCGCCCGAGCGGCTCGGCTACTGGAGCCTCGTCGCCGGCGGGGTCGAGCCGGACGAGACGCCGCAGGAGGCCGCGCAGCGCGAGCTGCTGGAGGAGACCGGCCTCCGGGCGGAGGTCCGGCCGCTGCCCGTCTCCCTCTCCTACTCACTGCTCGACGATCCGCCTGCGATTCGCGCTCGCTACGCGCCGGGCATCGAGCGCATCACCGTGCACGCGTTCGTCGCCGACGCCGACCCCGGCTGGGAGCCGACCCTCGACGCCGAGCACGACGTGTACCGCTGGTGCGATCTCGACGAGGCCGTTGCGCTCATGGCGTACGAGACGACTCGCGCCGCGCTTCGAGCCGGTGCAGCGTCGCCGTGAGAGTCGGCATCGACACCTCGCCGCTCGTCCAGACGAGGGCCGGAACCGCGCGCGTCGTCCGAGGCCTGCTCTCGGCGCTGCGCGACCGCCCCGGCGTGGAGCTCGAGCTCCTCTCCTTCGGTGGCCCGGGCCGTGTCTCGAGCCTCGTGCGGGACGCCCTGTGGTACCCGGTGCGGCTCGGCCGGACCGCCCGCGGACTGGACGTGCTCCACTGCACGACCTTTCGGGGGCCGGTCGGCTCCGGCTCGGCAACGCCGACGGTCGTCACCGTGCACGACCTCGCGATCCTGCGTGCGCCGGAGGCGTTCCCCCGCTGGCACCGCCTCTACGGCAAGGGCGGCCTGACGCGCGTCCTCCGTGCTGCGGACGCGATCGTCGCGGTCTCCGAGTTCACCAAGTCGGAAGTGATCGAGCTGGCGGACGTGCCGGCCGAGCGGATCCGCGTCGTGCCCAACGGGGTCGACGCCGTCTTCACGCCCGCCGGCCCTCGGGGTGACGGGGACTACGTGCTCGCGGTCGCAACGCTGGAGCCGCGGAAGAACCTCGGTCGTGCGGTCGCCGCCGCCCAGGAGGCCGGCATCGAGCTGCGCGTGGTCGGTGCTCGCGGTTGGGGCGGAGTCGACGTCGGCGGCTGGGTCGGCGAGGTTCCGGACTCCGAGCTGGCGGAGCTCTACCGGGGTGCGAGGTGCGTCGTCTACCCGTCGCTGTACGAGGGCTTCGGGCTTCCCGTGCTCGAGGCCATGGCCTGCGGGACACCCGTCGTGACGTCGCGCGGGACGGCCATGGAGGAGGTCGCAGGCGGCGCCGCAGTTCTCGTCGATCCGCTGTCCGTTGCCGAGATCGCGGCGGGCATCCGAGAAGCGAGCTCGCGGCGCGACGAGCTCGCACCGGCCGGCCTGGCTCGGGCGCAGGAGCACACGTGGCAGCGGACCGCGGACGCGGTCGTCGAGCTCTGGAGTGAGCTCGCGTGAGCGTGGTCGTCTTCGACGCCGACGTCCTCGGCCGTCGGCGGACGGGGGACGAGACGTATGCGCTCAACCTTCTCCGCGAGCTCGGCCCGCTCGCTTCCGACGCCGGCATCCGGCTCGTCGCGGTGACGCGTCACCCCGAGCTCGTCCCGGCCGGGGTCGAGCCGTTCGAGCTGGCGGCGCGCTCCCAGGAGGTGCGCATGGCGTGGAAGCTGCCACGCGCCCTGCGGCGGCTCGGCGCACGGCTCTGCCACACGCAGCACGCGCTCCCCCTGGGAGCTCGGTGCCCGTGCGTCGTCACGGTCCACGACGTGTCGTTTGCGCGCGATCCCGGCGTGATGGGCTGGAAGGACAGGACGACGTTCAGGCTCGTCGTGCCGCGCGCGGTTCGGCGCGCTGCGCGCGTGTTGACCGTCTCCGAACGGACGAAGCGCGACCTCGTCGAGCTGTACGGCGCCGACCCGGCTCGGATCGTGGTCACGCCGAACGGCGTCGACCCTGCGTTCTCGCCGGGGGCGGGCGCGCACGACTACGTCCTCTCCGTAGGTGCGATTCAGCGGCGCAAGAACCAGCTCGCGGCGCTCGCCGCCGCCGCTTCCGCGGGGCTCCCGCTCGTCGTCGTCGGGCCGGAGAAGGACGCCGCGCTCGCCGCCGCGCTCCGGGCCGGTGGAGCGCGGCTCGAGGGCTACGTGGAGACGGCGCGGCTCGTCGAGCTGTACCGCGGCGCAGCCTGCCTCGTGCAGTCGAGCAGCTACGAGGGGTTCGGACTGCCCGTCGTGGAGGCAATGGCTTCGGGCACGCCGGTCGTGGCCGTCGACGAATCCGCGCTTCGCGAAGTCGCAGGCGACGCGGCTGTCGTCGTCGACGAGGCCGAGCTCGCCGAGGGCATCCGCACGGCGATCGCGCAGCGCGAACGCCTCGTCGCGGCGGGGCTCGAGCGTGCCAGAGCGTTCAGCTGGCGCGCGACCGCCGAGCGGACGCTCGCCGTCTACCGGGAGATACTCGGGACGTGAAGGTCTCCGCCGTCGTCGTCTCGCACGGGCACGCCGCCGAGCTCACGCGGTCGCTTCCGGCGCTCCTGCCGCAGGTCGACGAGGTCGTCGTGATCGCGAACGTCCCCGGGTCGACGGCGGGGGTCCCTGATGGAGCCCGCCTGCTCGAGAACCCTCGTCCGCTGCCACTGGCGGCGAACGTCAACCTCGGGATCGCCGCGACGGCGGGCGAGTACGTGCTGAACGTCAACCCGGACGCGATACCCGAGCCGGGAGCGGTGGCTGCGCTCGTCGGCTTCGCCGACGGACGTCCGCGGTGCGGGGTTGCGGGGCCGCAGATGCGCTGGCCCGACGGGGGCTGGCAGCCGTCTCGCCGGCGCTTTCCCACCGTGCGCGGCACGCTCGTCCGACGAACGCCGCTTCGCCGGTTCCGCCCCCCGTACGAGACGCAGCGCGAGCATTACGCTCTCGACGAGCACCCCGACGAGCCCGTGCAGGCGGACTGGATGCTCGGCGCCTTCCTCCTGATGCGGCGGACGATGCTCGAGGAGATCGACGGCTGGGACGCCGGCTTCCGGCACTACTGTGAGGACATCGACCTCTGCTATCGGGCCGCGGAGGCCGGCTGGGAGCGGTGGTACGTGCCGGATGCAGTCGTCACGCACGCGTACGCCGCCGTGATCGACCAGCGCTTCCTCTCGCGACACACGCTCTGGCACGCGCGGGGGATGGCGCGCTTCGTCCGCAAGCATCCGGAGCGCCTGCTCGCGCTGTGACGCTCGAAGGAGGACCAGTACGCGCGCCAGGCGGAGGGCTGGACGGAGGAGGCGTACGCGGACGTCGGCGCGTACCTCGCGCACCGAGCAGAGCTCATCGAGTCGCTCGGGACGACGCTCGACAAGGGCGAAACCGTGCTCGACCTCGCGTGCGGCGACGGCGGTCTCGGAGAGGCCCTCGTCGCACGCGGGCTCGGCTACCGGGGAGTCGACGCGACGGCGGAGATGGTGGAGTCGGCCCGGCGCCGCCTCGGCGGGAGAGCCGCGGTCGAGCTCGGCGACCTCAACGACTACGTGCCCGCGCAGCCGGTCGCGGCGACGACCGTCTTTCGCGCGATCTACTACGCCCGCGACCGCGCCGCGTTCTTCGCGCACGTCGCCCGCTTCACCGAGAAGAAGCTCGTCTTCGACCTCAACCCGCGCCAGTACGACGTGGGCGACGTCCTGACCGATCTCCGCGCCGCGGGCTTTCCCTCGATCTCGCTGAGGCCCTTCCTCGTTCCCCAGACGATCTCGCTCCCCCGCCCGCTGCTCTCGGCCGCGAAGGCGCTCGAGCGCAGCGGCCCGCTCGCGCGACTCGCGCTCCGCGTGCGCTTCACCTACCTCGTCGCCGCGTCGCGCTAGCTCCCGAACAGCGGCTGGAACCCTGCCTTCTCGATGACCGCGCCGAGGTGGCGGCTCTCGCTCTTTCCGGGGTCGATCTCCTTCGGCACGAACGTCGGCGAGACCTCGATCTCCATCCTCCAGGGGACGTCCGGGGGTGGCGTGAGCGTGATGCCCTGCGCCTTGCAGTCGGGGACGTCGAAATGCCTCGTCTCGGTGACGTGATCGATGCGCGGCTGCTTGTCCGGGCCGATCCCGACCGGCCCGATTCTCACCGTCGCCTTGCCGGTCTGGCGGAGACCTGGCTTCGGGCACCAGCCGATCCGAGTCAGCTTCACGATCGCGAGCCCCGGCTCGTCCTTCGAGACGTCGTAGCGCGTGTACGACGCCCGGGCGACCGCCGGGTCGTCGCTCGTGCCGACCATCCAGCCGTCGGTCTGGCGCCCGACGAGTGCCTCCTGGAGCTTCAGCGGCTTGCCATCGACTCGGTAGAGCACGTCGTCCTTCCGTCGCAGGACGACAGGCGCCTGCAGCTTGACGTCGTTCACGGCCAGCGCGTATTGCGTGTCCGGGTTCGGTGTGAGCGTTCCGTCGACGGTGTCGAGGTCGGGGGTCAGGATCGGGCCGCCGACGTTGACGGCACTGCCGTCCAGCGACCAGATCTTTCGGATCGACGGGTTGAAGAACTCGGTCAGCCAGAGGTCGGTGGGCGTCGTGGGGATCTGCTGCCCGAGGACGACGACCGATCCACCGCCGGTTGCCTTCTCCACCCAGTCGTACGGCTGCGGATAGTTGGTGACGGTGAACTGCGAGAAGTGACGCTCGCCCGCAGCAGCGTAGACCTGCCCCGTCAGCCCCCAGGCAACGACGACGACGGCGGCGCTCGCCGCGACCGCCGTGAAGCCCAGCGAGTGGGGACGGAGCAGCTTGAGTGCGACGACGACGATGAGCGCGACGACGCAAACGGCGATCAGCGCGGTCTCGATCGTTCCTTCCGACCAGCCCAGCTTGCGGTTCGCGAACGCGGCGATCGAGAGGCCGTGCGCCTCGTAGTACGGGTACGTGTCGAGGTGCAGAGGCGTCGCCGCGACGACGTAGATCGTGAAGACTGCCGCGCCGGCAATCGCCCAGGTGCGTCCGATCCCTCGGGCGAACGCGAGTGCCGTCGCCGCGAAGAGGATCGGGCACAGGTAGATGAGGTTCCGCTCGACCACGAACGTCCCGAAGACCGTCGAGATGTACGCGCCCTTCACGCCCGCGTAGGCGACGAACACGGCGAGCGCCGCGACGCTCGTGACGACGAACGCCCTGGTCGCGTCATCCCGCTCCTCGCCCTTGGGGCGAGCGAGGGCGGCGACGCCGGCGATGACGGGCAGGACGCCGATCCCGATGGCGAGCGCACCGATCGCCCAGGTCGCGTGGTCGACGATGCGGCCCTTCCATTCGAGCATCGTGTTGCGCCACGCCGTCGAGACGTGTCCCATGAGGGCTGCGAGCGCGAACGCGATGCCGATCGCGAGCGTGACGGCGCCGACCCAGTCCCAGCGACTCCAGTGCGAGCGCCAGCGCTTCCCGGCAGCCGACTGCCAGGCGAGCCAGAGCAGCCCGAGACCGAGGACCATGACGAGGATCGCAAGCTGCGTGCGCGTTAGCGCCGCGACCACGCAGATCGCGACGGCGGCGGCGAGGCGGCCGCGGCTCGGCCGCTCGAGCGATCGCGCGATCAGCCAGAGCGCGACGGTTGCGACGGGATAGGCGAGGGGCTCCTCCACGAGGATCGGCGAGTACGCGAGCGCCGGAACGGCGACGGCGGCGCCTGCGGCCCCGAGCGCGTACCACTTCGGGACGACCATGCGCGCGAGCCCGTACGCCGGGAAGATCGTCGCCGTCATCGCCAGGACGAGGATCTCCTTCGCGGCCGCGAACGACTGCGCCGTCGACCCGAGCCACCACACGGGCGCGAGGACGTATGCGACGAGCGAGGGTGTATCCGGGTACGGGACCCCTCGTCGTGCAGGCTCGCCGGTCTCGGCGATCGAGCGCGCGAGCTGTGTCAGCTCGAGCTCGTCCGTGAAGATCGTCGGCGCAAGCCGGCTCGACGCCTGCCATGCGTACAGCGCCGCGAACCCGAAGTAGAGGACGAGCAGCGGCACCGCCGACAGGAAGCGCGCGAGGAAGTCCGGGCGGGCCTGCCCGCCCGCCTGCGGGCCCGTGCTCACGTCCGTGCTGCCTCGACGGGCTCGGCGGGCGTGGGGGAGAGCTCGACGTGACGCCGCACGAGCCGACACGGGATCGCGGCCTTCTCGGCGGCCTGCACGACGTGGTCGAGGCGCTCCTGCGGGGCCGCCGGGATGCTCACGAGCACCTCGTCGGCGCGCGTGCTCGCAATCGCCCGGTCCGCCTCGTCGAGGCTCCCGACGACGCGTATCCCGAGTATGCGTCGCCGGCGAACGCGCGGGTTGTCGTCGAGGAAGCCGACGACGCGTGCGTCGCGGCCCTCCCGCAGCTCCCGCGCGAGGCCGCGGCCCGTGCGTCCGGCACCGACGACGAGGATGCGTCTGCGCTCGCCTCGCAGCCCCACCGCCTCCGGCAGCAGACGGAGCACGAGGCGTGACGCTCCGACGAGCAGGGTGCACAGGATCGCGTCGACGACGAAGATCTCGACCGCGGGGAAGGAGCCGATCGGCCGGAGCGCGATCAGGATCAGGTAGGCGGCGATCGCGGATCCGAAGCAGCCGACCGCGATCGGGAGAACGTCGCGTGCCGTCGCGAAGCGCCACACCCGGCGGTAGATGCCGAGCGCGACGAAGAAGACGTACCGCGAGCCGAGCAGGATCGGCAGAGCCGAGAGATAGACCGACCGCTCGTACACCGAGCCCCTGCCGTCGACGGCGAGGACGTACGCCGCGAGGAACGAGGCGCAGATGATCACGAAGTCCGCGAACACCTCCACGAGCCGCCGCGGCTCGAAGATCAGCGCACGCCAGAGAGACGGCTCCGGGCCTTCGAGGCCGCGCCGCGACCGCTCCTCGAGATCGCTCAGGAAGCTTCCGAACTGGACGAGGATCACGAACGTCACGAGCACGCCGATCGCCGTCAGGCGCCCGTTGTCGAGGACGTTGTAGGCGAGTGCCGTGGCGCCGATGGCCGAGGCGACGATCGCGAGCAGCAGCACGGCCTTCGTCTCGGACAGGCCGTAGTAGACGAGCCGGTGAGACGTGTGGTCGCGGCCGCCCTGTGTGACCGGCCGTTTCTCGACGAGCCGGGCGATGGTGACGAGCGTGGTGTCGAGGATCGGGATCGCGAGGACGAGGAGCGGCAGGAGGATCGTCGCTGCGGTCGTCCCGGCGACCGTCCAGCTCGCGGCGAGCGCCAGCGAGGCGAGGCCGAAGCCGATGACCTGGCTGCCCGAGTCGCCCATGAACACGGCGGCGCCGCGCTGCGGGCGGAGGTTGAACGGGAGGAATCCGGCGCACGCGAATCCGAGCGCCAGCGCCAGCGCGAGGACGGTCTCGTTCTCGTGCTCGGTGAGCGCGTCGATCGCGAAGTACGCGCAGGAGACGATCGCGAGCGTCGTCGCGAGACCGTCCATGTTGTCGAGCAGGTTGAACGCGTTCGTGATCCCGACGAGCCAGAGGAGGCCGATCGCCCACGCGATGACGTCGTTGCCGACGATCTCGACGTTCAGGCCGCTCGCGAGGACGACGACGGCCGCCGCGATCTGGGCGAGGAGTTTCGCGACCGGGCTGAGATGCCGCACGTCGTCCACGAGACCCGCAGCGAACACGATCGCGACGCCGGCGAGGATTCCTCCGAGCTCGCCGCTCCAGTCGATGATCCCGGCCGCCAGTGCGAGCCCGACGCCCGCGACGAAGCCGGCGAAGATCCCGACTCCGCCGAACAGCGGTGTCGGCTGCTTGTGCCAGCGCTCCCCGGTGGGGACGGCGACGAGCCGCGCGCCGACGGACGAGCGAAGGAGAAGCCAGAGGACCGCGAAGCAGAGGCCGAACGCGGCGATCGCGACGATCGCATTCACAACCGGGAAAGGGTAGTCGAGCGTCCTGTCGCCCTAGACTCACCGCGGTGTCCGTTTACGCCGACGTAATTCGCCATCGCGAGCTCTTCGGAAGCCTTTTCCGCCGCGACATCCGCGCGAAGTACCGCGGCTCGGTCCTCGGGCTCGGCTGGTCGCTTCTCCACCCGCTCGTCCTCATGCTCGTGTACCTGCTCGTCTTCTCCGTCCTCTGGCGCGTCACCGAGGTCGGCAGCGACGACTACTGGCTCTTCCTGCTGTGTGGCCTGCCCGCGTGGGTCTTCTTCGCGACCGCGTCGCAGGCCGCCTCGCGGAGCCTTCTGGAGAACGCGAATCTCATCCGCAAGGTCCGCTTCCCCCGCCAGCTCGTGCCGCTCTCGATCGTCGGCACGAATCTCGTCTCGTTCGCGGTCATGCTCGGCGTCGTCGTCGTGCTGAGCCTCTGGCGCCTTCCCGACGCGCGCGACACGGTGTGGCTCGCGCTCCCACTCGGGGCGCTCTTCGCCTGCATCGTCGCCGGGTTCGCGCTTGCGGTCGCCTCTCTGAACGCCCTCTATCGCGACGTCGAGCACCTGCTGCAGGCGCTCCTCCTGCCCTGGTTCTTCCTCACGCCGATCCTCTACAGCCTCAACGACCTTCCCGGGGTCGCCGACTATCCGGCGGCGGACTTCTTCCTGCACTGGGTCAACTTCCTCACGCCGCCGATCGAGGCGATGCGTGCGGCGATCTTCTACGGCGAGCTGCCGCGGGCTGCGGACACCATCTACACGGTGGTCGCGGCGGTCGTCGCGCTCGTCCTCGGCGGCTGGGTCTTCAGCCGGTCCGACGACCGGATCGCGACCGAAGTCTGACGACCGCGCGGCCCTCGAACAGCGTGTCGCCCGAGGACGCGGCCGGTAGTCCCAGGTGCGTCCCGGGCTCGACGCCGTCGAGGAGCGAGGGGAGGAGGAGCGGCTCGCGGAGCCGCGGGTTGCGACCTCCGCCCGGCGCCCACGCGCGGAGCGCGCGGCGATCGGAGCGCGACTCGGCGTCGATGGCACCGGCCACTGCGCCGTACCCCTCCTCGTGCGCGTCGAGAAGCAGCCGTGACCAGTCCGGAGCCGGGATCGCGCCGGCCACGAGGTGCGCTACGGCGACGGCGTCCTCGCTCACGACCGCCTCCTCCTGCGCCGCGATTGCGGCCTCGACCTCGGGGTCGGGCTCCCCGTGCACACGCACCGCGAGCCTGCGCTCGTCGATCCGCGGGCGCACCTCGACCGGCAGGTCCAGCGGAGACGACCCGACCTCCTGGAACCAGAAGCGGAACTCCTCGACGAGGTCGAAGGCGAGCCGGTAGCGGCCCGCTGGCCTCGGGGCGGCGAGGGACGACTCGAGCTCGACCGTCTCGCCCGGTCGGACGACGCCGGGGAACGCCGAGCGCGTGCCGTCCCACACGATCGGGTTCCCGAGCGGGTCGAGCCAGTGGTATGCGAGCTGAACGCCCTCTCGCCCACGCGATCTCCAGGGAGCGGTGCCCGCGTTCTCGAGCACGACGCGCGCCATCGTCGTGACGCCCGCGCGCTGCTCCGCGAGCGAGTAGGCGAGCCAGCGAACCGCGAGCGGGCCGGCGGGGACGGGGTGCTCACCTACGGTCTCCATCGCGCGCTCTACTCTAGGTCGCGTGGAAGTTGGCGAAATCGCCGTGGAAGGCGTCGCGCGCCGCTTCCGCGTCCACGCGCGGGAGGCGCGGACGCTCAAGGATCTCTTCGTCCAGCGCGGCCGGACCGAGGCGACGGACGTCTGGGCGCTGCGCGACGTGTCGGTCGAGGTGGGACGCGGCGAGGCGGTCGGTCTCATCGGCCGGAACGGATCCGGCAAGACGACGCTGCTGCGGCTGATCGCCGGGATCATCAAGCCGTCGGCCGGGCGCATCCGCGCCGAGGGGAGGATCGGATCGCTTCTCGAGCTCGGGGCCGGCTTCCACATGGACTTCACGGGCCGCGAGAACGTCTTCCTGAACGGCGCGATCCAGGGCCTCCCGCGAGCGGAGATCAGGCGCCGCTTCGACGAGATCGTCGCCTTCGCCGAGCTGGAGAACGCCATCGACCGGCCCGTGCGGACGTACTCCTCGGGAATGACGATGCGCCTCGGCTTCGCAATCGCCGCCTTCCTCGACGCGGACATCTTGCTGCTCGACGAGGTATTCGCCGTCGGCGACGAGGCGTTCCAGCGGAAGTGCTTCGGCCGGATCTTCGCGTTCAAGGAGAAGGGCGGGACGATCGTCTTCGTCTCTCACGATGCGTCCGCCGTCGAGCGGCTCTGCGAGCGCTCGGTGTTCCTCGAGGGTGGTCACGTCGCCTTCGACGGCCCTACGCGTGAGGCCGTCACGCGCTACCGCCGAGCTCTCGCCGACGACGCGAATCCCGCCGAGCGCGGCGTCGGCCTGCGCGAGTGGGGCTCGGGGGAGGCGGCCATCGCCTCTGCGGGGCTCGTCGGGCAGGAGGGATCGGACCGCCTCCAGTTCCTGTCGGGCGAGCCGTTCGACCTGCGTGTGAGCGTCGACGCGGACGGAATCCCGCCGCCGCGCCTCCAGCTCGAGCTGCGCGACGACGCCGGGACGCTCGTCGCCGGCCACGCCGTCGACCTGCGTGGCCTCGGCTGGACGAACGGCGACGGTCGCCAGGACGTGCGCTTCCACATCGGTGCCCTTCCGCTCGCCGACGGCCGCTTCCACCTTCGCCTCGGGCTCACCGACGAGTCCGGGGAGCACGTCTACCACTGGCTCGACGACGCGCTCGTGTTCGTCGTCTATCCGGGGGATGACGCGCGCGGAGTCGTACGCTTTGAAGGGACGTGGATGCTCGAGGAGAAGAGTCACTCGCAATGAGCAGCGCTCGCCTTCGGCTCGTGTTCGCGGGGGAAACCATGTCTCCCCCGCGTGCCGCCTTCTTCTCGAGAACGTGGGGACCCTTCCGGTCTCCCACACCCCTCCATGCTCATGAGTCGGGGGCCGACTCCTGAGCGCGCGCACGTGTCCCGATTGGCCCGAGCTGATGGAGCTCGATCCGGACCTCCAGTTCAAGCACTACACCGTCGCCGAGGCGCAGCTGCCCGCCGAGTCGCTCGCGCGCATGTCGCACGTGTCACTCGGCGACGTCGAGATCTGCTGCGACCTCGAGCACCACGTCTTCAATCCGCAGCACACCGATCTGGACGTCGCCGAGGCCCTACGCGGCACGCACTGGTTCGACGTCCGCGAGTGGGCGACGTCCGGCCCCGGCGCCGACACGTCCTCGAACGCAGCCTGACTACGCTTCGCCGCGTGCCGGCGATCGTGATTCCGTACCGCGGCGACGCGAAGCGTCGCGTCTCCTCTCCGCTGCGGGCTG
Organism: uncultured Gaiellaceae bacterium; assembly: GCA_963776555.1. Lineage (GTDB taxonomy): Bacteria > Actinomycetota > Thermoleophilia > Gaiellales > Gaiellaceae > GMQP-bins7. The sequence continues at coordinate 83,017 of CAVZNK010000020.1, read as the reverse complement.
CCGTCGCCGTGGCGATGCTCGGGGACGTTGTGGAGGCGGCGCTCGCCGTCGGTCGCGTCCTCGTCGTCACGGACGACCCCGCGGTTGTTCCTCCGGACGCCGAGGTCGTGGCCGATCCGGGACGAGGACTCGGCGCCGCGGTGGGGGCTGGTCTGTCGCGCGTCGACGGTCACGCGCTCGTCGTCAACGCCGATCTTCCTGCTGCCACGCCCGCGTCCCTGCTTCGCCTCGCGGACGCGGCACTCGCGCTCGTCGAAGCGAGGGACGGCACGACGAACGCGCTGTCCCTCCCCGACCCGCTCGTCTTCTCGCCGCTGTACGGCCCTGGCAGCGCCGATCGCTTTCGTGCGCACGCTCCCTTCGCGACCGCCTCGATCCCGGAGCTCGAAGTCGATGTCGACTCCGACGCCGATCTCGAGCGGCTCGCGGGCAGGCTCGGGCCGCGGACGCGGGCACTACTCGCCGTACACGCGTGACCGCTCGCCTTCGGCTTGCGGTCGCAGGGGAAACGATGTTTCCCCCGCGTGCCCCTTTCTTCCTGCGCACGCCCCTCCCCGCTGATTGGCCATCGGAGGTCGGCCAATGAGGGTCGTCCTGCTCTCGGGCGGCGGCGGCGGTGCCCGCTTCGCACGAGGGCTGCAGGGCGTGCTCGCTCCAGGGGAGCTCACCGTCGTGGGAAACGTCGGCGACGACCTCGAGCTTCTCGGTCTCCACGTGTCCCCCGACCTCGACAGCCTGCTCTACACGCTTGCGGGGCTCATCGACGTCGATCGCGGGTGGGGACGAGCCGACGAGACGTGGAACGCGCTCGAGTCGGCGGCGGGGTGGGGCGGCCCGAACTGGTTCCGCCTCGGCGATCGCGACATCGGCTTGCACCTCGTGCGCACGAGCGAACTGCGCGACGGTGCGTCGCTTTCCGAGACGACCGCGCAGCTCGGGCGCCAGGTCGAGCTCGCGACCTCGCTCGTCCCCGCCACCGACGACCGCCTCCGGACGCACGTGCGCACGCCGGCCGGCACGTTCCCGTTCCAGGAGTGGTTCGTGGGTCGGCGCCACGAGGACGAGGTCGATGCCGTCGAGTATCGGGGCGCGGATACTGCGAGAGCCGCGCCCGGCGCCATCGGGGCGCTCGCGGACGCGGACGCGATCCTGTTCGCGCCGAGCAATCCGTACCTCTCGATAGCGCCGATCGTCGCCGTTGCCGAGATCCGCGCTGCGATCGCCGCGCGCTCGGTGCGCTGCGTTGCGGTCAGCCCGCTGGTAGGCGGGGACGCGGTAACCGGCCCGCTCGGCCGTATGCTCAGCCGCATGGCAGGCGGGACGACACCGGCCCACGTGGCGCGCTGCCACGAGGGCCTCATCGACGCGCTCGTCATCGACGAGGCGGACGCCCCAGCCGAGGCCGAGGTCGGCCTCGTCGTCACGCGGACGCTCATGACTGACCTCGAGTCCGAGCGGAAGCTCGCCGAGGTCGTCCTCGAGGCGGCATGCGGGTAGCGGTCGTCGGGGGAACAGGGCCGTTCGGCAAGGCCATTGCTGGACGTCTCCACCAGTCCGGCCTCGAGGTCATCCTCGGATCGCGCGATGCAGAGCGTGCCGCAGCGACCGCGCTCGAGATCGATTGCGTCGGCGAGACGAACGGCGAGGCGTCTCAGGACGCCGACTTCATCGTCCTCGCCGTAAACGCGGAGGCCGCCCTGGAGACGGCGCGAGGGCTACGACGCCAGATCGCGCAGACACCCGTCCTCTCGGTCGCCTCGGAGCTTCGCTTTTCGAAGGATGGCGTGTTCCCGACGACAGACGCACTCTCACTTGCCGAGCGCATCCAGGCCGAGCTCGACGCGCCAGTCGTCGCCGGACTGCACTCGCTCGCCGCCGCCGGCCTCGCGGCGGACGAGCCGCCCGACGAGGACGCATTCGTCTGCGGGAACGACCCGGACGCGAAGGCGCTCGGGCTCGATGTCGCCGGGCGGCTAACGACGGGCCGGGCGCTGGATGCAGGACCGCTGGCGAGTGCCCGTGCACTCGAGGGCCTCACGGCCGTGCTCGTGAACATGAACCGCCGCTACAAGGGTCACGCGGGAATCCGGGTCACGGGCCTCCCGTGACCGGGGAGCTGCGGGTGATCCCGCTGCGCGGGATCCCGGAGCTCGAGGAAGGCGACGACCTCGCCGCGCTCGTCGTCGATGCGGCACGCGAGACACCGATCGAAGACGGCGATGTCCTCGTCGTCGCTCAGAAGGCGGTCTCGAAGGTCGAGGGCCGCGTCGTCTACCTGACCGGTATCGAGCCGTCTGAACGTGCGCGAGAACTGGCGGGAGACGGCGATCCTCGCCGCCTCGAGGTGATCCTCCGAGAGGCACGGGAGGTAGTGCGAGTGCGACCCCCGCTCGTGATCGCGGAGACCCGCCACGGGTTCGTCTGCGCATCCGCCGGGGTAGACGCCTCGAACGCGAAAGGCCCCGACACGCTCGTGTTGCTCCCGGTCGACCCGGACGCGTCTGCCGCGCGGATCCGCTCCCGCATCCTCGAGCTCACGGACGTGGCGGTCGGTGTCGTCGTCTCGGACTCGTTCGGCCGCGCCTGGCGCCTCGGCACGACCGACGTCGCGCTCGGAGTCGCGGGCGTCACTGCGCTCGTCGACCTCGACGGCCAGCGGGATTCCGCAGGCTACGAGCTCCATGCCACGCAGATCGCAGTCGCCGACGAGATCGCCGGCGCGGCTCAGCTCGTGATGGGGAAGCTCGACGGGATCCCGGCCGCGCTCGTCCGTGGTCTCGAGCTGCGGGGCAGTGGGCTCGGAAGCGACCTGCTCATGCCTCGCGAGCGCGACCTGTTCCGGTAGCGGAGATAGACTCGCCCCGTGCGCAAGTACGCGATCTGGGGCACCGCGACCTCGTCCGAACAGGAGGCGTGGGTGCGGTCGATCGGTCAGCAATTCGAGGAGGACGAGTTCGTCTACGTCGACGACATCGCCGATGCGGACTTCGTCCTCAACATGTTCGACCCGGCCGATCCCAAGGCGTTCCGTCGGGCATCGAGAGGCACGTACTCGGCTGCGTTCTACGAGCTCGACGAGGCTCCGGAGGACCCGTTGAAAGCGAGCTACCCGATGCTCGTCCGGACGCTGTCGAATGTCGTCCTCCTCCGTGTCCCCGGTCAGGGCGTCTGGTTCACGACGATGGAGCAGGGGACGTACCACGTGTCCGAGGACGCCGCGGCAATCTACGAGCGGTTGGAGCCTCTCGCCACGTCCCGCCTCGTCATCGACAACGAATGGATCCCGGACCTCGAGCCCGACCTCTGGGGCGGAGACGAGGTGACCGCGGACATCGGCGAGGCGGGAAAGCGGCTCGACGAGCTCGACCTGCTGCCGTCTCCGTTCCCCGTCGAGGATTACCTCTCCGGCCGCGACCTCCGGCACGTGATGCGCCTCTATTCGGTCGGCGGGCTTTCGTACGGGAATCTCTCGGCACGCAAGGACGAGACGCGCTTCTGGATGAGCGCAAGCGGCGTCGACAAGTCGAAACTCGAGTCCGTCGGCCGAGACATCCTCATGGTCAAGGACTTCGACGACGAGCGCGGCGTCATCGTGTTGAGCGTGCCGCCCGGAATCGAGCCGCGACGCGTGTCGGTCGACGCGATCGAGCACTGGATGATCTACCAGGCACATCCCGACGTCGGCGCGATCCTCCACGTCCACGCGTGGATGGAAGGCATCGCAGCGACCGACGTCAACTATCCGTGCGGCACGCAGCAGCTCGCCGTCGCCGTCGCCGATCTCGTCGCACGTGAGCCCGATCCAGCACACGCGGTGATCGGCCTTCGGAACCACGGGCTGACCTGCACCGGGGACAGCCTCTCGGAGATCCTGGACCGCGTCGCGCCCAAGGTCCTCCGCCAGGTCCCTATGTCCTGAGCCGGAGCGCGGTCAGGACCGCGAGTAGTGGCGCGACGACGATGTCGTTCACGACGCACCATGCGCACAGCGCGTCGATCACGACCAGTTGCAGGAAGAGCAGATACAAGCTGAACAGGAGACCGACGAACGCGATCGTCGCCGCGCCGAGGCGTGCGTTCGGTGCATCCCAGACCACGAGGCCGAGCACGGTCGAGTAGGCGACCGACCCGAGTAGCGCGACCGGGATTCCGGCGATCTCCGCGTACGCCGACTTCTGCACCGTCTCGCAGCCGCCTCCCGCTACGCAGATGAGCGCCGCCTTGTCGTAGTGCACCCACGTCAGGTACCCCGCGAGCGCCGCGCCTGCCAGCGCGACGGCGCCGGCAGCGATCCGCAGCGAGCGGTCGCTCAAGCCTTGAGCGCGTCGTCGAGTGCGGCGCGCATCTGGTCGACCGACGCGAACTGGATGAGATAAGGCGTGCCGTCGCCGATCTTCACGAGGAACGTCGGGGTGCCCTGGATCCCGGCTGCGCTCGCCTTCGAGGCGGCGCGCGACGCCTCGTCGACGATGTCGGGCCGCTCGGCGTCCGCGAACAGGCGATCGACGTCGAGACCGGGGATCGCGGCCGCGAGCCGACGAACGAGTTCGCTCGTCAGCCAGCCACTGTTCTCTGCGCCCTGGTTGCGATACAGGGCCTCTGCGAGATTCCAGAGCTTGTCCTGCTTGCCCGCCGCGAGCAGGTAGCGGTACCCCTTCACCGAGTCATCGCCGATGAAGGGGAAGCCCCTGAACTCCGTGTCGACCTTTCCCGGCCGTACGTACTCGTTGACGACCGTCGGGAACATGGACTCGGTGTACAGCCTGCAGGCGGGGCACTGCGGATCGGCGTACTCGATGAGCCTGACCCTCGCCGAGGGCGATCCGAGCACGCTGCCGCGCTGAGGAATCCCGCTCAGGTCGACGACCGGCGTCGCCGTCGCGCGGCGGTGTCGATCGGTCGTTCCGGAGGAGGAGCGCAAGCGCCACGAGCGCCACCGCGGCGCCGATCGCGATACCGAAGGCGACCACAACCGCTCGCCGTGACGGGCGGCCCGTCGAGCGAGGGTTCGTCGCAGCCATCCGCCCGGAAGTGTGCCTTCCGGGCCGCTTCCGAACGTATGGCGCTGCGCCGTGGTTACGCGACATGCACGCGTGCGCGAAGGTCGGCGCTGACCGCCACCACTCCCGGGACGCGCGATACGAAGAGCGGCAGCATCTCCTTGTCCGCTTCCGTCTCGACCTCCCCGCTGAGGGTGACGCGGCCGTCCGCGACCGTGACCGCGACGCTACCCGGCTCCGTCCAGAACGTCCGCCGCAGGATGTCGTCGTTGATCTCGCTCGCAAGCTCGCCGTCGGTGCGGGTGAAGGCGCGAACGACGTCCGACCGCGTGAGGATCCCGACGAGCGCGCCGTCTTTCACGACCGGAACACGGTTGACGCTCTCCTCGATCATGAGGCGTGCCGCCTCGTGGACCGTCCGGTTCGGCGCGATGGTAACCGCCGGCGACGACATGGCCTGTCCGACCGTCTCGGCGGTGACCTTCTCGCCCGCGATGTCGGAATCGAAGAGCCACGTCAGGAACCCGCTGCGCTCCGTCCCTCCGCTCGCCTTCAGGACGATGTCCGTCTCCGAGAGGACTCCGACGACCTCGCCCTCTTCGCTCGATCACGGGAAGGCCCGATACGCGGTGCTCTACGAGCACCGATGCCGCCTCCCGAAGCGACGCGTTCGGCCCGACCGACACCACGTTCTCCGTCATGAGCTCTCGTACTCTCACTCTCGCCTCCCTTTCGTTGAACGAATCGTCCGGGTGGGAGCCTCTGACGAGCATCGGTGCCGCCGCTGAGACCGAGTAGGGGTTTTCCGCGTGGACGGGGTTCTCACGTGGACTAGGTTGCGCCCGTGCCGGTGAATGCCCTGACGGTCTTCGTGGCCGCGCTGCTCACAGCACTGGCAACGGGGCTGGGGGCCTTGCCGCTCCTGCTCAGGCGCGGCACCGGCGTACGTGCGCTCGGCCTCGCGAACGCGGCGGCGAGCGGTGTCATGGCCGCCGCGAGCGTGAGCCTCTTCGTCGAAGGCGTCGACCGTAGCGGCGTGCGGAGCATTGCTGGCGTCCTCGCGGGAGCGGTCTTCGTGCTCGTCGTGTCTCGCGTGCTCCATGCGCCGCACCACGCTCACGACTTCGGCTCGCTCCGCGGCGAGGACGCGGTGAAGGCTCTGCTCATCGTCGCCGTCATGACCGTCCACTCCATCGCCGAGGGTGTCGGCGTCGGAGCCGCGTTCGGCGGAGGCGACACGCTCGGGCTCGTGATCGCGATCGCGATCGCGGTGCACAACATCCCGGAAGGACTTGCGATCAGCCTGGTGCTCGTCCCAAGAGGCGCATCCGTGAGGTCCGCCGCCGGGTGGAGCATCTTCTCGAGCCTCCCGCAACCGCTCCTGGCGGTTCCCGCATTCCTGTTCGTCGACGCGTTCCAGGGGCTCCTGCCCGCAGCGCTCGGCTTCGCGGCGGGAGCCATGATCTGGATGGTCGCCCGAGAGCTCGTTCCGGAGGCTCTTCACCAGGCGCCGGCGAAAGCAGTCGCTGCGACGGGGGCCGTCGCATTCGCGGTCATGCTCGCCTTCCAAATCGCGCTTCTCTAGGCACGCTACGGGGTTACACCGCCCCTTACACCCTCTGACCAATGGCCGTCCCTCGATCGAGGGAGTAGCTTCATCGGCCATGATGGAGCTGGTCACGGAGACGAAGGTGACGCGGATCACGCCGCGGCAGCGCGAAGTGGTCGCATTGATCGCAGCGGGTTGCTCGAACGACGAGGTCGGCCTGCGGCTCGGCATCTCCCCCAGGACGGCGAAGGCGCATTGCGACGTGCTTCGGCAGAAGCTCGGAGTGCGGCGTCGCCGTCAGATTCCGATCGCATTCAGGCTGCTCACGGGAGAGGACCCGCTGTCTGCGGGGCACCGCTACATGCTGGCGGCTCGGCTCCCCCGCTGACCCAGGGCGCTCGCGGCCGCTGACGCGGCAGCGAGCGCCCCTCCCACTCGGGGGGTGTTAGGGTCGCGGGCGATCCAGGTGACGTCGGTCAGGAGGGCGGGCAACGACGGCGACAGTCCCCGAAGCACGGATCCGCAAGCGCCGGATCGTCGAGCGACCGCGGCTGTTTGCGCTCCTCGACGAGTCGAAGGCGCGTGTCCGGATGCTCGTCGCGCCTGCCGGATACGGCAAGACGACGCTCGCCGAGCAGTGGGTCGCACGCGACGGCCGTGTCGGCGTCTGGTACACGGCGCGCTCGGCGTCGACGGATGTTGCTGCGCTCGCACTCGGGATCGCACGTGCTTCCACGGCGATCGTCGACGACTGCGATCACCGGCTGCGCGAGCACCTGAGGGCGCTGCCGGCCCCGGCCGAGAACGTCCAGACGCTCGCCGAGATCCTGAGCGAGGACCTCGCCGGCTGGCCGGCGAACGCCTGGCTCGTCCTCGACGACTACCACGAGGTAACGCCGGAGCCAAAGGCTGAGGACTTCGTGGAAGCGCTGGTCGCGCTGTCTCCGGTCCAGGTCCTGATAGCGAGCCGCGTGCGTCCACGCTGGATCGCATCGAAGGACATCATGTATGGCGACGCTCTTGAGCTGAGCCAGACCTCGCTCGCGATGGACAACGCCGAGGCTGCGAGCGTACTCGTCGGACGTACTGCCCAAGCTCAGCCTCCGGTCTTGTGGCGCTGGCAAGAGGGTTGGCCTGCGGTCATCGGGCTCGCGAGTGTCTCCGATGCCGAGATTCAGCACCAGCGATGGGCAGCGTGCCGGAGTCGCTCTATACGTTCTTCGCTGACGAGGTCTTCGGCGCGCTTGGTCACGACGTCCAGCAAGGTCTGACGACTCTCGCAGTCGCCCGCTTCTCGATAGGGAGCTCGGGTAGGGCGCTGCTCGGCCCGGACGCGTTCGATTCAACGTGTGCGGCCGCGCGTCGATGTTGGGCTACTTGTTGAACGAGGCGTTCGCCTTGAGCTCCACCCGCTGGCCAGCGCGTTTCTCGACGAACGCATCCGAGCAGTTCGGTCTTGCGCCAGCTGCCGGCGCCGCGTCTACTGCCTGCGATCTATCTACGAGCACGCCATGAGTGGGACGCGGCATTTGAGCTCATCGTTCGGGCAGATCTCGGCAGCGAACTTAGCGGGTCTCACTGCGGATTGCGATCGACGAATTGCTCGATGCGGCCCGGCTCTCGACGCTGCGGAAATGGTGTGACCACGGGCGTGAGATCAACGCTCGAGGTCCCAGTGTTTGCGTTGGCGCGTGCCGAGATCGCTCTGCGCCACGGAAACACATCGAGGCGATTGCGCATGCCGAAGCAGCCGCGGTAAACGATCAAGGTCTTGAGTTCCGGGCGCTGTCCGTAGCGGGCCGCGCTTCTCATCTCGCTTCAAGAGAGGAAGACGCCTGGCGCTCTACGAGCGCGCCGAGAAGGCAGCGTCCGGTGATTCGGAACGCCGAGATGCCAGGTGGGGCCAACTCATGTGTGCCATCGAGCTCGAGTCCGAACAAGCTGAGTCGTGGCTTGAGGCGCTGAACGCTGGCGTTCGGCCAGGCGACGCTCGCGACGTTGTCAGATCAGCGGCGTTTGGTCTCAGTTATCAGGTGAAGCTCGGCAACATCGATCTGACTGATGCGGATCGAGCGTTTGCTCTGCTGGCATCTGCTTGACGACCCGTTGTTGATTTCGTCATTTGAGAGCACCTACTCGGCGGTTCTCGGACTGGCGGCGCGCTACGCAGAGGCGCAACAGGTCGCGCATCCGTTTATTGAGACGCTCGCGCGATACAGGCTCGACTTTGCAAGGACATATGCTCTCTGTGCGGAGTCACTCGCGTGCTCGGGACTACGTCAGTGGGCGCAGGCGGAATCCAGTGCGCGACGCGGCCTGGAGATCGCCCAAGCGTCACGCGACGGCCATGCCCAACAGCTGTGTATGTCGCAGCTAAGCCGCGTGCTCATGCAGCTGGGTCGCCCGCGCGAGGCGTTGGACCTTGAATTTCCGATTCTCCGCACTCCGCTCCCGTCCGCACAAGCGGAAGCGGTGGCGTCACGCTCTCTGGCACTCGCATCGGCCGGGCATGTCCAGCGAGCACGCGATCTGATTGAAACAATTGACGGTCTCTCGCGCGCCGTGGAGCCCGCCGTCCTCGTCAGCGCCACTCGCGCGATATGTGCGCTCAAGGCGCATGATCGTGATGCCATCGAGCGAGTGCTTGAACTGGAGACAACGGCATTTCGCCGTGGTGCGCTCGACTTGCTCGTCACGACGTATCGATCGGTTCCCGAATTGCTTAGCGTGCTCATGCATGCATCGAGACGCAGGGATCTTCTCGTGAGCGTCATCAAACGCGCGGGCGATCAGGACTTGGCAGAGGTCGTCGGACATCCGATAACCGAGACTGCTGATCCTCGACGACGCCTATCTCCCAGGGAGCGCGAGGTCTATGAGCTGTTGATCCACGGTCTTACGAACCGAGAGATCGCGAAGCTGCTCTACATCGAGGAGTCGACCGTCAAGGTTCACGCTCATCACATCTACGACAAGCTCGGAGTTCGATCTCGCGTACCGCCCTAACGGTCCACGCGCTGCTTGAGCGGTCGGATCAAGCCACGTCGGCGACGGATGACACGTCATCCGACCACAGACTCTGGCTGACTCTGTGCGAACTGCCTGAAGTCTTGACGCTTCGCGAGCCGGTACTCCTCGTCCGCTCCAGCCAGGATCGCCTCGAAGGCGGCGACGGCGGCAGTGTCGAATTGACTCTCGACCGCCTGCGCGAGCCGCAATCGCGCGACCCTGCTCGGCATGGCGTCGCGATACGGTCGGTTGGACGTCATCGCGTTGTACGCATCGGCGACCGCGATGATCCGCGAAACGGGCGGGATGTCTTCGTCGACGAGTCCGTCGGGATAGCCCTGTCCGTCGATCCGCTCGTGATGGTGTCTGACGATCCGTGCGATCTCGGAGTACTCGTCGACGTGGGCGAGGATGCGCTCGCCGATCGCTGAGTGCTCCTGCATCTGTCGTCTCTCTTCGAGTGTTAGGGCGCCCGGCTTCTCGAGAAGGCCCGGCGGGAGGCCGATCTTCCCGATGTCGTGCACGAGGCCGCAGAGGTATGCCTGGTCGCACACCTCGGTCGCCAGACCCATCCGTCGTGCGATGTCGCGCGAGTAGATCGCAACGGCTGCGGAATGGCCCGCCGTGTACTGATCCCGGGCGTCGAGTGTCGCGATGAGCGCCGCCGCGAACTGGAGGTTGGCGCGCTCGAGGGTCTCGTTGGCCTCGGAGAGGTCAACGGCGAGCTGACGCTGCTCCTGGTAAAGGCCGTAGAGCCGCTGTGCCGCCATGGCCGGGACGAGGAAGAGAGCGAGTGTCCACGGCGACACGCGTACGTACATGAATGCGAGTAGCGCGACGATCGGCGCGTAGACGGGCGCCGAAGTGAGGACAACCGGGACGAACGTGCTCATCACTTCGCGAATCGGGCGCCCCCGAACGCGCGCCGTAAGAGCCGCGAACAGGACGTCAAGTGCCTCCCCGAGTGACCGCGCCGACCAATGATGCCGCAACCAGCTCGCCGAACTCGGACGGGACTGCGGCGAGCGTCGCCTGTGCCGCCAACCCCATCGCGGCGCCGCCAATGAAGCGCGTGCTCGTGTACGTCGCCCACTTGAGCCTGGGCGCTCGATCTGGGTCTCTCGGCGCGATGAGCTCTGGATCGCCGAGCATCGATGCGGCTCCGACAACTGCCGCCTGCGAGCGGGCCGAACAACACGGCTGCGAAAAGTGTCGGGCAGAAGGAGATCGACTGCTCCTCGGTTCGAGTCAGACCCCGCTTGCGCGACTGCAAACCGGACGCTGATGCGTTCAGCGACCGCAGCGGCGATCGCGAGCGCCAGCACCGTGATCGGCGCTTCGAGCGTGTATCCAGCGAGTGACGAGGCCGGCTGCCATTAGCGACGCGCACACGAGGAGCGCGGCGACGTACAGCGACCGTGCGGCGCTGAGGGTGGCGACCGTGGCGCCTTGAACTATCCCTCGAACGGGGTATACGATACGGCTGCCGTCAGTTCCCAATCGAGGAGTCATTGCCTATGGCCAGGGGCGCGAAGATCTGGTAGTCCGTCGCATCCTCGGTTCTCCACCGAGGGTGGGCATCCCTCTTTCGGGTACCCCGAGAGAGGGCAAGGCTCGGATGGAGAGATTGGGATGCTGACGGGAGTTGTTACGCAATGAGCCCACGCCGGAAGCCAACCGCTACGGCGTGGGCTCTACTTCTTGCTTGAAGCTTCGCCAGTAGGTGGCGGACGTGTGACTTGACGGTCTCTTCCGAGAGGAAGAGCCTCTCGCCGATCTCACGATTCACGAGGCCGTCTGCGACGAGCTGGAGAACCTCGATCTCGCGTGCGGTCGGATCCTGTCCGACTTCCCGCGCAGCCGGCGGTGTGAATGGAATCACCGCACCGCGGCGGGTCGAACTGCGCCGCGCGGCGGCGGCCTCGAATCGCCGGCTGTGATCGCGGTACCGGTTCAGGATCTCTCGGCGCTCAGCAGCGTCCACGTGTTCGATATCGGCGCTACGTGCGTACCCCTTTAGATCGAGCCGATGTCGATTGGCTCGAAAGGGGGAGCGCTCGTCGACGAGGTGCCTCAACCGCAGACGATGGATCACGTAGGCTCCGCTGCCGGATGGTGCGTGCATGCTTCGAGGCGCTGGCGGCACGCATCGGACGACGGCTCGCCCCGACTTTCGGAGGCTGAAGGCGTCGTATCGTTGGGGGGCTCGGATCGTCTCGACCCCATCAGGGTTGGAGAAAGGGGAATAGATGAAGCAAACACGGATGGGCTGGCGGATTGGCGCGCTCAGCTCGGTGGTCGCGATCGTCGTCGTTGCTCTCGGCGCGGGAGCCGGCACAGTCGGCGTTCGCGGGCCCCTCGGCGACCACACTCGTCGACGGGACGACGGACTCGATCACGAACATCGATCCCGCAGGTTCGTACGACTACGGGACGTTCACGCTCGAGAGCAACTTCTTCGAGCATCTACTCGACTTCCGGCACGGCTCGAAGCTCGAGCCATCATTGGCCACTAAGTGCTTCTCCGTAGGAACCTCTGAAGACCTGGCGCTGCAACCTCCGCAGGGGCGTGCAGTTCAGTGATGGCTCGGCGTTCGATTCGGCGGACGTCAAGTTCTCCTTCGACCGAGTCACGAACAAGACGGTCGTGAAGGAGGCAGCCGCGAACACGCCGTCGTCGCTGCTCGGCAATCTCAAGAGTGTCAAGACGAACGGCAAGTACGCGGTCACGTTCAAGCTCAAGTCGCCGCAGGCTACGTGGCCGTCGATCCTCGCGACGCAGGCCGGATTCATCGTGCCTTCGGACACCTACGAGCCGAACCATCTACGCGGCAACACCGAGTCGCAGATCGGCACCGGCCCGTACGTTCTGACGAAGTACTCGCCCGGCCAGCAGGCGGTGTTGACCCGGAACGACAACTACTGGGGCACACCCGCCAAAGACCGACAACCTGATCATCCGTTACTACTCGAAGTCGTCGACGATGAAGCTCGCCATCCAGCGTGGCGAGATCGACATGTCGTACCAGTCCTTCACGCCGAACGAGATCACGTCGCTGCAGAAGCAGAAGGGGCTCCGTGTCTACAACGGCGCGGGCGGGCGTATCCGCTACCTGACGATGAACGTGACACGGGCGCCGGCGAACAACATTGCTGTCCGGCGAGCTGTCGCATACCTCATGCCGCGCCAGTCGATCGCCAGCCAGGGTCTACCACGGCCAGGTGAAGCCGCTGTACTCGATGGTGCCCGCGGGTTACCCCGGTCACATCGATGCGTTCGCGGCTGCTATACGGTACGAGCCCGAACCCGGCAAAGGCCAAGCAGGTCCTTGGCGGCGGCTGGTCTCGATACGCCGTTTCCGATCGAGATCTGGTGGACGCCGACCCACTACGGTGACGCGTCGGCCGACGAGTACGCCGAGATCAAGCGCAGCCTCGAGCGGAACGGCGTCTTCTCCGTGACGCTGAAGTCGAGCGAGTGGGCGCAGTACTCGAGCGTGCTCGGCAACCAGTACAACGTGTATCAGCTCGGCTGGTTCCCGGACTATCCGGATGCCGAGAACTACCTCGTTCCCGTTCTATCGGAACGACACCTTCACCGCAGACGGCTACAACAGCCCGGCGATGGAGAAGCTGATCAAGGCGGAGCTGGGCGCCGAAGACGCTTGCCCAGCGGATCAAGTTCATCAAGGCGATCCAGCTGCTGGCGGCGAAGGACGTGCCGATCATTCCGTACTGGCAGCAGTCGATGATCGCCGTCGGTCGGAACAACGTGCGCGGAATCCCCGCCACGCTCGATCCGACGGTCATCATGCGGTTCTGGCAGTTGTCGAAGTCGTAGGGAGAAGCGATTCGTGTGCGAAGGGGCGTCTCTCGGACGCCCCTTCGCCGCTCTTGTCGGCCGCGGTTACCCTTGGTCGATGGCTGAGGGGCCCGCCGCGATCCGCTAGACGCAATGGCCGGTCAAGGGAACCTCGCTCAGGAAGTATGCGCTCGTCCGTCTGGCCCTCGTCGTGCCGATGGTCTTCATCCTCCTGACGATGGTCTTCCTCTCGATGCGTGTCGCGCCGGGCGATCCGATCTCGGCCTCGCTGGGGGGCCACGCGCCGCAGAGCCAGATCGACGAGATCAAAGCCGAGCTCGGCTACGACAAGCCGATCTGGAAGCAGTACCTCGAGTACCTCGGGCAGATCGCCCGCGGCGATCTCGGCACGACGATCACCGATCGCCGTCCAGTGACGGACATCGTTCGCGAAAACGGCGCCGCGACGCTCGAGCTGACGTTCTACGCGATGATCGTCGCGATCATCGTCGGCGTCACGTTCGGCCTGCTCGCCGGTCGCTACCGAGACACGTGGATCGACGGGACGGGGCGCCTGTTCGGGATCGTCATCTACGCGATGCCCGTCTTCTTCCTCGGGCTCATGGCACAGCTCTTCTTCGGGTCGTACCTCGGCTGGCTGCCGACCTCCGACCGGGCGAGCCCGATCGTGCAGGCGACGATGGAGACGCACACGGGTCTGTACACGGTCGACTCGCTGATCAACGGCGACTGGAATGCGTTCGTCGATTCGGTCAAGCACCTCGTGCTGCCTGCGGTCACGCTCGGGCTCGTCACCGCGGGCGTCTTCATCCGGCTCATCCGCGTCAACGTGATCCGGACGATGAAGGACGACTACATCGAGGCCGCACGTGCGCGGGGCGTCGACGAGCGCTCCGTCGTCTACCACCACGCTTTCCGGAACGCGCTCGTTCCCGTCATCACCGATCGTCGGCCTGACCGTCGCCCTGCTGCTGTCGGGTGCGGTGCTGACGGAGACGACGTTCAACTGGCCGGGCATCGGCCACACGCTCGTCACGTACCTCCAGAACCGCGACTACGCGGCGGTCCAGGGCATCATCGTCGTGTTTGCGCTGATCGTCGTCGTCGCCAGCCTGATCATCGACTTCGTCAACGCGTACATCGACCCGCGGATTCGCTACTGATGGCTGTCACGACGCCCTGCGGACGACCCCGGCTCAGGCGCGGAGAACGCCGGCTGGGCGGCGTCCGCCGAGCCTTCGGTCCGGTCGCCGACGCGCGCGGGATGACGCGCACGATGCTCTGGCTCGGAGCCGGCATCACACTCGCATTCGTCCTCATCGCGCTTCTGGCACCAGTCATCGCGCCCGTACGACTTCGACACGTTCGAGGCGAACGGCAAGCGCTTCCCGCAGCTCGAGGCGCCCTCTCGCGACCATCTGATGGGCACGAACGTCCAGTCGACGGACGTCCTCTCGCAGGGTCATCTGGGGGACGCAGACGGAGCTCAAGGTCGTGCTCGTGTCGCTCCTCATCTCGATCGGCGTCGGCGTTCCGCTTGGGCTTTTCTCCGGGTACTTCGGGGGCAAGCTCGACCGCGTACTCGTGCTGATCATGGACGCGCTCCTCGTCTTCCCGTTCCTGCTGCTCGCGATCGTGATCGCCTTCCTTCTCGTCCGACAAGGTCGGCCAGGGGATCCTCACGGCTGCGATCGCGATCACGGTCGTGTACATCCCCCTCTACTTCCGCGTGGTCCGGAACCACACGATCTCGCGTCAGGGAGGAGCCGTTCGTCGAGGCCGCGCGGGCGCTGGGCGCGAAGCCGCTGACGATCATCCGGAAGTACGTCTTCTTCAACGTCGTCCAGAACGTTCCGCCGCTCGCGACGCTCAACGCGGCCGATGCGATCTTCACGCTCGCGGCGCTCGGCTTCCTCGGCTACGGCATCCAGCCGACGGAGGGTGCGGAGTGGGGATACGACGTCAACCGCGCGGTCTCGGATGCAGCCTCCGGCATCTGGTGGACCGGCCTGTTCCCCGGCCTCGCGATCGTGCTGCTGGTCGTCGGGCTCACGCTGCTCGGCGAAGGTCTGAGCGAGACGATCAACCCGGTCCTGCGGAAGCGGCCGATCGCACCCGTCGATCTCGAGGCGACCTCGAACACGAGGACAGACGAGTCGTGACGGACGCACCTGTCGTCTCGGTGCGCGATCTGCGCGTCTACTACGGCACCCTGCGCGGAACCGTCCAGGCGGTCGATCGGGTCTCGCTCGAGATCGGCGCGGGCGAAGTCGCTGGGCTCGTGGGGGAGTCGGGCTGCGGCAAGTCGACGCTCGGGCGCGGCATCCTCGGGCTCCTCCCGGAGGGCGCCGTGTCCGACGGCGAGGTCGCTCTACGGAGGACGCAACCTCGTCGGGATGTCCGATCAGCGAGCTGCGCCGGTTCCGGGGGCCGGATCTCGGCCTCATCTTCCAGGAGCCGATGACGCGGCTGAATCCGCTCATGCGGATCGAGCAGCATTTCGCCGAGACGCTCAAGCAGCACGAGCCGGGCCTGAGCAACGACGAAGTCCGCCGGCGTTCACTCGAGACGCTCGGGAAGATGGGCATCCCGCCGACGCGGTTCAACCAATACCCGCACGAGTTCTCGGGCGGAATGCGCCAGCGAATCATGATCGCTCTCGCGCTCGTCCTGCGACCGAAGCTCCTCATCGCAGACGAGCCGACGACGTCGCTCGACGTCATCGTGGAAGCGCAGATTCTGAGCATCCTGGCCGACCTGCGCCGAAACTTCGGTACCGCCCTTCTGCTGATCACGCACAACCTCGGGATCGTTGCCGAGGCGTGCGACCGCGTCGCCGTCATGTACGCGGGCCAGATCGTCGAGGAAGGCGACGCGCGCGACGTCTTCTGTGAGCCCGCGCATCCGTACACGCGTGAGCTCCTGCGGTCGACGATCTCGCTCGACACGACCGAGCTCCACTCGATTCCCGGGGCGCCGCCGAATCTGATCTCGCCTCCCTCGGGATGCCGCTTCCATCCGCGCTGCCCGGACGCGATGGCGCGTGTGCGCGTCGCGTGTTCCCGCCGCAGCAGTCGCTCGGCGAGCGCTACGGGCGCGTCCTCTGCTGGCTGCACACGTCCGGACGACCTGACCGTCGGATCGAACGTTCACCGCTCGAGCGCGACGAGCTCGCGGTGGCCGAGGAGGCCTGAGCCGGTGACTGTCGATAGCGCGATGCCGGACGCAGCGCAGACGACGTCCTCGTCTCGGTCCGGACCTGAAGACCTACTACGGCCTTCGCGGCAGCTTCCGCCAGCGCCTCCTCGGACGCGAGGCCGGAAGCGTCCGGGCGGTCGACGATGTCACGCTCGACATCCGACGCGGCGAGGTGCTCGGGCTCGTCGGCGAGTCGGACAGCGGCAAGACGACACTTGGGCGCACGCTGCTCGGACTCGTCCCGGCGACCGAGGGGAGCGTCCGCTTCGAAGGCGAGGAGATCACGGTGATGTCCGAGCGGGAGCTCCGGCGTCTACGTCGCCGGATGCAGATCGTGTTCCAGGATCCGCATGCCTCGCTCAATCCCGCGATGACGATCGAGCAGTCCGTCGGCCATCCGCTCGAGATCCACGGGATCGCGAAGGGTACGGAGCGTCGGCGGCGCGTCGCCGAGGCGCTCGAGACGGTAGGTCTCGCGCCGGCCGAGCAGTTCCTCGACAAGTACCCGTCCGACCTCTCCGGCGGACAGAAGCAGCGGGCGGTGATCGCACGCGCGATCATCCTCAACCCGGTCCTGCTCGTCGCCGACGAGCCCGTGTCGATGCTCGACATGAGCGTACGGGCCGAAGATCCTCGAGCTCATGCTCCACCTCAAGCACGAGTTCGGGTTCACCTACCTCTACATCACGCACGACCTCGCGACGGCGAAGTTCTTCTGCGACCGCATCGCCATCCTGTATCTCGGCCGTGATCGTCGAGCTGGGCCCTTCGGCAGCGATCTACGAAGACCCGAAGCACCCGTATACGAAAGCGCTGCTGAGGGCGATCCCGGAGCCCGACCCGCGTCGAAGCGTCCCGCGCGATCTCCCGCGCGGTGAGGTTCCGGATGCTGCCCGCCCGCCGCTCGGATGCTCCTTCCACCCGCGCTGCCCGGCGGCGTTCGAGGTCTGCGGTTGGGAGAGTCGGGATCTGCGAGACCTGCTCGAGGCGCGTTGGGCCCAAATGCCAGCGGAGGACGTACGAGAGCCGAGCAGGCAGTGCTCGGCAGACTTGGCACAGCTGGAGTGTCGTCGACGTCGTTTCGACTCGAAGCCGGGAGCGGGTCACCGCGGCACGGACGTTGCGGCGCTGCTGGACCGCGTGCGCTCGCTCGATCCCGGCGAGCCGTTCTGGCGCGGGGTTCGCAGTATCCGCTCCGGGCGACCGCCACGTCGACGTCGAGCTCAACGAGCCGTATCCCGCCGAAGCTGCTTGCCGGTGAACGGCGTCCAGGTCGAGTGCAACCTCTTCGACGAGAGCGGCGCTCGAACGCGCCGAAGTCGTCGCAGTCGCAGACACTAGTCGAAGAGCCGCCGTCGAGGCGGCTCTTCGATGTCGTTTCGGCCCCGTCGACGCTCCGAAGTCAGGCGGCGAGGCCTGCGAGATCACGCAGGGCCTCGAGGCGCTTCAGCGCCTGGCCCTCGAGCTGCCGCACGCGCTCGCGCGTGAGGTCGAGCTCGTGCCCGATCGCCTCGAGCGTCCACGGCTCGCCCTCGAACCCGAAGCGGAGCTCGAGGATGCGCCGCTCGCGCTCGGGAAGCGCGTCGAGAGCGCGACGGATGCTCTGCCGACGAAGCGACTCCTCCGCCTCGTCGAACGGATCCGCAGCCTCGCGGTCCGCGAAGAGGTCGCCCAGCTCGCCCTCGTCGTCCGCGCCGACCGTCTGGTTCAGCGAGACCGACGCGTGGGCAGCGCCCAGCGCCTCGTCGACGTGCTGGAGCGGGAGGCCGGTGGCCTCGGCGAGCTCCTCCTTCGTCGCCTCGCGTCCGAGCTCCACCTCGAGCCGACGCGCGGCCCGTGAGAGCTTCTGCTGGCGCTCGACCACGTGCACCGGCACGCGGATCGTCCGCGCGTGGTTCGCCACGGCGCGCTGCACCGACTGGCGAATCCACCACGTGGCGTACGTCGAGAACTTGAAGCCCCGGCGCCAGTCGAACTTCTCGACCGCGCGGTTCAGGCCGAGCGTCCCCTCCTGGATGAGATCCAGGAACGGAACGCCGAGGCCGCGATAGCCCTTGGCGATCGAGACGACGAGACGGAGGTTCGACTCGATCATCACACGCTTCGCGACCGGATCCCCGCGCTCGATGCGCTTCGCGAGCGCGACCTCCTCGGCGGCGGTGAGCAGCTTGTGGCGACCGACGTCGGCGAGGAACAGCTGCAGGCTGTCGGCCGCGCCCGAGACAGGTCCTGCCTCGTAGCGCTTCTCGGCGACTGCGTCCTCCTTCTCGACGTCGGCGTCCGGCTGCGTGATCTCGATGTTGTGCGCCTCGAGCTCGCGCTGAAGGAGCTCGGCATCCTCCTCGCCGATGTCGTGCTCCAGCACGAACGCCTCGAGCTCGGGAGCCTCCAGCTGGCCCCCGTGCTCCTCGGCGCGCTCGATGAGCGACTTCACATGCTCGGATTCAAAGAGCTCTATGAGCTGGTTCTGCGTCAACGTCCTGTTCAGTCCTTTCGATGCTCGTCCCGGGAGTGCAACAAACTTACGGAGTCTACGACGGCTATTTGGCGAATTCCAGGGTGATCTTCGACTGCGTCCGTGTCACAAGCTCGTAAACGTTCAGGCCCTTGTCTGGTATTCCGTCGCTGACTCGTCAGCGGTTCACGGGCGTAACGTCGCGGAGCATGATCAACAGAGCCCGATGGGCTCACTTCACCTGAGACGCTGCCGTCTCGGGCTGGTTAGATCATGAACGCTCGAGACGGACGGCGAAAACCCCTTCCGGGAAGGCTTTACTCGCTCTTAGCGCGCCTTTCCGCGAGGAGCTCCACGGCTCGTTCGTGTGTGATGGCGTCAGGAGTATCCCCGCGGCGCAAGCTCGCGTTCGTCTCGCCGTCCGTGACGTATGGGCCGAAGCGGCCGTCGCGCAGCACGATCGGCTTGCCGTTCGACGGATCCGCGCCGAGCTCCTTGAGCGGGCCACTCGCCGAGCCACGGCGGCTGCGACGCCGCGGAGGCTCCGCGAGGAGTGCCTTGGCCTCCTCGAGCGTGACCGTGAACAGCTGCTCCTCGCTCTCGAGAGAGCGCGACTCGGAGCCCCTCTTGATGTACGGGCCGTAGCGTCCGTTCTGCGCCGTGATCTCCTCGCCGTCGAGCTCGCCCACGACGCGAGGGAGCGAGAGGAGTCGGAGCGCGTCTTCGAGCGTCACGGTCTCGGGCGACATCGATGAGAGCAAGGACGCCGTGCGAGGCTTCTCGTCCTCGCCTTCGGGGAGGACCTCGGTCACGTACGGGCCGTAGCGACCCGAGCGGACCACTATCTCCCGTCCGCTCTCCGGATGGCTGCCCAGCGGGCGGTTGTCGGGCTGCGAGAGCAGTTCCTCGACCCTCTCCGGCGTCAGCTCGTCGGGGGCGAGGTCTGTCGGCAGGCTGGCTCTGCGCTCTCCGTTCTCCAGGTACGGCCCGTACCGGCCGACACGCACGACGGCCTCGGACCCGGGGATCGCGATCGAGTTCACGGCCCGTGCGTCGATTTCGTCGAGGTGCTCCGTGACGAGGTGGTGAAGCCCGGGGTCGGTGCCGTCGCCGAAGTAGAAGTGCCCGAGCCACTCGGTACGCGCCTTCTCGCCTGCGGCGATGCGGTCGAGGTCGTCCTCCATCCGAGCGGTGAAGTCGAAGTCGACGAGCTGCTCGAAGTGCTGCTCGAGCAGGTTGACCACCGCGAAGGCGACGAAGGTCGGGACCAACGCGGTGCCCTTCTTGAAGACGTATCCGCGGTCCACGATGGTCGAGAGGATGGCGGCGTAGGTCGAAGGTCTTCCGATGCCCCGCTCCTCGAGAGCCCGCACGAGCGTCGGCTCCGTGAAACGGGCGGGCGGCAACGTCGTGTGCCCGTCCGGCTCGAGTGTGAGGAGCGCCACGTCCTGGTCGACCTGCAACGGTGGCAGGACGCGTTCCTCGTCGTCGTCCGTCGGCTCGTCCTTGCCGGGCTCGTAGGCCGCCAGGAAGCCGCGGAACGTGATCACGGTGCCGGACGCGCCGAACTCGGCGTCCTCGCCCGTCGAGCTCGTCGCGCCGATCCGCAGCGAGACGGTGTTCCCTCGCGCGTCCTCCATCTGCGACGCGAGGGTTCGTTTCCACACGAGGTCGTAGAGAGCGAGCTCGTCGCGTCCGAGCTGGCTCTGCAGCTCCTTCGGCGTCCTGAACGTGTCGCCGGCGGGGCGGATGGCCTCGTGTGCCTCCTGCGCGTTCGCCACTGCGCGGCCGTAGAGCCGTGGCTTGGCGGGGACGAAGTCCTCGCCGAAGAGCTCGGCGACCTGAGAGCGTGCGGCAGCAACTGCCGACTCGGAGAGCGTCGTGGAGTCCGTGCGCATGTAGGTGATGTATCCGGACTCGTACAGGCGCTGGGCGACCCGCATGGTTGTCTGCGCCGAGAAGCGAAGCTTCCTGCTCGCCTCCTGCTGCAAGGTCGCGGTGCGGAAGGGCGCCGCCGGCTTCCGGCGGTACGGTCGCTCGTCGACGGAGCGCACGGCGAATGAAGCGCCTGCGAGACGGGTGGCGAGGCCTCGGGCTCGTTCCTCGTCGAGGTGGACGATGCCGCTCTCGCGCAGCTCGCCGGTCGTCGGGGCGAAGTCCTTGCCCTGCGCCACTCGGGCGCCGTCGATCGACACGAGTCGGGACTCGAATCCGCCGGGATCGAACGTCGCGAGCAGGTCCCAGTATTCGGCGGACCGGAAGGCCATGCGCTCCCGCTCGCGCTGCACGACGAGCCGAGTCGCGACCGACTGCACGCGCCCGGCCGAGAGACCCCTGGTGACCTTCTTCCACAGGACGGGGGAGACCTCGTAGCCGTAGAGCCGATCGAGGATCCTGCGGGTCTCCTGCGCGTCAACGAGGCGGTCGTCGATGCTCCGGGTCTCCTCGAGCGCACGGGTGATCGCGTCCTTCGTGATCTCGTGGAAGACCATCCGGCGCACCGGCACCTTCGGCTTCAGCACCTCGACGAGATGCCAGGCGATCGCCTCGCCCTCGCGGTCCTCGTCCGTCGCGAGCAGCAGCTCGTCGGATTCCGAGAGCAGCTTCTTGAGAGCCGTTACGACCTTCTTCTTGCCCGGATCGACTACGTAGTACGGCTCGAAGCCCGAGTTCACGTCGACGCCGAGCGCGCCGAACCGCTTGCGCTGCGCTGCCGGAACATCGGACGCGCGATCCGGAAGGTCGCGCACGTGGCCGACGCTCGACTCGACCGCGTAGTCGCGGCCGAGGTATCCCGCGATCGTGCGTGCCTTCGCGGGGGATTCGACGATGACGAGCCTCTTGGGCATCGGCGCGACACCTTAGCGCCGCCTTTGCACATGGCCGAGATCTGTTCTCCGCGGCGATGGCTCTTCTTGGCGCGCGATACTGCCCCTCGTGGCCACGCCCGGCGCGAGACCGCTGCTCGTCGTCGACGGCGACTCGTTCACGCACCGCGCGTATCACGCGCTTCCGAAGACGATGCGCCGCGAGGACGGAGGTCCGGCGAACGCGCTCATCGGGTTCACGGACATGCTGCTTCGTCTGTGGCGTGCGGAGCGCCCGCGGGCCGTGCTCGTCGGCTGGGACACGCTCGAGGTCCCCACCTACCGTCACGAGGCGCTCGAGGCGTATCAGAGCGGGCGCGTGTTCGAGGACGAGCTCCTGGAGCAGCTGCACCTCCTGCCCTCGCTCGTCGAGTCGGCCGGCTTTATCAGCGGGAAGGCTCCTGGCTACGAGGCGGACGACTTCCTCGCCGCCGCTGCGACGAGCGAGGAGGCCGCTCGTGGCACCGCGCTCGTCGCGACGTCCGATCGCGATGCGTTCCAGCTCGTGAGCGACCGCGTGACGATCCTCCAACCGGCGAAGGGCGGACCCGCCCGCATCGGCCCTGCAGAGGTGCGTGACCGCTACGGCGTCGAGCCTGAACAGGTGCCTGACTTCATCGCGCTGCGGGGAGATCCCTCCGACCGCATCCCCGGCGCCCGAGGCATCGGCCAGAAGCGAGGCGCCGAGCTGCTCGCACAGTACGGGTCGCTCGACGCGATGCTCGACGCGGGGCGCTTCGCGACCGAGGCCGACGCGCTCCTCCTCTATCGCCGGATCGCGACGATGGATCGCGACGCTCCCCTTCCAGCGTTGCCGGACGTCACCCCCGACTGGACGGCAGCTGCCGCACACGCGACGAGGCTCGGGGTTCCCCAGGTCGCACGCCGCTTCGAGGAGGCGCTTACGTGGACGTGATCAGCCATCCGGCCTTCGCGCACCTCCATCCGACGGGTCACCACGTGCACCCTGAGACGCAGCTTCGACTCGCGCGCCTCCAGGAGCGCTTCCCCGGCTACGTCCACGGATCGGCCGCGAGTAGCGAGCAGATCGAGCGTCTGCACGATCCGGTGTACGTCGCATCGATCGGCGCGATCGTGGAGGACGCCTGGCTCGACGCCGACACGTTCGCAGGTGCGTCGACGTGGGAGGCTGCACGCCTCGCCGCGGGCTGCGCGATCGAGGCCGCGCGGCGGGGAGGGTTTGCCCTCGTCCGTCCGCCCGGGCACCACGCGCTTCGTGCGCAGCCGATGGGGTTCTGCATCTTCAACAACGTCGCGATCGCTGCGCGCTACGCGCAGGCCGAGCTCGGACTCGCACGCGTCGCCATCGTCGACTTCGACGTGCACCACGGGAACGGAACCGAGGCGCTCTTCGCCGATGACCCGACGGTTCTCACGGTCTCGCTCCACCAGTGGCCGTTCTGGCCGGGCTCGGGCGGGCCTGGCGCGAGTCGGGACGGCGTCGTGAACGTTCCGCTGACCGCGGGGTCGGGCGACGAGGAGTACCGAGCGGCGTTCGACGCGGTCGTCGAGCCCGCAGTGCACCGGTTCGCGCCCGACGTCGTCCTCGTCTCCGCTGGGTTCGACGCGCATCGCGACGACCCGCTGGCCGAGATGGAGGTGACGCTGGACGGCTTCCGCGAGCTCGCGAGCCGATGTGCCACGCTCGCGCCCCGCTTCGCCGCTGTGCTGGAGGGCGGCTACAACCTCGACACGCTGCCCGACCTCGTGGCGGTGGCCATCGAGGGCTTCGAGGCCGGCGTTCTCTAACGGCCTACACGAACCGACTCTCGCTGCGAGCGTCTCTGATTCTCGCGCGACCGGAATCTGCCGCTTGGCGGATTCCGGTCTTGCGTTAAGCCGCCCGCGCGGACTCGAGTCGCTCGAGCGCTTCGCGGCGCGACGAGACGCCCAGCTTCTTCAGGAGGCTCTTCACGTGCGAGCGAACCGTGTGCTCGGAGATGAAGAGTCGCTGCGCGATCTCGTCGGTGCCGAGGTGCTCGTCGAGGAGCAGCAGCACCTCGACCTCGCGCGCAGACAGGACTCGCGTGACCTCCTCGGGGACACCGCCCAGCCGTCCGCCGTCCCGCACGCGCTCGAGCAGGCGCCGGGCGACGCCTCCGGAGAGCGCAGCGTCACCCCGTGCGACACCGTGCAGGAATGCTGCGATCTGCTCGGGTGACTCGGTCTTGAGGAGGTAGCCCGACGCGCCCGCGCGGATCGCGGCGAGGAGATTCTCCTCGGTGTCGGACGCCGTGAGCACCACGACCTCGGACGTCGGCGCACACTCGCGGATGCGCGGAAGCGCCGTGAGGCCGTCCATGCCCGGCATCGTCAGGTCCAGGAGGACGATGTCGGGCTGAAGGCGCTCGGCCGCCGCGATCGCCTGTCCTCCGTCCTCCGCCTCGCCCACGACGTCGAACCCCTGCTGCGCGAGGAGAGCAGCGAGAGCGTCGCGGGTGAGAGGGTGGTCGTCCACGATCAGGACGCGCTCGGCCATGTCGCTCTTATCGGCAGGAGCCCCGCTGCCGACAAGAGAGGCGTGGACCATCGGCGGTCCCAGACGTATCGCTCGTGGCTCCTCGGCGAGATCCTCCTCGTCTGCCTGCTCGCGTCCGGCACCGCACTGTTCGCCGCCAACGACTCGCTGAAGTCGGCGTACGAGCTGCACGACGCGCGGCTCGCCTTCGACACGGCGGTCGCCGTCGTCGCGACGTTCGTCTGCGTACTCACGAGCGTGCGCTTCCTCGTCGAGGGCAGGACGCTCGATCTTCTCCTCGCGGCCGGCTTCTGGAGCATCGCGCTCGGCACGGTCGCGTTCGGTCTCGTGCCCGTTCTCGGCGGCGGGACGCTCGGCCCGTCCGCCGGCTGGAAGCTCGTCGGGGCGCGGCTGCTCGGCGCGGGGCTCATCGCGATCGCGCCCTACGCGGACGGGCGCGTGGCCGCCCGACATCGCTCGCTCGTCTCCGTCGGAGTCGGAGTGGCGGTCGTCCTCGGTCTCGCGGCCGGCGCCCTCGACGCCTCGCCGCACGGGCCGCTCGACACCGGTGTCGTCGAAGGTTCGTACGTCCGGGTCGCCGCGACGCTGCTCACGGCTCTCTGGCTCGTCGCGCTCGTGGGCTTCGCGCTCCGCTACCGGCGGTATGGGAGGGACCTCGACAGCTGGATGTGCCTGGCGGCCACGCTCGCTCTGTTCGCCGACTTCCACCTCGTGCTCACGCCGGTCGTGTCCAGCGATCTCGTGCTGCAGGGCGACTTCCTCCGTGTGGTCGCGTACGGCGTCCTCCTCGTGGGCGTGTGGCGCGCGATCAGCCAGGCGGAGTTCGGTCGTGCCGTGGCAGACGAGCGAGCCCGGGTTGCGCGCGACATCCACGACGGCCTTGCTCAGTACCTCTTCGCGATCTCGACCCAGGTGAGCATGCTCGAGGGCGGCGCACCCCTCGAGCAGGTGTTACCGCGGCTCAAGCGGGCGGCGACCGCCGCTCAGCAGGAAGCGCGGTTTGCCGTGCTCGCGCTGTCGTCGGCAGGTGGGTCGGCTCGATTCGACTCGGCGCTGCGTCGTTACGTCGAGGTGCTGACAGCCGACGGAGAGCTGGAGGTCGAGCTCGACGTCGATCCTCAGGTCAGGCTCGCTCCGGACGAGCAGATCGAGGTCTTCCGCATCGTCCAGGAGGGTCTCGGCAATGCGCGCCGTCACGCGGACGCGAGGCACGTTGACGTCTCGATCTCGCAGCGTGCCGGCCGCCGAATCGTGACGGTGTCGGACGACGGCGTGGGATTCGACGAGACCGCGGTCGTCGACGGGCAAGGCGTCGCCAACATGCGCTCGCGCGCCGAGGCGATCGACGGCGCGCTGACACTGCGCACCCAGCCCGGGCACGGCACGGCGATCGAGGTCGTCCTGCGCGCTGCCTGAGGCGGCGCGCTTCCCTCCGCACGGCGTTCACCCGGAGTACGAGAATCCGGGGCGTGAGCTCCGACGTCGTCGACGTGATCCTGCGCGGTGGGGAGACGCTCCGTCTGCGGCCGCCGCGAGAGACCGACACGGACGAGATCCTCGAGTTCTTCGGTGCGCTCTCGGAGCGGAGCCTGTACCTGCGGTTCCACGGCTTCCCGCGGCTCGGCCCGGAGGTCGCCGAGCAGCTCGTGGATCCGAACTGGCGGGAGCGTGGGGCGCTGGTCGGGACGTTCCTCGAGGACGGCCGCGAGCGGATCGTCGCCGTCGCGAACTACGTCCGGCTGCGCGACCCGGCGGTTGCGGAGGCCGCGTTCGCCGTGGCGGACGAATACCAGCGTCGCGGCATCGGGACACGGCTCGTGGAGCAGCTCGCGATGCGGGCGGGGAGCGAAGGTATCGAGCGGATCGTGGCCGAGGTCCTCGCGGACAACCGGGGGATGCTCGGGGTGTTCGAGGCACTCGGCTTCGAGCTGTCCCGTGAGCTGGCCGGCGGCGAGGTGGAGATCACGTTCCCGATCAGGTCGACCGAGCGCTACGAGGCTCGTGTCGACGAGCGCGACCACGTCGCGGTTACGGCGTCTCTTCGGCCGTTCTTCGAGCCGCGCACCGTCGCCGTCGTCGGCGCGTCGAGACGTCGTGGCTCCATCGGCGGAGAGCTCTTCCGTAACGTGCTCCAGGCGGACTTCGTCGGCGCGGCGTACCCGGTCAACCGCGACGGGACGGCGGTCGCCAGCGTGCGCGCGTACACGTCTATCGCGGACGTTCCGGAGGAGGTCGACCTCGCCGTCATCTGCGTGCCGGCCTCGTCTGTGCTCGAAGCCGCCGAGCAGGCGCTCGCCCGTGGGACGCGCGCGCTCGTCGTCATCTCCGCCGGCTTCGCGGAGATCGGCCAAGAGGGGGCGGAGCGCCAGGAGCAGCTCCTCGCGCTCGTCCGTTCGCACGGCGCCCGCATGATCGGCCCGAACTGCCTCGGCATCTCGGTCGCGGGCCCCCGGCTGAACGCGACGTTCGCAGGCCGTGCAGCGTCGCCCGGAAACATCGGATTCTCGTCGCAGAGCGGCGCGCTCGGGCTAGCCCTGCTCGAGGCCGCCGTCACGCGGGGGCTCGGGCTCTCCGCGTTCGTCTCGATCGGAAACAAGGCGGACGTCTCGACGAACGACCTGCTCGAGTGGTGGGAGGAGGACGAGGCGACGGAGGCGATCCTCCTCTACGTCGAGTCCTTCGGGAACCCTCGGCGGTTCGGTCGCCTCGCCCGCCGGGTCGCGCGCAGGAAGCCGATCCTCGCGCTCAAGAGCGGGACGTCGCAGAGCGGTCAGCGCGCGGCGAGCTCTCACACCGCGGCGCTCGCCGGCTCGGAGGCTGCCGTGGACGCGCTGTTCCGGCAGGCGGGCGTCATCCGCGCAAGCTCGCTGGAGGAGCTCATCGACACGGCGACGCTGTTCTCCAGCCAGCCGCGCCTCACCGGCCGCTCGGTCGGAATCCTCACGAACGCGGGAGGGCTGGGGATCCTCTGTGCGGACGCGTGCGAGTCCGTCGGGCTCGAAGTGCCGCCGCTGGGGGACGAGACTCGCACTGCATTGCAGGCCGTCCTGCCCGCAGAGGCCAGCGTCGCGAACCCCGTCGACATGCTCGGCGGCGCGACGGCGCAGAGCTACGCACAGGCGCTGCCCCTCCTGCTCGGCGACGCGCACGTGGACGCGGTGATCGTGCTCTTCGTCCCGGCGGTGAGCGCGACTGCGGACGAGGTTGCGGCTGCGGTCGCGGACACCGCCAGGGCGGTAGGCGCAGAGAAGCCAACGCTGGCCGTCGTCATGTCGTCGGAGGGGGTCCCGGAGGCTCTGCGCGGATCGTCCGCAGTCGCCGCCTTCGCCTATCCGGAGTCCGCGGCGCGCGCGCTCGGCCGGGTGGCGGAGCGCGCCGACTGGCTGCGGCGGCCGCAAGGTGCCGTTCCCGAGCTCGAGGGCATCGATCGCGCCGCTGCGCGGGACATCGTCGAGCGGTCACTCGCGCGCGACGAAGACGCGTGGCTCGAGCCCGCGGACACGCGCGCGCTGCTCATGGCGTACGGCGTTCCGATCGTCGCCGAGCGCACCGCAGCCTCGGTCGAGGAGGCGCTCTCGGCCGCGCACGAGCTCGGCTATCCGGTCGTCGTGAAGACAGCGGCAGCGGGCGCGCACAAGACGGAGGCGGGAGGAATTGCGCTCGACCTCGCGGACGAGGAGGCGGTCCGTGCTGCCGTCGAACGGATCGGCGTCCCCGTGATCGTGCAGCCGATGGTGGGGGGCGGCGCCGAGGTGCTCGCAGGTGTCGTCCAGGATCCGGTGTTCGGGCCGCTCGTCGCGTTCGGTCCCGGTGGCGTTCACGCAGAGCTGATCGGCGAGGCGACGTTCCGGATCGCGCCGGTCACCGACATCGACGCCGACGAGCTCGTCACGTCGGGCAAGGCGGGGCGTCTCGTCGCAGGGTTCCGCGGCGCGCCCGCGGCGAGCACGGCGGCGCTCACCGACCTCGTCCACCGGCTGGCGCGGATGGGCGAGGAGCTTCCGGCCGTCGCGGAGCTCGATCTCAACCCCGTGCTCGCGCTGCCGGATCGGTGCATCTCGGTCGACGCGCGGATCCGCGTGCGGCGTCCGGAGCTGTCCATCCGCCTGAAGTCCTGGTAGCGACGCATGCGTACTTTCCCGCACGGCCAGCGCGGCTAGCCTGAAAACGACCGGCGCGCTTCTGCCGATGGCGTGACTCTGCGCTTCCGCGACCCTCCGCGAAACATCGATTGCTCAGGAGGTGGAGCAAATGAAGGGCAGAGGTTTTTGGGAGATCGGCGGATTCCTCGCCGGCGGCGTTCTGATCCTCTTCGGCGTCGTCGCAATCTTCATGGGTGCCAACGGGTTCAACACGACCCGCGACTCGATCAAGGGTGAAGGCATCACGTTTGGCACGGCGGACGACCCCGCTGTCGCGAAGTACGCGGATCAGTGGGCCGGCGAGCAGGTCACGACGGGCGATCAGGCTCGGGCCTTCGCGAAGATCATGCGCATGCACGTGCTCGAGAGCACGGGCGGCCTCACGTACGCCGCGATGGGCCGCTTCCAGTCGGCCGCAAAGCCGGCCGACCCGGCGGGGACGAACGACGAGACTGCTGCCACGAAGGACGCGAGCGGTCAGCCCATCTCGAACAGCGCTCGGAACATCTGGGTCACGGAGACGGCGCTCACGACGGCTCTCAACATGAGCTACATGGCGGAGCGGCTTTCCGTCTTCGGGCTCGTGGTCGGCGTCGCGCTCCTGCTGACGGGCATCGGGCTCGTGATCATTGCGTTCGCGGTGTTCCGCAAGCCCAAGGAGGCGGAGGTCAGCGCTACGAAGGTAGCCACCTCGGCCACGCCTGTCACGAGCTGATCCGGAGATCGCGGGAGGACTTCCGGATCAACAGGGGCTCCGACCTCCCGGAGAGCACAGAGGGCGGCGAAAGCCGCCCTCTGGCTTGCGCAGAGGTTGCGTAGTTTCCCGCTCCCGCCTGCGGCGCATGTCCGACGACGCGCACGAGCCTCTTCCCGATCATGCGCCGATGGAAGTGCATCCAAGACGTATCGTGGTCGCATTCGACGGGAGCGACGGCGCTCGTAGGGCGCTCGACGCGGCATCTCAGCTCATGGGCTACGGCTCGACCATCACCGTGGTGCGCGTCCTGACCGAGGGCGCAGGTGACGAGCCTGATTCACTCGGCGCCGCCCGCGACGTCCTCATCGAGCGGCTGATCACGGCACGCTACGAGAAGCGCGTGGGAGACCCCGCAGACGAGATCGTCGGGGTCGCACGCGACCTCGATGCCGACGTCATCGTCGTCGGACGACGCGGGCCTCGGGAGCGGAACGGCGCAGGCCCGGGCTCCGTCAGCGCTGACGTCGTACGGCGCGCATCGTGCGACGTGCTCGTCGTCGGCGGATAGTCGTCAGCGCTCGACCAGGCCGTGGTCGAGCGCGTAGCGCACGAGCTCGGCGCGGCTCGCAAGCCCGAGCTTCTGCATGATGTGCGCGCGGTGGGTCTCCGCCGTGCGGACGGAGATGTACAGCAACGCTGCAATCTCCTGGTTCGTGTGGCCGAGGGCAAGCAGTCGCAGCACCTCTCGCTCGCGCTCGGAGAGCGGGTCCGAGTCGGCCCGCTTGCGCTCCTCCGACTCCGCCGCGATCAGGCGTGCGCCGAGCGCCGGGTGCACGTAGCGCTCGCCGGCCGCGACTGCCCGCACCGCATCGACGACGTCGGTATCGGCCGCCTCCTTGAGGACGTACCCGCTCGCACCAGCCTCGAAGGCCTCGCGGACGTAGTGCGGGTCGTCCTGCATCGACAGCATCAGGACTCTCACATCGGGCAGCGCCTGCAGCAGCGCCGGCATGCCCTCGATACCGGTCTTCCCCGGCATGACGACGTCCATGAGCACGACGTCCGGCTTCGACTCGAGCGCTTCGAACACCGCGCGCTCTGCGCTCGCGGCCTCGCCGACCGTCTCGATGTCGGCTTCGGCGTCGAGCACGCGCCGGAGCCCGGCGCGCACGACGGCGTGGTCGTCGACGACGAGCACGCGGATCGTCATGCGAGTGGGATCTCCGCCGCGACGGTCGTGCCCGAGCCCGTGCCTGTCTCGACCTTGAGCCGGCCACCGACGAGCGCGACGCGCTCGCGCATGCCCGTGAGGCCGAGCCCGGCGGTCGCGCCGGCGAGCTCGAATCCCTCCCCGTCGTCCTCGACGACGAGAACTGCCGTCTTCTCGGTGCGTGTCAGAAGAACGCTGATTCTCGTCGCGGCAGCGTGCTTCGTGACGTTGGTAAGAGCCTCCTGCACGATGCGGTACATCGTCGTCTCGACATCGGCCGGAAGGCGATCGTCACCGAGCTGGATCTCGAGGTCGATTTCGACGGACCCGTCCTGTCGCTGCGTGTCGACGAGCCGCTCGATCGCCGGCGCGAGACCGAAGTCGTCGAGAGCGGCCGGTCGCAGCTCGACCGCGAGGCGACGGACGTCGTGGAGCGTCGACACGACGAGTTCGCGCACGGAGCCGAGCGCGGAGCGTGCGTCGTCGGACTCGACGGCGCGCTCGAGCGAGCGCAGGCCGAGAAGGATCGACGTCAACGCCTGGCCCGTCTCGTCGTGCAGCTCGCGCGCGAGGCGCGCCCGCTCGAGCTCCTGCGCCTCCACGATGCGGCGCATCGCGTCGCGACTGACGCGCTTCGAGAGGTCCACGCCGATTGCGGCCCGCTGCGCGAGCGACTCGCCGACGCGCAGGTCGTCCTCGTCGAAGCGGGGATCGTCGCTCTCTCGGTCGTGGGCGGCAATGACCCCGATCGCACGCCCTTCGACGACCAGTGGAACGTAGAGACCGGTCGTATAGCCGGCTTCGGCCATGACCACTCGATCGACCTCGGGATCGGCGTCGAGGGAGTCGACCCGCTCGGGCCGGCCGCGCTCCAGGACACAGCCCATCTTCGAGCCGTCCCGTCGCAGGCGCGTGTCGAGCAGTGCGGCGGAGCCGTCTCCGTCCGCGGCCGCAACCCGCAGCGAGCCGTCGCCCTCGAGCAGCGCGATGAGCACGAGTCGCGCGCGGACGAGCTCCCGGAGACGCGCGGCGACGATGCCGAGCAGCGGGTCGAGCTCGATCTGGCCGGCGAGCGCGTTTCCGATCTCGTTCAGGGACTCGAGCTGGCGTAGCCACCGGGTCGAGGACTCGTGCAGGCGCGCGTTCTCGACGGCGACGGCCGCCTGCGCGGCGAGCAGGCGGGTCAGCTCCTCGTCCTCCTCCGTGAACTCGCCGCCCTCGGCCTTCTCGGTGAGGTAGAGGTTGCCGTACACGCGTTCGCGGAGCAGCACCGGCACGCCGAGGAACGTGTGCATCGGCGGGTGGTGCGGCGGGAATCCGACCGATCGCGGGTCGTCGGACACGTTCGCAAGCCGAAGCGGTCTCGCGTCGTGGATCAGCACGCCGAGCACTCCGCGCCCGACGGGCTCGTTGCCGATCGCCTCGCGCTCGGCGGAGCTCAGGCCCGTGGTGAGGAACCGCTCGAGTTGCATCCCCGACTTGTCGATGACGCCGAGCGCCGCATACCGCGCATCTGTGAGCTGCGCCGCCACGTCGACGATCCGTTGGAGAAGCGCTTCGAGCGAGAGCTCCGAGCTGAGGGAGATGCCCGCGTCGACGAGGAGCCGGAGCCGATCGCTCTGTGGCCTGTCGGTCAAGCCGGGGCGACCGGCAGCGCGACGCCGATCATGGAGTCGCGCGTCACGAGGGCGGCAAGCTCGTCCTCGTCCAACGAATCGGTGTCGTCGGGGCGACGCGGCACGACGAGGTAGCGAATGTCCGCGGTCGAGTCCACGACCCTGACCTGCACTCCGTCGTCGAGCTCGACGCCGAACTCGCGGAGGACTCCCCGCGGGTCGGAAACCGCGCGCGACCTGTAGGGCAGGCTCTTGTACCAGTCGGGCGGCGGGCCGAGTAGCGCCTTCGGATAGCAGGAGCAGAGCGTGCAGACGACCATGTGGTGCACGCGCTCCGTGTTCTCGAGCGCGACGACGACCGCTGATGGCCCGGGGTCGAGCCCCACCTCGAGCGCAGCCTCGCGAGCGTCCGCGAGGAGCCGCAGCTTGAAGTCGGGATCGACCCAGGCACGCGCCACGAGGCGGGCACCGTCTGCAGGCCTGCGCGACACGAGCCAGTCGATTCGCCGACGGATGTCCTCGCGCTCGAGTACGCCCTTCTCGACGAGCAGCTCCTCCAGGGCGCGAACGCGTGCGGCGGCCGGCGGCTCGCCCGCGGTCGTGACGGGCTCGTGCGGGTGGTCGTGGTCGTGACTCACTCGGCGGCCTCCAGCCAGTGCTCGGAGACGTCGGCGAGCACGCGGTCGCCCCCCGGGAGGTCGAAGCTCACGAGGTAGAGCTCGCGTGCGGGAAGCCCGTCCCCGCCGTATGCCCGGGTCTCCGGATTCCGGAAGCTCCCCTGCATGCGTTCGACCCGGCCTCGCCGACCCTTCAGATATCCCGGCGTGCGGTGATGTCCCACGTGCGGACGTGGCGAGACGCGGACTGTTTTGCCGACCACGAAGCTCATCGCGGGACCCGCTCGTCGAGCTCTCCGGGCGCGAGGATGCCCTTCTCGGTCAGGTTGGCCTCGGTCGAGAACAGCCAGCGCTCGTAGTACGACGCTCGTTCGTACTCAGCCAGCGGCATGCTCTCGATCCCGCGGCGCATCTCGTCGGTGTTCATCACGCCGCGATCCGCGAGCGCGTTCACGATCGCGTCCATCAGGATCTCCCAGTCGGCGAGCTCGTGCTCGGCTCTGTCGATGGGTGCGTCGGTCGGCCAGCCACCGCGATCGTGCACCCCGCGCTCCATGGCTCGATCCTAACCGCTTGACGTATACCGATATAGGTATATATTGATCCCATGGCACGGGCAGCGACGACCGCCGACGCGTTCAACGCCGTGGCGGAGCCGCGTCGGCGACTGATCCTCGACTCCCTCGTCGCCGGCGAGCGGCCGGTCAACGATCTCGTCGCCCAGCTCGGGCTCGCCCAGCCGTTGGTGTCGAAGCACCTCCGGGTGCTTCGCGAGGTAGGGGCCGTGCAGGTCCGCGAGGACGGGAGACGGCGGCTGTATCGGCTGAACGGCTCCGCACTGAAGCCGATTCACGACTGGGTCAAGGGGTACGAGCAGCTGTGGTCTGAGCGGTTCGAGGCCCTCGACGCGGTTCTCGACGATCTCGAACGAGAGGAGAGTGACGATGCCCATGACGAGTAGCGGGACGGCCTTGCTGACCCTCCCGACCGACGAGCAGATACGGATCACGCGCGAGTTCGCGGCTCCCAGGCACCTCGTGTGGAAAGCGTGGACGACCCCGGAGCTCGTCCGGCGCTGGTGGCACGCGAAGCGCGGGGAGGTGACGGGCTGCGAGATCGACCTCCGGGTCGGCGGTAAGTGGCGGTATGCGATGGTCACCCCCGACGGCTTCGAGGTCGCCTTTCACGGCGAGTACCGGGAGATCGTCCCGAACGAGCGACTGGTGACGACCGAGACCTACGAAGGTCTTCCCGAAGGTGTCTCGGAGGAGGACGGCTCGACGCTGAACACCGCGACGTTCGAGGAGGCCGAGGGCCGGACGACTGTCACGCTGCTGATCCAGGCAGCCAACAGGACCTCCCGCGATGCGATCATCGAATCCGGGATGGAAGACGGCCTGCAGGACGCGCTCGACCTGCTCGAGGAGATCGCAGTCGCGCTCGGCTGACGCGTAACTGCAGGGACGCGAAGCCCCGGCCTCGCCGGGGCTTCGTCTCGTGAACGCATAGAAAAAGCCCTGTCACCAGGGCTTTTTCCGTAGCAGGCCTGTAAGCCGGATTCTGTCGAGGGTGACCATCTCTCTTGGCGGTGTACCCGGCTCCTCGGCGGGCCGCGTCACAGGAGCCTGCTTCACCTTGCACCGGACGGGGTTTGGCAAGCCGGCCGTGTCGCCACGACCGCTGGTGGGCTCTTACCCCACCTTTTCACCCTTACCGGCCTCGGTTTCCCGCGACCGGCGGTCTCCTTTCTGTTCCACTTTCCGTCGGCTTTCGCCGCCTCGATGGCCCCGTTGGGCGAGCCCAACGCAGCTGCCCGAGCGTCCTGCCCTGCGGTGTCCGGACTTTCCTCGAGCCTCCGCCCATCTTGCGATGGAGAGGCCCGCGGTCACCCGGCCTGCACGGTTGATGGTAACTCGATCTCGGCGATCCGCTCCTCGGACTCGGCCAGGATCGACTTGCACTCGGGGCAGGCCATCGCCCCACGCACGTGCAGGACGAACTCCCCGCACACGAGGCACTCGAGGCTGACTCCGCGGATCAGTGCGGCGAGCTCCTGGTCGAGCGAGCGGTTCAAGGGAGCGACGGTCATGCCATCCTCCTCAGTCGAGGCTCCTGAACACACCGGTCACCTTGCCGAGGATCTCCACGTGCTCGGGGTACAGAGGCTCGAGCGCGGCATTCTCGGGCTGGAGGCGGATGCGACCGTCACGCTCGCGGTGGAACGTCTTGACCGTCGCCTCGTCGGCGGACTCGTCGTCGCCGACGAGCGCGACGACGATCTCACCCGTGCGTGCGTCCGACTGCTTACGCACGACGACGATGTCGCCCTCGAGGATCCCGGCCTCGATCATCGACTCGCCCTTCACGCGCAGGAGGAAGTCGGCGTCGCGGCCGAGCGGCTCCGGCACGGCGATCCGATCCTCGATCGCCTCGTCCGCGAGCAACGGGCCGCCCGCGGCGATCTGGCCGACGAGCGGAAGCGTCGGTGTCCGAGCGGCTCGTGACGGCGCCTCCTCGCGGCGCCGACCGACGAGCTCGATGGCGCGCGGCTTGGTGGGATCGCGCTTGAGGAGACCGGCGCGCTCGAGGTTCGCGAGATGGGCGTGGACGGTCGACGGCGACGCGAGCCCGACGGCGTCGCCGATCTCCCGGACCGTTGGTGGATAGCCGTGCGCGTCCACGTACTCCGCGAGGAACTGCCAGATCTCCTGTTGTCGTGTCGTCAGCATCGGGTCTCCAGTGTCGGGGGACGAACGTATGTTCGTCACAGGAGGGTAGATCCCTCCCCGGACGACGTCAAGTCGTCGGTCGCCTGCCCACGAACGCCGCCTGCTCGAGCTCGTACGGGTTCTCGACGCTCGTGTCGACGAGCTCGAGCCCGGTCTCTTCGACGAGCCGTTCCCAGGTCGCGCGCGGGAACAGCCCGAGTACGTGCCGGTCGTGCACGACACGGACATCCTCGCCGGGGCCGCGCGCGATGATCAGGTAGTCGACGTCGTACGTCGAGCCCGTGGTCGGGTGAATCCACTCGAGGTACCGCAGGCTGCGCCCGTCGTCGCCGTCGTGCCCGCCGTGATCGGTGCGCGGGTTGAAGATCTCCGTCGTCGCGTCCGGCGTGAGGATCACGACCCCGCCGGGGCGCACGTGTGCTGCCGCGGTCTCGATCGCGGCGCCGAGGTCGTCCTCGCTGGTCAGGTACGAGATCGCGTCGTGGATGAACACGACGTCGAACGTTCGGCCCAGCCGCAGCGTGCGCATGTCGCCTTCGAAGTGCTCGCACTCGGGGTTGAGCGTCTGGCTCAGCGCCAGCATGTCCGCCGAGATGTCGGTGAGCGTGCACTCGAATCGCGCCTTCAGGTGCGACGCGTTGTTGCCGCCGCCCGACCCGAGCTCGAGCAGCGTTCGCGCGTCGCCGATCGCGACCTCGTCGACCACGCGGCTGACGAACGCGGCCTCGTCCCAGTAACCGGACGGATGCGTCAGCAGGTGGAACCACGGCGCGAGATCCGAGTACATGTGCACGTAGCCGAGAATGCACGAAGGCGGCCGAAGCCGCCTTCTTGTCGCATGCGCTGGAGAGGACTTGAACCTCCACGGCCTAAGTGGCCACTAGGCCCTCAACCTAGCGCGTCTACCAATTCCGCCACCAGCGCGAGAGTGATCGATTCTAGAGAAGGTGAAACAGCACGAGGGTGTTGATTCCGAACAGGGCCGCGATCACAACCGTGACGCGGGTGAGGTTCCGCTCGACGACGTGCGTGCCGCCCTGCGAGTGCGGCGTGAACCCGAGCCCGCCCATACCGGCCTCCCGCCCCGAATGCATGAGCACGAGCGTGATGACGCCGGCGGCCAGCAAGACCTGGATGACGGCGGAGATCTGGAGCCAGGGCATGGGGGCGCCAGGGTACCAACACCGGTAGCAGTGGCGTTACGCTCTCACGGTGGCCGACGACCCGCGCGAGCGCATCCAGAAGCTGCTCGTCACGGGGGACAACCGCCTGAAGCAGGGCGTCGCGCCGGAGAAGGTCCGCGAGACCTACGACGAGGCGCTCGAGGTCGCTCGGGAAGCCGGTCTCGAGGACGTCATCCGTCCGCTCGTCGAGGTCAGGCTGGCCGACCTGCAGCGGCTCGCAGGAGGATCTCCTCCACCCGACGCGCCTGCCGCTTGACGTCGTGAGCCTCGGCTGCCCGGCGGCCGGCGAGGTTCGGACAGGGAAGCGCCGCCGCCTCGGTGAGGGCCGATGCGAGCGCATCCTCGTCGAGCGGGTCGACGAGGACTCCCGCCTCGGGTGTCACGAACTCGGGCGGTCCGCCGACCGAGGTAGCGACGACGGATCGCGCCGACGCCATCGCCTCGAGCGTCGCGAGACCGAACGGCTCCGAGACGCTCGGCTGGCAGACGACGTCGGAGGCCGCGATCCAGGTCGGCACGGCGTCGTGCTCGACGCGACCCACGCAGGCGGATTCCCGGTCGACCCTCGAGCGCTCCCCGAAGCGGGCCGTC
The DNA here is from genome assembly GCA_963776555.1 of uncultured Gaiellaceae bacterium. GTDB lineage: Bacteria > Actinomycetota > Thermoleophilia > Gaiellales > Gaiellaceae > GMQP-bins7. Next base: position 45,830 of record CAVZNK010000020.1, on the reverse strand, counting down.
GCCCACGAACGTGAGCGTGCCTTCGCCGCGCTGCTCGAACGCGCGCGCGAGGCGGAGCACGTTCTTTCGCTCCGTGAGGGAGCCGAGGCAGAGGAAGGAGGTGCCTTGCGGGCTGCAGCCGAGCTCGCGGCGCGCGGCCTCGGCATCGCGTGGCGCGAAGCGCTCGAGGTCGACGCCACAGTCGACCACCTCTGTCTTCCCGGCAGCCTCCGGGACGGCTGCGTAGAGCCGATCGCGCAGCCAGCCCGACACGGCGATCACGGTCGACGCGCGTCGGACCACGCAGCGGGTCGCGGCGCGCACTCCGGGAATCGCGCCGATGTTGGCGACGTCCTGGCCGTGGGCGGTGACGACGAGCGGCGCGTCCGTCGCCAGCGAGGCGGCGAGACCGGCAGGCACGAGGAAGTGGGCGTAGGCGACGTCGGGCCGGAAGTGGCGAGCGACGCGCCTCGCATCCCGGAAGAGGGCGAGGTGGGCAAGCTTCCCACCGCCTCGCGAGCTCACGACCGCACGCTCGAGCTCGTGGCCGCGGGCGGCGAGCTCGCGCTCGAGGTTCGCGACGAAGATGCCGAGGTCCGGGTCGCTCGGCCCCGGATACATCTGGGAGACGAGGAGGATCCGCAGCGGTTCTACCCGCGTGTGACCTGCAGGATCCCGAGGCACATCTCGTCGGTCGTGCCCTCGCCCCAGAGCACGTAGCGCGGCGTCTTCGGCACGCCGTGCCCGCCGTGTGTGCGCTTGCGCACGTCGTGGCGGCACGTCACGCGCACGACATCGCCGGGCTCCGCCTGCACGGGCGTCGCGAGCGTGTACGCGTTCTGCCAGTGGAAGTCCCAGTGCGGGATCTCGAGGAGGACCTTCGCTCGCGGCGTTCCGGGGTTGAGCTCGAGCTTGATCGAGGCGCCGAGCAGGTGCATGTGGCCGGCGGCGACGTAGATCGTCGTTGGCTCCGCGATGCGGCGCTCGCAGGTCGAGACGGCGCTCGCGACGGGATTCGCCGCGTTTCCGCGGCAGAGGAGCAGGAGCCCCGCCGGTACGAACGCGGCGCCGGTGCCGTACTTGCGCGCGAGGTCGAAGAGCGCCTCGTTGCGACTGCAGAGCCTCCCGTGCTCGCCCTTCGCGCACGCGAGCTCGACCGGCCCCGGCAGCAGGACGGTCTGCAGCGGAGTGAGGCCCGACGACGCCGGAGCGACGGTGAGCAGCGCCCGCGAGCGATCCGGCGCACGTCCGTTGAGCAGGTTGTAGTGCACCTGCATCACGATCCCGCTTCCGGCCGGAAGCGAGACGCCGGTTCCCTCGGGCAGCCGGTTTCCACCCCATCCCGGCGCCCAGGCGGCGATCCAGTTCGCGTTGTTCAGCGAGTCCGCGAGGCCGGCTCCGTCCCCGGCGGGCAGGCCGGTGCCGCCGAAGCACGACCAGCCAGGGCCGGCGTCGCCCGCATCGAGCTTCTTCGCCGACGCGACCTGGTCGGCAGGGACACGGAACAGGATCACGTGGTGGACGACCCTCGGCTGCCCGGGCTGGATTCGTGCCGACGTCACGAACGAGTCCTCGGACTGCTTCGGGTCGAGGAGGAAGCAGTGGTAGTCGTCCGTGACGTCCTTCGGCGCCGAGGGCGTGTATGCCGCCTGCATCTTCAGATCGAGGAGCTTCTCTCCGGCGCGCACCTCGGGCCCCTGCTGAGCGGCGGGCTTACGCGCAGGCCCGTCGATCTTCGCGCCCGCCCTCACCCAGGCGAGGATCGTGGCGCGCTGCTCGGCGCTCAGGATCCTCGTCTCCTGCCCGACGTACGCCGGCGAGCGCTTGCCGGGTGGCCACGGAGGCATGAGGTTCGCCTGCACGGCGCCTGCGATGGCGCCCGCGCTCGTCGAGATTTGACGTGTGGTGACGAGCGAGAAGGGTGCGATGCCGCCGGGGCGGTGGCACCCTGCACATTTCTCGCCGAGCACGGGAGCGACGTCCCGCGTGAAGCTCGGAGCGGCGGACGGAGCCTCCTGTCCTCTCACCATTGCGAGCGCGGCAAGCGGAACTGCGAGCGACGCGAGCGCCGCAGCCGCGATGGCTATCCGGACGCCACTACGCATGCTGGGCGTCATATGTACCCCAAAGCTCGCGGAGGACGCCGCAGATCTCGCCAACGGTGCAGCCGGCGCGCAGCGCTTCGCGCATCGCGGGTAGGAGGTTCTCGTCGGACTCAGCGGTCCGCCGGACCGCGTCGAGTCGCGGCCTCCGCCTCGTCCGCGGCACGTTCGGCACGCACGCCGGCGGTGCGCTCTCGCTGTCGCCGCTCGATCTCGGGATCGACCTGCAGCAGCACGACGGTCTCCGCCTCGTCCTCGGTGAACGCGTTGACTCCGACCACGACACGGGCACCCGACTCCACCTCGGTCTGGTGGCGAAACGCCGAGGCCTCGATCTCCGCCTGCACGAAGCCCTGCTCGATCGCGGCGACGGCGCCGCCGAGCTCGTCGATGCGCGCGATGAGCTCCAGCGCGCGCTGCTCGAGCTCCTCGGTGAGCGCCTCGACGAAGTACGAGCCGCCGAACGGATCGGCGGTGTCGGTCGTGCCCGCCTCGGCCGCGAGGACCTGTTGCGTGCGGAGCGCGATCCTCGCGGACCGCTCCGTCGGCAGCGCGAGCGCCTCGTCGAATGCATTCGTGTGCAGTGACTGGGCGCCGCCCGAGACGGCCGAGAGCGCCTGTATCGCGACACGCACGATGTTGTTCTCGGGCTGCTGGGCCGTGAGGGTCGAGCCGCCGGTCTGTGCGTGAAAGCGAAGCGCGAGTGCGCGCTGGTTGGTCGCGCCGAAGCGGTCGCGCATGATTCCGGCCCAGAGGCGACGAGCGGCCCGGAACTTCGCGACCTCCTGGAAGAAGTGGTTGTGGGCATTGAAGAAGAAGGACAGCCGCTCGCCGAATTCGTCCGGGGACAGGCCGGCGGCGACGGCCGCTTCGCAGTAAGCGATCCCGTTCGCGAGCGTGAACGCGAGCTCCTGGGCCGCGCTCGCGCCTGCCTCGCGGATGTGGTAGCCGGAGATCGAGATCGTGTTGAAGAAGGGCAGGCGCTCCGCGCAGTACCCGAAGATGTCGGTCGCGAGCCGCATCGAGGGTCGTGGCGGGAAGATGTAGTTGCCGCGCGCCACGTACTCCTTCAGCACGTCGTTCTGCACGGTCCCGCGCAGCTCGGCGCCCGCGACCCCTTGGCGCTCGGCGACGAGCTCGTACAGCAAGAGGAGCAGCGCCGCAGGCGCGTTGATCGTCATCGACGTGGACACGCGGTCGAGCGGGATGCCGTCGAGCAGCGCCTCCATGTCGGCGAGCGAGTCGATCGCCACGCCGGTCCGTCCCACCTCGCCCTCGGCCAGCGGGTCGTCCGAGTCGTAGCCGAGCTGCGTCGGAAGGTCGAAGGCGACCGAGAGCCCCGTCTGTCCGCGTGCGAGGAGGTAGCGGAAGCGCGCGTTCGTCTCCTCCGCCGACCCGTACCCCGCGTACTGGCGGATCGTCCACGGCCGGCCGCGATACATCGTCTCGTACGGGCCGCGCGTGAACGGGTACTCGCCCGGACGCTCGAGCGCGCGGCCCGGCGCGTCGGCGGCCGTGTAGACGGGCGCGACCTCGATGCCGGAGTCGGTCAGCCGGCGGTCGTCGGCGCTCGCCATGGGCGGATCGTACGGTGTGCGGAGCCGCGACCCGCGCGGGTCGCGGTGGCTCAGATGGCGCCGCCGGCCCGCTCGATCGCGTCGAGCGCGATGCGGCGTCCGGTCTCGATGTGCTCGCGGATCGCGCGCTGCGCTGCGCGGATGTCGCCGGCCTGCGAACGCCTTGACGATGTTCCGGTGCTCCGTGACGAGGTTCGCGTGACCCTCCACGTGTCCCCCGCGGATGACCTGCATCATCAGGTTCACGGACAGCTCGCGGTAGAAGCGAGAGAGGAGGGCGTTCCCCGCGAGCTCGATCTGGTACTCGTGGAACGCCGCGTTCGCAGCGTCCCACTGCTCGTCCGAGATCGCGGCGTCCGTCGCCTCGAGCGCGGTGGTGAACCCAGCGACGAGCTCGTCGTCGAGCTCGGGAATCGCCTGTTCGGCCGCCAGGAGCTCGAGGGCGAGGCGCACGTCGTAGCCCTCGGCTACCGCGCGGGCGGTGACCGGGGCGACGTAGTAGCCACGCCGCGGCCGTACGGTGAGGAGGCCCTCGGACACGAGCCGCGTCAGGGCGTGGTGCACCGGGCTGCGCGAGACGCCGAGCTCGGCGGCGAGGACGTGCAGGCTGAGCTTCGCGCCAGCGGGCTCCCGGCGCGTCAGGACGCGCGTTCGCAGCTCGCCGTAGACCCGCTCGTTGAGGTTCGAGGCAGTGAGCGTCTCGGTCATGTGCGGGACCTAACATGTCAGGGGCGTCGAGGCAACCGACGGCTACCCTCCTCGCGATGATGGTGCGCGTCAGGTTGTTCGCTGCGCTGCGGGAGCGCGCGGGTAAAGGGGCGATCGAGGTCGACGTCGGGGAGGGGGCGACGGTCGGCGACGTCTGGCCGCTACTCGGGCTTGGCGAAGAGCCTCGGGGCCTTCTCTATGCTCGCAACCGGGTCTACGTCGAGCGCTCGGAGGCGCTCCGTCCCGGCGACGAGGTCGCGTTCATCCCGCCCGTCTCGGGCGGCGACTTCCTCCTCTCGGCCGACCCGCTGTCGGTGGAGGATGTCGTCGCCCAGGTGCGAGACGACTCCGCAGGCGCGATCGCGACGTTCATCGGGACGACGCGGACACATTCGCGTGGGCGAGACGTGCTCCACCTCGAGTACGAGGCGTACGAGGGCATGGCCGAGCAGGTCATGGCCGACCTCGGGAGCGAGCTCACGCGTCGCCACGACCTGTGCAAGGTCGCGATCCACCACCGTGTCGGCCGGGTCGACATCGGCGGGACGAGCGTCGTCATCGCCGTCTCGGCGCCGCATCGGGCGGCCGCGCTGGCCGCGTGCGCGGAGGCGATCGAGGAGCTGAAAGGCTCGGTCCCGCTCTGGAAGAAGGAGACGTACGTGGGAGGTGAGGAGTGGATCGGCCAGGGCTCCTGATCGTGGGGGAACCCATGGTTCTCCCACGAACCCCCTCCTTCGCGCCGTGCACAGCCAGGCGCACCAGTGCGCTGCGCCGGAATGAATCCGGCTTCGCGCCTCGTCGCCTCCGACTCACCGACGCATTGGGAGGAAGCGAATGGATCGGCCAGGCGTCGTAGACCGGGATCACGAGCCGACCGAGGCGCCGGAGGCTCCGATGTTCCCGACGGCGGACCCGTCGCTCGACGGCGAGCGCGGCTACGAGCCGATCAAGCCGCGGTCGGGGATCGGCGATCTCTTCCGGAGGATCACGGCTCCGCTCGTCGGGCTCGGCCTGCTCCTCGTGAAGTTCGGAGGCTTTCTCCTCAAGTTCAAGGTGTTCACGACCGGCGCCTCGATGCTCGTCTCGATCGCCGCCTACGCGTGGATCTGGGGCGTGCCGTTCGCGATCGGGTTCGTGCTCCTGATCTTCGTCCACGAGCTCGGCCACGTGCTCGAGCTCAGGCGCCAGGGCGTGAAGGCAAGCGCTCCGCTCTTCATCCCGTTCCTCGGTGCCGTGATCGGGATGCGCGAGCTCCCCGACGACGCGTGGAAGGAAGCGCGCGTCGCGCTGGCGGGGCCGATCCTCGGCTCTCTGGGGGCCGCCGTGTGCTGGGTCGCCGGCGAGGCGACGGGCTCCGATCTCCTCGTCGCGCTTGCCTTCGTCGGGTTCTTTCTCAACCTGTTCAACCTCATCCCGATCGTGCCGCTCGACGGCGGCCGGGCAGCGGGAGCGCTGCATCCCGCGCTGTGGTTCGTGGGGCTGCTCATGATGGTCGGCCTCGTGGTCGTCCGGCCCAACCCGCTCCTCTTCTTGATCGTCATTCTCGGCGGCATGGACCTGTGGAACCGCTGGCGTGCACGGGGCGACGCCGGCGACTACTACCGGCTGACGGTGGCCCAGCGAGTGAGCGTCGCCGTCGTGTACCTCGGTCTCGTCGCCGTGCTTGGCGTGGCGATGTCCGTGACGCACGTCGAGCGCACGTTCTGATGGCGAACTCCGAGGGAGTTCCGCGCCGGATCTTCCGGCGGAGCGCCGAGCCGCTCGCCGCCGACGTGTCTCTCATTGCGTCCGAGTTCCTCGCCGGGTTCCAGCTGGTCGAGAAGATCGACCGGCCGGCGGTCTCCATCTTCGGGTCCGCGCGCATCGCCGAGGGGGCGCCGACGTATGAGCAGGCCCGCGCAACCGGCCGCGCGTTCGCCGAAGCAGGCTTCGCGGTCGTCACCGGAGGCGGCCCGGGCGTCATGGAAGCCGCGAATCGTGGTTGCAAGGAGGGAGGCGGCCTGTCCGTGGGGTTCAACATCGCGCTCCCCCACGAGCAGAAGGTCAACCGCTGGTGCGACCTCTCGCTCACGTTCGACCACTTCCACGTCCGGAAGGTGATGTTCGTGAAGGCGGCCGAGGGCTTCGTGATCTTCCCGGGCGGCTTCGGCACGCAGGACGAGCTGTGGGAGGCGCTGACCCTGCGGCAGACGCGGAAGATCGGAGACTTCCCGATCGTCCTCTTCGACTCGGACTACTGGGACGAGATGCTCGACTGGGTGCGCGACGAGATGCTCGACGACGGATTGATCTCCTCCGACGACTACGCCGGGATGCTGCGCGCCGACCATCCCGAAGACGCTGTCGAGCTCGTCGTCTCGCTCTACGACAAGCGCGTCGCGGAAGGCTCTGCATGAGCCTCGACGCGGCCGCCGCCCTCGTCCGCGAGCGCGCGACTGCCGAGCCGAAGGTCGGACTCGTCCTCGGGAGCGGTCTCGGGAGCATCGTCGACGAGCTCGAGGATCCGCGCGAGATCCCGTACTCGGACATTCCCGGGTGGCCGGTGTCGACGGCGGTTGGGCATGCGGGCGTGCTCGTGCTCGGCACGCTCCGCGAGGTGCCCGTGGCGGCCATGGTCGGTCGTGCGCACCTGTACGAGGGCGTGTCTGCCGACCGGGTCGCGTTCGGCGTCCGTGTCCTCGGCAAGCTCGGGATCCGCTCGTTGGTCGTGACGAACGCCGCCGGCGGCATCAATCCGGACTTCGCCCCCGGGCAGCTCGTGCTCATCTCCGACCACGTGAACCTCCAGGGAGCGTCCGCGCTCGTCGGCCCGAACGACGAGTCGCTCGGGCCGCGCTTCCCGGACATGAGCGACGCCTACGACCCGGCACTCCGCGCGAGCGCACGAGAGGCCGCCGCCCGTCTCGGGATCGACGTGAGGGAGGGTGTATACGCCGCATGGCTGGGCCCGCAGTTCGAGACGCCAGCAGAGATCCGATTCATGCGCGCCGTCGGAGGAGACCTCGCGGGGATGTCCACGGTCCAGGAGGTGATCGCGGCGAGGCACATGGGCGTCCGCGTCCTGGGGATCTCGGTCGTGACGAATCCGGCGGCAGGGGTCTCGTCCGAGAAGATCGACCACGAGGCAGTGCTCGAGGTCGGCGCTCGCGCCGCCGGGTCGCTGACGGCGCTCGTGCGCGAGCTCGTTCCTACACTCTCCGCGTGAGGCTCAGCGACCTTCCCTCGGTGGACGAGCTCCTCCGCGACGAGCGGCTCGCTGCCGAGCCGCACGAGCTCGCCGTTGCCGCCGCGCGCGTCGCGCTCGAGCACGCGAGAGAGGAGATCCGCGCAGGTGGCGTCCCGGCCTCGCTCGTCGACGCGACCGTCGCCGAGCTCGCACGCCGCCGCGCGCCCTCGCTGCGTCGCGTCCTCAACGCAACGGGCGTGCTCGTGCACACGAACCTCGGCCGGGCCCCGCTCGCGGACGCTGCGATCGCACGCGTGGTCGAGGTCGCGGGAGGCTACTCCAACCTCGAGTACGACCTCGAGCGGGGAGAGCGCGGCTCGCGCCAGGACCATCTCGCAGCTCTCCTTGCACGGCTCACCGGCGCAGAGGCTGCGCTCGTCGTCAACAACAACGCAGCTGCCGTGCTCCTCGCGCTTGCCGCGCTCGCGGAGGACCGCGAGGTCGTCGTCTCGCGCGGCGAGCTGATCGAGATCGGCGACGGCTTCCGCATTCCGGACGTCCTCGCGCGGTCGGGCGCCCGCCTCGTCGAGGTGGGGACGACCAACCGAACGCGTGCGTCCGACTACGAGCGCGCCATCGGCCCGGAAACGGCCGTGCTGCTTCGCGTGCACCAGTCGAACTTCCGTCTCGTCGGCTTCGCGGAGCAGCCACGCGTCGGCGAGCTCGCCGAGATCGCGAAGCGCCACGAGATCGCGCTGGTCGACGATCTCGGCTCGGGCGCACTCGTGTCGGTGGGAGACGAGCCGACGCCTGCCGAGAGCCTGCGCGCGGGGGCGGACCTCGTCTGCTTCTCGGGCGACAAGCTCCTCGGCGGTCCGCAGGCCGGGGTCGTCGTGGGTCGCGCGGATCTCGTCGAGCGGCTCCGCCGCCATCCGCTCCAGCGTGCGCTTCGCGCGGACAAGCTGACGCTCGCCGCGCTCGAGGGGACGCTGGCGCTCGCGCTCGACCCCTCGACCCGCGACGAGGTTCCGGTGCTGCGCATGCTCCACGAGCCGATCGAGCGCGTCCGGGGGCGGGCGGAGCGTCTCGCCGCGCTCGTCGGAGGCGAGGTCGAGGACACGGTCGCACGCGTCGGAGGCGGCGCATTACCTCTCGCGGAGATCCCGAGCGCGGCCTGCGCCGTCGAGGAGGGTCTCGCCGAGCCGCTCCGTCTCGGAGAGCCTCCGGTGGTCGCCGTCGTCCGCGACGGCCGTACGCTCCTCGACTGCCGCACGCTGACGGACGCCGAGATCGACGAGGTTGCCGCTGCAGTGCGCGCGGCGCGATGAGCGTCCTTGCGGTCGAGCTTCCGGCGGAGCGCTCCCGGCTCTGCGAGCGCGTCCTCCGCGACTTGCCGGAGTGGTTCGGCATCGAGGATGCGACGACGGCGTACATCCGCGACGTCGCCGGGCTGCCCGACCTTTGGTTTCGACGGCGACGCGATTCTCTCGCTGAAGCTGCACACGCCACGCGCGGCGGAGATCTACGTAATGGGCGTGCGCCGCGCACGGCACGGGCAAGGCATCGGCACCGCACTCCTGCGGGCCGCGGAGGAGTACCTCAGCGCTCGCGGCGTCGAGTATCTGCAGGTCAAGACGCTCGGCCCGTCGGATCCTGACGCGGGCTATGCGCGGACACGGGCATTTTATGACGCCCGTGGCTTCGCACCGCTCGAGGAGCTCCATGACCTCTGGGAGCACAACCCGTGCCTGCTCCTCGTCAAGCACCTGTGATGCCGTTGACGGTTGGAACCGCGGGGCACATCGACCACGGCAAGACGTGGCTCGTCAGGGCGCTGACGGGCAAGGACACCGACCGGCTTCCCGAGGAGCAGCGGCGCGGGATCTCCATCGACCTCGGATACGCACTCCTTCGCCTCGCGGACGGCCGGCGGCTGTCGGTCGTCGACGTTCCCGGGCACGAGCGCTTCGTCCGCACGATGGTCGCGGGCGCGACCGGGATCGACCTCTTCCTTCTCGTGATCGATGCGGGCGAGGGTGCCCGCCCGCAGACGCACGAGCACCTTGCGATCCTCCGGCTACTGGGGATCGAGCGCGGAGTCGTCGCGCTGACGAAGGTCGACGCGGTGGATCCGGCGGCAGTCGATCTCGCGGAGGACGAGGCGCGTGAGCTCGTGCCCGACGCGGAAGTCGTGCGGGTGAGCGCGCGGACCGGGGAAGGCCTCGACGCGCTCCGAGCAGCGCTCGCGCGGGTCGCGGCATCCATCGAGCACGCTCACGCCGACCAGCCCACGCGGATGTACGTCGATCGCTCGTTCTCGATCGCGGGCTTCGGCACGGTCGTCACCGGAACGCTGTGGTCGGGCTCGCTCGGCGCCGGTGATCGGCTACGGATCGAGCCCGGGGGCCGTGATGCACGTGTCCGCAGCGTGCAGGTCCATGACGAGGATGTCGAGCGCGCCGACTCGGGGCAGCGCGTTGCGGTCAGCCTTCCCGGGGTCGAGCGAGGGGACGTGTCTCGAGGCGACGTGCTCGTCGAGCCGAACGCCTACCCCACCTCGTACCGCCTGGACGTCGTGCTCGAGGAGATCGCTCCCGTCGAGGACAATGCACGACTGCAGGCTCACGTCGGCACGGCCCACGTCCGCGTTCGGGTCGCCCGTGTCGGCTCGCGGTTCGCACAGCTCCGCCTGGACGAGCCGGTCGTCGCCGCTCGAGGCGATCGGGTGATCCTTCGCGGAGAGACGACCTTGGGCGCAGGAACCGTGCTCGACCCGGCACCCCCGCGGCATCGAGACCTGAGCCGGATGGAGCTCCTCGAGCGCGGCGACGTGGCGGCGACGGTGCACGCACCCGTTCGAGCCGACTCGCTGCGCTTCGTCCTCGACGGCGAGCCAACCGGGGTCGAGCGTGCCGGACCTTGGGTCTTCTCGTCTTCCTGGCTCGCGGAGCTGGAGGCCGACGTTCGCACTCGCATCGCGGACGCCGACCCGATCGATCCGGGAGTTCCGGTTCCGCCCGACGCGTGGGCGTCCGAGGTCGTGCCGCTCCTGCCGTTCGAGCGACGCGGCGCGAAGCTGTACCTGCCCGGTGCGGAGGCCTCGCTCGGTGGGCGCGCGGCCGACGTCCTCGCGCTCGAGGAGGAGCTGGCGGCGGCCGGAGCGCGCGCGACCAAGCTCGAGGACGACGAGCTGTCTCGCTTCCTCGAAGCCCAGGGGCGCCTCGTACGTCTCGGGGACGGCTACGTCATCGGCGCGGACGCCTTCGAGGTCGCCTCGGACGTCCTGCTGACGGAGTGCCGCGCGGAGGGCGGCATCACACTCGGGCGCTTTCGCGACCTCGTGGGGACGGGACGTCGGGACGCTCAGCTGATCCTCGAGCGGCTCGACGCGGACGGTGTCACGCGCCGCGTCGGCGACCGCCGCGTGCTCCGCCGGGCCGCGGCCGCCTCAGGTTGAGCCCCACTCGGGCTCGTCCTCGATCCCGACGCCGTCGGCGACGCGCGTGACGTAGTTGAAGTAGCCGATCACCTGGATCGCGTCCGAGATCTCCGTGTCGTCGAGCCCCAGTTGGCGGAGGGCGTCGATGTCGGACTGCCCCACCGCTGCTGCAGCGTGCGTCAGCTTGACCGCGAAGTCGCAGAGCGCCCGCTCGCGCGAGGAGAGCTCGGCCTTGCGGTAGTCGTGGCTCGCGTGCTCTGCGGTCTCGTGGTCTGCGCCCTCTGCACGGAGGTCGTCGGCGTGCGCCGTCGTTCAGTAGTGGCAGCTCTGCTCGGACGACGTGACGGTCGCGAGGAGCTCGCGCTCGCGGCGCGAGAGCCCCGACTCGCCGAACATGATCGCCTTGTACAGCTCCATCGAAGCCCGCAGCACCGGCGGGTTCAGGCTCATCGCCTTGAGGATGTTGAAGACCTTGCCCGCCCGCTCCACGGCGGCGTCGTACTCCTCCTTCAGGAGCCCGTCGGCGGCGTCCTCGTAGGTGAGCCTGAGGTACGCCAAGAACTACCGCGTCTGCGGGAAGCCCAGGTCGACCTTGCTCGTCGCGGGATCCGGCCAGCGGCTCGTGACGGCCTTCGTCCGCGTGTAGAAGTCGATGCCCTCGGGGCCGTAGATGTGCCGGTCGCCGAAGAGGCTCGATTTCCAGCCGCCGAACGAGTAGTAGGCGACGGGAACCGGGATCGGCACGTTCACCCCGACCATGCCGACGTTCACGTCGAACTGGAACTGTCGTGCGACGCCGCCATCGCGCGTGAAGAGTGCGACGCCGTTGCCGTAGGGGTTCTCGTTCACCAGCCGGAGGGCCTCGTCGTACGTCTGCACGCGCACGACCGACAGCACCGGCCCGAAGATCTCGTCGCGGTAGGCGTCCATCTCGGGCGTGACGTCGTCGAGCAGCGAGACGCCGAGGAAGAAGCCGCCGTTGTCGGGAGCCGTCTCGCGGCCGTCGGCGACGAGCGTCGCGCCCTGAGCCGGGCCCGAGTCGAGGTAGGAGGCGACCTTGTCGCGGTGCTCGCGTGTGACGAGCGGCCCCATCTCGGAGGACGGGTCGAGACCGTCTCCCACCTTGACCTTGGGGAGGCGCTCCTTGATCGCGCTCACGAGCTCGTCACCCGCCTCGCCGACGGCGACCACGACCGAGATCGCCATGCAGCGCTCGCCCGCCGAGCCGTAGCCGGCGCTCACGGCCGCGTCCGCGGCCATGTCGATGTCGGCGTCCGGGAGCACGATCATGTGGTTCTTCGCACCGCCGAGCGCCTGCACGCGCTTGCCGTTCTTCGTCCCGCTCTCGTAGACGTAGCGGGCGATCGGCGTCGATCCGACGAAGGAGACCGCCGCGATGCCGGGATGCTCGAGGATCGCGTCGACCGCGAGCTTGTCGCCCTGCACGACGTTGAAGACGCCGTCCGGGAGGCCGGCCTCCTTGAGGAGCTCGCCGGTCAGGAGCGACGCGGAGGGGTCCTTCTCGGACGGCTTCAGGATGAACGTGTTCCCGCACGCGATCGCGGGCGCCCACATCCACATGGGCACCATCGCCGGGAAGTTGAACGGCGTGATCCCCGCGACGACACCGAGCGGCTGCCGGATCGAGTAGACGTCGATGCCGGTCGACGCCTGTTCCGAGTAGTCGCCCTTCAGGAGCTCCGGGATCCCGCAGACGTACTCGATCACCTCGATGCCGCGCTGGACCTCGCCGAGCGCGTCCGAGAGCACCTTCCCGTGCTCTGCAGTCAGCAGCCGCGCGAGATCCTCCCGGTGCTCGTCGAGGAGCTGGTAGATGCGGAAGAAGAGCTCCGCGCGCTTGGAGAGCGACCAGTGCCGCCAGGTCGCGTACGCCTCCGTCGCCGACGCCACCGCGCGGTCGACGTCCTCGACCGACGCGAATGTGACCTCGCCGCTCTGCTCGCCCGTCGCAGGGTTGAAGACCGGGCCCGTGCGGCCCGAGCCGCCTCGGCTGCCCTCCCCGCCGATCCAGTGCCCGATCGTCCGTAGCTCCGTCGTCACCGCTGCGTTCATGTCGTCCTCCCTGGCGCGCCTAGCTCGTGCTCGTAGCGTACCGCGGTCGCTCGGGCGGGCCGCTCGCGTCGAGCCGCTAGACCGGAAGCACGAGGCTCGCGAGGTCGCGTGGGTAGTACGTGAGGATCTCGATCCCGTCGTCCGTCACGAGCACGGTGTCCGAGTGTCGGAAGCCGCCGAGCTCCGGCGAGTACAGGCCGGGCTCGACGGTGAACACCATGCCCGGCCGAATCTCGGTGTCGTCGCCGGAGTCGAGGAACGGGCCTTCGTGATAGCGCAGACCGATCGCGTGCCCCGTGTGGTGTCGCCAGTGCGACCAGAGCCCGTGCTCCTCGAACGCCGCTCGCACCGCGGCGTCCACCGCGGCGCAGGTTCGTCCGGGGCGAATCGCGTCGAAGGCGATGTCCTGGAGCTCGACCATGCGCGTGAACAGCCGTTCCTGCTCAGTCGTCGGCTCGCCCAGGAACATCGTCCGCTCGAGCTCGGAGAGGTACCCCCAGACCGGCGCGCTCGCGCCGGTGACGAGGACGTCTCCCGCCCGGAACACGAGGTTTCCGGCGAGGGCGTGGGGAATGGCCGCGTTCCGGCCGATCTGGCCGCGATACCCCGCGTGCGCCCCGCTCGTGACGAAGCTCTGCGCCCGGTAGATCTCGCCGATGGCGTCGAGCATCGCGAACGTCGCCTCGTCGCTCGCGCGCTGCGACACATCGGTCTCGGTCGCGCCCACCCGCGTATATCGCTGCAGGAGGCGGTGCGCGAGGTGCGACCAGCGGACGCTCTCGCGGATGAGCGCGATCTCCGCGGCGGACTTGGCGGCCATCTGCCGTTCGATCTGCTCGACGACCCGCACGACCGTCGCGCCCGAGAGCTCCGAGAGCGTCGGCCCGCGATAGCCGAGGATCCACGGGTAGCCGTCCTGATCGGCGCCGATCGTTCCCGTGAGGCCGGCATCCGCGAGCGTGCGCGCGAGGACGTCCTCTGCGCGAGGGTCGCCGGGATACTCGAGGTAGTGCGCGACATGGTCGAGCGTCGACTTCGTCTCGGCATGCTCGACCTCGAGCCGCGGCACGACCAGCGTTCGGGTGCCGTCCGCGCCCAGGACGAACGCGATCGGGCGCTCCGTCGGCACGAAGGCGAACCCGGCGTAGTAGAGGACGTAGTACGGGTCGAAGAGCACGACTCCCGCGAGGCCTGCCCCTGAGCCTCGGCGAGCAGCGCATTGCAGCGGGCACCGTGCTCCTCGGGGGTGATGGCGATCGACGTGAGCACGGCCGCACAGACTAGTGAGGCCCAGGAGGGGGAGGATTCGGCCGTGACGCGGTCTACATTCAGCACATGACCATGAAGAACTTCCTCGTCGCTGCGGCCATCACTGCCGTGTTCCTCGGCATCCTGCTGCTGGCCGGGACGATGCAGAACGAAGGCTGCCTGCCCTGGAAGACGCCGGTCACCGTGGGTGGCAACGGCCCGTTCTCGGACAACCGGGGCACGAAGCTCTGCAAGTGACCTCGGGACGGAGCGGCGCCGGAGTCGAACCGACCGAGCCGTGGGCTGCACGACCGCACGAGTTTTGAAGACTCGCTGGGCCACCGGGCCCATGCCGCTCCGACGCAGAGGCTAGTCGCACGTTGGGCTGAGAAGGGAGGGCGGGCGAAATGCCGCCTCGGGGGTGGACACTCGAGCGCGGGCCGGATCCGAGCCGAGCCCGGCGGCCATTCTCGGCGCCTCGCCTCTAAGCCGCTTGGGGTAGACATCCGCAGGGCAGCCGTTCACGGGGCTCCTCGTTCGCGGACTACGTAGATGCGACAGGCGGTGGCATGCCGAACCCGGCACAGTCGCATTCCGTTTACGTCCTATACAACATGGCTCGCGCTACGCGAAGAACATGGAGCTGCGTCTTGCCCAGCCGGTGACGATCACGAAGACGAACCTAAGGCAGTATGAGGGCCGGTGACGATCACGAAGGCGAACCTAAGGCAGTATGAGGGCAGGTAACGGCCCGATCGCGATCCCGCGAAGAAAGGCACCGCGCGCTTGTGCGCCAAGCGCTGCCGAATCCTGAGGCGCAGGTGTCAGCCTCCGGGACGGCAGTCGTGAAACCATCCCAGCCCAGACTCTCGGCAAAGATCGCCGTGGGCGTGCTCCTCGTCGTTTGCACGCTGGCCGTGCGCGTTCCCGGCGCCTTGCACAACGCCCTGTGGCAGGACGAGATCGGAACGGAGCGGGTGATCTCTCAACCCACGCTGTCGGGCGCGATCCACACGATCGTCGATCGCGAGTCCACCCCGCCCGCGTTCTTTCTACTTGCGCGGAGCGCCGACAGGGCTGTCCGCGGTCTCGCGCCTGCGCCAAGGGCACGTGCGGTGCGCGCACTCTCGCTGGCCGCCAGCGCGGGCTGTACCGCTCTGACATTCCTCCTCGCATGCGAGCTCTTGGCGCTCTGGGCCGCGGCTCTCGCCGGGCTGCTGGCGAGCTTCGCCTCCATCCTCGTGGTCCACGGCTCCGAGCTCCGCTCGTATTCCTTACTCCCATTCGCTTGTGTGGCGTTCGCGCTCACGCTCGAGAGGGCGGCAGCAAGGCCGTCGTTCATTCGGCTCGTGCTCGTCTCGGGTGCGGTGGCCCTCGGCTCGCTCACGCACTACTTCTTCCTCTTCACCTTTGCCGCCGGCCTCCTTTGGCTCGTCGTCTCACGTTTGCCTCGCGCGACGATCGCCCGCGTCAGCGCCGCGCTCGCGATCGGTCTTCTGGCGCTTGTCGCCTGGTCGCCGTACTGGCTTCGGCAGTACCAGCACGGGATCTACGGGACTGCGCCGCGGCCGTTCAACCTCGGCCGGGTCCTGGACTTGTTCCCGTCGCTACTGGCTCCCCAACCGCTCGTAAACGACACGAGCCTGGTGACACACTCGGTCGTCTCAGTCGGTGCGCCGGTACCCGTGGTCGTGACACTCGCGGTGCTCCTCCCGGCGGCGCTTCTCGTTCGTCGTCGCGAGGGTCGGCTCTGTGGGCTCTTCGTGTTGGTGCCGTTTCTCCTCGTCACCGGACTGGTGGCGGTGACCGGAGAGAGGGTGTACAGCTCGCGGAACCTCATCGGGGTCGCGCCGTTTGCCGCCATTGCGCTCGCGTGGGGCTGCGCGTCACTGCCCTGGCGCCGGACTGCATATGCAGCCGGCATTCTTGTCAGCGGGCTCGTCGTCGCAGGCTTTGCGTACGCGCAGGTCGACTTCGGCCGCACGCCCTACGATCGCATCGCCGACACGATGCTTGCGCAGGGGTTCAGGCCCGACGAGCCGATCCTCTGGTTCGGGAACTGGGGCGGGTCGCTGCCCGTGGCGTGGTACCTCACGTCGCACGAGCCGGCCGACACCTGGCCCCGACTCATCGTCGCCAAGCCGAGGAAGACCGGCACGTGCGACGCGCTCGAGGTCGTCGCTCGTACGCAGGCCGGCCGCACCTGGCTAGCGCAGCACGCGGGTGCCATCCTCGCCGAGACCTCGATTCCTCAGTACGGCGACGTCCCTCAGGCTCGGCAAGGCGTTGACGCGGTGGTTGCCCGTATGCGCTGGAGTCCGGTCATCGTCGACCGCCCGGCGGGTGCGATGGACTGGTTCCTGTTTCGGGTCGCGGGCAGGCAGTCGCGGTGTCTGCACGGATGAGTTCATGAGAGAGGCTGGACGCGCCGCATCGTCGTCTAGAGTGCCGCGCGCGGTGAGCAACGGGCGGGTCTCAGCCGGCAGGACGTCCGGCTGTTTGACGTTCTGTGATGGCGCGGTGACGATGAGCGCGTGTCATGCGGCGCATAGCGCTCTCATTCGTTGCGGTCTTGTTCGCGATGACCCTCGTTGGCGCATCGCTGATCGGAGCCGAGGGATCGGGAGCCAGCACAGAAGAGTCAGGCGTTGTCGCGTCGATCTACGACGGTGACACGCTGACCCTGGCAAGCGGATCGCGCGTTCGTCTACTCCAGATCGACACGCCGGAGCTTGGATCGGGCGAGTGCTATTCGCAAGCTGCCAGGACCGCGCTGGTTGGCCTCGTTCCGCTCGGAAGCCGGATCGTCTTGGAGACTGATCGCGCGGCTCGACAAGGTCGACCGCTACGGCCGCCTCTTGCGTTACATCCACCGCGGCTCGACAAATGTCAATCTCCGACTTGTGAGTCTCGGCGCAGCGGCTCCGTACTTCTATCGCGGTGATCTAGGCAGGTACTCCGTGCAATTGCTCGCCGAGGCGAAGAAGGCGAAGGCTACGAAGCGCGGCTTGTGGCGAGCCTGCCCTGGCACGCGGCTCGATCCCTATCGAGCGATCGACACCGGCGTGAGCGGGCCGCCTGCAAGCACCCAGCCGCCAAATGGCAAGTGCGACCCGAACTACGCGGGCGCGTGCGTGCCCCCGTATCCACCGGATCTCGATTGCGCTGATCTTCGCGCCTTGGGCCTCGCGCTGCCGGTGAGAGTCGTTGGCAGTGACCCCCACCGCCTCGATGGCGACCACGATGGGCTTGGATGTGAGTAACGACGACACGCTCTCCGGCCGTGTCCTCGAGGAGCGTCACGCTTTTCGCAAGGACTCGAGCGCATAGCTTGCGTGTTCCGTCAGCGCCCACGCGGAGCACTGGGCTGCGGTGTATCCGGTGACGTGGCGGCAGGCGTCGTAAGCCGCTTCTCGCTTCGTCGAGAGCTCGCTCTCGGGCTCGGGGTCTACGCCCTCTATCTCGCCGTGAGTCGTTGTCGTCCTCCGCCGGAGAGGGCGCGAGCGAGCGGCCGCGAACGCCGCCCGGATCGTGGCGCTCGAGGAGCGGCTCGGCGTACACGTGGAGCCTGCGGTCCAGCAGGCGCTTCTCCGCTACCCGGGACTCGTCCATGGCCTGAATCTGGGCTACGGGCTCTTCAACGTCACGCTCACCCTCGGCTGGCTCGTCCTCCTCTTCCGGCGCCGGGATGCGAGCTACCACCGCTTCCGGCGCGCGTGCCTGCTCGCGCACGTCGGGGCGCAGCCCGTATTCCTCCTGCTTCCGACCGCGCCGCCGCGCGTCCTCGACGGCTTCGTCGACACGCTGTCCGAGGTCAGCGGGCTCGACCTCGAGCATCCGCTGCTGGTGCGCTTCTACAACCCCGTGGCTGCGATGCCGAGCCTGCACGTCGCCTTCGCGGTCGTCACCGGGGCCGAGATCGCGGCGCGCAGCGACTCGCTCCTCGTGAAGACGGTCGCGCACGCGTACGCGCCGCTCGTCGCGACCGTCGTCGCCGGAACCGGGAACCACTACGTCCTCGACGCGGTCGGCGGGGCCGCCCTCGGAGCCGCCGCGCGTCGGCTCGCATGAGCGAGGGCACGTACCGCTGCTCGCGTTCTCGGCGTCCGCGATCCCCGCGCTCGCCGCCCTCGTCTTGCTCCCGCACGCGGGCAACCTGCTCCAGCGTCTTCGCGTCGAGCCGTCCGTAACATGAAGCGCGTGCGGTTCCTCGTCGTGGCCCTGGCGGCGCTGGCCCTCGCGGCGACCGCGGGCGCTGCCAATCCCGTACGCGCGACGATGACGACGACCTCGACGCAGCCGCTCGTCGACACGCCGTGGCGCTACACGATCGTCGTGAAGGACCGGGCGGGGAAGCCGCTCGCGGCGAAGGCGCGGCTGCAGATCCTCGCCGGGACGCTCGTCGTCGGCTGCTGGAAGCAGACCGCGGTCGTCCACTGCTCTGGCGCGAACGCGGGCACCTGGATCTCGTTCAAGGGGAAGCGCACCGCCGTGATCAGCTGGCCGGCGCAGTCGGCCGGGATGAAGCTCACCTTCCAGGCGACGGTTGTCGCGGCCGGGAAGTCGCTGCAGCTCCGTGCGCCCCTGACGGTGCGCCTGCCGTGACGGTCACCTGCCCCGCCACGACGTGAAGTCGTAGCGGTCCTCCAGGCGTTCGAGCACCTTCTGCGCGATGAGGTCTCCCGCCGGCCGCTCGAAGTGGACCCCGTCGTCGGCTCGCATCTTCACGAGCTTGCCTGTCGAGTCCTCGATGTACTGCGCGTAGCGGCCGTTCTCCCCGGCGAAGAAGAAGTAGGTGTCGAGGTAGGAGACGCGGCTCTCGCGTTTCGCGGCCTCGGTCTCGACGATCGAGTTGATGACGTCGAAGCGGAGGGTCTGGTCGGCGTCGCGGGAGATAGGCAGGCCGATCCACACGAGGTACGCGCCGTTTCGCGTCACCGTGTCCATGACGGTCGCGACGCGCCGCCGGTACTCGGCTCGCCAGCTCGGGCTCCCGAAGGTCCCGACCTCTCTGCCCTCGGGGATCCCGGTCATGAAGCCGTGGTCGTCGTTTCCGCCGAACATCAGCACGACCGCGCGTGGCTTGTCGGTCTCCATCACCTCACGCACGATGTGTGAACCAGTTGAAGACGTCCGGCCGCTCGAGCCCGCTGGCGATGCGTCCGTCGATGCCCTCGACCGCGCCGATGGCGCGGTTGCCGGCGATCTGGCGAAGGAGCGACTCGCCCGGGACGATGACGAGCGAATCGCCTGCGATCCACACGCCGAGCTTGTGCTTCGGCGTGAACTTCGCGCGCTGCGCGGGGGTCGGAGTAGGGGTGGGAGTCGGTGTCGTCGGCGGCGGCTGCGGCGCCGCGACGGCCGTGTCGATGTCGTCGTCGCCGGAGCGACCGAGCGCCGCCTTGAGCGCGCGACGGGGACGGTCGAGGAGCAGCGCCGAGCTGACGGTCTCGAGCGGGCCCGTGACGCCGAGGGCGACGTCCCGCTTCCAGCCGGCAGGCTGGATCGACGCGGACTTGTGCAGGCCCGGCGCATTCAGGAAGAGCGCGATCGCGAGCCCGATGAGCGAGACGACGATCGCCGAGCCGGCCGAATGCAGCCGCCGACCGCCCTCGGCAGTGCGGGGCGCGGGCCGACGCCTCGGTGTCTCGCGCGTCTCCATCAAAACTGGAAGTAGATGAACGGTGCCACGCCTTCTGGGCCCATGGCATGGATGACGAGGAGGCCGAGAGAGAGCACGGCGGCCTGCGCCGGGATCGGGAGCCGGGAGAAGCGCGCCATGATCTCGAGCGGCAGGCGTCGCGGGAGGTACTGCGAGCCGAGCCCCACGACGATCGCCGCGAGCACGCCTCCGGTGACGAGCGGCGACGGCTCGCCCCACGCGTCGAACAGCCTCTGGATCACGTCCCAGGCGTCTGCGAAGGAGTCCGAGCGGAAGAAGATCCAGGCGAAGCACACGACCTGGAAGGTGACGAAACGGTGCCACGCCCGGCGGCCGCGCGTCCACGGGCGCTCGACGAACCCTGGCCGCCCGCGCCACCACCGCTCGACGCAGAGAGCCGTGCCGTGGATGCCACCCCAGACCACGAACGTCCAGCCGGCGCCGTGCCACAGACCGCCGATGAGCATCGTCAGCATGAGATTCCGATACGTGAGGAGCTTGCCGCCTCGGTTACCCCCGAGCGGGATGTAGAGGTAGTCGCGAAGCCAGCGCGAGAGCGTCATGTGCCAGCGCCGCCAGAAATCCGTGATCGAGGTCGCCGTGTACGGCGCGTCGAAGTTCTGCGGGAACGTGAACCCGAGCAGGAGCGCGACCCCGATCGCGATGTTCGTGTAGCCGAAGAAGTCGGCGTAGATCTGTACGGAATACGCGTAGATCCCGACGAGCACCTCGAGCGACGAGTGCTGATTCGGCGCGCCGAAGACCTCGTCGACGATGTTCGAGGCGAGGTAGTTCGCGATCACCACCTTCATGAAGAGCCCCGTGCCGATGAGGAAGAACGCGCGCGACGTGTCGACGTAGCGCGGGTCGCGTGGCGACGACATCTGCGGGATGAGCTCGCCCGGCCGGACGATCGGCCCCGCGACGAGGTGCGGGAAGAAGGAGAGGTAGGCGGCGAACGACCCGAAGCGCACGGGCGCGAAGTCGCCGCGATACACGTCGACGACGTAGCTGATCCCCATGAACGTGAAGAAGGAGATCCCGACCGGGAGCAGGATCGACCGCGCCTCGAGCGGGAGGTCGACGCCGACGAGCGCGAACAGGTTGTTCGTCGAGGTGACGAAGAAGTCGTAGTACTTGAAGTACCCGAGGAGCCCCAGGTTGCCGACGAGCGCGATGACGAGGAGTTGCGTGCGCGCCTGCCGCGACGAACGCCCATGGATCGCCTTCGCGAGGAAGTGGTTCCACAGGATCGAGAAGGCCAGCAGGAAGCAGAAGCGCCAGTCCCAGGCCGCGTAGAAGACGAAGCTCGCGGCGACGATGAACGGCCACCAGCGCTCCGGCCGTGGCTGGAGCAGCCACGAGAGCGGCAGCACGACCATGAAGAAGATCGCGAAGGTGGCGGTCGGGAAGAGCACGCGTCTCGGCAGCCGCGGGTGGAGGCCGCGGGGTTACTCCGGCTGCGGTGGCGGCAGGCGGGTCGCCGCGCGGTCGTCCGCTTCGACCTCGAGCGCGGTATCGGAGCCGGCCGCGTCGAACCACCGGGGGTCGTCCGGCAATCCGGCCTGCACGACGGTCGAGCCGTAGATCAGTGCCTGCTCGCGTAGCTGGCTCCGGGCCGTGGCCCACTCGCTGGCCGCGACGAGGACCCAGGCGCCGACCATGACGCCCGCGATCGCCGGCGCGTCGAGGCCGGCGACGGCCGCGAGCACGGCCACGGCGACGATGAAGAGGATCTCCAGGAGGAGCCAGGGCACGGCGACACGGCGCGAGCTCGGCGAGTCGACGGACCTGACCCAGCTCGGGCTCTCGCGCACGACGGGTCGGCCTTCGTCCCAGCCGGGGCGCTCGCCGCCGTTGGACGGGAGGGCGTGCGCCTCGTGCCGGAGTGCGTTCACCTCGGACTGAAGCCCTCCGACCTGCGCTGCGAGCGAGCGGACCGCCCCGAGGACGTCGTCCGACTCCTCGACTGCGGGCTCGCGTGAGACCTGCGTCGTCTCGGACGGGTCTGCCACGGCGGCCGGGTCAGCCCTCGTCGGAGGACTTCATCTCGTCGAGCGTGGTGCGGCCCTGCTCGTGCACCTCAGCGCGGCGGTCGGCGACGGACGCCTCAGGTGCCGGCTCGGCCTCCTCCGGCTCCTCCTCGACGCGGGACGCGGCGAGCTTCTGGCGGAGCTCGTCGGCCGGCTCGGCGGCCGGAGGCGGCGCCGCCGGGATCTCCGCCTCCTCGCGCCGCCGCTTCCGCCACCGCAGGAACAAGCGGATGCCGAGCGCGACGAGGGCGATCTTGACGAGGCGGCGCACGGCGCGATGGTACCGCGCTAGCTGGCTGCGCAGATCGGAATCCGCTGGCACGCGGCTTCCGGTCGGCGCAAACCGTAAAGCGTCCGCTTCGCGGCCGCTGGGTTTCCGTCGACTGGACGTTCTCCTGGTACCATGCCGCGGCTTCCTGCCTCGCCCAGACACCGTCCGTTCCCGGCGGCGTCACGCGCGGTGAGGCCGATTCAGACCGAGGGAAGGAGAACGGGAACGTGAACGAATACGAGATTCTGCTGCTGCTCGACCCCGACCTCGACGACGAGCGTCAGGGCGAGGTCGTCACTCGGGCGCGCGAGCTCGTGGAGTCCGGCGGTGGCACGTGGGACCTGCACGACACCTGGGGGCGGCGCAAGCTCGCGTACGAGATCGACCACAAGGGCGAGGGCAACTACCACCTCCTGCACTTCACGTGCGACGCAGGCACGCTCGACGAGGTCTCCCGGGTCCTGCGGATCGACGACGGCGTCATGCGCCACATGGCGACACGTCGGGTCCAGGGGAGTCCCGTTCGGCCCGTAGCGGTCGCCGCGCCGACGCGCGAGGATGCAGCTCGAGCACCCGACGTCGAGGATCAGGAAGAGGAGGAGTAGGAGATGGCGGGCAACATCAATCGCGTCGTTCTCGTCGGGAACCTGACGAGAGATCCCGAGCTCCGGCACACGCCGTCCGGGACACCCGTCTGCTCCCTGCGGCTCGCGGTCAACACGCGCCGCAAGGACGAGTCGGGCCAGTGGACCGACAAACCGAACTACTTCGACATCACGGTGTGGGGCCAGCAGGGCGAGAACTGCGCGCAGTACCTCTCGAAGGGCCGCCCCGTGGCGATCGACGGGCGCCTCGAGTGGCGCGAGTGGGAGGCGCAGGACGGCTCGAAGCGTCAGGCCGTCGAGGTCGTCGCCGAGAGCGTGCAGTTCCTCGGGGGTCGCCAGGACGCGGAGGCGGCATACGTCCCCGCGGGAACGACCGCCGGCGCTGACGACTTCCCGAGCTCCCCGACCGACGACGACATTCCGTTCTGAGTAGGAGAACCACCGATATGGCTCAAAAGAAACAGCAACCACGTCGCCGTACCGGGCCGGCCACGGCCCCCGGCAAGCGCAAGAGCTGCCACTTCTGCCGGGACAAGGTGCAGGAGATCGACTACAAGAACATCGCGCAGCTGCGGCGGTACATCTCCGAGAAGGGGAAGATCCGCTCCCGCCGGATAACCGGTGCGTGCCGCCGTCACCAGATCCAGGTCGCCTCGGCGGTGAAGCGGGCGCGCGAGATGGCCCTCCTGCCCTATGTCGGCTGAGGAGCGGCAGGTGAGTCGGGCACACCGCGGCCGCGGAGCGGCCGCCCTTAGGCGTTGTCGCGCGGTTGGAATCCGCGCGAGCAGATTCCAACGGAGGCGCGCGTAGTGCAGGTCATCCTTCTCCAGGACGTCGAGAAGCTGGGGCTCCGAGGCGATGTCGTCGACGTCGCGCGTGGATACGCCCGGAACTTCCTCCTGCCGCGCAAGCTCGCCGAGAACGCGACGCCCGCGCGTGTGTCCGAGCTCCAGCGTGTCGACGCGCAGCGGGCCAAGCACGAGGCACGCACGTCCGAGCAGGCGCAGGACATCGCCGAGCTTCTCGGCAAGACCGTCCTTCGCTTCGAGGTGAAGGCCGGCCCGACCGGCTCGCTCTTCGGGTCGGTGACACCGTCCGACATCGCCGACGAGATCTGGCGAGCCCGGAAGGTTCGCGTCGACCGCCGCAAGATCGCGATCGACCCGCTCAAGCGCATCGGGCGCTTCTCCGTCCCGATCGAGCTCTTCCAGGACGTCAGCGTCGAAGTGAAGACGCTCGTCGTGCCGGAGGGCGGCGAGCTGCCGCCCGAGGAGGAGCTGGCCGTGCTCGAGGCGGCAGAGGCAGAGGCTGCTGCGGCCGCCGAGGCCGAGCACGCCCAGGCGGAGGTCGTGATCGCCGAGGTGATCGCAGAGGAGGAACCGGAGGACGACGTCGAAGCGGACAGCGAGCCCGTCTCCACCGAGCCCCTCTCGACCGACGCGCCAGCCGATGCAGACGAGTCACCCGACGACGAGCACCCGACGGCTGCCTGACATTCGCGGCGCGCGGCGTGTGGCGATCGTGCTGTCGGTCGCGGGCGCGCTCGTGCTTGCCGGAGCCGTCCATGCTTCGGCGCAGCCTGCGTCGAAGACCCGCGTGACCGTGATCGGCGACTCGGTCACTGCGTCCTTCGACTACATCCCGGCGGCCCGGAACTACCTCGGCAAGGGCCTCGACCTGCACTCGGACGCCGTCGTCTGCCGCAGGCTCGTGGCCACGAGCTGTCCGTTCCAGGGCTCGACGCCGCCGACGGCGCTCCAGGTCGTCGGCTCGGAGGGTCACCTGCTCGGGCCGGTCGTCGTGATCAACGTCGGCTACAACGACTGGGCGGCGGTCTACGACGTCGACCGCGTGATGCGAGCGTTGAGGGCCGCGGGCGGTGCGGACGGTGGTCTGGGTGACCCTGCGCGAAGTAGGCCCGTACGCCTCGGTCTACGCGCAGTCGAACGCGCGAATCCGACGAGCGGACAAGACGTGGCGCAACAGCCTCGTCCTCGCCGACTGGAACAGGTACAGCCGCGGAAAGGCGTGGTTCCGCGAGGATGGACTCCACCTCTCGGCGACCGGTGCGATGGGCCTCGCGCGCTTCCTGAGGCCGCTCGTGCTTTCCGGCGCGTCCTCCTGAACTGTCCACAGGCGGTGTGGGGAACATTCCGAACTTCGCGCTCTGAGCGCGTGTTTCCGGGTGGACAACGTGGCGGCGACTGTCGACAGGCCGTCCGCCGGCGTGGATAACCTGGGAACGTATGTTCTGTTCTCCCTGCACGGCGCCCGGACTGCGTCCCGGCTGGACGCGGCCGCCCGGGACGGCTTGACTCCCGCGCTGTGAGTCACACCGAGCTCGAGCGGGTCGGGGAGCGACTGAGCTCCGTCGTCCCGCCACAGAACCTCGAGGCCGAGGAGTCCGTGCTCGGCGCGATGCTCCTCTCGCCGGTCGCCGTCGGCACGGTCAGCGAGATACTCGATGCGTCGGACTTCTACCGGGAGAGCCACGCGAAGATGTACCGCGCGGCGCTCTCGCTGTGGTCGAAGGGCGAGCCGGTCGACGCGATCACCCTCGTCAACGAGCTCGAAGAGCGCGCGGAGATCGACGGCGCGGGAGGGCAGGCGCGGGTCGCGGAGCTGGCGGCGCTCGTCCCCGCCGCGTCGAACGTCGAGCACTACGCGCGGATCGTCAAGGAGATGTCAACCCTCCGCGGGCTCATTCGCGCGGGGCAGGAGATCGTCAGGCTCGGCCAGGAGCGAGAGGGCGAGGTCTCCGACCTCGTCGATCGTGCCGAGCAGATCGTGTTCGAGCTCGGCCAGCAGCGCACGACGAGCGACTTCTCGCACATCGAGGTGCTCCTCAAGGAGAGCTTCGAGCGCATCACGCACCTGTACGAGGCGGGCGCGGAGATCACCGGCGTGCCGTCGGGGTACCGCGAGCTCGACCTCTTGACCTCCGGGTTCCAGCCGGGCAACCTGGTCATCCTCGCCGCGCGCCCGTCGATGGGGAAGTCGGGGCTCGGCCTCTGCATCGCCGCGAACCTCGGCGTTCGCCATCAGACGCCGGTCGCCCTGTTCACACTCGAGATGTCGAAGTCCGAGGTGACCCAGCGGATGATGTGCAGCGAGGCGAAGGTGGAGTCGCAGCGCCTGCGGACGGGAAGGCTCGCACCCGACGACTGGCCGCGGCTCACGGCGGCCTGCGACCGCCTGATGAAGGCCCCGATCTACGTGGACGACGCGGGATCGACCTCGATCATGGAGCTCCGCTCGAAGGCGCGGCGGCTCAAGTCGCGCGAGCCGGCACTCGGCCTCATCGTCGTCGACTACCTCCAGCTCATGGCCTCCGACCGCAACGTCGAGAGCCGCGTGCAGGAGGTCTCGCAGATCTCGCGGGCGCTGAAGGTGCTCGCGCGCGAGCTCGAGGTGCCGATCCTCGCGATGTCGCAGCTCTCGCGAGCCGTCGAGCAGCGGCACGACAAGCGGCCGATCCTGTCCGACCTCCGCGACTCGGGCTCGATCGAGCAGGACGCCGACCTCGTCTTCTTCATCTACCGCGACGAGTACTACCTCGGCGAGGAGTCCGACCAGCAGGGGATCGCCGAAGTGATCCTCGCGAAGCACCGCAACGGGCCGACCGGCACCGTGAAGCTCTCCTGGCTGCGGCGCTACGCGAAGTTCGCCGATTTGGCTGCGGCGTAGGGCGTTCTCCGCGGCTCCGCCGTCCGGCGGCGGCTGAAAACTCACGCCGTGCTGCTCGGTATCGAGTTTCCACCGACGTCCACCGAATGGACGTTCTTCGTGGCGGCGGCGGTCATCCTCGTCGGTCCCCTTCTCTTCGAGCGGCTCGGCTTCCCGGGGATCATCGGCGTCATCCTCGGCGGTTTGCTCGTGGGCCCATTCGTCCTCGGCTGGATCGAGCGCCAGGGCGTCGTCGAGTCGCTCGGCGACCTCGGGATCCTCTTCCTCATGTTCCTCGCCGGGCTCGAGCTCGATCTCGACGAGTTCGCGGCGAATCGGCGAGGGGCGCTGACGTTCGGCGCCTTCACCTTCACGCTCCCGTTCGTGCTCGGCGTCCTGCTCGTGATCCCGTTCGGGTACGGGCTCGCCACCGCGCTGCTCTTCGGGTCGCTGTGGGCGTCGCACACGCTCGTCGCGTACCCGATCGTCCAGGAGCACGGCCTCCTCCGCGACCGTGCGGTCGGCATCGCCGGTGGAGGCACGGTGATGACCGACACGCTCGCCCTCTCGGTACTGGCCGTCGTGGCCGGCTCCGTCGGGAGCGATGCGCGACCGGTCGTCGTGCTTCTCGAGGTGGTCGTTGGCATCGCCGTCCTCGCGCTGTTCTGCGCGTTCGTGCTGCCGCTGGTCACGCGCTGGGTGTTCGCGGGCGTCGGTCAGCAGCGTGGCGCGCGCTTCCTGTTCATCGTCGTCGCGCTGACTGCGGCGGCCCTCGTCGCCGATCGCGGCGGCATCGAGGGCATCGTCGGAGCGTTTTTCGCGGGCCTCGCCCTCAACCGGCTCGTCCCGAGCCGGAGCCGGCTCATGGAGCAGATCGAGTTCGTCGGCGGTGTTCTGCTGATCCCCTTCTTCCTGCTCTCGACCGGGATGCTCATCGACCCGGCGGCGTTCACGGAGGCTCGTGTCATCGCGATCGCGGCGCTCTCGCTCGCCATCGTCTTCGTCGGCAAGCTGACCGCGGCGCTCATCTCGGGACGCCTGCTCGGCCTCGCGCGGCCACAGGTGCGACTGCTGTACGGCCTGTCGCTCGCACAGGCCGCGGCGACGCTCGCGGCCGTCACGATCGGCGTCGACATCGGGCTCTTCGACACGCCGCTCCTGAACGCGACCCTCATCGTCGTCCTCGTCACGGTGCTCGCCTCGAGCATCGTCACGCGCAACGCCGCCCGCCGGATCGATCCCCCGCGCGTGCAGGGCGAGCGGCTCGCCGAGACGGTCTTCGTGCCGATCGACGTCGTCGACGATCCGGCGGTCGTCGAGCTCGCCGCGCGGATGGCCATGGCCAAGGGGGGAACCGTGCTCATCGGCGCCGTCGCGGCCGCGTCGGGAAGCCCGCTCGAGGCTGCCCGCGGTCGGGCGGAGGCCGCTGAGCGGCTGGTCCTCGGGCTCGGAGGGGAGGCGGCGTCGATCGTGCGCGTCAACTCGTCGGAGGCGTCCGCGGTCGCTGCCATGGTCGCGGAGCACGGCGTCACGCTCGTGGTCACGGGCTGGCGCCGGGCCGCGGTGGCGGCGGACGTTGTGCTCGGCGGACAGCGGATCGACCTCGTGGCGCTCGCCGACGTTCCGGTCCTCGCAGTCCTCGCGGCTCGAGGCCAGTTCCGGCGTGTCGTGCTCGCGCTCGACCGTGCGGACCTCGAGCAGCACGTCGCCGAGCGCGATCTCGCGATCGCGGTGGCGATCGTCGCAGGCGCCGCGGCGCGGGAGCGCGTCGTGGTCGTCCTACCCGAGGGAGTCGATCCGGATCTCCTCGCTCGATTCGCGGCGGCCGGTGCAGAGGTCGTCGAGGATGGCCGCCCACGACTTGCCGCCGTCGAGGCAGTCGCGGGCGACGGCGATCTCGTCCTCGTGCCGTCGCGACCAGGTCGCTCGCCGCTTCCCCGCGACGCGGGTGCGATCGCGGCGCTGCCGGTCGGGTGCTCGGTTGCCGTTCCCACGCGACCGCACGCAGGCGCCGGTCTCGTCACCGGCACTGGGACGCTCGTCGGAAGTCGCCGCACGGCGTAGCCAGTACCGCCAGCTCGCGCGTGCAAGACTGGCGCGCGTGCCAGCCACCGTCATCGTCGGCGCGCAGTGGGGGGACGAGGGGAAGGGCAAGATCGTCGACCTCCTCGCGCAGAGCTCGGATCTCGTCTGTCGCTACCAGGGCGGCCCGAACGCCGGCCACACGGTCGTGGTCGGCGACGAGACGTACAAGATCCGCCAGATCCCGACCGGTCTCATCGCCGGCAAGCGCTGCGCGATCGGAGCGGGCTGCGTCGTCGATCCCGGAGTGCTCGTCTCCGAGCTCGACGAGCTCGAGTCGCGAGGGCACGAGACGCGAGGCCTGCTGTTCGTCTCCGGCAACGCGCATCTCGTCATGCCCTGGCACCTTGCGCTCGACGGCGCGCGCGAGCGTCGTCTCGGCCGCTTGCAGATCGGCACGACCAGACGCGGGATCGGCCCCGCCTACGCGGACAAGGCGACGCGCATCGGCATCCGCGTGCAAGACCTGCTCGACCCGAAGATCCTGCGGCAGAAGCTCGAGCTGGCCGTCACCGAGAAGAACATCTGGCTCGAGCGCGTCTATGGCATGCAGCCGTTCGACGTCGAGGACGTCGTGCGCGCTCAGCTTGCGTTCGCGGACCGGCTTGGCCCGTACGTCGCAGATGCCTCGCTGCTCGTCGACCGCGCCCTGCGCAGCGGAGAGCGGGTGTTGTTCGAGGGGGCGCAGGGCACGATGCTCGACCTGGATCACGGGACGTATCCGTTCGTGACGTCGTCGAGCCCGATCGCAGCGGGTGCAGCCGTCAGCTTCGGGATCGGGCCGAACCGGATCGAGGAAGTCCTCGGCGTCGCGAAGGCCTACGTGACGCGTGTCGGAGAGGGTCCGTTCCCGAGCGAGATCGTCGGCCCGGACCAGGAGCGCGTCCAGACGCTCGGTCAAGAGTTCGGCACCGTCACCGGCCGGGAGCGGCGCTGCGGGTGGCTCGACCTGGTCGCGCTGCGCTTCGCCGTGCGCGTGAACGGGATCACGTCCCTGGCGCTGACCAAGCTCGACGTGCTCTCCGCCTTCGCCGAGCTGCCGCTGTGTGTGCGGTATCGGCTCCCGGACGAGTCGGAGACGGAGGACTTCCCGGCGCATCAGAGCGATTTCCACCACTGCCGTCCCGTGTTCGACGTGCTGCCGGGGTGGGAGGAGCCGATCGACGACGAGTTGCCCGATGCCGCGCGTGCGTACGTGCGTTTCGTGGAGGACGCACTCGGCGTCCCCGTCACGCTCGTCGGTACGGGAGCAGCCCGCGAGAGCGTTCTCACGCTCGGCTGACGAGCGACGGCTCGATCGCCGACACGCGTACGAGGCGAGCGAGGAGCTCGTCTGAGCCACGGATCGCCGCCGATTCGTCGGGCATGGAGACAGCTGTCCCTTCGTAGACTCCGGCGGTGCGCGTCCTCGTCGTCGGGTCGGGTGGCCGCGAGCATGCGCTCGCGTGGAAGCTCGCGCGTTCTCCGGCGCTGACCGAGCTGCACGCGGCACCGGGCAACCCCGGGATCGCTGCGATCGCGGAGTGCCACCCCATCCGTGCGGACGACGCCGAAAGCGTGCTCGGCCTCGCCCGCTCGCTCGCGATCGACCTCGTCGTGGTCGGTCCCGAGGTCCCGCTCGTGCTCGGGCTGGCGGACGCCTTGCGGCGGTTCGGACACCTCGTCTTCGGGCCGAGCGCTGTAGCCGCGAGGATCGAGGGCTCGAAGTCGTTCGCGAAGGAGGTGATGGCGGCGGCGGGCGTGTTGACCGCGGCGCGCCTCCCGATCGCTCGACCGCCGTGTGTTCTGAAGGCGGATGGGCTCGCGGCCGGGAAGGGCGTCCATGTCTGCCGGACGCAGGCCGACGTGGACGAGGCTCTGCGTGCGCTGCAGGGCGCAGCCGGCAAGATCCTCGTCGAGGAGCTCCTCGAGGGGCCCGAGGTCTCACTGTTCGCCTTGTGCGACGGGCGCGAAGCGGTCTCGTTCGCCTCGGCGCAGGACTTCAAGCGTGCGTTCGACGGCGACTCGGGCCCGAACACGGGCGGGATGGGAGCCTGGGCGCCCGTGCTGGACGGCGACGCTGCCGTGTCGCTCGTCGAACAGGTCCACCGACCTGTCCTCGAGGAGCTCGCGCGACGCCGCGCCCCCTTCGTGGGTCTGCTGTATGCAGGGCTGATGCTGACCGAGGACGGGCCGAGGGTGCTCGAGTTCAACTGCCGGTTCGGCGATCCCGAGACGCAGGCGCTGCTGCCGCTGCTCGAGACGGATCTCCTGGACGTGCTCGCCGCGGCGGCGCGTGGCGATCTCGCCGGTGACGCGCTTGCGATCTCGTCGGCGGCGGCGGTAACGGTCGTGCTCGCGGCGGGCGACTATCCAGCGGACGGCGATCGCGGCAGCGAGATCACGGGCGTCGAGGAGGCCGAGTCGGCGGGAGCGCTCGTCTTCCACGCCGGGACGGCGCGACACGGCGATCGGCTGGTGACGAACGGCGGGCGGATCCTCGCCGTGACCGGCGTCGGGGCGACCGTGCGCGATGCGCAGCGCGTCGCATACGGCGCGGTCGACCGGATCGCGTTCGCGGGGATGCGGTTCCGATCGGACATCGCCGCTGCCGCTGCGGCGGGCGGCTCCGTGAGGGTCGACGCGGGACCAGATGCCTGACGCGCGCCGGAATACCCTGGGGCCACCCCTTGCCTCCTCCCACTTCGAGCCTATCGGGGAAGCCGTCACGCGTGGCTCACAAATCCGTGCCGAATGGTTGACGGGCGTCGACGGCAGAGGCGGCCACTAGAATTGCCCCAGTGATCGCCCGTTACTCCAGGCCAGCAATGACTCGGGTCTGGTCGGAGCAGGCGAAGCTCGAGAGCTGGCTCGCCGTCGAGCTCGCCGTCATGGATGCGTGGGCGCAGGTCGGCACGATTCCTGCCGACGCTGGCCGCGCCGTTCGCGAGCGCGCACGCGTCCCGAGCCCCGACGAGGTCGCCGAGCGCGAGCGCACGACGAACCACGACGTCGCCGCCTTCGTGGACGCGGTCGCAGCTGGGCTCGGCGAAGAAGGAAGATGGTTCCACTACGGCCTCACCTCCTCGGATGTGCTCGACACTGCCCTCGCGCTCACGGTGCAGGCGGCTGGGGAGCTTGTTCTGGACGGCCTCGAGCGGGCGATCGGAGCCGTGGACGCGCGAGCGAACGAGCACCGCGCGACCGTGATGATCGGCCGAACGCACGGTGTCCACGCGGAGCCGACGACATTCGGGCTGAAGTTGCTCGGCTGGGCGTTTCAGCTCGAGCGCGACCGTGACCGGATCGAGCGTGCGCTCGCCGGCATGCGCGTCGGGAAACTCTCGGGAGCGGTCGGGACGTACGCGACGACGACCCCGGAGGTCGAGCGGATCGCATGCGAGGCCCTCGGACTCGAGCCGGCACCGAGCTCGACCCAGATCCTGCAGCGCGACCGGCACGCGGAGCTCCTGGCCATGCTCGCGGTCCTCGCCTCGTCGCTCGACCGCTTCGCCCTCGAGATCCGCCATCTCGCGCGGACCGAGGTTCGCGAAGTGGAGGAGCCCTTCGGGCGCGGGCAGAAGGGCTCGTCCGCGATGCCGCACAAGCGCAATCCGATCGTCTCGGAGCGCATCTGCGGCCTGGCTCGTCTCGTTCGCGGCTACGCGCTCGTGGGCATGGAGAACGTCGCACTGTGGCACGAGCGGGACATCTCCCACTCGTCGGCCGAGCGGGTCGCGCTCCCGGACGCGTTCCTCGCGATCGACTACATGCTCGATCGCTTCGCCTGGCTGGTCGACGGGCTCGTCGTGCGCCCCGAGCGCATGCGCGCGAACCTCGAGACGACGGGCGGGCTGTTCTTCAGCCAGCGGCTGCTGCTAGCTCTCGTCGACTCCGGCCTGGACCGCGATGCTGCCTATCGGATGGTCCAGCGGCACGCGATGCGTGCCTGGGACGAGGGGCTCGACTTCCGGCAGCTCGTACGCGGCGACACCGAGATCGAGTCGCGGGTCGACCTCGACGAGGTCTTCGAGCTCGGCGCGTACACGCGGCACGTCGATGCCGTGTTCGAGCGCCGTTCCCATGCGACGCCGCAGGAGGCTCACGTATGAACGACCGGACGACGCACGTCGCGAGCGGGAAGGTGCGCGAGATCTACGCAGTCGACGAGGACACGATCCTCCTCGTCGCGAGCGACCGGATCTCCACCTTCGACGTCGTCCTGCCGACGCCGATCCCGGACAAGGGGCGTGTGCTCACCGGGCTCTCGGCGTTCTGGTTCGCGAGAACGCACGCGATCGTGCCGAACCACCTGCGCGCCCTCGGCGACGACGGTCGCTCGACGACCTGCACCCGGCTCGAGATGCTCCCGGTCGAGTTCGTGGTGCGCGGCTACCTCGCCGGGTCGGGGTGGAAGGACTACGGCGCAACGGGTGCGATCTGCGGTCACGCGCTGCCCGAAGGGCTGGCGGAATCCGCTCGTCTTCCGGAGCCGATCGTCACGCCGGCGACCAAGGCCGCCGAGGGGCACGACGAGAACATCGACGAGGCCGAGGCAGCTGCGCTGTGCGGTGAGAGTCGATACGAGCAGGCACGGGCCGCCGCGCTCGCCCTGTACCGGCACGGTGCCGCGCATGCCGAGGGACGGGGGATCATCCTTGCGGACACGAAGTTCGAGCTCGGCGTCGGCCGCGACGGTGAGATCGTGCTCGGCGACGAGGCGATGACGCCCGACTCGTCCCGCTTCTGGGCAGCTGCGGAGTACGCGCCCGGCGGCCCGCAACCGTCCTTCGACAAGCAGTTCGTCCGCGACTGGTGCGAGCAGACGGGCTGGGACAAGGAACCGCCGGGGCCCGAGCTCCCCGCGACGGTCGTCGAGGGCACGCGCGCGCGCTACGTCGAGGCGTTCGAGCGGCTGACCGGGCTCCCGTTCGCCGACTACGTCGCCGATCCGAATGTCGTCCTGTGAGAGCGACGGTGCTCATCCGTCCGAAGGGCGGCATCCTCGATCCCCAGGGCGAGGCGGTCGGGCATTCGCTGCGAAAGCTCGGATTCGACGTCCGGACGGCCCGCGTCGGCAGGGTCGTCGACCTCGAGCTCGAGACGGACGACGCCGAGGCGGCGCGCGGCGAGATCCACCGGATGTGCGAGGAACTGCTCGCGAACCCCCTCATCGAGAGCTTCGAGATCCACGTGGATGGGTCGTGACCGACAGGCCGCTCGTCGCGATCGTGGTGTTCCCCGGCTCGAACGACGATCGCGACGCCGCCTGGGCGCTCGGGTCCGTCGGTGCCGAGCCGGCGCTCGTCTGGCACGAGGAGCCCGCGCTGCCCGCGGGGACCGGCGCCGTCGTCCTGCCGGGCGGCTTCTCGTACGGTGACTACCTGCGCACCGGCGCGATCGCGAGCACCGCCCCGGTCATGGGGGCCGTCCGCGAGTTCGCCGCGAGCGGTGGTCCGGTGCTCGGCATCTGCAACGGCTTCCAGATCCTGTGCGAGGCACGCCTCCTGCCCGGCGTGCTGCGCCCGAACCGCCAGCTCGAGTTCGTCTGTCGCGACGCGACGGTACGCGTGGAGAGCACGGACAGCCTCTTCACGCGGCGGTGCAAGCCGGGACAGGAGCTCGTCATCCCGGTCAAGCACGGCGAGGGCGCGTGGTACGCGGACGAGGGCACGTTCGTGCAGTTGGCGGCCCGTGGGCAGATCGTCCTCCGCTACCAGGAGGACGTGAACGGGTCGCTCGGCAACGTCGCGGGCGTCGTGAACGAGGCCGGCAACGTGATGGGGCTCATGCCACACCCCGAGCATGCCGTCGATCCACTCCTCGGATCTGCCGACGGCGGGCTCCTGCTCGCGGCTCTCGTCGACGCGGCCGCCGCGCATGCGGTTGCGGTCCCCGCCTGAGCGCGAGCCGGCGCGCTCGGTCGGCCGAGAGCCGCCGTGTCTCCTAGAGCCTCGACGTCTCCCGGAAGGCAAGCGTCTCCTTGAGGACGGGCGCACGCTCGAGCGCCGCCCGCAGCCGCTCGAGGTCGCGCGCCCGCATCGTGACGGGTCCTCGACGGGCAGACCCGTCGGTCGTGTACGCGAAGCGGATGAGACGCTCGCCGCCCGGTGTCTCGAGCAGCTGGACGACGACCGAGAAGCGCCTCTCGCCGACGCGCTGTGGGACGGTTGCCTCCTCGAGGAGCGTCGCCGCACCCCAGGGAGTCGCGGCGCTCGACGGCCTGGGAGGTCGTTTCGCCGTCGTGGTCGCCATTTCGCCAGCGTAGGCGCGCATCGGGTCACGCGTGGGACACGCCCCCGTGTCGAGATCGTCACGACTTATCCTCGGCTGGTGCACGACGTCGTCGTCGTGGGTGCGGGCGCCGCGGGCTGCGTCCTCGCCTCGCGCCTGACCGAGGATCCGAGCGTCTCCGTCCTCCTGCTCGAGGCGGGAAGTCGCTCGCGCAAGCTCGAGGTGAAGATTCCTGCCGCCTTCTCGCGCCTCTACCGGACGAACGTCGACTGGGGCGACTCGACCGTGCCGCAACCGTCGCTCGACGGCCGCGAGGTCGTCTTCCCGCGCGGGCGCATGCTCGGCGGCTCCGCCTCCATGAACGCGATGATGGTCCTCCGCGGTCACCGCGCCGACTACGACGCATGGGCGGCGGCGGGCTGCACCGGCTGGGCGTGGTCGGACGTCGAGCCGATCTTCGCCCGCAGCGCCGAGGGCCCGTTCCCGCTCGCGGAGCTGCCCGAGCACCACGTGCTCGCCGAGGCGTTCGTCCACGCGGCGCAGGCGGTCGGCATCGCCTTCACGGACGACCTCAACGCCGAGAGCAACGAAGGTGTCGGCTTCGTCCCTGTCTCGCAGCGGCGCGGGCGGCGCTTCAGCGTCGTCGACGGCTACCTCGCCCCTGCGCGCCGCCGGCCGAACCTCACCGTCGTGACCGGGGCGCGAGCGACCCGCGTCGTGATCGAGAGCGGTCGCGCGACCGGGGTCGTCTATCGCCTCGACGGCGCCCGTGAGGAGGTCGCGAACTACGCCCGCGAGGTGGTCCTGTGCGCGGGCGCGATCGGGACGCCGCATCTGCTGCAACTCTCCGGAATCGGCCCGCGTGAGGCGCTCGAGGCGGCGGGAGTCGAGGTGCTCCTCGACGCGGCCGGCGTCGGTGCGAACCTCGTCGACCACCTCGCGAACGGCCTGCTCGTGCGGACGAAGGGCGTCGAGACGCTCGCCTCCGCCGACTCGATCCCGAACCTTCTGCGCTGGGCGCTTCGGGGCAAGGGCCCGCTGACCTCCAACCTCGGCGAAGCGGTCGCCTTCACGCGCTCACGGCCCGGGCTCGCCGCACCCGATATCGAGTTGCTCCTCGCCCCCGTGCTGTTCGAGGACGAGGGCCTGAAGCAGCCGACGGAGCACGGGTTGACGCTCGCGGTGGTGCTGCTCGAGCCCCGCAGTTCGGGAACGATCGTGCTTCGCTCGGCCGATCCGCTCGAGCTGCCGGCGGTCGATCCTCGGTACCTCAGCGATGTCGACGGGGAGGACGAGGCGACCTTACTCCGCGGTCTCCGTCTGGCCCGGCGTGTGCTCGCGGAGGAGCCGCTCGCCTCGTTCGTCGACGGCGAGATCCTTCCCGGCGACGAAAAGCGGTCGGACGACGACCTCCGCGCGCACGTGCGGGCGCTCTCCCAGACGCTCTACCACCCGGCTGGAACGTGCCGGATGGGCTCGGACGCTGCGTCCGTGGTCGATCCGCAGCTCCGGTTGCGTGGGGTGGAGGGGATCCGCATCGCGGACGCGTCCGTGATGCCGAAGCTTCCGCGCGGCCACACGAACTGGCCGACGGTGATGATCGCCGAGCGCGCGTCGGGCTTCGTCGCCGCCTCGCTCTAGGTCCCGGGGCGCGCGAGGAAGCGTGCTCCGACGACCGTGCCGTCGACGACGTCGAGGGCCCACGTGGCGGCGACGGGTGCGTCGGCGGGACCGTCGAGCGTCACCCCGGACGCCGCGACGTCGCGCATGAGGTCGAAGAGGACGTCACCGTGCGTACAGCAGACGGCAGTCTCCGCACGGCCCAGCGACAGGGCGAGCTCGAGCGCTCGGGCTCCGTCCGCTCCCTCCGCGAGGAGCTCGGTCGTCTCGATCGAGAGGTCGAGCTCGCTCGCGAGCTCGACGAGCGTCTCGACGCAGCGCCGGTACGGGCTCGACAGGAGTCGCGCCGGTCGCTCGGCCCGGAGCCGCTCCGCGAGAGCGGCGGCCTCGCGGCGGCCGCGCTTCGTCAGAGGGCGGAGCTCGTCGGGCTCCGTCCACTCGGCGCGGTTCTTCGCCTTCGCGTGCCGGACGACGAAGACCACGGTCACGCAGCGTCGTCCAGCCTGTCGAGGACCTCGACGTCCCGCGCGTACGTCAGCAGCTCACGCGCCTCGTCGAGCAGGACGAACCGTGCGTCGTCGACCTCGTTGGCGGCCGCGAGGGTGCCGGACACCGGCTCCATGAGCCAGTAGCGCACGGTCTTCCTGCGGCCGCGAGCGTCCCGGTAGCGCGTTGTCGCGAGCTCGCGCTCGAGGCGGCACCGCAGCCCCGTCTCCTCCTCGACCTCGCGCAGCGCTGCGTCCTCTTCCCGCTCCCCGTCCTCGAGCTTGCCCTTGGGGAGCGACCAGTCGTCGTATGCAGGCCGGTGGACGAGGACGATCTCGTCGCCGCCGTCGGCCCGGCGACGGCGAACGACGCCGCCGGCCGCGCGGATCTCCGTCACATCCAGGCGCGGAGCTTCGGGTCGGCGAGCTCCTCCCAGGCCGCGCGCCAGCGTCCGCGCAACTCGGTCGCTGCGCGGCGCTCGAGCTCGGCGAGCGCCGCGGCGGCGCGAGCAGTGTCGCTTGTGCTCGCTCGCGCGGCCCAGTCGCCGAGCCAGCCCGCAGCGACCCCGGCGTCGTTCAGGTCGCCCAGCACGTCCTGCAGGCGGGCAGCGGCGTGCGCCAGCGCCCGAGCCGGCTTGCCGACGACGGGCACCGCCGCCTCCGACGCGTAGCGGACGCGCTTCGTGCGGATGCGGACCTCGTGCAGCTGCGTATTCGTCGGATCGTGCGGCAGCTTCGACGCGCGCTTCTCGAGCTTGTGCCACGGCCGGCGCACGAGCGCCGGGATTCCGTCCGCGGCGGGAGCGCTCGCCTCGTCTCGGAAAACAGGCGCCCGCGCCGCCTCGACGAGGCGGTCGAGGAGCTCGACGTAGCGCTCGCTCCGAAAAGCGTCGAGGAGGGCCGAATACGACGCGTCGCGTGACTCCTGGAGGCTCGAGAGCAGCGGGTGTGCGGCTTCTCGCAGCTCGTCCGGAAGCTCGGCCGTCGCCTTCCCGAGCCGTGCCAGCAACACGTCACCGTCGCGCACGTCGCCGAGGATCCGCGCGATCCAGCCCAGCTCGTCGCGCAACGCCGTCGACCACTGCGGGTCGACGAGCGGCCGGAACGTCCGGAGATCCGAGCGAAGCCGTCGTGTTGCTACGCGGGCCTGATGCACGCCCTCCGGGTCGAGGTCGAGCCGCACGACTGCGTCGTGGCGGATGAGGCGGATGACGGACAGCGCGAGAGCGCGCTGGACGACGGCTCCGGCTGATGCGTCGGGCCCGAGCTCCGCGATCGCGATCTCGGGCGTCAGCGGAGACGCCAGTGCGAGCGCGCGGATGTACTTGGCCGTCTGCTCGGGCGCGCCGGCGCCAGCCTGGCGCAGACGCTCGACGAGCGCGTCGAGGAGGCTCGGCGTCATCTCCTCGCCGATCTCGACCTCGAGCTCGCGGAATCCAGTTGTCGACGCGGAGCCGTTGTGCACCGAGACGGCGTCGTCCACGACTCCGCCGATGTGGCGCCCGTCCGCGTCGTGGAGCTCCGTGCGTCGGCGGAGAGTCGTCATCCGGACGCTCTCGTGCAGCTCCTCGCTACGCACGAACCCGCGCACGAGCTCGACCGCCGCCGCAGGCGGGCTGCCGCCGTTCCCGTCGAAGACGATCTCGGGCCGGACGAGGAACGGCGCGTCGCGCTCGGCGGGCAGCTTGACGGTCCAGCCCTCGCCGGGCCGGTGGCGCAGGCTCGCCCCCCAGCGCGCGAGCCGGAGGTCGGCGGTGTCGTAGTACGTCGTCTCGTTCCGCTCGGGCGGAGCCTGCCGGACGATCGGCGCGACGAGGCCGAAGATGCTCGGCATCCGGAACTCCGGCGTCGCGGCGAGCTTCAGCTCGCGTTCGGGGCTGTGCTCCACGGTCGTCTCAGCGTAGCCCTCTCCGCGCGCGGGCGGCGCGGCGCCCACTCTCGTGCGCGCGGGCGAACGCGAGGCGCGCGAAGCTCGGCACGAGAGCCGGAGGCCGGTCGGCAAAGCTCTAGTGCTCGATCAGCTCGATTCGGTAGTCGTCCGGGTCGCGGACGAAGCAGATCCGCGAGCCGCCTTCGCGTACCTGGTACGGCGGGCGCTCGGGCGCGATGCCGTGCTGCTCCTCGAGCGCGGAGAGGGTCGCGTCGAGGTCGTCGACGCCGATCGCGATGTGACCGTACGCCGTTCCCAGGTCGTAGGTGCGACCGTCGTGGTTGTACGTCAGCTCGAGGACGTTCTCGTCGTCGCCGAGCGAGAAGAAGTAGTTCGTCGCCTCGAGCTCGCCGTTCCGGACGATGTCCATATCCCGCGAGAAGCGGAAGCCGAGGGCCTCGTAGAAGCTGCGGCTGCGGTCCGGGTCGGTGATGCGAACCATGGTGTGCAGGAAGGTGGCCATGGCCCAATCCTACGGTGGCCTCGCTTCGACCACATGCGGTTCTCGCTGCTCGTCACCGTCGTCCTCTGGTGCACATGCCTCGCTCTCGCTCGTGTGGGTCGTAGGCGGCCGCTGGAGCTCGAGTCCATGCCCCGCACCCCCCATCCGTCCCATTCGCGACACCAGTCCGTTCCAGACGAGGATCGAGCCGGTGCCGTTGTCCTCGGGGTCGGCGCAGCTCGCGGCTCGCTTCGTCACGAGGCGACCTGCTCGGCCACCGAAGCGATCGACGTGACGGGCGCTTGTGCTCTCGCAGGCCGGGCTGCGATGTGCTTCGCGACCCGCTCGGCATCGCGACCCGTACCGGCGATGAGCATCGACGTGAACGAGTGGAGGAACAGAAGCCCGACGAAGTACAGGCCGGGAGAGGACTCGACGACGCCGCGGTACTGAACCGGATACCCGTCCAGGCCCATCTCGAACGGGACGTCGATCCAAGAGAAATCGCGGCGAAAGCCGGTGCACCAGATCACGTTCTGAACGTCCAGGATGCGGCCGTCTTCGAGCACCGGCAGGCCGTCCTGGACGCGCACCGTCCGGGCAAGAACGCGCTCGACCCCTGCGGCGCGCAGGTCGTTCTTTCGGTAGCGCAAGAGCGGCGCACCGCCGTGACGGATGTGCGGTCGCATCTTGCGGCCGAGCGGCGTGTCCATCGTGAGAACGCGCGAGCCGACGAAGAACAACACTCGGAAGCCGACGCGCCCGCGCCGCGTCTCGACCGACGCCGGGATCTGACCCGTGTCCGGTCCCGAGAGGATCGTCTCGTGCTTGGCGGCCGCCTCGTAGGCGATGTCCGCTCCAGAGTGGCTCGCGCCGACGACGAGGACGCCGCCCTCCTGCAGCTGCGACAGGTTGCGGTAGTCGTTGGAGTGA
Source organism: uncultured Gaiellaceae bacterium (assembly GCA_963776555.1). Lineage (GTDB taxonomy): Bacteria > Actinomycetota > Thermoleophilia > Gaiellales > Gaiellaceae > GMQP-bins7. The sequence continues at coordinate 5,596 of CAVZNK010000020.1, read as the reverse complement.
AGCTGCGTGATTCGAGGGTCGAGCTCCGGCGCGAAGCTCGGCACGAATGGCGTCTGCATCACGCCCGTCGCGACGACGACGTTGTCGGCCTCCAGCGTGTCGCCGCCCGCCGACACCACGATAGACGCCGTCGTCCTTCGTCAGCGCGTCGACGGTCGTTCCGGAACGCACGGGAAGCCCGAGGTGAGTTGCGTACGCCTCGAGGTAGTCGCCCATCTCGTGCGTTGTCGGGAAGGACGCTCGTCGCGCTGCGAAGGGCCTCCCCGGCAGCCCGTCGTACGCCGCCGGTGAGTACAGCCTGAGGGAGTCCCAGCGGTTGCGCCACGCGTCGCCGACACGTTCGCTTGCGTCGAGAATGACGAACGAGCGACCCCGCTTCGCCAGGTGATAACCCGTCGCGAGCCCGGCCTGGCCACCACCGATGATCACGGTCTCGAATCGCTCTGTAGCAGGTGCCATCTCGCCCTCCTCGTCGTTGTGGGTCGACGGTAGGAGGGACGCGATCACCGCCGCATCGCGCGGATCCACCAACCTGCGTCCGAGCGCTCGTGGTCATTTCTGACCACGAGCCCCTAGACGAGGTCGTGCTCGAAAGCGAACGCGGTCGCCGCTGCGCGGGACGAGAGCCCGAGCTTCGCGAAGATGTTCTGGAGGTGCCGCGCGACCGTGTGCTCGCTGATGACGAGCACCGAGGCGATCTCGCGATTGCTCTTCCCCGAAGCGACGAGCCGAAGCACCTCGAGCTCCCGCGGCGACAGGCCGTGCGGGTCGTTCGTCGGGGAGGCGATACGTGCGAGATCCGGCCGCGCGCCGAGGCGCTCGAAGATGCTCCTCGCCGCCTCGAGCTCCAGCGCCGCCGACTCGTCGTCACCGAGCGCGCTGGCACGCCTCGCCGACGAGCACGCGCGTCCGTGCGATCTCGTACGGCGCCTCGAGCGCCTGCCACGTCTCGCGCGCACTCCGCAACTCCACGAGTGCCGCCTGCACGTCGCCCTCCGCGAGGTGGACGGCGCCCTGCGCGTGGGCGACCAGAGCCCTCAGCATCGCGCTATCGAAGTCTTGCGCGAGCTCCTGCAGCTCGGCACACGCCCTTCTCGCGCTCTCGGTTTCGCCCACCGCGAGCATGATCTCGACGAAGGCAGGGAGCAGCCGCGCACGCTCGATTGCAAGCGAGGTCGCCGCCTCCGCTCGGCGAATCGCAGCCACAGCCGCCTCGGCGCGGCCCTGTGCGAGGCGCAGCTGCGCGAGTCCCGGCTGCGGCTCCCAACCGAACCCGCTTGCCTCCCTGATACGCCTCCTCCGCGGCGGCGAACTCGCCCTGCAGCCGGAGGAGCTCTCCCAGGCGGTACCGGGCGAGGCCGGCCGCCGGATTCTTCGTCGCGGCGAATCGCTCCCCGGCTCGCCGCACCTCTGCCAACGCATCGGGCCAGGAGCCGTCCAGCTGGAGGATCTCCGCCCGGTGCACGAGGCAGCGACCGGTGAACGCGACCATCTCCGGCTGCAGCGCCCACCAGTCCGAGAGCGCTCTCGTCCACTCGCGCGCGCGACGCACCTCGTATATCTCCTGGCACGCGAGGATGACGCCGCAGTAGACGAGTCCCGTGACGATCGGCGAGAGCTCCTCGGCGGTGACGGCGACCATCGCCTCGTCGAGCAGGGCGAGGCCGTCTCGGATACGTCCGTCCTTGATCGAGCATGTGACCCTGTCCGTGGATCGCGAGCGCGAACAGGTCTCGGTCGCCGAAGCGTGCGCCGATGCGAACGGCCTCCTCTGCCGCCGCCGCCGCAGCAGCGAAGTCGCCGGCCGCCTCGTGCTGGAACATCGCCGGCAGGAGCAGATAGCCGCGCTCGGGACATTCACCCTCGTTCTCGAGGAGTCGCTGTGCGCGGCCCAACCAGCCCGTCGCCGGGCCGATCTGGCCACGCGACGCAAGGTTCAAGCCGATCCACAGCGCGCACCGCACTCCCCGCAACGTCTCCCCGTTCTCGAGGTAGCGCTGATGCGCGCGCTCGAGCCACGCGACCGACTCGTCGTCCCGACCGAGCATGAATGCGCAGGTCGCGAGGAGGTCGACGTCCGGCGCCTCCAGCGCCGCACGTCGCTCCGCGGCAGCCAGCGACTCGTAGGCGTTCAGCCATGCCCGTTTCGCATAGGCCTCACGGCCCTGCGCGAGCGCGGCTCCTTCCGTCATTGCGTCATTTTCGATCACGGTGCCCGAGGCGCGCATACATGGCTCGACCGAGGAGCAGCGACGGCTTCACGGTCGAACGATGACGATCGGGCAGCTCGCCTGGTGTGCCAGCTGATGACTGACGGAGCCGAGCAGCAGTCGCTTCGCGGCGCCCAGCCCGCGAGATCCGACCACCAGCAATGCCGCGTCCGCGGCTTGCTCCAGGAGAACGCCGGCCGGTCCACCCTCCTCTACGACCGCTTCGACCTCCAACTGCTCACCCTGCAGTTGCTGGAGGGCCGCGCCAAGGACGGCCTCGGCATGGACCTCGGCAGCTTCGAATGCGTCTGGCGTCGGCGCGAAGGCTTCTCCCACGTACCCGGATGCGGACGGCTCCCACGCACACACGATTCGCAGCACAACGCCGCGCAGCGTCGCCTCGTCAGCTGCGAACCGAAGCGCAGCCTCGGACTCGCGCGAGCCGTCGACTCCGACGACGACCGGTCGAGAGGCCGACTTCCCGCTCATTCGAGCGACCGCTGAGGCTCGGCCAACGTCACCCCATGGACCCGATGCGCTCTGCGCGACGGCACGGCCAGCGATGCCGCGACGCTCGCGGCGAGCACGCCAGCCATCACGACGAAGGTGACCGTATAGCCGTGCTCCGACGGATACCCGTCCGCCAGCAGGCTTGCAGCGAGGAGGCTCGCTGCGACTTGGCCGCCGATCGCCCCGCCGATCGTCCGCATCACCGCGTTCATCCCGGTGGCGACCCCCGTCTGGTCGGGCCTCACGGCTTCCACGATCAGGTTCGCGAGCGACGCGAACGCGAAGCCGACGCCGATCCCGAGCAGGGCCGAGGCGGCGTAGAACTGCCAGTGGCTCGAGTGCGCAACCGCCAGGACGACGAATGCGAGCATCGTGAGGGCGGCGCCGAGAACCAGAGGCACCTTCGAGCCGTACAGCCTCGAGAGCCGACCGCTGAAGGGTGCGGCGACCAACATCATCAGCGTCGAGGGGATGAGGAACAGCCCCGACTGGGTCACCGACGAGCCGAAGCCGTAGCCGTTCGATTCTGGCGTCTGCACGAACTGAGGGATGAGCACGAACGCGCTGAAGAGACCGAAGCCGATCAGGAACCCGGCCAGGTTCGTCGACCAGACCGGTCGAAGCCGCATCATCTGCATGTCCACGAGCGCACTCCTCGTCCGCGCCTCGAGTACGACCCAGGCGGCTCCCGCTGCGGCGGCAACCACGAGCAGCCCGATCGTTCGCGCTGAGGTCCACCCCCACTGGGGCGCCTCGCTGATCGCGAGCAAGAGGCAGACCAGCCAGAAGGAGAGGAGTACGGCCCCGAGCCAATCGACCGATCCGGGAGCGCGGATCGGCGACTCGGGGATGAACAGCATGGTCGCGATCGCCGTGACGGCGACGACGACGCACGGGATCCAGAAGAGCCAGTGGTACCCGAGGTTGTCGAGGATCGGCCCGGCGAGCACGATTCCCAGTCCGCCGCCGATCCCGAGGAGCCCTGAGATGAGCGCGATCCCTCCGGCAACGCGCTCGCGCGGGAACTCATCGCGGATGATTCCGAAGGCGAGCGGGAAGAGCGCTCCGCCGATGCCTTGAATCGTGCGTGCGGCGATCAACACCGGCAGCGTCGTCGCGAGGGCGGCGACGAGCGAGCCGCCGCCCAGTCCGGCCAGCACGACGAGGAGTGTCCGCTTCTTTCCGAACATGTCGCCCAGGCGACCGGCGATCGGTGTCGAGACCGAGGCTGAGAGCAGGTAGGCGGTGAACACCCACGTCACGCCGGTCGGTGTCGTTCCGAGGTCGTGCTGCAGAGTCGGGAGTGCAGGAACGACGAGGGACTGCAGCATGGCGTAGCCCGCACAGCCGAGCGCGAGCACTGCGAGCACCAGGCGAGGGCGGGGCGCAACGCCGTCTGTCATGGAAATCCCTCGCGCAAAGGACGACGAACCCTACCCTGGCCCACCTGGCAGACCTTCGTTCGCGAGGCCAGCTCGAAACCACCGATCGCGCGAGGAGTACCCGCCGCGCGGCATCGGCAATCGCGACGCTGCGCCCTGCCTACAGCCGCCTGCCTATAGTCGGGCGGTGATCTCCGAGCGCGAGCTGGAGGAAGCCCGGCAGTACACGGTCGCGCGACTCGCCGAGGCGGGCATGGTCCTCACGGACGAGGAGCGTGACGCGATCGAGGTCGCCGACTTCGGGCTCTCACGCTTGGAGGAGAGCGGGCTCCAGCTGCTCGTGTACGTCAACAACGACCGCTATTGCGCGAAGGAGCTCGTGCTGCGACCGCGGCAGACGTGCCCGGAGCACCGCCATCCGCCGTTCGACGGCACTCCCGGCAAGGAGGAGACCTTCCGCTGCCGCAGCGGCCTCGTCTACCTCTACGTCGAGGGCGACGCGACGCCGGATCCCGCGTGCGAACCGCCTCGCAGCGGCGCCTATACGGTGCGGCACGAGATCGAGCTGCGGCCGGGCATGCAGCACACCATCCCGCCGGGGACGCTCCACTGGTTCCAGGGCGGTCCCGACGGCGCGATCGTCTCCGAGTTCTCGACCGCGAGCCGAGACGAGCTCGACGAGTTCACGGACGAGCGCGTCGCCCGCGAGACGGTCGTCGGCTGACGTCCGTCACCCGAGGCGCCCATGCTCGGCAAGCAGGGCGAGCACGTCGTCGTGCGGCAGCGCGGGCGCGACGCGTCCCCGCTGGCCGGTGACCTCGGGAGCTGCCCAGAGCGCGTTGAGCACGGCTTCCTCGGTCGCGTCGACGACGGCCTCGAAGACGTCGTTGAGGCTCGGATCCGGCACCGTCGCGAGGGGCGCCTCGCCGCGTGGGCGGCGGCCGGGCGGCGCAAACGCGACGAAGATCTCGCCGCTGCCCGAGTGCGCGACCGAGCCGCACCGTGCAAGCCCGAGCCCGGCGCGCCGGGCGACCCGCTCCAGCTGGTGGGTCGACAGCGCGGCGTCGACGGCGACGACCACGATCGCGCTCCCGGCCGGAGCGCGCCGACCGCCGTCCGCGGCGCCGAGGAGGTCACCGACCGGCACTCCGTCCATGACCAGCCCGGGTGGCGAGTAGAAGTTCGAGAGGACGAGGACCCCGACCGCTCCGCCGATCCCGGGGACGATACGGCTGGCCGTCCCGATCCCCGCCTTGAAGCCCTTCGTCAGCATCCCGGTCCCCGCGCCGGCCGCGCCCTCCACGACGGGCCCGACGGCGGCACTAGCGACCGCGCGGGCGACGTCGGCGGCCTCGACGTGCACGGCGTGCGCATCGGAGAGCCAGCTGTCGTCGCACTCGCCCACGACCGGGATGACGACCGAGTCCCCGACGCGCTCGTCCGTCTGGACGGCAACACTCACGGCGCCGTCGAAGACCCGTCCGACCGCGTGCG
>CAVZNK010000019.1:0-184096 GCA_963776555.1 uncultured Gaiellaceae bacterium | reverse complement strand
TGATTCACGCCGCGTAGGCGAAGGGGTGGTAGTAGGCGTCGAGGGCCCGGTCGGGCGCGACCGCGAACTGGAAGCGGTCTCCCACGCGGGAGTCCTCGAGAGAGACGGTGAGTCCGTTGTCGCTCGGGTCCCAGAGCAAGAGGACGTGGATGCCGTCGCTCTCACGGGCCGCGAGCTCGCGGGGTTGCAGTGTCGTGGGGCTCATCTCTCCATCTCCTTGGTCGAAGTGCATGTCTCGACGCTAGGAGCGGCCCGTCGCGGCGGCGTCGTCGGGAAGCCGGATTCGGGGTCGTCCCCGGCGACGATCTCTGCTCCTACTCAGGTAGGAGGCCGCCCGCGAAGCGGTGCAGTACTTTCAGCACGTGAGCCGGCTTGGAAACCTCGTGCGCGCCTACGGGTTCGACCTCTTGATCGTGCTCTTGGCGATCGCGGCGATGCTCCAGCTCGTCTTCAGAGAGGACGCGGAGGGCGCGCCGAGCACGACGCTTTGGTTCTGCGTGCCGGCGGCCGCGCTGATGGCGCTCCCGCTCGTCGCGCGTCGGAAGTTCCCCTTTGCGGCTGCAGCGGCGTTCTGGCTGATCGCTGTCGGCGTCTCGTTCGTCGACGGGCGGCTCGTCCCGTTCCTGTTCACCATCTTCGTCGTCGGGATGGCAGCCTCGTTCCTGCTCGGGAGCCTGCGGGACGCTCGAGATGCGTGGATGGGCCTGGTCATCGTGCTCGGCGGTGCCGCGATCGTTCTCTACAACCTGCCGACGCACTCGATCGGGCAGCTCGTCTTCTACCCCCTCCTGTTCGGAGTGTGCTGGCTCGCCGGCTTTGCTCTGCATGAGCGGGCGGAGCAGGCGGAAGCGGCGGAGGCGCGTGCGACGCAGGCCGAGCGTGAGCGCGAGGTCGGCGCTCGCATCGCCGTTGCCGAGGAGCGCGCGAGGATTGCCCGCGAGCTGCACGACGTCGTCGCGCACGCGGTCAGCGTCATGGTTCTCCAGGCCGGGGCCGTTCGGCACAAGCTTCCCGACGAGCTCGCGGAGGACAAGGACGCTCTGAGACACGTGGAACAGACGGGCCGCTCTGCGCTCGCGGAGATGCGCCGCCTCCTCGGTGCGATGCGGAGCAACGGCGACGGCGTCGACCTCGCCCCTCAGCCCGGTGTGGACGGCCTCGACGCGCTGCTCGACGAGGTCGGGCGAGCGGGTCTTCCGGTCGAGCTCCACGTGGACGGCGAGCGGTTCCCGCTGCCCCGTGCGATCGACCTCTCGGCATACCGGATCGTGCAGGAGGGGCTGACTAACGCCCTCAAGCATGCGCATGCGAGCCAGGTGGACGTGACGCTCGGGTACGCGCCGGACGAGCTCAGAATCGAGGTGCGAGACGACGGCCGCGGGATGTCGACCGGCGACGGGCGCGGCCACGGGCTCGTCGGCGTTCGGGAGCGCGTGAAGATCTACGGCGGCGAGATGACGGCCTCTACAGCGGCCGAGGGCGGGTTCGTCCTCAGCGCGCGCCTCCCGATCGAAGGCAACGGCGCATGACGATTCGGGTCATCGTGGCCGACGACCAGTCGATGGTCCGCGCCGGCTTCCGCATGCTGCTCGGCGGCGAGAAGGACATCGAGGTCGTGGCCGAGGCGTCGAACGGGCTCGAGGCGGTGGAAAAGGCCGCCCGCTTCGAGCCGACGGTCGTCCTCATGGACATCCGCATGCCCGAGCTGGACGGGCTCGAGGCGACGCGGCGGATCCTTGCTTCGGACCCCGGCGCCCGGATCCTGATCCTCACGACCTTCGACCTCGACGAGTACGTCTACGAGGCGCTGCGAGCGGGCGCGAGCGGCTTCGTCCTGAAGGACGAGCCCCCCGAGCAGCTGATCGCTGCGATCCGAACCGTCGCCGCGGGCGAGGCTCTGCTCTCACCGTCGGTCACGAAGCGAGTGATCGCGCAGTTCTCCCGCATCTCGCGCCCGGCTCCGCCGAGAGAGTTCGACGAGCTCAGCGACCGCGAGCGAGACGTCTTCCGGCTGATCGCGCGTGGCCTCTCGAACGCCGAGATCGGCCAGGAGCTCTTCATCAGCGAGACGACCGTCAAGACGCATGTGACGCACATCCTCGCCAAGCTCGGCCTGCGCGACCGCGTCCAGGCCGTCGTCCTTGCATATCAGACTGGTCTCGTCGAGCAGGAGCCGATCAGTGAGCACGCCAAGCCGCGCGAGGAGGCCTAAGCGCTGCCAGGCAGGGGATCGGCGACCTCGTGCGGGATGAGTGTCGTATGGCTTGTTGCCTCCCGGTAGCGCGCTCACCACTGCCTGATGCCGTCGCTCATGGCCTAGCGCTCGCTACCGCCTGCTACATCCCGACGAGTACCGCGAGAAGCACCAGAGCGACACTCAGCTGGAGCGCGTCCTGGAGCGCGAGACGATGCCTCCTTAGTACGACGGCAGCGTCCGGTGTGGCCGGTGAAGACGAGGCCACGCGCTGCCCGAGCCCGCCACGACGAGCGCCAGCGCTGCGATCACGAGCGAGACCGGCCCGTACATCCACCACAACTCCTCCTCCTACTCCAGGTGAAGGCCGCGAGCGTCTCGGCCAGGAAGACCGCTGCCAACGCCCAAGCGAGGAACCGAATCATCCGGTCGGATACGAACGCCTGCTGCCACAACTCGACCCGCGCCAGGACGACCAACACCGCGGCGACGAGCAGCACGAGCACGATGGCGGCGACAACGCGCATGCCCGTCGTCGCCACTTCGTCGCGGACGCCGCGGGTATAGAGCCCCCAGGTGCCGCCCAGCAGCCAGTAGAGATGCGACGCCGCCGGCCCCGCGGCCAGCCCGACAATCAGAAGCGCCGCAACAACGCGGATGCGCCTCGTCGCGCCTTGCACTCTCGGTGTCATCGGACACCTCCTCTCCGACCGCCCTCGTGACACAAGCTCTCTTTCAGGGGTTCCAGCCCGAATCGATCGAGACGGGCTCGGCTCGGCCCGGCGGATAGCGCGGTACACCGCATCGCGCAGCGGCTTCTCGCGCGGATCATCGTTGTAGTAGAAGTCGAGCTTGTTCATGACGTAGGCGTACCCGAGGTGGGCGTCCGGATCGGCGAACGCGAACGAGCCGCCGGCGCCTGGTGCACAGAAGGCGCGCGGGCTCGAGCCGAACCAGACCGTCGGGCCCGGGTCGCAGGAAGCCGAGGGAGAAGTACGTTGGGATGCCGAGCACTTCGTCCTCGGGATGATCGGTCGGGGGCAATGCGGTGATGCGGGCGAACGTCTCCGGCGTGAGGCCAAGCTCGGCGCCGCCCTCGGCGAAAGCGGAATAGGCGCGCGCGATAGCGCGAGCCGTGCCCACGCCGTTTCCGGCGGGCAACTCCACTTCGAGCGTGCGCCGATCGTTCCAGGACAGGTCCGAGAAGAGGAAGGACTTGCGGATCATTGACCGCGGTTGGAAGTACTTCTTCAGCATGGCAGGAGGTGTCCTGGGCAACGCGAGGAGCCCACGTGCGATGGAGAGCGTCTTGACCGTGGCGAGGCGCTCGTCGGGGATCGCAGGCGGCAGACCGATGTAGAACTCGATGCCGAGCGGCACCGCGATCTCCTCGTGGAAGAAGCGCCCGAGCGTGCGGTGCTCGGGGTCGACGTGGCGGATGAGCTCCTGCATGTACAGCCCGAGCGACATGGTGTGGTAGCCGTGGCGTGTGCCGGGCGGCCACGCCGGTTTCTGCCGCGCGAGCACACGTGCGACGGCATCGAGGTCGTGCATCTGCTCGATCCGCAGCTCCTCGTCGAGCAAGACGAGTCCCGCCTCGTGGCCAAGCAGCTGGCGCACGGTCACGTCGGCCTTGCCGTTTTGCGCAAACTCGGGCCAGTAGCGCGCGACCGGGGCTTCGTAGTCGAGCCAGCCGCGCGAGTTAGCCAGCGCAAGCGTCATGGCCGCGAGGCCCTTGGTGCTGGACATGAAGACGATCAGCGTGTCTTCGTTCCAAGGCGCGTCGCCCTCGGGCGTGCGGCGGCCACCCCACAGGTCGACGACTTTCTCGCCGCGCCAATACGCTGCGACGGCAGCGCCGATCTCGCCGCGCTCTTCGAAGTTACGCTCGAACTCGGCGCGTACCTCTTCGAAGCCTGGAGCGACGAACCCGGAGACGCGGGCTTTCGAGCTGTCGAGTCTGTGCTCTGCATGAAGCCTCCCTCTTCCTGACCCGAGTCTCCCATCGCACGCCTTCACGTTCATCAGCAATCTCACCGAGACGAGCTACGGGTTTGTTGGCAGGCCGGCGTACCGGAGATCGCCAGCTGCGCAATTGAAGTTTCGCTGGGATTTTGGGGACACATCGGGGACACATGTCGCCATCGCGAAAACAAAAACCCCCGATTACCGGGGGCTTTGGAAGCGGATGAAGGGACTCGAACCCTCGACCTTCTGCATGGCAAGCAGACGCTCTAGCCAACTGAGCTACATCCGCCGGAGGCCGGGAGTATAGCCTCGCCGTTGCGCAGCCTCCGTTTCCCGATCGGCCGGGCAGCCGGCTTCGAGGCCCGGATCGTCGAGCCGATGAGCGACCCTCGGAGGACGGTGTCTAGGAGCGCTACTGAGCCGCGCGGTCGAGCGCCTCGTTGACGAGGCTGTCCGCGAGCTCGTTGTGCTCGCGGCGGACGGCGGTATACGTAACACGCCGAATCGCACGGGCGAGGCGCGATGCGTCGAGGAACAGATCCTGGAGAGCCCGATTCTTGACCCGGTACTCCCCGCGCATCTGCTTGACGAGAAGTTCCGAGTCCGAGACGACCTCGAGCTCGGTCACCCGCAGCTCGGCCGCGCGCTCGAGCCCTGCGACGAGTGCCGAGTACTCGGCGACGTTGTTCGTCGCCACTCCGATCGTCTCACCGCGCGCGTCGAGCACCGTGCCGTCCTCCGCCTCGAGCACGTACGCGTAGGCCGCGGGGCCTGGATTCCCGCGCGAGCCGCCGTCGGTGAAGAGCTTTGCCTTCACGGTTCGAGCAGCGGATAGGCGTCGAACGCGGGCTCCTCGTACGGATGCGCGCGACGAAGAGCCTCGACTGCTTCGGCGAGACGTTCCTCGGGAACGACCGTCTCGACCCGGAGCTCCGGGACCGACTCCTCCCGTCCGCTCTCGCCGAGCGCAGGCGAGGTGCCCTCGCCCCCGAAGAACGTGCCGGTTCCAGCCGTGTACCACGAGCAGCGCTCGTAGCCTCCGATGCGACCTCCGCCGGCAGCGAACACGGCCGCACGGGTTACAGTCGAGAGCGTCGAGGGGCACGAACCAGACGAGTTTCACATTGGGCACGAAGCGACTCATACTGCCCCAAGAGATAAGGCAGGGGCCAACAAAAGTAGGGGTATCGCATGAAGCGATCCATTCTGGGCGCGGCTTTCGTCGCCGCGCTCGTTCTCGTGACAGTTGCGGGCGCGCGCCGACCTTCGGACTCGCGTCGCCGGGGCCGAGCCCGTTCTCGCCGAATGGGGCTCAGCCATGCGGCAATGACGATCTGGCGACCGAGAGCAGGTCGGCCGGAAGCACGCTCTACCCGAACTCCGAGATCGAGCCGCGCTCGACGCGGTTCGGATCGACGATCGTCGGGGAGTACCAGCAGGACCGCTGGGACGACGGAGGAGCCCGTGGGCTCGTTACGAGCGTCAGCCACGACGACGGGGTCACCTGGCATCGAGTCGTGGTCCCGGGTATCACCGCGTGCTCAGGCGGCGAGTACCTGCGGGCATCCGACCCATGGGTCTCGTTCGCCCCGAACGGCGACCTCTACGCCATCTCGCTGAGCTTCCTCGGCAACCCGGACCCGAACCACAACGCGATCCTCGTCTCGAAGTCGACTACCCTCTGGCGAGTCCTGGAGCCCACCGACATCTTGACCGAGGACACGACGAACGGCCTCGACAAGGAGTCGATCACCGCCGATCCGACCAACGCGAGCCACGTATATGCGGCGTGGGATCGGATCGTGACCCCGGGCGGCAGCACGCACGCGTCCGACCAGGGCATCCTCCACTCGCGTTCGTACAAGTCGCAGACGTTCTTCACGCGGACGACGAACGGCGGCACGAGCTGGGAGACGCCGCAGCAGATCTTCGTCGACTCGGCCTTCTCCGGCTCGATCGGGAGCATCATCCACGTCGGCAGCGGGACCACGATCCTCGACGGGCTGCTCACCTATGGAAACGCCGTGTGGAAGGGCGGGCCGTGCGGGAGCATCTCGGTCCTCCGCTCGCCCGACCGGCGGCGTCACGTGGGAGAAGAAGCCAGCGATCGTTGTCCCCGTACAGCTGCACGTACGGCGGCGCGCACAACCCGGATACGAGAGCGCTCATCCGCAGCGGCGGGCTGCTCGACTTCGCTACCCGAGGCTCCAATGCGTACATGGTCTGGGAGGATGCGCTCCCGAGCGCTCCGACGCGCGGAGTATCCTCTTCTCGCAGTCCACGGACGACGGCGTCAGCTGGTCGACGCCCATCGTGATCAGCCACACGCCCGCATCCCCGGGCGTCGACGCGTTCATCCCCACGATCGAGATCAACTCAGCGGGGACGCTCGGAGTCAGCTACTACGACTTCCGCAACAACGTGTCGGGCGACTCGATCGCGAGCACCGACATGTGGCTGACCCGGTGCTTGTCCGCTTGCGCCAGTGGCGCGAACTGGTCGGCCGACCTGCGCGTCACTCCGAGCTCGTTCAACATGAGCGCTGCGCCCGAGGCTCGAGGCGAGTTCGTGGGCGACTACATGGGCATGACGACGAACGGCCTCTTGTTCGAGCCGTTCTTCATCGAGTCGGGCTCACGACCAACCCGCCAGCAGTCCCAACGCCGCCGACGGACGCGTTCTTCTCGACCGTTCCGTAGCGACAACACAAGAGGGAGGGCTCCGGCCCTCCCTCTTGTCGCTCCTCAGGCGTCGTCGATCTGCGCGCGCTGAAGCGTGCCGGAGTAGTCGACGTACACCGACTTCCACTCGGTGAAGACGTCGAGCGCGGCCTGCCCCGCCTCGCGGTGCCCGTTGCCGGTCTCCTTGGTGCCGCCGAAGGGAAGATGCACCTCGGCGCCGATCGTCCCGGCATTGATGTACGTGATCCCGGCCTCGAGGTCGCGCATCGCGCGGAACGCACGGTTGACGTCCCGGGTGAAGATCGACGACGAGAGCCCGTAGCGGATGCCGTTCGAGATCCGGATCGCGTCCACCTCGTCGCGGAAGCGGATCAGCGAGAGCGTCGGCCCGAAGATCTCCTCCTGCGCGATGCGCATCTCCGGCTCGACGTCGCCGAAGATCGTCGGGCGGTAGTAGAAGCCCTTCGCGAGGTCGCCCTCGTCGGCGATCTCGCCGCCGGTGAGCAGCGTCGCGCCGTCCTCCTTGCCGACCTGCGTGTACGAGTCGATCTTCTCGAGGGCGGCTCCGTTGATCACCGGGCCGACGTCGGTGTCGTCCTCCCATCCGGGCCCGAGCCGGAGCGCCTCCGCCCGTTCGACGAGCCGAGCTGCGAGCGCGTCGTAGAGCCTGTCGTGGACGATCACGCGACTCGTCGCAGTGCACCGCTGCCCCGACGTGCCGAATGCCGACCACAGGATCCCCTCGAGCGCGAGGTCGAGGTCGGCGTCGTCCATGACGATGATCGCGTTCTTGCCGCCGAGCTCGAGGTGGACGTGCTTGAGCCGCTCCGCTGCAGCCTCCAGCACCTTTACACCCGTGTCGCGCGAGCCGGTCAGCGTGATCACGGGAACGTCTGGATGCCGGACGAGTCGGTCGCCGACCGCCCCTCCGCCGCCGTGCACGATGTTGACGACGCCTTTCGGGACACCTGCCTCGTCGAGGAGCTCGACGAAGCGCTGGCCGAGCGCGGGCGTGTCCGTCGCCGGCTTGAAGACGACGGCGTTACCCGCGACGAGCGCCGGAGCGATCTTCCACGACGGAATCGCGATCGGGAAATTCCACGGCGTGATCACCCCGACGACGCCGATCGGCATGCGGACGGACATCTGGAACTTGTTCCGGAGCTCCGAAGGCGTCGTCTGCCCGAAGAGACGACGGCCCTCGCCGGCCATGTAGAAGCTCATGTCGATCGCTTCCTGGACGTCGCCCCCGGCCTCGGCCTTCACCTTCCCCATCTCGTGCGTCATGAGGTCCGTGAGCTCGTCCTTCTCGTCGGCGACGAGCTGCGCGAAGCGGAAGAGGATCTCGCCGCGCTTCGGTGCGGGCACGAGCCGCCACTCCGCGTACGCCTCCTTTGCGGCCGCGACGGCACGATCGACGTCCTCGGCGCCCGAGCGCGGGAAGGTCCCGATCAGCTCGCCGTCGGCCGGGCTCGTCGACTCGAAGGTCTCGCCCGAGGCAGCGTCGACCCACTCGCCGCCGATGTAGTTCTGGTGCGTGCGTGTCTCCGTAGTCGCCATGCGGTCAGCCTATCGCCACAATCCAGCGCGATGACTGCGGGCGCCTACCTCCATCCGCGAGATCTCGAGTACATCGAGACCCTCGCAGCCGACGAGCGGGAGTCGGCCGTCGCGACGATCACGCGCTTCCGCCGGCCCGATCGCCTCCGCGTCGGCGACGCCCTGCCTCACCTCGACCTCCTGCGCCTCGAGGACGGCCGACCGGTGCAGCTCGAGTCGCTCGTCGACGGCCGCCCGCTCCTCCTTGTGTTCGGCAGCTTCACCTGACCGCCGTTTCGTCGCCGGTCCGGCGACGTCGAGTCGATGTATCGCCGTTACCGCGACCGAGCGTCGATGGCGTTCGTGTACATCGCCGAGGCGCACGCGACGACGGCTGGCAGCTGCAGGCGAACGTCGACGAGGAGGTGCTGCTCGCGAACCATGTGACGATCGAGGATCGCTTCGCCGCAGCTCGGCTTGGCGTGGAACGCCTCGGACTCACGATGCAGGTGCTCGTCGACGCGATGGACGACGCGGTCGAGCACCGCATTCGCGGCGTGGCCCGAGCGGATCTACGTCGTCGACGAGGACGCGCGGATCGCATACGTCGGTGGCCCAGGACCGTTCGAGTTCGACCCGGACGCTGCCGCCGCCGCGCTCGAGGCGCTCCTGGTCGTAGCGCGGCGGCGTTCGGGACGACGCGGCCCGAGTCGTCGAGCGTCGCGTTCCACTCCGTGAACGCCGCCTCGATCTCGGAGATGTCGGCGCCGCGGTCGGCGAGCCGAATCGGCTGGCCCGCCTCGGGCAGGACGCGGTACTGGTACCAGGTGATCTCCCAGGCGAACGTGAGCACGAGCTCGCTGTTCACGCCCGAGAGCGGCACGATGGAGATGAGGGGCGAGCCGAGGGCGCGTCCGACGCCTTCGACCGTCCGGCGGAACAGGCTCGCGTTGAAGAGGTCCGCCGCCTCGACGAGCGCCGCCTCGGAGTCGCGTGAGCCGCCGCAGGACGGGCTCGGGGACGACGGGCTGCGCCTCCGCGTCGCCGACGCCGAGGATCTGCGACCAGCGCGTGCGCTTCTTCCGCGTCCGCGCCGACGAGAGCGTCGGTGAGATGGGCCGCCCTCGCGAACCCAGCCGTAGTCGAGCGCGGCGTCCTGGCACAGCGGGCACACGTCCACGAACTCGACGCCGTCCGGCGAGAAGCGCATCGCCACCTCCCCCTGCAGCAGCGTCCGGTCGCATACGGCGCACCCGCGGCGGACTGCTCGCCTTCGTCACGCGCATGGCGAGGACCCTACCAGCGGCCGGGCGTTATCCACAGCCTGCACCACCAGGTGTCAGACCGGTGTCTGACACCTGACGTGCTCCGGCCTAGGCCTTCGCCGCCTCGCGCTCGCGCTTCGTCTCGTCGATGACCTTCTGCGCGACGTGCGTCGGCACCTCCTCGTAGCGGAGGAAGTGCATCGAGTAGTCGCCGCGGCCGCCGGTCATCGACGTGAGCGACTGCGCGTACGTGAGGAGCTCGGCCATCGGCACCTCGGCCTTGATCGTCGTCATGCCGCTGAGCGGCTCCATGCCCTGGAGGCGGCCCCGGCGCGAGTTGAGATCGCCGTTCACCGCGCCGACGACGTCGTCGGGAACGCTCACCTCGAGCTCCATGATCGGCTCGAGGAGGACGGGATCGGCGTTCATGTACGCCTCCTTCCACGCCATCGAGCCGGCGATCTTGAACGCCATCTCCGACGAGTCGACGGTGTGGTACGAGCCGTCGACGAGCTCGACGCGGACGCCCTGCACCGGCGCCCCGGCGAGCTCGCCGTGGTGCATCGCCTCCTGGATCCCCTTGTTGACGGCGGGCCGGAAGCCCTGCGGGATCACGCCGCCGACGATCTTGTCGACGAACTCGTACTCGTTCTCCGTCGTCGGGGCGATCGACGATGTGGCAGTCGCCGAACTGGCCGCGGCCGCCGGTCTGCTTCTTGTAGCGACCGTGCGCGCGCGCCTCGCGGCGAATCGTCTCGCGGTAAGGAACGCGCGGCGGGTGCAGCTCGATGTCGACGCCGAACCGCCGCTTCGCGCGCTCGAGCGCGACCTCGACGTGCATCTGGCTCATGCCGGAGAGAATCTCCTCGCCCGTCTGCTGGTCGCGACGAAGGCGAAGGGTCGGATCCTCCTCGGCCAGGCGCCGGATCGCCGAGGCGACCTTCTCCTCGTCGCCCTTCGACTTCGGCGTGATCGCGAAGCTCATCACCGGCTCCGGGAAGCCGAAGTCCGGAGCCTCGATGGCGACCTCCTTGTCGACGAGCAGGTCGCCGGTCTGTGCGTCCTTGAGCTTCGCGACGGAGCCGAGGTCGCCCTCGCCGAAGTCGAGCGCCGGATGATGCTCCTTGCCCTGCACCTCGAGGAGCGTGCCCATGCGCTCCTTCCCTTTCGAGCGGAGATTGACGAGCGCCGTGTCGGCGGTGACCGTGCCCTTGAGGACCCGGAAGAGGTTGATGCGGCCCGCGAACGGATCCGCGACCGTCTTGAAGACGAAGGCCGCGACGCCCGCGCCGTCGACGTCGATCGGCGAGCCCTTCTTCGCGGGAGACGGGACGCCCTCGACCAGGAGGTCGAGCAGCGCGTGCGTCCCCAGGTTCTTCGTCGCGATCCCGCATGCGACCGGGAAGACGTCGCCGCTCGTGACCGCGGCCTTGAGCGCTGCCGCGACCTCCTGCGCGTCGAGCTCCTGTCCGTCGAGATAGCGCTCCATGAGCGCCTCGTCCGTCTCGACGACGGCGTCGAGGAGCTTCTCGCGGTACTCGGCGGCGAGCTCCGCCATCTCGTCCGGGATCGGGCCCGGCTCGCCCTCCTTCGCGCCCTCGGGGCTCGCGTACGCGCACATGTGCAGCACGTCGACGATCCCGCTGACTTCGTGCTCGGAGCCGATGGGGAGGTGCACGGCGACGCAGCTCGTCGAGAGCTGCGACCGCAGCTGCTCGAGCGTTCGGAAGAAGTCGGCGCGCTCGCGGTCGAGCATGTTCACGAAGACCACGCGCGCGAGCCCGAGCTCGTCGGCGAGGCGCCAGGCGCGCGACGTTCCCACCTCGACGCCCATGACGCGCGGAGACGGTGACGAGCTCTCCTTCCACGACCCGGGCCGCGCAGCGCAGCTCGCCCTGGAAGCTCGGATCGCCGGGAACGTCGACGAGGTTGACCTTGCGCTCCTGCCACGTCGTGTGCTCGAGCGCCATCGCGATCGAGAGCTGACGCTTGTGCTCGTCCTCGTCGAAGTCGGAGACCGTCGTGCCCGCCTCGACCGAGCCGAGCCGATTGATCGCGCCGGTCTGGAAGAGCAGCGCCTCGACGAGCGACGTCTTCCCGGTCCCGCGGTGGCCGACGACGGCGACGTTGCGGATCTTTGCGGGCTCGGGCATGGGCGGTCAGTCCTCCTCGGCGGTTCGGTTTTCCGGCCGAGAAGCTTAGTCGCGCGTCCGAGCACTCCGGGGCGTCACAGCTCCGGGTTTGGCGGAGCGACGGACGGGAATACCGAACACGATCTCGTACGGAAGGAGCACCAATGCTGACCGATACGAAGGCGTTCAGCGGGTTCGCGGTCGACGACGTCCCGAAGGCGCACCGGTTCTACGGAGAGACCCTCGGTCTCAAGACGTCCGCGGAGCACGGGCTTTTGACGCTACACCTGGCCGGTGGACGGGACACGCTCGTCTATCCGAAGTCCGACCACGAGCCGGCGACGTACACGATCCTCAACTTCCCGGTGGACGACATCGATGCCGCCGTGGACGAGCTCGGCAAGCGAGGAATCAGGTTCGAGCGCTACGAAGGCTTCGAGCAGGATGCGAAGGGAATCTCCCGGGAACCCGGCGGTCCGCCGATCGCGTGGTTCAGGGACCCGGCAGGGAATATCCTGTCCGTGCTCGAGAACGGCTCGACGTAGCGGCTACGTCTCGGCGGTCTCGCGGGCCGCGCCCGAGAGGTGCGCCTTCAGGCGCAGGATCGCCTTCGTGTGAAGCTGCGACACGCGCGATTCGGTGACCCCGAGAACCTCCCCGATCTCACGCAGCGTGAGCTCCTCGTAGTAGTAGAGCGTGACGACGAGCTTCTCCCGCTCGGGGAGGTCCGAGATCGCCTCGGCGAGCGCCTCGCGCACCTCGGTCTGCTCGAGCGAGATCTCCGGGTCCGGCCCCGATCTCGTCCTCGATCGTGTCGATGAGCGCGATCGAGTCGCCGCTGCCCGACGGCGACCACAGCTCGTCGAGAGCGCCGACCGACGAGCGCGAGATCTCGAGCAGGCTGTCGTCGAGCTCCTCCGGCGACACGCCGAGCTTCTTCGCGATCTCCTCGTCCGTCGGCGCCCGCATGAGCTCCTTCTCGAGCGCTGCGATCGCGCGCTCGATCTGGCGCGCGCGGGTGCGGACGGAGCGCGGCACCCAGTCGAGCGAGCGGAGCTCGTCGATGATCGCGCCGCGGATGCGGGCCATGGCGAACGTCTCGAACTTGATCTCCCGCGAGGGATCGAAGCGCTCGATCGCGCCGATGAGCCCGAGCAGCCCGTACGACACGAGGTCCTGCTCGTCGACGTGAGCGGGCAGGCTGGCGCCGACGCGGCCGGCGACGAACTTCACGAGCGGCGCGTACGTGAGGATCAGCCGGTCGCGGAGTTCCTGCTCCTTCGACTTCCGGTACTCCTGCCACAGGGTCTGGATCTGGTCTGTCGCCGCCACGGCAAGAGAATACGCCGCGCGCGGGCGGACTCCTCAGGGACGCCGCCGGACGAGCGCCCGTCGGGCGAGGTCGCCCATCCAGAACGCGAGCATCGCGGCCGCGAAGGCGACGACCCAGCGCCGCGCCGCCGTGGAGCGCCGACGCGACCGCGACCACTGCGAGGCCGAGCGCGAGCGCCGCGAAGAGGAGCCCGAGGAGGCGGCGCTGCACGAGCGGAATGCTGCCAGCCCGGGTCGCGGTACCATGGCCGCGCAGCCCAGGGGCGTAGCTCAGCTGGCAGAGCGCCGGTCTCCAAAACCGGAGGTCGCAGGTTCGATCCCTGTCGCCCCTGCTGGGTTTCCGCCTCACTCGGCCTCGACTTGTACCCGAACTATTGCCCGAGCGAGTCGCGCCATTGCTTCACGATTACCGAGGCGAGGTCAGTGGCGACCTGTCCAACCTCCGTCGATAGATCGTCCTCGCCTGTGAACTCCTCGAGATCAGCCGCAACCTCATCGACGGGCGTATCGCCGAACACGAAGCACTCGCGTACCCATTGGTCTGGGACTGCGGCTGCCCGACCCAATGCTGTCCCATACCGCGCCCTGCCGCTTGGCTCGGGCTGGGAGCCCTGTCGTGCGGGAATGTCCCTTGATCAAGCAGGGACAGGACGCGACAGGACGCGCAGTGCCAACATTGGCCGCATGCCCGAGATCAGCCTCCGCGAGATAACGGCGGACTCGGTCCGAGCAGTGTGCGCCCTTGACGTCACTCGCGTGCAACGCACGTACGTGGCGGCAAACTCGCTCTCAATCGCGCAGGCGTACTTCGAGCCTTGCGCATGGTTTCGCGCGATCTACTCCGACGAGACGCCGATCGGGTTTGTGATGCTCCACGCAGATCCGGAGAAGGGGGAGTACTTCCTCTGGCGATTCATGGTCGATGCCGCTCACCAGCGCCGGGGCTACGGTCGCCGCGCCCTCGATCTCGTGGTGGATCATGTGCGCGCCCAGCCGGGTGCGCGCGAGCTCCGTTCGAGTTATGTCCCTGGCGCCGATGGCCCCGCGGACTTCTATCGTCGCTGCGGCTTCGTCGAGACGGGAGGCACCGAGAACGGTGAGGTTGTAATCAGGCTCGACCTCTAGCGACAAACGCAGCGAGGTGTCCCACCGTGCGGCAACGTCAAAGAGTAGAGGGACAGGTCGGGGTCGACGAGGTCAGCCTCGCTCACGCTTTTCTCGGAGCTACTACCAGCCCGGGCCGTCGTAAGGTCGGCGCGGACATAAGACGCGCCAGGCCAAGGAGCGCGGTACCGCCGAGCGCCTCCTCCGGGGAGGCGCTCGGCGTCATGGGGGCCGGAAATGTGTGCAGAAACGTGTGCACCTTGGCTGTCTCGTCTACCTTCTAGAGAACAGAAAATCCTTCCAGGGCTTTTCTCTCACTCCCCGGCTGCGACTCGAACGCACAATTCTCCGGTTAACAGCCGAAACGGGGGAGGTCGCAAGAGGTAGGAACCGCATTCCTAAGCCGTTTTAGGTCGGCTGAGATCGGCTCGGATCAGGTCAGGCGGGTACGAAAACGGGTACGAAGTTTTCGCGACCGCCTAGCGTTCGTTCTGCCTCGACTTCGGATCAGGGGAGCGTCTCCGCGGGAGGGTCGGTCTCGGAACGTGCCGCCGGCGTCCCGGTCGCTCCCGCACCGAACGTCCCGGAGTGAAGCACCGTTGAACCAATCCGTCACACACCACAGAAAAGGGATCGATCAGTCAGGCCGAGGGCGGCACGGCGACCCACAGCAGGCCGCGGCTGAGGACGATGCTGTCAGCAGCGAGGTCCCCGAGCGAGATCCGTGCGACGATCCGGTTCGTGCGCGGGTCGATCCGGAGGACGAGCCCGCCCCTCGAGCCTTCGAGGTGGTTCGACGACCGGTACCCGGTGACCCAGACGGCTCCGTCTCCGAGGAGGATTCGCTTCGGCGTGATCGGGAGCGCGATTCTCGCGATCGGCTCGTCCGTCGTTACGTCGATTCGGATCACGGTACGTGTGCCGGGCGAAATCACCCAGACGGCCTGATCATCCGCAGCCAGTCTGGTCGGCCCGCCTGGCACGCGAATTCGATGCACGACCCGGCCGGTGCCGCCGTCGATCCTGACGACGAGGTTTCGCGATGGGTCGCTTGCCCAGACGACGTCGTCGCCGCCGATCGAGGCGACCGGAGCGAGACCGCCGGGCGCGATCCCGTGGATCGTCCGCACAAACCTGTCGAGAGACGGGTCGATCTCTCTCACCGTCTCGCTGTCGGCGTTGCCGACCCAGAGCGCGAAGCTGCGCGGGTCGGTGGCGAGCGTCGTTTGTTCCTCGGGGCCATCGAGAGCCGGGCCTACTCGGATGGTGCGAATCGCCGCGGAGTCGAGGTCGAGGTCGGCCACCGTTCCAGGCGGGATCGCCACATGCCCGGGGACGCCGCCGTCGGCGGACCAGAGATGGCCGCGCCGGGGGGCGAGGTCGGTCGCCCGCGACAGAGCCACGGTGTCGATCACTCTCCGCGTCTTCGGATCGATCCTCGACATGGTCGCGTCGCCGGCGTTGGCAACGTAGACGAAGCTGTCGTCCGCGGCGAGGGCAGTCGGGTAGCTCCCGACGAGGATGTCGTCGACCAAGCTGTTCTTCGCCGGGTCGATCACGGCGACCGAGTGCGGGTAGACCACGACCGCCGCCGGCGCGTGCGGCGAACGGCGGCGGCACCGGCCGCGAAGAACATCGCCAGGTAGAGGCCGCTCGCACCGACGAGGGATGTCCGCTGCGAGGCCGAGCGTCGATAGACACGCCATGATCTGGCCAGTTGCGGCACTGGCGATCGGCCTCTTGGCGTTCGTCATCGCGTACGGCTCCGTCGTGCAGGGACGCCTCGCGCCGGGCACGCGCGCTCCGGGCGGTCCGCGCCCGGACGAGGCGGCGGACGCGGCCTCCTAGGCCGCTGCGATCCGGTCGGCGAGGTCGCGCGAGATCGCGTGCTCGCCGCGGTCGGTTCGTACCGTCACGGGGCCGTTGAACGGCGCGCGCGCGACGAGCTCGAGCATCGACCCGGGGACGAGCCCGAGGGCGCCGAGGTACCGCAGGAGCGCCGGGTCGTCGTCCGGAACGCGCGCGATCGAGACACGCGCCCCGGGCTCCAGCTCGAGCAGCGTCCGGTCGTCGGGGTTCGTCGAGGCGGAGTTCGCGGTCGGGAATCGGATCGCCGTGCGGATCATGCGTCGGATAGCCGAGGTCCTCGTCGATTCGCGCCTCGAGCTCTTCCGACAGCGCATGCTCGAGGAGCTCTGCCTCGGCGTGCACCTCGTCGAGCGAGAGTCCGAGGCGATCGACGAGGTAGCGCTCGAGCAGCCGGTGGTGCCGCAGCACCTCGAGCGCGTTCCTTCGGCCCTCCTCCGTGAGCGCGACGCCCCGATACGGAAGTCGCTCGACCAGCCCCAGCTCGTCGAGACGCTTCGTCATCGCCGTCGCCGACGGCGCGCTGACTCGCATACGCCTGGCGAGCGCGGACGTCGTGACCCGCTCGCCCGCCGACTCGAGCGCGTAGATCGCCTTCAGGTAGTCCTGGACGGCAACGCTGAGATCGGCGGACGGCGATGGCATCTCGTGGATGTTAGGTTACGCTCTGCCTCGACTTAGTCATACCTAAAAGGCGAAGGGAACGGATTTCTTGAGCACGGAGGCGGGCGCGCTCGGACGACGCAACCGAGATGCAAGAACCGTCGGACGCGCCCGGACACGACCGCAGCGCGCCCGAGCATCCCCTCGACGACGTCCTCCCGGGCGAGGCCCGGGTTCTCCTACGCCGCACAGGAGTCGCTCGCGGGCCGGCGTCGCGGGCTGCGCGGCCTCTGGCCCTTCCTCGGCCCCGCCTTCATCGCAGCGGTCGCCTACGTCGACCCGGGCAACTTCGCGACGAACATGGCGGCCGGGGCGAAGTTCGGCTACCTCCTGCTCTGGGTCGTCCTCGCCGCGAACCTCATGGCGATGCTCGTCCAGTCGATGAGCGCGAAGCTCGGCATCGCGACGCGCAAGAACCTCCCCGAGGTCTGCCGCGACCGGTTCTCACGCCGGACGAACATCCTGCTCTGGATCCAGGCGGAGATCGTCGCGATGGCGACCGACATCGCCGAGTTCGTCGGCGCCGCGATCGGCCTCCAGCTCCTCTTCGACATCCCGCTCTTCCCCGCCGCGCTGCTCACGGGCGGAGCCGCGTTCGCGATCCTCGCGCTGCAGACGCGCGGGTTCCGGCGGCTCGAGGCCGTGATCGCGGCGCTGATCGGCGTCATCGTCGGCGCGTTCGCCTTGCAGGTCTTCATGGCGAGCCCGTCGGGCTCGGGCATCGCGGGCGGCTTCGTCCCGGGCTTCGACGGGACCGAGAGCGTGCTCCTCGCCGTCGGGATCATCGGCGCGACGGTGATGCCGCACGTCATCTACCTGCACTCCGCGCTCACGCAGCACCGGATCGTCGGGGTCACCGAGGAGGAGAAGCAGCGCATCTTCCACTTCGAGCTCATCGACGTGATCGTCGCGATGAGCATCGCCGGCGCTGATCAACATGTGCATGCTCATCATCGCCGCCTCGACGTTCTACGGGCGCGGCCTCGTGGACGTCGGCGACGACCTCACGCAGGTATACGAGGCGCTCGGCACGTATCTCGGCTCGCATGCCGACCTCCTGTTCGGAATCGCGCTGCTCGCCTCGGGGCTCTCCTCGTCGAGCGTCGGGACGCTCGCCGGCCAGGTCGTCATGCAGGGCTTCATCGGCCGCCAGATTCCGCTCTTCGTCCGGCGGATCGTCACCATGACCCCCGCGCTCATCATCGTCGCGATCGGGGTCGACCCTTCCCGCGCGCTCGTGCTCAGCCAGGTCGTGCTGTCGTTCGGTATCCCGTTCGCGCTCATCCCGCTCATCCTCGTCTGCAGCAGGCGCGAGCTCATGGGCTCGCTCGTCAACCGCCGCGTCACGACCCTCGCAGCGGTGCTGGTCGCGACGGTGATCATCTCGCTGAACGTGTTCCTGCTCGCGGGGATCTTCGGCGTCGTCGACGTGTACGTCGCGCCCTAGGCCGCGACGGACGGCAGCCCGGCGAGTGCCATCGCGACCTCGTCCTCCGAGTACGCCTCGTCGACGAGCTTCCCGGCCGTGTAGTCGATGTACGCCTGCATGTCGAAGTGCCCGTGCCCGCAGAGGTTGAACAGGATCGCCTGCGAGACGCCCTCCTCCCGGCAACGGATCGCCTCGTCCATCGCCGCCTTCACCGCGTGGTTGGCCTCAGGCGCGGGGACGATGCCCTCGAGCCGCGCGAACTCGACGCCTGCGGCGAACACCTCGGTCTGCGTGTAGGCGCGCGCCTCGATCAGGCCGAGCTCGTGCAGGTGGCTGACCATGGGCGCCATCCCGTGGTAGCGAAGCCCGCCGGCGTGGAACGGCGGCGGGACGAAGGTCGAGCCGAGCGTGTGCATCTTCACGAGCGGCGTCAGATGGCCGGTGTCGCCGAAGTCGAACGCGTACGCGCCCTTCGTGAGGCTCGGGCACGCGGCCGGCTCGACGGCGATGACGCGGATCCTCGACTCCTCGCGCAGCGCGCGGCCGATGAACGGGAACGAGAGCCCGGAGAAGTTGGAGCCGCCGCCCGTGCAGCCGATGAGGACGTCCGGGTAGTCCTCCGGCCTCGTCCATCTGCATCTGCGCCTCTTCGCCGATCACCGTCTGGTGCATGAGGACGTGGTTGAGCACCGAGCCGAGCGAGTACTTCGTGTCCTCGCGCGGAGCCGCCGCCTCGACCGCCTCGGAGATCGCGATCCCGAGGCTGCCGGTGGAGTCGGGATGCTCGGCGAGGATCGCGCGACCGGCGTTCGTCTCCTCGGACGGGCTCGCGACGACACGCGCGCCGAACGTCTCCATGAGCGCGCGCCGGTAGGGCTTCTGGTCGTACGAGACCCTGACCATGTAAACGTCGACCTCGAGCCCGAAGACCGCGCCCGCGAACGCGAGCGCCGATCCCCACTGCCCCGCGCCCGTCTCGGTCGTCAGCCGCGTGACGCCCTCCTGCTTGTTGTAGTACGCCTGCGCGACCGCCGTGTTCGGCTTGTGCGAGCCGGCCGGCGAGACGCCCTCGTACTTGTAGTAGATGCGCGCCGGCGTCTCGAGCGCCTGCTCGAGGCGGCGCGCGCGGTAGAGCGGCGTCGGCCGCCACTGACGGTAGACGGACCGCACCTCCTCCGGGATCGCGATCAGCCGGTCCGTCGAGACCTCCTGCAGGATGATCTGCATCGGGAAGAGCGGCGCGAGGTCGTCGGGCCCGACCGGCTGGCCCGTCCCGGGATGGAGGCACCGGCGGGGGCGGCGCCGGCAGATCGGCCGCGATGTTGTACCAGGCCTCCGGCAGACGGCTCTCGTCGAGGACGAACTTCACCTGGTCGGACATCGCGCGCTCCTCTCCCTCGCTGGCGGCAGCGCCTGGAGTCTGGCCGACTCCGGCCGGGCGGGCAAGCGCTAGGCTCACGCGCCGATGGGGGTGCTCGCCTCGACCGTGTCCCACGACGAAACGTTCGAGCGCCGGCGTGCGTCGATGGAGGCGCTGGTCGCCGAGCTCCGCGAGCGCACCGCGCTGGTCGTCGCCGGCGGCGGCGAGAAGGCGGTCGAACGGCACCGCTCGCGCGGGAAGCTCACGGCGCGGGAGCGCGTCGACCGGCTCGTCGATCCGGGAACGGCGTTCCTCGAGCTGAACGCCCTTGCGGCCTGGGAGCTGTACGACGGCGACGCGCCGTCCGCCGGGATCGTCACCGGGATCGGCGTCGTCGAGGGCCGCCAGTGCGTGGTCGTCGCGAACGACGCGACCGTGAAGGGCGGCTCCTACTACCCGCTCACGGTCAAGAAGCACCTCCGCGCGCAGGAGGTCGCGCGCCAGAACCGGCTTCCCTGCCTCTACCTCGTCGACTCGGGCGGCGCGTTCCTCCCGCTGCAGGCGGAGGTCTTCCCGGACCGGGAGCACTTCGGCCGGATCTTCTTCAACCAGGCGCGGCTCTCCGCGCTCGGGATCCCGCAGATCGCGGTCGTGATGGGCTCGTGCACGGCGGGCGGTGCCTACGTGCCCGCGATGTCGGACGAGACCGTGATCGTCCACGGAACCGGCACGATCTTCATCGGCGGGCCGCCGCTCGTGAAGGCGGCGACCGGGCAGGACGTCACCGCCGAGGAGCTCGGAGGCGCCGACGTCCACACGCGTCGCTCGGGCGTCGCCGACCACTTCGCGACCTCCGACGAGCACGCGCTCGCGATCGCCCGCGAGATCGTGCGCAACCTCGATCCCCCTCCCCGCTCGCCGTGGGAGCTCGCGCCTCCGGAGCAGCCGGCGCTCGACCCGCAGGATCTCTACGGGCTCGTCCCCGAGGACTTCAAGCACGAGCTCGACGCGCGCGCCGTGATCGGCCGCATCGTGGACGGCTCGCGTTTCCACGAGTTCAAGGAGCTGTACGGCACGACGCTCATCTGCGGGTTCGCCCGGATCGAGGGCTACCCGGTCGGGATCCTCGCGAATCAGGGCGTCCTCTTCGCCGAGTCCTCGCAGAAGGGCGCGCACTTCATCGAGCTCGCGTGCAAGCGCCGCATCCCGCTCGTCTTCCTCCAGAACATCACGGGCTTCATGGTCGGCAAGGAGTACGAGGAGGGCGGGATCGCGCGCGACGGCGCGAAGCTCGTGATGGCGGTCGCGTGCGCGGACGTGCCGAAGTTCACGGTCGTGACCGGCGGATCGTTCGGCGCCGGCAACTACGCGATGTGCGGCCGCGCGTACGAGCCGCGCCAGCTGTGGATGTGGCCGAACGCGAGGATCTCCGTGATGGGCGGCGAGCAGGCGGCGACCGTCCTGACGATGGTGGGCGACGCCGACCCGGACGAGATCCGCGCGACCTACGAGGCGGAGGGAAACCCGTACTACTCGACCGCGCGGCTGTGGGACGACGGGATCATCGACCCGCTGGACACGCGCAAGGTGCTCGCTCTCGGCCTGGCGGCGGCCGCCAACGCGCCCGTTCCCGAGACGACCTTCGGAATCTTCCGCATGTGAGGAGGTACCCGCGATGGGCTACTCGCTGATCCACGTCGACGACATCGAGCCCGCCGGCCCGGGCGGCGCCGTCCGCTTCGTCCGCCGCGAGCTCGGCGTCGAGGCGTTCGGCGTCAACTGGTTCGTCATCCCGCCGAACGGCGTCGGCCGCGAGCACGACGAGAGCGAGTCCGGTCAGGAAGAGGTCAACGTGATCGTCGGCCGGCTCGGGCTGGTACCGGATCGAAGGCGAGGACGTGCCCGGTGCGCGTCGGCTCCTTCCTCCGCTTCGACCCCGGGACGACGCGCGTCCCCGATCGCCGGCCCGGAGGGCATGACCATGATCGGCATCGGCGCGCCGACAAGGGAGCTACGAGCCCCGCGGCCCCTTCTAGAAGAGCGCGAAGGCCTGTAAGACTCCCGTCAGACTGCGGCGCCAACTACGGAAGGAGAGCTCACTGTCGGACTCCTCCGCCGCCCCTCGCCGGCACTCGTCGTCGCCTCTCTGCACTGCTCGTCGCCCTCACCGGCACCAGCGTCGCAGCCGTCTCGCAGCTCTGCCGCGGAACAGCGTCGGCAACGCGCAATTGCAGAACAATGCCGTCGACCTCGACGAAGGTCAAGAACGGCTCGCTCCTCCGCGCCGACTTCAAGTCGGGGCAGATCCCGGCCGGGCCCGGCGGGCCCCGCGGGCCCGGCGGGCCCGGCAGGTCCGGCGGGCGCGGCGGGCGCGGCGCGACCTCGCTCTGGGCCGCCGTCGACGCCACCGGCACCCTGATCCGAAACAAGGGCGCGTCGTCGACGCAGAAGCTGGGGACCGGTGACTACCTGATCATCTTCAACCAGGACGTCACCAACTGCGTCTACCAGGCGACCATCGGCGGGCCCACGACCAATCTCTTCCCCGGCCAGGTGTCCGCCGCGCAGCGGGTCGCCCTACCGGCGGGAGTTCGAGTCATCACCATGACCAGCATCGGAACACGCAGGCCGACCTGCCGTTCTACGTCTCCGTCTTCTGCTGATCGCGGATCGGGGTCCGTCCCAGGACGGGCCCCGAATTCCGCCCACGCGACCGCGACGTAGGAGTCCGTCGCCATGATCGTCCGACTGCTCATCTGGAACGTGTCCGAGTCGGACACGGCCATCGACGAGCTCCGGGAGTCGCTCCCGGAGCTCGTCCCGCCGAGCGCCTGGCTCTGGAACGACGCGACCGAGCGGTTCGGCGTGATGGTGTTCGGCGAGGACCTGCCCGAGGCGATCGGCTGGGCCCAGGACCTGGTCGGAGCCGAGCCCGACGTGTACGAAGACTTCGATTCCCTGTAACACTCGCCTCACTCTGCGGCGAATGCTCCGTCGTCGAAGGGAGGCACCATGTTCCACCGCGTCCGTCGGCCGTCGCCGGCGCTCGTCGTCGCAAGCCTGGCGCTGTTCGTCTCGCTCGCCGACCTAGGGCGCGGCGCCGTCCTCCAGCTCCTTCAGCCGAACAGCGTGGGCACCGTGCAGTTGAAGAACAATGCGGTGACGACCAGCAAGCTCCGGGACGGAGCCGTCACCAGCGCGAAGGTCAAGGACCGGACGGTGCGGGCTGTCGATCTCGCACCGGGACTGCTCCCGTCGGGAATCAGCGGCTACGAGATCGTCAGCGCGCAGAACACCGTCTCGAGCGCCTTCGTGCACAACTCGCTGTTTCTTTCCTGCCCGCCTGGGAAGAAGGTCATCGGAGGAGGGGGGGCCACCGGGGGCGGGATCATCCCCGGCGACTGGACCCTACGTGACGAGCGACCTGCCGTCGATCGACGGCACCGGCTGGCTGATCGACACGACGCGCGCGAATCCGGGCGGCTCGACACTCGTCGGGCGGATCATCTGCGCCACGGCCCCGCGAGGACTACGAGGAGTGGGACTCCGCGTAGACGAGGGCGTCCTCCGCCCAGGCGTCGAGTTCGTCGCGCTCCTCCGCCGTGAGCGTGCGCAGCGGAGCGCGCACCTCTTCTCTCACCGGCACTCCCTGGAGGGCCAGCAGCCGCTTGAGAGCCGCCTGGCGCGGGAAGCGCTCGACGAACGCTCGGAGCTCGCCGAGCCGCGCCGCCCCCTCCGGACTCGGATCCCTCACGACGGCCGCGACTTCGCGCGGGAGCGCAGAGGCGAGCGCGGAGACCGCGCCGATGGCGCCGTGCGCCAGGCCTTCGGCGATGAGCGCCTCCGGCCCGACGAACACGTCGAAGCCGGGGAGCACGTACTCGACGAACCGCTCCCAGGGCGTGTCGGAGACCTTCAGCCCGACGACGTTCGAGGCGTCGTCGCGAAGACGTTCGAGCACCGCCGGTGCGATCGCGTACCCGGTCGTCGCGGCGAACTCGTAGACGTAGAAGGGGAGCGGCGTGCAGGCCGTCGCCGCGGCGAGGAAGTGCCCGTACTGCGCTTTCTCGTCGAGCCTGAAGTACGGGGGCCCGATGACGACGACGGCGTCCGCGCCCACCTCGGCGGCGTGCGCCGCGAGCGTGACCGTGTCCGTCGTCGTCTGCGCACCGCAGTGCACGGCCACCTGGAGCCGTCGATCCGACGCCTGCAGGAAGAGGTCCGCGGCGCGGCGCCGCTCCTCGACGCCGAGCAGGATCCCCTCGCCGGCGGTTCCGAGCGCGAGGATCCCGTCGAGCCCCGCGCCCACGAAGAAGTCCACGAGCGGCGCGAACGCGTCCTCGTCGAGCGTGCTGCCCTGGTCACGGAGCGGCGTCACCGACGCGGCCAGCGCACCCCGTAGAAGCGACGTCACGGCGGAGCTCCTCCTTCCCCCGCCCGCCGCACGGTCTCCGCAACCCGCCGCGTCCGCGTGTCGGCGCGCTTCGCGCCCTCCACCCACTCGACGTACTCGCGGCGGTGAGTGAACGAGAGCGCGTCGAAGGCCGCATGCAGGCCGCCCTGCTCGAGCGCGGCCCGAAGGTCGTCCGGAAGCTCGACCGTGCGCGGCTCTGTGTCCAGCTCGAGCTCGACCCGGACGCGATCGCCGACGTCCACGTCGGCGGCTGCTCTGACGTTCTTGTTCAGGCCGATGTACGCCGCGCCGCCGTACA
This sequence comes from uncultured Gaiellaceae bacterium, assembly GCA_963776555.1. GTDB lineage: Bacteria > Actinomycetota > Thermoleophilia > Gaiellales > Gaiellaceae > GMQP-bins7. The sequence goes on along the minus strand of CAVZNK010000019.1, from coordinate 159,851 downwards.
CGGCCGGCGTCGTGCGCCACGTGTGTCCCCGGATCGTGATCTTGACCGGCGGGCGGGCGCGGCCGAACACCTCTTTCAGGTCGAACGGGATCGGGAGCATCGCCGACGACGTTCCCGCACGTTCGAGGTCGGCAGTGAACCGCCTCGCAGCCATCCGGGAAACCATAGGCTCCGACCGATGGGCGCGCTGAACGTCGTCCGTGACGGACACGTCCTCCGGGTGACGCTCGCGCGCCCGGAGCGCCGGAACGCATTCGACGCAGCCCTCATCGCGGAGCTCGCCGAGACGTTCACGAAGGTCGCCGACGCGCGTGCGGTGCTGCTGACCGGCGAGGGGCCGTCGTTCTGCGCAGGCGCCGACGTCGAGTGGCAGCGAGCGGCGATCGACCTCTCGTACGAGAAGAACGTCGACGACGCGATGCGCCTGTACGCGACGCTCGAGTCGATCGACACCTGCCCGGCCCCCGTCGTGTGCTGCGTGCACGGGTTCGCGCTCGGTGGCGGCTCGGGGCTCGTAGCCTGCTCCGACGTCGCGATCGCGTGGCCGGACGCGGTATTCGGCTTCACCGAGGTGCGTCTCGGGATCATCCCGGCAGTCATCTCACCTTTCGTCCTGCCGAAGATCGGCGCTGCTGCGCGACGCTACTTCGTGACCGGCGAGCGCTTCGGCGCCGAGGACGCGCTCAGGATCGGGCTCGTCTCCGAGGTCGCTGAGGACGCGGGCGAGCGAGCCGAGGCGGTCGTGCGGGACATCCTCGCGGGTGGCCCCGTGGCGGTGCGGGAGGCGAAGAAGCTCGTTCGAGAACGGCCGACGGGAATCGACACGGCACACATCGCGGCCGCGCGCCGCACGAGCGACGAGGGTCAGGACGGCCTCCGCGCATTCCTCGAGCGCCGCCCCGCCGGCTGGCTCGAGGCCGAGGGCTAGGTCCGGCGGTCGTCGAGGTACTTCTTCAACCCTAGGAACGGGAGGATGAACGCCGCCAGCACCGATCCCAGCCAGACGATGGCGGTCGCCGCGACCCAGGTCCCGATGCCCCTGATCGACAGGCCGTCCGTCAGCAGCACCGTGACGACGAGCGACACGAGGGTCGCGATCAAGGCGACTCCCCCGAGCACCGGCCCGGGGCTCCGTCGCAGGACGCTCACGAGGAAGGGCTGGAGCAGGGCGACGACGACCGTGAAGATCGCGACCGACACGACGAAGCCCGTCACGTTCAGGCTCATGCCGTCCAGGACCGCCGCGGCGACGATCAGTCCGACCGCATTCGCCACGAGCGCGATGAGCAAGCGCACGAGGAGCCGGATCACGACGGCGCCTCCCACGCGAACACGAAGGAGTCCCCTGAGCGTTCCGCCGGGCCGTGGTACACCGCCTCGACGTTCGTGCCGTCCACCAGCCTTCCCGCATGCGACTCGGGCATGGACGGCAGACTAGTCGGATGCCCGTTCGCCGACTGCTCGTGGCCAACAGAGGCGAGATCGCCGTGCGCGTCTTTCGAACCTGCCGCGAGCTCGGAATCGCCACCGTCGCGGTTGCGGCGCCGGACGACGCGGGGTCGCTCCATACCCGGTCGGCCGACGAGATCGTCGAGATCGAGAGCTACCTCTTCTCCGCTGACCACGTCCGCGCGGCGAAGGAGGCCCGGCGCCGACGCGATCCACCCCGGCTACGGCTTCCTCGCAGAGAACGCCGACTTCGCGACGGCCGTCGAGGCGGCCGGGCTCACGTGGATCGGCCCCCCTCCGCGGCGCGCTGCGCGCGGGCGCGGACAAGCTCGCCTCGAAGCGGATCGCCCTTGAGGCGGGCGTGCCCGTCCTCCCGACGGAGCACCCGACGAGATCGGCTTCCCGCTCCTCGTGAAGGCGGCTGCGGGAGGAGGCGGCCGCGGCATGCGCGTCGTCCGCGCGCCCGTGGAGCTCGAGGAAGCGCTCGCCGCGGCCGCGCGCGAGGCCGTCGGCGGCCTTCGGCGACGGGTCGCTCTACCTCGAGCGCTATCTCGAGCGTCCGCGCCACGTCGAGATCCAGCTCCTCGCCGACGCGCAGCGGACGGTCGCTCGCGCTCGGCGAGCGCGACTGCTCCGTGCAGCGCCGCCATCAGAAGGTGCTCGAGGAGTCGCCGTCGCCTGGCCTCACCCGTCGCTGCGTCTGCGCTGAGCGAGGCCGCGGTCGCGTTCGCGCCGCGCGATCGGCTACCGCGGCGCCGGCACCGTCGAGTTCGTGCTCGCCGGCGACGACTTCTTCTTCCTCGAGCTGAACGGCCGCATCCAGGTCGAGCACCCCGTGACCGAGCCGTCACCGGCCTCGACCTCGTCGACGCAGATCCGGGTCGCCGAGGGCGAAGCGACTTGCAACAGACTGTTACAAGCCCGTGGGCCACGCCGTCGAGGTACGGCTCTATGCCGAGGATCCGCGCAGGTTCCTGCCACAGGCGGGGCGAGTCGAGCGCCTCAGGCTTCCAAGTTACAAGTTGTTACAAGCATTTCCCGGCGAGTCGCTGCGCGTCGACGCGGGCGTCGAGGAGGGCGACGAGATCGGCATCGCCTACGACCCGATGATCGCGAAGCTGATCGCGCACGGCCCGACGCGAACGAGGCGCTCGCCCGCCTCGCAGATGCGCTGGCCGAGACCGAGGTCGAGGGGTCACGACGAACCTCCCCTTCCTCCGCTGGCTCGTCGCCCACCCCGTCGTCCGCGCCGGGGAGGCGACGACCGCCTTCCTCACCGAGTATCCACCGCTCTCCGAGCCGCCGCTGCGGCTGCCCGACGCCGCCTGGCGCGGCGCCTGGCGGCTGAACCTCGCCGGCTCCGCCGCCCGCCCCGCCTCCTGACGTCGACGCGACCGCACACGCGCGTGCGCGCTGGCGACGGCGAGAGCCCGGTCGCCGCACCGATGCCCGGGAACCGTGATCCGCGTCGACGTCGCGCCAGGCGACGATGTCGAAGCGCGGCGAGCCGCTCCTGTGCTCGAGGCGATGAAGATGGAGACGCCGCTCACCGCGCCGTACGACGCGACCGTGAAGGCCGTGCACGTCGAGGAGGGCGACCGCGTCGCCGGCGGCGCCCTCCTCGTCGAGCTCGAAGCCGACCTCTACGTCGGGGGGCGGCGGCTCCGGCCGCCTCGTGCCGCGCACCTGTTAGCGCCAGTAGACGAGATCGCAGTGGATGAGTGCGCCGACGAAGAGGCGAAGCGAGTCGACCAGCTGTCGTCCGAGCGTCGGCTTCATCGACATCGCCGAAGACGAGCAGCGTACAGGAACACGAGTTGGACGCGCTCGAGCACGATGAGCCGGCGGAGTATCGCCGGCCTCGTTCTCCGGCCCGTGCGCGGCTGGAGCTTCCGACACGGCCCTATCCATGGCCGCGAGGAACGAGAAGCCCGTCAGAATGAGGCGGCGACAGCGACGAGCCGAGTACGATCCAGTCGTGTCGAAGTCCCGGCCCTTCGATCGTCAGCCGCGATCCTCGTCGAGGACCAGCGACGGCGTTGACGAGCAGATCACGATCGTCGCGCCGACGTACGTCCAGCAAGCCGTCGATCGAGAATTCGGCGTGATCCACTCGCGCGAGCGCGAGCATGAGCACGTTGATCGCGAAGTAGCGAGCCCGAACGTGATGAGGATCAGCGGGAGCGTGAGGATCGCGAGGTCGCCTGATGATCGCGTTGCCGATCGTGCGGTCGCCGCCCCGAGGAGGAGCGAGCCCCATCGGTCGATCGCACCCCGCTGAACAGCCAGTGAACGATCAGGGCAAGGACGTTGAGCCCCACGGATGAGGAGTGCGACCCAGATCATGGCGTCCACTGAGGCTCGTCCTAGAAGAGCTTCTGCAGCTTCATCGCGGCGCCCATGTCTCCCTTGATCTTGAGCTTGCCGGTCATGTAGGCGGTCGTCGGGTTCTGCTCGCCGTCGATGACGGCCTCATCGTCTCCTCGGAGGTCGAGATCGTCGTGTCGGCCTCGCCGCCGCCCTCGGTCGACGTCGATCTCGCCGTCCTCGACCTTCACGGGCCACTCGCCGGCACCCTCGATGTCGAACAGGTACGAGTTGTTCATCCCGGCGTCTTCTCGGCGTCGGACGCGGCTCGCAAGCCCGTCGAAGAACTCCTGCACGGTGCCCATCGTCTCGGCTCTCCTCCTCGGTTGGAACGGCGCGGAGCCTACCCGGGTAGCATGCGGCGCCGCATGGACCTCGACCTCACGCAGGAGCAGCAGCTCGTCCGCGACACCGTGCGCGAGTTCGCGCGAGAGAAGGTCGCGCCGGTCGCCGAGGAGCTCGACCGCGAGTCGCGTTTCCCGTACGAGCTCGTCGCCGAGCTCGGCGAGCTCGGCCTCATGGGCCTGCCGATCTCCGAGGAGTACGGCGGCGCCGGCGGCGACACCGTCTCGTACGCGCTCGCGATCGAGGAGCTGACGCGCATCGACTCGTCCGTCGCGATCACCGTCGCGGCGCACACGTCGCTCGGGACGATGCCGATCCTACTCTTCGGCACCGAGGCGCAGAAGCAGCGGTGGCTGCCCGACCTCGCCTCGGGCAGGAAGCTCGCCGCCTTCGGCCTGACCGAGCCCGATGCCGGCTCCGACGCGGGCAACACGCGCACGACAGCGGAGCTGCGAGACGGCGACTGGGTCGTCAACCGGCTCGAAGATGTTCATCACCAACGCCGGCACGGACATCACCTGGGGCGTGACGATCACCGCCCGCACCGGCGAGGACGAGATCTCGAACATCGTCGTCGAGAACGGCACGCCGGGCTACGACGATCTCCGCGCCGATGAAGAAGCTCGGCTGGAACGCCTCCGACACGCGCGAGCTCTCGTTCAGCGACTGCGCGGTGCCCGAGGGGAACCTGCTCGGCCCGCGCGGCGAGGGCTTCCACCAGTTCCTCGAGATCCTCGACGGCGGCCGCATCTCGGTCGCGGCGATGGGCGTCGGCCTCGCGCAGGGCGCCTACGACCTCGCGTACGCGTACGCGCAGGAGCGCGAGCAGTTCGGCAAGCCGATCGCCGCGTTCCAGGCCGTCCAGTTCAGGCTCGCCGACATGGCGACGGAGATCGAGGCGGGCCGCGCGACTCGTCTACAAGGCGGCGTGGCTGAAGGACCAGGGCCGCCCGTTCGCGCGCGAGGCCGCGATGGCGAAGCTCTACACCGGCGAGCTCTCGAACCGCGCGGCGAACTGGGCGCTCCAGATCCACGGCGGCTACGGCTTCATGGACGAGTACGCCGATCTCGCGCCTCTACCGCGACCAGAAGATCCTCGAGATCGGCGAGGGCACGAATGAGGTGCAGCGGATGGTCATCGCTCGCCATCTCGGCTTGTAGCGGCATCGCTGCTCTCGTACTCGCCGGCCCGGCGGCGGCGCACGTCGTCGCGATGCCCACCTACGTCGCGAGCAAGGGCTCGGAGTCGATTCTCCTCGCCGTTCCGAACGAGCGCGAGAAGCCGATGACCAGCTTCGTCGTGAAGGCGCCCTCAGGGCTCGAGATCTCGCACGTGCATCCGGCACCCGGTGGGACGAGTCGACGCAGGGTACGTCCACCGCAACCTGGACCGGGGGATCGCTACCTCCGCGGAAGGAAGTCGGCTTCCGGCTGACCCTGACCGCGGACGCGCAGCCCGGCACGCTCGACCTCGACGCCGAACAGCGCTACCCGGACGGCGGGATCGTCCAATGGCCGGTCACGATGACCATCACCCCGCCGGCGAAGAGCCCGTCACAGAACCTCGCGCTCGCCGGAGTCGTCGGCCTCATCGGTCTCCTCGTCGTCGCCGCGATCGTCATGCTCGCGCGGCGGCGCTCACCCGCGCGTCCGACCGAGTGACGCCTCGAGGGGCCGATCGTGTCGCCTGCCTCGGAGCTGATCGCGTCTGAAGAATGCGTAGGGGCCGGGCAAGCCCGGCCCCTCGATCGAATGCGTTGCGGTCGAGCTACGCGGCAACCAGAACGCGGTCGCTGTGAGCGATGACCTGGCCGCTCGTGATCTTGGGCTCGTTGGGGAGGATCGTGTCGAGCTTCTCCTCGCGGATCCAGCTGGTGACGAACTTCGTCGACTCCATGCCCTGCTCACGCGTCTCGAAGAGACTGAGCGAGCTGAAGACGCCGTTGCCGTCCTCGATCAGGTAGTAGCCGGCGAAGCCGGGAAGCTTGCTGAGCTTGGGGACGAGGGTCTCGTTGACCTTGCTCGTGAGCTCGGTCGTGCGATTCTGGTCCACACCGTCGTAGCGGCGAATGGTTGCGAACATGTGCTGCTCCTTCGTTCCTATCGGGACAGGAGAGTCCGAACGAACTCCCTGCTGCGCTCGGGTCGGTTGACAGTCGAAAGAGCCAGGCGAAGCCTCGTCGACTTCAGAAACACCCAACGCGCTGGTACCAGCCTAGCTGCGATTCGTCCGCGCCGTGTTGCGTCTCACGAAGCCGCTAGCGCCCGAACTCGAATCGCATACCGCGCCGCGAACCGCAAGCTGGTGCGCCAAGCCGCTGCGACGAGAAAGATCGACCCCCCGACGAGCATCGCCAGCGTCTGGACTGCGACGGCGACACCGACGGCCTCGGAGACCCCGACTCCCGACGCGATGAGCACGGCAGCTCCTGCGGCGGCCTGCGTCGCAGCGCCTCCTGGGCCAACCGGCAGCGCCGCTGCTGCCGAGCTCGCACAGACGAAGGCGAGCGCGAGCGTGACCGAGAAGCCCAACCCGAACGCGCCGAGGACGAAGAGAAGGCCCAGGACCCGGGTCACCCAGGCGGCCGACACGAGCGCCCACGCCTGCGACGCGTCGTGCACCGACGCCGTGCGCGGACGCAGCCAGCAGCTGAGCCGGAAGCGGGCAAGCCTCTTGCTTCTGGCCGCGCGCGGCAACGCCAGGATCAGGGCTCCGGCTGCGAGCCCGCCGACCGCGACGAGGGCGAGGCCGAGGCGCACTTCGAGTGATTGGCCTGGCAGCATGGCAGCCACGAGGGCGAACGGCGCCAAGGCGACAGCATCGACCAGGCCGAGCATGAAGAGGGAGAGGCAGATCGTTCGCACGTCCGGCGAACAACCTCTGGAGCTCCGAACGATCGCAACGCGGACGAGATCGTCGAACCTTCCGGGGAGCGCGAGCGCTGTGATGGACGCGCCACCGTTTGCGGCCGCGAGCGTCAGCGCCTGCGGACGCTCTCGCGCCGCGAAGAGCCGGCGCCACCCATACGCCTTCAAGACGTAGCCAAGCGCTGAGAGAAGCGCTGCCGCGACCAGAAGCGTCAGAGGACCGAGCGTGAGCGGCCAGGGTGTCCGGGCGATGTGCACAGCAGCGACGACCGCGAGCACCACTGCGACGACCCCCGACCCCGCAGCGAGCGAGAGCCGGCCTGTCCGGGAGCGCGCACGGCGCGCGACGTGCTGCAAGAGGTGCTCGCGATCACGAGACGGAGCCTCAGCGACAGTTTCCGCCGCCGATGCCCACCGCGGTTGCTCGACGACGACAACCACTAGCGCGCCTGTCTCAAATCCCACGTCTCCGTCGGAGCCCACCCAGCGAACCTGTACGAGCGCTCTCCGAGCCACATCTCGACGGGCCCGGACCGCGCCTGGTCGAGCCAGCGTTCGACAGCGTCCAGGACACGTAGGATCGCCGAGTCCGGCTCCCGATCGATCCGCACGTCGACTTCCGGCCGTCCATCTCGAAGCGAGACATGTTCAGAGCCGAAGGCGACGATCAGCCGATCGGCAAGCACCGTCGCGCTCGTGGCGTCCGGTACGACGATCCGCAGCTCCATGCGATCCTCCCTCGCGCTCGCAGGTCTGCCGGCCGAGGACTACGGCCGACTCGATGCCGTTCCGACCCAGGTGCTGAGGGTGGATCTCGCGGAAGCGATTTCTACGCCTCCGACAAAACGCTCACGAGCCGCTAGTTGTGACTCGCACAAGCGAGTCTACATGCTCCAGACCGCAATCACCAAGCATGACGTAGCGATGGCCCGACCGGCGCTAAATTGTCCTCCTGGCTCTTGCTCCTCAGCCGCTGCGCGACTCGGAGATGATCTCGCCCCTCCGCGTGCTGATTGCGAACGAGCGGAGAGACCGACTGGAGCTACTCGCCCAGGTCGTGACGGGACTCGGCCACGAGGTGATCGCTCGCGAGGTCGACGTCAAGGAGGTCGGGCCGGTCACCGCGCGGGAGCACCCCGACGTCGCGCTCGTCGGCCTTGGCCTGAGCTCCGCACATGCGCTCGAACTGATCGCCGAGATCGTCCACACATCGGCATGTCCCGTGATCGCACTGCTCTCCGCCAGGGATCCCGCGTACATCCATGAGGCGGCAAGGCGCGGTGTCTTCGCGTACATCGTCGATGCCGACGCGGAAGAGCTGCAGAGTGCGATCGACATCACACTGCAGCGCTTCGCGGAGTATCAAAACCTGCAAGGAGCGTTCGGCCGCCGCGCGGTGATCGAGCAGGCGAAGGGCATCTTGATGGCGTGCCACGCGATCGACCAGGCGCGGGCGTTCGAGATGCTCCGCTCCCATTCGCAACGCAATGGGAAAAAGCTGATCGACGTGGCAGACGCAGTCGTCGAAAGTCATCTCCTGCTGCTGCCGTCGGCAGTGCCCACGGTCGGCGAAGCGGGAACGACGTAGGCCACCACCTGCTCGCGGCCGCTCCGGTGCGGCCGGCCCGGACCCGTCCTTGGCACCAAGCCGATACTTCAAGAGAAATAGCGGGCACCGCTGGTACCGTCGCGCGCGGCCATGATCTTCACGCAGTTCGTCGACGATGCGCTCGGGTGCGCTTCGTATCTCGTCGGCGACCCGGGAACGGGCGACGCGGTCGTCGTCGACCCGGCCTTCGCGATCGAGCAGTACCTCGACGAGGCCGCGCACCGCGAGGTGCGCATCGTGCGCACGATCGAGACGCACACGCATGCCGACCATCTTTCCGGCCACGGCCGGCTCGCGCTCGAGCAGAGATCCCGATCAGCATCCATCCCGCCGCCGGAGGCGGAGTTCCCGCACGACCCGCTGGAGGACGGCGCGGAGATCGCGCTCGGCGACGTCGTGCTCCGCTGCATCCACACGCCGGGCCACCGGCCGGAGCACTGCTGCCTAGCGGTGAGCGACCGCAGCCGCAGCAACGAGCCGTGGATCATCCTCACCGGCGACTCGCTGTTCGTCGGTGACGCAGCCCGTCCCGATCTGGCGGTCGACGCACGCGAGGGCGCCGAGGGCCTCTTCCACTCGCTGCGGCGGATCGTCGAGCTCGGGGACGGCGTGGAGGTCTACCCAGGGCACGTCGCAGGCTCGCTCTGCGGCAAGGCGATGAGCTCGAAGGCGTCGACGACCGTGGGCTTCGAACGTCGGTTCAACCCTGCCCTCGCGCATGACGACGTCGCACTCTTCGTCGCCGAGTCGGCAGGCGCCTCGACGCCGCGACCGCCGAACATGCAGCGGATCGTCGAGCTGAACCGCGGCCCCTTCGTCGGAGCGCAGCCGGATCCCCAGGAGCTCGCCGTGCCGCCCGAGAGGGCGCAGGTGCTGGACGTGCGCCCCGTCGGCGAGTTCGCCGACGGCCATATTCCCCGGGCGCTCAGTGTCCCGGTCTCCGGCACGCGTTTCTCGACGAAGGCGGCCTTCGTCCTCGACGACGGCCCGGTCGTCGTCGCAGCCTCGAGCGAGCAGGAGGCCGCGGAGGCGATCCGCGGGCTGCGCTCGGTCGGGATCCTCGAGGTCGCCGGCTACGTCCTCGGCGGAGGCAACGAGCAGCTCGACGTCGTCGGCATCGAGCAGCTCGACGACCTCCTCGAGGCGGGTGCCGAGCTCATCGACGTCCGCGAGAAGGAGGAGCGCGACACGGGCTACATCGCGGGGAGCCGCAACATCCCGTACCGGCTGCTCGCGCTCGGCGAGGCCGGATCTTCCCCGCGACCGCCCGATCGTGACGATCTGCGAGACGGGGCCGCGCGCCGCCATCGCGGCGAGCATCCTCTCGGCCCGCGGCTTCGACGCGCACCCGGTCGTGGACGGCGGCATCGACTCGTGGGTCGAGTCGGGACGGCCGACGGTCGAGTTCAGGCGCTGCGGCGGCTGACGGTCACGCCGGAGGCGGGCGGACGCGCTCGACTGCGTGGCCTGCTCCGCGGAGCGTCGCGAGCAGCTCGCGGCAGTGCGCCTCGTCGCGCGTCGAGACGACGAGCTCGATCTCCGTCTGCAGCGCCGTCGTCGTGCGTCCCTCACGATGGTGATCGACGGAGACGACGTTTCCCCGCCCCTCGGCGATGAGGTCGAGCATGCTGCGGAGCTCGCCGGGCCGATCGGGGATGAGGAGGCGGATCGCGAGGAAGCGGCCCGCCTCGGTCAGTCCGTGCCGGAGCACCGAGATGAGCGTCGTCGCGTCGATGTTTCCACCCGAGAGCACGACGGCGACCGGGCCCGAGCCGGGCACGCGTCCGGCGAGGAGCGCGGCGAGCCCGACGGCGCCGGCTCCTTCGACGAGCAACTTCGTCCGCTCGACGCAGAGGACGAGCGCTTCCGAGATCTCCTCGTCCGAGACCGGAATCGTGCCGTCGAGAAGACTGTCCAGGATCCCGGAGGGCAGCACGCCCGGGTGCTTGACCGCGATCCCGTCGGCGATCGTGTAGCCGGGTTGACAGATCACGCCGATCGCACGAACCTCCGGCCGCCGCTCCTTCAGAGCCATCGTGATCCCGGCGGCGAGCCCGCCGCCGCCGATCGGGATCAGCACCGTCTCCGCATCCGGCGCCTGCTCGGCCAGCTCGAGCCCGATCGTGCCCTGGCCCGCGATCACCCGCTCGTCCTCGAAGGCGTGCACGAGCGTCGCTCCGGTCGCGTCGACATGAGCCTGCGCCGCGGCGACCGCGTCCTCGAACGTCGCGCCCGCGAGCTCGGTCACGCCGCCGTACGACCGCGTCGCCTCGACCTTCGCCATGGGGGCGTCCTGCGGCATGAAGATCGTGGCCGAGATCCCCGCCTCGCGCGCGGCCCACGCGACCGCCTGACCGTGGTTCCCCGCGCTCGCGGCGACGACTCCTGCCGCGCGCTCCTTCTCCCCGAGCGTCGCGATCGTGTTGTACGCACCGCGGATCTTGAAGGAGCCCGTGCGCTGCAGGTTCTCGGCCTTCAGGACGACCTGGCGTCCGGCGAGCCGCGAGAAAGTCTCCGTCGGGTAGACGGGCGTCACCCGCGCGATTCCGGCGAGCCGCTCGCGCGCCGCCTCGACGTCAGCGATCGTCGGAGCCATCGAGCTCGAACACCTCCTCGAGAATCTCGCGAACGGCACTGAGCGGATCGAGCTCGCGCTCCTCGACCCGGGCGAGCACGCGCTGGAGCCCGGCGTCGCCCGCGACGGCGTCGCGGAGATGGGAGCTCGCACGGCTCGACGCCACCGCGAAGACTTCCGCGGCGAGGTTCTTGCGCCTCCGCTCGTCGAGCCGTCCGTCGCTCGCGAGCGCTTCGCGATGCGCCTCGAGCGCCGCCCACAGCTCGGGGACGTTCTCGCCGCGCAGCGCCTCCGTCAGCACGATCGCCGGTCGCCGCTCGGGCTCGGCGAGCCCGACGATCGAGCGCACCTCGTTCAGCATCGTCTTCGCGCCCGGGTGATCCATCTTGTTGATCGCGATCACGTCGGGAATCTCCATGATCCCGGCCTTCAGCGCCTGCACCGAGTCGCCCGAGCCGGGCATGAGCACGAGCAGCACCGAGTCGGCGATCCCGGTCACCTCGACCTCGCTCTGCCCCGCCCCCACGGTCTCGACGAACACGACGTCCTTCTGCGCCGCGTCCAGCAGGAGAACGGCCTGCAAGGTCGCCTCGGCGAGCCCGCCGAGGTGGCCGCGGGTTCCCATCGAGCGGATATAGACGCCCGGATCGAGGAAATGGTCGGCCAGCCGGATGCGGTCGCCGAGGAGGGCGCCGCGCGTGAACGGGCTCGAGGGGTCGACGGAGACGACGCCGACGGTGCGGTCGACCCCGCGGAGATGCGCGACGAGCGCACCGACGAGGCTCGACTTCCCGGCCCCGGGTGGGCCCGTGACGCCGACGATGGCGGCGCGACCCGTCTCCGGATAGAGCTCGCGGACGACCGGATACGCGAGCGGATCCCCGTCCTCGACGAGCGAGATCGCGCGTGCGAGCGCGCGCCGATCTGCGGCACGCACGCCCTCGACGAGCTCCTCGAGCGTCCACCCCTTGCGCGCCACGGAGGGACTCTAGAGGCCGCTGCTGGGTTAGCTGCTCAGCCGCTGGGCGTTCGCCGCGATTCGCGCTCTCGCCGGGCCTCGATCTCCTCGAGGAGCGTCGCGATCCGCTCGAGGCCGCCGGCACGCTTCCCGTTCGTGTCGAGGTCCTCGTGCGGCTCGGCGTCGTGGCCGTTGGAGAGGGCTGCGACGGCGGACTCGGCGCTCGACGCGATCGCCTCCTGCTCGTCCGCCGAGACGACGGGCAGCCAGCGGGTCATCACGAGGGCGACGAGGGCGGCGAGGAGGAACAGGCAGCCGGCGCCGATCCACACTGCGCGCGCGCCGACCGCGTCGGTCAGGACTCCCGCGGCGGCCATCCCTACACCCATGACCGCGTACGTCGAGCTCATCAGGGTGGCGAGCGCGCGCCCGCGATACCGGTCGGGCGCGCCGCGCTGGACGAAGAGCCGGTTGCACACGACCGCGGCGCCGTTCCCGGCCGCACCGCCGATGACGAACGGGACGGCGAGCCAGATCGACCCGCTCAACCCGGCTGCTCCCCAGCCGACGCCCATCAGCACGATCGAGCCGACGTAGTGCCGGCGAAGGCCGACCTGCCCGAGCGCGGGCGCGCTCAGAAAGCTGCCGAGCGCCAGGCCCGCGCCGCTCCCCGCGATGAAGGCGGCGTAGCCGAGGTTTCCGGCGTCGAGCGTCGACTTCGCGAACTCGATCTCGGCGACGTTCACCGCGGCCGACCCGAGAATCGCGATGTTCCACACGATCAGGACCGTGCGCAACGGACGCGAGGTGACGACGAGCCTGTACCCGTCCGCGACGTCGCGCCAGTAGCCCCGCGTCAGCTGCTCTGCCGAGCGAAGCCGATCCTCGGGTATCCGCGACACGAGAAAGGCCGAGACGAGGAACGTCACCGCGTTCATGGTGAACGGGACGGTTCTCCCCCATGCCGTCACGATCAGGCCCCCGAGAATCGGCCCGATCATCCACGCGAGGGTCTCGACCGTCTGCAGGAGCGAGTTGGCGTTCGTCAGCTCCTCTTCCGGCACGAGGTTCGGCAGACCCGCGTAGACCGCGGGCGTGAAGAAGCCCGTGGCGGCTCCCGCGACCCCGGCGAGCGCGACGATCCCCGCGGGCCGGTCGACGAACGGAAGCGCCGCGAACACGCCGCAGCGGACGAGGTCCGAGGCGATCATGAGTTTCCGACGCGAGAGCCGGTCGAGGAGCGGCCCGAGCAGCAGGCCGATCAGCACGATCGGCAGGAAGTCCACGATCAGGAGCGCGGCGACCCAGACGCCCGATTGCGTCTTGTCGTAGATCGTGACCGTGAGCGCGATCGCCGCGAGATACGTGCCGAAGCTCGACCCCGCGGTGGCGAGGAACAGGGACCGGAAAGGCGGGGACCGGCGAAGGAGGCCGAGACGGCTTGAGCTCTCCACGACCGCAGTTGACGCTAGCACCAGTTCCCGATTCCGACTACGGCCTTCCCGGCCGTGTCCCGGATGGTCATGTGCCCAGCGTTCGGCGCCCGAAACGGACGGCCTGCGTCGCGCGTAGAGCTCGGTTCAGAATGACCACCCGTCGACGGGGTGCGCTGGGCGGTGCGAGGCAAGGACGCAGGGAGCGCCCATATCAAGCCGATATGGGCGCGACCGAGACGCCGCAGCGCGCCGCCCAGCGCGGCACGGCGACATGGCTGCTCATTCTGAATCGGGCTCTTAGGGCTCGTAGGCGAGGTTCTGGCGGAGCCAGCGCTCGGCTTCCGCGACCGCCATCCCCTTGCGAGTGGCGTAGTCCGCGACCTGGTCGCGTCCCACCCTGCCGACCGAGAAGTAGCGCGCCTGCGGATGCCCGAAGTAGAGGCCGCTCACGCTGGAGCCCGGCGTGGTGGCGCACGACTCCGTGAGCCCGATGCCCGCCTGGCCCGCGTCGAGCAGCGCGAGCAGCGTGCGCTTCTCCGAGTGATCGGGGCACGCGGGGTACCCGAACGCGGGTCGGATGCCGCGAAAGCGCTCGCCGACGAGGTCTTCGCCGGAGAGCGACTCGGCCGGCGCGTACCACTCGCGCCGCGCGATCTGATGGAGTCGTTCCGCGAACGCCTCCGCGAGGCGGTCGGCGAGCGCGCGGACCATGATCGCGCGGTAGTCGTCGAGCGCGCCGGCGAAGTCGTCCGCGAGCGCTTCGCTGCCGTGGATGGCGACGGCGAACGCACCCACCGCGTCGGGCAGCCCGGTCGCCGCGGGCGCGACGTAGTCCGCCAGCGATCGGTTCGGCCGGCGGTCCGCGTGATCGGACTGCTGCCGGAGCATGGGGAACCGGAAGCCGTCGAGGACGACGTCGTCCTCCTCGGCGTGCGCCGGCCAGAAGCCGTAGACGCCGCGCGCCTGCAACGATCCGGCGGCCGCGACCTCGTCGAGGAGCTCGTTCGCGTTCGCAAAGAGGTCGCGCGCGACCTCGCCTTTCTCGGGGTCGTCGAGGATCGCCGGATACCGGCCCTTGAGTTCCCAGGCGTGGAAGAAGAACGTCCAGTCCACGTAGTCGCGCAGCGTGGAGATCTGCTCCTCGACGACCCGAGTTCCGGTGAACGCGGGCGCGGCGAGATCCTCCGCGTGCCACTCGATGGGCGTGCGGCGGGTCCGCGCCTCCCGGAGCGGCAGCATCGGCTTGCGCCCCTTCTCGGCGTAGAGGGCGCGGAGCCGATCCTGCTCCACCCGGTTCTCCGCGTCGAGCCGCGAACGGCGGTCGCCGTCCAGCAGGTCGGCGACGACGCCGACCACGCGCGACGCGTCGAGCACGTGCAGGGTCGGCTGCACGTACTCGGGGGCGATGCGGACCGCCGTGTGCTGCTTCGAGGTCGTCGCGCCGCCGATCAGGAGCGGGAGCTCGAGACCGCGTCGCTCCATCTCCTTCGCCACGCTCGACCATCTCGTCGAGCGACGGCGTGATCAGCCCCGATAGCCCGACGATGTCGCAGTCCTGCTCGACGGCGACGTCGAGGATCCGGTCCGCGGGAACCATGACGCCGAGATCGATCACCTCGTAGCCGTTGCAGCCGAGGACGACGCCGACGATGTTCTTGCCGATGTCGTGCACGTCGCCCTTCACGGTCGCGAGCACGATGCGGGCTGCGGACGACCGGCTCGTCTTCTCGGCCTCCATGTACGGCTCGAGGTACGAGACGGCGCGCTTCATCGCGCGCGCGCTCTTCACGACCTGCGGCAGGAACATCCGACCCGGAGCCGAAGAGGTCGCCGACGATCTTCATCCCGTCCATGAGCGGCCCCTCGATGACGTCGAGCGGCCGCGCTGCCGCCTGCCGCGCCTCCTCGGTGTCCTCCTCGACGAAGTCGACGATGCCGTGCACGAGAGCGTGCGACAGCCGCTCCGAGACGGGCGCCTCGCGCCACGCGAGGTCGCGCTCCCGCTGCGTCGCGCCCCCCGTCACCGTCGTCGCGTGCTCGACGAGCCGCTCGGTCGCATCCGGGCGCCGGTCGAAGAGGACGTCCTCGACGCGCTCGAGGAGCTCGGGGCCGATGTCCTCGTACACGGCGAGCTGACCCGCGTTGACGATGCCCATGTCGAGGCCCGCGCGGATCGCGTGGAAGAGGAACGACGCGTGCATCGCCTCGCGCACCGCGTCGTTGCCGCGGAACGCGAACGAGAGGTTCGAGATGCCACCGGAGACGAGGGCGCCCGGACAACGCTGCTTGAGGAGCGGGATCGCCTCGATGAACGCCTTCGCGAAGCCGGCGTGCTCCTCGATCCCCGTCGCGACGGCGAGCACGTTCGGGTCGAGGATGATCTCCTCGGGCGCGAAGCGCGCCTTCTCGAGCAGAAGGTCGTAGGCGCGACCGAGGATCTCCACCTTGCGCTCGACGGTGTCGGCCTGCCCTGCCTCGTCGAAGGCCATCACCACGACCGCGGCGCCGTAGCGCCGGATCGTCGCGGCCTGGTCGAGGAAGGCGTCCTCGCCCTCCTTCAGCGAGATCGAGTTGACGACTCCCTTTCCCTGCAGGCAGCGGAGCCCTGCCTCGAGCGCGGAGAAGCGCGAGCTGTCGACCATGATCGGCAGGCGCGCGACCTCCGGCTCGGTCGCGAGGAGGTTGAGGAACGTCGTCATCGCCTCCTCGGCGTCGAGCAGATCCGCGTCCATGTTCACGTCGAGCAGGTTCGCCCCGCCGCGCACCTGCTCGAGCGCGACCTCGACCGCGCCCTGGAAGTCGTTCGCCTCGATGAGCCGCCGGAACCTCGCCGAGCCGGTCACGTTCGTGCGCTCGCCGACGACGACGAAGCCCGTGTCCGGCCCGATCGTGAACGGATCGAGCCCGGAGAAGCGCGGCGCGCGCGACAGCGCGGGAACATGGCGCGGCGGCAGGCCGTCGACGGCTCGCGCGATCGCCTGTGTGTGCTCCGGCGTCGTCCCGCAGCAGCCGCCGACGACGTTCACGAGGCCGTCCTCGGCGAACGCGCGCAGGAAGCGGCTCGTGTCCTCCGCCTGCTCGTCGTGCAGCCCGAGCGCGTTCGGCAGCCCGGCGTTCGGATGGCAGGAGACGTACGTCGAGGCGACGTTCGCGAGCCCCTCGAGGAACGGCCGCATCTCCGTCGCTCCCAGCGAGCAGTTGACGCCGACGATGAACGGCTCGGCGTGCTCGACCGAGACCCAGAACGCGTCGGAGGTCTGACCCGAGAGATTCCGCCCGCTCCGGTCGATCGCCGTGAACGAGAGCCAGAGCGGGAGCTCCGGCGCGACGAGCCGCGCTGCCACGATCGCCGCTTTCGCGTTCAGGGTGTCGAAGATCGTCTCGACCAGCAGCAGGTCGACGCCGCCGTCGCGGAGCGCGGCGATCTGCTCCTCGTACGCCGCCTGCACCTGCGCGAACGCTCACCGCGCGGTACGCGGCGTCGTCGACCTGCGGCGACAGCGAGAGCGTCACGTTGAGCGGCCCCACCGAACCCGCGACGAAGCGCGGCTTCTCGGGCGTCCGCCCGTTCCACTCGTCCGCCGAGGCGCGCGCGAGACGCGCCCCCTCCAGGCTCATCTCCGCCGCGAAGTCCCCGAGCGCGTAGTCGGCCTGCCCGATGCTCGTCGCCGTGAAGGTGTTCGTCGTCGCGATGTCCGCGCCGGCCGCGAAGTAGGCGTCGTGGAGCTCCGAGACGACGTGCGGGGCCGTCAGGTTGAGGAGGTCGGGATCGCCCTTGACGTCCCGCGCGTGCTCCCGGAACCGCTCGCCGCGGTACTCCTCCTCCGAGAGCTCCCGCCGGTGGATGAGCACCCCCCACGCCCCGTCGAGCACGAGTATTCGCTCGCCAGAATCTGCTGGAGTTGTTGGCGGATGTCCTTCACGAAATCGGCTCCCGCCTAGAGAGTCGGGAGCCGGAGGCCCGCGAGGCTCTTTAGGCGTTTGGTTACCCGGTCGCCAAGCTGCCGTTCAAAGCTCTCCGGGATTCTCTCAGGCTAGCGAAATACGGCCGACGCGCGGAGAGTTCCTGCGCCGAAGGGCTACCCCGCGAATGCGGCGAGCGTCTCGCGACCGTTGCCGACGAAGGGCTCGCCGTGCGCGAGCAGGAGATGCCGGAAGTCCAGCTTCGCGAGCCTGCCGTACGCCTCGCGCAGGCCCTCTTTCGTCGTCTCGGGCTCGTCCATGAGGTGGTCCGGGACGAATGCGAGCGGGCCATCCGGCTCCCAGCGAACGCCGCCGTCGGCGAGCGCGAGCGCGTCGTGCCGGGGAACGTGCAGCGCCGTCTCGTCCGGGCAGATCACGCCGACCTCGTGCGCCGTCACACCGCCGGGAAGCTCGTCGCCGAAATCGAACGGCTCGACGGCTCGCCGTCTGTGAACTCGTGCATCCCGGCACGGACGCAGCGGACGGTCACGCCGAATCGCTCGGCGAAGTCTCCGCTCGAGCGGTAGTGGTGCCGGTTGGTCAGGAGGGCATCCGTCGGCGGACCGTGCTCGCCGAACCAGTCGAGCCCCCCGTCCGGCGCGATCGGATCGATCAGGACGCGCTCGGTCTCGAGGTAGTACGAGTGGACGGGGATCTTGATCTTGGGATGAACGGCGGTCCAGTGCCAGAGGCCCGGCGCGATCTCCTCCACCGGCCGAGCCTACGCCGTCGGCCCGCGAGAACTCAACCGGTCGTCCGCCCGGAGACGGAAAGCTGGTTCTCGGCGTGCATGATCCGCTGCTCGAGCTGCCAGCGGTCCGCCTGGGACTCGCCCGCGTCGACCTTCTCGAGCTCGGCGGTCGCCGCCTCGAGCTGAGCCCTCGCACGCGCGTCGTCGATCTCCTGCACGCTCACGGCGTCGTCGACGAGGGCGAGCGCGCGATCGAGCTCGACCTTGAAGAAGCCAGGCCCCGTCGCGAACTCGACGATCTCGTTCGGGCTCAGGTGGATGCGCGTCGAGCCGGCCTTGAGCGTCGCGACGAGCGGCGCATGCCGTGCGAGCACGCCGATCTCGCCGGCCGCTCCCGGCACGACGATCATCTCCGCCTCGCCGTCGAACGCGGCGCCGTCGGGAGTGACGAGCGCGACGTCGAACTTCGGGTGCGAGTCGGGCATCGTCTACGCGGCGGCCTGCTCGGCCTGGCGCCCCTTCTCGACCGCGTCCTCGATCGTGCCGACCATGTAGAAGGCGGACTCGGGAAGGTCGTCGTGCTCGCCGTCGATGATCGACCGGAAGCTCGCGATGGTGTCCTCGAGCTTCACGTACTTGCCCGGCGTGCCCGTGAACTGCTCGGCGACGAAGTTCGGCTGCGACAGGAAGCGCTCGATCCGGCGGGCGCGCGCGACGACGACCTTGTCCTCGTCGGTGAGCTCGTCCATCCCGAGGATCGCGATGATGTCCTGCAGGTCCGTGTAGCGCTGGAGGATCTGCTGCACGAGCGTCGCGACCTCGTAGTGCTCGTCGGAGACGATGCCGGGCTGGAGCGCACGCGAGGTCGACTTGAGCGGGTCGACGGCCGGGTAGATCCCCTTCTCCACGATCGCAGCGCTCGAGCACCGTCGTCGAGTCGAGGTGCGCGAACGTGTTCGCCGGCGCCGGGTCGGTGAGGTCGTCGGCGGGCACGTAGATCGCCTGCACCGACGTCACCGAGCCGGTCGTCGTCGAGGTGATCCGCTCCTGCAGCTGCCCCATCTCGGTCGCGAGCGTGGGCTGGTAGCCGACGGCGCTCGGCATGCGTCCGAGCAGCGCCGAGACCTCGGAGCCCGCCTGCACGAAGCGGAAGATGTTGTCGATGAAGAGCAGCACGTCCTGGCCCTCGTCGCGGAAGTACTCGGCCATCGTCAGCCCGGACAGGCCGACGCGCAGTCGCGCGCCCGGCGGCTCGTTCATCTGCCCGTAGACGAGCGCGACCTTGTCGATCACGCCCGACTCGGTCATCTCGAGCCAGAGGTCGTTGCCCTCGCGTGTCCGCTCGCCGACGCCGGCGAAGACGGACACGCCGCCGTGCTGCAGCGCGACGTTGTGGATGAGCTCCTGGATGAGGACGGTCTTGCCGATTCCGGCGCCGCCGAAGAGTCCGACCTTGCCGCCCTTCACGAACGGCGCGATCAGGTCGATGACCTTGATCCCCGTCTCGAAGGTCTCGATCTTCGGGGAGAGGTCGCGGAAAGCCGGAGGATCGCGGTGGATCGCCCAGCGCTCGACGCCGTCCGGAACCGGCCCGGCCTCGTCGATCGGATCTCCGATCACGTTCCAGAGGCGTCCGAGCGTCGCGCTGCCGACGGGGACGGAGATCGGGCTGCGCGTGTCCACGCAGGTGGCGCCGCGGGGCAAGCCGTCGGTCGAGTCCATCGCGACCGCGCGGACGCGGTCGTCGCCGAGGTGTTGCTGCACCTCCGCGACGAGCGTGCGCGACTCGTCGCCGTCCGCGATCTCGATCTCGAGCGCGGTGTAGATCTCCGGGAGCTCGTCGGGGAAGACGGCGTCGATGACGACGCCCTTGATCTCGACGATCCGACCCGTGTTCGTGCGGTCTCTACCGTTCTCGGACATGGTTCTCCTGACGCGAAAGGACTGGGCGGCGGGAGCCCGCGCGCCGGATCCGGAGTCTATCGACGCGCGTCGCGCTCGAGCGCCCGCAGTTCTCACGATCCTCCGCAGCAGCGGGACGCGTGCGCAGCCCCGTGCGAACGTCTTTGACGCTCGTGCGCAGATTGCGCCGCAGTCTGCCGCGGCGGCGCTAGATGGGACGGATGTCCGAGCGGTATCGCGCGATCCGGTAGTCGCGGAGCTCCCGGATGAGCTGCGCCTCGGAGCTGGGCGAGTCGAGGATACGCCGCGCGCGGGCGCTGTTGGCCGGGACCGAGGACGCCGCGCTCACCGAGCCCGAGACCGAGCACGATCGCGATGCCGGCCGCCGTCGCGCCGACCCTCACGGCGATGTCGCGAGCAGCGACCAGCCTCCCCCGATGCAGGCGCGGGAGGACGACGCGGCGCTCGAAGCGCTCGAGCGGCGCCGTGCGGATCTTGTTCGTGATCTCGACCGCTCGGTCGCTGAACGTCGCGGCAGTCGCCGCAGCGCTCGAGGTGGCGCGCCACCATCATCCGCTCGAGCTCCGACAGCTCGCCGTCGAGCGAGAGGGAGACCTGGCTCCGTACGCGATCGCAGATGAGACTCGGGACAGCCCGCATACGGTCTCTGACGAGTCGCCGGCTCTTTGGTTAGCCGGAGACGACGTCGGTGTCGACCGTCGGAGCGTCCACCTGCGCTGCTGACCTCCTCGGTGAGCTCGAACGGATTCAGCACCTCGGCGAAGTGGCAGGCGCTGCGATGGCCGAATCCGCGGTCCTCGAGCGGCGGCTCGACCTCGGCGCAGATCTGCTGCGCCTTCCAGCAGCGCGTGCGGAAGCGGCAGCCGGAGGGCGGGTTCGCGGGGTTCGGCACGTCGCCCTCGAGGACGATGCGCTTGCGCTTGCCGCGCTGGTAGGGGCTCTCGATCGGCACGGCCGAGAGCAGTGCCTGCGTGTACGGGTGCGTCGACCGCTGGTACACGTCGTCGCGGGTGCCGATCTCCATGATCTTGCCGAGGTACATGACGGCGACCCGGTCGGACACGTGGCGGACGATGGACAGATCGTGGGCGACGAAGATGTACGTGAGCCCGAACTCCCGCTGCAACGACTCGAGCAGATTGATCACCTGCGCCCGGATCGAGACGTCGAGCGCGGAGACCGGCTCGTCGAGGATCAGGAGCTGCGGGTTCAGCGCGAGCGCGCGCGCGACGCCGATCCGCTGACGCTGGCCACCCGAGAACTCGTGCGGGAACCGGTTCGCGTGCTCCGGGCTCAACCCGACCGTCTGGAGGAGCTCGTCCACGCGCCTGCCCTGCTCGCGCTTGCCCTTGGCGATCCCGTGGATCTTGAGCGGCTCGCAGACGATGTTGCGGACGGTCAAGCGCGGGTTGAGCGACGCGTACGGGTCCTGGAACACGATCTGCAGCTGGCGGCGGTACTCGCGCATCTGGCGGCGCTTGAACTTCGTGATGTCGTTCCCGTTCACGATGATCTTCCCGGAGGTCGGCTCGATCAGCTTGAGGATCGTCCGCGCGAGCGTGGACTTCCCGCAGCCCGACTCTCCGACCAGGCCGAGGGTCTCCCCCTGCTTCACCTCGAGGTCGACGCCGTCGACCGCGTGCACCTGCCCGACCGTGCGCTTGAGCAGGCCCTTTCGGATCGGGAAGTGCTTGACGAGCTCCTCGATGCGGAGGATCTCGCCGTTCGGCGACTGTGCGGAGCTCGTGGCCGGACCGGCGGAGGTCGCGGCGACGTCGCTCACGCGGCCGCCTCCGAGGAGAGCCGCGACTTGTAGCCCTCGAGCTCCTGGAAGTAGTGACAACGGGAGAGATGCTCCGGCTGTCCCGTCTCCTGCAGCTCCGGTATGGCCGTCCGGCACAGCGAGCGGCCGTTCGACAGCGAGCAGCGCGGATGGAACGCACAGCCGGGCGGGAGGCTGATGAGGCTCGGCGGCTGGCCGGGGATCGGGCGCAGCCAGTCTTCCGCGACCGTGAGCACGGGCAGGCTCTCCATGAGGCCGATCGTGTACGGGTGCCGCGGGCTCTCGAAGATCGTGTGCACGTCCGCGGTCTCCACGGCCCGGCCCCCGTACATGACGACCACGCGATCGCAGAGCTCGGCGACGAGCCCGAGGTCGTGCGTGATGAGGATCGTGGCCGCATGCGTCTCGCGCTGCGCCGTCTTCAGGACCTCGATGATCTGCGCCTGGATCGTCACGTCGAGCGCCGTCGTCGGCTCGTCGGCGATCAAGACGGTCGGCTTGTTCGCCATCGCCATGGCGATCATCGCTCGCTGGCGCATGCCGCCCGAGAACTCGTGCGGATACTGGTCGTAGCGCTGCTCGGGGTTCGGCACGCCGACGAGGCTCGAGCAGCGCGATGCCTCGCGTCCGGGACTCCGAGTTGCTGATGCCGGGATTGTGCGCCTGCGAGCGCCTCGTCGATCTGGAAGCCGATCGTGAGCACCGGGTTGAGCGAGGTCATCGGGTCCTGGAAGATCATCGACAGCTCCCCGCCGCGGAGCTTGCGCAGCTCCGAGCGCTTCATCTTCATCAGGCTCTTGCCCTTGTACCAGGCCTCTCCGCGGACGATCCGCCCCTGGGGGATCAGGCCGAGGATCGAGAGCATGCTCACGCTCTTTCCGGAGCCGGATTCGCCGACGACTCCGAGGGTCTCGCCCGGATAGAGGTCGTAGCTCAGTCCGTCGACGGCGTGGACCACGCCGTCCTCGGTCTGGAACTCGACGGTCAGGTCCTTGATCGAAAGGACCGGTTCAGGCACGAATACGCTGGGTCGGGTCGAGTGCGTCGCGCAGGCCGTCGCCGACGAAGTTGATGCAGAGCACGATCAGGACGATCGTGAGCCCCGGGAACGTGACCAGCCACCAGTCGTGGGAAGAGACGTCCTGGCCGTCGGCGATGAGCTTCCCGAGCGCCGGCGTCGGCGGCTGAACGCCGAAGCCGAGGAACGAGAGGTATGCCTCCAGCAGGATCGCTCCGCCCACCGTGAGCGTCGCGAAGACGACGATCGGCCCCAGCGAGTTGGGCAGCATGTGCCTGAAGATGATGCGCAGGTCGCCGGCGCCGGCCGCCTTCGCGGCGTCGACGTACTCCTTCTCGCGCAACGACAGGAACTGGCCGCGGACGATGCGCGCGAGCGCCGTCCAGAGGAGGAGCGCCAGGATGATGGCGACCCGGTACTGGTTGCCCTTCCCGATGAGCGCGGCCGCGACGAGCAGCACGGCGAGGGCGGGCAGCGTGAGGATGAGGTCGGTGAAGCGCATGAGCGCGTTGTCGGCCCACTTCGAGTAGTAGCCCGCGAGCGCGCCGATAAGCGTGCCGATCGTGACCGCGAGGATCGCGACGAGGAAGGCGACACGCTCGGACGTGCGGATGCCGTACAGCACGCGGCTGAAGTAGTCGCGTCCGAGGAGGTCGGTGCCGAACACGTGACCGCCGTGGAGCGTCGGGGCGACCTCGAGGTTGTTCACGTCGTACCCGTCGAACGGGTACGGGGCGACATACGGTGCGAGGGCGCCGGCGAGCAGGATCGTGACGAGCACGAAGAGGCTCGCGACCGCGAGCCGGTGTCGCAGGAACCTGCGTTTTGCATAGGCCCACTGGCTGCGGGCCTCGACCTCGAGGCCGCTCTCGTACGCGAGACTCGCGTCTCCCGATCGCCGTGTCGAGAGGCGCATTTCCGACGGCCGTTGCGGCGAGCGCGGAGTCGCGCTCGAGCGAATGATCAGTCATAGCGCACCCTTGGGTCGAGGAAGCCGTAGAGGATATCCGCGATCAGGTTGAAGAGGATGACCATGACCGCAACGACCATGAGCCAGGCCATGATCGGGTAGATGTCCTGAGTGAACAGATTGCTGATGAAGTAGTTCCCCATCCCGTCGAGCTGGAAGATCGACTCGGTGACGATCGCGCCGCCGATCAGGACGCCGAAATTGATCGCCGCGAGCGTGACGACGGGGATGAGGGCGTTGCGGACGGCGTGGCGCATGGTCACGCGCTGCTCGGTGAGCCCCTTCGCCCGCGCGGTGCGCACGTAGTCCGTGTTCACTACCTCGAGCAGCGATGCGCGCATGAAGCGGCTGTACACCGCGATCGAGAGGATCATGAGCGTCATCCACGGGATCGCCAGGTGCTGCACGCGGTCGACGAACCAGTGGAAGCCCCCGCCCGCCTCGGGCGAGGAAAGCCCCGAGGTGTAGAAGATTCGCACGTGCCAGGCTAAGAACAGGTTCGTGAACGCGATCTGCAGCATGAGCGCGAGCCAGAACACGGGCATGGCGAAGCCGAGGAAGCTTGTCGTCGTCGCCGCGTAGTCGAACACCGAGTACTGGCGCACCGCCGAGTAGATCCCTATCCCGACCCCCAGCAGGATGGCCATGAGCTCCGCCGGGAGGACGAGCGCGAGCGTGTGCGGAAGGACTCGCTTCAGGTCGTCCCAGATCGGGGTGTTGTTGAGAAGCGGCGTACCGAACTTGTTCGTGACCGCGTCCTTCACCCAGTAGCCGTACTGGACGAAGATCGAGTCGTTGAGGTGCTTCTTCTGCTCGATGTGCTCGATCGTGGCCTCGGAGACGAGCGGGTTCACCTTGAGCCCGCCGAGCGGATCGCCGATCAGGCTCACGCCTGCGAAGATCAGGAAGCTCGTCGCGATCAGGACAGGGATGCTGTAGAGAACTCGTCGGAGTATGTACGTCAGCATGTGGCGCGGCTCCTCCTCGACCTGAACGCCCGTCTCCGCCCGGCCCGAGGGCCGAGCGGAGACGCAGCGTCGTTCTCGTCGACCTAGCTTACTTGACCCACCAATCCTGCATGTTGTCGGTGGGGCCCTGGAGCGTCGGGTTGTTCCGCATGCCCTGGATCTTCGTCTTGTAGACGAGGATCACCGGCTTCTGGACAACCGGCAGCGTCGGCAGGTTCAACGCCATGTTCTTGTCCGCCGCGTTGACCAGCGCGATCCGCTTGGTCGGGTTGAGCTCCTGAGTCGGAGCCCTTGAGCAGGTTCGTGACCTTGACGCTGTTGTAGCCCTTCCAGTTCGAGCCGCCACCGATGCCGTAGATGTCCACCTGGCCGATCGGGTCACCCGTGCCGACCCATGCGAACATCGCGACCTGGTAGTCGACCGTCCGACACGCGCGGGAAGAACAGCGACGACGGATCGTTGTCCGGCACGAACTCGATCCCGGCTGCCTTCGCCTGGGCCATGACGATCTCCTGCACGAGCTCACGCAGCTTGTTGCCGGTGGTCGTGCCGAACTTGATCGACATCTTCTGCCCGTTGCAGACGAAGATTCCGTCCGAACCCTTCGTGCAGTTGTGCTTCTGCATGATCGCGGCAACCTTGGAGGGGCTGTACGTGTACGCGCCGAAGTGCGGCACGTACTTGCCCTTCTGCGTGTTGCCGTAGGTGAGGTTCTGCAGGACCTGCTGGTTCGGGTTGAACTTCTTGTAGATCTGGTTGACGACCGCCTGCCGGTTCGTGGCATAGGCGAGCGCCTGCCGGACCCACGGAGCACGCAAGAGCGGGAAGCCGCCCTTCGTCTGCTCGTTGTAGTCGAGGTGCTCGAGGCTGGTGCCCGCGCGGGAGTCGAGCTTGAGCCCGGCGGTGCCCTTCAGATCGATGAGCTGCAGCTGCGGCTGCGGATAGATCGCGTCCACCTCGCCACCGCGGATCGCCTGGATCTCGGAGTCGGTGTTCGTCCGGAAGACGAAGATGACCTTGTCGAGATACGGCTTGTGCGGACCCCACCACTTCGTGTTCCGCACGAACGTCATCGACTGCCCCTTCGTGTAGTTCGTCATGATGAAGGGGCCGTTCGAGATCGGCTTGCCCGTCTTCGGGTTGTTCGTGTCCGTCAGCCAGACGTTGTTGAAGTCGGGCTGCCCGTTCAGGGCATGCGCCGGATAGAGCGAGTTGATGAACAAGGCCTGCCAGGGAGCGAACGTCTTCGAGAAGACGATGTTGAAGCTCTTGCCGTCCTTGCTCGTGGGCGTGACCGACTTGATCGAGTCGTAGCCACTGCGGCTCGCGACGTCGTTCTTGGGGTTGATCTGCTGCTTCCACGTGTAGACGAAGTCCTGGTAGGTGATCGGGACGCCGTCGCTCCAGACCGCCTTCTTCTTGATCGTCACCGCGATCGTCTCCGGCTTGTTCTTGACGACCTTCGCGCTCTGCGCGATATCCGGAGTGAACGTGTAGTCCGGATTCTGGATGTACAGACCGCGGAACTGCGTGCCCACGGTCCACGACGTCCACGTGTTGTTGCAACCGCTCAGGAAGCCGTTCAGGCACGGCGGCTCCTGCTCGGCGCCGAACACCACTGTTCCGCCGGACTTGGCCTGCGTGGAGCTGCCCTTGCTGAGGCTGGCAGCGCCACCGGCGACGAACACCGCGGCCACGACGATGGCGCCTACGATCAGCGCCAGACGAAATCGATGCATAGAGAGGATCCTCCCTTCGGTGATCACATGAGATGAAATGCCTGCGAGCCCTCGGTCGATTCTGACGCGAGGCCGGTCGGCAAAGTTAGCGATCGGGGATAATGCCTGCCGAACGGTCGAGACTATCGTTCCCGGAAACCGTGTGCCACGGCGGCGAAGCCGACGATCCGAAGGAGGAGCGGTGCAAGGACCACTGGGAACGTCCCAGGGCAAGAGCGCAGCCCCCGCCACGAGCGGAATCCCGCCCTGTACGACGTCGACGAGCTCGCGGAGAGCGTCGTCCCGCTCCTCGACGTTGCAACAGGTGCCACCTGGTACGAGGACGGAAACCCCGTCGACGAGGCCGTCGTCGCGCTCTGCCGGCTCCGACGTGCCGCGGCAGGCGGGCGTGGCAGCGCCGAGGCCGGAGACGCAGCCGTGCGCGATGCCCTGGGCCGGGCGGCGCCGGGATCCGTTGTCTGGGCGCTCAGTCGTGCCGTCTCGTACATGGACGAGCACGGGTATCCCGAGGAGTGGGAAGCGTCCCGTAGGCGCTACTAGCGCGACAGCCGCGCGAGGAGCAGCACGAGCGGAAGGCCGGCAAGGACGACGAGGTACGGAGCGAGGGAGAGCTCGCTCGTCGAGCGGCTCTGCACGACGGTCGGCCCGGTGCCGAGGTAGGAACGCACTTTCCGGGCGACCGCGCCGAGCCGGCCCTCGTCGAAGCTCGCACCGCCGGACGCGGCGGCAAGACGGATGAGCTCCGAGCCGCTCGCGGGATCGGGTCGGTAGTCGGACTCGGGAAAGCCGTTCGTGTAGACGCGCTCGTTCGGGCTCCACACGTGCACGAACACCGGCTTGATCCCCGGCGGGCGGCGCAGCGTCGTCGCGATGCTCGCGTTGTCGACTCGCCGCGACTCGCCGTCCGTGAAGACCACGATGACGCGGTGGCGGGCCGTCGGAGCGAAGAAGTTGCGCGTCTGAATGGCACCGAGTGCGGCGAGCGTCGTCCCGAGCGTCTGGAAGTACGCGATGGGCGGCGGCTGCTGGGCGGTGATCGCCTGCTCGAGCGTCCGGCGAAATGCGTCCTCGTCCGCACTCGGAAGCAGGTGCGGAAGCGTCCTGTCCGTAAGCGACGCGATGCCGACGGGAACGTCCGGGAACGCCAGGCGAAGGTTGAGCGCCTCGACCTTCGCCCGCTCGAGCCTGCTTGCGCCGGTCGCCCGCGGACGCGAGCATCGAGCGCGAGATGTCGAAGACGAAGATCGCCTCCGCGTCGGCGCGGACGCGCTGGTTCCGATCCCGCGCGAAGACCGGCTGCGCCGCCGCGAGCCCCACGAGAACGGCCACCGTCACGACTGCCGCGGCCGTCGTGTAGCGGACGGCGCCGGGCTCGGACAGACGCAGGGTCGAACGCACGCTCCGCGCCCTGCGCGAGACGGCGACGAAGGCGACGAGCGGGAGCAGCCCGAAGAGCGCGACGAGCGCCGCGAGTGGCGTCAGGAAGGACAGCGGCCCGAGGCCGATCAATAGCCGCTCCCCGGCTCGCCGGCGCCGGAGCCGGAGCCCGTGCCTCCCCGCGTCGTCCGTGGCTTGCTCTGGCCCGATGCGCGCTTCGCCGGCCCGATGCGGGCGAGCGCCAGCTCGAGGTTGTGCTTGGCGTCGGCGTTGTCCGGGTCGAGCGCGATCGCCTCGCGGAAGCGCGCGATCGAGTCCGTGAGGTAGGTCGGGGCCTGTGAGGGATCGATGGCCGCGTTCGCGAACCCGAGCACGCCGATCAGATTCGACGCGGCGGCGCGCAGCCGGGGATCCTGCGTGCCGGACGCTATCGCCGCCAGCTGCTCCTGCGCCTTCCCTCGCTGCGCGATGATCTCCGTGTCCGACGCCCGCTCCGAACGCGGGAGGCCGCGGGCGAACTCGCGGAGGGCGGTCCGGTACGAGAGATCGTCGTTCACTCCGGCGACCGCCTTTCCGACGCCCGAACGTGAAGGCGTGAGGAACGCTCCAGAGCGACGCGCGCGACGAGCCCGCCTCGAACCTCGTGTCCCCGGATCTCATGCTCCCGTGCCAGCGCAGCACGTCCGTTGCAAGCAGCACGGCGAACGTCCCGACGAGCAGGCACAGGGCGGCGGCAGCAACTCTGCAGCCGGGTGCTCACTGCTCCGTCCTCGGGACGGCCGCGCTCGTGATCGCCAGCCGCGCGCACCAGCGCTCGTTCGCCGCGAGCGCGACGAGCAGGAGCGCGCTCAGGAGGAGCAACGGGACGGACACCCGTCCTTCGAGCGTCCGGTGGATGCGAGCCGTCTGGTCGGCGACCGCGCGGGGCGCAGGCAGGAGGTAATCCGGCCCGAGCACCGAGCCGAACTGCTCCTTACTGAGGTCGGACGCGCCGAGCGGGACGGCGCGGACGAGGACGTGCTGGTGACGGAGGCCCACCAGCGTCTGGGTGAGCGAGGCGACGTCGCTGGGCGCCGTCTGCAGGTCGCTGACGAGGACGATCGACCCTCGCTCGACGGCGTTCCGGGCGAGCATCTGGCTCGCGAGCTCGAGGGCGGACGAGATGCGCGTGCCGGCGCGGAAGCCCGTGCCCCACGGGTTCGCCGGGTACGAGCCGTTGACGGGGGTGAAGTAGCGCAGGATCGGAACGAGCGAGCTCGCGGGCGAGCCCGGAGGCAAGAGCTCGTACGGAACGTCCGAGAACACGACGAGCCCGGTCGGCGTGTCCGTCGCGACGAGCCGCCGGAGCGTCGCGCCGATCGTCGGGAAGTCGGTGTCGAGGATGCTCTTGGAGAGGTCGATCACGAGGACGTTCCCCTGCGTCTGCGGGACGATCGTCGAGCGACTGCGGCCGGCATGCGACGCCGCCACGATCGCACCGGCCAGGAGCGCCGCGATCGTGACCGCGAGGACGATCCGCACGACCCGCGCGACGGCAACCGGACGCCGGAGCGCGCTCATGTCGGCGTAGGCCACGGCGGGACGTCGAAGCCGTGCTCGCAGGCGCCTAGCCCACCGCACCCTGCGTCTCCTCCTCTTCCTCGGCGCGCCGTCGCTCATCCTCGAGCAGGTCGCGCACCTTCCGTGCGAGGTCGCGCGTTGCCTCGGTCGGCGGCGGCGCCTCGGACCAGGCGAGACCGCCGTGCCATGCGCTCGAGGTCGCGCTCGTCTCTGCCGCCGAGCGCCTCCGACGCCAGCTCGAGCGCCTGACGCCGGGGTTCCACCTCACCCTCCCCGCGCGGCTCCTGCTCGAGAAGGGCGAGCGCCTGCTCGAGCGGAGTCAGCCACACGACCGGTTCCGGCTCCTCCTCCTCGACGATCTCCTCCCGCTGTCGCCGCACGAGCGGGACGAGAAGCGCGGCGGCGCCGGCGAGCAACAGCCCTCCCGCCCCGTACAGAACCGCGGCGACGAGCCCCGGCGAGGCGCGGTACGAGACGGCCGGGAGCGAGCGGTAGTCGCCCTTCCACGGCGGCTCACTGCGAGGGTCGAGCGCGGCCACCTCGATCTGGTCGACGCGGGAGTACACGAGGAGCGACGGCCAGGCGACGGAGAGCGAGCGCGAGGCGTCGGAGCCAGGCCCGATCGAGTAGCTCACGCTCGCCGGCGCGAATGTAACCCGCTTCCCCTCCTTCTTCGGCACGCAGGGGTTCCCGAGGCAGCGCAGCTTGGTCGTCCACACGACCTCCTCGGTGCTCCCGACGCGGCGGCGGTCGACCACGGGACGGCTGACCTCGCGGTACGGACCGAAGTTGCCGCTTACCCGGAGCGAATCGGGCTGCACGAAGCTCGTGTTCGTCACGATTTGGACGCGCGCCGTGACGGTGTCCCCGAAGAGCGCGGCAGCCGGAAGCAGGGCAGCGCTCGCGCGCAGCGGCCTCGCCGACGAGAGCCCGTTGTTCGCGGGCGCAGTGCGTCCGGTGAGGAGCAGCGCGGCGAGCACAGCGACGACGGCGAGCACGCCGATCGCGGCCACCGCGACGGCGCGGTTTCTCCTCGCGGTCGTCACGCGCGCAGGGCCCTCCTGGCTCGCCTGCGCTCCGACCAGGCGAGGAACGCGGCGAGGATGTCCGCGGGGTCGTCGGACGAGACGAGCACCGGGTCGAGGTCGACGGCCGACGAACGATGCGAGCAGCGCGCGCAGCCGCTCTTCGTTCTCGCGCCCGGCGCGCTCTCGCATCCTTCGCACGCAATCGCGCGCCGGCGCCACGACCGGACCGGGGATCCCGGAACGGGACGACGATGCCTCCGACGTCCGGGAAGCTCTGCTCCCAGGTCGGATCCTGGATCACGATCGGCACGACGTCCCAGCGGCGCTCGACCGCGCCGAGCCAGAGGTCGGCCGAGTGGGGCGAGAGGAAGTCGGAGAGGACGAATACGAACGTCCCGGCCGTGACTGCGCGCGGGTACTCGGCGAGGTGGGCGACGGAACGCTCGAGCCAGTCGGGCGGGCCCCCGAACTCGGACGACTGCAGCCGCTCGTCACGGAGCTCGATGAGCTTGCGCTCGCCCTTCGGCGGGCGCCAGTGGGCGTCGCCGTCGGCGAAATCGAGGTAGCCGACGTATCCGCCCGCAGCGCCGGCGCTCGCGAGGATGAGCTCGACGGCGGTCCGCATCGCGCGCGGCTTGTCGAGCCACGGGAGCGGCGGGGCGAAGTAGGACATCTCCGGCCGGCGGTCGCAGATGATCATCACGCGCGGCGCCTCTTCGGCCATTCGCTCGCGGACGAGGAACTCGTCCGCCGCCGCGCGCCGTCGACAGTCGCGCCGAAGCCGGCCAGTCGATGGCGTCCATGTCGTCTCCGGGCACGTATGGCCGCGAGCCGGCGACGTCCGTGCCGGCGCCGCGGTGGAAGCTCCGCAACGCACCGAACGAGAGGCCGACGACGCGGCCGCGCGGGACGAGCGGGAACGTCAGCCGTGCTGCGGTCACGGCGACGCTCCCACAGCTCTAGACGGGACGAGGCTGCTCGAACACCGGATCCGCCTCCGAGCCGGGACGCGGGCGCGACCTCCAGACAGGCGAGCCGGAACTCCTCGATCGCCGCGGCCCACCCCGACGAACGCGCGCGCGCGACGAAGCTCGGCGTGAATACGACGCGGTGCACGAGCACCGGGGCGAACAGGTGCTCGATGTCCTCCGGGACGACGTAGCTGCGTCCGTCGAGGAGCGCCCACGCCCGGGCCGCGCGCTCGAGCGCCAGGCTCCCGCGGACAGAGCTTCCGATGACGATCGTCTCCTGATGCCGGGTCGCGCGCACGAGCTCGACGACCCAGCGCTGCAACGCCTCGTCGACGTAGACGTGCTGCGCAGCGTCGTGCAGCTCCTCCACTTCGTCGAGCGAGAGCACGGGCTCGATCGAGTCGAGCGGGTGTGCGTAGCGCTGCTCGGTCAAGATGCGCAGCTCGTCGTCGGCGCCGGGGTAGCCGAGCGCCGTACGCAGGAAGAACCGGTCGAGCTGCGCCTCGGGCAGCGGGAACGTGCCCTCGTACTCGATCGGGTTCTCGGTCGCGAGGATCAGGAACGGGTACGGCAGCTCCCGCGACACGCCGTCGACCGTCACCTGCCGCTCGGCCATCGACTCGAGGAGCGCGGACTGCGTCTTCGGCGTCGCGCGGTTGATCTCGTCGACGAGTACGACGTTCGCGAAGATCGGCCCGGGCCGGAACTCGAACGCGCGGGTCTGCTGGTCGAAGACGGAGAGGCCCGTGACGTCGGTGGGCTGGAGATCCGGCGTGCACTGGATGCGCTGCGGCAACGCACCGTCGATGCTCGCCGCGATCGCACGAGCCAACACCGTCTTCGCCGTGCCCGGCACGTCTTCGAGCAGGACGTGGCCGTCACACACGAGCGCCGTGAGGACGAGCTTGATCTCGTCGCGCTTGCCGTAGACGACCGTCTCGATGTTGTCGAGAAGGCGGTCCGAGATCGCCCCTGCGCGCTCGAAGCGCTCGGGCTCGGCGGGCGCGCCCACGACCGGCTCCATCGTGGCGATGGTAGCCGGGCTCGGAGGTGAGGTCGGAGTCGTCATCCCGCGCGCTACACCCTTCTACGCGCGCGACGCGAGGTTGTTAGCGGGTCGTTAGGTCAGCGCTTCCGCGCCGGCGACGACCTCGAGGATCTCCCGGGTGATCTCTGCCTGGCGCGCGCGGTTCATCCGCAGCGTGAGGGAGTCGATCAGGTCGCCGGCGTTCTTCGACGCGTTCCGCATCGCCGTCATGCGCGCGCCCTGCTCGGACGCCGTCGACTCGAGCAGCGCGCGGTAGATCTGCGTCTCGAGGTAGACGGGGAGCAGGCGCTCGAGGATCTCCTCGGGCTCGGGCTCGAAGATGAAGTCGCCGCGGAGCGCGTCGTCGGCCCGTTCCTCCTCGTCACTGGTGAGAACCTCGGCCGAGATCGGCAGGAGATCCTGCTCGGTGACGCGCTGCGTCAGCGCGGAGACGTACGTGTTGTAGACGAGCACGACCCGGTCGACCTCGCCCTCCGTGAAGAGCTCCGAAACCCGGTGCGCGATCGCCTGCGCGTCCGCGTACTCCGGCCGGTCGGTGAAGCCCGTGTACGCGCCGGCGAGGTCGCGGCGACGGAAGGTGAGGGTGGAGCGTCCCTTCTTGCCGACGGCGACCCAGCGTACGGCCTTGCCTTCGCCTTCGAGGGAACGCTCGAGTGCGAACGCGCGGCGCACGACCTGCGCGTTGAACGAGCCGGCGAGCCCGCGGTCGCCGGTCAGCGGGACGATCGCGACCGCCTCGACGTTCTCCCGCTGCTCGAGCAGCGGGAGGCGAACCGAGGAGGCCGCCCTCCCCACTCCGCCGATCAGCTCGTTCATGGTCTCGGCGTACGGGCGCATCGCCGTGATCCGCTGCTCGGCGCGCCGGAGCTTCGCCGCCGCGACGAGCTCCATGGCGCGCGTGATCTTCCGCGTGTTGCGGACGGAGCGGATGCGCCGCTTGAGGTCCTGGACCGAAGCCATCAGCCCGCGACGAGCCCCTTCTCCTCCTCCACGCTGAAAACGCCCTGGAAGTGCTCGAGCTCCGCCTTGAGCTTCGCCTCGGTGTCCTCCGAGAGATCGCCCGAGTCGCGGATCGCCTGGAGCACGGTGCCCTCGGTGCGGAGATGCTCGCGCAGCTCGTCGTGGAAGCGCGGGACCTGGCCGACGGGGACTTCGTCGAGCCAGCCGTTGATGCCCGAGTAGATCGCGACCACCTGCTCCTCCATGGGCCAGGGCTCGTACTGAGGCTGGTTGAGCGTCGCGACCATGCGCTCGCCGCGCGCGAGCGCGCTCTGCGTCGCCTGGTCGAGCTCCGAGCCGAACTGGGCGAACGCCTCGAGCTCGCGGTACTGGGCGAGGTCGAGGCGCAGGCGCCCGGCCACCTTCCGCATCGCCCTGGTTTGGGCATTCCCGCCCACGCGCGACACCGAGGTGCCGACGTTGATCGCGGGGCGGACGCCCGAGAAGAAGAGGCTGGACTCGAGGAAGATCTGCCCGTCGGTGATCGAGATGACGTTCGTCGGGATGTAGGCGGAGATGTCGCCTGCCTGCGTCTCGATGATCGGGAGAGCGGTCAGCGAGCCGCTGCCGAGGTCATCGGAGAGCTTGCACGCGCGCTCGAGCAGCCGCGAGTGGAGGTAGAAGACATCGCCCGGGAAGGCCTCGCGGCCCGGCGGCCTGCGCAGCAGCAAGGAGAGCTGGCGATAGGCATCGGCGTGCTTCGAGAGATCGTCGTAGATGCAGAGAGCGTGCTTTCCGGAGTAGAGGAAGTGCTCGCCCATGGCGCACCCGGCGAAGGGCGCCATCCACTTGATCGGCGCGGCCTCCTGGGCGGGAGCGGAGATCACGATCGTGTACTCCATCGCGCCCGCGTCGCGCAAGCGCTCCACCACCTGGGCCACGGTCGAGCCCTTCTGGCCGACCGCGACGTAAATGCAGACGAGGTCGCCGCCGCGCTGGTTCAGGATCGTGTCGATCGCGACCGCGGTCTTGCCCGTCGAGCGGTCGCCGATGATGAGCTCGCGCTGGCCGCGCCCGATCGCGGTCATCGAGTCGATGGCCTTGAGCCCGGTGTACATCGGCTCCTTCACCGGCTGCCGGCTGATGACGCCCGGGGCCTTGAACTCGAGCGGGCGGCGCTCCGTCGCCTCGATCGGCCCGAGCCCGTCGAGCGGGTTGCCGAGCGGGTCGACGACGCGTCCGAGCAGGCCGTCCCCGACGGGGACGCTCATGACCTCGCCGGTGCGCCGGACGGGCTCGCCCTCCTTCACGTGCTGCCACTCGCCGAAGAGCGCGACTCCGACGTTGTCCTCCTCGAGGTTGAACGCGATGCCGGTCACGCCGTGCTCGAACTCGAGGCGCTCGAGCGCGACGCAGTTCTCGAGGCCGTGGACGCGGGCGATGCCGTCGCCGATCTGGAGGACGGTGCCGACCTCGGAGAGGTCGGTCTCGACGTCGAACTGCTGGATTCGGTCCTTGAGGATCGAGGTGATCTCTTCGGGGCGAAGCTTCATTCGGGTGGTCTCCTTTGTGCGCGAGCGCGGATACCGCCTGCGCGGAACAGTCGCTGTCTCATCCTGGGGAACCTCCCGGTTCCCCCTGATCCCTTCCACCGGCCCGCTTCGCGGACAAGGCGCTTCGCGCCTTCCCTGAAGGCGTCCGCTTCGCGGCCGCTGTGTTCGAGTCTCTCATGCGGTTGCGGTTGCCAATTCGTGTCTCAGGCGTTCGAGCCGTCCGCGGACGCTGCCGTCCGCGCGATGCGAGCCGATCTGGAGGACGATCCCGCCGATGAGGCTCGGGTCGACGCTGCGGCTCGCCTCGACCGCGCGGCCGGACGACTTCTCGATCGTCTGCACGATCGAACGCGCCTCCTCGTCGGACAGCTCGTACGAGGTCGTGAGCTCGACGGCAAGGCGATTCTGCGCACGTGCGACGAGCGCGTCGAGCTCCCGCGCGATCTCGGGCAGCTCGCCCGCCCGCCCCTTCTCGGCGACGAGCCGGACGAAGTTGCGGACGAGCTCGTCCGCTTCGGTCGCGAGCTGCGCGAGTACCGCTGCCTTGCCCTCCGGCTCGATCTGAGGGTTGCGCAGGAACGCGCGAAGCTCCGGCACCTCGTCGGTCGCGGCCGCGAGCGCGCCGAGGTCGGAAGACACCGCGTCCACCGCGTTCGCGCGGTCCGCCTCCTGCGCCGCCTCGAAGAGCGCGCGGGCGTACATGCGCTGCGCGACTGCCACTAGGCGTGGTCCTTCTCCAGCGCGGAGAAGTCGAGCTCGGAGATCGCCTCGTCGATGAGGCGCCGCTGATCCTCCGCGTCGAGAACCTTGCCGGTGACGCGGGCAGTGGCCTCGAGCGTGAGGTCGGCGACCTCGGAGCGAATCAGGTCGAGCGAGCGCTTCGTCTCGGCGTCGATCTGGCGCTTCGTCTCCTCGAGCCGGCGAGCGCGGTCCGCCTCGGCCTCCTCCTTCACGCGCGCGACCTGCGCGTCCGCGACCTTGCGTGTGTCCGCAAGGATGTCGGCCGCCTCGCCCTTGGCATCCACGATGAGCTGGCGATGCTGCTCGAGAAGCTCGCGCGCCTCGTCACGCGCCCTGTCGGCCTCGTCCACGGCCGTGCGGATGCGCTCGCGGCGGTCGTCGATGGTCTTCTGGATCGGCCCGAAGGCGAACTTCCGTAGGACGAAGAACGTGATCGCGAAGCAGATCAGCGTCCAGATCATCAGACCCGGGACGACCTCGATCAGGCCGGATGCGGCGAGCGACGGCATCGTCAGACGAGCACGTAGGCGAGGAGCCCGCCGATGAGGCCGTAGAACACGACCGCCTCGGTGAGGGCGAACCCGAGCCACTGGATGCCCTGCAGCTCTCCGCGGAGCTCGGGCTGACGGGCCACGGCCTGGATCATGGAGCCGAAGATGTTGCCGATGCCGACGCCGGCGCCGAGAGCTCCGAGGCCGATGCCGAGGGCCAGGGCGATCGCCTTGCCCGCGTCGGCGCCGTCGGCGGCGGCGGCGAGGAAGAAGAACGAGGAAAGCATCGAGGAAACTCCTCCTTAGTGCTCGGGCTCGATGGCCGAGCCGATGTAGATGGCGGACAGGGCGGCGAAGATATACGCCTGGATCGAGACGACGATGACGACCTCGAAGAGGTAGAAGATCGTGGCCAGGACGACGGAGAACGGGAAGACAACCCAGCTCGTGAGGAAGATCAAGCCGATGAACGTGAGGATCAGCATGTGGCCCGCGAGCATGTTCGCGTAGAGCCGGACCGAGAGGCTGATCAGGCGCATGAACTGCCCGAGGATCTCGAGCGGGACGATCAGGGGCAACATCGCCTTCGGGACGTCGGGGATCCAGCTCTTGAAGTACGCCCACGTGCCGTTCTCGCGGATGCCCTCGACGTGCGTGAAGACGAACGTCATGAGCGCGAGCGCGAGCGTGACGGACAGAGTGGACGTGGCCGCGAAGATTGCGAGCGTCGGCACCTCCAGGCCCGCGATCGTGACCTTCTCGTCCGATAGCGGCAGCGGGACGAAGCCGAGCATGTTGACGGTCCAGATGAAGACCATGAGGGAGGCCACGTACGGGAACCAGCGTCCGATCGCCTTCGTGGGCAGCCCCTGCTCGGCGACCTGCACCTGGGCGACCTCGTAGATCGTCTCGCCGAGCGCCTGCCGGCGCGTCGGATCCTTGCCGACCTTCACGCGCATGAAGACGATCCCGATGACGATCGAGACGATCGTCCCGAGCATGAGATAGGCGACGGCCTTGTTGATCGACAGGTCGAGAGGGCCGAGGTGGATCGGGATCCAGTCGTGCAGCTCCCATTCGTCGGAGATGAACGCGCCTTTCCCCTCGTTCGTCTGGTCCGAGGCGGCGAACGCGACGGAAGGGAGCGCCAGCGCCGCGAGGGCGAGGGCGGCGACGACGCGCTTCACGCCTTCTCCTCGGCGCCGAAGTACGTCGCGAGCCCGACCCCGAGCTCGACCGTGAACGCCACGGCGTACATGAGCGCGGCAGCGATGCCGACGCTCTCGTTCGACACCGTGACGATCACGAGCACCACGCCGACGAGAAGCCCTCGAGAGGTTGTTCCGATGCCCCGCATGCCCGCGGCGGCGAGGTTATCGGGACGGCCCGGGAGCCGCGCCAGTACGAGGGCGAAGATCTCCGCGGCGGCCCAGAGGACCGCGGCGAGCAGCCAGCCGGCGAGCGGCCAGCCGGCGACGGCGAAGACCGGGAGCGCGAGCGCGATCACCGTGGCGCCCGCGACCGTTGGGCCGATGCGGCTCGGAACCGCTCGAGGCGTCGAGAAGATCCCAGCGCTCACGACGCCTGCCTGCGCCCGTAGACCTGGTACACGACGAGCACGCCGAGCGGGATCCCGATGATCGCTCCGATCAGGAGCCCGATCGCGGCCCCGCCGAGCGCCCACCCGACGAGTGCGCCGACGAGCATCGCCGCGGCGAGCGCGCCGAGCAGCAGCCCCGAGGCGGTCGCGAGCGAATGAGGTGAAGGGGCCGCGTCCGGCGTCATCCCGAGCGGAGCATATCACCCTCCTTGTAACAGCTACATCGCTTTCGAAAAGCGAAAAATCGCCTCGCTCGTGACACCGTTAGGATGGCGCGATGGAGCGCCTCGTGCTCGTGCACGGCAGCGTCGTCGGCGGTCGCGCGACGTGGACGGCGCAGCGCCCGCTCGCCGGCGAGTTCGAGCTCGTGGTCGTCGAGCGGCCGGGCTTCCCGCCGAATCCTCCCGTCGACCGCGTCGACTTCGAAGCGGACGCGCAGCTCGTCGCGCGGCTGCTCGAGCCCGGAGACCATCTCGTCGGACACTCCTACGGAGCCGTCGTCGCGCTGCTCGCAGCCGCGAGCCGGCCCGAGGCGATTGCCTCTCTCACGGTCATCGAGCCGCCGGCGACGCGGGTCGCCGCTGGGACCCCCGTCGTGGAGGACTTCGCCGAGGCAGGCCGGCTCCTCTATGCCTCGAGCTCGACGGACGACCCGGAGATCTTCCTGCGCCGGTTCCTGCACGCGGTCGGCTCGGAGTTCGACCCGCCGCAGCCACTGCCGCCCGAGCTCGAGCAGGGCGCCCGCGCGCTCGCCGTGGAGCGCGGCCCCTGGGAGGCCGACATCCCGCTGGACGCGCTCGCCGACCGGCCGTTCCCGAAGCTCGTCGTCTCCGGCGCCCACCATCCCGCGTTCGACGCGATCTGCGACGTCCTCGAGCGCGAACTCGACGCCGAACGTCTGGTACTGCCCGGCTTCGGCCACGCTGTCCAGCGTCACCCGGAGTTCAACCACCGACTCGCCGACTTCGTTCGGCGTTCCCGACCCTCGGAGAGGAGAGATGCGTGACGACGTTTCACCTGCAGAGGCTCGACCACGTCTCGCTGAACGTTCGCGACCGTGAAGGCTCGATCGCCTGGTACCTCGAGACACTCGGGCTCGACCAGAAGAACGAGCCGGCCGCCGACGACGAGCCTGTCTTCCTCGGCGCCTTCGGCGCCTGCATCGCGCTGTTCCAGGCGGCGTCGGACCTCGGACCGCGGGACCGGGAGTCCGCCGGGCTCCGGCACGTCGCCTTCGCGCTCGAGGCCGCCGACTTGGCGGGCGCCCGCGCGCACCTGGAAGAGCGCGGCGTCGCGTTCCGCCCCGAGGAGCACGGCTTCGCGAGCTCGCTCTACATCCCGGATCCGGACGGGAACGTCATCGAGCTCACCTGCTACCGCCGCTGAACCCAAGCAGCGCTCGAGCGCAAGTAACGATTTGCAACGAGCGAAGGTTGCGTCTCGGCCCTACGCGGACATGCGCTCACGCGCGTCCTCCTGCTCGCGGTCCCTGCGTCGCACACGCGGGTTCGCGAGCTTGACGATCTCGAGGAGATAGACGACGTAGACCGAGAAGGCGACCGCGAAGAGCGCGATCGCGGCGACGGCGAGCGTCTCCAACGGATGCCAGCTCCCGCCCTCCCGGAAGGGGACGAACCGCGTCGCGAGCGCCGCTCCGGCGAGGCTCGCGCACCACAGCCACATCGTGACCGCGGCCCTCCGCTGCGAGAAGCCGATGTTCAGGAACCGGTGGTGGAGGTGGCTCCGGTCGGCCGTGTAGATGGGCCGCGAGTGCTTCAGTCGCCGTGCGACGACGAACGACGTGTCCATGATCGGCACCGCGAGGACGAGCAGCGGGAGCACGAGGACGACCGTCGACGCAGTCTTCAGCAGCCCCTGGATGGAGACCGCCGCCAGGATGAACCCGAGGCAGAGCGCGCCCGAGTCGCCCATGAAGATCCGCGCCGGGAAGAAGTTGTGACGGAGGAACCCGAGGCAGGCGCCGGCGACGATCGCCGAGAGGATCGCCGGATCCGGCTTGCCGAGGGAGAGCGCGAGGATCGCGTAGGTGACTCCGGCGATGCCGCACACCCCCGCGGCGAGCCCGTCGAGCCCGTCGAGGAAGTTGACCATGTTCATCACGGCCACGATGAAGACGACCGAGAGCGGCATGCCGATCCACGCCGGGATGTCGAGGACGCCGACGAAGGGCAACGTGACGTGGTCGATCCAGACGCCGAAGGCGCACGGGATCGAGGCGGCGACCACCTGGCCGAGGAGCTTCACGGTCGGCGAGAGGCCCCGGAAGTCGTCGACGGCGCCGACGACCGTCGCGATCGCAGCGCCCAGGAGCACGCCGCGGCTCTCGCCGGAGAGGTCGAGGAACGCGAGCGCGGGCACGAGGATCCCGAGGAAGATCGCGAGCCCACCCAGGCGCGGGATCGTACGCCGGTTGATCCGGCGCGCGTCGGGCCGGTCGACGGCGCCGAGGAGGCGCGCCATGCCGCCGACGGCGGGTGTCAGGAGGACGACGATGACGAACGCGATGACCGCCCCGTAGAGGACCTCCGGCGACGTCCGCAGCTCGTCGAAGACCATGCCGCGCTACTTCGTCCCGTACAGGCGGTCGCCTGCGTCGCCGAGGCCCGGGAGGATGTAGCCCTTCTCGTTCAGCCCGCGGTCGACGGACGCGACGACGATGGGCACGTCCCCGTGCTCACGGTGGACGCGCTCGATCCCCTCCGGCGCGGCGATGAGCGCGATGAGCCGTACCGACGTCGCTCCTGCGCGCTTCACGGTCTCGACGGCGGCCGCGGTGGAGTTCCCGGTGGCGAGCATCGGGTCGAGAAGGATGACGTCGCGGTCGGCGATGTCGCCCGGGAGCTTCACGTAGTACTCGACCGGCTCGAGCGTCTCCTCGTCGCGGAAGAGGCCGATGAAGCCCACCCGTGCGCCCGGCACGAGCGAAAGGACGGCGTCGAGCATCCCCATCCCGGCGCGCAGGATCGGGCACACCGCGACCTTCTTGCCCGAGATCCTCCGCGCGGTCATGTGCTCGAGCGGCGTCTCGATCTCGACCTCCTCGTCGGCCAGGTCCTTCGTCGCCTCGTACGTGAGGAGGAGCGTGAGCTCGTTCACGAGCTGCCGGAACATCTGCGTCGTCGTCGTGACGTCCCGGAGGAGGCCGAGCTTGTGCTGCACGAGCGGATGCGTCACCTCCGTCACCGTGCCGGTGCCGGAAGTAACTAGATGAGCAGCGGAATCCATGGGCGCTCTGACCTAGGCGCTGTCCCCGCCGAAGGTGGGGAAAGCGGCCTGGCCGGGATAGAGGGGGCGGCGCTCGAGGAGCGCGGCACTCCGCGCGGAGAGCGCTGCGAGGTCCGCGTCCTCCGCGAAGGCGCCGCACATGATCGCGCCCACCTCACGGAAGTCGTCCGTGTCGAACCCGCGCATCGTCATCGCCGGCGTGCCGACGCGGAAGCCCGACGAGACGGTCGGGGGACGCTCGTCGAACGGAACGGTGTTGCGGTTCACGGTGATCGAGACCTCGGCGAGACGCTCCTCGGCGTCCTTGCCCGTCCAGTCGCTTCCGCGGAGGTCGACGAGGAGGAGGTGCGTGTCCGTCCCGCCCGTGAGGACGTCGAGCCCGCCCGCCTGCAGCGCCTCCCCGAGCGCGTCGGCGTTCGCCCGTACGGAACGCTGGTAGTCGCGGAACGGCTCCGAGCGCCGCGATCCGGAAGCACGCTGCCTTCGCCGCGATGACGTGATTCAGCGGCCCGCCCTGCATCCCGGGGAAGACCGCGCGATCGAGCGCCTGCGCGTGCTCCTCACGGCAGAGGACGAAGCCCGAGCGCGGCCCGGCGAGCGTCTTGTGCGTCGTCGAGGTGACGAAGTCGCAGTGCTCGACCGGATTCGGATGGAGGCCGGCGGCGACGAGCCCCGCGAAGTGGGCCATGTCGCAGAGCAGGAGCGCGCCCACCTCGTCGGCGATCTCGCGGAAGCGCGAGGCCTCGACGGTGCGCGGATACGCGGAGCCGCCGCAGACGATGAGCTTCGGCCGGTGCTGCTGCGCGAGGCGCAGGACGTCGTCGTAGTCGACGAGGTTCGTCTCGCGCGAGACCCCGTAGTGGACGATCTCGTAGAGGCGCCCCGAGAAGTTCACCTTCAGCCCGTGGGTCAGGTGCCCGCCGTGCGAGAGCTCGAGCGAGAGGATCGTGTCGCCCGGCTGCAGCACCGCGAAGTACACGGCCATGTTCGTCTGTGCGCCCGCGTGCGGCTGGACGTTCGCGTGCTCCGCGCCGAAGAGCTCCTTTGCGCGGTCGATCGCGAGCTGCTCGATCTCGTCGACGACCTCGCACCCGCCGTAGTAGCGGCGTCCCGGATACCCCTCGGAGTACTTGTTCGTGGGGACGCTGCCCACCGCTTCGAGCATCGCCGGCCACGTGAAGTTCTCGGACGCGATCAGCTCGATCTCGCCGCGCTGGCGCTCGAGCTCGCGCTCGAGCAGCGACGCGACCTCGGGATCGACGTCTGCGAGGCCCGCGGTGCGGAGATCCTCGAGCGTCAGCGGCGTCGTCGCCATGTCGCGTGATGCTACTCCGCCAGGCGTCTGACACCGGACATGCGCCAAAGAGCCCGGTCACGTGATCAGACACGGTGTCTGACACGGGACATGCGCCGAAGGGCCTCGGCCGCAGTGCACCGCCCCCTCGCGGAGGACCACGACGGGCTCGGCGCCGGTCACGTCGATCACGGTCGACGCCGTGCCCGGCAGCTCCCCGCCGTCGAGCACGGCGGAGACGCCGGCGAGGATCTCCGCCGGGACGTCGTCGAGCCGACGGGGATCGGGGCCGCCGTGGAGGTTGGCGCTCGTCGCCGCGACCACGCCGACGCGGCCGAGGACCTCGGCTGCGGCGCCCGCCAGGTCGGGGACGCGCACGCCGATCGTGTCCGGCCGGCTCCCGGTGAGCCAGGGCAAGCGGCGCTTCGGGTTCGGCATGACGACCGTGAACGGCCCCGAGAGGACCCCTCGCTCGGGCAGCTCCGGCACGAGGTTCCGCAGAACCTCGACGCTCGCGCCGACGAGCGCGATCGGCTGCTCGGGCGGGCGCCGCTTGAGAGCCGAGAGCGCGCGGACCGCCGTTTTCGAGATCCGGAAGGCACGCGAGACCGTAGACGGTGTCCGTCGGGATCACGACGAGCTCTCCCGCCTCGAGCGCGCGGACGACCTCGTCGATCGAGCTCACGCGCGCACGCCCTCGACGACGCGCTCGCGATCGGTCAGGTCGCGGGTCACACTGACGTCCGCATAGCTGCGACTCGCAAGGAGATCCGCCACCTCCCGTGCCGATCCGTCGGCGACCTCGAGGACGAGCGCACCGCCCGGCCGCAGCACGATCGATGCTCCGCGCGCGATCGCCTCGATCGCCCCCACCCCGACGAGCGCGTCGCGCGGCTCCCACTCGCGGACCTCGGGCGCGAGCGAGCCGATCTCCTCCGGACGGACGTACGGCGGGTTCGAGACGACGAGATCCCACGGCCCTGCGGGGAGGCCGTCGAAGAGATCCTCACTCGCGCAGCTCGAGCCGCGAGCCCGGTTCGCTCGGCGTTCGCCCGCGCGACCTCGAGCGCTCCCGGCGATACGTCGAGGGCGGTGACGCGCGCGCCAGGATGCTCGTCCGCGATCGCGAGCGCGATCGCGCCGCTTCCCGTCCCCACGTCGAGTACGCGAGGCTCGGCGATGCCGACGATGCGCTCGAGGCAGCGCTCGACGACGATCTCCGTCTCGGGACGCGGCACGAGGACACGCGGATCGACGTGGAGGGTGAGCCTCCGGAACCCCCACTCCCCGAGGACGTAAGCGAGCGGCTCGCGCAGCCTCCCGGCGCGCGACGAGCGACTCGAAGGAGGCGAGCTCCTCGTCGCCGAGCGCTCGGGCCGGATCGAGCGCGAGCTCGGAGCGACGGCGGCCGAGGACGTGCGCGACGAGGATCTCGGCGTCGACGCGCGGCGACTCGACGCCCGCCGCCGCCAGTCGCTCCGCGCTCGAGGCGAGCGCCTCGCGGACGGTCACGCCGAGGCCGCGGCGAGCGCCTGGCGCTGATCCTCCGCTCGGAGGGCCTCCGTGAGCTCTCCCATGT
This sequence comes from uncultured Gaiellaceae bacterium, assembly GCA_963776555.1. Classification (GTDB taxonomy): domain Bacteria; phylum Actinomycetota; class Thermoleophilia; order Gaiellales; family Gaiellaceae; genus GMQP-bins7. The sequence continues at coordinate 115,761 of CAVZNK010000019.1, read as the reverse complement.
CGCCCTCCAGCACCTGGTCGAGGCGATGCAGCGTGAGCTTGATCCGGTGGTCCGTGACGCGGTTCTCCGGGAAGTTGTAGGTGCGGATCTTCTCCGCGCGCTCGCCCGTCCCGATCTGCGAGCGCCGCGACGCCGCGAGCTCGGCCTGCTGCTTCTCGCGCTCGAGCTCGTACAGCCGCGCGCGCAGCACGCGCATTGCCTTCTGGCGGTTCTGCAGCTGCGACTTCTCGTCCTGCATCGCGACCACGAGGCCCGTCGGCAGGTGGGTGATCCGCACCGCCGAGTCCGTCGTGTTCACGCTCTGCCCGCCGGGGCCCGTCGAGCGCATGACGTCGACCTTGAGGTCGTTCTCCGCGATCTCGACCTCGACCTCCTCGGCCTCCGGCATCACCGCCACCGTCGCCGTCGACGTGTGGATCCGCCCCTGCGACTCGGTCTCGGGAACGCGCTGCACGCGATGGGTTCCACCCTCGAACTTGAAGATCGAGAACGCGCCCTGGCCCTTGACGGCGAACACCGCCTCCTTCACGCCGCCGCCCTCGCTCTCGCTCGTCGAGAGCGTCTCCGTCCGGAGCCCGAGCCGCTCCGCGTAGCGCGTGAGCATCCGGCGCACGTCCCCGGCCCAGAGCGCCGCCTCGTCTCCACCGACCCCCTGCCGGACCTCCACGATGACGTCCTTCTCGTCGGCGGGGTCGCGCTCGACGAGCGCGAGTTGCAGCTCCGACTCGAGGCGCTCGACCTCGTCCTCGAGCTCCGACGCCATCCCCGCGAGCTCGGGATCGCCCCGAGCCGCCTCGAGGTCGTCGCGCGCCTGCCGCCACTCGTCCGCGAGCCGCTTCGGGGTCTCGAGCTCCTTCAGCCGGCGACCGGCGTCCGCGGCCTGACGGTGGTCGTTGTAGACCGTGGGATCGGCCATGCGCTCCTGCGCCTCCGCGTAGGAGCGGTCGAGCTCGTCGACGAGCCGCTCGATGGCCATCGCCGCAGGTTAGCGCCGGTGCCTACGCGGCCAGGCGTGCGTCCAGCGAGATCTCCGGAACGGACGCGAGGGCCGTCGAGACCGGGCAGTTCTCCTTCGCCGCCTGCGCCGCTGCGGCGAATGCGGTCTCGTCCAGCCCGGGTACTTCCGCGACGACGCCGAGTGCGATCTTCGTGATCCCCGTCCCCGGGACGAAGGTGACGGTGGCATCCACGTCAAGCTTCTCCGGAGGCGTGCCCGCCTGGGCGAGGCCGTGCGAGAGGGCCATCGAGAAGCATGCGGCATGCGCCGCGGCGATGAGCTCCTCCGGGCTCGTGCGCCCGTCGGACTCCTCGGCCCGCGAACCCCAGGTGATGTCGAGTGGCCCGAAGGCGCCACTTCCGACCTGCGTGATCGCCCCCGAGCCGTCCATGAGCGAACCCGTCCAAGTCACGTGTGCGGTGCGGTCCGACATCAGCCTTCCTCCTCCAGCGTTGCGTCGACGGTGACGCGGGCGCTCGCTCTGATCAGCGCCGAGAACGGGCAACCCTCGTCCGCGGCCTGTGCCGCAGCGGCGAACGTCTCGGCATCGGCACCGGGCGCGACGGCGCGGGCCGCGATGTGCGAGGCGACGATTCGGTGCCCCGAGCCCTCGACCTCGTCCATCGTGATCGTGCAGCGCACGTGCATGTTCTCCGGAGGAGTACCCACGCGGGCGAGCTCGCTACCGAGCGACGTGACGAAGCACGTGGCGTGGGCGGCGGCGAGGAGTTCCTCCGGGCTGGTCTTCCCGTCGACGATCTCGACCCTCGAGGCGATCGTGGTCGCGAGCTCGAACGAGCCCGTGCTCAGCGCCCGGACGACGCCCGACCCTCGGGCCGTTGTGCCCTCCCAGTCGATCTCCGCCTCGCGGACGATCCGGGGCACTAGGCCATGACCTCGACGCGCGACTCGAGGCGGCGTTCCTCGGGGGTCTCGGCCGCTTCCTTCTCCATCACCCGCCGCAGCGCCTGGATCGAGACCTCGACCTGGTCGTCCGAGGGCTCGCGCGTCGTGAGCCGCTGGAGCCAGAGCCCGGGCGCGAGCAGCGTCATCAGGACGCGGTTGTCCTGGTGTTTGCCCGCGTAGCGGATGAGCTCGTACGCGAGCCCTGCGATGACCGGCAGGAGCAGGATCCGGCTCGCGATGAGCCAGTACCAGACCGGTCGCCCGACGAACGCGAACACGAAGATCGCGATCACCATGACCCAGAGCAAAAACGCTGTTCCGCAACGTGGGTGGATCAAACTGAACTTCTGCACGTTGCGGGGCGTCAGCTCTGCGCCGGCCTCGAGGGCGTTGATCGCCTTGTGCTCGGCGCCGTGGTACTGGAAGACGCGGCGGAGGTCCGGCAGGAGCGAGATCACGAGGATGTAGGCGATGAAGACGGCGACCCGGATCACCCCCTCCACGACGACGAAGAGACCGGTCGAGTCGATCGGGAGCCACGTCGTCAGGAGCGCCGGCCCGACCTTGAAGAGGAGCAACGCGAACCCGATCGCGATCACGAACGAGAAGACGATCTGGCCACGGCTGATCTGCGTGTTGATCTCGCCGTCCTCGTCGCGCTCCTGCGAGGCGACGTTCGCGGAGATGGCGAGCGCCCGGAATCCGATCGCGAGCGATTCGCCGAGCGCGATGACGCCCCGCACGATCGGCAGGCGCCACACCTTGCGCCGCTGCATCGGCGAGTCGATGTCCTGCACGACCTCGGTGATGTCCCCCTCGGGCGTGCGCACGGCCACCGCCCAGCTCGACGGGCTGCGCATCATCACGCCCTCGAGAACGGCCTGCCCGCCGTAGCTGACGGCCATGTGTGAGCTAGTCGCTGTCGCCGCGGCGTGCGCCGGCCTTCTCGAGCCGGCGCTGGAAGCGCTCCACCCGACCGCCGGTGTCGACGAGCTTCTGCTTGCCCGTGTAGAACGGGTGGCACTCGGCGCAGATCTCCACGTGGAGCTCCGGTTTCGTCGAGCGCGTCCAGAACTCGTTGCCGCACGAGCAGGTCACGTGCGCGAGGACGTAGTCGGGATGGATGTCGGCTTTCATCGGCTGGCCAGGATACCAGTGGCGGTCGGCGTCGAGACGTTCCCGCCCGAGACGACGCAGACGATCCGAGTCGCCCTCGACCTTCCCGGCGAGCACGGCGGCGACCGCTGCCGCGCCGGCCGGCTCGCAGGCGAGCTTCGCGCGCTCGTAGAGGAAGCGGAAGCCGTCCTCGATCTCGCCCTCGCTCACGAGCACGGGGTCGGTGCCGAGCCGGGCGAACGTTTCCGTCGCGATTCCGCCCGCGAAGGGGGCGTTCAGGCCGTCGGCGATCGAGCCCGGCCTCGACCCGCACCGGCTCCCCCGCCTCGAGCGCCGCGTGCAGCGCCCTGGAGGACTCCGGCTCGACGGGCAGGACGCGCACGTCGCTTCCGGCAGCCGCCGCCGCGATCCCTGCGACGAGCCCCCCGCCGCCGCACGGCACGACGATCGTGTCGACCCCCTCGACGTCCTCGAGGATCTCGAGGCCGACGGTGCCCTGCCCTGCGACGACGAGCGGGTCGTCGAACGGATGGACGAGGACGCGCCCGGTCTCCTCCTGGAGCTCGGCGAGGCGCTCGAAGACGTCCCCCGGTCCCGTCGCCTGCTGGTCGATCGCCGCCCCGTAGGACTCCGCTGCGGCACGCTTGACCTCGCTCGCGCCCTGGAACATGACGACGAGCGCGTCGATCCCCTCCTCGCGGGCGCCGAACGCGAGCGCAGCGGCGTGGTTTCCGGCCGACGCCGCGATCACGCCGCGCGCCCGCTCCTCGGATGAGAGCGAGGCGAGCTTCGTCAGCACGCCGCGCGGCTTGAAGGACCCGGTGCGCTGGAAGAGCTCCGCCTTCAAGAAGACCTCCGGCCCGAGCGTCCGGCTGGAGAGGATCGGCGTTCGCTGGAGCCGTCCGCGGATCACCTGTGCAGCGCGCGCGACGTCGTCGGGCGAGACCGACATCGCGCGATCGTACTGGTGCATCAGAATAGGCTCGTGGCGACCGTCGAAGAACGACCGATCCGGCTCCTCGTCCGCGACGATCTCGAGCGCAGCCGCCTCACCGTCTTCTTCCGGCTCTTCCTCGCGATCCCGCTGATCGTCTGGTTGGCGCTGCGCGCGATCGCGGCATTCGTCGTCGCGTTCGTGAACTGGCTCGCGGTCCTGATCCAGGGCGAGGTCCCGAGTAGCCTGCACGACTTCGTCGCGTCCTACGTCCGCTACGCGACCCAGGTGGGTGCGTATGTCTTCCTCGCGGCGAACCCGTACCCGTGGTTCCGCTGCCAGGACGACTACCCGGTCGACCTCGAGGTCGACGCCCCGGTACGGCAGGGACGCTGGGGCGGCTTCTTCCGGCTCGTTCTCGCGCTTCCCGCGCTGGCGCTCGCCGCCGCGCTCGGCGCCGGCTTCGCATCGGGCTCGGAGAGCCAGGGCTCGTGGAGCGCCTCGCGTGGAGGCGGCGAGGCGAGGTGGTGGACGTTCTCGAGCGTGGGCGGCGTCGCGGCCGCCGCGGCATTCGTCGCGTGGTTCGCGATCCTCGCGCGCGGAAGGGCGCCCCGAGGGCTTCGCGATCTCGTGTCGTTCGCGCTCGGCTACGGAGCGCAAGCCGGCGGCTACCTGCTCCTTCTCACGCCCCGCTATCCGACCTCCGATCCGGCACTCGCGGAGGAGTACTCCGACCTGCCGGAGCACCCGATTCGCGTCGTCGTCGACGACGACCTCGAACGGCCGCGACTCACCGTGCTCTTCCGGCTCTTCCTCGCGATCCCGCACTTCGTGTGGTTGGCGTTGTGGGCGATCGCGGCGTTCTTCGCGGTCGTGGCGGCCTGGTTCGCGGCGCTCGTGACCGGGAGGGTGCCGGGTGGGCTCCAGCGCTTCCTCGCGGGATACGTCCGCTATGCGACGCACGTGTTCGCGTTCGTGTACCTCGTCGGCCGTCGCTTCCCCGGCTTCACGGGACGCGCCGGGACCTACGGAGTCGACCTCGAGATCGATCCGACTCCGAGTCAGAGCCGGTGGCGCATCCTGTTCCGGTTCTTCCTCTCGATCCCGGCGTTCATCGTCGCGAGTGCGCTCGGCGGAGTCGCCCTCGTCATCGCGTTCCTCGCCTGGTGGTACGCGCTCGCGACAGCGCGGATGCCCGAGGGCATGCGGAATCTCGGAGCGGCTTGCCTACGCTACTCGGCACAGACGTACGCATACGCGCTCCTCGTAACCGATCGCTACCCGTATGCGGCGCCGGTGCTCCGCGGTAGCCCGCGCGTGCCGGACGAGGTGGCCCTCGCGCCGATCGCAGCACCCGGGGACGCCTTCTGAGATACGTCGCCGCCGCGGCGCTCGCCCTCGGAGCGCTCGCGTTCGCCGCGTTCGTCCTCTATCCCTCGGCAGTGCCGGACGATCTCGTTCTGGGCCACGTCGACGTCGGCCAGGTCTTCGGGCCCGAGCCGTCGCCCGGGCCGAGCGGTACGAGCGCTTCTTCTACGTCGACTGGCTCCTCGCGCAGGTCGCTCTCCTCGTCACGCTCGCGCTCTACGCGCGCCGCGGGATCGCCTTCGCGAAGGAGTCGGCGGCCGGCCCGATCGGCACGGGGATGCTGCTCGGAATGCTCGGACTCGGAATCGTGTGGCTCGTCGGCCTCCCGTTCGGGCTCGCGGCGCACTGGTGGGAGCGTCACAACGCGCAGTCGAAGCTCGGCTACCTCGACTGGGCGCTCCAGGGCTGGGCGACGCTCGCGGCCGAGTTCTTCTCGGTCTGCCTCGCGCTTCTGATCGTGATGGGCCTCGCGCGCAAGGCTCGGCGAGCGCTGGTGGCTCCCGGGGCCGCCGTCTTCGTCGCGATCGGCGCGCTCTTCACGTTCGTCTCGCCGTACCTCGACTTCACCACCGACCCGCTGAAGAATCAGGCGTTGCTCGCCTCGGCGCGCGAGTACGAGCGGAGCTCGGCCTCGGACGCATCCCCATTCGCGTCGAGAAGGTCAGCGACGACACCGACCAGGCGAACGCATATGCGTACGGGGTCGGGCCGTCGCGACGCGTCGTCGTCTGGGACACGATCCTGCGCCGTCCGTTCACCGAGGACGAGCAGCGAGTCGTCCTCGCGCACGAGCTCGGCCACCATTCGCAGCACCACCTCCCGAAGGGCATCGCCTGGTTCGCGCTCTTCGCGGTCCCCGGTGCCTGGCTCCTCATGCGCGCGACGCGCCGCCGCGGAGGGATGGGGACACCGGCAGGCGGTTCCTCTCGCGCTGCTCGTCGTCGCCGTGCTCCAGCTCGCGGCGGCTCCGCTGTCGAACGCCATCTCACGCCGGATGGAGGCGGAGGCCGACTGGAAGGCGCTCGAGGTGACGCAGAGACCCGGCGGCGCTCGAGGGCGTCATGGCAACTTCTCGTCGACGTCGCTCGAGGATCCCGCCCGCCGCTCTGGACGCAGCTCATGCTCGGGACGCACCCGACCCTCGCGGACCGCGTCGCGATGGCGCGGGCCTGGCAGGCAGCCCACGCCGGCCCGTAGCAGCAGCGCCCAGAGACACGTCCGCACCCGACATGTCAGGTGTCAGACACGGCGTCTGACACCAGCCACTGTTCTTAAGTGAGCGTGTACTCGGGGCCGGAGCCGCCCTCGGGCGGCGTGAGGCGACCGCCCTTGGCGCTGATCGCGCCGCACTGAACGCAGTTCGACGGCGTGATCTCGACGGTGACCATCCCGTCGCCGACGTCTCGGCCGACCTCGTACACGTGCGCCGGGCACATCCACTTCCACGCCTCGGCGACGGGGCGCCGCACCGTCGTGCGCACCTTGAGGTGGTTGGGCTGGTCGTCGCGCGTCCGGTTGCCGGAGGCGAAGACCGAGGAGAGCTTGTCGAAGAGGTACTTCCCGTCCGGAGCGGGATAGCGCGCGGCGCGTCCCGTCCGCTTGAGCGGCGCGGCCGAGTTCGGATGCGTCGGGAAGCGGCCGTTCGGCGCGCGTCCCTTCGTGACGGTCATCATGCTCGCGAGCGCGCCGCCGACGAAGAACCCCTTGTCGAACGCCTGGCGCATGTTGCGCACCTCGTACAGCTCCTTCCAGTGCTTGCTCGCGCGCAGTGCTGCGTCGTACGAGTCGAGAGCGCCGATGCGGCTCACGACCTCCCCGCGCTGGAGCGCGCGAAACGCCGCCTCGGCCGCCAGGCGGCCCGACTCGATCGCGTAGTGCACCCCCTTGAGCCGCGGGACGTTGACGAGCCCGGCGCCCTCCCCGACGAGCAGGAGCCCGGGCGCGTTGAACCGCGACGGCAGCGAGTAGTAGCCACCCTCCGTGATCGTCTTCGCCCCCCACGCGACCCGCTCGCCGCCGCGGAGGATCTTCCAGACGAGCCGATGCGTCTTGAACTCCTGCAGGACGTCGTGGACGGAGAACTCGACGTCCGCCGACTCGAGCCCCGCGACGAACCCGATCGTGACGAGCTCGTCGCCCATCGGGTAGATGAACGACCCGCCGAACTCGCCGAAGCTCGGCGACGTGCGGAGCGGCCAGCCCATCGTGTGGACGATCTTCCGCAGCGGCCTCCGGACCCGCCAGACCTCCTTCACGCCCAGCGCCCAGATCTGCGGATTCGCGCCCCGCAGCCCGAACTCGTCGATCGCCGCGCCCGTCAGGAAGCCCTGCGAGCCCTCGGCGAGAACGGTCAGACCCGCGACGATGTCGTTCCCGGCCTCGAAGGTCGGGAGCTTCTCCCCGGCGCGCCCGCGACCGCGGTCACCCGTTCGCACCCCGAGCACGCGGCCGTGCTGGACGAGGAGCTTCGTCGCCGACGTCTCGGGCAGCACGACCGCGCCGACGGCCTCGGCCTGCTCCGCGAGGAAGCGCCCGAGCGCCGAGACGGAGAGGATGACGTTGCCGTGGTTCCGCATCGTCGGCGGAGGCGGGATGCGATACGACGAGCGCCGCGTGAGGACGTAGACCGCCTCGCCCGGCACCTCGCCGTAGGTCGGGAGGTCGGCCGTCTTCAGCCGCCCGCGGAAGAGCTCGCGGAGCGGCGACGGATTGACGACGGCGCCGGAGAGGAGATGCGATCCCGGCTGCTTGCCCTTCTCGAGGACCGCGATCGGGAACCTCTCCGAGACGCTCACGGACATCCGGATGCTCCTCGAGGAGCTGTCCCAGGCGGATCGCGCACGCGAGCCCGCCCGGTCCCGCGCCCACGATCGCCACCCCGACCTCGATCCGCTCTTCCGGCGGATCGGTCGGCGTCCCCACCGCGTCGATGGGGCCGAACGGCGGTGCGAAGTCGATCGGCCTGGCCACGAGTCGTCAGCCGCGCGCGCGCACGAGCTCGGTCAGCTTCGGGACGATCTCGTGAAGGTCGCCGACGACGCCGACGTCGCAGAAGTCGAAGATCGGAGCGTTCGGATCCTTGTTGATTGCGACGATCGTCCCGGATCCCTGCATCCCGACCTTGTGCTGGATCGCCCCGGAGATCCCGCAGGCGATGTAGAGCTTCGGCGAGACCGTCTTGCCCGTCTGGCCGACCTGGGTCGAGTACGGGTACCAGCCTGCGTCGACGACCGCCCGCGTGGCGCCGACCGCCCCACCGAGCGCAGCGGCGAGCTCCTCGAGCAGCGTGAAGGCATCGGGCGAGCCGAGACCGCGTCCGCCCGCGACGATGATGTCCGCGTCCTCGATGGACGGGCCGCTCGACTCCTCCTGCGTCTGCTCGAGCAGCTCGGCGAGCGTCGAGAAGTCGGAGAACGACGTCTCGAAGGACTCGACGTCGACGGTTCCACGCGACTCGACGGCGTCGAACGACCCGGCGCGGACGAGGCCGAGCCTGGGGCTCGTCCTTCCAGCCCACGTCGACGAGGACGGTGTCGCCGAGGGCGGGCCGCTTCCCGACGAGCTCTCCCTCAGCGACCTCGAGGCCGGTGAGATCCCAGTTGAGCCCCGCGCCGAGCCGCGCTGCGAGGCCTGCCGCGACGTCGGAGGCGAGGACCGAGGCTGCGAACAGGACCGTGTCGGCCCCGGACACCTCGAGCGCAGTCGCAAGCGCGTCGACCCGCGGCTGGGGCAAGGGCGCCGCCAGCTCGGGCTGCCCACAGACGTAGACCTTCGTAGCGCCGTATGCGCCGGCCTCCGCCGCGACCTCGGCCGCGTCCTCCCCGAGCACGACGCCGGCCGTCTCTCCGAGCGAGACCGCCTTCGAGAGGACGCCGAGACCGCCCTTCTCGAGAGCGCCGTGATAGTGCTCCAGAAACACCAGAGTCTTCAAATGAGCTTCCTCTCGACGACGAGGTCGAGGATCTTCTGCGCAGCCAACCCGTCGTCCTCGATCGTGATCGAGTCACCGCGCGAGGCTGGCGCTCCGATCTCGAGCACGGTCGTCCTCGCGCCGGCCTCGCCGACGGCGTCGGCAGCGACGCCCACGTCCGCGATCGATACGGCCTCCTGTGGCTTCGTCTTCGCGCCCATGATCCCCTTGAGCGACGGATAGCGCGGCTCGTTGATCGCGTCGGAGACGGCGACCAGCGCGGGCAACGGGGCCGAGATCGTGTCGTAGCCGTGCTCCGTCTGGCGCTTGCCACGCACCGAGCCATCGGCGAGGTCGAGCGCCGCGACCTGCGAGACGACGGGCCGGGCGAGCCGCTCTGCGACCGCCGCCCAGAGCACGGAACCGTCGCCGTCGTTCGAGGCCTGGCCGAAGAGGACGAGGTCGGCGCTCTCGCGCTCGAGCGCCCCCGCGAGCGCCGCAGCGGTGCCGAGGAGATCGGACCCGACCGCGGCGTCGTCGCTGACCAGCACCGCCCGGTCGGCTCCCATCGCGAGTGCCTTGCGCAGCGAGTCCAACGCCTTCTGCGGTCCGAGCGACACGAGGACGACCTCGCCGCCCTCCGACTCCTTGAGGCGAAGCGCCTCCTCGACAGCGTTGAGATCCGTCGGGTTGAGCGCCGCCTCCCCCGAGCGATCGAGCCGTTTCGTCGTTGGGATCCATCCGCTTGTGGACGGTCGCGTCCGGCACCTGCTTCACGCAGACGGCGATCTTCATCGGGCCGGACTCTATCGGCGGGATCCGCGCGCACTTCCGCGGAACCGCGCGCGATCGCTCTGCTAGCGTCGGGCCTCCGCGCGCACCGGAGCGGACGCTCTGATGAGACGCCACCGGACGACAGCCCTCGGGATCCTCGGCTCCCTCCTCCTCGCGGCTATCGCGGCATTCCTGGCGACGGCGCCCGCGCACGCAGGGGCCACGGGCAGCGTCCCCCGGCTGGTGTTCCCGCTCGTCGCGAAGACCGACCTCTGGGACAACTACGGCGACCGGCGACCGAACGGAAGGCACGCCGGAATCGACATGGAGAACCCGTGGCACGCGCCCGTCGTCGCGGTCGAGGACGGGCGAGTCCAGTACGCGCAGTCCGGGCTCGGCGGCTGCATGCTCTACCTCTACGGCCGCAGCGGGACGATCTACCTGTACATCCACCTGAACAACGACCTCACGTCGAAGAACGACAACCGCGGCGGGTGCGTCGGCGACGTCACGTTCGCGGTGCCCGACGGGGCGAAGGTCACGGCCGGACAGCAGGTCGCGTGGGTCGGAGACTCCGGTGACGCGAACGGAAACCCCCACCTCCACTTCGAGGTGCACCCGAACGGAGGCGCGGACGTCGACCCCTTCAAGCACCTGTCCCGCGCCGGGAAGCCGCTCTTCGCCGCGCGCACGGGCGCCGTGTTCAGCCTCGCGCTCAGGGGCGAGCTCGTCGCCGCGGGCGCGGGAACGGCGACCGTGAACGTCGAGCAGGTGCGGCAGTACCCAGGTGGCCGCTGGCTCGACGTGGATCCGCGCTCGGTCGAGCTCACCGCTCCCCTCGGCGCGACCGTGGCGCGAGCGCTGGGCCAGGTGACGGGCGGCATCGCGCACAGGCTCAAGACACCCGTGCCGGTCGCGGCCTTCACCGTCAAGGCGAACACCACGCCCGAGGCGCTCCTCGGAAGCCCGGGAGAGCTTGTGCTCGGCCGCGTCACGCCCGAGCCCTAACGTAGGACCTCGCCGCAGCCGATCGAATCCCTGACCATGGCCGAGGGACTCTCCATCCTCATGCCCGTGTTCAACGAGCGCTCGACCGTCGAGGCCGCGGTCGAGGACGCTTTGAGCGCAGGGCTTCCCGTAGCGAGCCGCGAGCTCGTGATCGTCGACGACGGCTCGACCGACGGCACGCGCGAGCTGCTGCGGTCTCGGAGCTGGCCCGAGAACGTCGAACTCGTGTTCCACGATCGCAACCGCGGTAAAGGGGCAGCCGTCCGAACCGCGCTCCAACATGCGACGGGGGACATCGCTGCGATCCTCGACGCCGACCTGGAATATCGAGCCGCGGATCTCGCCGACGTACTCGAGCCGCTCGTCTCCGGCGAGGCCCGCGTGGTGTTCGGCACGCGCGCGTGGACGTCGCAGTCGTCGTTCAGCTTCTGGTACGTGATGGGCAACAAGGCGGTGACGATGGCGACGAACGTCATCTACAACTGCTGGATCTCCGACGTCATGACCTGCCACAAGGCGATGCGGACGGAGCTCTTCCGCTCGCTTCCCTTGCGTGAGCGCGGCTTCGGGATCGAGCCGGAGATCGCGGCCCGGTTGCTCCGGGCCGGCGAGCGGATCCACGAGGTGCCGATCTCGTACCGCGCGCGCTCGCGCGAGGCGGGCAAGAAGCTCACCGCGCTCGACGGCCTCCGCGTGCTCCGCACGCTGATCAGGTGCCGCGTGACGTAGAAGTGCCCCTAGTCGCACGGTGGTAGATCCCGTCGACTTGCAGGAGCCTCCCGGTCTGGGGATCGGCGAAGGCGGGCTCGAGCCCTACCATCTCGTATCCCTTGCCGAGCATGAATTCGAAGAGTTGGCCGAACGCCCACTCGCCGTCGTACAGAGGCGTCAACGGCATTTCCACCTGGATCGTGTCAATGGAGGCGAGCGATCGCTCCCCACCCTCCAGCACGCGACCTTCATACCCCTGCGTATCGATCTTGAGGTAGGCGCATTCACCCGGCTGACGGACGTCCTCGAAGACCGAGTCCAGTGTTCGAACGGCGATCTCCTCGGTTGCGACGAACCGCGACCCTGGCGCCGCTTCCATGTGGGCGGAGAGCATGGTGAGCAACGAGCTGCTCTCTGAGTTCGCGGCGACATTTATCGTCGCTTGACCTATGAGGTCGCCCAGTCCAAAGTTGAAGATAGACCACTTCGGATCTTTGGCAGACAGCGCTTGAAGAACGCCAAACGGCTCACGCAGCGGCTCGAAGGAGCAGATGCGGCCACCGAAGCCAATGTCGTTTCGGAGCTCGTTCGCAAACTGGCCAGTATTCGCGCCGACGTCGAGAACGACGTCAGGGTCGACGAACTTGAAGAGGAGCTTGCGTCGCGCAAGCGAGCTACAGCGAGGATCAAAGGGCATGATGTCGTAGCCCGTGCGGCGTGCAAACCTCGCGAGCGTCTGCTTAAGCCGTGGCAGGGCTTGTTGGGCCACATCTTGATCCTACGAGCTTCGCGCTCATTGTCGCGAACCGTCCGGCGGCAACTGACCTGACCGAGCTGGACCTCGGGGAACCTATGCTGAAGTAAGCATGAAGACCTGGAGCCGCGCTGCCGATGCCCTTGGAATCGCGCGTCGAGTGAGACGCTCATCAGCACAGCACGGAGAGGATCGGCGACTCGCGCGCGCGCTGCCGAATCGCCCCGGCATGTACGTCGACATCGGAGCTGCAAGCCCATCGCACCTGTCAGTAACGAAGCTGTTCTATGACCGCGGGTGGTCAGGAATCAACGTCGAACCCAGCGCCTACTGGTGGTCTGCGCTGCAACAGTCGCGCCCGCGAGACGTAAACCTGGCACTGGCGATAAGCGACCACAGAGGCGAGATCGTCCTTCACGATGGAAGTGGAGATGACGCGCTTTACGCCACCGTTGACCCGCGTGTGGCGGAGCACGTCACGGAACCCTCGCGCGACCTCGTGCCGCGAGTCGTCCCGTGCATCACGCTGGCTGAGCTCTTCGATGAGTATGTCCACGGGCGTGTCGTCGATTTCCTTAAGGTCGACGTCGAGGGTCACGAGTTAGAGGTCATTGCAGGCAATGACTGGGCTCGCCATCGGCCACGCGTACTCGTGGTCGAAGCGGTCTGGCCCACAACGACGACGCCTTCGTACGAGTCGTGGAACCCGATCGTCTTGGAGGCCGGGTACCTATTGGCTGCGATCGATCCCGTGAACCGCTTCTACGTTCGCTCTGAGGATTCCGAGCTCGCCGACCTGCTTGCAGACGATCGTCGAGCTAAGCGCGCGCGCGTTTTGTAGCCACGGGTTCGAGCCCGATGTCCTTGTACAGATCGGCCACTGCCGGGACGTTCTTCGACCATTGGAGCTTGCACAACGCAAACGCCCGCCCCGCTTCGCCTAGCCGCTCACGGACGCTAGCGTCGTCGTGCAGCCGCAATACGCGCTCGCAGATCTCAACGGCGTCGCCGCGGTCAAGCAACAAAGCCTCGACGCCGTCCTCGAGATGAAGGCCGATGTTGGAGCGCGGCAAAATGACTGGCCGCGCAGATGCCAGAAACTCCGGCAACTTGGACGGAAAGCGGTAATCGTTGAACGGTCCGGGAGACCCCGGTTGGACGAGCACATCGGCCGCGTGCAGCAACTCGAAGACGCGGCGGCGACTGACCCAGCCCAGGTCACGGATGCCAGCGCCGAGCTTCGGGAGGCCTGGCGGCGACGAATAATTCCAGCCGCTCTTCACGAGAACGACGTTGCGGCCGCTACCTCGTAGCGATCTGACCGCCTGGTACAGGCTTGTGACCTCAGACGCATTGGCTCTATGAATGTTCCCGGGATATACGACCGCAAGATCATCCTTGCCGAGTCCAATGTCACGCCGGATCGCGTCGCGTGTCCGCCCGCGTCGGTCGATCGCCTCGTCGTAACCGGGCCAGATGACTATGCCGGGAAGCTGGTGGGGCTTGAACTCGAGCAGACGGTCGATCACGACGGTTAACCCCGCCGCCTCTTCAAGAAAGGACTCAACCGCGGTGGCGTCGTGGGCGCCGGGTACGGCGGCCTGCACCGCCGTCTCGTTGTCCTCGAGATGAACTACGTATGGACATCGGTGACGACGTGCGAGACCGAGCGTGAGACTTCGTACCGGCGCCCTCGGCGTGAAAGCGTGCACCATGTCTACGCGTTCGCCATCCGCGAATCTCAGGCGGCCCCGACGCACATCGCGGAACGAGAGCACCTGGAAGCGCGGCTGACCGACGTCGCGCACACCCCTCGGAGCCCTCGGAACCGCTATAGCCGGTGACCACCCGAGTCGTTCGAGTTCCGTTGCGATCGAAAATACGTGATATGCGCTGTTTCCCGTGAAGTCGCAGTGGCTTATGAAGAGGACGTTCCCTCCAACCGACCTGACCCGACGCGCCCGATGCACGTACGTCGCGTCAATGACTACGGCCCGGGGGCGCTGCGCCGCCCAGATTCCGGCGCGCCGTACCAGGCGTATCCTGCTCACTCGGTTGGCAATCAGGACGCGCCAAGCGCTGGGCGGCGTTGCGGCGAAACGAGCCCGGCGGAAGCGAGCGGCGATCGGCCGAAGCGCCGCGCTCGTTCCCGCGAGCGCCCTTGATACAGCCCGAAGCCTCATCGCATCCGGGCAGCGATAGTAGCGTCCACCGCCGATGAATCGGCTGATCTGCCTTGATTGTCGATCCTAGTTGCGCGGTGCTGCCGACTTCGGTTCTTGTCTTGACTTTTTCCCAACACCCGCCCCGCCGATAGAAGGCTGATGTCCGAAGCCGCTTTTCGGATGCCTCGTGAGCGCCTCACGACGCGGACATGCACGGCGACCATCGGGGCGTACGTCGTCCTCGCTGCCGCACTCGTCTGGTCGCACCTCTACGACCTGGGGCACAGCTTCTGGTTCGACGAGAGCTTCTTCGTCGCCCATTTCGTCCGCGAGGGGCCGCGCGAAATCGTCACGGGGCCGGCGCTGAGCCACGAGCTATACGGACTCCTCGCGTGGGCGACGGGACAGCTGTTCGGGGAGTCGGAGCTCGCCTACCGCCTCCTTTCTGCGGTGCCGTTCGTCGCCGGAGTCGTCCTCGTCACGGCCTGGCTGCACCGACGACTCGGAGCAGGATCTGGGTTGCTGTACCTCTTCCTCGCGACGGCGTCGCCGCTCCTGCTAGACATCACCCGACAAGCGCGCGGTTACGGGCTCGGGTACCTTGCGATGAGCATCGTCATCGTCGCGGCGCTCGAAGCCGACCGGACACGCCGCACGCTTCCGGTCGCCGTGATGTGCGTCGCTGGCGTGCTCGGCGCATGGACGCTGCCGCAGGTCGCGATCGGGTTCCTCGCCACGGAAGCGGTCCTCGTGCTTTGCCGGGAGCTCCGGTGGCAGGCACTCGTCGGTCTCGCCGCGTCGGTGCTCGCGATCTACCTCTGGTACTCGCCGCACACCGCCGAAGTACACGCGGCCGCCGTATACCCGGATGGCCGCAAGATCTCGACGGCCTGGCTGCTCACGGCTCCGTTTGATCAGATCCTGTCACCTGCGTTCCTCTGGATCGAGGGCGTCGTAGTCGTTCCAGGCGCGCTCTCGCTGCTCCTTGCGGGCATCGCGGTTCTCCTCATGACCGCGAGCCCGCTCGCGCGGAAGCGCGTCCCGACCCTCATCCTCACGGCTGGTCCCGTGGCCGCGGTCGTCCTCCTCTGGATCGGTCAGGCCTACGTCATTCCGCGCTACCTAAGCTACCTCCTCGTCCCGTTGCTCGTGCTCCTCGCGAGCGGCATGGCGGCGATTTTCGGCCGCGTTCGGAAACGCGAGGCGATGCTGCGGGCGGTGCTGTGCGTCCTCGTCCTGGTCGCGCTCGCGGCCAATTTCGTCAACGTGGCGCCCAGCCTCGTGCGGCTGCCGAAGGAGGCGATGCGAGACGCAGCGGATGCCGTGAACACGGAGGGCGGCCCCGCCACGCCGGTGTTCACGCGCCTGAGCCTCCCTGCTGGGTTCGTCTTCTACCTCCGGAGGCCCGTGCACCCACTCCGAGCATCCACTGCGGCCGCGCGCGTGTGCCGTCGCTCCGTAGAGGTCGCCTACGTCATGCAGCCGTTCTCGCTGCGGCCCGTCGACATTCCGTGTCTCACGCGCGCGGGCGTGAGGCATCTCCGCTTCCGGCAGTACACGCGCGGCGGCGAGATCGACGTTTGGCTCGTTCCGCCACGGTAGGCGTCACGCAGCCCGCCTCCACAGCTGCGCGCTCAGGCGCCAGCCGAAGTTGAGCTGCTCGACGAGGCGGTAATCGCCGAAGCCGAGCGGTCGACGCACGGCCGGACGCAAGTCGTGTCCGGACTCGGACCAATTGAGGACCCAGATCGAGTCGGCTGTGGACGTGCTGGTGACCGAGGCTCCGTAGTACGTGGCCGCCGGCTCGGCCCACCACGGCGCAACGACCACCGCGGACGCCTCGTCGCGCCGTTGCTGCACGGCGGCGACGGCGTCCCGCCAGCCTTCACCCCGCCAACCGGCTGCTCCTCGCGTGTAGCCGTGGGCGAGCCCGATCGCCGTCGCCACGACCGCCGCTCCGGCGAGAAGCGACCCCCAGCGTGACCCGAGGGCGAAGACCGCGACCGCCGCGAGTACCGCGAAGGCTGGCGCTGCAGTGATGAGGTACCGGTCGAGGTAGATCGGCTTCACGAACGAGACCACGAATGCGAGGACGAACGGGGCGAACGCCCAGGCTCCGAGAAAGAGACCGAGCCCGCTCTCGGATCGCCGGCGCAGCGCGACGAGGCCGAGCACGGCGAGCAGCAACCCGAGTCCCGCAACGCCCGACACCTCGAGCAGCGTCTTCGCCGCGCTCTCCACCGAAGGACGCGGCAGCCAGTCCCAGGCGGGCGTCTGCTTCACTCGCGCGAACGCCCACGGTACCCCGAGGACGACGACCACGCAGGGTGCCACGAGGCCGTGCGGGAGGACCGAGCGGCGCCGCGGCGCCACGAGCACGAGGTGGGCGGGTACGAGCACGAACGCCGAGACCGGTTGCATCGCGAATACGAGGGAGAGCGCAAGGCCGTAGAGCGCCCAAGCGCCGCGCGAGTTGCGGTCGAGCGCACGGAGCAGAAGCAGCGTGGCCAGGATTCCGGCTGCAAGCACGAACGAGTACGAGCGCGCCTGCTGCGACCACTTGACGAGAAACGGGCTCGTTGCGAGGAAGAGGCCGCTGACGAGGGCGACGCGTCGATCGAAGAGCCTGCGTGCGAGGACGACAAGCAAGCCGCACGCCACCACCGCCGCGAACACGGACGGCAGGCGGATCGCCCACTCGGACGTTCCGGCGACGAGCGACCACGGCTTAAGCAGCATGTAGTAGAGCCAGTGGTACTGATCGATCGGGTTGAAGAGGTTCTCGCCGACGGCCTTTGCCGTGAACGCCTCGTCCACCCACAGAGACGGCGTCGTCAACCGGATCGATCCGAGGACGAACGCGACTCCGCCGACCAGGGCGACGTCGATCGCGAGCGAGCTCGTGTGTGCGCGTCGCAGCGGGCGTGCGGCCGCTCTCGTGGACGGTGCAGCGGTGCTCAACGGGCACCCGCCGCGTGTCTGCTCTTCCAGCGCCCGCGAATCGCCGAGAAGACCGTCGTCCTGGGGCCATCCCAGGGCCGTACGGGGCAGCGAAGAACGGATACGAGCTCGGCTCTTCGTGCAGCGAGGTCCTCTGCCATCTTCTCGTCGTGCCATTCGACGAGCAGCTCGGCGACGAGCGCGTCCGTCCCCTCCCTGTGGAGGTGCTCGAGGATCGGGAACTCGGCGCCCTCCACGTCGAGCTTGACGACCGGCGGCTCCGGGAGCGTGCGTAGCCACGCGGACAGGTCGAAGCACGGCACCCGCATCACGCGCCCGGCCTTCGTCCATTCATTTCGCGAGTCCTTCGCCTTCATCACGGTCGAGTCCCATCCCCGGAGGCCGCGGACGCGTGCGAACTCGATCTCGCCGTCCTCGATCCACGCCGCCTTGCGCTCGAGCACCACCCTCGTGTCACCTACATACGTCTCGCCCTCGACCAGCCCCGGCCACGGGTCGAACCCGTACAGGACGTCGGGCCGGTAGTGCGCGACGAGTCGCTCGATGGAGATGTGGTCGTGATGCGGGAAGCACCCGAGGTCGACGACGATCATCGCCACCGCGCAGCCCCCCGTTGGCAAACGAGTCGCATCGACGCAGCATGGCCGATGCCGAGGACGCCGGACCGCCCCGATCGCGCGGTTCTGGCTCTCCAGACGGCTAGAGGTGCGGTCGATAGCAGGAAGCATGTATCGGCAAGCGAGCCTGCTAGCTTCGCCTTCGGTGGCGCCTTCGTCCCCGCAGATATCGGTGATCGTCCCGTGTCTGAACGAAGAGGACGCCGTTGGGAAGGTGGTCGATCAGGCGCTCGACGGAATCCGTCGAGCCGGACGACCCGGCGAGGTGATCGTCGTCGACAACGGCTCGACCGACGCCTCGGCCGCGATCGCCTCGGACCACGGAGCGACTGTCCTCTCCGAACCGCGGCGGGGATATGGAAGCGCCTATCTCGCCGGGCTCGAGGTGGCCCGCGGCGCCTACATCGTCATGGCCGACGCCGACGACACGTACCCGCTGCGCGAGCTGCCGGCGTTCGTGGCGCGGCTCGAGAACGGCGAAGACGTCGTGATCGGCTCGCGCTTCAAGGGCACGATCCACGGCGACGCCATGCCCTTCCTCAACCGGTTCGTGGGCAACCCAATCCTGACCGGCATGCTGAACGTCCTCTTCGGAGTGAAGGTCTCCGACGCGCACTGCGGTATGCGCGCCCTGCGCAGCGACGCGCTTCCAGTTCTCGATCTGCACTCCACCGGCATGGAGTTCGCCTCGGAGATGGTGTTCAAGGCCTACCGTCGCGGGCTCACGGTCGGCGAAATCCCGATCGACTACTACCCGCGGGTAGGCGAATCGAAGCTGAACCGCTTCGGCGACGCGTGGCGCCACATGCGCTTCATGCTCCTGTACAGCCCCAGCTGGCTCTACCTCGTGCCGGGAGGCGTCCTGCTCCTGCTCGGGATCATCGGCATGCTCGTGCTCGCCGCCGGGCCGAACGACATCTTCGGCCATACGTGGCAGATCCACGCGATGCTCGGCTTCGTCGCGCTGACGCTGATCGGAGCGCAGGTGATCCAGCTCGGAGTCTTCGCGCGGACGTACGCACGGGTACGGATTGGCGAGCGGGATCGCTTGCTGGAATTTCTGGGGAGGCACCTTAGGCTCGAGCACGGCCTCCTCATCGGCGGTGCCATGGTGTTCGCCGCGCTCGTCGGCCTCGGCCTTGTCGGCCTCGAGTGGGCGGAGCATGGCTTCGGCACCCTCGGCCGGGAGTACGAGACCGCTCTCCTCGTGACCGCGCTCGGGCTCGGGATCCAGATCGTCTTCGGCGCGTTCTTCCTCGCACTGCTCACCATGCCGCTGCGACGCGATGCCTCGACACCGTCGGCAGCTTCGACCGAGCCCGCGTGATCTCGGTCGTCATCCCCGTGAAGAACGGGGGCATGGACCTCATCTGCTGCCTCGAGGCGATCGCGCGCCAACGCGCCCAGGAAGAGGTCGAAGTCGTCGTGGTCGACTCCGGCTCGACCGATGGAAGCGCCGAACGCGCCCGGCGGCTCGGAGCGCGCGTGCACTGCGTTCCGCCGGACGAGTTTCACCACGGCAAGACGCGCAATCTCGGTGTCGAGCTCGCGCGGGGCGAGACCCTCGTCTTCACGAGCCAAGACGCATTCGCCGCGAGGGAGGACTGGCTCGCTCTGCTGACCGCTCCCGTCGCAGACGACGAGATCGCGGGGGCGTACGGACGTCAGCTCCCGCACCGCGACGCGAGCCCGCCCGAGCACTACTTCCTCGACTTCCTCTACGGACCGGACCCGCGGCGCCAGACGCTTGGCTCGACCGACGAACTGACGTTCGAGGCGACTCTGTTCTCGAACGTGAGTTCGGCCATCCCACGTCGAATCTGGGCGGAGTACCCGTTCGACGAGACGATCGTCATGAGCGAGGACCAGGAGTGGTCGCGTCGCGTGCTTCTCGCCGGATACTCGCTCGCCTACGAGCCGCGGGCGGCCGTGCACCATTCGCACGCGTATACGCTCGGGGGTGCGTTCCGCCGGTTCTTCGACTCCGGCGCTTCGGCGGAGCGGTCGTACGTGGACGGCAGCGAGTCGACAGCCGCGCTCTGGCGCGCAGGCGCACGCTATGCGCAGGGCGAGCTCGAGTGGCTCTGGACGACCGGGCAGCGTCGCTGGATCCCGTACGCAGCGGCCTACGAGCTCACGAAGTTCGCTGGCCTGCAGCTCGGTCGACGGCACCGGCAGCTCCCGACGGCGCTCAAATCACGAATGAGCGCCTATCCCGAGCATTGGGGGGCTGAAGAACCGTGACCTCCCGCGCTCGCGCAGAGGACTCGACCAGGTCCGTTCCTCGAGATCTGCTCGACACGCCCGCGGCAGGTGCCCGCGTGATCAGGGGTACCGTGGTGCGGACAACTGGATACTTCGTCGGCCTAGCTCTCGCGTTGCTCGCAGCGCCTCTCCTGACGCGCCACCTTGGGGTTGCCAACTACGGCAGCTTCGTCGTCGTCAGCTCATTGATCACAATCGCCGCGATCTTCGCCGAGGCGGGGTTGACCACCGTGGGCGTCCGTGAGTACACCGTGCGCGGGGACGACGAGCGGCGCCGTTTGCTCCAGAACCTGAGTTCTGCATTGCTGGCTGCTTCCGCGCTCGCCGGACTTGGAGCGGTGTTGTTCGCAGTCGTGGTGGGGTACTCGGCGGTGCTGGTGGCCGGCACGGCTCTCGGCGCTTTCGGCCTCATTCTCACGATGGCGCAACGAACATATGCGCTCCCGCTTACCGCCGCTCTCCGGCTCGAACTTACGACAACCCTGGACTTGATCAGGCAGACGCTCACAGTTGTCGGGATTGTCGTTCTCGTTGTTCTCGGCGCCGGACTGCTCGCGTTCTTCGTCGTTCCCGTTCCCGTCGGGATCGCTGTACTCCTCGTCACGTTGCTCGTGGTCAAGCACGATGGAGTGCGCTGGCCCGCAATAACGAAACGCGAATCACAGAATCTCCTGAAAGAAATGCCCGCAGCGGCTGCGACCGTTCTGGGCGCACTGTTCTACCGCGTTGCGATCGTGATGATGTCGCTGCTGGCAACTACGGAGGAGACTGGATACTTCAGTGTTTCTCTCCAGGTCGTCACAGTCTTCATCGCCGTGCCCGCGATTATCGGCGGGTCGGCTCTCCCAGTCTTGGCTCGCTCCGCCGACACCGATCGCCAGCGTCTTGCATCAGCATTTCGGCAGCTTTTCGACGCTTCGGTTATCCTCGGCGTAGGGACCGCGTTCGTCCTAGTCGTAGGCGCCAAGCCGATCGTTGCCTTTCTCGGCGGTGCCGAGTTCGCGCCCGCAGTCCCAGTGTTGAAGATCCAGGGAATCGCCATCGCGGTCACGTTCTTAGTAACGCTCTTCGAGTACATGCTCTGGGTGCTTCGCGCAAGACGCGAACTCGTTATCGCCAACCTGGTCGGTTTTGCTGCTGCGATCACCCTGACCGCGGCGCTCATCCCGCTTGCACAGGCTCGCGGCGCGGCTCTCGCAATGTTTGCCGCCGAAAGCATCCTCGGACTGTTGCTCGCGGTGGCGCTATTCCGGCGGGCACCCGAGGTAAGGCCCTCCCTTCGGACACTCTCGAAAGCTCTCATCGCGGTATCGATATCTATTGGGATTGCACTAACGCCTCTTCCCGCCGTCGAAGCGGTCATCTTCGGCAGCTCAGCTTACGTCGCCGTACTCCTCGCGCTGCGCGCAGTTCCATTTGCATTGTGGAGTGCAACGTTTAGGGGAGTCGACTCCGGCGAGATGCGCGAAAGTGCGAAGTAGAGCGACTTTCGCCTATCAACGGTCGCTCCGGAGACGGCGAATCGCCGCACGGAACCCCAGGAATGACGCGAGTTTGACCGCCCGACGCCCACCCGCGCATGCTCGCCGGTCCGTTCGCCAAGTTTGCAAGCCGTCGATGCGCCCACGGATCGGTGCCAGTGATCTATCGAAAGCGAGGGCAACGGCGATGTACCCCAGGTCATACGCGACCATTCCCACGCCGTACTGCAACAGTTGCCTGAGCGTTGCATTGCGAGCGAGCACGCGGATCCGGTTGCGCCCCGACCAATAGTACTTAAAAGACGAGCCATGCCGAGACGTCGCCGAGTGGTGATGATGCACGAGAGCATCCGGGGCATACAGGCAACGCCAGCCCCGCATACGAGCTCTCCAGGCGACGTCAACGTCCTCGTAATACGCGAAGAACGTCGGCTCGAACGGCACCCCGTCGAGCATCTCCTTGCGGTAGAGCGCAGCCCCGGCGCTCGTCCCGAAGACCTCGATCGGCTCCCGTTCGCTCGTGGCGACCTTCTCTCCGAGCAATCGATCGGAGGCGACGCCAAGGCGATCCACCAGAATGCCCGCCGAGTTGATGACGTCTGGTCGATCGGCGAATACCATCTGCGCCGCGACCGAGCCGACATTCGGGCCCACTGGCCTGGGCAACCCGCAGCAGTTCCACGACGGTATCGGGTGCGACGCTCGCGTCGTTGTTAATGCTGAAGACCCACTCACCCGTCGCACGCCCAATACCCGCGCTCATTCCACCGGCAAAGCCTGCGTTGCTCCCGAGCTCGACTAGGCGGACTTCCGGAAACTCGTTACGAACCGTTTGCGCCGAGCCGTCGGAGGAGCCGTTGTCAACGACGATCAGCTCGTAGCCGCCCTCGACCCGACCAAGCGCGAGGGTCAGCGACTTCAGGCACGAGCGGAGCAGCTCCCGCTGCTCGTAGTTGACGACGACTGCCGAAACTCGGACTGTCATCCGCTCGCCACGCGAAGACTTGTCCTCACGGCGCCCTGAGCGGATGACCCCGTCTTAGGCGGCCACGGCGCCGCGCAGGAAATCCACGATCTCGCCGGTCGTCGCGCCCGGGCCGAAGACCTCGGCCACGCCGGCCGCCTTGAGCTCGTCCGCGTCGTCCTGCGGGATCGTCCCGCCGACGACGACGAGCACGTCGTCGGCACCGTTCGCCCGCAGCCCTTCGACGATGCGCGGCACGAGTGTCATGTGCGCGCCCGACAGGATCGAAACTCCGACGGCGTCCGCGTCCTCCTGGATCGCCGTCTCCACGATCTGCTCGGGCGTCTGGTGGAGGCCGGTGTAGATGACCTCCATCCCCGCGTCGCGCAGCGCTCGGGCGATGATCTTCGCGCCTCGATCGTGACCGTCGAGGCCGGGCTTTGCGATGACCACTCGTATGGTCCCCGGCACATCGTCAGAATACCGCGGTGCGCCTGACCGTCATCGGCTCGTCGCCGGCCTGGCCGAACCCCGGAAGCGCGCATTCCGGCTACATGCTCGAGGCCGACGGGAGCCGCGTGCTGCTCGACTGCGGGCCGGGCGTCCTCGGCCGGCTGCGCGAGGAGACGAAGTGGCCCGACGTGGACGCCATCGCGATCACGCACTGGCACCTCGACCACTGGGGCGATCTCGTCCCGTGGGTCTGGGGCACCTTCTACCTCTCGTCGAACGGCCCGCTTCGAAAGCCCGCGCTCTGGGTGCAACCGGGAGGCGCGGAATTCCTGCCTCGCTCGGCGAGCGGCTCGGCTTCCCGGACATGTTCGAGCGAACCTTCCACCTCGCGGAATACGAGCCCGATACGCCGTTCGCCGTAGGCAAGCTCGAGATCACGCCGACCCGCGTCCCGCACTACCGGCTCGAGACGTACGCCTTCCGTGTCCGCTCCAACGGCGCTGTGCTCACGTATTCGGGCGACTCCGCGCCCTGCGACGAGCTCGTCGAGAGCGCCCGCGATGCCGACCTCTTCGTGTGCGAGGCGACCCTCCTGCGGGGAGAGCTCGACGGCGAGCCGCGCGGTCACCTCTCGCTCGACGAGGCCGTCGATGCGTTCGAGGCGTCGGGGGCGAAACGCCTCCTCGTGACGCACCGGCCGCGCGAGCTGCCGACGCCCGACGACTTCGAGCTCGCGTACGACGGGCTCGAGCTGGAGATTGAGCGTCGGGCTGAAGACGACCGACCTGGGACGCCGATACCCTCCGTACGTGATCTCCGTCGTCGTTCCGCTGCTGAACGAAGAGCACTCCCTCGACGAGCTGTACCGGGAGATCGTCGCGGCGCTCGAGCCGCGCGGAGAGCCGTTCGAGGTCGTCTTCGTCGACGACGGCTCGTCCGACGGGAGCCCCACCGTGCTCGGTCAGCTCCACGACCAGCACGCGAACGTGGTCGTCGTGCGGCTGCGCCGGAACTTCGGGAAGGCGGCTGCGCTGCAGGCGGGCTTCCTCGAGGCGCGCGGCGACACGGTCGTGACGATCGACGCCGACCTGCAGGACGACCCGTCCGAGATCCCGCCCTGCTCGCCAAGCTGGACGAGGGCTTCGACCTCGTCTCCGGCTGGAAGACGCGGCGCAACGACCCGTTCCTCCGGCGGCTCTTCTCCCGCGTGTTCAACTGGACGACGGGGCTGATCTCGGGCGTGCGCCTCCACGACGTCAACTGCGGCCTCAAGGCGTATCGCGCCGAGGTGCTCGAGGGCATGCGCCTGTACGGCGAGCTCCACCGCTTCATCCCGGTGCTCGCCTCGTACCAGGGCTACCGGGTCGCGGAGATCCCCGTGAACCACCGCGCACGCCAGCACGGCCGCTCCCGCTACGGGCCGGAGCGGTACCTCCGCGGCTTCTTCGACCTGCTCAGCGTCACGTTCATGGGGCGCTACCGCTACCGCCCGCTGCACCTGTTCGGCGGGATCGGCGTCCTCATGGGCGCGGTCGGGTTCATCATCCTGCTCTACCTCACGATGCTCAAGCTCTGGGGGCACGGGATCGGGACGCGCCCGCTGCTCACCCTCGGGGTCCTGCTCGAGGTCGTCGGCATCCAGTTCGTCTCGCTCGGACTGATCTCGGAGCTCATCACCTCGCAGCACGAGGAGCGGATCGGCGAGCGCGAGCGCACCGAGCGCATGGTCGAGGACGTCGCGCGCTGAACGGCCGCCGCCGTCGGCAGGCGCCATGAAATCCTCGCGATCACCTCCTCGCTACCCGCTCGCTCCGAGGGCGACTCCGACGGCGCCGTTCGTCGAGTCGATCGTGCGACAGCGTCGCTGGCCGCTCGGCCACGACGTCGACGTGCTCGTGCCCGAGCACCGCAGCTGGCGCCGGCCGGCAGTCGAGGGACGCGTCCGGTACCACCGGTACCGCTACTCGCCGCGTCGCTCCTGGACGCCGTGGGGCTTCTCGGAGTCGCTCGGGGCGGCGGCAAGATCAAGACGCCGCTCTACGCGCTCGCGCCGATCGTCGTTCGCGTCGGCGGTCCGCTCGGCCCGGTCGACTGCTGGACGACGGGGGCTTCGACGTCGTGCACGTGCACTGGGTTGTGCCGAACGGGCCGATCGGAGCGCTCGCCGCCCGACGGCGCGGGTGCCGCTCGTGGTCAGCCTGCACGGCTCCGACGTCGCCGTGTCCGAGCGCTCGGCCGCGGTCGGGCGCGTCACGCGCTGGTCGCTCGAGCGGAGCGCCGCGGTCGTCGCGCCGAGCGAGGAGCTGCTCGAGCGAGCCGCGCCCTCGGCGGCCGCGGAAGGCTCGAGCGGATCCCGTACGGCGCCGACGCCGACGCCCTGTCCGCGCTGCCTGGTGCCGCGGCTGCGCTGCGCGATCGGCTCGGGCTCGCCGCCGACGGACGTCGTCGTCGCCGGCATCGGCCGCCTCCTCCGCGTGAAGGGCTTCGACGACCTCGTCGCTGCGCACGCGCGCGCGCTCGAGGAGCTGCCGCAGCTCCGCCTCGTGCTCGTCGGAGACGGAGCCGAGCATGGCCGAGCTCGCGCGCAGGCGCGCGAGCTCGGAGTCGCCGACTGGCCGTGCGCTTCGCGGGACTGCGGCGCGCGGACGAGATCCCGGCCTACCTCGCGGCCGCCGACCTGGTCGCGGTGCCGTCGGTCGAGTACGAGGGCTACGTCGACGGCCTGCCCAACGTCGCGCTCGAGGCGATGGCGGCCGGGACGACCGCTCGTCGCGACGGACGTCGGGGGTCTTCCGGAGCTCGTTCGGCCGGGCGTCAACGGCGTCCTCGTCCCGGAGAAGGACTCGCGGGCGCTCGCCGACGCGATCATGAGCTCGCGCGAGATCCCGATCTGCGCGAGCGGCTCGGTGCTGAGGGCAGACGGCGAGATTCGCGAGGAGCGGAGCTGGGAGGCCGTCGGCGAGGCGCTACGTCGAGCTGTACGAAGCGGTGTCGAAGAGCTAGAAGACCGGCGTCTCGCGCCAGACGCCCCACACCTCGCGGAGCGCGTCGCACATCTCGCCGAGCGTCACGTAGTCGCGCGCGGCGTCGACGATCGGCGGCATGAGGTTGACCCCGTCCTTCGCGGCCGCCTCCTTCAGCGCGGAGAGCCGTGACTCGACCACCGGCGAGTCGCGACCCGCCTTCACCGCTGCGAGCCGGTCGATCTGCTTCTGCTCGAGCGCCGGGTCGATCTTGAGGATCGCGATCGGCTCCTCGTCGTGCGAGCACGTAGCGGTTCACGCCGACGACCACGCGTTTCCCCGACTCGACCTCCGACTGGTAGCGGAACGACGACTCGGCGATCTCGCGCTGGAAGAAGTTGTCCTTGATCGCGGCGACGACGCCGCCGAGGCGGTCGATGCGATCGAAGTACTCGTAGGCCTGCGCCTCGAGCGTGCTCGTCAGGCGCTCGACGTGGTACGAGCCGCCGAGCGGGTCGATGCTGTTCACCGCGCCCGACTCGTGTGCGATCACCTGCTGCGTGCGAAGCGCGATCCGAGCCGCGTCCTCGGTCGGCAGCGCGAGCGCCTCGTCGAACGAGTTCGTGTGCAGGCTCTGCGTCCCCCCGAGCACGGCGGCGAGCGCCTCGAGCGCGGTGCGCACGATGTTCACCTCGGGCTGCTGCGCGGTCAGCGAGACGCCGGCGGTCTGCGTGTGGAAGCGCATGAGCAGCGACCGTTCGCTCCTCGCGCCGTAGCGGTCGCGCAGCTCGCGCGCCCAGATGCGCCGGGCCGCGCGGTACTTCGCGATCTCCTCGAAGAAGTCGAGGTGCGCGTTGAAGAAGAAGGAGAGGCGCGGGGCGAACTCGTCGACGTCGAGGCCGCGCTCGACCGCCGCCTCGACGTAGGCGAAGCCGTCGGCGAGCGTGAACGCCAGCTCCTGTGCGGCCGTCGAGCCCGCCTCGCGAATGTGGTACCCGGAGATCGAGACCGGATGGAAGAGCGGCATCTCCCGCGCGCAGAACTCGATCATGTCCACGACGAGCCGCATGGACGGCTCGGGCGGGAAGATCCACTCCTTCTGCGCGATGTACTCCTTGAGGATGTCCGTCTGGGCGGTGCCCCGGAGCAGGTCGCGCGTGACGCCCTGCTCCTCGCCGACGCAGACGTAGTAGGCGAGGAGGATCGCCGCGGGCGAGTTGATCGTCATCGACGTCGAGACCTCCCCGAGCGGGATGCCGGCGAAGAGCGTCTCCATGTCGGCGAGCGAGTCGACCGCGACGCCCTCCCGCCCGACCTCGCCGAGCGAGCGCGGGTGGTCCGAGTCGTAGCCCATCAGCGTCGGCATGTCGAAGGCCGTCGAGAGGCCGGTCTGCCCGTGCTCGGTGAGGTAGCGGAAGCGCGCGTTCGTCTCCTCCGCGGTGCCGAAGCCGGCGAACTGCCGCATCGTCCACAGACGGCCCCGGTACATCGACGGATACACCCCGCGGGTGAACGGGTACTCGCCCGGGTAGCCGAGGTCGCGCGCGTAGTCGAACTCGATGTTCTCCGGCGTCGCGAGCGGCTCGTTCTCGATCCCCGAGATCGTCGAGAAGAGCTCGTCCGAGCGCTCCGGCACCCGCTCGTAGACGCTGCTCGCGCCAGTCCTCGAGCGACTCCGACGCGCCCCGGTCCTCGGTCGTCGCCATCGGGCCGCATTGTAGGCGGCGGCTCCGTGCGCACCCGGATCCGCCTAGACGTTCCGGACCTTGACGACTGCCAGCTCGTAGCTTCCGGGCGGGAGCCCCATGACGGTCGGCCATGCCGCTACCAGCCGCGGATTCACGCACGGCCGCGTCAGTCGCACACCACGCGTCGGGTCTTGCGCGTACATAGAGAAACGCGGCCGCGTGCTGCCACACCCGAACGTGAGCGTCGACGACCGCGGGATCGACGTCGACCGGCCCGACCGTCGTCCGTGCCGCGATCGCGACGTCGCAGTGTCGTCTCGGCACGTCGCGACGTACGTCACCGCGCCGAGCTGACGGCTCTCGATCCTCGGTATCCGTTCACGCGGGCGATAGGCGACGCCGGCGACGAGACACGCCGAGCCGATGACGGCGGCGACGACGAACGCGGACTCGGGCGACAGCAGTCTCGTGCGCAGGCAGCGGGTGAGCACAAACCCTACAGACCGCAGACCGACGCGAGGGCGACGACCGCGATGGTGGTGAGCGCGGCCGGCAGGAGGAAGTCGCGGACGAATCCGTAGCGGAGCTGAGGCGAACCGCTCAACGTGGTCGCCGCGTATCCGACGACGAGCCCCGTGGCGCGACAGTCATCTCGACGAGCAGCCGGAGCTCGCGGAGCCTTCGGAGCGGACAGCTGCTCGATTTCGCACGGCCCAGACGACCAGCACACAACGCCGATCACGGCAGAGCGGGAAGCAGGACGAGCGAGGGCAGCTGAATCGCGAGCGGCAGCCGCCAGAGACGGTAGTTGCCCGCTTCGACCTGGGCCTGCGGCGAGAGGCCGGCGACGGCACCCGTGTAGTCGGAGAACCGGCAGATCGCGTCGTAGCACGGCTCGACGAACAGCTGGACGAGCTTGACGTGGATCAGCGACAGGCTGAAGGTCGGCGTGTGAGCGATCGCCGACGGCATCGACGTCGCCCGACTGGCTGTCGAGTTGGCCTCCGTACAGGAAGAAGACGTCCCGCTTGCCCGTCGCGAGGTAGACGGCGCCCGCCGTGACCACGAAAGCGGCCACCCGCCGCGACCTGCCGTGCGCGCGGCAACCGCCACCCGCCGGACGGGTCGCAGCACGGCGACGAGCACCACCGCGACGAGCCCAACCGGCGACGACCGCGGCGAACTCGAAGCTCCGCGTCAAGGAAAGCAGCGCCAGCGTCGCCGCCCGCGGCGACGGCCGCCGCCCCCGTGAGCCGAGCCGGCACGAATCTCACTGCATAGAAGGCGACGGCAAGGAACGCAGCGAAAAAGTGGCTCCATGGCACGTCCGACCAGTGCCATGTCCCGCCGGCGAACGCGACCGCGACCAGGCAGAACTGGGCGGCGAGGCTCACGAGCGCTGGAACGTCGGTCAGCCCGCGGAGAAGCGTCCGGACGAGAAGAAGGCTTCGCGGCAACGGTGAGCGCGTACGAGGCCCTGTTCAGCGCGACAAGCGAGTCCTCGGGCGAGAGCCGGAAGATGTAGTGGACGACTGCAGCGGCACTGATGTAAGCGGGGCCGATGACGTTGTCGCGAATGTCCGCAGCGTGCCCGTTCGCGAGGACGCTCGCGCAGCGCCGCGACGAACCGCTCCTGGTCGTGCCAGGACGTGAACATCACGCGCCGCCCAGCCGCTCACCGGGAGCAGCAGATACAGGCCGATCCAGAGCGATCGGGAAGAAGCGGTCGACGGTCTCCACGAGCCGCTCCATGCGCGACGAGATCGCTCGCTGCTGCGCGTCGTAGACCGCGTCCACGGGTGACTCGTTCGACGTCAGCTCGCGCCTTTCATTCCGCATTGAGGGTAGTGTCGGCTTCCGCGCGCGCCTACTCGACCTCTCCCGCAGATCGCGAATCTGCAGGTGCAGATTCGCGATCGCGACGATCAAAGACCCTCGTTCCACCGGTCCAGCCGAGCGGGCCGTGCGTCTGTCGCCGTCTCCTCGCACATGTCTGCTCGGGGACTGGGCCGGAGGCGTCGTGACCCTGTGCGACACTGGTCCGCGTGCGAGTCGTGATCGCCGACGACCATCGCCTCGTCCTCGACGGGATCAAGCGAGCGCTCGAGACCGACGGGGGCTTCGAGATCGTCGGAGAGACCCAGTCGGGAACGCAGGTGCTCCCCCTCGTCGGGAAGACGAACCCCGACCTCGTCCTGCTCGACGTCCGCATGCCGCACATGGACGGGCTCGCGTGCCTCGACCAGCTCCGCGTCCCGCCACCCGGACGTCAAGGTCGTGATGCTCTCGGCCTCCTCGAACCCGGAGCTCGTCGAGGCCGCGCTGCGCCGCGGCGCCGCGGCCTACGTCATCAAGACCGTGAACCCGGACGACCTGCCTGCGACGCTACGGCAGGCGCTCGAGGGCAACGTCCACACGGCGATCGGCGGCGAGGAGACGGAGCGGGCGAGCGCGAAGGCGCTCGGACTCACGGAGCGCGAGCTGACGATCCTCGGCGCGCTGGCGCGCGGGCTCTCGAACGACGAGATCGCGAAGGAGTTCTGGGTCGCGCCGCAGACCGTGAAGTTCCACCTGACGAACATCTACCGCAAGCTCGGCGTGAAGAACCGCACGGAGGCGACGCGCATCGCGTACCAGCACGGGCTCGTGGAAAGCCCGATCTACGCCGACGAATAGGGCATGACGACCACGGTCAGCCCCGTGGGCTCTGACCCGGAAGGACGTGTCCCGGTGTCAGACACCGTGTCTGACACCGGGCCTGTCCGGAAGGGACGCCTCCGGCGCATCGCGGAGGAGGAGTACATCCTCGTCGTCCTCCTCGCCGGCTTCGGGCTCATCTTCCTGCTCGTCTTCCCGCCGGCGCTCATCGTCAACGACAGCTGGCTGAACCTCGCAGCGGGGCGGGAGGTCGTCCGCGCACGGGCTGCCGCACCACGACGCCCTCACGGTGTACGGGGCGGGCGCGGTCTGGACCGACCAGCAGTGGCTCGCCCAGGTCTTCATGTACGGGCTCCACAGCCTCGGCGGCTTCGCTCTCCTCTCGATCGCGACGTGCCTCTCGGTGGTCGGCGCCTTCGCCATCGCCGCGGCGGCGTCGCGCTCGCCTCGGCGCCGGGCCGCGAGCGATCTGGCTGCTCTTCCTCCCCGTTCTCATCTCCGCAGCGCTGGGCTGGTCGCTGCGCGCGCAGATGCTCACCCTGCCGCTGTACACCGGCCTCCTGTGGCTGCTGGCGTCCGAGGCGCGCCGACCGACGAGACGCGTCTGGTGGGCGCTGCCGGTGCTCGTCCTCTGGGCGAACATGCACGGGAGCGCCGCGCTCGGTGCGCTGCTCGTGATGCTTCTGGGCGCGTACGAGCTCGTCGCGAGCCGCGGGCGCTCGGGGCTCCGCAGCGTCGGCCTCGTCGTCGCTCGCGCCGCTCGCGATCCTCGTCACCCCCTACGGCCCGGTGACGACGGCGCGCTACTACCACCTCATGCTCGTCGACCCGCCGTTCAAGGGCATGGTCACCGAGTGGAACTGGCCGGCGCCCGCCTCCAACACCTACGCCTTCTACGTCCTGCTGGCGATGGCGCTCCCGATCGTCGTCTGGGGACGCAAGCGGCTGACGCTGTTCGACATCGCCGTTCTCGCGCTCACGCTCGCCGGCGCGCTGACCGCGATCCGCGGGATCCCGTGGTTCGCGTTCGCGTGCATGGTCTTCGTGCCGGTCGCGATCGGCCGCACGCTCGAGAGCCGAAAGCCCGGCGAGCCGAAGCGCGGCCTGAACCTCGTCATCTCGGCCGGGCTCGCGACGGCGCTCGTGCTCGCGGCAGGCTCGCTCTTCTTGCGCTCGCGACGCCTGGTTCGAGGACTACTGGCCGACGGGCGCGGTCGACAGCCGTCCGCGCCGACCTGCGGCCCGGGCGACCGCGTATTCGTTCCCGACCGCTTCTCCGACTGGATGCTCTTCAAGATCCCGGAGCTGCGCGGGCGCATCGCCTACGACGTCCGCTTCGAGATCTACGACAAGGCGTTCTTCGCCCGACTCGCCGACTACAACTGGGAGCGGGGCGACTGGAAGTCGTTCGCGGACGGCTACCGCATCGTCGTCGTCGACGAGACGAACCGCTCGCACACCGCGGACTTCCTGAAGGAGCCGGGCGCGCGCGTGATCTACCGCGGCAAGGAACTCACCGTGATCGCGCGACCGTCGAGCTAGCCGCCGATCCGACCGGCGGAAGACGAGCACCCCCGACTCGCTCGCGGACCTTCGCCCA
Source organism: uncultured Gaiellaceae bacterium (assembly GCA_963776555.1). Classification (GTDB taxonomy): domain Bacteria; phylum Actinomycetota; class Thermoleophilia; order Gaiellales; family Gaiellaceae; genus GMQP-bins7. Next base: position 83,468 of record CAVZNK010000019.1, on the reverse strand, counting down.
GCCCGGGTCCCGCTCGAGCTTCGCGGCGAAGGCTTGCGGCACCTTGGGGTGGAGCGTGAGGACCGGGGAATCCGGCGTCACGACGTACGGGTCGCCGCAGGTCGACCACGACCCACTCCGAACGCCCGATCATCGGAACCGTGTAGACGTACTCTGCGGTCCGAGACGTGGGCGCCGGCGCTGTTGCTGGTCGACACCGGCACGCCGTCGGGCACGGCGGCGACCGCCGCGGCGAGAGCCTCGACACGCGCGTCCGACAGACGTGGGCGTCCGCCGAACGGCGTCCCGTCCACGACGCGGGCCCACGGCCCGACCACGAGGCTGATCGTCGCCGAGGAGACGAGAACGCCGCCGGCGGCTAGGCCGCGCCGCGCAGGGCCGATCTTCCCGATCCCGAGCACGGTCGCCGCGATGAGGAACGGGATGACCGCGGCGACGCTGTGATAGCGCGGATCGGTCATCGACGTGAAGTCCGAGAGGCCGTTTGCCAGCAACTGGGGCGTCGCCACGGCCGCCAGCCCCGGCGACAGCACGAACAGGCCGAGGAGCGGGACGGCGAGCCAGAGGAGGTACGCGATGTCGTGACCCTCGACGAGCACGCCGAGAACCGTTCCCGGGATGCGTGAAGAGCATCTGCAGCACGCCCTGCGGCGACCCTCCGATCTGGTCGTAGAAGCCGAAGAACTGGTTGTCGCCGGTCCGGTAGTGCGGCACGACGACCAGAAGGGCGAAGGCCGTCCACGCGAAGCCGAGCACCGGCGATCGACCGCACCGGCGCGGCGCCGTCCATACGCGAAGGCGAACCAGATCCCGAGCGCCACGATCGGCAGGCCCATGAGCTCGCCCGTCGACATCGCGAGCAGCGCGAAGACTGCGAACGGGACGAGCCGCTCCGTTTCGAGGAACCAGACGCAGAAGAGCAGGAACGTGATCGCGAATGTCACGGGGTGGATCGACGCCGTAGGCGCTCGTCGCGACCCACGGGTACGCGAGGTAGCGCGAGGGCGAGCAGCCCGGCGACCCGTTCGCTCTCGAGCCGTCGTCGCGCGAGCCAGAAGACCGGGCAGCGCCCCGAGCGAGACGACGGCGATCTGAGCGAGCGCGAGCGCGAGCGGCGACGGCCAGACCTTCCACACCGGGGCGAGGAGCACGAGGAACGGGATCGACGTGGCCGCCGAGGCGAACCATCTGCTCGCCCGTCGCGTTGTCCGTGGTCTCGAGCGGGCGGCCCTGCGTCGTGCTCCAGACCGCCTGCACCATGTTCCCGAGGTCGAAGCGGCCGAGGCGGAAACCGGTGTAGGCGTCGTGCACCGCCGCGAAGAGCACGATCGTCCACGAGACCATCGCCGCGGAGACCGCGACGACCCACGCCCGGTCGCGCACGAGCCCGGACTCACGATCGAGCGAGGACGCCGGCACCTCGCGGTCCGCCACGGTCGTCACGTCGGCCCCGAAGTCACGATCGCCGACGCGCCCGCGACCACACTCGGAGCTGCGCGCGACGTTCGTGCGCCACGCGTCTCCCGGAGCGCGGCGGCAGCCGTCAGCGCTGCTATGCCGAGCGTCAACGCGACCTGCGTCGAGGTGGGGTGCCCCGTTCCCGTCGCGAAGAACATCGGGAGAGGGAGGAACCACAAGAGGCCAAGCCGCGGTCGCGCGATCGCGACCACGACGACCAGGAATGCGAAGTAGTGCAGCCAGACGAGCGGCGAGAGCGCGAGACGACGCGACGAGCGCCAGGACGAACGCGGATCGCTCGTCGCCTCCCCGAGCCACCAGAACGCAGGCGATGAGCAACGCGACACCGACCCCCACCCACATCAGCTTTGCCGCGCCGGACGAGGCACCGAGTCGAGGGCGAGGTTCTTCACGCTGTACGAGTCCGCACCCACCGTGCGATCGAGGCGGTCCAGCAGATCTGGATAGCCGAAGAAGCCCTCGAAGCCGATGACCGACCATGAGCCGACGAGAAGCGCCATCCCGACGAAGACCGCGAGGAGCGCGCCGACGACACGCCTCGTGCGCCGCGAACCACACCAGAGGGGCCAGAGGACGAACTTCACGGCGAACGTCGCCCCGATGGCCATCGGGGCGACGACGGGACGGTCGCGATACCTCCAGGCACAGGGCCGCGGCGAGGGCGAGCCACAGCGTCGGATTTGCGGTCTGGATCGCCGAAATGACCGGAGGCCACAGCAGCACGAGCCCGTAACAACGCCAGTCGCGGACGTCGAGAACGCGAAGGATCGACAGAACGACGAGCACGAGCACGCCCATGAGGACGACCCCGGCCACCTGTAGCGGGAGCACCGTGGCAGGTGCTGCGAGGAGAGCGGGAAGCGGTGGATAGACGTACGGGTAGGGATGCGACCACGCGGTGAGCGGGGCGTCCTTCGCCGGATAGAGATGATGGCCGGCCAGAACGTTCTCGCCGCCGCGATAGAACTGCACGAAGTCGATCGCGTACGTCGTGTCAGCGATCGAGCTCGCGAACACGAGGCAGACCACGAGGACAGGCAGCAGTCCGAAGAAGGCGATCGCCGCGAACCGCAGGACTCGCTCGCGGTCGAGCGGCTTCACCTCGGGCACGCTCGCCGAGGTACCAGTGCTCACGCCGGAACCTCGCACGGCGCTCCGCAGCTCTGGCTCTGGCTCTGGCTCTGGCTGTGGCCGAACGAGCAAGAGAGTGACCACGATCGCCGTCGCTACCGCGGGCGCGAAGGTCGCTGGGCCCTCCGCGTAGCCGGGCCTGGGACTGATCCAGAGGAGGACGGGAAGGAGCCATAGCGCTGAGAACCGCGGTCGCAAGATCGACATCGGCACAAGGAGGACGACCAGATAGTGCAGCCACACGATCGGGCTGAAGGCGAGCGTGGCGACGACGGCGCACGTGAACGACCGCGGCTCGTCGCCTCGACGCGCGAAGACGACGCAGCCCACGAGGAGCGCTCCGCCCACGACGAGAGCAGCGAGTTTGCCCACCGCGTCCGGGAGCCCGACCGTATGCGCCATCCCGACGAGGGAGTAGCTCCGATGCGCCTGGATATCCGAGAGGCGATTGAGAAGGTCTGGATATCCGGTGAGCCCGTCAAAGCCGATCACCGCCCACGCGCCGAGCGTCACGACCGCTCCGATCGCGATCGCCCACGCGGTCGTGCGGAATCGGCGCGTCGCAAGCGTCCACACGAGCAGAGGCCACATGAGGAGCTTCGCCGACACTGCGAGCCCCAGCGCCCAGGCCGGTGGCCAGACTCGGTCCCGGTAGCGCCACGCGACCGCGGTGGCGAACGCGATCGGGATCGAGACGTTCCCGAGGAGAACTCCGCTGATCGACGGCACCCACAGAAGCGACGCCGCGTAGCAGCGGATGTCGCGGATTCCGAGCAGTCGAAGGGTCAGGCCGAGGAGCGCGAGAAGCACCCCGGCCACGATCACCGCGACGACTCCCTTGGGGAGCGCCGCGAGCGGGACGAGCGCCAGGAGAAGCTGCGGCGGGTACACGTACCCCTTCTGGTCCTCGAGGATCGGGTCGTGGAGGCCCGGATAGGGCGAGCGGCCGTGCAGCACGTCGTCGGCGGCCGGGAGGTACGCGAACCGCACGTCCCAGGCAAGCAGGCCCTTCGCCGCGCTGAGCGCGACGACGGTCGAGCATGATCGCGACAGCGAAGGCGACGAGCACGAGCGTGAGCGGGCTCGGTCGACGCGGTGCGCGAGACGTCTCGGTCCACACGGAAGAGGCTTCGGCGGCCGAGCCCATCTCCCTGATGATGGCCGCGCGACCCGGAGGTCGCGACTCGTCTGAGGGTCTAGTACCGGACTAGACCTTCGGCTCGTTGGTTCGCAGCATCTCAGGTCTCACCATGAGACGACCAGATAGTGCCCTGGGGCGGCCGCCGACGTCTCCTACCACCCCGAGGGAGGTACCTCTCCATGTACGAGCTCCTACTGCGGCCGGTCGTTCGGCTCCAGATCGCAGTCAGCGATATGCGGAACCGGGAGGAAGGACAGACGACGACGGAGTACGCGATCCTTCTCGGCTTCCTCGCGATCGCCATCATCATCGCGCTGTTCTTCCTGCGGAACGTTCTCCGCAGCCTCTTCTCGAGCGCCGCGAGCAGCGTCTCGAGCGCGCCCGGAGACTGATCCAGGCGTCGAGACGCGCGCTGCCGAGGGGCGGCCGGCTCATCCGGTCGCCCCTCTTTTTGCGTGTCGGGAGGTCTAGGCGAAACCACCCCATCGGCCGGTTGCCGAAAGCAGGAAACGCGGCCAACCTTCAGAGAACCGCGTAACACACACCAGGGGCAACGCGGGCCCTGCGGCGGCCGAGCAGCCCTCCGACCGGAGGAGGAACCTCCAGATGTCCGACATCCTGTTGCGACCGATCGTCGCGATGCAGATCGCGGTGCATCGGCTGCGGGAGCGAGAGGATGGCCAGACGACGACCGAGTACGCAATCCTGCTCGGCTTCCTCGCGATCGCCATCATCGTCGCACTCTTCTTCCTGCGCAACGTGCTTCGCAGCCTCTTCTCGAGCGCCGCGAGCAGCGTCTCGAACGCCCCGGGCTAAGTCCAGCCGGAAGAACCACGAACGACGTACGGCCCGCAAGTGCGGGCCGTACGTCGTTCTGGCGCGCATTCCGCGGACGAACCGGCGTCTTGAAGCCGAAGGTCTAGTCGCAACCCATCCATCGGCCGGTTGTGAAGACACGCCGGCGCACAGAACCTGAGGGAGCCCGCCCCGTTGGCGGGCTCGGTAGTACACGCAGGGGCCGAGTGGGCCCCTCCGACCGGAGGAGACTCCACATGTCCGACATCCTGTTGCGGCCGATCGTCGCGATGCAGATCGCGGTTCATCGGCTGCGCGAGCGAGAGGATGGCCAGACGACGACCGAGTACGCAATCCTGCTCGGCTTCCTCGCGATCGCCATCATCATCGCGCTGTTCTTCCTGCGGAACGTGCTTCGCAGCCTCTTCTCGAGCGCCGCGAGCAGCGTCTCCGGAGCCCCGCGGCTAAGCAACGCCGGATCCGCGGTCGCCTGAGTGCGACCACGGCAAGAGTGTGCGCCGGCCCGGTTACCCCCTCGACCGGGCCGGCGCATACGTCTTTCGAACAGCCGTCCGAGCGAAAGACCACCCTTTCGGAATCAGAGATTCGGCGGCACAATGGGAAGACCGACCTCGACCTCGCAGCTGTCGACCCAGGGGAGGGAGACAGACACTCATGTATCGACCCCATCGTTCCGATAGGAGCCCAGGAGACCTGGTGATGCGGCTCAGCTGGATCCGACGACGTGCCTGCTTCCGCGGCGAGAGCGGTCAGGCGACCACCGAGTTCGCGCTCATCCTGATCCCGCTCCTGATCCTCGTCGTCGGCATCATCCAGTTCGGCATCGGGCTCAACTACTGGCTCGACATGAACCGCCTCTCGAACCAGGGAGCGCGCTGGGCGGTCGTCAACGGGTACCCGGGCTGCAACGACACGGACAGCTCCGGCTGCGGTACGACGCTCCAGCGGTACATCGCCTGCCAGCGCCTCCCGAGCGCGCTCAAGCCGACTGTCGACATCTCCTTCCCGGGCGGCTCGAACACCGTTGGGAACCCGGTCAAGGTCACGGTGTCCTCGCCCTACACGTTCCGCGCGATCATGAAGCTCGGGACGATCACGCTCGCGGCGCGAACCGAGATGCGCATCGAGCGGGCGCCGGTTGCGCCCAACCCGGTGCGCTACACCGCCGGCTCCTTCACCCCGACGACGTGTCCATGAACACTGCGAGGAGGCTGAACATGGCTCGCGAGCGCGGCCAGGTGGCGATGCTCTTCGCGCTCTTGCTTCCGATGATCCTTGCGATGAGCGGGGTCGTGATCGGAATCGGCAACTGGTACGTCCACGCGAAGAATCTCCAGACGAAAGCGGACGCAGGTGCGCTCGGCGGTGGCAGCGCGTGGTCGTTCCCGTGCCGACCGACGCGAGCAACAACATCATCAACAATGCGCGCTTCTACGCAGGCCCGAGCGGGACGCCGGTGCGACGCCCGTCGGCGGGAACCCGCAGGTCGGCAAAGTCGACGCCGCGAAGATCCACACGGTCCTGAATGGCGACCAGTTCTACGACGACGACAGCAACCCGGCTCCCACCGAGTTCAACTCCCCGAGCGGCTCCGTCTGTGACAACAGGATCCTCGACGTGAAGATGACCGAGGACAACTCTTTTCCGCTCGCGAGCTTCCTTCCCCTCTTCCCGGACATCAAGCGTCACGCCCGGGTCCAGATCGAAGAGGGGGCCGGGGAACAGGGTCTTCTCCCGATTGCGGTACGTGTCCCGAAGCCCTTGAGTGCGGCTGCGATCTACGTCGACGAGACGCCCGGCCCGAACTACGGCAACATCCTGTCGGCGCGGTACTTCAACGACGTCTGCGAGCCTCCGAACTTCACCGGCTGCCTCAGCCCGATGCCGACCGCGCTCGACCAGTGGACGACGGACGACGGCTCCGCCAACGGAAACCCAGCAAACATCACGACCATGCCGGCGCAGGTGGGAGTGGTCGTCGGGCTGAGCTTCCGTCCTGCCTGTCCGGGGACGAACCCGTGCTTCAGTATCAACACGGCGACTTACCCCACCGTCGACCAGATGTGCAACCAGGGAACGTCGGCACTCGTCCAGTGCTTCTACACGACCGGCGGCTCGACGCAGACGTTCCAGTCCGGCCTCCAGTTCATCCGCGGGTACTCGCCGAACCCCGACCCGGCGCCCGATCTCCTCGACGTGTGGTTCGACACCGCGGCGGGCACCAACTGCTACCAGGGGTACTTCAGCGCGCCGGTCTCGAACGCGTGCACCGTGCTGCTGCACGCCAACATCGATCCCGGCTTCGGCGGCGTCGGAAACACCGAGATCCGCTGGAAGCTCGTCTCGGGCAACACGAGCTGGCAGCAGGACGACGCTCCGGGCCCGTGCAACAACAACTTCGGTGCGAACTGCGACATGACGAATGGCCCGGCCAACGTCACCCTCGACCAGCAGTACGCCAGGCACGCGGTCGCGATCGCGATCTACCGCTTCAACCTCCCGCCCGCGGTGATCGCAGCGAACAACCTGCCGCCCGAGTGCGGCAACTCCCAAAGGACGGACGCGTGCGCGTGGTACTTCCCCGACAACGGTGGAAACCCGCGCGGGATAAACAACCCGCCGACGACGAACAACGGGAATGCAGCGATCTTCGCGCATCCGGTCCAGCGAGCCTTCATGGGCGACATCAACAAGTCCGGCTCGGTCAAGTTCCTGCACCTCTACAACGTCGACTGCTCGACGGGCGCGCCGCTCGCCGGCACGGTCGAGACGGGGCAGGCGGCAAGCGTCCGGTCCGACACGGGCAACAAGTGCTTCAAGCTGGAGCTGGGGCTCCAGGGAGCGCTCGCGCGCGAGCAGGACGAGGCTCCGCTCCAGCTCAACATCGGGGCAACGAGCCAGAGCGCGGTCGTCGACTGCGATCCGAACCTCTCCAACCTCAAGGACGAGATCGCCCAGGGCTGCGGACCGAAGTTCACGAGGAACGACTTTTCCGCCACCGGCCCGAATGGCAGGTACTGCCCGGACGCCAGCAGCGTGAGCCAGTTCTTCAACAGCTCGTGGCCGGCACCGTGGGACACCTGGCCGCCCACCAGCCCAGGCGGCGCGTACACCTGCATCCTGACCCAGACCTCGGCAGCCATCAACCAGATCACGCAGGGCTTCAACCAGCGGTTCTTCGGCGACCCGAACAGCCCGAGCTGCCCCGCCGATAACGCGGCGTTCGTTCCTGGCCGGAACTACTGGCACGATGCCAACAACGACTTCACGAGCGATCCTGACGGCTCCGGTCCCGAGCCGAGTCAGGCGGACTACTACACGTTCACTCGATCGAGCCGAAACCACGGCAACCACCTGCGGACCGACGATCCCCGCTTTGTCCTTCTCTTCATCACGCCGTACAACTCGTTCACGCAGCAGGGCAACGAGACCTTCCCGATCGCCGCGGTCGGCGGCTTCTACATCACGGGATACGGTCACATCTTGGGGAACGGCACTCTGATCGTCGACGATCCGTGCTCGGACGGCAACGGGCAAGGACTGGGCGCGGGGAACGCCCCCCCGGCGGATCTGGACACGAGTACGTCGGGCGCCGTAGCGTGGGGCCACTTCGTGGTGCCCGTCGATCTCGGCACGTCAACCGGTGGAACCGGGGCGCTGTGCCAGCCTTCCACGCTCTCGGCCTGCGTTCCCGTGCTCGTGCAATGACCACCCGTCCGGCTACCGTCTAGGGCGCTCTCGCAGGCGTCTCATGTAATCCCTCGAATGTGCCGACATAGGAACAGCGTCGAAAGGAACTTAGGAGAAGCCAATGTCCAACACGTTCACCGGAAAAGTCTCGGGCAGGATGTCGTCTCGCGGCTGGGCCCTCGCGCTCGGCATCGGGGCGGTCGTGCTCGCCGCCATCCTGCTCGTCGTCTACCTCGACCGCTATCGCGCGCGCGTGAGCGGGCGCAACGCGCCGACTCCGGTGCTCGTGGCGAAGCGGCTGATCCCGAGCGGCACGCCCGGCAACGCTCATCGCAACCCAGTCGATGTACGCACCGACGACGCTGCCGCGAAAGGAGGTCGAGGTCGGGTGCGATCGCCGACCCGTCGTACCTCGCGGGTAGCGCAGCCGCCGCCGACATCTTCCCCGGCCAGCAGCTCACTGCGACACGAACTTCGCTACGAGCGATACCGCCGTCGGTGGACTCGCAGCTCACCGGTACCCAGCGCGCGTATCTCGATCTCGATCGACAGCGTCCACGGGATACCTCCCAGGTCCTGCCGGGTGACCGCGTGGACGTATATATCTCGGTCGGCGGGGTCGTCAAGCTCTTCCGACCGAACGTCAAGGTCATCACCACTCCCACCGTCCCTGGCCCGCGCCGGCGGCGGCAACCTCATCCTGCGCATCGACACGAAGGAAGCGGCGACGTGGCTCTACGCCGCCGACAATGCAGTTGATCTTCGTCCTGCGCCCGGTCGTCGCGGCGAAGCCCACGAAGCGCTCGCAGGCTACCGCTGCGTACGTTGCTCAGGTAGCGAGGTCGAGGGGAACCACCATGCCGAGCCGCCCGGTACACGCACTTCTCGCCGTCGAGCCCGGTGTCGACGCCGAAGACGTCAAGGACTCGCTGCCCGGCAGCGAGGACTTCAGCGTCGTCGGCGTCGTCACCGGCTCCGAGGAGGCGTTGACGTGGCTGCGCGGAGGCGTCGCCGACCTGCTTCTCGTCGCCTGCGCCGGCTACTCGGACCGCGCCTTGCTGCTCCTGGATGCGGTGGCTCGCCAGGCCCCGGACCTGAACGTCATGGTGCTGGGGCACGGGTCGCCGAACGGCTTCCTCCGACGCGCGTTCGAGGCCGGCGCGGACGACATCGTCATGCTCCCGGCGACGCCGGAGCAGATCCGGTTCGAGATCCACAAGCTCATGGCCCGCAAGCAGGGGGCGGACGCGCCGCTCGTCAACGAGAACTCGCGGCTCGTCTGTGTCCTCGGGCCGAAGGGCGGGACGGGCAAGACCTTGACGTCGACGAACCTCGCGGTCAGCCTCGCGCAGAGAGGCGAGCGAGTGGCCCTCATCGACCTCGACCTCCAGTTCGGCGACGTGGCGCTCTGCCTCGGGCTGCCGCCGGAGAAGACGGTGTACGACCTTGCCCAGTCTCCGGGCGCGCTCGACTGGGACAAGCTGCAGGCGTTCATGGCGCACCACTCCTCGGGCGTGCACACGCTGATCGCCCCGCGTCGTCCCGACCAGGCAAGTGCCGTCGGCGCCGAGCTCCTGCGCGAGATCTACTCGATCCTGCGACAGAACTACGACTGGGTCATCGTCGACACCCCGCCCGGGTTCACCGCAGAGGTGATCACGTCGATCGACCACTCGACCGACATCGTCATGGTGGGCATGCTCGACTCGCTGTCGCTGAAGAACACGAAGCTCGGGCTCGAGACGCTCGAGCTCATGAAGTACGACACCGATCACATCTACCTGCTGTTGAACCGCGCGCACAGCCGCGTCGGAATCAGCCAGTCCGACGTGGAGGCCGTGCTCGGCCGCACTCCGGACGTCTTCATCCCGTCCGACCGCGAGATCCCGCGCACGGTGAACGAGGGGATCCCGATCGTCGTCGCGCGGCCGCAGTCGGAGCCCGCCGAGGCGTTCGGCCGGCTCAGCGATCTGCTCCGCGGCGAGTCCGCCCCGGCCGTCGAGCCGGTCCCGGCGATGGCCGCGGTCACCGCCGACGCCAACTCTCAATCTCAGCGCCGTCGCCTGTTCGGACGAAAGGGCTAAGCCATGGAACTCCACGAGCGAATTTCGAGCCAGCGCGGCCCGGTGAGAGAGCAGGAGCCGTTCGCCGAGCTCAAGAACCGCGTCCACATGAGCGTCATCTCGGAGCTCGGGCCGCAGCTCTTCAACGTGGCCGTCGACCCGAACGAGCTCCGCGACCGCGTGACGGCGGACATCCGCCGCCTGCTGAACGACGAGCCGGGCATCGCGCGCGAGGACCGCGAGCGGCTCACCGCGGAGATCCTCGACGACATCCTCGGCTACGGGCCGCTCGAGCGCCTGCTCGCCGACGACTCGATCACCGAGGTCATGTGCAACGGCCCCGACGACGTCTGGATCGAGCGCGGCGGCAAGCTCTACGAGACGACCGTCCGCTTCACGGACGAGTCGCACCTGCGCCGCATCATCAACAAGATCGTGTCGCAGATCGGGCGCCGCATCGACGAGTCCTCGCCGATGGTCGACGCGCGTCTCCCGGACGGCAGCCGCGTGAACGCGATCATCGCGCCGCTGTCGCTCTCCGGCCCCCTCCTCACGATCCGGAAGTTCAGCCGCCGGCGGCTCTCGATGGAGGACATGATCAACATCGGCTCGCTCTCCGAGCAGTCGGTCGAGTTCCTGTCGCGCTGCATCGAGGCCCAGTGCAACATGCTGATCTCGGGCGGCACGGGCTCGGGGAAGACGACGCTCCTGAACGCGCTGTCGGCGTCGATCCCGAACAACGAGCGCATCGTGACGATCGAGGACGCGGCCGAGCTCTCGCTCCACCAGCGGCACGTGCTCCGGCTCGAGGCCCGCCCGCCGAACATCGAGGGCGAGGGCCACATCCCGATCCGCGACCTCGTGCGCAACTCGCTGCGCATGCGGCCCGACCGGATCATCGTCGGCGAGGTTCGCGGCGCCGAAGCGCTCGACATGCTCCAGGCCATGAACACGGGCCACGACGGCTCGCTCTCGACCGTCCACTCGAACTCGCCCCGTGACGGCCTGCACCGCATCGAGACCATGGTCATGATGGCCGGCTACGACCTGCCGCTGCGGGCGATTCGCCAGCACATCGCGGCAGCACTCGACCTGCTCGTCCACATCGACCGCATGGAGGACGGCTCGCGGCGCGTCGTCGCCGTCACCGAGGTGCTCCGGATGGAGTCGGACGTCATCCAGCTCCAGGACATCTTCGAGTTCGAGATCGACTCGGTGGCGCCGGACCGCACCATCACCGGCGGACTGAAGCCGACCGGCCTCCGCCCCGTCTTCCTCGAGAAGTTCCGCAAGCGCGGGATCGAGCTCCCGCAGGCCATGTTCGGCGAGCGGCTCCACTCCCTCGACGAGCGGCGAGGCGCAACGGCGTGAGACTGAAGCTACGGACTGTGATCGCGAGCGCGGCAGTTGCCGCGCTCGTCGTGCCGACGCTCGGAGTCGCGGCCCACGCGCAGACGCCGAAGCAGAAGGCAGCCGCGAAGAAGGCAGCTGCGGCGAAGAAGGCCGCCGCCGCGCAGGCGGTCGCGCCGAGGCTCACCGAGTCGTCGACGTCGGGTTTCCCCGACAAGGCCTATCTCCTGGCGCTGCCGAAGACGCAGGCGCTGAACGCATCGCAGGTGCAGGTCACCGAGAACGCGAGCCCCGTCGTCAGCACCGACGTCACCCCGCCGGGCGGCGACAAGAGCGGCGCCGTGCTTCTCATCGATGCGTCCGAGAGCATGACGGGCAAGCCGATCTCAGATGCGATGAAGGCGGCACGCGGGTTCATGGCTCAGCGCAAACCAGACCTCCCTGTATCCGTCGTCGCGTTCAACCCGTCGGTCAGCGTGCTGACCGACTTCTCGACCGACAAGCAAGCACTCGCGAACGCAGTCGCGAAGGCCCCTTCAATCGCGTACGGCACTCACATCTACGACGCGCTCGAGAAGGCTGCGAGCATGGCGAAGGATCGCGGACTCGAGCGCACGACGGTCGTCCTGCTCTCCGACGGTCAGGAACTCGGCAGCTCGGCAACGCTTTCGCAGGCGCTCCAGGCGCTCGATGACGCGCACGTGAGAGTCATCTCGGTCGGACTGAACTCACGCTTCTACAACGCCAGGACGCTGAAGACCGTCGCCGGCCGCACGCGAGGCTCGTACATCGAGGCCGCGAACTCGACGCAGCTCACGCCGATCTTCACGCAGATCGGTCAGCAGCTCTCGAACGAGTACGAGCTCACGTATCGGTCGCTGCTCCCGCCACATGTCCCCGCAAAGGTCGTCGTCAACGTGGCGGGCCATGCGCCTGCGCGGGCCTCCTATACGACTCCCGCCCTCGACGTGACGCCGCAGGGGACGTTCAAGAAGAACTGGATCGACGAGACGATCACGTCGCCGTGGCTCATGATCTTCGTGATCGTCGCGGTGCTGGCCCTCGTCGGTTTCGCGATTTTCTCCGCGATCGACGTCAGGAACCGCTCGTTGAGGCGACGGATGGCGCAGTACGTCACCGTGCCGAGCGAGGAGGAGTCGCGCCTCCGCCGGGCCGAGGTGACGCAGATGCTCGCCGACAGGGCCCAGCGCACGGTCGGCGGGACCGCGTGGTGGCAGCGTTTCGAGTCCGACGTCGAGCTCGGAGGCTTCAACCTGTCGCCGCTCGCGATCGCGGGCTGGACGATCGTTGGCGGAATCGCAGCGTCGATCGTCGTCGCGCTCTACTTCCAGTCGCTCGCGGGCTTGCTCGTCGGGCTCCTGGCACCGTTCGTCACTCGCTTCATCGTCTCGAGACGGGTACGCAAGATGCGGCGGGCGTTCGAGGAGCAGCTGGCGGACAACCTCGACGTCCTCGCCGGCGCGATGCGCACGGGTCACTCGACGATGGGCGCGCTGTCGGTGATGGCGGACAGCTCGATCGAGCCGTCGAAGACCGAGTTCCGCCGCGTGCTCCAGGACGAGCAGCTCGGCGTGCCGCTCGACGACGCCCTGATGGTCATGGCGCGCCGGATGCAGAGCACCGACGCCGAGCAGCTCGCGCTCGTCATGCGGCTCCAGCGCGAGGCGGGAGGCAACACGGCCGAGGTGCTCGATCGCGTCGCGGAGGTCATCCGCGGCCGTATGGAGCTGAGGCGGCTCGTCGACGTCCTCACCGCCCAGGCGCGAATCTCGCGCTGGATCCTCACGGCTCTGCCGATCTTCGTGCTCTTGTCGCTCTCGTTCTCGGGCGGCGACTACCTGCAGCCGATGTTCCACTCTCTCGTCGGCAAGATCGCGCTCGTCTTCGCGGCGGTGCTCGTGCTGATCGGCTCCTTCTGGATCAAGCAACTCTCGAAACTGGACGTCTGACATGGGAATCGGACTCATCGCGGTCGCCGGCGTGCTCCTCCTCGGCGCGGGGATCGTGATCCTCGTCTCCAACCTCGGCAAGGCCCGCGGCTCTTCGGCCACGATCGACCAGATCCAAACCTACGGCTACGTCGCCGAGACCAGCGGGGGATCCGAGGAGTCCGCCGCGCGCCGGCCCATCGACTCGCTCGCCGGACGGCTCGGCGACTGGATCGCACGCAGGAGTGACCGCTTCGGCGAGGCGAAGATCCGCGAGAAGCTCATCTCCGCCGGCATGTACGGCACGACCCCGCGCAAGATCCTCGGCTATCAGGTCATGTGTCGCGATCGTCGCCTCGCTCTTCGTCCTCTGGCTCATCCCCGCGATGGGCTACTCGCTCGTGGCCGCCGTCGTCCTGGCGGTGGCCGCGGGAGTCGGCGGCTGGTTCGCTCCGACGTACTACGTCGAGCTCAAGCGGCGCAAGCGCATGGAGCTCGTCGACAAGCAGATGCCGGACTTTATCGACCTCTTCGTGGTGACGATCGAGGCCGGGCTCGGCATCCTCGCATCGATGCGAGTTGCGTCCGACAGCATGGCCGACCCGCTCGGGCAGGAGCTCCGATTGACGCTGCAGGAACAGCGCATGGGTCTCTCCGTGGGGCAGGCGATCGAGAGCCTCGGCCGCCGCGCGGACTGCGACAACATGCGGATCTTCGTCCGCTCGATCACGCAGGGCGAGCGGCTCGGCGTGTCGATCGGCACGACGATGCGGAACCTCTCCCTCGAGATGCGGAAGCGGCGCAGGGCGAAGGCCGAGGAACGCGCCCAGAAGATGCCGATCAAGATGCTCTTCCCGCTGATCTTCTTCATCTTCCCGGCGCTCTTCATCGTGATCTTGACGCCGATGGTCATCAACATCGCCGGCGCGTTCAGCTAGGAGTCGTCTGTGGCAACGCTGACGCTCCGCCGCGAAGATGGCCGGATCGTCTGCGAGCGTGTCGTCGTAGCCGATCGCGCGCATCGCAGGATGCGCGGCCTGCTCGGTCGGAAGTACCTGCGGCAGGGCGAGGGCATGGTTCTGCGGCCCGGTTGGAGCATCCACACCGCGTTCATGCGCTTCCCGATCGACGCCGTGTTTCTCGATGCAGACCAGGTCGTCATCAAGGTCGAGCACGAGATCGGACCGTGGCGGACGGTGTCGTGCCGAGGCGCTCGCGAAGTCGTCGAGCTCCCGGCCGGGGAGTGCCACCGTCGCGGTCTCGAGGTCGGCGACCGGGTCGCGTGGGCGTCGCGGAGCGCCGCCGATGCGCGTGTGCGACCGTGCGGCCGGGTCGTTCGACAGCGACCTCGACGAGCCGCGGGCACGCGTTCTCGTCGCGAGCCACGATCCGCGGTTCCTCCGCCTCGCGCGCTTCCTCCTCGGCGGTCGCGACTTCGAGGTGGAGGAGCTCACTTCGCCGGAGCGGCTGCCCGACGCGGTGCTCGAGCCGGGCGTCGACATCGCCGTCCTCGATGGCGCCGACGCAGTCGCGGACGCGCTGCGCACGGCCAACGCGTCGCGCGCGAGGCGGCCCGAGGTGCCGGTCGTCATCGCCGCGGACACGGGCGGAAAGAGCCCCGCCGGTGTACGGGTCTTCGACCGCTGGAACGAGACCGAAGAGCTGCTCGAGGACGTCGAGCGGCTGCTGGCAGAACGCCTCGCGGGAGCGGTGCCGCCGATCCGGGGTTGAACGGCGAGGCAGGGGGGAACGTGGAGCGCACGAACGTTGAATTCGAACCGGAACCGACGAAGATGAGGTCGTAACTCCGCATGACGTCCGAGGCAGGCACGCAGTCGGGATCGGGGGGATCGCTTCCCCTCCCTCGGCCCCTGGCTTCAGAACGCGCAGTCCAGCGCGGCTCCGAGGAGCGGCTCGAGCGGCTGCACTCGTACTTCCTCGAAGGCTGCACGGACGAGATCCGGCCCGTGCTCGAGGCGGTCCTCGGCGGACGCGCGGCGAGTCCACGCCGGCTACGCCGACGACGAGGTCGGCGACGGCCTCGCATCCGTCTGGTACGCGGCCACCGCGATCGTGGAGCTCGGCGCCGCACTCGAGCTCGACGAGGCCGACGTCCGCGGCGCGAGCGCGGCGATCGCAGAGGCCTGCGCGCTCCCGCTGCAGGCCGCGCGATACGTCCTGTTCCGCGAGGTCGTGGGCAGCCCGAAGCTGCTCGAGCTCCCTCCTCTCGTCGCGATCGAGCTGCAGCTCGGTCTTCTCCTCGGCCTCGACGTGCTCACCGACGTCTCGCTCTGGACGCAGACGTCGTCCGGGCTCGACTGCATCGTCACGCTCGGCCTCGACCCGCGTCCGAGCAGGCGCGAGCGGGCCGAGGCGAAGGCGACGCTACGCGGCCGGTCGCGACTGTCGCTGCTCGGAGGGTCGCAGCTCCGGTCTGCGCCCGTTCTTCGCTTCGGCGAGGCGTACGCCGCCGTCGTCGGCCGTCTCGGCTCGGCCGAGCAAGGCGTAGCCGACGCCTATCTGTCCGAGATCGCCGCTGCGCTGAGCCCCGTCATCGAGCGCGAGCAGCTGCTCGAGCACTCGGCGAGCCGCGAGCGCACGCTCATCGCATCGGCCGAGCGGCGGCTCATGCGACTCGGCTTCGATCTCCACGACGGGCCGATCCAGGACGTCCTCGCGCTCGCCGCCGACGTCCAGCTCCTACAGAAGCAGGTCTATCCGTTCATCCTCGAGGACTATCGCGAGCAGGCGCACGGCCGCTTCGACGACCTGAGCGCGCGCCTCGTCGAGCTCGACCGGCAGCTCCGGGAGATCGCGCACTCGCTCGAGACGAAGAGCGTCATCAGCCGGCCGCTCGGCGAGACCCTTCATCGGGAGATCGACGGCTTCTCGGAGCGCGCCGGCATCCGCGCCGAGCTCGAGATCCGCGGCGATCCGGACTCGCTTTCCTCGGCGCAGCGGATCACCGTGTTCCGTGTCATCCAGGAGGCGCTCGCCAACGTCCGCGAGCACGCCGGCGCGACGAGCGTCTCGGTGCGCGTGCGCGCCCGGCGGAGTGCGATCGAGGTCCAGATCGTCGACGACGGGATGGGCTTCGAGGTCGAGCGGGCGCTCGCGAAGGCGGCGCAGCGCGGCCGTCTCGGCCTCGTGGGCATCGCCGAGCGTGTCCGGATGGTCGGCGGGACCTTCGAGCTCGACAGCCGGCCCGGCGGCCCGACCGCCCTGAAGCTGACGCTCCCGCGCTGGGAGCCCCTCAACCCGTCAGGCAAGCGGCAGCACGTTCGATCCGATGGAAACGACGAAGGAGGCCTTTCGACCTCCTTCGTCTCTTCCCCCTACCGCCGCAACCGGTGCCGCCGCCCGTTGCGGATCGTGGTAAGCGGATCTTCAGCTCACGAGGAGTGCTTCGCCTTCGAGAGTTTCGAGACGCACTTGCCGAAGGCGTTCGCCTTGTTGCCGTTCGTCCCGTACGTGGCCTTGAACGCCGTCTCGCCGAGCTGCGACCGCTCCGCCTTGCACTTCTTCGCCGCGTTCTGCTCGGCCTTGCTGTCGTTGGCGTCGCTCTCGTTCTCGTCGTCCGCTTCAGTCTTCGCCTTCGAGGAGACGCACTTGCCGAACGCGTTGGCCTTGTTGCCATTCGTCCCGTACTGCTTCATGAAAGCCTCGGCGCCCATCGATGTGCGCTCCGCATTGCACTTCTTGGCTGCGTTCTTCTCCACCGACTGACCCGGCGCCGCCGCACTCTTGCCCGGGCTCTCGGGTTTACCCTTGCCGGCCGGCGGGGCCGCAAGGGCCGTCGGCACTGCGAGGCAGAGAACCGAAGCGATGACGATCAGCGTTCTGGTCATGGGATATCTCCGTTGGGGATTTCTGCGTCCGACACATGGAAGACGCCCCCGAGGGCGGAACTTGCGCGCTCGCCTGTTAAGAATTTGTGAGATAGGTTGCAGGAACGACGCAGGTTGGCGACGGTGCTTGTATGGCCGTGACCGAGACCGGCCATCTCGCGTCGCGCGAGGTGGACGAGCTGTACCGCCGCCACGGCGGCGAGGTCTACCGGTACGCCTACGCGGTCCTCGGAAACCACGCGGATGCCGAGGACGTCACCCAGACGACGTTCCTCAACGCCTATCGGTCGCTCGAGCAGGGAGTGCGTCCGCGCAAGCCGTCGAACTGGCTTCTCACGATCGCGAGCAACGCCATCAAGCAACGGTTCCGGCACGAACAAGCCCGGCCGCACGAAGTCGAGCTCGACGACCGCGTCGCCGGCCGCGAGGTCGAAGACGACGGCCCGACGGTCGGAGAGCTTCTGGCGGCACTGGCGAAGATCCCCCCGCAGCAGCGGCAGGCCATCGTCCTCCGTGAGTTCGAAGGCCGTTCGTACTCCGAGATCGCAGGCATCCTCGGAGTGACGACGTCGGCGCTCGAGACGCTCCTGTTCCGAGCGCGGCGCTCTCTCGCCGAGGAGCTCGAGCACCAGCTCAGCTGCACGGAGGCCCAGCTGGCGATCTCGAGGGCGGTCGACGGCCGTCTCGGCCGCAAGGAGCGGCGGCGACTGCGGGAACACCTCGTCGAGTGCCCCGACTGCGCCAGCTTCGCGCGGCTACAGCGGCAACACCGCAGCGCACTACGCGGATTGCTGCTCATACCCATTCCGCTCTCTCTGACCGTCCTCAAGGGCCTCCAGAGCCCCGGAGCCGCCACGGCCGCCACCGTTCCGGCCACCGCGACGGGAGCGGGTGTGACCGCTCTCGGCGCCGGCGGAATCGGCGCGACCAGCGCGACCGGCGGAGGACTGCTCGCAGGGGGCGTTGCGCTCAAGGCTGCGGCCGTCGTCGCTGCCGTGAGCGTGGCCGGAGGCGCCGCCGTCGGAGCCTCGAAGCTGGAGAGCGGCTTCCCGAACCCGAAGTCGCATGCATCGACCCACAAACCGGGTAAGCGCATAGGGCAGGTCGCCCCGCGTGGAGTCCTCGTTCCCGGGAACGGAGTGGCGCGCGGGAAGGCCGCCGCGCCCGGCCAGGCCCGGAAGACGGTCGTCCACGCCACACATACGAAGAAGCCGGCGGCTCACGCGCGTGCGCTTGGTCACACGACGACGCACCATACGAAGGGACGCTCGAACTCGACTGCCGCGACATCGCACACTGCGCACCGGCCGTCGCATACCCATTCGAGCGCCACGAAGACGTCACATCCGGCGCCCCCGACCCCGAAGTCGAAGAAGCCGAGCGGCCAGGCGCCGGCGGCCGCCCCGCCGCCTCCTGCATCCGCGCCCGCCGACGCCACCACCACCACCACGATCCCGAGCGCGTCGGCTCCGCCTCCAACGGACACGACCCAGACCGGCGACAGCGGGAACCACACCGGGGCCGACATCGGCGACGCGACCGGCAACGGAAACGCCGGCGGGAACGGCAAGAGCAAGTAGCCCTCCTCCAGCGCCTCCCTCGTTCGAGGGGCGTCTGCCATCGCGGAACGGCCGATTTCGTTCCCAGGCATGCGATCCCTCGCCGCAATCGCAGTCGCTCTCCTCTCCACCCTCGCGCTCGCAGCGCCCGCCAGCCCTAGTTCGGACGCGAAGCTCGAGCGTCGCGTTCCCCTCGAGGCCGCGATCGTCCGCGAGATGAACCGCGTGCGCGAGGCACATGGCCTCGATCCACTCAGCGTGTCGCCGAGCCTTCGCACTGCCGCGCGCGACCATTCGCGCTCGATGCTCCAGGCCGGCTTCTTCAGCCACGACTCCGTCGACGGGACGGCGTTCAGCGACCGGATCCGCCGCCACTACACGAACCGTGGCTGGCACTTCTGGTCGGTGGGCGAGGCGCTGCTGGCCAGTCAGGGGCAGACGATCGACGCGCACCAGGTCGTCGAGGACTGGCTCGAGTCCCCTCCGCACCGCGAGATCATCCTGTCCTCGACCTGGAGGGACGCAGGGATCGGGGCGCTCTTCGCGCCTACCGCCCCCAACGAGTACGACGGTGCGCCGACGATCGTTGTCACTGCCGACTTCGGGCGACGCGAAGGCAAGCTCGCGCCCGTGTGAACGAGCTCGGCGGCTACGCGGCGAGCGTATTGATCGGCGTGTGCCCCGGATCGATCTCGGTCGCGAACCCGCGATCCCAGGTCACGAAGACGTGGCCGTGCTCGTCGATCTGGTCGACGATTCCACGGTCGCCCGCACACAGGCCGGAGTCGTCGAGGGGTGCCTCGACGAGCTCGACCCTCGCTCCGATCGCGACCCCTGCGCGGATCCGAGCCGCGAGGAGCCTGGCACCCTGTGCGTCCATAGGAGGCATATCGGTTTCCAGGTGCCAGGGCTTTACCCTCCCGTGCGAGTGACCCGAGCAGGACTGACCGACCGATCGACGAACATGCGTCGAGCCGGCGGATCGTTCCGAACTCGACGGCTTAGGATCGGTTCGCCGGCATCGCAATGCGCGACCCATACCGAGCCGTGACGAGCCCCAAAGACCGAAGCCACGACGACGAACAGCCCGGCGGGCTCGCGCGCCGCGTCCTCTCGTACGGCCCGAGCGCCGAAGACCGACTCGAGCAGCTGCTGGCGCAGCGTCGTAACGAGCTCGAGGAGCACGCCGCGCGCCTCCACGAGTCGATCGCCGAGCTCGAGCGGCGCGAGGAGCTCCTCCGTGACTCTCGGGCGTCGGTCGAAAGGATGCTTCGCCTCGGAACCTCCGAGCTCGAGGCCCGCGAGTCCGAGCTGACGAGCTTCGTCGGCGAGCTCGCGGAGCGCGAGGCCCAGCTCGCCCGGTCGGAGGAGGAGCTGGGCCGGCGACGGCAGGAGCTCGGAGCGGTCGAGCTCAAGCGAGCGTCGGTGGAAGGCCGGGAGCGCGCGGTCGCCGTCAGGGAAGAGGAGCTTCTGGAGCTCGAGGCCAGCCTGGCCGAGCGTGAGGCGTCGCTGCCGCGGTTGGGTCGCGGCGAGATCCCCGCCGAGGTCGAGCTCATGTTCGTGCCCGGCGAACGCTACCGCGTGGTCGAGATCCCCGTTGCAGTGCTCGCCCCCGGGAACACGTTCGAGCTCGAGGGAGACGCTTTCGTGGTGGCGCGGATCGGTCGCTCTCCCCTCCCCGCGGATCCACGCCGCTGCGCCTACCTCGTGCGTGGGCCGCGAGGCACCGGGTCGCCCGGCGGCAGCACGTAAACGGGCGGTCGGCGCTCCTCGAGAGCGTCCGTGCCGCCGATCGACTCGAGCCTCTTTCGCCGCCTGTGCCACGACGAACTCGGCAACGGCGACGTCGTCCGCACCGAACCGGCGGTGCCGCATCTCGTAGAGCTCGACGAGGCCCCAGGGCCTCCCCGACACCGTTATCGGCAGCATGAGGAGCGCGTTCATGCCGAGATCGCGCATGATGAACGCCTCGGCAGGGTCGACGTCACCGTCGACGAAGGAGACGGCTCTCGCCTCGCCGCTCCGCAGGACCTCGGCGGTGAGTGGGAAGTCGGCTATGCGATAGGCGGCCTCGTCGCCGAGGGACACCTGGCGCAGCGCGTGCTCGGTGGCGTCGACGATGTAGTCGCCGACGACGCGCGACGCCGAGCAGCCCGTCGCCCCGACGACGAACACGAGCGCCTTGCACAGCCGCGAGCAGACGCTCCCGACCGTTTCCTCTGCCACGATCGCCTTCGCGGCGGCCATGGCGTCCGCGAGGATCGCTCCCGAGCCGTCACTCCGGCCGCGACGACGCCCCTCGAGCGCGCCGGCGCGCTCGGCGGTCGGATCGGGGTAACGACGAGCGTGAGATCCCGGAAGGACGCAACTCGGTCCTTGCCCGCGTTCTTCGCCGCGTACAGCGCCTGGTCGGCGGCGCGCAGCAACGACGTCGGCTTCGCGCCGTCGAAGGGGTAGGTCGAGATGCCGGCCGAGATGCGCAGCGGGAAGCCGGCATCGGTCAGCCCGGCAGCCAGCACGCTCCGGATCTGACCTCCCAGCACCTCGGCGGCGTCCGCTCCCGCGTCGGGAAGGACGACGACGAATTCGTCTCCTCCCAGTCGGGCTGCCAGCGCGCCCTCCGGAAGGGAGCGGGCGAACACGTCCGCGACCTCGCGGAGCAGAGCATCGCCGAACTCATGTCCTGCCCGGTCGTTGATCTCCTTGAAATCGTCGCAGTCGATGACGAGAAGGCTCAGCGGGACGCGGCGTTCCTGGGCCGACTCGAGCTGGCGCTCGAGCCGCTCCTCGAGCCCGCGGCGGTTCAGGATCCCGGTGAGCGAATCGGTGACGGCGCTCTGTCGCTCGCGCTGCAGCGCGAATGCGGCATCGAGGGACGCTGCGACGTGGGCAGCGAGCACTGCAGCCGTGTCGAGGAGGGCCGGGTCCACGTGAACGGTGTCCCGCACCGGGCCGACGAGGGCGCCGATCTCGCCGGCGTGCGTGCGGAGCGGGAGCCACACCACCGAGCGCGGCGCGGTGGCGCTCGTGCTCACGTCCAGCAACTGACAGACGACGCTCGGATCGATCTGCGTGCGCCCCGCGCGATCTCGTCGAGCGTGAGAGCTGATCGGGAGCCGTCCTCCGCCCTCCAGACCGCGAGCTCCCGGGCCTGCCGAGGTCCTCCCACACGACGATTTGGCTCGCCTCGACCGGAAGGATCCTCGGCAGGGACGCAGCACCGAGCGCCGCGATGTCGCGTGGCTCGCGCATGCCCCCCAGATGGACGAACAGCCGAGCCAGCGCTGCGAGATCGAGCGTGCGGCTCGCCCTCAAGGCCTCGGCCAGGGGAGCGAGCGCCCGAGCAAGCGGGCCGAGCGCATCTGCGGCGTCGTCCGGCAGAGCCCGCTCGGACTCGACGTTGAGGACGCCGACGATCGAGCGGCCCGAGCGGAGTGGCACCGCGAGCTCCGAGACGACGCCTGGCAGCGCCGCGACATAGTCGGGGTCGGCGCGGACGTCCGGGGCGAGCTGCGGCCGGCCGAGCCTGATCGCGCGCCCCGTGATTCCGCTGTCGACCGTGATGCCGTCCGGCACGACCGCGTACCCCCGCTGCGCGACGAGCCAGAGCCTTCCGTGCTCGAGGACGAAGACCGAGGGCATGACACCGGAGAGCGCGCCATGGAACACCGAGAGACCGTCGTCGATCGATCTCGTCGGGTCCTGCCCTTCCGAGATCGCGTCGACCGCGGCCCGAGCCGCCGCAGCGAGGAGCCCGACATCCACTGGGCGAAGGACGCGCCTAGTCGCAGAAGCACGCTCCATCCCCTCGATATCGGCCGCTGCGACGACTCGCTGGAGCGCCGGGTGGGAGGGTTTACCCCGTGCCTACATGCTGGTACCAGTCGAGGATGGTGTCTCCCCAGAAGAGGGCGACGACTCCTCCGAAGGCGAGGAACGGCCCGAGCGGGATCGCGTGCATTCGGCTCTCCCGTCCATGCCGCACGAAGATGATCGCGGCCGGCACGAAGGCGACGAAGAAGCCCACGAACAGCGCCACGACGACAGAGACTCCGAGCCCGGCCCCGAGGAACGCGGACAGCTTCACGTCGCCCATCCCCATTCCCCGCGGGTAGACGAGGACGATGAGGAAGAGGACGAGCCCGGCGCCGAGCGCGGACAGGGCCCACTCGAGGCTCGGGTCGTCGATCGTCCTGAGCGCGAGCAGCGCGACCGCCCCGGGAAGCACGAGGAGGTCAGGGATTAGGCGGTGCTCGAGATCGGTTCGCGTGACGATCACGAGTACCCAGCAGAACAACGCTGCCGCGAGCGCCTCGAGGGTGAATGCGTACACGAACCCGCACGCGCCGCCGAGAAGTGCGGTCCCAAGGACGACGAGCGGAAGCCGCGGCGACCGAGGCACACGTCGCAGGAGAGGATCGTGGAGTGGAGCGTTGGTCGCCAGGCGATCCGCGACCGGTCCGACGAGCACTCCCGCGAGCAGGCCGACGAGACCGGCAGCGGGGTCCACGGCGAACGATTCCGCGCCGCCGGCCGACTTCCTGCGTCGAGAGGACGTCCGCACGAGGCGTTCCCTCCCCCGGGGGATGCCCGTCCCTCGTTCTGGGGGCGATGACCCATTCGTCCGGCTGTACGGTCGGAAATAACTGCGGCGCCCCGGCCCGGGGCAGAACGGCGACGAAGTGACGGTCAAGTCAAGGCGGCGGCAACTGAGAAGCACGTTCGTGTGGGCTCTGGTCCTGGCTGCCCTCGTGCTCGTGTCGAGCTTCGTCACCGCGATCTTCCGCGAGACCCCCGACTACGTGATCGCCGCTCTTGTCATCTGCACGTTCTTCGCGGCCGCGGCGGGCGTCCTCCTCAACTGGCGCCTCGACAGCGCGCACTCCGAGGCGCTGCGAGATCCGCTCACCGGACTTCCGAACCGCGTACTCCTGGACGACCGCATCGAGCAGGCTTTCAGGCGCTCACGACGCTCGGGCGAGCCGTTCACGCTGATCGCCATCGACCTCGACGGCTTCAAGGACGTCAACGACGTCCGCGGCCACCGCGCCGGGGATGCCGTGCTGAGAACGCTCGCCCGCCGATTCGAGGCGATCGTTCGTGAGGCGGATACTGTCGCCCGCGTCGGCGGCGACGAGTTCGTGGTGCTCTCGATGGGCACCGGTAGCGACGATCGGGCAGGCGCGCTCGTCGGCCGGCTGCGGAATGCGCTCCGCAGGCCGTTCCGCATCGACGGCGCCTCGGTCGAGATCGACGGGAGCATCGGGTGGTCCGTGTACCCGGACGACGGAGCCACGGGCGAGGAGCTCCTGGCTCGCGCAGACGGGCAGATGTATGCGACCAAGCGCGACACGAGCGACGAGTCCGTCCTCATCACACGCGGGATCGACGCAGGGATCGTCCGGGACGTCGAGCATGCGCTCGAGCGGAACGAGCTCATCGTCGTCTACCAGCCCATCCTCGACCTCGTGAGCGGTACGCCCCGCTCCGCCGAGGCGCTGATCCGGCGCGTCCTCCCCGACGGCGGCCTCGTGGCGCCGGCCGAGTTCGTTCCCCACGTGGAGCGGACCCCGCTCGTCCGCGAGCTGACGTTCCTCGTCGTCGCCGACGCCCTCGCCTCCGCCCAGCTGTGGGCGAGCAAGGGCCACGCGCTGGGCGTCGCGGTCAACATCCCCTACCGGCTGCTCGACGATCCGCAGTTCGCCGAGGGCCTCTCGTCGATGCTTCGCGCGCACGAGCTCGACCCGCAGATGGTCACGCTCGAGGTCGTTCCCTCCGGCCCCGGAGCGGGTACGCAGGTCGACGAGGAGGCCCTCGCACGTTTCGACGCCCTCGGCGTGCGCCTGTCGCTCGACGACGCCGGTCGCGCCGCTTCCTTCGCTGCGCTGCGCGTCCTACCCCTGGACGAGCTGAAGATCGACGTGAGCTTCGTCCACGGACTCGGGAAGAGCGCGACGGACGCCGCACTCGTCCGCGGCATGATCGACATCGGCCACGCGCTCGGGCTCAACGTGGTCGCGGAGGGCGTCGAGACGCGCGACGCCTGGAGCGTGCTCTCCGACTGGCGCTGCGACTTCGCACAGGGCTTCTATGTCGCGAGCCCGCGCTCGCCGGACGACCTCGTCGAATGGCTGAGCGCGAGCTGGCCCGCCGTCGCCTGAGGCGGCCTTCCTAGACGATTGACTGAATCGCGAAGACGGCCCCGACGACGATCAGCGTGCCGCCGAGCGCGCGGCGCAGGAGGTCCTCGTCGACGCGGCCGCTCGCTCGCGCGCCCAGCCAGCCGCCGGGAATCGCGCCGACGAGACCTGCGCCCAGGATCGCCCAGTCGACGCCGTCCTGGACGGCGTGCGTCGCGAATCCCGCGACACCGAGCAGGAAGCCGACGACGAGGTTCGTTCCTGCGGCCCGCCGAAGGTCCATGCCGACCGAACGGACGAGCGCGGGCATCCGCAGGGTGCCGAGGATCACGCCGACCGCCCCTCCGAGTACGGCGATGAGAAACGCGAGAACGGTGCCGCGGGCGAGCCGAAGCCGCGCCCGAGGACGGGGCTCGATCGGTCGCAACGCGATGTCCAGGCCGCTCCAGACGAGCACCGCGGCGATGAGCCCGTCGAGGAGCGTTTCCGAGAGGTCGCCGGCCAGCAGCGCACCCAGCACGGCGCCGACGACTGACGGAAGGGCGATCCAGGAAACGACGCGCCAATCGACGCGGCCTTCGCGCGCGTGCCGGATCCCGCCTGCACCGGCGGCGGCGGCCGAGATCGCGATGTTCGTGCCCGCAGCCGCGAGCGGGCTACCGGTCGCGAGCACGATGAAGGGGAGCCGCAGAGTCCCGAGCACGAGCCCGAGCATCGAGCCCACGTACCCGGCGACGAAGGCGGCGGCGAAGGCTAGGAGGAGCTCCCAGGCCTCCAGAGCGGTTCCTCGTGGCCGCCAGCCGCGTTGGCCGCCCGCGACAGGATGAACAGGAGGTCGGAGAGCCGGTTCAGATAGACGAGCGCAAGCGGGCTCACGTCGTGCTCGGATGCAGCCGTGAGCGCCTCTCGCTCGGCCCGCCTGCACACGGTGCGGGCGACGTGGAGCCGGGCGGCGGCCTCGCTTCCGCCCGGCAGTACAAAGCTGCGCAGCTCGGGAAGATTCGCGTTGAAGCGGTCGCAGTCGCGCTCGAGCCCGTCGACCTGCTCCTGGGTCACGCGCAGCCGCTCAGCGCGGGCGAGCGGCACCGAGAGGTCCGCGCCGAGGTCGAAGAGCTCGTTCTGCACGCGCGCGAGGACCTCTCGCAGGTCGCCCGGGCAGTCGCCCGCGAGGACCGCACCGAGTGCCGCGTTCACCTCGTCCACCGTGCCGAAGGCCGCGATCCGCGAGTCGAGCTTGGGCACGCGCGAGCCGTCACCGAGCGACGTCTCGCCCGCGTCGCCGCCGCGCGTGTAGATCCTCGTCAGGCGGACGGGCTCGTCGCGCTCGCGGCTCACGTGGTCGCGACCGGCTCCTCGCGGAGCTGGCGCCCGAGGATGGAACGCGCGATGACGAGCCGCTGGATCTCGCTCGTTCCCTCGTAGATCTCGGTGATCTTCGCGTCGCGGTAGTAGCGCTCCACGGGAAACTCCTTCGTATAGCCGTAGCCGCCGAGGATCTGGATCGCCTCGGCGGTCTGCCGCCGCGCCATCTCGGAGGCGTACAGCTTCGCCTTCGCGCCCTCGGCGGCGTGCGGCCTGCCCTCCTGCTTGAGCCAGGCGGCGCGGTAGACGAGCAGGCGCGCCGCGTCGATCTCGGTCGCCATGTCCGCGAGCTTCCACTGGATCGCCTGGAAATCGCCGATCCGGCGCCCGAACTGCTGCCGCTCCTGCGCGTACACGCGCGCGACGTCGTACGCCGCCTGCGTGATACCCAGCGCCTGGGCGGCGATACCGATGCGGCCGCCGTCGAGCGTCGCCATCGCGACCCGGAAGCCGCGGCCCTCCTCGTGCAGCAGGCGGTCGCGTTCGACCCGTGCGTCCTCGAGCACGAGGTCGGAGGTCGTCGAGGAGTTCAGGCCGAGCTTCTCTTCCTCACGCGTCACCCGGACGTGCCCGGCGTCGAGGACGAAGCATGAGACACCACGCGCACCCTCGGTACCGGGATCGGTCCGGGCGAAGAGGACGAACGTGCCGGCGCGCGAGCCGTTCGTGATCCATTGCTTCGAGCCGTTCAGCACCCAGCCGTCGCCGTCCGGAGCAGCCGTCGCCCTGAGCGATCCCGCGTCGGAGCCGGAGTCCGGCTCGGTCAGCGCGAAGGCGCCGAGGCTCTCGCCGCGGGCGAGCGGGGGTACGAAGCGCGCCCGTTGCTCGTCCGTGCCGAAGGCCAGGATCGGCAGTGTCGTAGCGCTCGTGTGGACGGCGACGGTGACGCCGACGCCCGCGTCGGCACGCGAGAGCTCCTCGAGGACGAGCACGTAGGAGACGAAGTCTGCGCCCGCGCCGCCGTACTCCTCTGGGACGCATACGCCCATGAGCCCGAGCTCCGCGAGCTTCGGGAACAGCTCGTCCGGGAAGCGATGCTCGCGATCCCATTCGGCCGCGTGCGGGACGATCTCGCCTTCGGCGAGGTCGTGTGCCAGCGTCTGGACGGCGCGCTGGTCGGACGTGAGATCGAAGTCCACCGGGACTTACTCTAGGTCGTGCGGACGAACGTGCCGGTAGGTGCGGGCCGCCCGCCGCCGCGCAACCGTCCGGATGCCGCCCGGGGTCAGCAGGCGGCGCAGCCGTCCCGGCGAGAGGTCGGCGCAGAGCACCGCGGATGCGGCCGGCCCACGCTCGCCGTAGCGGACCTCGCGCGGGTCGAACGAGGGCGCCGCGCGCCAGCCCTCCGGCGTCAGCTCGTACAGCTCGAGCTCCTCGACGAAGAGTCCCGCACCCGAGAGCAGGGACGTCCAGCCCTGCTCGTCCTCCTGGCGGAACCAGCCGTGGTCGCCCGGCTCACCGAGCGGTACAGTGACGAGCAGGCTCCCTCCGCGTTCTAGAACGCGCGCGAGCTCCCGGAGCGCCGTGACGCCGCGCCTCCCCGCCGCCGGGCTCGGCGGCGAGGCCGTACACGCTGTTGTCGGCACCGACGTGCTCGAGCGTCGATACGAGGAGAACTTGATCGAACGAGCGATCCGGGAACGGGAGCGAGCGGACGTCCGCCTCGACCGTCTCGACGCCGTCGACATCACGCGCTGCGAGGTCCACCCCGACCAGCTCGACCCCTGACCGCAGCAGCGCCGCGAGGTAGGCGGGCTCCGCGAACGCATAGCCGACCTCGAGCACCCGGCCGATCGGGAGGAGACGCGAGAGCACCCACGGGATCTCGACCACGCGCTCGTCCGTGCCGGGGGGCGCCTGCAGCCAGCGCATCCGCTCGCCCCGAGCGCGGGCCGCGAGCCCGAGCGCCACCGCGTCGTCGAGCGCGCGTACCCGCCGGAACTCCTCGCTCGTGGCGAGCTCGTGGACGAGCGTCGCGCGGGACAGCGTCCCGTCGGCCAGCTGCGCGAGCGCGCGCTCGCGCGCCTCCGGCTCGGACTCGCGACGCAGGACGAGGCGGAACAGCGCGTCGACGAGCTCCTCGTCCGAGCCCTCGTGGGCCGCGAGCTCCGCGGCCACCCGCGGATCCATCACTCGTACTCGTAGAAGCCGCGGCCCGACTTCCGCCCGAGCCTGCCGGCGGCGACGTACCGGCGCAGCAGCGGGCACGGCGCGTACTTCGGATCGCCGAGCCCCTCGTGCAGCACCTTCATGATCGAGACGCACGTGTCGAGCCCGATGAGGTCGGCGAGCGCGAGCGGCCCCATGGGATGCGCGAAGCCGAGCTTCGCGATCGTGTCGATCGCCTCGGGCTCGGCCACCCCCTCCATCAGTGCGTACGCGGCCTCGTTGACGAACGGCATGAGGATGCGGTTCGACACGAAGCCCGGGAAGTCGTTCGCCTCGGCGGGCGTCTTGCCGAGATCGCGCGCGAGTTCGACGATCGCCGCAGTCGTCTCGTCGGAGGTCTGCACCGCACGGATCACCTCGACGAGGGCGAGCACTGGTACCGGGTTGAAGAAGTGCATGCCGATCACGCGGTCCGGCCGGCTCGTGGCCGCCGCGAGCGAGGTGATCGGGATCGAGGACGTGTTCGAGGCGAGCACTGCCCCCTCGGGCAGGACGTCGTCGGCCGCGCGGAAGATCTGCGTCTTCACGGCCAAGTCCTCCACGACCGCCTCGACGAGCAGTCCGGCGGGGACGAGGTCGTCGACCGCGGAGACGCGGGCGAGCACCTCCTCCGGGGGCGGGCCTCCCTTCTCTGCGAGCTTTCGCGAGACTCTTCGCCATTGCGTCGAGTGCCCGCTCGACGGCTACCGGCACCTCATCGTGAAGCGAGACGCGGCGGCCGGACGCGGCGATGACCTGGGCGATGCCGCCGCCCATCTGGCCCGCGCCGACGACGAGGACGTGCTCGAACGTCACGGCGCGAGTCTAGGGGTTCGCCGGCGGCGCGCCCGGGAGGTTGGGTCGCGCGCCCCTGCGGAGCCGGAGGACCGCCCAGAGCAGCACGAGCGCGAGAATGACGATGCCGATCCCCACCTTGATCACCCGCCGCGCGGCTCGCCGCCAGCCGCGACCAGAAGGCCGGCGTCGACCACGCTGCACGCCGTCGCGAGCCACGTCTGGCGAGGCCCGCGCGTGAGCAGGAATCCGACGGTCTTGTCGAGGGGAACGTCGACGTCGCAGTCGGTGCCGGACGGGCTCCGCACCTCGAATACGCGCGGCAGGTCTCCCTTCACGTGCTGCTCGACGTCGACGGTGAGGACGAGCTGAGGCGCACCCCGCAGCTCGCCCTTTCGCTCGGAGACGACGGCGCCGACGACCGCCGCGTCGGAGTCGTCGAGCCGTTCGGAGAGCGGCGTGTCGATGCACTTGCACGCAGCGGCCGGGCTCGCGAGCACGAGCGCGGCGAGCGGTATCAGGAGCAGAGCC
The DNA here is from genome assembly GCA_963776555.1 of uncultured Gaiellaceae bacterium. GTDB lineage: Bacteria > Actinomycetota > Thermoleophilia > Gaiellales > Gaiellaceae > GMQP-bins7. The sequence continues at coordinate 53,466 of CAVZNK010000019.1, read as the reverse complement.
TTCAGACCTCGAGGAGGAGCGCGTCGCCCTGGCCGCCGCCCGAGCAGATCGCCGCTAGCCCGACCCCGCCGCCGTTCCGGCGCAGGTCGTGGACCAGCGTCGCGACGATGCGGCCGCCGGAGGCGCCGATCGGGTGGCCGAGCGCCACGGCGCCGCCGTTGACGTTGACGACCTCCTCGTCGGCGCCGAGCATGCGCGTCGAGTTCTTGGCGACGGACGAGAACGCCTCGTTGATCTCGACGCGGCGACACGTCGTCGATCGACTTGCCCGCCTTCTCGAGCGCCTGCTGCCCCGCCCGGGCGGGCGTACGCGCGAGATAGGCGTAGTCGTCCGCGACGTAGCCCTGGGCGAGGATCGTCGCGAGCGGCTCGAGGCCGCGCCGCTCCGCGAGCTCCTCCGAGCAGACGACCACGCACGAGGCGCCGTCGTTCACGCCGGGAGCGTTGCCGGCGGTCGTCGTTCCCTCGGGATCGAAGACCGGCTGGAGCGCAGCGAGCTTCTCGAGCGTCGTGTCCCGACGAACGCCCTCGTCCGCGGCGACGTCGCCGACCGGCGACGATCTCGTCGTCGAAGCGGCCCGCGTCCTGGGCGGCGGCCGCGCGCTGGTGCGAGCGAAACGCCCACTCGTCCTGCTCCTCACGCGAGATGCCGAGCTCGCGGGAGACCTTGGACGCCTGCTGCACCATGTGCAGCCCGTCGAAGCGTCGAGATGAGGCCGTCGAAGACCATGTGGTCGACGACCTCGCCGTTCCCGAGCCGGTAGCCGAAGCGCGCCTTCGGCAGGAGATAGGGCGCGTTCGACATCGACTCCATGCCGCCCGTGACGACGAGCTCGTGGCCCTCTGCGCGGATCATCAGGTCGGCGATCTCGAGCGCGCGGATCGACGACGCGCAGACCTTGTTGATCGTGTCCGCCGGCACCTCCTTCGGGATGCCGGCTGCGACGGCGGCCTGCCGCGCAGGCGCCTGGCCGACACCGGCCTGCAGCACCTGGCCCATGATCACGTACTCGACCTCCCGCGGCTCGAGCCCCGCGCGCGAGAGGGCTTCGCGAATGGCAACCGCGCCGAGTTCGGTCGCAGAGTACGCGGCGAGGCCGCCCCCGAGCCGTCCGAAAGGCGTTCTCACGGCGGCGACGATGACCGAGCGGCTCACGGGTTCAGCGTACCGTCGGGTCATGTCCAGGTGTCAGAAACGGTGTCTGACACCCGCATGGCTCCATCGGACCCGCCCAGGAGTCTGACCCGGAGGGCTGGGCCATGCCTTGCCCTCTCGGGCCCTGGCACACTCGAACGCGTGCGCGTCCTCGTCGTCGACAACTACGACTCGTTCACCTACAACCTCGTCCACCTGCTCGAGGAGCTCGGCGCAGAGGTCGTCGTCCGGCGCAGCGACGACGTGACCGTCGCCGCGGCGCGCGACCTCGATCCAGCCCGGCTCGTCGTCTCCCCCGGCCCGGGCAGGCCGGTCGACGCCGGCCGCTCGGTCGAGCTGATCCTCGGTCTCGGCCCGACGACACCGACGCTCGGCGTCTGCCTCGGACACCAGGCGATCGTCGAGGGATTCGGGGGCGAGGTGGCGCAGGCGCAGTCGCTCGTCCACGGGAAGGCGAGCGCGATCAGCCACGACGGCCTCGGGATCTACGCGGGGCTCCCGAAGCACCTCGCCGCGGGGCGCTACCACTCGCTCGCCGCGACGCGCGTGCCCGACGCGCTCGTGGTCACGGCCCGGACCGACGACGGGGAGGTCATGGGCGTCCGGCACCGCGAGCTGCCGATCGAGGGCGTGCAGTTCCACCCCGAGAGCATCCTCACCCCGGACGGGCCTCGGATGCTGCGCACGTTTCTCGACAGGTCGTAGGCCGATTGCTTCACCGGTTCTGCAGCCGCACCCGCTTGCCGCAGCGCTCGCAGCGCTGGTATCGCTCGGTGAGGAAGAACGGCCTGCGGCGCCGAGGAAGCTTGTGCCCGAAGATCCTGCAGCGAAGCGTCACTCGGTCGGCCCGACGGCCACCAGCATCTTCCCGATGTTCTCGCCGCGGAGGAGACCCAGGAAGGCGCTCGGAGCGTTCTCGATCCCCTCCACGATCGTCTCCCGATACTGCAGACGTCCGTCCCGTACCCACTCGGTCGCCTGGCGTGCGAACTCGCCGAAGCGATCGCCGTGGTCGGTGATGATGTAGCCCTGCAGCCGCAGGCGCTTCGTGACGACCATGAACATGTTGCGCGGTCCCGGCGTCGGCTCGGCGTCGTTGTACCGCGAGATCGATCCACAGGCGACGACACGACCGTACGTCCGGAGAGCGCCGATCGCCGCCTCCAGGTGATCGCCGCCGACGTTGTCGAAGTACATGTCGATCCCGTCCGGCGCGAGCTCCGCGAGTGCCTCGCGAGGGCTCCGTTCGCGGTAGTCGAAGGCGGCGTCGCACCCGAGCTCGCGGATCCAAGCGACCTTCTCGGCGGAGCCCGCGCTACCGATGACGCGGCAGCCGGCCACGCGGGCCATCTGCCCGACCGCGCTGCCGACCGCACCGGCTGCGCCCGAGACGAAGACCGTCTCGCCCTCCTTCGGGCGGCCGATCTCGAAGAGCCCGTACCAGGCGGTGAAGCCGGGCATCCCGAGCACGCCGAGCGCGGTCGACACGGGCGCGGCAGCCGGGTCGATCGGGCGGAGGCCGGACCCGTCGGAGAGCGCCCACTCGCGCCAGCCGAGCTGGTGCACGACCCAATCGCCCTCTGCGTGCTCGGGGCTCCGCGAGACCGCGATTCGCCCGACGGCCCCTCCGGTCATCGCCTCGCCGAGCGTGAACGGCGCGACGTAGGAGCGCACGTCGTTCATACGCGGGCGCATGTACGGGTCGACCGAGAAGTAGGCGTTGCGGATCAGCACCTGGCCGTCGGACGGCTCGAGGATCGGCGACTCGGCGATCTCGAAGAGCTCCTCGTCCGGAAAGCCCCGCGGGCGCGCGACGAGCCTGATCTCCCGTCCAACGCCTTCCATGCGGCGATGATACGGCCGTGAGCTCGCTGCGCGGGCAACTCCTGATCGCCGGACCGAGCCTCGTCGATCCCAACTTCTGGCGCACGGTCGTGCTCGTCGGCGAGCACTCGGACGAGGGCGCACTCGGAGTCGTGCTCAACCGCCCGTCCGAGACCTCAGTAGGCGAAGCCCTTCCCGAGCTCGCGGACCTCGCGGACGAGATGGGCACCGTTCACGTCGGCGGCCCCGTGCAGTCGTCCGCTGTCGTCGTCCTCGCCGACTTCGCGAACCCGGAGGAGGCGGGATCGCTCGTCGTCGACTCGATCGGGTTCCTCTCGACCGAGGTCGACCCGGACGTCGCTCGGCGAGCTCCGCCGCGCAAGGGTCTACGTCGGCTATGCGGGCTGGGGGCCGGGACAGCTCGACGGCGAGCTCGAGGAGGGCTCATGGATCGTCGAGCCCGCGCTCGCCGAGGACGTCTTCACGAGCGATCCCGACGGCCTCTGGAGCAACGTGCTCCGGCGCAAGGGCGGCCCGTTCTCCGTGCTCGCTTCGATGCCGCCCGACCCGTCGCTGAACTGACCGCTTGAGCCACGCCCTGCCCCCCGCTGTAGGCTCGCGCCGCGTGAGCGACCTCGGCGCCACCGTGTCCTCGCTGCCGCGCGCCGCGATCCTGCACGCGGCCGACAGCGGACGACTGCAACACCTCGTCCAGCGCCACGGCCGACGGCTCGGCGCCGGGCGCTTCGTCGCCGGCGAGACCCTCGACGAGTGCGTCCGCGTCCTGCGCAGGCTGAACGACGCGGGGCTGTACGCGAACACGACGCTCCTCGGCGAGGCGATCCCGGACGAAGCAGGCGCCAAGGCCGTCACGGACGAGTACGAGCGGATCGCAGAGCGCCTCGTCGCCGAGCAGCTAAGGGCGAACATCGCGCTCAAGCTCACGCACCTCGGCCTCTCCTTCGACGAGAACACGGCGTACGAGAACGTCGCTCGGCTCGTCGGGCGTGCCGGCGAGCTCGGCACGTTCGTCCGGATCGACATGGAGCAGTCCGACTACGTCGACGGGACGCTGCGGATCTACGAGCGCCTGCGCGCCGCCGGCCTCGAGAGCGTCGGGACCGTCCTGCAGGCCTACCTGTACCGCACGGCGGACGATCTCGAGCGGCTGCTCCCGTCCAGCCCGAACCTCCGCATCGTGAAGGGGGCGTACCTCGAGCCCGCGTCGATCGCGTACCCCGACAAGCGCGACGTCGACCGCGCATACGTAGAGCTCGTGCAGCGCGGCCTGGGCGAAGGCGCGCACATCGCGGTCGCGACCCACGACGAGCGGATCATCCGCCTCGTGCAGCAGTTCGCCGCGCGGGAGGACATCGCGCGGGACCGCTTCGAGTTCCAGATGCTCTACGGCGTCCGGCCGGCGCTCCAGCGCTCGATCGCGGCGGAGGGCTACAGGGTGCTCGTCGCCGCGCCGTACGGCCCGGACTGGTACCCGTACTTCATGCGGAGGCTCGCCGAGCGCCCGGCCAACGTTGCGTTCTTCCTCCGAAACCTGGTGCGCCGATGAGCCCGCTCCCGACGTCGGCCGACGTCGTCGTCGTCGGAGGAGGCGTGATCGGATCGAGTACCGCGTTCCACCTCGCCGAGGCCGGCGTCGACGTCTGCCTCGTCGAGAAGGGCGAGCTCGCCGGGGGATCGACGAGCCGCGCCGCCGGCGGCTTTCGCGCCCAGTTCTCGGATCCGCTGAACATCGCGCTCGGGCTGCGCAGCATCGAGGCGTTCACGCGGTTCGGCGAACGCCCGGGCTACGAGATCGACCTCCACCAGGTCGGCTACCTCTTCCTCCTCGACCGCGAGGAGGACGTGGCCGCGTTCCGGGAGAGCGTCGGCGGTGCAGAACGCGCTCGGAGTGCCGAGCCGGTTCGTCGACCTCGACGAGGTACGCCGCCTCTGTCCGCTCGCGGGCCTCGACGGAGTCCTCGCCGCGACCTTCTGCCCGCTCGACGGACATGCGAGCCCGGAAGCCGTGGTGCAGGGCTACGCGACGGGAGCGCGCGCTCGTGGCGCCGTCGTCGAGACGGGCTGTGGGGTCGCCCGCGATACGTGCCGCCGACGGCGAGGTCGTCGCGGTCGAGACGTCTCTCGGCGTCGTCGAGACCGGGACGGTCGTCTGCGCCGCGGGCGTCTGGTCGCCCGAGATCGCAGCGCAGGTGGGCGTCGAGCTCCCCGTGCAGCCGTATCTTCGCGAAGTCGGATTCACGGGCCCCGCGGAGGGGCTCCCGCAGCACATCCCGCTCACGGTCGACTTCTCGAGCGGTCTCTACTTCCACCGCGAGGGACCGGGCCTCCTCTTCGGGATGGCCGACCCCGAGCAGCGTCCGGGCCTCGACACGCCGTCGGACCCCGCCTGGCTCGAGAAGGTCATCAAGGTGGCGGAGCGGAGACTCCCGTCGCTCCTCGACATGGGCATGGCCGGCGGCTGGAAGGGCTACTACGAGGTTTCTCCCGACCACAACGCGCTCGTCGGAGAGGCGTCCGAGCCGTCGCGATTCCTGTACGCCACGGGCTTCTCCGGGCACGGCTTCCTCCAGGGTCCCGCCGTCGGCGAGATCGTGCGCGACCTCGTCCTCGGCCGAACGCCGTTCGTCGACGTAACCCCGCTCTCCGTGGAGCGATTCGCCCACGCTGCGCCGCGGCCGGAACGCAACGTCATCTGAGCGAAACTCCGGCCACACTAGGTTGATGTCGATGGCCGAATCCGACACGCTCGTGTTCATCCCGGCGTGGAACGAGGAGGAGAACCTCCCCGCAGTGCTCGAGGAGCTCGCTGAGCGGCATTCCCGGCGCGGACGTCGTCGTGATCGACGACGGCTCGACGGACGACACAGCCGCTGTCGCGCGCGCCCATGGCGCGGAGGTAGTCTCGTTCGGAGAGAACCGCGGCCTCCGCGTCGGCATCGCCGCGGGCTACGCAATATGCGGACGAGCACGGCTACGAGTTCGTCGGACGCGTGGATGCGGACGGCCAGCATCCGGTAGACGAGCTCGCACGGCTACTCGAGATCGTCCGAGCAGGCAAGGCCGACGTCGCGGTCGGCTCCCGGTTCGCGACGGGCGACGGCTACGAGGCGCTACCGGTACCTCCCGTCGCGCGGCCGTCGCCTCGGAACCTCGGCGCTGCGAGGCGCGATGCGCCCCGTGCTCGGCCGCCCCTTCCTCGACGCGACGAGCGGGATGTACGCGGCGAACCGGCGCGCGCTGCCCGCACTCGGCATCCCCTATTCGAGCGGTGCGCCAGAGGTCGAGTCTCTCCTCCGCCTGCGCGACGCCGGGCTGGTCGTCGCGGAGGTTCCCGGTCCACATGCGCGAGCGCGCGAGCGGCGAGTCGAAGCTACGCGGAAACAAGGCCGTTCGTCTCGTGTTCACCGTCGTCGGCACCCTTCTTCGTGTACGGCGTCTGGAGGAGGTTCCGCCGGAAATGAGCACGCGCCTCGTCGCCGTCCTCGGTTTCTCGGACCGGCGCACGACGGGCCTGCACCCGGTCTGCGCTGCTCGCCTCGCACGGGCGGAGCGAGACGTCCGGGCGGAGGATGTCGTCCTCTTCACCGGCTGGGCACGCGGCCGGTCGCGCGAGAGCGAAGCCGACCTGATGGCGCGCTCGTGGAGCTCGCACGCACGCGCGCGCGTGGTCGACCGCGGGGCTCGCAGCACGCTCGGGAACGCTGTCGCCGTCGCGCGCCTCGCACGCCGCCTCGGCGCGGACGAGGTCGTCCTCGTCACCTCGAGCTGGCACGTGCGCCGGGCGTCTGCGTTGCTGCGTGCGGCGCTTCTCGGCACCGGCACGTCGATCCGCGCCGCCACGTGCCCGGACCCGTCCGCCCCTGCACACCGGCTCCGCGAGCTCGCCTCTTGGGCACTCGTGCCACTCCTCGCTCTCCTCGCCGCCCGGAAACGCTAGCGTGCCATCGATGCGCCGTCCGATCGCCGTCGTCGTCTTCGCCGCTTGCTCGCCCTCGCAGCCGCGGGCTGCGGAGGGAGTAGCGACATACACGACGACCAGCGCGACCCGACCGACGCCTGGGTCAGCGACTTCTGCTCCGCCGTTACGACGTGGAAGAACGATCTCCAGGACACGAAGTCGCAGTTCTCCGACTCGTCGAACCTCTCCGAGGACAGCCTCGACTCGGCGGCCAACGACGTCAAGGACTCGACCCAGACGTTCGCCGACAGCTTGAAGTCACTGGGCAAGCCGCGACACGGAGTCGGGTCAGCAGGTCGAGGACTCGGTCGACCAGCTTGCGACCACGATCGACGACGAGTCGACGAAGATCCAGGACACGGCGAACGGCGTCTCGAACCTCACCGAGCTTCCCGGCGCGGTCAGCACGATCCTGAACTCGGCCGCAGCGATGACGAGCGCCCTCTCGCAGACGGTGCAGACGGTTCAGGACGCGGACGTCAACGGTGAGCTGAAGACGGCGTTCGACAACTCGCCGGAGTGCGCCGACCTCAGCTCGAGCTGACGCGGGCTCGCTCCATCACGCTCTCGAGGTGGTGGTGGACGTGCTGGATCACCACCGAGCCCTCCCCGACGGCTGATGCGACGCGCTTGACCGAGCCCGCGCGAACGTCGCCGATCGCGAACACGCCCGGCACGCTCGTCCCGTAGTCGGGTCCGGTGTCGACGAAACCCCGCTCGTCGCGCTCGACGTCGGCCGGTAGCCACTCGGTTCGGGGCTCCGCCCCGATCAGCATGTAGAGCGCATCGGCCGCGACCGTCTCGTCACCGTCGGGGCCGCGGAGGGTCAGCTGCTCGAGTCTCTCCTCCCCTGCCGCGTCGACGACCTGCGTGGACGAGCGGACGTGGATGTTGTCCTTGCTCTCGATCTCGTCCAGCAGGTACCGCGACATGCTCGCCCCGAGCGAACGCTCCGCGACAGACGAGCGTCACGTTCGCCGCGTACCGCGCGAGGTGCACGGCCGCTTGGCCGGCGGAGTTCGCGCCGCCGACGATGAAGACGTCCCCACCCGTGAACTGGCGTGCCTCGGAGGGCGACGAGCCGTAGAAGACTCCGCTTCCTTCGAGCTCCTCGAGCGCCGGGACGTCGAGCCGCTTGTACGAGACGCCCATCGCGAGGATGACGCTGCGCGCCTCGACCTCGTCCCCTCCCGAGATCGTGACCCGATGCACGTCTCCGTCGCTCTGGATGCCCGTCACCTCCCGTGTCAGCAGGAATGTCGCACCGAACACCCAGGCCTGCTGGTACGCGCGCTGGGCGAGCTCCGCTCCGCTGAGCCCGCGCGAGAAGCCGAGGTAGTTGCGGATTCGCGTGCTCGACCCCGCCTGCCCGCCGATCGACTCGCGCTCGACGACGAGCGCGTCGAGGCCCTCCGACGACGCGTAGACCGCGGCCGCGAGGCCGGCCGGGCCCGCGCCGACGACGACGACGTCGTACGTCCCCGGCTCGCCCAGCTCGGTGCGCATGCGCGTGCCGTGCTGTGCGAGGTCCTCGGGGTGCGGGTCGACGAGCGCGCTGCCGTCCGGAAGGATGACGACGGGCACGTCGGATCCTTCCTGTCCACAGGACCGCAGGAAGTCGATCCCCTCCTGCGTCTCGCAGGCGTGAAACGCATGCGGTACGCCGTTGCGGGCGAGCAGGTTGCGCAGCTCGTAACCGCGCGGCGACCACGGATCGGCGACGACCGTGAGCTCGCGTCGCCCCGGCGCGTTCTGCCGGCGCCACTCCTGGAGGAACTCCGACACGAGGCGATGGAAGAGCTCGTCCGGTGTGCTCCACGGCTTGAGCGCGTAGTAGTCGATGTGGCCGCGCGCCATGGCGGTACGAATCGCGTCCGCCGTCTCCTCGTCGGCCCACCCTCCCCACGGGATCAGCAGCGCGCGCTTCGCATGCGGGTGCAGGTCGTGCACGCGCTCGAGGAGGTGCTTCCCCCTTCAGCTCCTCCGCTGCCACGGGCGGCGAGCACGATCGCGACCGCGGCGTCCCGGTGCCGCAGGGCCTCGAGCTGCGTCAAGCGCGGCCTGCGTCGAGGGACCGCAGATGACGCGGTAGTCGCGCGAGTAGCGCTGGAGCTCGCCCGTGATCCGCTCGAGCGCCTCCGCGTCCTCGTCGACGGCGAGGATCAGCGGAACTCGTTCACCGCTGCGCGGCGGCCCCCCGTCGAGACAAGACGGCGAGCCGCCACTCACCCGCGTAGCCCCTTCAGCTCGTGCACGCCGCGATCCTCGAAGCGCAAGCCTGACGCGCCCGCCAGCGCCCGCGTGAGCTCAGAGACGACGATCTCCCCGGGTGCAGCGGCCGCCATCACTCGTGCCGCCTCGTGCACCGCCATGCCACGAACGTTCGTGCCGACGAGCTCGACCTCGCCGACGTGGACGCCCGACCTGAGCTCGAGCTCTCGCTCCCGCGCCGAACGCCTGAGTGCGGCGGCGCAATGGAGGGCCCGCGCAGGACCATCGAAGGTCGCGACCATCCCGTCACCGGTGGTGTTCACTTCGCGGCCCCCGAAGCGCTCGAGCTCGCGTCGACAGGCCTCGAAGAGCTCGGACAGGAGCTCCCGCCAGCGCGTGTCGCCGAGACGCGAGACGAGCGCAGTCGAGTCGACGACGTCCGTGAACAACAGCGTGACGAGCACGCGGCTGTGGACGCCGGTCGGAAAGCCCGCCCAGGCTCGGATGCCCGACCACTCGACCTGGACGCACGGCTCGTCACCGTCCGTGAACCCGTCGTGTCCCGGCGGGATGTCGAAGACCTCACCCGGCCCGAAGACGACCTGCGTCCCGTCGGAGAAGTCCGTTCCGAGGCGACCGGAGATCACCAAGCCGATGTGGCGCGCCTGGCACCACTCGCCTCCGACCGTCGGCCGGACGTGCTCCGACCAACGCCACCCGGGGTCGGAGACGAAGCGCCCGACCGTCAGGTCGCCGAGCTCGACGATGTGGCTGACGATCTTCGGGAACTCGACGACGTCGTCGGGCCGGTCGAAGCTCTTGGAGAGGACGTCGGCCATCCGTCAGCGCGCGGCGACCGTGTCCCCGACGTCCGCGATCGCGCGCAGCGCCTGGGCGAGCGCGATGGGCAGCGTCGCGATGAACACGGCGACCGGCAGCCCGATCAGGAGCACGCCGATCGTCTGCCAGAAGCCGTCGACCTCGAACGCCCACACGATCGAGCCGATCGCCGGCGGCGATCATCCCGAACATGCCGACGAGCGTCGCGATGAACGCCCATGCTCGCAGGGTCCCGTAGTTCGTCATCGTCCGAACCTCCTCCGATGTCGAATGTCCCGAACGGGGCGAGACTACTCGCCGCGCGCGTGGATCGCGCGTACGGCGTCGACGGTATCGGCCTCGTCGGGAGACTTGTCGGGGCGATACCCCTTCACCCGGGCGAAGCGCAGCGCGAGACCGCCGGGATAGCGAGGGCTCGACTGCACGCCGTCGAACGCGACCTCGACGACGAGCTCGGGCCGGACGAAGACGACGTGCCCCTCGGTGTGCGTCTGCCTGGCGAGGAGCTGCTCGGTCTGCCAGGCGAGGAGCTCGTCCGTCATGCCCTTGAACGTCTTGCCCAGCATCACGTGGCCGCCCGTCGCCGGATCGCGGGCGCCGAGGTGGATGTTCGAGAGCTTCCCGCGCCTGCGGCCGTGCCCCCACTCCGCCGCGAGCACCACGAGGTCGAGCGTGTGCGCAACCTTCACCTTGAGCCACCCGGCGCCTCTCCGCCCCGCCTCGTAGGGCGCGTCGAGCGACTTTGCCATCACGCCCTCGTGGCCCCGCTCGAGCGCGTCGTCGAGGAACGCCTGGGCGATCTCCACGTCGCGCGTCTCGACGCGCGGCACGACCAGCTCGCTCGGGAGGGAGGCGTCGAGGGCGGCGAGGCGGCTGCGTGTCGGACTGTCGAGAAGGTCCTCCCCATCGAGGTGCAGGCAGTCGAAGAAGTACGGCGAGAGCGGCGTCTCGCTTCGCATCTCGGCGGCAGGCGCCTTCGTCCCGAACCTGCTCATCGTCACTTGGAACCGATGCGGCCGGCCGTCGGGGCGGAGCGCGATCGCCTCTCCGTCGAGGACGATCGCCGACACGTCGAGCGCGCGCAACCCCTCGACGATCTCCGGGACACGCGAGGTGATGTCGGCGAGGTTGCGCGTGTAGACGCGGATCTCGTCGCCCGCTCGATGCGCCTGGATCCGCGCGCCGTCGAGCTTCCACTCGATGCTCGCCTCGCCCAGACGCTCGAGCGCAACGGTGTACGTCGGCGGCCGTCTGCGCGAGCATCGGCGTCACCGGGTGCAGAGGCGTGAGCCGGATCCGCTCGAGCCCCGCGCTGCCCTCACGCATCGCGGCGACCGCGACGACCGCAAGGTCGCCGGCCAGCATGGCTGCCCGGCGGATCTCGGCTCCCGGGACTCCGGCGGCCTGCGCAACAGCATCCGCCATCACGCCTTCGAGCGCGCCCTGCCGTAGTTCGCCGAGGAAAAGCCCGGATGAGAAGCCGCTGCTCGGGCTCGGTCGCGCGCTCGAAGAGGGCGGCGAGTTCGGCCCGGCGAGCGGCCTGTGAGCCCGCGCCCGAGATCGCCTGGAGTCGCGTGACCGTCGCGTCGACCTCGAGGACCTCGAGCGTCGGAGGCGGCTCGGCCGGCGGCGGGAGATCGCGAAGCGCCGCCCAGCCGACGCCGACCGTGCCCTTGTGGCAGCTCACCCGAGAGATAGGCCACTGCGATCCCGATCTCGTCCGGTGATGCAGCAAGCGAGGCACTCGGCGACTCGCTTCGACTTCGCGAGCCGGGACGACGTACCCGCGACGTCCGCCGACGCCTGCGCGATGTCGGCGAACAACATCAGCGCAAGTTACAAGCTGTCACTTGCTCCGAAATCGCTCTCTGCCGAGGGCGCGTCTCGTCGCCGGGTCGCTTTGGCCGATCTGCTATCCCCCCCGGTGATAGCCGACGAGCTCCTCGCGGTCGCTGCCGCCGGACACCGCGATCGCGAGCACCTGCCCCACGCCCCGTGCGTAGAACTTGTACTCGAGCGTGTCGGGCTCGAGCGGATCGAGGTCGCGGGTCATCAGCACGTGGCCGCGGCCGAAGTGGCCGTACGGCGACTCGACCTGCTCGGTCAGGCTGAAGACCTGGCCCTGGTCCTCGGCGTGTCCGGCGTAGTACTCCTGCCTGTAGGTCTGGCCGGGACGGGGATTGGCCGGAACGATCACTCCGGGCTGCGCGCCGTCCACGCCTGCCTCGAACGAGCCCTCGGTCGACTTCGGCTTGCCGTTCACGTACTCCGTCGTCGCCTCGCCGAAGTACCAGATGCTCCCGCAGCGATCCTGCGCGTAGTAGTCGTCGGTCACCTCGACCGGCGTGCGGCCCCGGCGCGCCACGTCACTGACGATTCGTGCCGTCACGCCGTCCGCGATGCGCTTCGTCTTCCGGGTCACCGTAACGACTCCCTCGAGCGTGGGGCCTTCCGGATCGGTCTCCCGGTATGTCCAGCGGCTCCCGGGCGCCATCGGCCACCACGGATTGTCGATCCTCGTCGTGAAGGCGGCAGGGTCGATGCGCACGCGCTCGCTGCCTCGGGGAAGCGGGCAAGCCGACGGTCGCTTCGGCGACGTCGCCTGTGCTCCGCCGACGGTCAGGAGCGCGGTTCCCACCACGACTGCCAGTGCTGCTTTCGCTCTCACGTGGTCTCCTCTCGTCTCGCGCCTGCCCGCCGGCGATGAGTCGCGCTCCGCATCAGGGAGCTGACATGCTCGCGAGCAGGCCCGAGCTCCTCGGCGGTGAGGCGCCAGGAGCCGGCCGCGGCGTTCGCGCGCACCTGCTCCGGACGCGTCGCTCCCGCGATGACGGACCCGATTCCCGGCGTGGACGCGAGCGCGCCGACCGCGAGCTCGAGCAGCGTGTGCCCACGCTTCTCGGCGAAGTCCGCAAGCGCCTCGACTCGGGCGAGGCGCTCGTCCTCGATCTCGCGTCCCTCGAGCCGCGTCCCCGAGGGCGCAGGCTCGCCGCGGCGATACTTTCCGGTCAGGAGCCCACTCGCGAGCGGGAAGTACGGGATGTACGAGATCCCGAGCTCGCGGCACAGCGGCAGGACGCCTTCGTCGTCCCCGCGCTCGAGCAGGCTGTAGCGGTTCTGGACGACCTCGAACCGGGCCGTCCCGAGCTCGGCCGCGACGCGATCGGCTTCCGCCAGCTGCTCCGCCGAGAAGTTCGAGCAGCCGATGGCGCGGACCGTGCCCTCCTCGACGAGCTCGTCGAGCGTACCGAGCGTCTCCGCGACGGGCGTCGCGGGGTCGGCCTTGTGCAGGTAGTAGAGGTCGACGTAGTCGGTGCGCAACGCTCGAGCGAGCCCGCGATCGCCGAGCGCACGGTCTCCGCGCGACCGTCTCCGACGGCGGTGCCCCACCCGAACTTCGTCGCGACTACGACCTGCTCGCGACGACCGTCGAGAATCTCGCCGAGGAAGCGTTCGCTGTCACCACCGCCGTACAGCTCGGCGGTGTCGAAGAAGCGGACGCCCGCGTCGATGGCCGCATCGACGACCGCGCGAGTCGCTTCGAGGTCGATACGCCCACCGAAGTTGTTGCACCCGAGGCCGACCCGCGAGACGCGAAGGTCGCTCCGACCGAGCTGAACCTGCTCCATCGGAGAGACGCTATCCGCCGGTCGTCCGCGCGCCGCAGCGGTATCCCGCGCACGGGGGATGGCGAAGCGTCCCGTTCAGGCGGAGGTTGAGAGGGCGGGAGCGACCGGCACGCGGTGCGCGGGTTGCGCCGGGCGGATCGCGACCGCAAAGGGGAAGCATGGAGCAGGCACGGGCAGGTTGGGACGTCGCACCGCTGGTGGCGCCTCGCGCCGCCGCTCCCTCTCCCTTGGTACCGCGCGCACGCGCGACCGCGCTGACCGCGTGTCCGCGACCATGAGAGAGCCCGCTTGGCGGCAGGGCTCTCTCGCCTACGACGCCTCAGGCGACGTCCAGGTCGAGTCGCTGCGGCAAGACGCCTTCGAGCTCGAGGAGCCGCTGCTTGAGATCCAGCCCACCGCCGTAGCCGCCGAGCCCGTCCGCCGCGACGACGCGATGGCACGGGACGACCAGCGGCAGCGGGTTGCGGCTCATGAGCACCCCGACGTCACGCGGATCTTCGACGCCCGCCCTCTGCCCGAGCTCGCCGTAGGTGATCGTCGTGCCGTAGGGAGCCGCCTCGCACAACGTCTCGAGCACGCGCCGCTGTGTCGCGTCGACGTCGGACCAGTCGAGCTCGAGCTCGAACCGCTCGCGCTCGCCCGCGAAGTACTCGCGGAGCTGCAGGGCGGCGCTGAGCGCATGCGTGGAGGCGCGTCCCTCGCCGGACGGAGCCGCGGGCGACCCCCGGCCTCCCGGCAGCCGCACCCGGGAGACGCCGGCCTCGGTCGCCTCGACCCCGACGGCCCCCAGCTGCGTCTCGATGCCTGCGCGGGCAGTCATCGCCGGTGCACGCCCTCTACTGCTGGTAGCCCTCGACGACCTCGGGCCCTCGCGCCTGAGCGTCGTCCGGATCGCGACCCGCCTCGCGGAGCGCGCGTCGCTGGCGCAGCAGGTCCCAGCACTGGTCGAGCGAGACCTTGAGCTGCTCGAGGCGCTGCCGGTCGACCGTCGCTCGCGGTTCCGTCCGCCTCGCGCTGCCACAGCTCGTGCTCCTCCTCGACGAGCTGCTCGATCGTCCCGTGGATCTGCGGGTCGTCCACGACGCCACTCTAGTGAAGTCTTGGACCTGGACGGCTCCGATGCGCCTGCTCGGCGGAGAACCGGTAGAGGCAGGATTTGGACCGCGGCCTCCGGATGGCGTGCGAAGGGCGGTTGGCCCCGACTATCGCCGGGGCCAACCTGAGATCTATCTATTCCCCGGTTCCGCCCTTGCAGAGTCCGAGCGTTCCAGGAGAGCCCTTCGGCAGGCCGTAGAACTTCCACGAGTCCGCGGCAGTTTGGACCTGCGATGAAGTCTGTCCCGGGTCGTTCGGATCCATGTCATTCAGCCCACTGGCAGCACAGGCCGAGTTTGCGTGATCCAGTGCTCCAGTCTCGTTTGTGTTGTGCACGCAAGTGACGCCAGTATCCCCACCGCACGGCGTGCCTGGAGGACCCTTCACCTCGCCAGCGAACGCTCCGCTCGCTGCCGCACCCACGAGCACGGCTACCGAAGCCGCAACCACGAGTAGTCGCTTCATACCTGACCCCCTTCGTTCGTAGACGCTCCCCTTGGCGTCTGGCGGGCACAACCGTACTCCTTGGGACCATTGACGGTCAAACCGTCCGTCGCCGCTCCGTCCGTGCGCCATCCGCCGCGAGCTTGCAATCGAGGCGCTCGCCGGTCGGGTGTTCGACGCGGGCCGGCTGACTCGGCCGGACGCCGGCGCTCGAGTGACGAGAGTGCAGTGGCGCGGCGGGGTCGCTGTCGCGCCACTGCGATCGATCAGATGCGAGTCACAGGCCGAACTTGGCCAAGAAGGCCCGGGCCGATGGGCTGTCGGTCCTCGAAGCCACGTTCGTCGAGTAGCAGGGCGTGTCGCCCGTCGTGGTGACGGCCAATACGATGTCGCCGTCGTCGGGGGCAGCCCCGAGGAACGTCGGACCGCCCGAGTCGCCATAGCAGGCCCCGCTGTCTCCGTGAGCGGCGTTTTGACTCGCCTTCAGCCACTGCGGAGTCAAGGAGTTGAAGCTCTCGATTCCGTACCCTCGGTCGCCCTCGAACGGAAACTGCGGGCCGTTCTCGCCCTTGACGATCACCTTCTCGCTCGTCCCGTATCCGACGACGGTGAGCTTCGTGTCTTGATCGGGCCCCAGACCGTCGAGGTAACCGACGGTCTTTGGAAGCTGGGCCGGGACGATGCTCGCCGGCACTGCGCCACTCGGAAGCTCCATGACCGACACGTCGTCGCGCGAGCCGCCCGTGTAGGCGTCGTTGGTATGCGGGGTGGCCGGAATCAAGCTGTCCGGGAACGGCTCGATGTCCGTTTGGTCGAACGTCACGAAATCGGGCCTCGGGTCGGACTCGAGGAAAGCCGTGCAGTGGCTCGCCGTCAGAAAGATCGTCGGCGAAACGAGCGTCCCCGAGCACACCTCCGCATAGCCGATGCCACTCCGCGCCGGAACCATGATCGCCCCGACGTTCGGGTGCTGCCCGTTGTCAGGAAACGCGTTGGTCGTGACCGCGCTCGCTCCGGGCACGACGATCCCGAGACCGATCACGGCACAGATTGCTGCTCTCCACATATCCCCTCCCTCTTGGCGTACGCCGCAAGGACTTCTACTACCCACGAACCGGCCGGCCCTAACGAGGCGGCACGGTCGAAGCGTCACCTGCGTGGGCGTGCCGGGACGCATCTCGGAGTCCACCTGCAGCTCGTCTACGATTCCCACGCCAGGGACGGAAAAAGCCCCGTTTCCGGGGCTTTTCCAGTAGCGGGGGCAGGATTTGAACCTGCGACCTCCGGGTTATGAGCCCGGCGAGCTACCTGACTGCTCCACCCCGCGTCGCGAGCCCGAGTATAGCGCCTCGGCGGCGGCTTCCACGTTCACGCGGGCCGCTCCGTACGTCGCGACGTACGTCGCCGACGCGTCCGGACGCCAGCTGCGGAAGGCCGATCTCGACGACGATCGCGTCCGGCGCCCGCGCCGTGAGCGCGTCGATCGCCGCGCGCTCCCATTCGTGCCGGTGCGCGTCGCGCGCGATGACGACGAGGCTCCGGCCGCCGCGCACGAAGCCGGGATCGAACGTGTCGCGCGTCGAACGTCCGCAGCTCGGCGTCGGGCACGACCGCGCGGAACCACTCGCCAGGCAGCTGCGAAAGCCGGCCTGCAGCCATCCCGACCTCGGGCTCGAGCTCGACGACGAGCACCGGGCCGTCGATTCGCGCGTCGCCGTCGACCAGCAACGCGCGCCGAGCGGCGAGCACGGCCGGCCGCGCGATCGACGCGGACCGCCGACCGGGGCGACGCCGCTGCGATCGCGGCCACGCGGGAGGCAGCGGAGACGAGTCGCTCTTCGGGAAGGCGCTTCGAGCGAACGGCCTCCACGAGCGCACGCCGGACCGAGAGGACGGACTCGTCGAAGAGATCGTGACCGAGACAGAGCGCGTCGGCGCCGGCGGCGATCGCCCGAATGGCGCCTTCCTCGACGCCGACCGTTTCGCTGATCGCCTTCATCTCGAGCGCGTCCGTCACGACCAGGCCGTCGAATCCGAGCTCGCTGCGAAGGAGGTCGTGGAGGAGCTCGCGGCTCATCGTGGCCGGGACCTCGCCGAGCGAGCGCACGACGATGTGCGCGGTCATGATCGATCGCACTCCGGCCTCGATCGCCGCCCGGAACGGTACGAGCGCCCGCTCGTCCAGGCTCTCGACCGACGGGAGCGCGAGGTGCGAGTCGACCGACGTGTCGCCGTGGCCCGGGAAGTGCTTCGCACACGCGGCCGACGCCGGCACGCTGCAGCCCGCGCACGAACGCCGCGACGTGCCTCGCCACGAGCTCCTCGTCCGATCCGAACGAGCGAATGCCGATGACGGGGTTCCGGGGGTTCGTGTTGACGTCGGCGACCGGCGCGAAGTCGAGGTTGACGCCGACCGCCGCCAGCTCGGCGCCCATCGACGCCGCGATCCGCTCGGTCAGCCCGACGTCGTCGACGACGCCGAGCGCGCCGTTGCCCGGATACGAGCTTCCCGTCGCCGCCTCGAGCCTCGTCACGTCGCCGCCCTCCTCGTCGATCGCGACGACCAGGTCGTCCCGCTCGCGCGAACAGGTCGCCCGTGAGCGCTGCGAGCTGCTCGCGGCTCTCGACGTTCCAGCGCGTACAGCACCACCCCGCCGAGGCCCTCGGCGAGACGACGGCGCACCCAGTCCGGGACCGTCGGCCCCTCGAAGCCCGGGAGGATGCAGGTCGCGGCGAGCCGCTCGAGCTCGCCCGTCACGCTTTCACGGCGCCGGCCGTGAGCCCGGACCGGATCTTCCGCTGCAGCGCGAGGAAGAAGAACACGACCGGGATCGCCGTCAGCGTCGACGCGGCCATGAGCGCGCCCCAGTCCGTCGCACGACTCGTGCCGTAGAAGGAAGCGAGCCAGACGGTCAGCGTCTGCTTGCTCTGGTCCTGCAGGATCACCGAGGCGAAAATGAACTCGTTCCAGGCCGTGATGAACGCGAACACGGCGGTCGCGACGAGCCCCGGCGCGACGAGCGGGAGCAGGATCCGGACGAACGCCCCCACCCGGCTCGAGCCGTCGACCATCGCAGCCTCCTCGAGGTCCTTCGGGATCCCGATGATGAACCCGCGCAGCGTCCAGATCGCGAACGGGAGCAGGAACGTCAGGTAGACGACGATCACGCCGAAGAGAGCATTCGTCAGGTGGTAGCGGGCGAGCACGACGTAGAGCGGGATGATGAGCCCCACCTGCGGGAGCATGAGGATCCCGATCATCAGGACGATGACGAGCGAGCGCCCGCTGAAGCGGTACTTCGCGAGGGCGACAGCGGCGAGGAACGCGAGCACCATCGAGACCGCGACGGTCGCGCTGACGACGATCAGGCTGTTCTTGACGCCGTCCCAGAAGTACGGGTGCTGGCTCGGGTCGATCGCGTCGCGGAAATGGTCGAGCGTCGGATGGGTGGGAATCCAGGTCGGAGTGAACGTGTAGATCTCGTCGTTCGGCTTGAAGGCCGTCGAGATCATCCAGAAGACAGGAAAGACCAAGACAAGGGTGACGACGAGGCCGACGACGTTCCAGCCTGCCCGCCTGAGACGGCGACGGCGCCCGCTGCGAACGACGGCGGCACGTGGTGCGACGGCGACCGGGCTCAGCGCGGCCGACTCCGCCGGAGTGACCGCGCTCACGCGGTGTCCCCCATGCGCACCATCTTCCGCACGTAGACGACGCTCAGGAGAGCGACGATGAGGAGCATTAGGAGCGAGATCGCCGCGCCGCGCCCGAAGTCCGAGTGCGCGTAGCCCTCGACGTACACGTACACGCCCATCAGGTAGTTCGTCGAGTTCCAGCCGGAAGCGGTGATGAGGAGCCACGGCTGGGCGAAGACGCCGAAGTCCCAGATGATCGAGAGGCTCGTCAGGATGAGAAGGATCGGCTTCAGCACCGGGTAGGTGACGTCCCGGAAGACCCGGAGCGGCCCGGCGCCGTCGATCTCCGCAGCCTCCACGAGCTCGCGCGAGACCTGCGCGAGCCCCGCGTACACGGTGATCGTGACGAAGGGGATCGCCCCCCACACGATCAGCGCGGTCACCATCGCGAGCTTCGAGAAGGTCGTCGCGAACCAGTCGTGCTGGTAGCCGACCAGGTGGAGCTCGCTGAGGACGTAGTTGAGGACGCCGTTCTGCTGGTTCGTCATCCAGAACCACACCTGGACCGCGACCACGACCGGCATCGACCACACGAGCACGAGCGCGGAGGTCAGGAGGATCCGGACCCAGGTCGAGACGCGGACGAGGAGGAGCGCGATCAGCGTCCCGAAGCCGATCGTGAGCGTGACGTTCGCGATCGTGAAGAGCACGGTTCGCTCGAGCGTGTGCCAGAAGACGCTGTCGCCGAGGACCGAGCGGTAGTTGTCGAAGCCGATCCACTTGCCCTGGTGCCGGATCAGCTCGAAGAGCCCGTACTGCTGCAGCGAGAGCGCGCCGAGCTTGTACAGCGGATACAGGAGCACGGCGCCGATGACGAGGAGCGCCGGCAGGAGGAGGGCGAAGGGAGCGGCGGCCCGAACTGCCCGATCCCACGTGAGACGGCGACGCCGCCGAAGCCCAGGCGAGGCTCCGGCGGCGATCGTTCCGTCTGGGACCCGGCTACTCGACATCGAGACCCGCGCCCCGATTCGTCACGACTATCCGTTGAGGGTCGACGTGATGTTCTGGCTCGCGAAGGTCGCAGCCTGCTTGACGCTCAGCTTTCCGGTGAGGATCTGGGTCAGCATGCTGCGGAGGACGTTTCCCGCCTCGATCTTGACCCAGTTCTTCGCGGTCGGGACGAACCAGCTGTTCGCCGCCGCCCGCTCGGTGATGCTGTTCCCGAGCAGGTTGGTCGCGTTCGGGACGTTCCCCTTCGCCTGGATGGTCTTCTCGGCAGAGGTGCTCGTGAAGTCCTTGATCCAGTCGACCGCGAGCGCCTTGTTGGCCCCGACCGGCACGGCCAGGCTGGAGCCGCCGAGGAAGACGGGCATCGACTTGCCCGGCGTATGGCTCGGCATCACGAACTGCTTCGAGACCTTCGCGTACTTCCCGATGCAGCAGGTCACCCACGAGGCGCCCGGCATCGCGCCGACGAGCCCCTGGGCGTAGACCGTGTACGGGAACGGATGCGCCTCGTCCGCCGTCTTGCTCGCGCGAGAGCCGGCCGTCCAGAAGTTCTTCCAGGCGGTCAGGCCTGCGATCGACCTGGGCGAGTTCAACGTCCCGACCCACTTGCCCTTCGAGGTCTTGGCGATCGTTCCGCCGTGGTCGTACACGAAGTTCATCGCGGTGTACCAGTCGGGCCCGGCGATGTAGACCGGCGAGAAGCCCTTCTGCTTGTTCGTCGCGGCGAGCTTCTTGGCGTCGAGCGTGAACTGCGCGAGGCTCGTCGGCACCGACTTGATCCCGGCCTTCTTGAACAGGTCGGTGCGGTACGTGACGACCGGAGAACCCGCGTAGTACGGGATGCCGTAGAGCTTCCCGCTGTAGGACCCCCACTTGACCATGCCCGAAAGCCAGTTGGCTGAATTGTCGAACGAGCCTCTGCTCGAGGTCAGATCCTGGAACGCGCCCGGGGCCATGTACGTCCTCATCTCGGTGTTCCCCATCTCGATGACGTCCGGAGCGTTCCCGCCGGCGAGCGTGGCGTCGAACTTCGCCAGATGCTGCGTCCACTGCTGGTACTGGACGTTCACGTCCACGCCGGGATGGTCCTTCTCGAACTGAGCGTTGGTCGCGGCTACCAGATCAGGCCAACCGTTCTGGGCGTCTGTCTGCAGCCAGACGGTGATGGTGTTCGCCGCACTCCCACCCGACGCCCCAGAGGCACCGACGGCCACGACTGCGAACGCGGCGACGAGCGCAGCTGCGGCGAATACACGTACGTTCATTTGCATCTCCCGCGGCATCTGGGCGCTCGCGTCAGACCGTGGAAGGAAGTGTGGCAGCGCCCGGTCGGAGCACCCAAGTGGTTTGTACCAATCTGCCACGGGAGGCAGGCTTCCACATCTCGAGCCCGCTGTCAAGCCTCGTTCGCACGACGATCGCGCGGGAAAGGCCTGCGTACACGCCTTCGTGGTGAAAAAGCGCCGATCACGCAGGTGGTACTAACCACGTGAACGAGCGGCTCTTCCGCGACCGTCCCGCCCCTGGCCGCGAACCCGCCGGCGCTCGTGCGGAATCGACAGCGTCGTGATCAGGCGGTACCGGTCTCCCCGGTAGATCGACTCGACGAACTCGACGATCTCGCCCTCCTCCGAATGCGTCACGCGTTCGAAGCGGAACGCGGGCGAGTGCAATGGCACGCCGAGCGCCTGCGACTCGTCCTCGTCCGTAACGGTCGGCTCGATCGTCTGCTCGCCCCCGACGACGACGATCCCGTACCGCTCGCTGAGGAGCTCGTAGAAGGATCGCTCCTGCAGATCGCGCGCGGTCAATCCGGGAACGTGCGACGCGCGGATGTGGACGGTTTCGATCGCCATGCTCTCGCCGTCCGCGAGCCTGAGCCGATCTGCGACGAGCACGGGCTCTGACGGCGAAACGTGCAGCAGGCGACCGAGCCGGGCCCCTGCGGGGACCGTCCGGAGGTCGAGCGTCTCGCTCGCCGGGTTCAGCCCGCGGCTCCGCATGTCGTCGGTGAAGGAGGTCATCGTGAGCTCCTGCGCGATCTTCGGCTCGCTCACGAAGGTGCCGGACCCGTGGCGCCTGACGAGGTACCCCTCTCGCACGAGGTCGTCGAGAGCAGCGCGCACCGTGAGCCGCGAGACGCCGAAGTCCGCGCTCAGCTGGCGCTCGGCCGGGATGGCCTCTCCCACCGCGAGCTGCTCGATGAGGTCGAGCACCAGGTCGCGGGTCGCAGCCTGCTTCGTCACCCGGAGGATCGTAGCCCACCCCCTGGACTGGTCATTACCACGGGGCGCTACGACGTGACCGCCGCGGCGGACCGCTCCCGCATGCCCGCGGAGTCCAGGAGCGACGTGCCCGTCTCGGCGTCGAAGAAATGAAACCGGGACGGGTCGACGGCGAGCCGGATCGTGTTTCCGACGCGCGCGGACGTCCGCGGATCGACGCGGGCGTTCAGGAGGGCGCCGCGATCGGTCACGAGATCCGTCGCGTCCTCCTCGTCCTCGTCGAGACCGACGGCGATCCGGGTCGCGTCGACCCTGAAGAACACGTGCGCATCCGAGCCGAGCTCCTCGAGCACCACGACGTCGGCAGTGATCGTCGGCAGCTCCGCGGAGGCGAAATCGGCGTCCTCGAACGTCTCGGGGCGGATCCCGACGATCACCCCGCGGACGGCGCGGCTCGGGCGCCGATCCGCTGCGAGCGGTACCCGGAACTGGCCGAGCACGACCTCGTCACCGTCGATTCGAGCCTCGACGAGGTTCATCGCCGGCGACCCGATGAACCCGGCGACGAAGAGGTCTCGCGGGTGCTCGTACAACGTCTGCGGCGTGTCCACCTGCAGGATGCGGCCGTCGCGCATGACCGCGACGCGCTGGCCCAGCGTCATCGCCTCGACCTGATCGTGCGTCACGTAGACGGTCGTCACCCCGAGCTGCTGGTGCAGCTGCGCGAGCGAGGCGCGCATGCCGACCCGGAGCTTGGCGTCGAGGTTCGAGAGCGGCTCGTCCATCAGGAACGCCTGGGGCTGGCGAACGATCGCCCGCCCCATCGCGACGCGCTGGCGCTGCCCGCCCGAGAGCTGCGCCGGCTTGCGCTCGAGGAGCTCCGTCAGGTCCAGGAGCGCGGCGATCTTCTCGACCCGTCCACGGATCTCCGCCTTCGGAGTCCGTCGCACCCTCAGGCCGTAGCCGAGGTTCTGACGGACGCTCATGTGCGGGTACAGCGCGTAGCTCTGGAACACCATCGCGATGTCGCGATGTCGCGGCGCCAGGTCCGTGACGTCGCGCCCGCCGATCGAGATCTCCCCGCCCGTGACCTCCTCGAGGCCGGCGATGGTGCGCAGTAGCGTCGACTTCCCGCAGCCGGACGGCCCGACGAGCGCGATGAACTCGCCGTCGCCGATCTCGAGGGACACGTCGTCGATCGCGACCACGTCGCCCGGGAACACCTTCCTGATGTCTCGGAGCTCGATCTCCGCCATGGCCGCGGTATGGATACCACATTTTCGCCAAATTGGTATTGACCACCGGCCGTGGGGCAGCGTAGACTCGCTCGATGGTCGAGGACGAGCTGATCACCGAGGCTGGAGGCGACCCCGCCGCAGGTTACGAAGCGAGGCCGACTCTCGAGCTCGTCGAGCTGATGAACGCAGCGGACGCGACCGTCCCGGCTGCGGTGCTGGCCGCCGCGCCTGCCATTGCGCGCGCGGCCGACGACATCTCGGAGCGCCTGCGGGCGGGCGGGAGGCTCGTGTACGTCGGAGCAGGGTCCTCCGGCCGCGATCGCGGCTCTCGATGCTTCGGAGTGCGTCGCGACATTCTCCATCCCGCCCGAAACCGTCGTCGCCCTCGTCGCCGGTGGGGAGCTCGCGGCCGCGCTCACCCAGGCGGCCGCGGAGGACGATCGCGACGCCGGAGCGGCCGACCTGCTTGCGCTCGCGCCGACCCCGGCCGATGCGGTCGTCGGGATCAGCGCGAGTGGCGCGACGCCGTACGTCGTGGGAGCGCTCGAAACGGCCGCGGAGGCCGGCGCCCTCACCGCCTGCGTCGTCTCGGCCGCCGGGTCGCAGCTGGCGTCGATCGTCGAGCACGAGATCGTCGTCCTGGTCGGCCCGGAGTTCCTCGCGGGCTCGACCCGTCTGAAGGCCGGAACCGCGCAGAAGCTCGTGCTCAACACGATCTCGACCGTCTCGATGATCAGGCTCGGCAAGACGTACGGCAACCTCATGGTCGACGTCGTCGCCGCGAACGAGAAGCTCGCGGGGCGAGTGCGTCGGATCGTCGCGGCGGCCAGCGGCGCGCCGGACGCGGACGTCGAGGAGGCTCTCACCGACGCCGGCGGCGACGCCCGCGTCGCCATCGTGTCGCTGCTCGCGCACGTCGACGCCGAGACCGCCCGCCGCCGCCTCGAGGCGGCCGGAAGGAGCATCGCGGACGCGCTGGAGGACGAGCGGTGAGGCTCGGAGTCGAAGCCGCGCTCGTCGACGGTGCGCTCGTTCCCGGCGACGTGGAGATCCTCGGCGGTCGCGTCTCCGCCGTCGGCCTCGCCTCGGCGAACGGCCATGGGATCGCAGCCCCCGGCTTCGTCGATCTCCAGGTCAACGGCTTCGCCGGGATCGACTTCCTGTCGGCCGACGCAGAGGGCTATCGGCTGGCGGGTGAGGCGCTCCTCGAGACCGGCGTCACCGCCTACCTCCCCACCTTCATCACCTCTCCCGAGGAGCAGCTCCTCGCAGCCCTCCGCGAGGTACCTCGAGGGGGAGACGGGCCCCGCGTCCTGGGAGCGCATCTCGAAGGGCCGTTTCTCTCGGCCCTGCGCCTCGGCATCCACTCCGCCGACGCACGGCGGAACCCGGACGTCGATCTGCTCGAGCGCCTCCTCGACGCGGGACCCGTCCGACTCGTCACGCTCGCACCGGAGCTCCCCGGCGCGTCCAAGGTGATCGAGCGGCTGCTGCGACGCGAGATCGCCGTGTCGTGCGGCCACTCCGACGCGGACGCGGAGCAGGCGAACGGCGCATTCGACCTCGGCGTGCGCAGCGTCACCCACCTCTTCAACGCGATGCGCCCGTTCCACCACCGCGACCCGGGAATCGTCGGAGCGGCACTCGCCCGGCCGGATGTCGTCGTCCAGCTCATCCTGGACTGGGTGCACGTCGCCCCCGTGACGGCCGCGATGGTCTGGCAGGCAGCGCAGGGGCGGTTCGCGCTCGTCACGGACTCCGTCGCCGGCGCGGGCCTCGACGACGGCGCATATCGCCTCGGGGAGCTCGACGTCGAGATCCGCGACGGCGTCGCCCGCGGGCCGACCGGAGCGCTCGCGGGCAGCACGCTCACGATGATCGACGCCGTCCGCAACCTCCACTCGCTCGGCGTGCCGCTCGAGGACGCGATCGGAGCGGCGACGGAGGTGCCGGCGCGCGTTCTCCGCCTGCCCTCGACCGGCCGCGTCGGAATCGGGCTGCCCGCGGATCTCGTCGTCCTGAGTGACGAGCTGGAGATCGAGCGGGTGCTGGTCGAAGGGCGAGCGCGTGTCGTCGGCTGAGCTCGCCGTCGCCCCGGAGCGCGAGCCCGGCGCCCGCTTCCTCGAGGAGATCCGCGAGCAGCCGGCCGCGCTCCTCCACCTGCTCGAAGGCGACGCCGACTTCGCACGGGTCGCGGTCGAGATCCGCGAGCGCGGGGCGACCACGATCCGGATGGCCGGCCACGGCTCCTCCGACAACGCGGCCTCCTACGGGACCTATGCGTTCGGGCTGCTCCCCGGCTGGACCGCGTTCCGCGATTCGATCTCGCTCACGACGTACTACGGTGCCAAGCTCGACTTGTCGGGCTGCACGGCACTCGCTCTCTCGCAGTCGGGAAGGACCCCCGACGTCGTCGAGTACGCGCGCCAGGCAAGGCGGCGCGGCGCGTACGTCGTCGGCTTCACGAACGACACCTCGTCCGCGCTCGCGCACGAGGCCGACGCCGTGCTCGGGCTGAACGCCGGCCCGGAGCTCGCCGTCGCCGCGACGAAGACCTATGTCAACCAGGTCGCTGCGCTAGGCCTGCTCGCCGCGCATGCTGCCGGAGAGGGCGAGTTGTTCGCCGCGGGCATCCGCGCGACGGTCGAGGTCATGAGCCACTTCATCCGAGTGCTCGAGAGCAGAATTGCGAAGGTCGCGATCCCGTTCGCCTATGCGGGTCGCATGTTCGTCGTCGGCCGCGGGACCGAGTTCGCGACCGCGCGCGAGATCGCGCTCAAGCTGCTCGAGACGTGCCGGATCGCAGCCGAGCCCCTGACCGCGACCGACCTCGCGCACGGACCTGTCGCAGCACTCGACTCCCTCTTCCCCGTATGGGCGATCGCGTCCGACGACGCGACGCTCCCGGCGGTGATCGAAGCCGTCGAGCGGGCGCGCGAGGCGGGCGCGACGATCATCGCAAGCGGCAGCGCCGCCGACGCGATCGTGGGCGCCGAGTACGCCCTCGCGAGCCCTCCTGCCGCCGTCCCCGCTCCTCGCGCCGCTCCTCTCCGTCGTCCCCGGACAGCTCTTCGCCTCCGCGCTCGCACGCGCGCGCGGGCTCGATCCGGACTCGCCTCGCGGGCTCTCGAAGGTGACGCTAGCGCGCTAGCTGTCGTCCGCGTCGTGGCCGAGCAGCTTCGCGTACGCGGTGAGCGTGAGGAAGTCCACGAAGACCTCGCGCAGGGCGACCTTCTCGAAGACCTCCTGCGCGTCGCGGTAGACCTGCTCGTCGGGTAGCTCCGCCATCACCTCGCCGACGATCCGCTCGACATCGGTGCGCCCGACCCGCCCGTGGTGCAGCCACTGCCAGATCTGGGAGCGCGAGATCTCCGCGGTCGCCGCGTCCTCCATCAGGTTGTCGATCGCGGCCGCGCCCACGCCCTGGAGCCACGCGGCGATGTAGCGGATGCCGACGGAGACGTTCGCGCGCACGCCGACCTCGGTGATCTCGCCCGGTGTGGCGGCGACGTTCAGGAGATCGGCGGCCCCGGTCGAGACGTCCTCGCGGAGGCGGCCGAGCTGGTTCGGACGCTCGCCGAGCGCGGCATCGAACTCCGCCAGCGCGACCGGCACGAGGTCCGGGTGAGCGACCCAGGACCCGTCGAAGCCGTCGCCGGCCTCGCGGCGCTTGTCCTCGCGCACGCGAGCGAGGGCGAGCTCCGTGGCCTCGGGGTCGCGCCGGTTCGGGATGAACGCCGCCATGCCCCCGATCGCGTGCGCGCCCCGGCCGTGGCACGTGCGCACGAGGAGCTCCGTGTAGGCGCGCATGAACGGCACGGTCATCGTCACCTGCGCGCGGTCCGGGAGGACGAACTCCGGGTCGCTCGCGGAACTTCTTGATCACCGAGAAGATGTAGTCCCAGCGGCCCGCGTTCAGCCCGGCCGAGTGGTCGCGCAGCTCGTAGAGCATCTCGTCCATCTCGAAGGCGGCGAGGATCGTCTCCACGAGCACCGTCGCCTTGATCGTCCCGCGCGGGAGACCGAGGCTGGTCCTGAGCGAAGCAGAAGACGTCGTTCCAGAGACGCGCCTCGAGGTGGCTCTCGAGCTTCGGCAGGTAGAAGTACGGCCCCGAGCCGCGCTCGAGCAGACGCTCCGCGTTGCGCTGCAAGTACACGCCGAAGTCGAACAGCGCCGCGGACACGTGCTTGCCGTCGACCTCGACGTTGCGCTCCTGCAGATGCCAGCCACGCGGCCGGACGAGGAGCGTCGCGACCTCGGCGTTCAGCGAGTAGCTCTTCTCGCCCGCGTCGAGCGAAATCGTCCTCTCGATCGCGTCCGTCAGGTTCTGCTGGCCGCCGAGCACGTTCTCCCACGTCGGCGAGTTCGCGTCCTCGAAGTCCGCCATGTAGATCCGCGCGCCCGAGTTGAACGCGTTGATGACCATCTTCCGGTCGCCGGCAGGGCCGGTGATCTCGACGCGACGGTCTCGAAGGTCGTCCGGCACGGGCGCGACGCGCCAGTCGCGCTCGCGCACCGACCGGGTCTCGTCGAGGAAGTCCGGGAGCTCGCCGGCCGCGATTCGCTCCTGGCGCTCGGCGCGCGCGAGCAGAAGCTCCTCTCGCCGCCCGACGAACTCGCGCTGCAGCGTGACGACGAGCTCGAGCGCATCCGGAGTGAGGACTGCGGCCGCGTCCGGCGCGTGCACGGTCACCCCCGAGGCGGCGCTCACGGTCGGGAACCTACCGGCCCTCGGTACGATCGCGCCCCATGGCCTGGTACCGCGCTCGATCCCCAGACCTTCGGAGCGGAGATCGCGGCGGCCTACGCGACGAAGGGCGCGGCGGTCGAGCTCGGAACGGGAATGCTCGGGCGACGCGCTCGTTCCCAGAGGCGGCAGTCAGGCTGCCGCTCGCGACGATGAATCGCCACGGCCTCATCGCCGGCGCAACCGGCACGGGCAAGACGCGCACGCTCCAGGTGATCGCCGAGCAGCTGTCGGCCGCGGGCGTCTCGGTGTTCGCGGCGGATGTGAAGGGCGACGTGTCCGGGATGGCCGTGCCCGGCTCCGACGACGGGCCGGCGAAGAAGCGCGCGACCGAGCTCGGCCTGCCCTTCCAGCCGACCGGCTTCCCCGTCGAGTACCTCTCCCTCGGCGGAATCGGCCCGGGCGTGCCGATCCGCGCGACGGTCTCCGACTTCGGCCCGCTGCTGCTCTCGAAGATCCTCGGCGCGAACGAGACGCAGGAGCAGAGCCTCTGCGCTCGTCTTCCACTACGCGGACGAGAAAGGCCTGCCGCTCCTCGATCTGTCCGACCTCCGCGCGCTCCTCACGTTCCTCGACTCGGAAGCGGGCCGCGAGGAGCTGAAGGGCATCGGCGGCCTCGCCTCGCAGACGGTCGGCGTGCTCCTGCGCTCGCTCGTCTCGCTCGAGACCGGCGGCGGCACCGAGTTCTTCGGCGAGCCCCAGCTCGACGTCGCCGACCTCCTGCGCACCGCGCCCGACGGGCGCGGCGTCATCTCCTGCCTCGAGCTGCCGGCCGTGCAGGACAAGCCCGGCCTGTGGTCGACCGTGCTCATGTGGCTCGTCGCCGAGCTCTTCGAGAGCCTTCCCGAGGTCGGGGACCGCGACAAGCCGAAGCTCGTCTTCTTCCTCGACGAGGCCCACCTCCTGTTCGAGGGGTCGAGCAAGGCGTTCGTCGAGTCGGTCGTGCAGACCGTTCGGCTTATCCGATCGAAGGGTGTCGGCGTCTTCTTCGTCACGCAGACCCCGAAGGACATTCCCGCCGACGTCCTCGGCCAGCTCGGGAACCGCATCCAGCACGCGCTGCGCGCGTTCACGCCCGACGACGAGAAGGCGCTCCGCGCAACGGTTCGCACCTACCCGAAGTCCGACGTCTACGACCTCGAGCAGCTCCTTACGCAGCTCGGGACGGGTGAGGCGGCGGTGACCATCCTCAGCGAGTCGGGCGTCCCGACGCCGGTCGTGCACACGCGCATGCGCCCGCCGCTCTCGCGCATGGGACCTGCCGACGACGTCGACGGTGCCGCCAAGGCGAGCCCGCTCTTCGCGAAGTACGGCACGCGAGTCGACAGCCAGAGCGCGCGCGAGCTGCTCGCCGTCCCGGCTCGACCCGCCACGCGCCCGGCGAGAAGCGGTCCGAGCCGACGCCCCGTCAGAAGGGAGCCGCGACCGCGGCCTCGAAGGGCGCGGACGCGATCGGCGGCTTCCTGAAGTCCTCGAGCGGCCGCGCGCTCACGCGCGAAGTCCTGCGCGGTGTCTTCGGCATGCTGAAGAAGAGCCGCTAGTGATCCTCGTCGCGTTCCTCGTCGGCCTCGCCCTCTCCCTCGTCGGGATCCTCTTCGTCGCGATCCGCGGCCTCGCCCTGTGGCGCCAGGGCAAGCGCGCGGGCCGCGCCGCTCACGAGCGAGCTCTCGCTGTTCGAGGAGCGTGCGGCGCGAACCGAGCAACTCCTCGCCGAGGCCGAGAAGCTCGAGCCAGGACCTGCAGCTGGCGCTCGAGCGTCTGCGACTCTCGCGCGCGCGGATGCAGGTACTGCTCGCGTCGCTCGAGCGGGCACAGCGCCGGACGCGTTGGCTGCGCGCGTTCCTGCCGACTCGATGACCCGCGTCGCAGCGGTCGACCTCGGGACGAACTCCACCCGTCTCCTCGTCGCCGACGTCGAGGGCGAACGAGCTCGAGGAGGTCGTTCGGCGCCTCACGATCACGCGGCTGGGCGAAGGAGTCGACGGCCGTCGCCGACTGCTGCCCGTGCCCATCGCACGCGTCCGGAACTGCCTCGCCGACTACCGCCGCGAGCTCGAGGCGCTCGGCGCCGAGCGGACGCTCGCCATCGCGACGAGCGCCGTTCGCGACGCCGAGAACGGCGAGGCCTTCCTCGGCGAGATCGAGTGGAGCTACGGCTTCACGACGCGCCTGCTCTCGGGAACCGACGAAGCGGCGATGATGATTCGAGGCGTCTCCGCCGGCACGAGGCGCGCTCGACGACGTGCTCGTCGTCGACATCGGCGGCGGCTCCACCGAGCTCGTGCACGCGGTGGACGGCGCAGGTCGTCTCGGCGACGAGCCTCGACGTCGGCTGCGTTCGGATCACCGAGCGCTACCTCGGCTCGGACCCGCCGTCCCGCCCGGCGCTGGCCGCGGCGGCCGGGCTACGTCCGCTCGCTCCTCCCGCCGCTCGAGTCGGGCGCCGCGATCGGCGTAGCGGGCACCGTGACGACGCTCGCCACGCTTGACCTCGGCGACCCCGAGTACGACCCGGTGCGTACGCACGGCCACCGCGTGGCGCGAGCCGCGGCCGAAGCCCAGCTCGAGCGGCTCGCCGCAATGACGCTCGAGGAGCGGCTCGCCGTGCCGGGCATCGAGCCCGGTCGTGCGCCGGTGATCGTCGCCGGCCTCGTCATCCTCCACGAGGTCCTGACGCCTACGACCTCGCGGAGATCGAAGTGTCCGAGCGCGACATCCTCCACGGCGCGGCGCTCGCCGCCGCCGAGCTGCCCGAGCCCGAGGAGGGCGCGGCGCCGCCGGGCGCGTACACCTGTTGTTGACGGCTACGCGGCGCGCGCGAGGACCGGGCGCGCGTCGAGGCGCGCGAAGATCTCGTCCGCCGCGCGGGCGGCGCCCTCGTCGCCGCACCGGCCGAGCCCGAGCAGGGCATAGGCTCGTTCGAGGACGCTGCCGTACTCGTCCCAGCGCGCCGCCGCCTCCCGGTAGCTCGCGCGCGCCCGCTCGAGCTCGCCCTGCGCCTCTGCGAGCGCAGCGTCGGCGGTCGGAGTCGCGCAGGCGTCCCAGCCGCCACCGAACCGCTCCTCGTCGACGAACGCCTCGGCGAGGTCGCGTCTACCCACCGAGATCGCCAGGCGAACGCGGCACGACTCGACAGAACGCGCGCCAGGCCGGCTGATCCCGCGTATACCGAACGAGCTCGTTCAGGTCGTCGACGACGGCTGCCGGGTCGCCGGTCGCGGACGCGACGAGCGCAGCCATGGCCAGGCCCGGCACCAGCACCTGCGGGTCGCCGCTCTTGCGAGCGGCAGGAACGAGCGCATCGACGTGCGTCCGGGCCTCGTCGAGCGCGCCGCGATGGACATGGATCCCGGCCAGCGGCAGGCGCGCGTAAACCTCGAGCTGCCCGCGAGCACGTGCCAATTCCCAGTCGAGGACTTCGCCCGCCTCACGAAGCGCCTCGTCCCACTCGCAGGCGTGGTAGAGACACCGGAGACGCTCACCGCGCTGCCACATCGCAAGGCCGATGAGGCCACGCTCGCGGGAGAACGCGATTGCCTCGTCCCACGTCTCCCGGGCTTCGGCCGAGATCCACGTACCACGCCTGCGCATCCCCGAGGTTGTTCATCGAGACGGCGGTCTCCCGTCCGAAACCGAGGCGCAGGCCGAGGTCCCGAGCGTCGCGCAGGTCGTCGACGGCTCCGGTCGTCGCCCTTGTAGCCGCGCATGGTCGACCGCCCCTGGAGCAGCACGACCACGTCCTCGACCCCGAGCTGCGCCGCCAGGTCGAGGCCCGCGTCGATGAGCTCCTGAGCCTCGTCGTACCGTCCGGCAATGCCCGCGTTGAGAGCCGCCGTGCCGTATGCACGCACGAGCTCCGGCCCGGGGTGTCGCTTCAGCACCTCGATCGCATCCCGCGCGCGAGGTGACCGCTCCGCTCGGTGTCTCGCGAGCCAGCAGGCCGTATTGGAGAGCCCGCACAGCGCCACCCCGGCGGCGACCTCGTCCGTCTCGCGGAGAACGGGTATCGCCTCCTCGTAGGCGGCGATCGCCTCGTCGGCCTCGCCTCGAAGCCCGAGAATCGAGGCGAGCTTGGCCAGGGCATCCCCGCGCTCTGCCCGGTGGTCGCCCGCCAGCTCGACGGCGCGCCGGAAGTACCGCTCGGCGGCGTCGGCGTCGAGCTGGGCGGCACGGTCGCCCGCCAGGAGGAGCGCACGCCGAAGGCGGTCCTCGATCTCGGGCTGCGCCGCGCCGGCCGCCCGCGGCCAGCTCGACAGCCTCGCCGTAGTGGTACGCGAGGATCCCCGCATGATCCTCCACTCGCTCGCCTGCGATCTCCTCGACCCAGCGAGCCGCCGCGACGTGCTTGTCGCCCGCGGGCTGCGGGGGATCTGCTGGTACGCGACGTCGCGGACGAGTGCGTGCCAGAAGGTGAGCTCGTCCTCGCCCTCGATCGACGACGCGCGCACGGGTCGCACGAATTCGCGGCGGACGAGCTCGTTCAGGTCGCGCCGCACGTCGTCCCGCATCCGGTCGCCGAGGGCAGCCACGGCGCCGACCCAGAACGAGCGGCCGACGACCGCCGCGTCCTGGACGAGCGACTTCAGCTCGGGCCGGAGCGTATCGAGCCGCGCGGCGACGAGCGCATGCACCGTCTCGGGTACCGCGACCTCTCCGGCGCCCTCCCGCTCCGCGAGCATCCGGGCGAACTGCTCGGCGTACAGCGGGTTCCCGCCGGCCCGGTCCAGCAAGAGCGTCTGCGTCTCGGCGGGGAGCACGCTCCTCTCGAGCAGCGCCTGCAGCAGGCGGCTCGCATCGTCCCCGGCAGCGGCGAGAGAGAGATCGTCGTCGCATTTCGCTTTCCCCCTCCCCACGCCGGGCGCCGCTCGAAGAGCTCCGGCCGTCCCGTGCACAGCAGGAAGAGAGGCACGGGCGCGCTCCAGTCGAGGAGGTGCTCGAGGAAGTCGAGGAGCGCTTCGTCGGCCCAGTGCAGGTCTTCGACGACGAGGACGCATGGGCGCCGCCCCGCCATCTCCTCGAGGAACCGGCGCCAGGCGGTGAACGACTCCTCGCGGCTCGCCGAGGCGCCATCGGTCTCGGCGCCGACGAGCGGCG
This sequence comes from uncultured Gaiellaceae bacterium, assembly GCA_963776555.1. Taxonomy (GTDB): domain Bacteria; phylum Actinomycetota; class Thermoleophilia; order Gaiellales; family Gaiellaceae; genus GMQP-bins7. The sequence continues at coordinate 20,339 of CAVZNK010000019.1, read as the reverse complement.
CGAGCCGCACCCCGAGCCACGTCGCCTCGTCCGCGTCCGTGAAGGTCCCGGCCACGGCCTCGGCGAGCTTCGTGCGTGCAGCCGCTGCGTCGTCCGACTCGAGGATGCCCGCCTCGGCCTTCACGATCTCCCCGAGCGCCCAGAACGTGATCCCCTCGCCGTAGGGAAGGCATCGGCCGTGGCGCCACGTGACGAGGTCCGGCCTCGTCGTCGAGCGCGGCGCGCAGTTCCGTCGCAAGGCGGCTCTTCCCGATCCCGGGCTCGCCGACGACGGTGACGAGCTGCACCGACGACTCGCGCTCGGCCCGGAGGAACGTCTCGAGCAGGAGCGTCCGCTCGTGCTCGCGGCCGACGAACGGCGTTCGGGTCGCGGCCTCCGGCTGACCGACGCGGCTTCGCGCCTCGAGCGCGCGCCAGGTGTGAATCGGCTCCGCCTTTCCCTTCGCCACGACGCTCTCGTGAGGCTCGTACGCGATCGCCTGCTCGGTCGCGCGCATCGTCGTCTCGTCGACGATCAAGGCTCCGACGGGCGCTGCCGACTGCAGGCGAGCAGCCGTGTTGACGACGTCGCCGGTGACGATCCCCTCCCCGCGCTCGGGCCGTGCGCCGAGCGACACGACGGTCTCCCCCGTCGTGACCGCGGCTCGGACGGCGAGCTCGAGCCCACCCTCGCACAGCTCCTCGATCGTCTCGAGGACTCGCAGGGCGGCGCGGACCGCGCGCTCGGCGTCGTCCTCGTGCGCCACCGGGGCGCCGAACACGGCCATGACGGCGTCGCCGATGAACTTCTCGACCGTCCCGCCGAAGCGCTCGATGTCGGCCTTCACGCGCTCGTGGTACGGGCGGAGCGTCGCGCGGACGTCCTCGGGGTCGGCGCGGTCCGATCGGCTCGTGAAGCCGACGAGGTCGACGAAGAGGACCGACACGACCTTGCGCTCCTCGCGGGCCGGAGCCTGCGCTCGGCGACGAGCGCTGCCCGCACGCGAGGCAGAATCGCGCGCGCTCCGGGTTCTCCTCACCGCACGAGGGGCAGCGCCACCATCCTCGGATCTTCTCAGCGCACGGCGACGGCGTCTACGCGGCGGGTGGGAGCGGCTCGTCCTCGTCCTCGGCGAGCCGGCGCTGCAGGACGCTCCGCGAGAGCACGCCCAGCAGGCGCTGGTGCTCGTCCACGACGGGAACGCGCTCGGCGTCCTCGGCTTCGAGGAAGCGGAAGGCCTCCTCGAGCGGGACGTCCGGCCCGATGGTGAGGTGCGGCCTCTCGGCGATCGCGCGGAGCTCGGTCGCGCTTCGGGTCGGCGCCGGCGGCGACGACCTCCCGCACGAGCGTCTTCCTGCGTCACGACGCCGACGAGCCGCTCGTCGTCGGTGACGTAGACGGCACGAACCTCCGTTCGCTGTAGCAGCTCTCCCGCCGCTGCGCGAGTCGCGTCGGCCGGTAGCTGCCCGGGGTTCGACACCATCGCTTCCCGGACGGTGCTCACGGGAAGATCCCGCGCGCCTCGAGTGCGCTCGCGACCTCGCGGATCCCGGCGACGAGCGCCGCCGGTGCGGAGCGGCACGCCGCGTTCGTCTGCGAGATCCCACACGCGATCGAACGCGCTCGCGAGCATCTCGGCGAGCTTCGCGCGGATCTCGTCGCGCGTCCAGAAGAGACGACCGAGATCCTGCACCCACTCGAAGTAGGAGACGGTCACGCCGCCAGCGTTCGTGAGGACGTCGGGCAGGACGGGGATCCCGCGGTCCCAGAGGATCGCGTCCGCCTCGATGGACGTCGGGCCGTTCGCGCCCTCCGCGACGAGCCGCGCCCGGATCCGCGGTGCGTTCTCGCCCGTGATCTGATCCTCGCGCGCGGCGAGCACGAGGATGTCGCATTCGAGCTCGAGCAGCTCCTCGTTCGTGAGGCGCTCGCCCGGCCGTGCAGCCCTCCAGCGAGCCGTGCTCGCGCGCGTAGGCGTGGAGCGACGCGATGTCGAGCCCCGCTGCCGCGTGCAGACCGCCCGAGACGTCGGAGACGGCGACGACGACGGCTCCGCGCGCCTGCAGCTCGGCCGCCGCGACACCGCCCACGTTTCCGAACCCCTGCACGACGCAGCGCTGCCCGGCGAGCGCCCAGCCGAGCCGGTCGCAGGCGCGCGCGACGACCATCACGACGCCGGCCCCCGTCGCCTCGTGCCGAAACACGGAGCCGCCGATCGAGATCGGCTTCCCGGTGACGATCTCCGGCACGGCGTAGCCGCTCTGCATCGAGTAGGTGTCCATCATCCACGCCATCGTCTGCTCGTTCGTGGCCATGTCCGGCGCCGGGATGTCCTCCTTCGGGCCGATGATCGGCAGGAGCTCCGAGGTGAATCGGCGCGTGAGCCGCTCGAGCTCGCCGCCGGAGAGGGTGCGCGGCGTCGCAGCGGACGCCGCCCTTCGCGCCGCCGTACGGCAGGCGCAGGAGCGAGCACTTCCACGTCATCCACATGGCGAGCGCGGCGCACTCGCCGAGCGTGACCTCGGGGTCGTAGCGGATGCCGCCCTTCGTCGGGCCCATGATGCTCGAGTGCTGGACGCGGTAGCCGGGGAACACGACGCGCTTGCCCGTGTCCATGCGGACCGGCACCGAGACCATCGTGGCGCGCTCCGGAAAGCGGAGGCGCTCGGCGACGTCGTCCGGGATGTCGGCGACCGGGACCGCCTGGTCGAACTGCGCGACCGCCATCCGGTACAGCGGCGTGTCCCACTCGAGCTGGGCATGGGCAAGCGCTTCCGGGGTGCTCGCCACGGCGGGCCGAGTGTAGATGCTTCCCCCTCCAGTCGCTCCTGCCCACGCTCGGGCGCCCCGGGTCAGCTCTACCACTCTCGGACGCGGTGGATCGTGCCGCATGCCGGGGGCGGGACTCGAACCCGCACGTCCCCACTGGGGACACCCGCTTTTAAGGCGGGCGCGTCTCACCCGTTCCGCCACCCCGGCGGCCCGAGTGTACGCCGGTCGGTCTAGGTTCCGCCGGGCTGGAGGAGGTCGAGGTTCCCGTTCTCCGGGCCGCGTCCGCGGAAGGCGCTGAGGAACGCCTCGAACGCGCCCTTGTCCGACGGCGGTGCACTTCGCGAGATGCCCGGTGCCGATCTCGGCGCTCCCGGGCGCGGGCGAGGTCCAGGCGCCGAGGGCGATCTTGTTGCCGAGTTCCGGGAGCGGCGCGACGACGAGACCTCGCGGATCGCGGTCGTAGATCTCGCGGAGAAGTTTCGACGGTGTCCCGCGGCGTCTTCGGACCGTAGAGCATGTACGCGCCTCCGTGCTCGAGGTTATGCAACGCGCGCGCGAGCTCGACAGGCTCCGAATAGAAGCCGTACACGGCCGGCGTGAAGTAGTGCGGGCCCGACGTCGGCGGGAACGAGTTCCACGACTTGGGACGCGCGGCGGGGTTGGTGATGTGCTGCCGGGAAACGCCCGGGTACGACTGGAGCGTGCAGCCCGCGGCCTCGAGCTTCGAGCGCGCGGCGGCCTCGTCAGGCGCTCCTCCTCCGCCGACGAAACCGGGAAGAACCAGGACGGCACCGACGGCGAGCGCGAGCCCCACGACGGCCACGGCCATTGCCAGCCAGCGCTTCTGCCCTCCGGAGCTCGTCGCCGCGGTGGTGCGCTGCTTGGGCGCTTTAACACGCGGCTTCTGGGCCATGCCGCGGGCGAGGGTAGCACCAGCCCTCGTTCAGCCCGAGTTGCGTAAGAGGTGCCGTCCGCCGACCCGACTACCGTTCGTCGACCCGATGGTCATCGTCGCACTCCTCATCGGTCTGGCGGTCGGAGCGCTCGCCGTCCTACTCGCGGTACGCCCTGCGCTCGTCGAGCGCCGGCGACGCACCGAGGAGGTCATCGAGCTCGAGCGCGCGCTCGCGGGCGCCGAGGCGGAGCTAGCCTTGGAGCGCGGTTCGCTCGACGAGAGGCTCGAGACCGCGATCAAGGCGCTCTCGGCAGAGGCGCTCGACGCGAACAGCGCGCGCTTCCTCGAGCTCGCCGAGACGCACCTGTCGGGTCACGTGCGTCCGCTCAAGGACTCGCTCGAGCGGATGGACGTCCAGCTCCGCAGCGTCGAGCGGGTCCGGCAGGAGTCCTACGGCGCGCTGCGGACACAGGTGACGGCGCTGGCCGAGCGTGCCGGAAGCCTCACCAATGCGCTGCGCACACCGCACGTCCGCGGTCGCTGGGGCGAGGCGCAGCTGCGCAACATCGTCGAGCACGCAGGCATGCTCGAGCACTGCGACTACGTGACGCAGACGACGGCGACGACCGAAGACGGCGCGCTGCGCCCCGATCTCGTCGTGCGGATCCCCGGCGGCAAGCACGTCGTCGTCGACGCGAAGGCGCCTCTGACCGCCTACCTGGACGCGTTCGAGACCTCCGACGAGGTCGTGCGCGACGGACGGTTCGCCGATCATGCGCGGCAGGTTCGCGAGCACGTGCACGAAGCTCTCGGCCAAGCGCTACTGGCGTCAGTTCGAGCCGTCGCCCGATCTCGTGGTCATGTTCCTGCCCGACGAGTCGTACCTCCGCGTCGCCCACGAGCACGACCCGTCGCTCCAGGAGTACGCCTGGAGCTCGAACGTCATCCTCGCCTCGCCGAGCACGCTGATGATCCTCCTCCGCACCGTAGCGATGACCTGGCAGCAGGAGACGATCGCAGAGAGCGCGAGAGAGGTCTCCGCGCTCGGGCGCGAGCTGTACAAGCGCCTGGCGACGATGGGCACCCACTTTGCGAAGCTCGGTCGTTCGCTCGAGAGCAGTGTCGACGCGTACAACAAGACGGTGGGATCGCTCGAGCGACAGGTGCTCGTGCAGGCGCGCCGGTTCGAGCAGCACGGGATCTCGGGCATCGAGCCGCCGGAGCTCCAGCCGATCGAGCGCCAGACGAGGACGCTCACCGCGGCCGAGCTCGTCGAACCGGGCCAGCAGGCGACGCTCGAGGCCGTCTCCGCTGGCGCAGACGCCGCGTGACGCGGGGAACATCCGACAGCGCCCGAAGCGTTTCCGAGAGAGTGCTCCGCGTGTCCGGGGCTACCCTTTGTGAGCAGTCGTCCGAGGAGCTTTCGTGAGCGACGTCCGTGACGTGATCATCATCGGCGGAGGGCCTGCCGGCTACACCGCGGCCCTGTACACGGCCCGGGCAAACCTGCATCCCCTCGTCATCGAGGGGTTCAACTGGGGCGGCCAGCTCATGATCACGAGCGACGTCGAGAACTATCCGGGCTACGCCGACGGCGTGCTCGGGCCGTCCATGATGGCCGACTTCCGTCGCCAGGCCGAGCGCTTCGGCGCGGATTTCGTGACCGACGACGTGACCCGCGTGGACTTCTCGGAGCGCCCGTTCCGGATCTACACGGGCGACGAGGAGCACCTAGCCGAGTCGATCGTCGTCGCGACGGGTGCGAGCGCACGTCAGCTCGGGCTGCCGTCGGAGCAGACTCTCCAGGGCCGCGGCGTCTCCTACTGTGCGACGTGCGACGGAGCGTTCTTCCGCGACAAGGTCGTCGTCGTCGTGGGAGGGGGCGACTCCGCGATGGAGGAGGCGACGTTCCTCACGCGCTTCGCGAGGAAGGTCGTGATCGTGCACCGCCGCGACGAGTTCCGCGCGTCGCCGATCATGGTCGACCGCGCGCAGGCGAACGACAGGGTCGAGATCGTGCTGAACGCGGCCGTCGACGAGGTGCTCGGCGAGGGAAACGGGCACGTCACCGGCCTGCGGCTGCGCGACACGGTGACCGGCGAGACGCGAGAGATCGAGGCTGACGGCCTGTTCGTCGCCGTGGGTCACGACCCGAACACGGCGCTCTTCCTCGATTGGCTCGACCACGACGAGCAGGGATACCTCGTCACTGAGCCCCGGTCGACCCGAACGAACATCCCTGGAGTCTTCGCCGCCGGCGACGTGCAGGACCACACGTACCGGCAGGCGGTAACGGCCGCCGGCTCGGGCACGATGGCCGCCCTCGACGCGCAGCGCTGGCTCGAGGAGCAGCGCCACCAGCCGAGCCTGGCCGCCACGTCCGCCTAGTCCCGACCTTCGGCCTCTGGTGTCCGATGTCGGGCCTACGCTCGTCGTCCGTGGCTGAGCGCTGGCTCGAGCTCCTCGATCCGACCAAGGACGAGATCGTGCAGGCCCTGCCGAAGGGTGTCGACGACGGCATCGTCGACCTGCTGGCGGCGAAGTCCGGCGAGCGACAGCGTCCGCGGCTCGAGGGGCATGGCGACTACGTGTTCGCCGTCCTCGTCGCGATGGCTCCGATTCCCGACGAGGACCGGGTCGAGAGCCAGGAGATCGACCTCGTCGCCACGTCGGACCGGCTCGTCGTCGTGCGCAAGACGCCGCCGACGGGCGAGCCCTGGCACCACCGCTGCCTCGAGACGGTCAAGGACGCCGGCGTGGGGCAGCTCGTCTTCCGGGTGATCGACGACGTCGCGCAGTCCTACCTCGAGGTCGTCGACTCGGTCGACGCCGAAATCGACGAGCTCGAGGACAACATCGACCGCTGGCCGAGCGTGCGTGTACGGCGCCGTATCGCCGATCTCCGGCACGACCTGATCCACGCGCGACGAACCGTCGGAGCGACGCGTGGCGGCGTGAGGCGAATTCGCGACCGGACCCTCGACCTCGACGACGACACGCTCTTCCCGGACGAGGTCGAGCGCGAGTTCGCGGACACGTACGAGACGCTCTTCCGCGCGGGCGAGGAGCTCGACGTCGCCCGCGACCTGCTAACGAGCTCGCGCGACTACCACCAGTCCTTGATCTCGGAGAGCCAGAACGAGGTCGCGAAGAAGCTCACGGTCATCGCCTCGCTCGTGCTCGTGCCCTCCTTCGTGGTCGGTTTCTACGGCCAGAACTTCGTCGGCGAGTTCGACAAGGGCTACTGGACGATCGGCTTCTCCGCCGGCCTCATCCTCGTCTCAACCGTGGTTCAGCTCGCGATCTTTCGTTGGCGCCGGTGGATCTGAGCCCGCGCAGCCGGCTCGACGGGCAGAGATCCTCTATCACACAGTCTTCGCACTGCGGACGACGCGCGTCGCAGACCCGGCGACCGTGCCAGATGAGGAGATGCGGGAAACGCGCCCAGTCGGCTCGCGGCACGATCCGCTGCAGATCGCGCTCGATCTTCACCGGATCCTCCTGCCGGGTGAGTCCGAGACGTTGCGACAGGCGCCGAACGTGCGTGTCGACGACGATTCCCTGCGCGTGCCCGAGCTCGGACGCGACGACGTTGGCGGTCTTGCGCGCGACGCCCGGCAGCTTCACGAGATCCGCAAGCCGGCTCGGTACCTCGCCGTCGAAGTGCGCGAGGAGCATCGCCATCGCTCCCGCGGATGGCCTTCGCCTTCTGGCGGAAGAAGCCGGTCGCGTAGATGTCACGCTGCAGCTCCTCGATCGGGACGGCGAGATAGTCCTCGGGCGCGCGGTACTTCTCGAAGAGCGCCGGCGTGACCTTGTTCACGTTCACATCCGTCGTCTGTGCCGAGAGCATCACCGAGACGAGAAGCTCGAGGTCGCTGCGAAAGCGGAGCGCGATCTGCGCGTCCGCATGTTCGGCCGCGAGGCGCTCGATGATCGGCCCGATCCGGTCGCGCCGCCGTCCGAGGCCCCGGCGCGCCTCGCGGACGTAGCTACGCGCCATCGCGCTTCGCGCGCAGGCTTTCGAAGTAGGCGGCGGTCTCCTCGGGATCGGGAGGCTCGAGCAGCCAGCCGACGAGCTGCTCGTGTTTGGCCCCCGTCGCCTCGCGAATCGCGGCGATCGCCGCTTCCGTGTCGTACTCCGTGCGGCGCAGCTCGACCTCGGGCCCGAGCACGGCCCAGAACGCGCCTCGCCGTCCCTGGTAGGGCGTACCGACGCTGCCGGCGTTCACGATTCGCAGCCCGCCCGGGAGGCGCCGATCGAACTGCGCGTGCGTATGACCGCAGACGACGAGATCGGCCTCGACGTCGCCGATCAGCCGCGCGACGTCGTCATCGGGCGTGATCCGCGTGAAGATCGGCTCGTCGGCCGAAGGGATCGCGTGACAGAAGAGGGTGTGCCCGAGCCCGTCGATCTCGAGCTCGACGGTCAGCGGCCAGGAACCGATCGTCTCGAAGGCGCGCTCTCCGAGCCGCCCTCGGGCCGCTGCCCAGTCCTGCTCGTGCTCGTCGACACCCTCGAGCACGAGGCGGTCCGCGTTCCCACGGAGAAAGCGGACGTCCGGACGGCTCTCCAGCAGCGCGAGCACCTCGGACGGGAACGGGCCCGCGACGAGATCTCCGCCGGACACGATCACGTCGACGCTCTGGGCGTCGATATCCGCTAGCACGGCCTCCAGCGCCGGCAGGTTCCCGTGGACGTCGTAGATCGCCGCAACCCGCACGGCGCGGACGCTATCCGGCCCGAGCCAGGAGGCGCGGTCCCGCGCAGACGAGGTCGAGCGCCGGACAGTCGGAGCACACGAACTCGCTCGGCGTCGGGCGGAATTTGCCGGTACGGATCCGCGCGATCGCTTCCGACAGTTGCGCCTCGAGCGCCGGGGCGTCCGCTTCCGTGAACGTCGTCGACACGACGTCCTCGGGCAACTCGAGGAACTGGTAAGCGACCTCGACCTCGCTCGCGCCGGCGCGGAGGCACACGAGTGCATAGACGAGACGCTGGAGCACGTACTCGCCGTCGACGATCTCCGCCGGCTCCCGCCCCTCGAGCGCATTCGACTTGTAGTCGACGACCAGAGCGCGCTCGCCGTCCTGCCAGAGGACATCGAGCCGGCCGCGGATCACCACGCCGTCGTGCTCGAAGACGAACGGTCGCTCCGGCCGGGCGCCGTCGAGCGCGGCGAGGCGCCGCGCGAGCCCCGAGTCGCAGTACGCGGCCACGAGCGCGGCCACGCGGTCGAGCTCGGCAGCCATGACCTCCGGGTACCAACCGCGGACGGCCTCGTCGAGCTGCGCGCGAGACGGCGGCGTCGGATCGTCGAGCGGCACGTGCTCGAGGAGCCGGTGGACGGCGTCGCCGAGCTCGGTTGCCGCGAGTCGCCCCCTCCCCGTCAACCGCTACCTTCACGGCGGCGCGCGGAGGCAGCCCGAGGACGCGCTCCGCGAAGTACCGGTAGGGACAGCGCTCGAACAGGGCGAGCGCGCTGTATGAGAGCCTGCGGACGTCGTGCACGGGGCGGAGCCGGTACGTCCGCGAGCTTCGGCAGCTCGATGCTCAGACGAGACCGCCCAGCGGGAATCTCGTCGAAGAGCGCGAGCTGCGCGGCCTCGGGCGAGCCTTCGTCGACAGCGGACGTCGACGCCGGCCGGCCCCGCCTCGGGCTCGAAGCGGTTGACGCTCAGCACGAACCGGGCGTCGTCGCGCTCGAGCTCGACCGGCGCCTCGCCAGCTGCTGCGGCGGCCTCGTGTGCGTCGAGCCGGTCGAGCACCCAGCCGATCGGTGTGGCGCGGTCGTTGGCGCGATCCGGATCGATCGCGCCGGACACGATCAGCCGGTCGACGGCTCGCGTCATCGCGACGTAGTAGAGGCGAAGCCGCTCGGCGTGCTCCTGGTCGCGCTCGGCGTCGCGAACCTCCTCGAAGTCGAAGACCGGGTGCCGATCGCCTCGGGTGGGATGCACCATGCGAAACCCGAAGCGTCCGTCGGAGAGCGCCACGATCTCGTCAGGCCCGCGCGGCCCGCCGATGTCGCGCCCGGCATCCGCGACGATGACTACCTTGAACTCGAGGCCCTTCGCGGCATGGATCGTCAGCAGGCGGACGGCGCCTCCACCCTCCTCGACCGCGACGGCCTCGAGCTGCTTCGCGCCGAGCGCGTCCTGCTCGCGGACGAACCGTACGAAGCCCGCGAGGTCCGCACCTCGGATCGACTCGTAGTCGCCCGCGAGGCGCCCCAGCTTGCGGAGGTTCGCAAAACGCCGTGAGCCGTCCCAGAGCGCGAGAATGGCGAGGTCGTAGTCGTGGTCGGAGACGATCCGCTCGCACAAGCGCCTCGAGCCCCAGCCGTGCGGACGCCCGGACGAGCCGCTCGTAGCGCTGGAGGAACGCGCGCAGGAGCCGCTCGTCAGCTCGAGGCGAGCCCTTCCGGCAGCCCACGCTCGAGCGCCGTGAAGAGCGGCCGCCTGGGCGCGTTCCGGCGGAGCAGCACGAGCGCGTCGTTGGAGACGCCGACGAACGGCGACGCGAGAACCGTCGTCAGCGCGACGTCGTCGTAGCGGTTGTGCAGGAGCCGCAGGTAGGCGAGGAGGTCGACGACCTGCTGCTGGCCGAAGTACCCGCGGCCGGTCGCGCGATAGGTCGGCAAGCCCTCGCGCCGCAGCGCTTCCTCGTAGCGCTCTGCGTCCGTTCCCGCCGCGAAGAGGACGACGATCTCGCCGGGGTCGGCCTCGCCGGAGTCCACGAGCTCGCGCACCCGACGCGCGATCCGCCTCGCCTCGCCCGTACGCCAGTGCACGCCGGTCTCCGGCGAAGCTCGGCTTGTCCGTTACGAGGAGCTCGACCGGATGCCCGAACACCGGGTCCGGAAAGTCCGCGGACGCCGCGAGCGGCTGGTAGTCGTCGCCGAAGGCGTCGCCGAAGAGGTGGTTCACCGCAGAGAGCACCTGCGGGCGCGAGCGGTAGTTGCGCGTCAGCGCGAGCAAGCTCGGCGCCTGCGCGCGGCGCTCGCGGAAGACCTCGAGGTCGGCATGCCGGAACCCGTAGATCGACTGGAACTCGTCACCGACCGTGAACACCTCGGTCAGCTCCGGATGCGCCACGAGCTCCACGAGCTCGCACTGGAGCCGATTCGTGTCCTGGAACTCGTCGACCATGACCGTGCGGAAGCGGAGCTGTATCTCCTCGCGAACCGCCTCGTCGGCTCGGAGCAGGTCGCGCGCCGCGAGCTGGAGATCCTCGAAGTCGACCACGGACTCGCGCCGCTTCGCGGCCGTGTACTCGGCGGCGAAGCGCTCGAGAAGCTCCTGCAGGAGCGCGCGATCGGCGGCGGCGAGCTCCTCGAGAGCAGCCCGCTCCGCGGCCTTCCGCGCCTGCTCGAACGAGGCCGCCCGCGCGCCCCTGCAGGCGAACGCCGAGAGATCGACGAGACGCTCGGGCGTCGCGCCCGCGTCGAGCGCGCGGACGGTCTCGGTCGCGTTTCGTCGCTGTGTGGCCGTCGCCGACTCGTCGGCTGCCAGCCGTCCCGCCTCGGCGCGAAGCGCGGCCGCGGACTCCGCGAGGCTCGGCCGCTCGCCGAGCTCGAGCACGAGCTCGCGCCCCGCGGAGCGAAGCGTCTCGAAGACGCCCGTGAGCATGCGCCGCAGCCCGTCGGCGCGGTACGTGGCCAGGAGACGCATGCGCTCGGGCTCGCCGGTCGCGCAGAACCCCTCGAGCGCGCGGTCGAACGCCTCGCCGCGCAGGACCGCCGCTCCCGCCTCCTCGAGCTCGCGGAACCGCGGATCGAGGCCGGCCGCGAACGGATACGTGCGCAGGAGCCGTTGCAGAAGCCGTGGATCGTCGAGATCCACGCGCCGTCGAGCCCGCGCGCGAGGTCGGGCCGCCCGCGCTCGCGCAGCGCGGCGCGGATGCGGCCGCGGAGCTCGCCGGCCGCCTTGCGCGTGTAGGTGATGACGAGGATCGACTCGACGTCGACGCCGCGCTCGCAGACGGCTCGGACGTAACGCTCGACGAGCACCGAGGTCTTCCCCGTGCCCGCTCCGGCCGAGACGAACACCGAGCCTGGCGTTTCAACCGCCTCGAGCTGCTCGTCGTTCAACGTCCTCTCCACTTCGAGCACGGTCACGGCCGCTTCACCCGGCACATCGGCCAGAGGTCGCACCACGACGGGCACCCGTCCCCCTTCGGGTCGTGCCGGACGTCGCCGGCGCGGATCCGACCGGCGTTCTCGGCGGCGCGCTCCCGCGCGGACTCGACCTGGCTCCAGAAGGTCTCCTCGTCGAGGTAGTCGTCCTTCGCGAAGCCCGGGAGATCCTCGCGCGCGCTCTCGCGCAGCATCCCGCGCGTGAGCCGGCGCCCCGCGAGGGCGCGGTAGACGCCGCCCAGTGGCTCGACGCCCACCAGATCTCGCAGCGCCAGCACGTAGAGCGGGATCTGCAGGCGGAGCTCGCGATCGATGTCGCGCGCCGAGTGCGCCCCCTTGCCGGACTTGTAGTCCTGGACGATCCCGCGGGCGCTGAACGGGTCGATGTCGATCCGGTCGATCTTCCCCGAGAGCGAGAGCCCGTCGCCGAGGTCGAGGCCGCGCTGCAGTTCGGGAGCCGCGCGCTCCGACCCGAACGCGACCTCGAGGCGGCGTGGCACGAACCCCACCTCCGACTCCGCCTCGTCGCGGACGAAGCCCTCGAGATCGGCACGCAACGAGTACCGGAGCTCCGCTGCCTGCAGCTCGGTCAGATCGAGACGTACGCCCGACTCGAGCGCGTCGTCGAGGCAGCGATGGACGAGTGCGATCGCGGCGTCGACGTTCTCGGGCGTCACCCGCTCCGAGTCGAGCTCGCGCGGCACCGCCGCGTAGAAGCGGTTGAGCGTCGTGTGCAGCACCTGGCCGCGGAGGATCGGGTCGGGCTCGGCATCGATCCGCTTGGGATCGACGACGCGCTCGAAGAGCCACGCCGACGAGCAGTCGGAGAACCGCTCGAGCTCCGTCGCCGAGAAGACCGACTTCGCGGCGAGCGGTCCGAGCGCTGCGCTGCTCCGTAGCTGCGTCGGCCGGTCGAACGCAGCGCGGGCGCGGTCGAGGCGCCGCGACCAGTCGTTGGCGGCCGCGAGCGACTGCAGCGCCCTCCGCGTCCGCGGCTGCCAGACGGACGAGCGCACGCAGACGCTCCCGCTCGCTCGGCGCGGACTCGAGCGGCCAGGTCAGCGCGGACAGCGGACGCCGCTGCGTCGCCCGCTGCACCTCGGCCTCGTCGAAGAGCGCGCGGACGTCGTCCCAGAAGGGGCTCGGCTCCCTCGGCACGCCCTCGTCGCCGGCGGACTCGCGGACGAGGAAGAGCCGCCGCGTCGCCCGCGTGCAGGTCGTGTAGAAGAGGTAGCGGTCGCGCGCGACGGCGTCGGGGCGCTCGAGTCGTCCGCCGAGCTCTCGCCGGAGATCTTCGCCCACGAGCGGCGACGGGCGTGCCCGGCGCGGAAACGCGCCCTCCTCGAGGCCGAGCACGAAGACGACCTCGAAGGACCTCGTGCGCGCGCGCTCGTGATCCAGCACGGCGACCCTTCCCGCCGCCGGGCTCTCCGGCGGCACCGACGTCCGCTCGAGCGCGGCGAGAACGTCGTCGGGGGAAAGCGGCGAGCCGTCGTCGCGAAAGGCTCCGAGATCGGCGAGCGTCCGCTCGGCCGCCCGGAACGCCCGGGCGTCCGCGCGCGCGTCGTCCCGGACCGGCGGCGCCTCGAGGCCCCACGCGCTTCGCATCATCCCGCCGGCGAGCGCGAGCGTCGCGCCGAACGGGATCGGACGCCGCTCGAAGCTCGCCGAGCGCCGGAATCGGCGCTCCGCGGAGCTTCTCCGTCTCCTCGTCGACCCGGGCCGGATCGGAGATCGCGCGTCCGCGAAGCCGCCCTTCGACGAAGTCCACCGCGCGTCGCTCGATGCCCGAATACGGCGACCGAAGGTAGGCGAAGAGGTCTCCGCGCGTCCCTTCGCGCCACGCGAAGCGCAGAAGCGCCAGCAGCGAGCGGCCGAGTGCCGTCTCGCCCAGCCGTCGCCGGCTCTCGACGAGCACCGGCACCTGCAGCTGAGCGAGGGCCGTCTCCAGCGGAGCGCGCCATCTCTCCGCCGACTCGCAGACGAGCCCGATCCGCTCCGGGGGAGTCCCGCCGCGCACGAGCGCCGCGACCTCGCTTGCGACGAGCTCGGCGGTTCCGCGGCGCACCCGCTGCCTCGAGGAAGCGAATCGCGCCGTCGAGCGGCACGCGCACCTCCGGCTCGTCGGCGAACAGCTCCTGCTCGAGATGAGCGAGAGCGAGCGGCGTCGACGGCCTCGTGGTCCGCGGAAGCTCCTCGATCGACCCCGCGCGCGAGCCCGGCGAGATCCTCGACTGTCCGTTCGAGCGCCACGAACGCAGCTCTCCCCTGTTCGTAGGGGATGGAGACGGTGACGTCGGTCCGCGCCGCCAGCGCCTCGAGGAGCGCCCACTCGGCGCCTGTCAGATCCTCGAACCCGTAGGCGAAGACCGACGCGCCCGACCACGCCTCCAGGTCGTTCTGCAGCCGTTCGACCGCGCTCCGCCGCACGCCGTCGCGATCTCGGAGCCCGAGCCGCGCGAGCTCCGTCCGATATGCGTGAACGAGCCTGCGGAGGTCTCCGTCCAGCCGATCCACGTCCACGAGGCCGGCCTCGAGCTCGCCGACGGCCGTGAGCAGCGTGTCGGGGAAGCCCGAGGTCAGCGCCGACGGCCCGAGCTCGTCGAGCTCGAGCCCCGCGATCGCCCGCCGGGCGGCGAGCATGCGCTGCGTCTCGGAGGCTTCCCGCGCCTCCTGGTCGCCTGCGACCTCTCGGAAGAGGTCGTCGAAGGTACCGATGGTTCCGGAGAGCAGCGCAGGCCTGCGGCCGATGAGATCGCGCTCGACGCGGTCGACGTCGACTCGGTTCGGAACGACGAGCCAGGGATCCGACGAGTGTGCGCAAGCGGTATCTGCGCTCGCGGATTCCGCTCTTGCGCCGGGATCGCCGAGCGCGCCCACATAGCGCTCCAGGAGCAGCGCGACCTTGCCGGCGTGCGCCGGCCCGACGACGAGCGAAAGGCCCATTCGCCCATCGTAGTCCTGGCCTCGGGCGCCCTTTCGTACGCGGCGCGAGGCTTTGTGCAAAGAGCGCCGAAACCTTCGCGTGGGGTCGCGCGGGCGCGCGCGACCCCACGGTGCGTCGGGAGCTACGCGGCCGCTGACTTCGGCCTGCGACCGCGCCGCGCGACCGCCTGGCCGGGCATTTCGCCGGCGCATCCGTCACACAGATCCGCCTGCTTCGAGCCGCGTCGTGCGTCCGTGTAATTCAGACGCATCACGGCACCGCGGCTGTCGGGAACCTCTTTCCCGCAGTTGTCACATACGAGAATCGTCTTTCGCGCCATCTATTTCTCCTTCGGTTTCGTGCGATCGAGTACGCAAGCGTAGGAAACGGCTTCGCAAAGCGCAAGTGCAAAGCGCTCGATGCATTTCGCGAGTAGAGGCTAAGTAGGATCCCGCGCATGCAGACCATCGTCGTCCTCGAAGGAGACCAGACCGGACAGGAGCTTCTCGAGGAGGCAGTGCGCGTGCTCGCGCCGGACGTGATCTCCGCCGAGCTCGCCTTCGTCCGCTTCGACCTCTCGCTCGAGGGACGTCGCGCAACGAGTAACGGCGTCGTCCACGAGGCCGCAGCAGCGGTTCGCGAGCACGGTTTCGGCCTGAAGGCCGCCACCGTGACGCCAGAGGGAGCCGGCGACGTCGGCTCGCCGAACCGGATCCTCCGCGAGGAGATCGGCGGCAAGGTGATCGTGAGAACGGGTCGTCGCATTCCCGGCGTCGTCCCTCTCGGAGGCGTGCATGCGCCGATCTCCGTCGTGCGGATGGCCGTGGGGGACGCGTACGGCGCGACCGAGTGGCGCGAGGGCACAGGCGACGACGAGATCGCGCTGCGGACGGAGCGCATCGAGCGACGGATCTGTCACGCCGTGGCCGAGTTCTCGTTCAGACAGGCCGAGCGCATGGGCGCGAAGGTCTTCGGCGGCCCGAAGTACACCGTGAGCCCGATCTACGAGGGGATGCTGAAGGAGGAGATGGACGCGGCGGCCCTCCGTCACCCCGACGTCACGTACGAGCCGCAGCTCATCGACGCGACGTTCGCACTCCTCATCTCGTCGAGCGGCGCCGCGATGGTGATTCCGGCGCTCAACCGCGACGGGGACATTCTCTCCGACCTCGTGCTTCCGCTTTTCGGCTCGATCGCCGGCTCGGAATCGCTCCTCGTCGCCTTCGGGGACGACTACGTGCCGAGTGCCCTCATGGCCGAGGCGGCGCACGGCACCGCCCCCGCACTCGAGGGCAAGGACGTCGCGAACCCCATGGCGATGATCCTCGCCGGCGCGGCGCTCCTCTCCCACGCCGAGGACGCGCCGTCGCAGGCTGCGGGCCGCGCGATCCGCGAGGCCTGCCTCGAGGCAGTCGCGGACGGCGTCCGGACCGCCGATCTCGGCGGGGACGAGGGCACGACCTCGTTCACGGACGACGTGATTCGCCGCACCAGGACGAAGCTCGACGTGTGGGGATCCCTGTGACGGTTCGGAGCCCGGCGCCTTCGACGTCGCCGTAGAGTTCGCGATCGCATGCGAGTCGCCGTTCCGAAGGAGACCGCTCCCGGCGAGCGGCGCGTCGCGCTCGTCCCCGAGACGGTTTCGAAGCTCCGCGACAGCGGTTTCGAGTCGAGGATCGAGCGCGGCGCCGGCGAGGCAGCGGGGTTCCCCGACGGCGACTACGACGCAGCCGGAGCTGAGCTCGTCGAGGGAAGTACCCTGCCGTCCGGAGCGGACGCTCTGGTCTGCGTCGCGCAGCCCACTGCGGAGCTCGTGAGCCGGCTCGCGCCGGGCACCGTCGTCGTGGGCTTCCTCGAGCCGCTCACGGATGCCGCGGGGATAGCGCGTCTCCGCGAGCGCGAGGTCGTCGGCTTCGCGATGGAGTCGATCCCCCGGATCACCCGTGCGCAGTCGATGGACGCGCTCTCATCGCAGGCGACCGTCTCGGGCTACAAGGCCGTCCTGCTCGCCGCGGACCGAGTCCCCCGGCTGTTTCCGATGCTCATGACCGCGGCGGGGACGATCGCGCCGGTGCGGGCGCTCGTCATCGGCGCGGGCGTCGCCGGCCTGCAGGCGATAGCGACGGCGCGCCGGCTGGGCGCCGTCGTCTCCGCCTTCGACGTCCGCCCGGCCGTCGCGGAGCAGGTGCAGAGCCTCGGCGCGACGTTCCTCGACCTCGGGGTCCGCACGGAGGAGACCTCAGGCGGCTACGCGAGCGAGCTCACGCCCGAGCAGCAGGCGCACCAGCAGGCGGCGCTCGAGGAGCGGATCCCGGACTTCGACGTCGTCGTCACGACCGCCGCCGTCCCCGGCCGGCCCGCGCCGAAGCTCATCCCGGCAAGCGCCGTCGAGCGCATGCGGCCGGGCTCCGTGATCGTCGACCTCGCAGCCGACACGGGCGGAAACTGCGAGGTAACCGTGCCGGGCGAGACGGTCGACCACGGAGGCGTGACGGTGATCGGAGCGCGCAACCTCCCCTCGACCATGGCCTACCACGCGAGCCAGCTCTACTCCCGCAACGTCGGTGCGCTGCTCCTCCACCTCGCGCCCGAAGGCGAGCTCGTGCTCGACTGGGACGACGAGATCACGCGTGGCGCCTGCGTCACACGAGCCGAAGACGAGGGCGCGTGACGCATCTCCCGTTCGTCATCGAGCTGACGATCCTCGTCCTCGCCGCGTTCCTCGGCTTCGAGGTCGTCTCGAAGGTGCCGACGATGCTGCACACGCCCCTGATGTCGGGCACGAACTTCATCCACGGCATCGTCATCGTCGGGGCGATCCTCATCCTCGGCTTCGCCGACGACACGTTCACGCAGGTGATCGGGTTCGTCGCGATGGTGCTCGCGACCGCGAACGTCGTCGGTGGCTGGTTCGTGACCGACCGCATGCTCGAGATGTTCAAGCGCCGGCCCGAGCCGAGGCGCGAGGAGCCGCCGGAGTGATCTCCAACCCGAACGTCACGAGCCTCCTCTACCTCGTCGCGATCGTCTGCTTCGTCCTCGCGCTGCGCTTCCTCTCCTCCCCGAAGCACGCGCGCCGCGGCAACTGGCTGGGCGGCGTCGGGATGCTCGTCGCAATCGCGACCACGCTCCTCCTCGACGGCATCTCGAACTGGGCCCTCATCGTCGTGGCGGCGGCCATCGGGAGCGCGATCGGGTTCGTTGGAGCGCGCCGCGTGAAGATGACCGCGATGCCGCAGATGGTCGCCCTGTTCAACGGGGTCGGCGGCGGCGCGGCGGCGCTGATCGCCCTCGCGGAGTTCCACGAGCACAACGGCGTGCTGACGTGGGATCAGGGGCTGTCCGTCTCGCTCTCGGCGCTCATCGGCTCGATCTCGTTCGCGGGCTCCCTCGTCGCCTTCGCGAAGCTCCAGGAACTGGTCAGCGGCCGGCCCATCGTCTTTCCCGGCCAGAACGTCGTCAACGTCCTCGTCCTCGGCGGGGGCGTCGCGCTCGGGGTCGCGATCGTCGCGGGTCTCGAGGCGCAATGGTCGATCGTCGTCCTCATCCTCCTCGCGCTCGTCTTCGGCGTCATGTTCGTGCTGCCCATCGGCGGCGCCGACATGCCCGTCGTGATCTCGCTGCTGAACGCGTTCACCGGCCTCGCGGCCTCGGCGACCGGGTTCGTGCTCGACTCCACCGTCCTGATCGTCGCCGGGATGCTCGTCGGGGCGTCGGGGACCCTGCTCACGCTGCTCATGGCCAAGGCCATGAACCGCTCGATCGCGAACGTCCTCTTCGGCGCATTCGGACAGGTACAGGCAGGAGTCGGGCAGACCCGAGCGGACGACGGCCGCACGGTGCGAGCAACCACGCCCGACGACGTGGCCGTTCAGCTCTCGTTCGCGCGGAAGGTGGTAGTCGTGCCCGGTTACGGAATGGCCGTGGCGCAGGCGCAGCACGACGTCCGCCAGCTCGCCGACCTGCTCGAGGAGAAGGGCGTCGAGGTCAAGTACGCGATCCACCCGGTCGCCGGACGGATGCCCGGGCACATGAACGTCCTCCTCGCCGAGGCGAACGTCCCGTACACCCAGCTCTTCGAGATGGACGAGATCAACCCGGAGTTCCCGCAGACGGACGTCTCGCTCGTCATCGGCGCGAACGACGTCACCAACCCCGCCGCCCGCAGCGATCCGGGGAGCCCGATCTACGGCATGCCGATCCTCGATGTCGACAAGTCGGCCAGCATCGTCGTGCTGAAGCGCTCGATGAACCCGGGCTTCGCGGGCATCGACAACGAGCTCTACCTCGACCCGAAGACGACCATGTTGTTCGGCGACGCCAAGGAGTCGGTGCTCAAGCTGATCACGGCCGTGAAGGCGGCGTAGGCGTCGCCCGACGCGGCACGATCTGGTCGAGCGTTTCGCCGCCGCGTAGGCTGACTCGGTGATCCCGGTCTTCCGAGCCGCCGACGTCGAGCGGGCCGTCTCGCCACACGACGCGTACGATGCGGTTCGCGCCGCATTCGAGGCGCATGCCCGATCGACGTGGTCGATGCCGTCGAAGGTCTACGTCTCGAACTACCCGGCCGGGGACTTCCGCGCCATGCCCGCCATCGGCGACGGCCACGCACTTCTCAAGTGGGTCACGTCGTTCCCCGGGAACCCGGCGCGCGGCCTCCCCACCGTGACCGGGCTCGTGCTCCTGTCGGACGCCGAGGACGGCCGGCTTCTCGCAGTGCTCGACGCCGCCGCCGTGACGGCGCTCCGCACAGCCGCGGCGGGAGTGCTTGCCGCGGACACGCTGTGCCGTGCGGAGGCGTCCTCCTACGCCGTCGTCGGCTGCGGCGTGAACGGCGCCGAGACCGCGAGGATGCTCGTCGCCCGCGGCGTCGTACCACTCGTGTGGGACGTGGACGAGGCCCGGCGCCTGTTGGTCGCCGACCGACTGGGCACCCGCGTGGCCGCGAGCGCCGCGGAGGCGCTCGCGTGCGAGGTCGTCGTGACGGTCACGCCGGGCGCCGAGGTTCTGTACCCCGAGGGAACGCTCGAGCGCGGCCAGCACGTCTCGCTCCTCGGAGCGCGACGGGCCAGGGAAGTCCGAGGTCGCCGTCGGGGAGCTTCGCCGAGCCCATCTCTTCTGCGACGACTGGGAGCAGGCGAGCCATGGGGGCGAGCTCACGGCAGCAGTCGAGGCGGGTGCGGTCGCGCGATCCGACGTGACGGAACTCGGAGCGGTGCTCGTCGGCGACGCCGACGGCCGCCGCAGCGCAGGAGAAATCACGCTCTTCGACTCGACCGGCCTCGCGATCCAGGACCTCGCTATCGCAAAGGCGGCGTATGCGCGAGCCGGCGAGCTCGACCTGCAGACCATCGACCTCTGACGTCTACCGGGCTGCGCGACTGTGGCGCCCGAGCGCTAGGCGACGAGCAGACGCGCGGGCTCGAAGAGGTCGAGCAACGGGTCGTGCTCGCCGAGAATCGCGCGCGCGACGAGCCTGCCGCAGGCGAATCCGAGGACGTTCCCATGCCCCGAGTAGCCGCCCGCGACCCACACGCCCTCCTGCTGCGGCACACGCCCCACCACGGGCAGGAAGTCGAAGACCATGCCGAAGATCCCCGCCCAGCGGTAGTCGACGCGGAGCGGCTC
>CAVZNK010000018.1:0-39822 GCA_963776555.1 uncultured Gaiellaceae bacterium | reverse complement strand
GCAAGCAGTCGAGGCTCAGCTCGCGGAGCTGTTGGCCGCGGAAGACGTGGAGAACCTCGCAGCTGCCATGGATCCGGGCAGCACCGCAGGCGTGTTGATCTGGGAGAACCTGTGGGCCGCGCCCTTCGCATCGGCTGCGCGCCGTTCGGGCGGCCAACTGATCGCGACCGGGCGGATTCCCATTCAGGCGATCATCGCCTCCATCGAGGCGGACAACGCACTTGCGACGGAAGGAGACTGAAATGCCACTCAGACCAGGACGAGTTGGAAGGGTCGGTGTCGTCGGCGCGCCGGTGGCAAAGACCGCCGTAGTAGCGAAGGCCGTCACACCCGGGCCGTCGCCGGTAGCGAAAACCGCTGTCGTGGCCGCAGCCGTCACCCCTGGGAGGGCGGGCCGCCGCAGGATCTAAGGCGCAGGCGCAACCGCGCGCCCGAAGACTCGAGACTCGGATCTCGCATGCGTATCTCTTCGTAGGGCCTGACAACGGCTCGCGTGCTGCGCACGCGCAGGTCGACGTCTCTGCTTTCACTGCATGGCCGGCGCACGAGTTGACCGCCCCGTGCTTGCCGGCTTGCAGAGCGCGCGGACGCCTACGGCCGGCCCCCTCGCGGTCGTCAGACTCACTGGGCGTGCTCGGCGTCAACGTCACGATGATGGTGGTCGGCGCGGTCTCCACGCTCGCAATCCAGGGCCTGCTGATGCGCCGTGCGGTCACGAGGCGGATGCAGTCTCCTCACGGGGGATGACGCCCCGAGTCGACCCGACCGGGCGGCTGACCGCGTATAGACAACGAGAAGCGCCCGCGCGCTCTGATGTCCGCTGCACTCACGTCGTTCGGAATCATCCGGGTGAACTGGATGCTCATCTTCGATCGGGAGCGGCGAGGACGCGATACTCGGGGTCGGGCACAGCACCCAAGGCGAGGAGGCACGGCAATGGCGACCGCTACGAAGAGACCCGCGAGACTGTCCGACCAGCAACTAGCAGAGGTGCTCGAGCTCGTGAAGGGCGCAGACACCGTCGAGCTGAAGCTGACCGTGCCGGAGTCGAGTCAGCGCTCGACCGTAGCCGCGCTCGAGATCGATCCGCTCGACGCGCAGATCAGGCAGGTCTTCTTCTTCGAGACGCCCGAGCTCGCGCTCAACAAGGCCGGCGTCGTTGTACGCGCCAGGCGGGTCCAGGGCAAAGGCAACGACTCCGTCGTGAAGCTGCGTCCGGTCGTGCCCGCTGATCTCCCGGAGGAGCTCCGGAAGTCTCCCAACCTCGGCGTCGAGGTGGACGCGCTGCCGGGAGGGTTCGTTGCTCGGCGTCGTTCAAGGCGAAGCTCCCGCCGACGGCGGTTCGAGACACGATCCTCGGCGGGAAGCCACTTCGGAAGCTCTTCTCCAAGGAGCAGCGGGAGTTCTTCGCCGCCAACGCACCCGATGGCATCGAGCTCGACGAACTCTTGGTCATGGGGCCGATCTTCGTGCTCAAGCTGAAGTGGAGCCCACTCGAGTTCGGGAGGCCGCTCGTCGCCGAGCTCTGGCTCTACCCGGACGGCTCGCGGATCCTCGAGCTTTCGACGAAGTGCACGACGACCGAGCCGATGCAGGTCGCGGCCGAAGCGCGCGCTTTTCTGGCCAAGAAGGGCGTGGATCTCTCTGGTGAGCAGCAGACGAAGACGAAGACCGCGCTCGAGTTCTTCGCGAACGAGCTATCCGCGGGCCAGAGTGGCTGACCGTGGCTCCCCGCGAGTGGCTTCATACCGCGGCTAGGCCTTGGACCGAAGGAGGAACTGCAGAATGAGCGAGCAAGCGATCGATCGATCGAGACTCCCGATCCGCCGTCCGCCCTTCGCCGGCGCCACGAAGAGGACGCTCGAGGGCTCGGAGCCGGACTGGAACCAGGCCGCGCAGGTTGCGCCGCCGGAGGGTGCACCGAACGTGCTGCTCGTCCTCATCGACGACGCCGGGTTCGGGAATCCGAGCACGTTCGGCGGCCCGATCGAGACGCCGAACTACACCCGCATGGCCGAGGGAGGCCTGCGCTACAACCGCTTCCACGTCACCGCAGTCTGCTCGCCGACACGCTCCGCCTTGCTGACCGGCCGCAACCAGCATCGGGTCGGCTTCGGTCTCGTCGCCGAGTTCTCCGGTCCTTTCCCCGGCTACAACGCGACGATCCCCCGCGACTGCGCGACGCTGCCGCGGACACTGCAGGAAAACGGATACATGACCGCGGCGCTCGGCAAGTGGCACCTGACGCCGGACAACCAGCAGGGATCGGGAGGGCCGTTCAATCGCTGGCCGTCGGGGCTCGGTTTCGACTACTTCTGGGGCTTCCTGGGAGGCGAGGCAGGGCAGTTCGACCCGCTCATCACCGAGAACCAGAAGACGATCGGCGTGCCGGAGAGCACGGAGGACGATCCGTACTACTTCCCCGACGACCTCTCCGACAAGACGATCGACTGGCTCCACCGCGTCCGTGCGGAGAAGCCCGAGACGCCTTGGTTCCTCTACTACGCGACCGGCTGCAGCCACGCTCCCCACCACGTTCCGAGGGAGTGGGCGGACAAGTACAAGGGGAAGTTCGACGAGGGCTGGGACGTCATGCGCGAGCAGGTCTTCGCGCGTCAGAAGGAGCTCGGTGTCGTCCCCGCCGACGCGGAGCTGCCGCCTCGCAACGACGGCTTCCCGACCTGGGAATCCCTGAGTGAGACCGAACGGCGCCTCTACGCGCGGCAGATGGAGACGTATGCCGGCTACTCGGAGAACGCCGACTGGAATGTCGGGCGCGTCCTCGACGCAATCGAGGAGATGGGCGAGCTCGAGAACACGGTCGTGATCTGGATCTGGGGCGACAACGGCGCCAGCATGGAGGGCACGCTCACTGGGACGTTCAACGAGATGACGACGCTGAACGGGATCCCGCTGACGCCGGAGCAGCAGATGGGGCTCCTGTTCAAGCACGGCGGGCTCGAGGCCTGGGGCGGCGACCTCATGGCGCCGCACTACGCGGCCGCCTGGGCGTGGGCGAGCAATACCCCGTTCGACTGGGGCAAGCAGGTTGCGTCGCATCTCGGTGGGACGCGGAACCCGCTCGTCGTCCACTATCCGAACGGGATCTCCGATCCCGGCTCGATGCGGGGGCACTTCACGCACGTGATCGACATTGCCCCGACCGTGCTCGAGCTCGCGGGCATCCCCGCGCCGACGCACGTCGACGGGATCGAGCAGGAGCGGCTACATGGCTTCACGTTCGCCGACTCGCTCTCCGCCGCCGGCGCCCCGGAACGCCACACGCAGCAGTATTTCGAGGCGGTCGGAAACCGGGCGATGTACAAGGACGGCTGGTGGCTCGCGATGCGTCTGCCACGCATCCCGTGGCTGCTCGACCCCGAGGCCCTGCGGCACTTCGGTCCCGGCTGGAACCCGGATGACGACCCCGTCGAGCTCTACTACCTCCCCGACGACTTCGCGCAGGCGAAGGACCTCGCGGACCAGCATCCGGAGAAGGTCGAGGAGCTGCGGAAGCTCTTCTGGGAGGAGGCCGAGCGCTACCAGGTGCTGCCGATCCTCGGGGGTCTCTCGTCCTTCTACGGGATCGTGCCCCCGATCCCGAAGGTGTCGACGTTCACGTACAGAGGACGGATCGAGAACATCGCCGCCGGGATGATTCCTCGCGTCTACAACCACTCGTACACGATCAGCGCCGACCTCGTGGTTCCCGAAGGTGGAGCCGAGGGCGTCATCGTCGCCGCCTTCGACCACCTGGGCGGCTTCTCTCTCTACGTCCAGGACGGCAAGCTCAAGCACCACTACTCGATGCTCGGCGTCCTCGAGTACACGCAGGCCGCCGAGTCTCCGCTCCCTGCGGGCGATGTCAGCGTCGAGATGGTGTTCGCGGCCGATGCGCCGAAGCCGGCAACGGGAGGCGAGGTGACACTGCTCGTGAACGGCGAGCCCGTCGCGACCGGTCGCATGGAGAACACCGTGCCCGCCCGTTTCTCGGGTTACGCGGGGATGGACATCGGCTGCGACAACGGGCTCGTCGTCGACCGCAGCTATGCCGACAAGGCACCCTTCCGCTTCACGGGGGAGATCAAGCAGGTCGTGTTCGACATCGCTCCCGACATGAGCGACGAGGACCGGCAGGCGCTGCACGAGCTCGCGGAGCAGGCGCTCGCCGCTCACGGGGCAAACGCGTGATGCGGCGACCACATCCCAAGGAGGCACCGCAATGAGCGACAACGACCAGCTGGACGTCTTGATCGCCGTGTACCTGATCCCGGAGCTCGCGCAACGGGACTTCGACAGATTCGTGGCGCTCGCGAAGGATGGGGCGATCTCGACCGACGGGGTGGTGCTCGTCACGAAGGACGCACAAGGCGAGGTCGCGGTCCAGGAAACGGGCGACCATCTCGGGAAGAAGGGGGCCAAGGTCGGAGGCGGTGTCGGGCTCGTCGTCGGGCTCTTCGCGCCGCCGCTCCTGGCAGCGACCGCCGTCGGAGCGGCTGTAGGAGGGCTCTCGGCAAGTTCGCCCGCAAGCGAATGCGAGGCGGGGATCGGAGAGAAGATGGACGACGCGTTGCCCCCCGGCTCGGCAGGAATCATCGCCATCTACGACCACGAGCATGCCGACGCCGTCGCACGCGCGCTCGAGAACGCGATTCGAAGCTCGAAGTCGCAGATCGACAAGGCGTCGGCAAAGGAGCTCAAGGCCGGCCTCGAGGAGGCAGGAGCTGGGCTCGCGGGCGGCTGATCGCGCGTCGTCGCGCTCGCAAGACAGGCTTCGTGAGAGCCTCGTCATCGGCCGCGCGGTCAACGTCTTCTCCTAGTGGCTACGAGCGCTCCCACGGATGCGCCCGCCGCATTTCACCTGCTGGCGAAGCCGACGGGAGCCGTCTGCAATCTCGACTGCTCCTACTGCTTCTTCCTCTCGAAGGAGATGCTCTACCCAGGATCGCGGTTCCGCATGGCCGAGGACCTCCTCGAGACCTACCTGCGGCAGCTGATCGAAGCCCATGCCTCGTCGCCGGCCGTGACCATCGCGTGGCAGGGCGGTGAGCCCACGCTCATGGGGCTCGACTTCTTCCGCCGCTCGGTCGAGCTCGCCGAGCGATATCTCGTGCCCGGCCAGCGCGCCGAGTACACGATCCAGACGAACGGGACGCTCCTCGACGCCGAGTGGGCGACGTTCTTCCGCGAGAGCGGGTTCCTCGTCGGGCTCTCGATCGACGGGCCACGCGAGATCCACGACGCGTACCGGGTCAACAAGGGCGGGAGGGGCTCGTTCGACGAGGTCATGCGCGGTCTCGGGCACCTGCATGACGCCGGCGCCGACTGGAACGCGCTGACCACCATCCACGCCGCCAACGCGGATCGCGGACTCGACGTCTACCGCTTCCTGCGCGACGAATGCGAGGCAGAGTTCATGCAGTTCATCCCGATCATCGAGCGGGTGGCCGAGAGCGCCGGGGACGGCTCGGTCCCCTGGACGTCATGGCGCGACCGCCCGCTCTACGTCCAGGAGGGCGAGCACGTCACGGGCCGCTCGGTGACTGCTGAGCAGTACGGCCGGTTCCTGATCGACGTCTTCGAGGAGTGGGTGCGCCACGACGTGGGGAGGGTGTACGTGCAGATGTTCGACGTCGCGCTCGCGAACTGGGCGGGCGAGCCTCCGAGCCTCTGCATCCACTCTGAGACATGTGGCCTCGCGCTCGCGCTCGAGCACACGGGCGACCTCTACTCCTGCGACCACTTCGTCGAGCCGCGCTTCAGGCTCGGGAACATCCGCGAGACGCACATGCTCGAGCTCGTCGCCTCGCAGCAACAGCGGCAGTTCGGGCTCGACAAGCGCGACACGCTCCCGCGCTACTGCCTCGAGTGCGACGTCCGCTTCGCCTGCCATGGCGGCTGCCCGAAGGACCGCTTCATCTCGACGCCAGACGGCGAGCCGGGCCTCAACTACCTCTGCGGCGGGTACAAGGCGTTCTTCCACCACGTCGACCGGCCGATGCGCTTCATGGTGGAGCAGCTGCACCGCGACCTCGCGCCCGCCGACGTCATGAGGCTCTACGCCGCCGAGGACGCGCAGCGAGGACGAAACGACCCCTGCACGTGCGGCTCCGGCCGCAAGTGGAAGCACTGCCACGGAGGAGTGTCTGCGGCGACGTAGCCGGCGCGCCGACCGACCTCTCAGGCTCCGAGCGCTCCTTTGATCTTGTCCAGTGCGGCCGTCTCGCCGGGCTTGACGCCCCCCTTCGCGTCCGCAACAGCCTGGGGCAGGCGCTCGTCGCGAAGTGTCCGGAGGTGCGATCTCCGATCGAGACGAGATGCCCGCTCCGGTGACGCCCTTCTCGAGCGCCTTCCACTCCTCTTCCGTGAAGTCCGTCTTGGTCGCCACGCTGCCTCCGATCTCTCGCGTTCGAGAATGTCCGCGCGGGCGCCTGTCCGTCAGACGTCCACCGCGCCGTCGATGCGTCGACACCGAGTCCGAGCTCGGAAGCCCGAGCGAGGAGCTCCTCACGCGTGTTGATTCCGAGCTTTCGGTAGATCCCACGCCTGTGCGTCTTCACCGTGTTGGGTGAGAGCCACAGGTCGGTCGCGACCTGCGCTACCGACCTGCCCAGCAGGAGCCGGGTGAGCACACGATTCTCGGCCTCGCTGAGGTCCTCGCCGAGGAATCCCTCGCGCCGCGCGCGCTGATGCAGCGCATCGTCTGCCTCGAGGTAGAGATCACCGAGCACGCCGACGTCCGGCAGCTCGTCGAGCTCTGCGCGCGCACGAGCGAGCGCCTCCTTCGCGCCCTGGATGTCCCCAAGGCGGTGGCGCGCGGTGGCGAGGTGGATGAGGGCGTGCGCGTGCCAGTAAGAGGCCGCGTCCGCGCCCGCGAGCTCCGCGGCGCGCTCGAGGTGCTCGACCGCCGCATGGAGATCCGTTCCTCGCATGAGCGCGCATGCAAGCGCCAGGTGTGGGGTGGACGCCGCGGCACTCGCCGAGTGGCCGATCTCGTCCGCCAGTGCGAGGGCATCTCGTGCGAGGCCCTCCGAGCGTGTGACGTCTCCATCCGCGAGCTCGACGAGCGAGAGGTACGCAAGCGCGAGTGCCGTCGTCGCGCGACCCCTCGCGCCAGGAAGCGTCCGTGCCTCCTCGAGGGGCGCGCGCGCCTCCTGGGGCCGACCGGCGAGGACGAGCGCCTGCCCGAGCGGCACGAGGGCCGCGTACCGCCATGGGCTTCCCTCCGGCTCGCTTTCCAATCCGAGCCTCGCCGACCGTTCGGCTTCGACGATTCCCCGGGTCAGGTAGGTCGAGCTCACGATCGCCACCAACGAGCGCATCGACGATATCCCGACCGCGAGCGGACCGAAGTCGGGCCCGTCCTCGGCGACGGCGAGCCAGCGCTCCACTTCATCGCGTCCATGTCCGCTCAGTCTCGCGGTGAGGGCGCGCATGGCTGCCAGCTCGCGATCGCTCCGGGCTTCCGGCCAGGAGAGCAGGTCGAACCAGCGGTTGAGCGTCGCCATGCGCCCGGCCGACAGCAGCGGAACAGCCAGCCGTGTGACGAGCGTGCTCGCGCGAGCTACGTCCCTGCTGGCGATCGCATGGTCGACGGCGTGCTCGAGATCTCCTCGTTGCTCGTAGGAGATGGACGCTCGCGCATGCAGCCGGGTCACGACCGCAGAATCGAGCGTCGCGAGCTCTCGCCGCAGGACGGCGGCGAAGAGCTGGTGGTAGCGGTACTCCGAGCCGGCTGCGTCGAGCGGGACCAGGAAGAGGTTCGAGCGGTCGATTCTCGCGAGCGCGGACGCCGAGTCGGTTCTCTCGAGCACCTCGTCGCACAACTCGGCCGA
The DNA here is from genome assembly GCA_963776555.1 of uncultured Gaiellaceae bacterium. Lineage (GTDB taxonomy): Bacteria > Actinomycetota > Thermoleophilia > Gaiellales > Gaiellaceae > GMQP-bins7. Next base: position 31,987 of record CAVZNK010000018.1, on the reverse strand, counting down.
CATGCGGTCGAGCACCGACGATCGCACCATGAAGTCGCGGGTCTCCGCGTCCGTCGTCGCGAGGACGTCGCGGGCGAGGTAGTCGAAGACGTAGCGCGTGTCGCCCGAGAACTCGTGGACGAAGCGATCCGGCTGCTCGTGCTCCTTGAGCGCAAGCACGGCCAGCCAGAGGCCCGCGAGCCAGCCCTCCGTCCTCTCGTGGAGGCGTTTGACGTTGCGCGTCGTCAGCCGAACACCCGCCCCACGCAGCATCGCTTCGGCCCCCTCGCGTGTGAGGCGGAGATCCCCAGCTCTGATCTCCGTCAGCTCGTCGTGGGCGCGCAGTCGCGCGACCGGAAAGCTCGGGTCGCGTCGGCTCGAGACGACGACGCGAACCGCGGACGGCGTACGCGTCAGGAAGACGCTCATCGTCTCGTCGCACACACGGCTCGACACCAGGTGCCAGTCGTCGAGAACGAGCGCGACTGGGGGGCAGTCGGACAGCTCGTCGACGAGCAGTGGAATGCCTGTCTCGACGATCGAGCCGGGACCCGCCGCGAACGCGGGGAGCGAGCGCAGGCCGGCGCGCTCGTGCACTTCGTGAAGGGCGGCGATCAGGTGACCCCAGAGCCTTGCCGGGTCCGAGTCCATCTCGTCGAGTGAGACCCAGGCGAAGGTCGTTCTCGCCGCATCCGCGAGGGCCCACTGAGCCAGCAGCGTGGTCTTCCCGTAGCCCGCGGGCGCACAGACGAGCGTGAGCGTCCGCTCTCTCCCGCCGCGCAGCTTTTCGATCAGGTCAGTGCGCTCGAGCAGGCGGTCCCGTACGTGCGGCGGCCGGAGCTTGGTCGGCATGAGGAGCGGGGAGTCGAGCGACGTCCCCGCTCGGGCCGGTGTCTGCGTGGCGGCCACGCCAACCTTTCCTGAACCATGTTCTACCTTCAAGACCCAGGTTCACCCGGATGAACCGGGGCGTCGACGCCGTCACGACGCTGAGCCGTCGTCATGCTGGACAGGATATGGGCTCCCAGGGCGATGGAGCGGTATTGACGACCTACGAGGTGCTCGTGCGCGGAGATCTGGGCGACGACCTGGTCAGCGAGCTTGGTGCCCGGAGCTTCGCCCCGTGCCACGGCAAGACACTCGTAGTCGTGGACGTCATAGACCAATCCCACCTTCACGGCGTCATCGCGTGGTTCCAGGACCACAACATCGACGTCGAGCGGGTCAATCCCGTCTAGCGGGTGGACGGATTGCCAAGAGGGTGGAACTTCAGCTCGTCCGGGTCCTCGACTGCCTGCGACCCGCTTCGCCTGGCATCACTCCCGGTGAGTCCGCCGAGGCGGACGAGGACTAGCTAGGCTCGGGCAGATGGCAGGCACGGCGGGCGACATCACGGAGCGATTCTTCGAAGAGCTCGCGCAGCGCGGGCACGAGCCGCTGCTGAGCAAGGCGCGAGGCAAGATCAAATTCGAGATCGTCGACGGCAAGCAGGTGGACCGCCGCATCGTCGGCTTCGACAAGGGAGTGGTAACGGTCTCGCGCCGGAACGTTGCGACCGACGGCGTGATCCGCGCGGACAAGGCCGTCTTCGAGAGCATCGCGAGCGGTCGCTCGAACCCGATCGCAGCCGTGCTCCGGAACGAGCTCGCCGTCCAGGGGGACTGGCGGCTGCTCGTGCTCGTCCAGCGGCTCTTCCCGGGGCCCCCGAAGACGCGGTCGAGCCGTCGCCCGGCCGGGTACGCGAAGCGGCGATGAGCGACGATCTAGTCAAGATTCTCGACGGCAATACCTTCGTGGTCAGCGACGCACGAGGCGACATCGAGGCGTCACTCACGGATCCGACCGGACTCTTCTCGTACGACACGCGCTTCCTCTCGCGCTGGGTCCTGACGGTCAACGGCGACCGTCTGAACCCGCTCTCGGTCGACGATCTGCAGTACTTCGAGACGCGCTTCTTCCTCGTGCCGGGAACCGGGACCGTGTACATCGACGCGAAGCTCTCCGTCATCCGACAGCGCTCGGTCGCGGACGGGTTCCACGAGGACGTCACGATCCTTAACCACGCCGACAAGGCGGCCAACCTGACCGTGCGGATCGACGCAGGCTGCGACTTCGCCGACCTGTTCGAGGTGAAGGACGCACTCGCGAAGAAGGGGAAGTACTCGGCGCGGGTCGCGGACGGCACGCTCGTCCTCGGGTACGACCGTGGGACGTTCGCCAGGGCGACCGAGATCTCGTCGACCGCGCCTGCGCGGGTGGACAAGAACGGCCTCACCTTCCGGGTCCGCATCGAGCCGCACGGCGAGTGGCGCACCGGCCTCGACGTCGTCACGGCGAAGCTGGGCCCCGGGCAGGACACCGGCGAGAAGCGTCATCCCGAGCGTGCCCGTGCGCGCATGAGGCGGAATCTCGATCGCTGGCTCGCCGAAGCTCCCCGCGTCGAGTCGGACTCGGACGCTCTCAAGTCGACGTACCGGCGGAGCCTCGTCGACCTCGCCGCTCTGCGCTTCTCGCCTCCGATCGCTGGTGGTCGCGCGCTTCCCGCCGCCGGCCTGCCGTGGTTCATGACCATGTTCGGCCGCGACAGCATCTTCACGAGCCTGCAGGCGCTCCCGTTCACGCCCGAGCTCGCCGCGACGACGCTGCGGGCGCTCGGCGACTGGCAAGGGGTACGGTCGGACGACTTCCGCGACGAGGACCCCGGCCGGATCCTCCACGAGATGCGCTACGGGGAGATGACCGCGTTCGAGGAGCGCCCGCACTCTCCGTACTACGGCTCCGTGGATGCGACGCCGCTGTACGTCGTCCTCCTCGACGAGTACGAGCGGTGGACCGGCGACCGCGCGCTCGTGCGTGAGCTCGAGATCGAAGCGCGCGCGGCTCTCAACTGGATCGACGAGTACGCGGACCTCCAGGGCACCGGCTACATCTGGTACCGCCGCCGCAACGAGGAGTCGGGGCTCGAGAACCAGTGCTGGAAGGACTCCTGGGACTCGATCTCGTTCCGCGACGGAGATCTTCCCGGCTTCCCGCGCGCGACGTGCGAGCTCCAGGGATACGCATACGACGCGAAGGTGCGCGGAGCGCGTCTGGCGCGCGAGATCTGGAAGGACGCCGAGCTCGCAGACCGGCTCGAGAAGAGCGCCGCGGACCTGAAGCGCCGCTTCAACCGCGACTACTGGGTCGAGGACGGCGAGTACTTCGCGCTGGCGCTCGATCCGAACGGGCACAAGGTCGACGCGCTCGCCTCGAACAACGGGCACCTGCTCTGGAGCGGCATCGTGGACAAGTCGAAGGCGAGGTCCGTCGCGCGACACCTGCTCGGGCCGAGGCTCTTCTCGGGGTGGGGCGTTCGCACGCTGGCCGAGGGCGAGGGGCGCTACAACCCGATCGGCTACCACGTCGGCACGGTATGGCCGTTCGACAACTCCTTCATCGCCTGGGGTCTGCGGAGATACGGCTTCAAGGAAGAGGCGGCCGAGATCGCGTCCGGCATCCTCGACGCCGCGGAGTTCTTCGCCGGCCGCCTTCCCGAGGCGTTCGGCGGCTACGAGCGCTCGCAGACGATGTATCCCGTGCAGTACCCGACCGCGTGCAGCCCGCAGGCATGGTCGACGGGCACGCCGCTTCTGCTGCTGCGGACGATGCTCGGGCTCGATCCAGTCGGCGACCATCTGGTGGTCGACCCGGCCCTGCCGGCGAGCATCGGCCACCTCGAGCTCCTCGACATTCCCGGCCGCTGGGGTCGCATCGACGCGTTCGGCCGCGGCCGCGTCGAGGTCGGACGGAAGCGCCGCTAGCTCGGAGACACGTCCTTCGACTCGGGCTCGCCGGAGCCCGCGTCGCTCTGCGGCGTGATCGTGATCGTGTGCGACTCGTCGTCGCACGGGACGACGACGTTCGTCGTCCCGCTCGGGCCCTTGCCGGCTGGGGAGAAGCTGTCGACGGCGATCTCGACGGCGGTCGCGTTCGCCGTTTCCCACGTCACCGTGACCGGGGCCGTCGTCGCGGCGCCGCAGTTGAGGTCTCCGACGTCGAAGGACGTCACCTCGGCGGGGGCCGCCTCGGTGGTGGTCGACTCCGTCGTCTCGGTCTCGGTCGTCTCCGTCGAGGCCGGACAGCTCGAGTCGTCGGTCGTTCCGTCCGTCTTGGTCGTACCGCACAGCGTTGCGCCGTCGAGGTTGGTGGCTGAAATCGTCGCGTCCGTCAGGTTGGCGCTCGTCAGGTCCGCGTCGGAGAGGTTCGTCCCGACCATGTGCGCCTTCGAGAGGTTGGCCTCGCTGAGGTCGGAGCCGCTGAGGTTCGCGCCGTCGAGGTTCGCGCTCGTGAGGTCGGCACGCGAGAGGTCGACGCCTTCGAGATCGGCGCCCGAGAGGTCGGCACCGGAGCACGACGTCCCCGCCTCGATGACGCAGCCGTTCACCGTCTCCGATCCGCCCGATCCGCCGCAGCCCGCCACGAGCGCGCTCGCGACGACGGCGACGACCAGCATCCACCCGACTCTTCCCCTCACGTTGACCCCCTCGTCATAAGACCGATCGGGCTCAGATCATGACGAAGTTGCGCGAGGATGTCCTCGTGAGCTCGTCCCCGCTCGTATTTCTCGTCGACGTCGACGACACGCTGCTCGACAACGATCGGATCCGGGTCGACTTCGAGGAGCACCTGCGGGCTGCGTACGGCGAGGAGGCGCGAGCCGCCTACTGGGCCATCCAGGAGCGCCGCTTCGTCGAGCTCGGCTTTCGGGACTACCTCGGCGCGGTTCAGGAGTGGTGGACGTCGGCGAGGTGCGACCCGGCGCTGCTCCCGTTCTCCGAGTACGTCCTCGAGTACCCGTACGCGGACCGGCTGTATCCCCGGGCTTTGGAGGCTCTCGCGTCGCTGCGTGCTTCGGGGCCGGTCGTCGTCCTCACGGACGGCGACGCCGTCTTCCAGACGTGGAAGGTGACGCGTGCCGGCATCCGGGACGCCGCCGATGCGATTCTCGTGTACGTCCACAAGGAGGAGGAGCTCGACGACGTCGAGCGTCGGCATCCGGCGCGGCACTACGTCCTCGTGGACGACAAGCTCCGCATCCTGACGGCTGCGAAGGAGCACTGGGGCGAGCGCGTGACGACCGTGCTCCCGCTCCAGGGCCAGTTCGCGAACGATCCCGAGCTTGCCGCTCGCTTCCCGGCCGCGGACGTCACGGTCGCCGGGATCGCGGACCTCCTGAGCATCGAGTTGGATGCGATCGGTCGTGTCTGACGGCCTGGAGGCTCGAGTGGCCGCCGAGGCGGCTCGGGCGGCGCGAGGACGCGAGCACACGCGGTACCGCTAGATCGGTGGCGAGCGGGTCGGGTACCGCGCGCGATCCGCTCCGTCAGTTCGGAATCCAGAGGCGGAAGCCGCCGAGGAACGCGTCCTCGTTGTGGCCGAGCCGGCAGTTCGGCGGCAGCTCGTCGAGTTCACGCGCGTTCCCGCCTCCGAGCACGACGTACTCCGGGAGGACGGCGGCGGAGAGGTGCGTGATCGTGTCGAACACCGCCTTCCTCCAGCGCTTCAGGCCGTCCCGCTCTTGCGCCGCCTCCCCCACGTAGTCCTCGAACGTCGCCTTCTTGTACGGCAGGTGGCCGAGTTCCATGGGTGCGATGACGCCGTCGAAGATCAGGGTGGTCCCGAGCCCAGTGCCGAGCCCGAGAAACAGCATGCGCCCGCCCTCGTAGCTCCCCATCGCCTGCATGGCCGCGTCGTTGATCACCTTCGTCGGCTTGCCGAACGCCTCCTGGAAGTCGAATTCCTTCCAGCCCGTGCCGAGATTCACCGGCTCACGGATGACCTTCCCGTCGACGACGGGGCCGGGGACACCGACGGAGAGCCCGACGTAGTCCCAGTCCTTCGTCAGCTCGAGGACGCCGTCGACCATCTCCTGCGCCGTCATGTCAGGCCCAGACGCAAACCGTCGCCGCTCGTCGAGACCGTTGAGCACGACCTTCACGTGGGAGCCACCGACGTCCACTGCGAGAACCTGCGGTGCGCGGGGCTCGACCGGATACTTGCGCCCAGGATCGCTCACGACGTGGATCCTGCCGCAACTGGGTCCGCGATGACACGGCTGCAGATCTTGCGGCCGGTCCCCTGGTGAAGATCTGGTGTCAGCGAGGTGAACGGCTCACCGCACGTTGCCCAGCGCATGCGCGGTATGTAATGGTGGTCTCGGTGGGTGGGTCGGCAGGCACCGATGCGCAACCGCGTGTCCTGGTTCTCGGAGGGGGTTTCGCCGGGATCGGCGCCGCGCACGCGTTGAACAAGGCGAACGTCGACGTCGTTGTCGTGGACAAGCACGACTACCACACCTTCCAGCCGTTGCTGTACCAACTGGCTACGGGCCTCCTCGAGCAGACGGCGGTCGGACACTCGCTCCGCGATCTCGTCAAGCATCAGGACAACGCCACGATCCACCAGGCGCCGGTGACCGCGATCGACCTCGAGGCCAAGGAGGTCCAGTTCGACGGTCTCGCGCCGATCGCCTACGACTACCTCGTGCTCGCCCTCGGGGCGCAGGTGAACTTCTTCGGGACGGAGGGCGCCGCCGAGCACGCGTTTCCGATGTACACGCTGCCAGACGCGGTCAAGCTCAAGAACCACGTCCTCGAGCGCTGGGAGGCGGCGGACAAGGACAGCGAGCTCGTCGACGACGGCGCACTGAACGTCGTCGTGGTCGGAGGCGGGCCGACCGGAGTCGAGACCGCCGGAGCCCTCGCCGAGCTGTACCGGTCGAACTTCGACACGGACTACCCGAACCTGCCCCAGGAGAAGGCGCGCGTCGTCCTCGTCGAGGCGGGCGACGAGATCTTCGCGATGTTCAAGCCGAACCTGCGCGAGTATACGAAGGACGCACTCGAGAAACGGACGGTCGAGGTCGTAACCGGCGCCCGCGTGCAGTCGGTCTCGCCGACTCGCGTCACGTTTGCCTCCGGGGACGTGATTCCCGCGCACACACTCGTGTGGGGAGCAGGGCTGCAGGGCAACAGCCTCGTCCAGTCGCTCGGGATCGAGCTCGAGCGGGGCAACCGGATCGCGGTCGGACCGGACCTCGAGCTCCCCGGCTATCCGGGCGTCTTCGTCGTGGGCGACATCGCCGCGATAACGGACTCGAAGACGGAGCAGGTGCTGCCGCAGCTCGGCTCGGTCGCGCTCCAATCGGGAGAACATGTGGGGGAGACCATCTCCCGCCGCGTCGCGGGCAAGTCGACGAAGCCGTTCGCCTACCGGGACAAGGGCACGATGGCCGCGATCGGGCGGCACGCCGCAGTGGTGCAGATGCTCGGCGGGAAGACGATGAAAGGGCGCAAGGCCCAGTTCGCCTGGCGGACCGTGCACCTCGCCCTCCTCCCGACCAACGAGGACCGTGCGAAGGCGATCGTCGACTGGGCGGGGAGCGAGTTCACACACCAGCGCGTGGGACGGATCAACGTCGACCTGGACGAGTAATCGACGAGGCGAGTGGGTGGGAGCAGCAAGTTGACAACTCGGGAACCGACGGCCAGGGCTGCAGACGTCCTCGTGATCTTCGGGATCACGGGCGACCTCGCACGGGTGATGACCTTCCGCTCGCTCTACCGACTCGAGGCGCGTGGGCTCCTCGACTGCCCGATCGTCGGGGTCGCCTTCGATGACTGGACGCTCGAGCATCTGATCGAGCGAGCGCACGAGTCGATCGCGGCCACCGGAGAGCCGATCGACCAGGACGTCTTCAAGCGCTTCTCCGACCGGCTCTCGTATGTGCACGGCGACTTCGCCGACGCCGCCACGTACAAGGAGGTGGCGAAGGCGCTCAAGGACGCGAAGCGGCCCGTCTTCTACCTCGAGGTCCCGCCCTCCCTCTTCGGGACAGTGGTCTCCGGCCTCGCTGAGCAGGACCTGACCAAGACCGCGCGGGTGGTCGTGGAGAAGCCGTTCGGGCACGACCTCGCGTCGGCGCGCGAGCTGAACGAGCAGCTGCAGGCGCTGATCGACGAGTCGCAGCTGTACCGAATCGATCACTTCCTGGGGAAGATGTCGGTCGAGGACATCCTCTACCTGCGCTTCGCGAACTCGTTCCTCGAGCCCGTCTGGAACCGCCACTTCATCTCGTCGTTCGAGATCACGATGGCCGAGGACTTCGACATCGCGGACCGGGGTCACTTCTACGACCCGGTAGGGGCGATGCGCGACGTCGTGCAGAACCACATCCTCCAGGTGCTGAGCCTCGTGGCGTTGGAGCCGCCGACGGGACGCGGGACCGACGTGCTCAACGACCGCAAGCGGGACGTCTTCGTCGCAATGGCCGAGGCCGATCCCGGCCACTACGCACGCGGCCAGTACAAGGGGTATCTCGAGACGAGCGGGGTCGCTCCGGGCTCCCAGACGGAGACCTTCTGCGCCATGCGGCTCGAGATCGACAACTGGCGCTGGTCGGGGGTGCCGTTCTTCATCCGCGCGGGCAAAGCCCTGCCGGCGACGGTGACCGAGGTGCGGGCGATCTTCAAGACCACACCCTGGCTCGGCTTCGTTCCGAAGGACGCGCCACGCCCGGACCCGAACGAGTTCGTGATCCGGATCGGGCCCTCGCCCGGAACCCGCCTACTGATGCAGGCCAAGGAGGCGAACGAGATGGCGCTGCGGCGCGTCCACCTCGACCTCGAGTTCGCCGAGCAGGGCGGCGAAGGACCCATTGCCTACGAGGTGCTCCTGCTCGCGGCGATCAACGGCGATCCCAGCCACTTCACGCGCCAAGACGCGCTCGAGGAGACATGGCGGGTTCTCCAGCCGTTGCTCGACTCCCCGCCCCCGGTCGAGATCTACGAGAAGGGCACGTGGCCGACCTCCGGCGACGAGCTCGTCCGCGAGTATCGCGGCTGGCGCGACCCTTGGCTGCCGACGTGAGCGGCCCGACCGAGGCCCGCGGGATCACACCCTGGCTTCGCGAGCGCGAGCCGAAAGGATTGACGACATGAACGGTGATTCCGAGGCCATCTACCTCCTCGCATTCGACCACCGCGGTTCGTTTCAGAGCAAGCTCCTCGGGATCGCCGGGGAGCCGACGCCGGACGACGTGGAGCGGATCAAGGAGGCGAAGGCGATCATCTTCGCCGGCTTCCGCCAGGCGCTCGACTCTGGGCTTCCGCTCGAAGGCGCCGGAATCCTCGTCGACGAGACGTTCGGGGCGGAGATCGCGCGGGAGGCCCTCGAGCTCGGCGCGCAGCTGGCGATGCCGGTCGAGAAGAGCGGCCAGGACGAGTTCGACTTCGAGTACGGCGAGGACTTCGGAGAGCACATCGCCGCCTTCGAGCCGACCTACTCGAAGGTGCTCGTGCGGTACAACCCGGGCGGCGACGCGGATCTGAACCGGCGACAGGCCAAACGGCTGGCTCGCCTCGGCAACTGGCTCCATGCGAACGGGCGCAAGTTCCTGTTCGAGCTCCTCGTCCCTGCCGAGCCGCACCAGCTCGAGCGCGTGGGAGGCGACCCGGACCGCTACGACCGCGAGCTGCGACCCGACCTGATGATCGAGACGATCCGCGAGTGCCAGAACGCCGGCGTCGAGCCGGACATCTGGAAGATCGAGGGGCTCGACGCTCGTGAAGACTGCGTCCGGCTCGCGGACGCCGCTCGAGCTGGCGGGCGCGACCACGTCAGGTGCGTCGTGCTCGGGCGCGGGGGCGACGCGAACAAGGTCGTGGGCTGGCTCGAGGCTGGAGCAGGGGTCCCCGGCTTCGTGGGCTTCGCAGTGGGGCGGACGATCTGGTGGGATCCGCTCGAGGACTGGCTCGCCGGGGCGAGCGCCGACCAGGCGGCGGAAACGATCGCGGGCAACTACAGGCGGCTCGTCGACGCGTACGCGGCCGCCGAGGTCGCCGCCGCGTGAGCACTCGGCGTTCGCTGGCGGGAAAGCGCCAGCGAGTCACACTCTCTCCGGCTCGTGTCGGAGGGCTACGACTATGAGTTGGGACGAGTGGATCCGTGGCACCGAGGTCGAGCCCTCGATCTACGCCGGAGACTTCTCCCGCCTGGGCGAGCAGCTGCATGTCCTTCTCGACGCCGACGCACGGGTCTTCCACTTCGACGTCGGCGACGGTCACTTCGTCCCCGAGATCACGATCGGGCCGATCGTGATCCGCTCGATAGCCGACCTCGTTCACGAACGGGGCGGCGTCTTCGACTGCCATCTGATGGTCTCCGAGCCGCAGCGGCACCTGCAGCAGATTCATGCGGCGGGCGGCGACAGTGTCACGTTCCACGTCGAGGCCGACGGCGAGCCGGCCGAGACGATCGCGCAGGCCAGAGAGCTCGGTCTCGGCGTGGGCGTGGCGTTCAATCCCGAAACGCCCGTCGAGGAGGCTGCGGACGCCGCAGAGGGAGCGGATCTCGTGCTCTGCATGAGCATTCACCCTGGCCTGTCCGGCCAGGAGCTCATGCCCGAGGCGCTCGACCGGATACGCGGGCTCCGGCGGCTCCTGCCGACGGAGACCTCGATCCAGGTCGACGGGGGCATCCACTTGCAGACGATCGCCGCAGTTCGAGAGGCCGGCGCGAATCTGCTCGTCTCCGGGAGCGGGGTGTTCTGGGCCGACGACCCCGGCGCCGCGTACCGGGAGCTCGTGGCTGCTACGGACGCCAGATCTGCCGAGACGACGACGAAGGGAGCACGCTGATGACGACCACCGACACCCAGGTCGAACTCGATTCGAAGTGCATCGACACCATCCGGACGCTGTGCATCGACGCGATCGAGGCTGCGAACTCCGGACATCCGGGGACGCCGATCGGGATCGCGCCGGTGACGTACACGCTCTGGCAGCGGTTCCTCCGCTTCGACCCGGCCGACCCGATCTGGCCCAATCGCGACCGCTACGTGCTGTCCTCGGGCCACGCATCTGCCCTGCTCTGGTCGATGCTCCACCTCACGGGCGTCCAGGCCGTCGATCCCGACTACGAGATCCTCGGCACGCCCGCAGTCTCGCTCGACGACCTGAGGCACTTCCGGCAGCTCGACTCGAAGGCGCCGGGCCATCCCGAGTACCGCTGGACGAGCGGCGTGGAGGCGACGACCGGCCCCCTCGGCACCGGCGCTGCCACGTCCGTCGGCATGGCCGTCGCGAGCCAGTGGCTCGGGGCGCGGTACAACCGCGACGGGCACACGCTCTTCGACTTCGACGTGTACGCCCAGGCCGGAGACGGCTGCATGATGGAGGGGATCTCGTCCGAGGCGGCGTCGTTCGCCGCGCACCAGCGCCTCTCGAACCTCTGCTGGATCTACGACTCGAACCGGGTGACCATCGAGGGTCACACGGATATCGCGTTCACAGAGGACGTCGCGGCTCGGTTCGCGGCCTACGGCTGGAACGTGACCACGGTCTCGGACGCGAACGACCTCACGCAGATCGAGAAGGCGTTCCACGACTTCGCGTCCGAGCACGAGCGGCCGACGCTCATCCTCGTGCACAGCCACATCGGCTACGGCACCGACGTCGAGGACACGCCCAAGGCACACGGCGAGCCGCTGGGAACAGAGGGTGTCAAGGCGGCGAAGCGGTTCTACGGCTGGCCCGAGGATGCGCAGTTCCTGGTTCCCGAAGGCGTTTACGAGCACTTCGCCGACGGCATCGGCGTGCGTGGCAAGGAAGCTCGCGAGTCGTGGGAATCTGCCTTCGCCGAGTACCGCGCCGACTATCCGGAGCTCGCCGACGAGATCGAGCTGATGCAGCGCCGCGAGCTCCCCAAGGGATGGGATGCGGACATCCCGGTCTTCCCGGCCGACGAGAAGGGAATCGCGAGCCGCGACTCGTCCGGTCAGGTGCTGAACGCGCTCGCGAAGAACATCCCCTGGCTTCTCGGCGGAGCCGCCGACCTCGCGCCGTCGACGAAGACCCGCCTCACCTTCGACGGTGCCGGCGACCTCGAGCCGGGCGAACGCAACGGGCGCAACTTCCACTTCGGCGTCCGCGAGAACGCGTCGGCCGCGATCGCGAACGGCCTCGCCCTCTCGAAGCTCCGCCCGTTCTGGTCTGGCTTCCTCATCTTCTCCGACTTCGCGCGGGGCCCGATCCGGCTCTCCGCGCTGATGGAGATCCCCGTCGTCCATATCTTCACGCACGACTCGATCGGGGTGGGCGAGGACGGGCCGACCCACCAGCCGGTGGAGCAGCTCGTGTCGCTGCGGGCGATTCCGGGGCTCCTCGTGTTCCGGCCCGCGGACGCGAACGAGGTGGCGGAGACGTGGCGCTACGTCGCCCAGCTGAAGCGGGAGCCCGCGGTGCTCGCCCTCTCGCGGCAGGCGTTGCCCACGGTCGACCGGTCGGCCATGGCCCCAGCGTCCGAGGTCGCGAAGGGTGCCTACATCCTCGTCGATGCAGAGGACGAGCTGGACGTGATCCTGATCGCCACGGGATCGGAGGTCGGTCTCGCGGTCTCCGCGCGCGAGGAGCTCGCCGGAGCGGGCGTCGGGGCGCGCGTCGTCAGCATGCCGTGCTCCGAGCTCTTCGACCGGCAGCCGCAGGAGTACCGCGACGAGGTACTGCCGCCCTCGGTCAAGGCACGCGTCGCGATCGAGCAAGCGTCGACGCTCGGCTGGCACCGCTATGTCGGGGACGGCGGAGCGATCGTCGGCATGCACACGTTCGGCGCTTCGGCGCCGCTGAAGATGCTCGTCGAGAAGTTCGGCTTCACACCCGACGCGGTGGCGCAGATCGCGCGCGAGCGCGTCGCCGCTGCCCGAGACAACTGAGGGAGGAGCACATGCACGCCACCGAAACGCTGCACGAGCTTGGGCAGAGCCTCTGGCTCGACAACATCACCCGCGAGCTGCTCGACTCCGGGCAGCTGCAGACATACATCGATGACTACTCCGTCACTGGGCTGACGTCGAATCCGGCGATCTTCGACAAAGCGATCGCCGGGGGCGGGTACGACGACGCAATTCACGAGAAGTCGTCGACCGGGCTCGATCGCGAGCCGCTCTTCTTCGAGCTCGCGATCGAGGACCTCCAGCGCGCGGCGGACATGTTCGGCGCCATCCACGAGCGGTACGGACGGCGTCGACGGCTGGGTCTCGCTCGAGGTCTCGCCGCTCCTCGCCTACGACACGGAGAGCACCGTCGAGGCCGCGAAGACGCTGCACGAGCAGGCCGGACGCGACAACCTCTTCATCAAGATCCCCGGAACGGATGAGGGGCTGCCGGCGATCGAAGAGGCCATCTTCTCGGGCGTGCCGGTGAACGTCACGCTGCTCTTCTCCGCGGAGCACTACCTGGCCGCCGCCGACGCGTACATGCGCGGGGTCGAGCGCCGAATCGACGCCGGCCTCAACCCGGTCGTCGGCTCGGTCGCCTCCGTGTTCATGTCCCGCTGGGACGTCGCCGTCATCGACAAGGTGCCCGACGAGCTCAAGGACACGCTCGCGCTCGCCGTCGGCCTCAAGACCTACCAGGCGTATCGCGAGCTCATGGACTCCGACCGCTGGCAGCGCCTGAAGAACTCGGGCGCGCGGATGCAGCGCCTCCTCTGGGCGAGCACCGGCACGAAGGACCCCAAGGCTCCCGACGATCTCTACCTGCACTGTCTGGGAGCGCCCTTCACCATCAACACGATCCCCGAGGCGACGCTCCGGGCGTTCTTCGATCACGGCCACGCGGGGAAGCCGATGCCGACGGACGGCGGGAACGCCGACGAGATGCTTGCCGCGCACGCTGCCGCCGGCATCGACGTCGATGCGCTCGCCGCGAAGCTGCAGTCGGACGCGGCGACGAGCTTCGTCGACTCCTGGAACGACCTCATGTCGATCATCGACAAGCAGAGCGCGGCGCTAACCGCGTGAGCCTGGAGGAACCAATATGACCATGACCGAGACAGCCACGACGCCACTCCGAGAGCGCACCGCCTGGAAGGCGCTCGAGGACCACTACGCCGAGATCTCCGACCTACACCTGCGCGACCTCTTCGCGCAGGACCCGGCCCGGGGGGAGCGTCTCACCGCCGAAGGCGCCGGCCTCTACCTCGATTACTCGAAGAACCGGGTCACAGACGAGACGATCAGGCTTCTGCTCGAGCTGGCGCGAGAATCCGGGCTCGCCGAGCGGACCGCTGCGATGTTCCGCGGCGATCGCATCAATGTCTCCGAGAACCGCTCCGTGCTCCACGTCGCGCTGCGCATGCCGAAGGGGGCGTCGCTCGTCGTCGACGGAGTCGACGTAGTCGCGAACGTGCACGAAGTGCTCGACCGGATGGCGGCCTTCGCGGACCGCGTGCGCTCGGGGGAGTGGAAGGGCCACACGGGCAAGGCGATCCGGAACGTCGTCAACATCGGGATCGGAGGCTCGGACCTCGGTCCGGTGATGGCGTACGAGGCGCTGCGCCACTACACGCGGCGCGACCTCACGTTCCGCTTCGTCTCGAACGTCGACTCGACCGACTTCGCCGAGGCGACGCAGGACCTCGCTGCCGACGAGACGCTCTTCATCGTGTCGTCGAAGACGTTTACGACCCTCGAGACGATGACGAACGCTGAATCGGCACGCGAGTGGGCGCTCGCCGCGCTCGGTGACGAGTCGGCGATCGCGAAGCACTTCGTCGCGGTGTCCACGAACGCCGAGGAGGTCACGAAGTTCGGCATCGACACCGCGAACATGTTCGGCTTCTGGGACTGGGTGGGCGGTCGCTACTCGATGGACTCCGCGATCGGGCTCTCGACGATGCTCGCCGTCGGGCCGGACGGATTCCGTGAGCTGCTCGCCGGCTTCCACGAGATGGACGAGCACTTCCGCACGACGCCGCTCGAGCAGAACCTGCCCGCGCTGATGGGGCTTCTCTCGGTTTGGTACGGCGACTTCTTCGACGCGCAGACGTCAGGCGTGATGCCCTACAGCCAGTACCTGAAGCGCTTCCCCGCGTACCTCCAGCAGCTCACGATGGAGTCGAACGGCAAGCACGTCACGCTCGACGGCCGGCTCGTGGACTACGAGACGGGCGCCGTGTACTGGGGCGAGCCGGGAACGAACGGCCAGCACAGCTTCTACCAGCTCATCCACCAGGGGACGAAGCTCATTCCGGTCGACCTCATCGGGTTCGGGAAGACCCTGAATCCGATTCGCGACCACCACGACATCCTCATGTCGAACGTCTTCGCGCAGGCGGAGGCGCTCGCCTTCGGCAAGACCGAAGAGGACGTGCGTGCAGAGGGAACGGCCGAGGAGGTCGTGCCGCACCGTGTCTTTCAGGGGAACCGGCCGACGAACGTCATCCTGGCCGAGAAGCTCACTCCTCACACACTCGGCGCGCTGGTCGCGCTCTACGAGCACAGCGTGTTCACCCAGGGCACGGTGTGGGGCATCAACTCGTTCGACCAATGGGGCGTCGAGCTCGGGAAGGTGCTTGCGAAGCGGATCATCCCGGAGCTCGAATCCGAGGACGAGCCGAAGCTCGCCCACGACTCCTCGACGAACGCGCTCATCCGACGCTACCGAAGCCTCAGGTGAACAGGCCTCCGGCGATCCGGCTGCTCCTCTCGGACATCGACGGCACGCTCGTCACGATGAAGAAGGAGCTCACGCCACGGGCGATCGAGGCCGTCCACCAGCTGCACGAGGCGGGGATCCTGTTCGCGGTGACGAGCGGCCGGCCACCTCGAGGCATGGCGATGCTCGTCGAGCCGCTACGGCTCACGACGCCGCTGGCAGCATTCAACGGCGGGCTGGTCGTCGACCCGGAGATGTCGGTCGTGCAGGAGCGGCTCGTTCCCGACGAGCTGATCGCGCCGGTAATCGAGCTGCTCGAGTCGCACGGGTTATCGGTCTGGGTCTACCGTGGCGCCGAGTGGTTCGTGCTCGATCTCGACGGCCCTCACGTCGAGCACGAGGCAGGCACGGTTCAGTTCTCGCCCGAGCTCCTCCCGAGCTACGAGGACATCACGAGCAAGGTCGCCAAGATCGTCGGCGTCAGCGACGATTTCGATGCCGTAGCGGCCGCGGCAGCAGCTGCCCATGATCGGTACGGCGACCGCCTGTCTGCTGCACGCTCGCAGGACTACTACCTGGACGTGACTCATCCTCACGCCAACAAAGGCGGGGTCGTCACCTTCCTGTCTGCCAGGTACGGCATCGAGCCGGAGGAGATCGCGACTATCGGAGACATGCCCAACGACGTGCTGATGTTCGCTCATTCCGGGCTCTCGATCGCCATGGGCCAGTCCGGGCGCGAAGTCCATCGGGCCGCGCGCCGGGTGACGACGTCGAACGACGAGGAAGGCTTCGCGAACGCCGTCGACCGCTTCATCCTCGGAGAAAGGAGCTAAGCCAGTGGCAACGGATACCCCCATGCAGCTCGGAATGGTCGGGCTCGGCCGCATGGGCGCCGGAATCGTCAGGCGCCTCATGAAGGACGGCCACACGTGCGTCGGCTACGACGTCTTCCCGGATGCCGTCAAGGCACTCGAGGCGGACGGCGCGACCGGCTCGACCTCGCTCGAGGACTTCGCCGCGAAGCTGGAGAAGCCACGCTCGGTCTGGGTGATGGTCCCGGCCGGCGATATCACCGACAAGACGATCGCCTCGCTCGCCGAGGTGCTCGAGGACGGCGACGTCATCATCGACGGCGGCAACACGCACTACCACGACGACATCCGCCACGCGAACGAACTCCGAGGTAAGGGCCTCCACCACGTCGACGTCGGCACGAGCGGCGGCGTCTGGGGTTTCGAGCGTGGCTTCTGCCTGATGATCGGAGGCGAGAAGGAGGTCGTGGACCGGCTGAGCCCGATCTTCGCGTCTGTCGCGCCCGGCGTTGGCGACGCCGAGCGGACTCCCGGCCGCACCGGCGATCCGACCCCGTCCGAGCACGGGTACTACCACTGCGGCCCGAACGGCGCCGGCCACTTCGTGAAGATGGTCCACAACGGCATCGAGTACGGGCTCATGGCCGCGTACGCCGAGGGCCTGAACATCATCAAGAACGCCGATGTCGGCAAGCGTCAGCGAGAGATGGACGCCGAGACGGCACCGCTCGAGAACCCCGAGTACTACCAGTACGAGATCGACACGACCGAGGTGGCGGAGGTCTGGCGCCGCGGCAGCGTCGTGGGCTCCTGGCTCCTCGACTTGACCGCGGAGGCGCTGTACGACTCGCCGACGCTCGAGGGTTTCGCAGGTCGCGTCTCCGACTCCGGTGAGGGCCGCTGGACGTCCACCGCCGCCATCGACGTCGGGGTTCCGGCCCCGGTGCTCACGTCGGCGCTGTACTCGCGCTTCTCCTCGAGGGGAGAGGACATGTTCGCCGACAAGCTGCTCTCGGCCATGCGCAAGGAGTTCGGCGGCCACGACGAGAAGAAGTCGTAGTCGTCCAGTGCCGCTCGAGATCGAGATCCTGCCGGACGCGGACGCCGTTGCCGCACGGGGCGCGGAGTACGTCGCCGAGCGTGCCCGCGAGGCCGTCGATGACCGCGGCCGCTTCACGTTCGCGGTCAGCGGCGGACACACGCCGTGGGCGATGTTCGCGCACCTCTTCGGCAAGATGCCGTGGGAGAAGGTGACGATCTACCAGGTCGACGAGCGGGTTGCGCCCGACGGAGACCCGGATCGAAACCTGACCCACCTTCGTGCCAGCCTCCCGCCCGGGGGCGCCGCCGATGTCCGCGCCATGCCCGTCGAGGCGCACGACCTCGAGGCGGCAGCGGCGGACTATGCCGCCGTCCTTCCGGAGGCGCTCGACCTCGTGCACCTCGGGCTCGGCCCGGACGGCCACACCGCTTCGCTCGTCCCGGGCGACCCGGTGCTCGAGGTCTTCGATCGCGGCGTCGCCGTCACCGGCGAGTACCAGGGCCGTCAGCGTATGACGTTGACCTATCCCACGCTCAACGGCGCGCGCCAGATCCTCTGGCTCGTCACGGGAGAGGACAAGGTGGACGCTCTTCGCCGCCTTCGAGCCGGGGACCGGTCGATCCCAGGGGGACGGGTCGCCTCGGAGAACGCACTCGTCATCGCGGATTCGACCGCGGTGGCCAGATTGACCGAGAGGAGATGCGCGCATGACCGAGCTCGAGCACCCGCCCGCCGAACCCGACGCTCCGGAAGTCCTGTCCGTGGACGTCGGCGGCTCCCACGTGAAGATGCTCGTGAACGGCGGGAGCGAGCGCCGGCGCTTCGTTTCCGGCCCGGAGCTGACCCCTGACGACATGGTGAAGGGCGTGCTCGAACAGACGACGGACTGGGAGTACGGCGCCGTCACGGTCGGCGTCCCCGCTCCCGTGCTCGCGGACCGGGTCGTCCACGAGCCGGTCAACCTCGGCGGCGGCTGGGTGGGGTTCGACTTCGCGACCGCCTTCGGCAGGCCGACGAAGGTCCTGAACGACGCGGCCATGCAGGCGTTCGGCAGCTACGCCGGCGGGCGCATGCTCTTCCTGGGTCTCGGGACGGGTCTCGGCTCGACGATGATCGTGGACGGGATCATCGAGCCGATGGAGCTCGGGCATCTCCCGTACAGGAAAGGCACGTTCGAGGAATACGTCGGTGAGCACGGCCGGAAGCGGCTCGGCAAGAAGCGCTGGAAGAAGGTCGTGCACGAGGTGATCGAGCAGCTCTCGGCCGCGCTCGAGCCCGAGTACGTCGTCCTCGGCGGCGGCAACGCCGAGCGGCTCGACGAGCTGCCCGAGAACGTCAGGCTGGGGCACAACGAGGACGCTTTTCTCGGGGGGTTCAGGCTCTGGATTCCGACGAAGCGGACGCGCTGACGAGGCTCAGCGGAGCGCGCGAACCTCGACCTGCTCGCCGCGCGCGACGATCACGTCCGAGACCATCGCGGCCGGGAAAAGCCCGTGCTCGACGACCCCGACCATCGCCGAGAGGCGCGCCGCTAGCTCCTCGGGATCGTCGAAGTCGGCCGAGAAGTCGGCGATGACGCCCCCGTCGGGGCTTCGCGGAACGTCGCGCAGGACGGCATGCTCGAGCCGAGCCACCGTCGCGGCGAGGCCGAACTCGAGGAGCTCGAGCGGAACCGGAGGAGACAGCCGCTCGACGAGCTTGTCCGACGACACGATCACGACGAAGCGATCCGCCGCCGCGGCCACCGCCTTCTCGCGCGTGTGCGCCGCACCCCCGCCCTTGACGAGCCAGCCGTCGGGAGCAACCTGGTCGGCACCGTCGATCGCGATGTCGAGCCGCCCCGGAGCGTCGAGCCCGCCGAACGACTCCACCCGCATGCCGAGCTCGCGAGCTGCGGCCTCGGTTCGCGGCGAGGTGGAGACACATCGCAGGTCGAGCCCTCGCGCCGCGAGAGCGGGCAGCAGGAATGCGACGGTCGAGCCGGTGCCGAGTCCGACAAGCATCCCGTCCTCGACGAGCTCCGCCGCAGCCTCGGCGGCGAGCTGCTTCTCCTGGCCGGTGGTCATCAGTGCACAACGCTAACCGGATCGGTCACGGCGTCAAGCGTCCGTTGGTGCGTCTTGCTCGCACGGAAGTCCGACTCTTGGCGGGATCAGCGGCCCATGCCATCATCAAATGCCACTGGACGTGTCGACAACGGACCATCACTCCCAGTATCTGGCCAAGACGATAGACGCCCTCACGCCCGAAGGGCACAAGCGGGTGGACGAACTCCTGGAGCAGCTCGCCGAGGTCGTCGGGGATCACGAGGCGGTCGCCAGCTTCGCCGCGGCCCGAAAGGCCGAAGCCGATGCGGGCGGCATGGACGGCTCCGCCGGCGTCGGGCCAGGACGCGCGCTCAGCCGACAGGAACTGAACGTCCTGATACCCGGCTTCAGGGCGATCCGCGATCAGGAGCCGCTGGACGACGTCGCGGACTGGGCGAACGCTGTCGTGGCGCTGCTCGAAGACGAGGCCGATCTCAACCCGGCCGACTGAGAAGCTGGTCTGCGCGAGAGTCGTCAAGCGGCCCTTCTACAGTCGGGCCATGTACCCCGACCAGAGTGAGACGAACGGCTCGCGTCGATGATCGCCCTCGAGGTGTTCGGAGAGTCCGCGGCGATGGAGAGGGTCGCGGAACTGCTCGACGGGATCGAAGGTGCGAGCCGGGTCATGCGCGTCGATGCGACTCGGCAAGGGCACTCCGTGGTCATGGCCACCGTGCGCCCGACGACGGTCGACGCACTACTCGCGCAACTGCATCGGCACGGTGTGCCTGATGCTGATATCGCGCTGACCCGCAAGGAGGTCGTCGGTTCACTCGTGACCGGCTCCGGGGAGTCGAGCCTGATATGGGCCGACGTGATCGGAGCCGCCTCGCTGAACGCGCGACCGATAGCGCGGTTTCTGGCGTTCATGTTCGCGGCAGGGGTGATCGGCTGCTACGGCGTGATCGACAACAACGCCATCCTCATCGTGGGCGCGATGGCCCTTGCCCCGGATCTTCTGCCGATCACGGCGATCGCCGTAGGCCTCGTCACTCGTAAGCTGGGGCTTGCCGGCCGGGCCTTCTTGACGCTTGCACTGGGCCTCGCATTTACCGGGGTCGCAGCGGCGATCTTCGCCTTCGTTCAGGATCGGCTCGACCTCATCCCGTCCGCCTTCAATATCCAGCAGACCGGGGTGCT
This sequence comes from uncultured Gaiellaceae bacterium, assembly GCA_963776555.1. Lineage (GTDB taxonomy): Bacteria > Actinomycetota > Thermoleophilia > Gaiellales > Gaiellaceae > GMQP-bins7. The sequence goes on along the minus strand of CAVZNK010000018.1, from coordinate 11,451 downwards.
GGAGGGCCTTACGACCGTCAGTAACGAGACGATCGCCGTTGCCCTCGTGGCGGGCATGGCCGGCATGTTGGCTCTCGAGACGCGCGCCAGCTCGGCTGTTGGCGTGGCTATCTCGGTGACGACGATCCCGGTTGCCGCGTACCTTGGCGTCGCGCTGGGGTTGGGCGAACTCGGGAAGGCCACCGACTCCCTGGGTGTGCTCAGCGTGAACGTCACGATGATGGTGGTAGGCGCAGTTGCCACGCTCGTAGTCCAGACCGTGCTCATGCAGCGTGCCATCACGAGCCGGGGGCGCGCACCGGGGTAGTGCTCGCCACTCTGCGCGCGCGATGCGTGCCAGGCGAGCACGTTTCGCAGGATCTGGCGCGACGGTCACGAACCTCATCGTCCTCGGTGTTCTTCCGGCTCAACACCTGGGAAGTCTGGCTCATCATCGCCGGGATCGTCCTCGGCTTCGTGGCGGTCGGTTACGTGGTCGGCCGCGCGTTGCGCGAACACTCGGCGACGCTGCGTGAGCCGGTCGGCATCGTCCAGGGTGCGCTGGCCGCACTCGTCGGGCTCATCCTCGCCTTCGGCCTGACGCTGGCGATCGGACGTTACGACACGCGACGAGTTGCCGTCGTCGATGAGGCCAACGCGATCGGAACGACCTACCTTCGCTCGCAGACTCTGGCCGAGCCGACAAGAAGCCGCTCGCTGGAGTTGCTCAAGCTCTACACGGACGCGAGCCTGAGGCTCTCTCGGGAAGTGCCAACTACTGCAGGGTTCGACCGCACCGTCGCCGAGGAAGACGCCCTTCAGCGTCGACTCTGGAGGCTGGCCGGAGGCGCGCTCGCTGCAGCGCCGATCGAGAGCGCTCCTCGCCTCTACATGGAGACCCTCAACGACATGATCGACCAGCAGACGGTGCGCGTAGCGGCACTCAACAACCGCGTCCCCGGCTCCGTCCTGCTGCTCGAGGTGCTCGGCGCCGCTATCGCCTTCGGTCTCCTCGCGCTGTACACCGCCTTGCATGCCCGAGGTGCCACCACCGTCGTCCTTGCCGGTGCGCTCGTGACCGTGCTCCTCTTGATCATCTTCGACCTCGATCGGCCGACGCGGGGGATCATCCGAGTCAGCGACACTCCTCTCCTGGCGCTCAGAGCGTCGATGGAGCTCCCGCCCGCGGCAGGCGGGCCCTGAGACAGGCGGCCCTGGAGCCGGGGCGTCCGCTTGGCGTCACCTTCCCACGGGCGATGACGACGTCGCCGAGAGTGGTCCTCGACGGCTCTTCGTGACTCGCCGACCCGTCCTTTCACGAACTACGTGAGCGTCTAGTGAACGCGCCTCTGCGTCGGCCAATATGGAATGCTGACGTCGGTGGGTGAGTCGGCAGGCACCGATCCACAGCCGCGCGTCCTCCTCCTCGGCGGAAGTTTTGGGGGTATTTGCGCCGCGCACGGAGGAATAGGAGGGAGCGCGGCGTGACGACGGCGCGAGCGTCGTCGGCCTCGACAATCCAGAAAGAGGTGCGAGCATGAGTGCAACCCAGGCTCCACGAGCGATCAGAACGAAGACGGACGGCGATCTGCAGCCGGCCGATGTCCTCGTCGTCTTCGGAATCACGGGGGACCTCGCACGGGTGATGACGTTCCGCTCGCTCTACCGACTCGAGCAGCGCGGGCTGCTGGACTGCCCGATCGTCGGCGTCGCGTTCGACGACTGGACGCTTGAGCGGCTCATCCAACGTGCGCGCGACTCGATCGTCGCGACGGGCGAGGAGCTCGACGAGGAGGTGTTCACTCGCTTCGCGAAGCGGCTCTCGTACCACCACGGAGACTTCACGGACGAGGCGACCTACGCCGAGGTTGCGGAGGCGATCGAGGGCTCGACGACCCCCGTCTTCTACCTCGAGGTGCCGCCGTCGCTGTTCGGAACGGTCGTCGGCGGACTGGCGAAAGCGGGCGTGACGGCAAACGCGAGGGTCGTCGTCGAGAAGCCGTTCGGACACGACAAGGCGTCGGCTCGCGCGCTCGCCGAGGAGCTGCACCAGTACATCGACGAGTCGCAGCTCCTGCGCATCGACCACTACCTCGGGAAGATGGGCCTCGAGGAGATCATCTACCTCCGATTCGCCAACACGATGCTCGAGCCTGTCCTGAACCGCAACCACGTCGAATCCATCCAGATCACAATGGCGGAGGACTTCGGGGTCGAGGACCGGGGGCACTTCTACGACCCTGTGGGGGCGCTTCGGGACGTCGTCGTGAACCACCTCATGCAAGTCGTCGGCATGGCTGCGATGGAGCCGCCCGCCGGCGGCGACTCCAAGACCATCCAGGACTCGAAGATCGCCGTCTTCCGGGCAATGTCGGAAGCCGATCCAGCCCACTACGTGCGGGGTCAATACGACGGCTACCTGGGTATCGACGGCGTCGCTCCGCAGTCGACGACCGAGACGTACGTCGCGTTGCGCCTCGAGATCGACAACTGGCGCTGGTCGGGTGTGCCGATCTTCATCCGTGCCGGAAAGCGCCTTCCGGTTACTCAGACCGAGCTGCGTTTCGTGTTCAAGCATGCTCCCCGGCTCGGTTTCCACGCCTTCGACCGCAAGCCCGAGCCGAATCAGATCGTCTTCAAGCTCGATCCCGACGACCGGGATTCGCGTCGTTCTCGACGCGCATCGCGCCGACGTCGCCACTGCCGCGCCGATCCTCTTCGACGTCGAGTTCGCGCAGATGGGCGGCGAGGGCGCAACGCCGTACGAGGTGCTGCTCCATGCCGCACTGGTCGGCGACACCATGCGCTTCACGAGACAGGACGGCGTCGAGCAGACCTGGCGGATCATGCAGCCGCTGCTCGACGCGCCCCCACCGGTGCACGTGTACGCGCCAGGCTCGTGGGGGCCGACCCAGGCAGCCGACGAGCTGCTCGCCGGGCATGGCCGCTGGCACGAGCCGTGGCTCGAGTCATGACCAGCGCTCCCCAGGCGGAGAGCCAACAGCGGCAGAGCGCCGCTGCGCCGTCGCCGTTCACGCCGATCGCCGAGTACGCGTTCCTGTCGAACTGCCACACGGGAGCGCTCGTCGCCCCGGACGGCGCGATCGACTGGTTGTGCATCCCGAGCTTCGACGCGCCGAGCGTGTTCGGCAGTTTGCTCGACCGCCAGGCGGGGTTCTTCCGGCTCGCGCCGTTCGGGATCAACCATCCGACGGCGCGTAACTACGAGCCCGGAACGAACGTCTTCGTGACCACGTGGAAGACGCCGTCGGGCTGGATCGTCGTCCGCGACGCGCTGACCATGGGGCCGCGCGAGCGGGAGGACACGATCACGCCGCACACGCGCCCGCCTGCGGACGACGACGCAGATCACCTGCTCGTGCGCACGGTCGAATGTCTCGCGGGATCCGTCGAGGTGGAGCTCGTGTGCGAGCCGCTCTTCGACTACGGACGAACGCCGGCGGCATGGACGCTCCACGACGGGGACCGCCACGCAGCCGACGCAGCTACGGCAGAGCAGTCGATGCGCCTCTACTCCGACCTTGCGCTCGGTATCGAGGGCAATCGCGTTCGCGCACGGCACACGCTGGAAGCGGGCGAGCGCGCCTACTGCGCCCTGTCGTGGGCCGAGGCGCTCGCGGGGCCGGAGAACAGCGAGGACGCGGAGAGGCGGATCGAGGCGTCCGTCCACTACTGGCGCCGCTGGCTCGGGCGCGCTCGGATCCCCGATCACGCGTGGCGCGATCCTCTCCAGCGCTCGGCGCTCGCCATCAAGGGTCTGACGTACATGCCGACGGGCGCGACCGTCGCCGCGCTCACGACCTCGCTCCCGGAGACGCCGGGCGGCGAGCGCAACTGGGACTATCGCTACTGCTGGATGCGCGACACGACGTTCACGCTTCAGGCGCTCCACTACCTGAACCTCGACTGGGAAGCCGACGAGTTCATGGAGTTCGTCGCCGACGTGGAGCCGAACGACGACGGTGCCATGCAAATCATGTACGGGATCGACGGACGTCGAGACCTGAGCGAGTCGACGCTCGACCATCTCTCGGGCTATGCAGGGGCGCGGCCGGTCCGGATCGGCAACGGCGCCTTCGACCAGCGCCAGAACGACGTGTTCGGTGCCGTGCTCGACTCCGCCCTGCTGCACACGCGGCGAAGTGAGCGGCTTCCGGGACGTCTCTGGCCCATCGTGCATGCCCAGGCGGAGTGCGCGACGAAGGTGTGGCAGAACCCGGACCAGGGAATCTGGGAGGCACGTGGAGCGCCCCAGCACTACGTGTCGTCGAAGCTCATGTGCTGGGTGGCGCTCGACCGGGCGGCGAAGCTGGCCGAGATCCGCGGCGACGCCGAATTGCAGGCGCAGTGGGCCGCGACCGCAGATGACATCAAGGCCGACATCCTCGAGCACGGCATTTCGGGCCGAGGAGTCCTCCGTCAGCACTACGCGACGGACTCGCTCGACGCCTCGGTGCTCCTGGCGGCGATCTTCGGCTTCCTCCCGCACGATGACGAGCGCCTGCTCGCGAGCGTCCTCGCGATTGCCGACGAGCTGACTGAGGATGGTTTCGTGCTCCGCTACCGAACGCAGGAGACGGACGACGGGCTCTCGGGCGAGGAGGGAACGTTCCTCATCTGCTCGTTCTGGCTCGTGTCGGGGCTCGCGATCGTCGGGGAGATGCAGCGCGCACGCGACCTCATGGAGCGTCTCCTCCGCATCGCGTCACCGCTCGGCCTCTTCGCGGAGGAGTTCGACGTCAAGACCGGCCGACACCTCGGCAACTTCCCGCAGGCGTTCTCGCACCTGGCCCTGATCGAGGCAGCAGGCCGAATCATCCTCGCCGAGCGACTGGAGGAGATCTCCTGATGGACTCCTACGACGTCATCATCATCGGAACGGGCGCGGGCGGTGGGACGCTTGCCCGGCATCTCGCACCGTCCGGCAAGCGCATCCTTCTCCTCGAGCGTGGCGACTGGCTTCCACGCGAGCTCGAGAACTGGCTGACGGAAGCGGTGTTCGTGGACAACCGCTACGTCTCGCCGGACACGTGGTACGACGCGAGCGGCAAGCCCTTCCAACCGGGAGTGCACTACTTCGTCGGAGGGGCAACGAAGATGTACGGCGCGGCGCTGTACCGCCTTCGTCAGGAGGACTTCGGCGAGCTGCAGCACCACGACGGCATCTCGCCGGCGTGGCCGATCACGTACGACGACCTGGAGCCGTACTACACGCTCGCAGAGCAGCTGTACCACGTCCACGGCGCACGGGGCGAGGACCCGACGGAACCTCCCTCGAGTGCGCCCTACCCGCACCCAGCCGTGTCGCACGAGCCGCGGATCCAGCAGCTTGCCAACGACCTCGCCAAGGCCGGCTACCGGCCGTTCCACGCACCGTGCGGGATCATGCTCGACGAATCCAACTCACCGTTCAGCACGTGCATTCGCTGTGCGACGTGTGACGGCTTCCCGTGCCTCGTGCATGCGAAGTCCGACGCTGAAGTGCTCGGCGTTCGGCCGGCCCTCGAGCATCCGAACGTGACGCTTTCGACGAACGCGAAGGTCGTCAGGCTCGGGACGAACGGGGATGGCACCGCCGTCAGCGAGGTGGTCGTCGACCGGGACGGGGCCGAGGAGCGGCTTGCGGGCGATCTCGTGGTCGTCGCTTGCGGCGCCGCCAATACCGCCAAACTGCTCCTGGAGTCGGCGAACGAGAAGCATCCGAACGGGCTCGCCAACGGATCCGACCAGGTCGGTCGCAACTACATGTTCCACGACTCGACGGCCGTACTTGCCCTCTCGCGCGAGGAGAACCAGACCGCGTTCCAGAAGACGCTCGGCCTCAACGACTTCTACTTCGGCTCGGACGACTTCGAGTACCCGTTGGGAAACGTGCAGATGGTGGGCAAGTCGACGGCTCCGATGTTCCGCGGCGAGCGGCCGCGTGAGACGCGGCTTGCGCCCGAGTGGACGCTCGACCGGATGGCGCGGCACGCGATCGACTTCTGGCTGTCGACCGAGGATCTCCCTCGGCCTGACAATCGGGTCACCGTCGACGCGGAGGGAAACATCACGCTCACCTACGCAGAGACGAACCTCGAGACCAAGAAGCGGCTCTACGCGAAGGTGAAGTCCATGCTCGGCGAGCTCGACATGAATCCGGATCACCTCATCCACCGCTTCGCCTACACGAAGAACGACATCCCTATCGCCGGCTGCGCGCACCAGGCGGGCACCGCCCGATTCGGAACCGACCCAGCGACGTCGGTCCTCGACGTGAACTGCAAGGCCCACGAGCTCGACAACCTGTACGTCGTCGACACGAGCGTCTTCCCGTCGATCGGCGCCGTGAATCCGGCGCTCACGGCGATGGCGAACTCGCTCCGCGTGGGCGACCACCTGCTCGAGCGGCTGGCGTAGCCTCGGAGAGCGAGGGGCTCGGTGGCGACGCAGACGGAGAGGACGGTCGTATACGCCGCAGGTGTCGTGCAGGGCATCGCGCTGGTCACCTTCCCCGCGGCGAGCACGATCCTGACCGATCCGTCTGAGTACGACCTCTCGAGCACGCAGTACGGCGCGCTCTTCCTCCCCCAGGTGATCACCGCGATCACTGCCGCGCTGCTCAGTGCGAGTCTCGGCGGCCGCGTTGGAACGAAGCGCGTCTACCTCGTCGGGCTGTCGGCGAGTCTTGCCGCGATGGTGCTCCTCCTCGTGAGCTCGTTCCTGACGGGCGACGAGACGCTCGCCTACCTGCTCCTGCTCCTGGCGACCGCGAGCCTCGGCGCGGGGTTCGGCTTCGCGGTGCCGGCTCTCAACACGTTCACCGCTGCCTTCAACCCTGGTGCCGTCGACCGCTCGATCCTCGTTTTGAATGCACTCCTCGGGCTGGGCACCGTACTTGCGCCCGTGTTCGTGGCGATCTTCGACGGCCTCGGCTTCTGGTGGGGGCTGCCGCTCGTCGTCGGGGTGCTCCTGGTGCTGCTCCTTGTCCTCAGCTTCGGTCTTCCGCTCGCGGTGGAGACATCTCGTGCGCCGCGCGTCCGAGCGATCGGGGATTCCGCGCCGCTTCTGGGTGTATGCGGGCTTCGCCGTGCTCTACGGCATCTGCGAGACGGTCAATGGCAACTGGTCGCAGCTGGACATGAGGGACCTCGGAGCGTCGACGACCGAGGCCGCCCTGGCGCTGACGGCGTTCTGGGGGATGGTGACCCTCGGGCGTCTCCTCTTCGCCGCCGTGCAGCGCGTCTTTCCCGCGAGGCTGACGTACCACATGCTCCCGTTCGTGCTCGCCGTTGCCTTCGTGTTCATCGCGTTGCTTCCCGACGACGAGCCGGGGCTGGGGATCCTCGCCTTCGGCCTGGCGGGCCTCGGCTGCTCGGCTCTCCTGCCGCTCACGATCAGCTTCGGCCAGTCGGAGCTCACGGCCGTCTCGGCGGCGGCAGCGGGCGGAATCATCGCCTTCTACCAGCTCGGCTACGGGATTGCCGCTTTCGGAACAGGGCCGCTGCTGGACGGAGGCACGCAGCTGTCCACCGTCTACGCGATCGCCGCCGCAGTTGCCGCGGTCATGGGGCTGTGGTCGTTCGCGGTAGCTGCGCGCCGTCCGGACTCGACGGCTGTCCACGCACAACCAGCATGAGCATGACGCCTCCCTCCGGCGAGCAGTTCGAGATCGCGTTCGAGGACCAGCGGGTCGTCGTCGTGGAGGTGGGTGGCGGGCTGCGGACGTACACGGTCGACGGCATGGACGTGATCAACGGCTACGAAGTGGATGAGATGGCGACCGCTGGACGGGGCCAGGTGCTCGCTCCATGGCCGAACCGGCTGCAGGACGGAAGCTACGAGTTCGAGGCGCAGCGGTACCAGCTTCCGCTGACCGAGCCGGCGCACTCGAATGCCATCCACGGCCTCGTCCGCTGGGTGCCCTGGAACGTCCGGGAGCGAGAGCGGCACCGCGTCAAACTTGGCCACGTCCTATATCCGCAGCCCGGCTATCCGTTCTCGCTGGAGCTCGGGATCGAGTACGAGCTGTCGGCGCGTGGCCTCACCGTACATACGACTGCGACGAATCTCGGTGCTGCGACCTGTCCGTACGGAAGCGGGGCGCATCCCTACGTCACTCTCGGGACGGAGACGGTCGACGACCTGCTGCTCCAGGTCCCTGCGCGAACGGCGCTCCGCTCCGACGACCGTGGCATCCCGGTCGGCACCGTCGCGGTCGCCGGCACGGACCTCGACTTCCGCTCGGCACTTCGTATCGGTGAGACGAAGCTCGACCACGGCTACACCGACCTCGAGCGCGACGGCAGTGGGGTAGCCCGCGTCATAGTCGAGGCGGTTGGCGGATCGCGCCTGGTCCTGTGGGTCGATGCGGCCTATACGTACGTCATGGTGTTCACGGGCGACATCCCGGCCGTTCAGCGTTCCGGGCTCGCGGTGGAGCCCATGACGTGCCCGCCGAATGCCTTCCGCAGCGGTGAAGGCGTCATCTCACTCGAGCCGGATCAGTCCGCGGAATCGAGCTGGGGGATTTCGGTCCAGCCCTAGAGCTGGCGCCCAGACGCAGTCAAGGCAGTCGCCGAAGCCTCCTCCGCCGCGTCCTTGGGCCGCTCAGGCCAGATCGGTCTGGAGCGTCGGATCCTTGGGCGCGCTCGACCCCTCGTCGTGCTCGGCCCAACCATCGCGATGAGGGTGACGATCCCGACGGCGCTCGCACCGCCACCTGCGGTCGGGTTCTTGTCGAGGAAGGCGAAAGCTGCCGCGATGCCCAGCAGGCCGACCGTCATCCCGATGAGCCCTGCGAACAGCAGCGGCCTGCGACCGAAGCGGTCGACCCAGGCGACCGCGATCAGCGTGGCCAAGACGTTGACCAGCCCGACCGCGATGAGCGTGGCATGGGTCTGCTGCTCCGGTGTGGTGAAGCCCGCGAGCGCGAAGATCTTGTCGGAGTAGTAGATCACCGCGTTGATGCCGGTGACTTGCTGGAAGACGGCCACGTGGCCGCGAGGGAAGCCGACTCAGTCGTTGAACCTCACTACGATGACGGCTCACGAACCTACGCCGAGCCGTGCGCAAGGTTCTCTTATCGAGAGGCGCGTCCAGCGGATCGCCAATGCACGATCCGTGACACTTGGCCTCGCTGTCACCTTCGTCGGGCTGGCGTTTGTCGGAGCGGTCGTGATGCGGTTCGCCGATTCCGACAACTTCCCGTCCGTAGGCCTCGCGATGTGGTGGGCGTTACAGACGGTGACCACGGTCGGCTACGGAGATGTTGTGCCGACGACCGTGTTTGGCCGCGTGATCGGAGGCATCGAGATGGTCGTTGGTGTCTCCTTCATCGCATTTCTCACCGCTGGGGTCACAAGCACGGTGATTCAGCGTGCTGAGGCAGAGGCACGGAAGGACGACCTGGGCCAGAGCGAGCGGGACACGCAGTCGATCATCGACGCGCTACGCGGGACGAGGCAGGCGATCACCGACCTGGACTCGCGCCTCGACCGAATCGAGTCGAGGATGACGAAGCCTGGCTGAACGACACTCGGCGCGAGTTCAGTAGGCGAACCAGTTCGACCTGGCGACACGACTCAGGTCGGCATCTCGACGCGCACCAGGAGCGCTTGGTCACGGCGTCGCAAACGCACTCCACTCCACTTAACGTAAGCGGTCATGGACTCGTCTCCGATGGGCGCTGGAACAGGACACTAGAGTCGTCGCTCTGAAAGAGTTCTCTCAGGAGGCAGTAGATGTCAAACGAGCATGAGCGACCAGCCGCGGGCGAGGGCCCTATCGAGGAGCCGCGCGACGAGCCGATCGCCGTCGAGCCCCGCTGGCCGGTCGCGCTTGCACTCGGCTCGTTCATCGTCATCACGATCGTCCTGAGGGTTGCGCAGCCGGAGCGGGAGTCCATCGGGCCGGGTTGGCTTGTCCCCAGCATCGAGATCGCGTTGCTGCTCGCATTGCTCGCAGCGAATCCTGCCGAGTTGAGTCACCGGAGGCGTTGGCTACGACCTCTCTCCATCGGACTCCTCACGGCGTTGATGATCGTCACCCTCGTCGCCACAGCGGTCCTGATCACGCAGCTTGTCCAGGGAGGCAAGGTGACCGATTCGGCGACCTCGCTACTCGCCTCCGGCGCGCTGATCTGGCTCGGAAACTGTCTGGTCTTCGGGCTCTTCTACTGGCTGCTCGACAGCGGCGGGCCGTACGCACGGGTGCTGGGCGAGCGCGAGTATCCCGACTTCGCGTTCACGCAGCAGATGAGCCCCGAGTTCGCTCCGCCCGGATGGCGGCCGCAATACGTCGACTACTTCGTCCTCGGGCTCACGACGAGCACGGCGTTCAGCCCCACCGATGTCATGCCCATGGCTCGTTGGGCGAAGCTGACCATGGCGCTGCAGTCCGTCATCTCGCTGGCGGTCGTTGGCCTGGTGATCGCCCGCGCTGTCAACGTCTTCTCGTAGGCGCGGACGTGGAGGCGAGCGATGCGAGGAGAGCTTCTAGGTCAAGCAGTGACGAACATGAGGCGGGCGAGGACCGGCCCTGGCCTCGCGCTTGCGTCGGCGGTGCCGATCACAGGTGCTACGGAGGGGGCGACGACCGCCGACGCGGTCGACGTGGATTCTTCGTCGGTGGCGACGCCCGCGACGTAGACGTGCGTCCGGGGGGCTACAGCAGAAGGCTCAGCGCGTCGAGGATCAACATCCCGGCCACCACGAGCAGCGCGTAGACCTTCACCCCCGGCTGACGCTGCGCGAGTCGCTGCTGGGCGTGCGTCATGACGCCTATGGCACGGTCTCCGAGGAGCACATAGACGATCACCGGCCCCCAGACGAGCACCGTCGCCAGCGCGCAGTACCAAAGGACCAGTGCGGTCTCTCCCGCGTCGCTCACGCCGGCGGTGGTGATCGCCGTGGCGGCAAGCGCCGTGAGCAGCAGGCGCTTCGGGCCGCCGATCCCGAGTAGGAAGCCTGCGATCGACGTGGTGAGGAAACGCATGCGGCTGAGCCGCTCGAGCATCGCCTGCGTGCGCTCGCTCGAGCCTTCCGTTTCGACCACAGGCGCCCGACGGGCCCGAAGCGCGAACGCGATGAGGAGAACCGCGAGGAGCAGCTCGAGAGTGGCGAGCAACCCGGCGTGGGTCCGCTTGGTCGCGCCCGTGACAACGACGCCGAAGATGACGAAGAGCGAGCAGGTGAGCAGCTGGCCGATGACGAAGCCGGTGCCGAACCCGAGCGTCTTCAACCGACCTGCCTGCATGACCGCGATCGTCGCTGTGAACGCGAGCGCGCTGAACCCTGCGAGCAGCGCGTATAGAAGCAGCTGAATGGTCGCGTGGATCATCGGGACTTGGGCTTGCTGCGTACTGGTGCGGGTGCAACGCTATGGCAAGGACAGCCGCAGGCGCACGTCGACTACCTGATCTCGCTGACGGTCGCCGGCCTCGTGATCGCCGCGCCGTGAACGGGTTCGTGT
>CAVZNK010000017.1:0-32563 GCA_963776555.1 uncultured Gaiellaceae bacterium | reverse complement strand
ACGGGATCATCCGGGCCACGAACGTCCTTCTCGCCGGGAAGCGCTTCGTCGTCGCCGGCTACGGCTGGGCCGGGCGCGGCGTCGCGATGCGGGCGCGCGGTATCGGTGTCGCATGTCATCGTCACCGAGGTCGATCCGCTCCGCGCGCTCGAGGCGGCGATGGACGGCTACGAGGTCTTGCCGATGGAGGTCGCGGCGGCGGTCGGCGACATCTTCTGCACCGCCACGGGCGACAAGAACGTCATCATCCGCGCGCACATGGAGCGAATGAAGGACGGTGCGATCCTCGCCAACACCGGCCACTTCAACGTCGAAATCGAGATCGGCGCGCTCCGCGACCTCGCGGTCGAGACGCGAGAGGCTCGCGCTCTCGTCGACGAGTACACGCTCGCCGACGGGCGTCGCCTGTACCTCATCGGCGAGGGGCGCCTCGTGAACCTCGCGGCGGCCGAGGGTCATCCCGCACTCGTGATGGACATGTCGTTCGCGAACCAGGCGCTCGCGGCCGAGTGGGTTATTCGGAACGCGGCGACGCTCGAACGCAAGGTCTACGACGTGCCGAAGGACATCGACGACGAGATCGCCCGGCTGAAGCTCGAGACGATGGGCATCTCCATCGACCAGCTGACCGAGGAGCAGGCGAAGTACCTCGCGAGCTGGGACGAGGGACCTAGGCACCTCGCGCGCTCGCAGCCGACGACCGCGTTCATGAGAGCGACCTCCCGACGCCCGTTCGCGCGCGCTCGCACGTGGGCGTCGGGTCCTGGTCGCTGTCGTGTGCGGGCTCTGGGTGCTGATGCCCTTTGCTGCGGGTGGTTCCACCGTCAAGGCTTGGTTTCTCGCGGAGCGTAGGCTGGGCGCGTGGCCTCGCGCGACCTGACGCCCGAGCGCATCGTCCGGCTCGAGGACGACGCCGTCGTCGTTCTCGACCAGCGGCGCCTACCCGAGGAGGAAGTCGAGCTTCGCTGTGGGTCGGCTGCGGAGGTCGCCGCCGCGATCAGTACGCTCGCCGTGCGGGGCGCGCCCGCGATCGGAGTGGCGGCCGCGTACGGCCTCGCGCTCGCCGCCGGCCGCGGCGAGGATCTCGACGAGGCGTTCGATCTCCTCGCGTCGTCGCGTCCGACGGCGGTGAACCTGCGCTGGGCGCTCGAGGGCATGCGGGACGATCCAAGCCCCGAACGAGCGAGGGCACTTCACGCCGAGGAGGTCGAGCGCTGCCGGCGGATGGCCGAGCATGCGGTCCGGCTTGTCCCCTCCGGTGCCCGACTCCTCACGCACTGCAACACGGGCGGGCTCGCAACCGGAGGCTATGGCACCGCGCTCGGCGCGGTGCGCGCGGCGTGGGAGGCGGGGCTCGTCGACCACGTCTGGGTCGACGAGACGCGTCCGCTGCTCCAGGGAGCCCGTCTGACGGCGTGGGAGCTCGAGGCGCTCGGGATCCCGTTCTCGGTGATCGTGGACGGGGCGGCGGCATCGCTGATGGCCGCCGGCGAGGTGGACGCGGTGCTGACCGGCGCCGACCGGATCGCGGCGAACGGCGACGTCGCGAACAAGGTCGGCACGTACTCGCTCGCCGTGGCCGCGGCGCACCACCGGCTGCCGCTCTACGTCGTGGCGCCGACCTCGACCCTGGACGCGGGCGCGCCGACGGGCGCCGACATCCCGATCGAGGAGCGCGATCCCTTCGAGGTGACGTCGCGCTTCCCGGCGCGCAACCCGGCTTTCGACGTCACCCCCTGGGATCTCGTGGCCGCGATCGTGACCGAGGTCGGCGTTCATCGTGTGCCGTACGCGTCGTCGCTTCCGACGCACGAGTGGAGCGCGTCGTGATCGACGTCGACCGAGAGACGCGGGCAATCCTCGACCGGTTCGGGTTCGACGAGCAGCTCTTCGAGTCGCTCCGAGCTCGCGTCGCCTCCCGAGAGCTGTCGCCGGAGGCGAACCTCGTTCGCGGCGTGATCGAGCCGCCCGCTCCCGAGGACGTCACGCACCTCCCCGCGCCCGGCGAGCCAGGCTACGAGGCAGCGCGCGAAGCAGGGCTCGGCGCTCTCGCCCGGGACGAGGTCGCGCAGGTGATCCTCGCCGGAGGCATGGCGACACGGTTCGGCGGTGTCGTCAAGGCGGTTCTCGACGCCGTCGACGGGAAGAGCTTCCTCGAGGCGAAGCTCGCCCAGACGGTCTCGCTCGAGCAACGGCTCGGCTCACGGATCCCGGTGGCGCTGATGACGAGCTTCGCGACCGACGAGGCGATCCGCGCGCACGTCGCCGAGCAGGGACTGGGCGACCCGCTCATCTTCAACCAGTTCGTCTCTCTCCGTCTCGAGCCCGACGGCGACCTCTTCCGCGACGCCGAGGGCCGGGTCTCGCTGTACGCGCCCGGGCACGGCGACCTCTTCCAGGGGCTGCGGCGCTCGGGAACGCTCGCTGCGCTGCGCGAGCGGGGTGTTCGCACCGCCACGATCTCGAACGTCGACAACCTCGGCGCGCGCGTGGATCCCGTCGTCGTCGGCTCGCATCTCCTCGCCGGGAAGCCGCTCACGTGTGAGGTCGCCCGCAAAGAGGGAGACATGGGCGGGGCGCCCGTGCGGGTCGACGGCAGGGTGCAGCTCGTCGAAGGGCCGCGCTTCCCACCCTCCTTCGACCAGGGTCTCGCGCCCGTCTTCAACACGAACACCGCCCTCTTCGGCATCGACGCGCTCGACGTCGACTACGACCTCACCTGGCTGTACGTGGAGAAGCCGGTCGAGGGGCGCAGCGCCGTTCAGCTGGAGCGTCTATATCACGAAGCGTCCGCACTGGTGTCGACCCAGTACCTCGAGGTGCCTCGACGTGGTCCGAGCGGCCGCTTCTCGCCCATCAAGACGCCGGCCGACCTCGAGCGCGCGCAGGACGACCTGCGCGAGCTCGTCTCCGCGGATCCGCTTGGCGATCGGTAGAAAGCCGCGCGCCACCCCGCCGTTTCACCGAGGTTTTGGGCTGCGCGCTGGTCCAGGCTGTAGCCGTGCGGAAGTGGATCATGTGGATCGCGATCGGCGGCGTCGTCCTCTTCGGCCTCATTCAGCTGATCCCGTACGGGCGAGATCACAGCAATCCACCCGTCACGCAGGAGGTCAAGTGGGACTCCGCGCGCACGCGGGAGCTTGCGGTCGGCGCCTGCTACGACTGCCACAGCAACCTCACGACATGGCCCTGGTACAGCAACATCGCTCCGGTGTCGTGGCTCGTCTACGCCGACGTGAAGGGCGGGCGCGAGACGCTGAACTTCTCGGAGTGGAACAAGCCGCAAGGTGAGGGCGCGGGAGATGCTGTCGAGTCCGTGCGCAACGGCTCGATGCCGCCCATCCAGTACAAGCCCCTCCATCCGGCGGGGCGCCTGACGTCCGCCGAGCGCGAGGAGCTCGCGCTAGGGCTCGAGAAGACGCTCGCGGCCGATCCGCCGATCCCTGGCGGCGGCGGCGGATAGCGACGGAGAACCGTCACCGATTCGGCACGAAGGTGTGACTGCCGCGTGCGTACGTTCGCCACGTGCGCGTGCTCGACCTCGTGCTGCCCGAGCGCTGCGCAGTCTGCGACGTGCCCGGCGACGCGCTCTGCCCTTCGTGTCGTGCTGCGCTGACCCGGCTCGTTCCTCCCGTCTGTGAGCGGTGCGGCTCGCCGGGGCCCTGGCCCGTCCGGCGTTGCGCCGAATGTGCCGGACGGCGGCTCGGCTTCGTCGCTGCGCGGTCGGCGATCGTCTACGACGCGAGAGCGCGTGCGCTCGTCCAGGCGTGGAAAGAGCGGGGGCGGCGACGACTCGCGCGCGAGGCGGCGACGCTCGTCGCCGAAGTGATTCCGGCGCCCGGGGTCGAGTGCCTCGTCCCGGTTCCCGGCGATCCCGAACGGGCCTGGCGCCGCGGCGATGTTCCTGCGAGCACGCTCGCCGCCGAGCTCGCTCGCGTCTGGGACGTGCCGGTTCATGACGTGCTCGAGCGAAGCCGGCCGCTTCCCCGCCAGCGCGGGCTGTCGCTGGACGCTCGGCGTAGGAACGTTCGAGGCAGTGTCGAGGCCCGCTCTGGGATGCCTGTGGAGGTCTGCGTCGTGGACGACGTCTACACCTCCGGGGCGACGGTCGACGCCTGCGCGAGCGCGTGTCGACGCGCCGGAGCGCGTCGCGTTCACGTCGTGACCTTCGCGCGGGCGGTTCGTTAGATTGGGAGTGATTCCATCGCCAGGATCTCGAAAGGAGCGCCCGCCTATGCAGCTCCAGGTCAAGGCACAGAACGAATCCGTCCCGGACTCGGTGCGTTCGTACACGGAAAAGCGGCTCTCCAAGCTCTCGCGACGTCTGTACGAGGGGACGGTCGTCGAGGTGACGTTCTCGCGCGAGCACAACCCGGCGATCTCCGACGATCACGTCGTGGAGGGCGTCGTGTATACGAAGGGGCCGAACCTCGTCGCCCGCGAGGCGGCCACGACGTACGAGGCGGCGGTCGATCAGCTCCTCGACAAGCTCGAGCGTCAGATCGAGCGCTACCGCGACAAGCGCGTGCTCGAGCCCCGGCGGGTCGCCCGGAAATCGAAGGGCGATGCGGCGGGCGAGGAAGCTGCGTAGCGGATGACTGAGATTCGGGGTCGCCGCGGATGCGCAGCAGCCGCCCTCAGGGACTTCTACGCGACCGAGATTCGCGCGAGCGGATCGCGGTCTTGCGAGCTCTAGACAGTGCCGCTCGATCCGGGCCGTGAGTGGCTCGCCGCCGGGATCACAGGACTCCAGAGGCAGCGCGAGTGGGATGCGGTTGCGACGGCCGAGGTCGACGGCATCACGGGTGACGAGGTCGCGTTCGTCGCGCTCGCAGACGGGACGTTCGTGCTCGAGTCCGAGAGCGCTTCCGACCCGACGCCGTTCGCGGATGCTCTCGGCGACGACATCGAGCGTCCCTATCGCGCGCTCGCCGTGCGTCGGTCCGCGGTGTGGGCAGTTGGAGGCGTCTCGATCGAGGTCGACCGCCTCGACCCGGATCCGCGCGGCACCGAGCTCGAGCTGACCTGGAACGGGTCCGAGCTCGTGCTCACGGTCGACGACCTGCAGGCCGACCCGGGTCGCGCAGAGGCGCTCGAGCGCATCGCGAGCGCGCGCGTCGCTGGCCCCTACGCCGCGCACGCGCATCGCCTGCGAGGCGACGTCTGGGAGCTCTCAGTTCTCGCGCTCTAGGCGGGGTCCGGCGCGGCGGTTCCGAGGCGCTCGCTGATGGTCGCGCGGAGCACGGCCGCGACGTCCGGAAGCTCGCGCTCGAGGCGCCACATGTCGCGATTGAGGACGGTGACGAGGGTCATGGGGCTCGTCGCGACGACGGTGGCGGTGCGCCGCCCTCCCGACAGTACGGCGATCTCGCCGAACACGTCGCCTGGGCCGAGCGTGCGGACGACGACCCCGTCGTGCACGACGTCGGCGGCCCCCGAGGTGATCGCGAATGCGGCGAACCCGAAGTCCCCTTCCTTCACGAGCGTCGCTCCCTCCTCGACCTCGAGCTCGGCGCACACGCTCGCGATCGAGGCTCGCTGGTCGAGTGTGAGGCCCGCGAAGAGCGGGATTCCGTCGAGCTGCGCCTCGTCCATCGACGCGACGCTATCCGGGCCGCGGTGACGTCACGGTGAACCGGCGGTAACGGTTCGGTGCACTTCCTGCGCGGTGTCTGTCGCCCAGGCGAGCCGGTACCCTAGACCCGTGTCCACCACGTCGTTCGGTAAGTTCGAGCGCGTCCTCCGCATGGGCGAGGGGCGCCGGCTCAAGCGTCTGAAGGAGCAGGCCGAGTACATCGGCACGCTCGAGCCCGACTTCGAGAAGCTGACGGACGACGAGCTCCGCTCAAAGACGGCGGAGTTCAAGCAGCGACTCGAAAACGGCGAGTCGCTCGAGGACATCCTCTTCGAGGCATACGCGGCGGTGCGCGAGGCGTTCAGGCGCACGATCGGCGTACGTCTCTTCGACGTCCAGCTGATGGGCGGGATCGTGCTTCACGAGGGCGACATCGCCGAGATGAAGACCGGCGAGGGGAAGACCTTCGTCGCGGTCCAGCCGCTGTACCTGAACGGCCTCGCCGGTCGCGGCGTCCATCTCGTGACGGTCAACGACTACCTGGCCAAGCGCGACGCCGACTGGACGAAGCCGGTGTACGAGATCCTCGGCAGCTCGGTGGGCTCCATCCAGAACCTCATGCCGTTCGCCGAACGCCGCGAGGCGTACGCGTGCGACGTCACCTACGGGACGAACTCGGAGTTCGGGTTCGACTACCTCCGCGACAACATGGCCGTCACGCTCGACGGCGTCGTCCAGCGCAGCCACGCGTACGCAATCGTGGACGAGGTCGACTCGATCCTCGTCGACGAGGCGCGGACGCCGCTGATCATCTCCGGGGAGCCCGAGACCGCCGCTGCGACCTACTACCAGTTCGCACGGGTGGCCAGAGATCTCGACGGCGCGCCCGCAACGCGCAAGACGGCGAAGGGCCTCGACGAGACCGAGCTCTCGGGCGCGGACTACCTGTACGACGAGAAGTTCAAGACTGTCTCTCCGGCGCAGTCGACGATCGAGAAGGTCGAGCGCGCGCTGGGGATCGACAATCTCTACGACCCGCACAACGTCATCCTCGTCAACCACCTCATGCAGGCGCTGAAGGCGGAGTCGCTGTACAAGCGCGACGTCGACTACGTCGTGCAGGAGGGCGAGGTCAAGATCGTCGACGAGTTCACCGGCCGCATCATGGAGGGCCGCCGCTGGAGCGAGGGCCTCCACCAGGCGATCGAGGCCAAGGAGGGCGTCTCGATCCGCGAGGAGAACGTCACGCTCGCCTCGATCACGCTCCAGAACTACTTCCGTCTCTACGAGAAACTCGCGGGCATGACGGGAACCGCGAAGACCGAGGAGAAGGAGTTCGTCGAGATCTACAACCTGGACGTCGTCGAGATCCCGACGAATCAGCCCGTCGCGCGCCTCGACGAGAACGACTTCATCTTCAAGACGCCCGAAGCGAAGTTCGCGGCAGCGCTCGAGGACATCGTCGAGCGTCACGAGTCGGGGCAGCCGGTCCTCGTCGGCACGATCGCCGTCGAGACGTCCGAGTATCTCTCGGAGCTCCTGAAGCGCAAGGGCATCCCGCACAACGTGCTGAACGCGAAGGAGCACGAGCGCGAGGGCGAGATCATCAAGGACGCAGGGCAGCCCGGGGCCGTCACCATCGCGACGAACATGGCCGGCCGCGGCGTCGACATCAAGCTCGGCGAGGGCGTGCTCGAGCTCGGCGGCCTCTACGTCCTCGGCACCGAGCGACACGAGGCCCGCCGCATCGACAACCAGCTCCGCGGCCGCTCGGGCAGGCAGGGCGACCCCGGCGAGACGCGCTTCTACCTCTCGGGCCAGGACGATCTCGTCCGTCTCTTCGCCGGCGACCGGATCTACAACATCATGAACCGCTTCAAGATCCCCGACGAGCAGCCCATGGAGGCATCGATTCTCTCGAAGCAGATCGAGGGCGCGCAGAAGAAGGTCGAGGAGCAGAACTTCGTCGCGCGCAAGAACGTCCTCAAGTACGACGACGTCATGAACACGCAGCGCATGGTCATCTACGAGCAGCGCCGACGCGTGCTCGAGGGCGAGGACCTCTCCGCCGAGGTGCGCGAGTGGATCCGCGAGGCGGTCGAGACGACGGTCGCCCAGTTCACTGACGCGGAGTACGGCGAGGACTGGGACCTCGAGGGGCTCGTTACCGCCATGCAGTCGCTGTACGCGACGGACATCACGGTCGAGGAGCTGCGCGAGGAGATCAACGTCACCGATCGCGACGCTCTGACCGAGGAGTTCGTCGACGACGCGCTCGAGACGTACGAGGAGCGCGAGCAGGCGCTCGGCCCGGAGCTTTCGCGCGAGGTCGAGCGCTTCATCATCCTCCAGACCGTCGACCAGCGCTGGCGCGAGCACCTCGAGGCAATGGACTATCTCCGCGAAGGCGTCCATCTCCGGGCATTCGCGCAGAAGGACCCGCTCGTCGAGTACCGCGGCGAGGGCCACGTGATGTTCGAGGAGCTCGGACAGACGATCCGCTCCGAGGTCGTCTTCACCCTCTTCCACGTCGCGGTCGAGATCGAGGAGCCAGCGCTCGAGCCGATGCAGGCGCGCGAGGGCGCGCTTCACTACGAGCACGAGACCTCGGCCGGCGCGGACGTGATCGCGGCTGCGGGCGGCGCTGCAACTGCGCTCGCTGCCCCGCCGTTGGGGAACTCGGACGGGTCCTTCGCGCAGGCGCCGGTCGTCAACGAGCACAAGGACATCGGCCGCAACGACCCCTGCTGGTGCGGCTCCGGCAAGAAGTTCAAACGCTGCCACGGCGCTTAGACGTGGGGGAGCCATTGTTTCCCCCACGAGCCCCCTCCTTTACGATCACGACCCGCTGAGCCGCGCTTGGCCTGCTGGCCAGCATCGAGAGCGTCGTGAGGTCCGCTGCGGCTCTGTGTCTCGTGGGGCTCGCGTTCGTCGCCGGGTGCGGTGGAAGCGACGACCGCCCGGACCTCGCGTCGCCGCCGCCGAAGACCGAGGCGGACGCTCCTGCGCCCACAACCCTGACGACGACGCAGACGGCCACCCAGTCGGTCACGTCCGTTCGCACTGCGACACACCTGCGACCCGGAGAGCGAAGTCGGATCGCGGAGCAGGCCGACGACGCGGACTCGGCCGTCCAGAGGTGGAACCGGATGCTGGATTCGTGTGTCGGTCCCTCGGGCAAGGGCGATGACTCGGGAGCGACCTGCACCAGGGCGGCCTGGGAGCAGCTCTTCGATCAGATGTATTCCGTGCAGTACGAGCTGCTCGCGCTGGTCGACCGGATCGGCCGCGGCGCGTGCCACGAGGCGCTCTCATCCGCTATCGACGCGGCTCACGGGTTCCTGGCGGGCGCCACTCCCCTGAACGTCGTCTGGCTTGACGATCAGCAGCGGCCGCCGAGCGTGTTCGACCTCGAGTCGATCGTCGATGTCGCCCGGCCGCTTCCAGCGCGCTTGCGGGAAGCGGAGTCGACGTGCTCGGGGTGAGTCCGACCCTGGGTGCGGCTACCCTTGGCCGCATGTCCGAGGCTGACGGCAAGCCGCTCGACGAGCGACTGCAGGAGATCGGGGCCCAGCTCGCCTGGGTCCGTGATTACCTTTGACCCCGATGCGCTAGCGGCCCGTCGCGCCGAGCTCGAGGCAGAGATGGGCGCGACGGACTTCTGGGACGACCAGTCGCGAGCGGCGCGCGTCTCGACCGAGCATGCGCGCGTCGCCCGCAAGCTCGACCGCTACGAGTCGTTGCGCTCCGAGTACGAGGACGCGCAGGCGTTTCTCGAGCTCGGGGAGGACGAGGCCGCGATCGCCGAGATGGCGAAGTCCCTCGAGGGCGAGCTCGACCGCCTGCGTGAGGACGCGCTCTTCACCGGCCGGTACGACCCCGGCGACGCCGTCCTCGAGATCCACGCGGGCACGGGCGGCACCGACGCCCAGGACTGGGCGGACATGCTGCTCCGGATGTACCTGCGCTGGGCCGCCGACCGGGGCTTCGGGACCGAAGTGCTGGAGGCGAGCCCGGGGGAGGAGGCGGGCCTGAAGTCGGCGACGGTCGCCGTCAAGGGCGAGAACGCGTACGGGACGCTCAAGGCCGAGCGCGGTGTCCACCGGCTCGTGCGCCTCTCGCCTTTCGACTCCGCGCACCGCCGGCACACGGCGTTCGCGCAGGTCGTCGTCGCACCCCTCCTGCCGGACGACGCCCCGATCGAGATCGACGAGTCCGACCTGCGCATCGACACCTACCGCTCGAGCGGCGCCGGAGGGCAGCACGTGAACAAGACCGACTCGGCGGTACGCATCACGCACCTCCCGACGGGGATCGTCGTCCAGTGCCAGAACGAGCGCTCGCAGACGTCGAACAAGGCGACGGCGATGCGCATCCTCAAGTCGCGGCTCGCCGAGCTCGAGGAGGAGAAGCGGGAGGCCGAGCTCGCGCGCGAACGCGGCGCGGCGCAGGACATCGGCTTCGGGAGTCAAATCCGCTCGTACGTGCTGCACCCGTACCAGCTGGTGAAGGACCATCGCACCGACTACGAGGTGGGGAACACGCAGTCCGTCCTCGACGGCGGGCTCGACGGGTTCGTCCACGCGTACCTGCTTGCCAAGGCCGCGGGACAGGTCGTCTAGGTCGAGATGCAGGGAGATCGTCGGCTACACTGCAGCGCCCTCAGGAACCGGTGCAGCCCGCCCCCGGGCTGTGTGAGCATCTATTCCCGGTGACGGAAGACACGGAAATCGAGCAGATGACGGCTCTCGCCGAACCCGATACGACGACGACCGCGGCGGCGGAGACCGACAACGGACGGTCGACCGGGACGACCATGATCGTGATGGAGGACGTCCGCAAGGTCTACGAGACGAACCACGTGACCGCTCTCGACGGGGTGTCGTTCGTCATCGACAAGGGCGAGTTCGTCTTCGTCGTCGGCGCGTCGGGCTCCGGCAAGTCCACGATGATCCGGCTCCTGCTCAAGGAGGTCGAGCCGAGTTCGGGGAGGATCATCGTCGGCGGTCGAGACCTCGCGCGCCTCAAGGGATCGAAGGTGCCGCTCCTGCGCCGGAACCTCGGCTGTGTGTTCCAGGACTTCAAGCTCCTCCCGAACCGGACCGCCGGGGAGAACGTCGGCTACGCGCTCAGGGTGCAGGGCGAGTCGACCGCGCTGATCCGCAGAAAGGTTCCCGAGGTGTTGAACCTCGTCGGCCTCGCGCACAAGATGAACTCGCGGCCGGAGGAGCTTTCGGGCGGCGAGCAACAGCGCGTTTCGATCGCGCGCGCGATGGTGAACCACCCGCCGCTCCTCATCTGCGACGAGCCGACCGGGAACCTCGACCCCGACACGTCCGTCGGGATCATGCAGCTCCTCTACCGCATCAACCGCACGGGCACGACCATCCTCATGGTCACGCACGACCGCGAGATGGTGGACAAGATGCGCAAGCGCGTGATCGCGCTCGAAGCGGGCAAGCTCGTCCGCGACGAGCGGCGTGGGGGTTACGCAGAGGAATGAACGCTCGCCTACGGATCGCGTTGGCGGTGGAAACCATGTTTCCCCCGCGCGCCGCCTTCTTCTTGAAGACGCGGGGAACCTCCCGGTTCCCCGCAACCCGCCCCGCTCACGGGCCGGGAGCCGGCCCATGACTCGCGTTCGCGTCCTCTTCGCCGAGGCCCTGCGCTCGATCGGGGCGAACGTCTCGACCACCGTCGCGTCCGCGCTCTCAGTTCTGATCGGGATGTTCCTCATCGGAGTCTTCATCGGACTGGGCACGTGGCTCGTCTCGTGGTCCGACGACAAGAAGCGCGAGCTCGCCGTCCACGTCTTCATCGCGGACCAGGCGACCACGAAGCAGATCAACGCCCTGCGGGTGAAGATCGAGTCGGATCCGCGCGTCAAGCCCGGAGGCGTCGACTTCATCTCGAAGGACGAGGCGCTGGCGATCATGCGCAAGCGGAATCCCGCGCTGACTTCGAACCTCGCGTCGAACCCGCTCCCGGCCTCGTTCGACATCGTGCCCAAGCGCGGCGAGGACACGGAGCCGATCGCGCTCGCCATCCAGCAGGCGAAGCTCCCAGCCGTCGACCAGGTCCGCTACGGCAAGGAGGTCTCGCAGCGGATCCTGCAGATCGCGCGAGGGATCCAGGTCGTCTTCGGGATCATCGTCGTGATCCTGCTCGCGGCCTCCACGATCCTCATCGCGAACACGATCCGCCTCTCGATCTTCGCGCGCAGGCGGGAGATCGAGGTGATGAAGCTCGTGGGCGCGTCGAACTGGTACGTCCGCGGCCCCTTCATGCTCGAAGGCGTGCTCACGGGGCTCGCCGGGTCGGTTGCAGCTGTGCTCCTCCTGTTCCTCGGTCGCGAAGTCGCGGTGCCGCAGATCCTCGGGCACATCCAGGACGATCCGCAGGTGCGCGCGATGGCGTTCACGTGGACGGCCGCGATCCTCATCACGGGTGGCCTCGCGATCGGGGCGCTCGGCTCGGGGCTGACGCTCCGCCGCTTCCTGCGCGTCTGAGCTCGCGGGCTCGTCGCTACGGTGCTGCGATGCGCGGGCGCCGACCACCCCGAGGACGCCAGAAGCGGCCGAGCCGTTCCGTCCGCGCAAGCCGCCGCTCGGGTGAGGCGGTGCAAGCGGCCGAGCGCCGCATCACGATCACGTTGCCGTCCCGCCGCGTGGAGCCGGAGCGCGTCGTCGCGCACCTGGGGCCGACGAACTCCGGGAAGACATACGCGGCGCTCCAGGAGCTCGCCGAGAAGCGATCGGGTGTCTACGCCGGACCGCTGCGCATGCTCGCGCAGGAGGCGCACCGGCGTCTCGGCGAGTGGATCGGAGCCGAGCACGTCGGTCTCGTGACGGGAGAGGAGCGTGTGAACGAGCTCGCGCCGGTCATCTGCTCGACGGTCGAGATGGCGCCGCAAAGCGGAGAGCTGCTCGTTCTGGACGAGGTGCAGTGGGCCGACGACACCGAGCGCGGCTCGGCGTGGACGCGACTGCTGCTCGCGGGCGCATACCGGGAGATCCTCCTCCTCGGCGCGCTCGACGCGCTCCCGCTCGTGGATCGCGCGTTCCCCCAGCGCGAGCTGAAGGTCTTCGAGCGCAAGCTCCCCCTCGAGTTCGTGGGCGAGAGGACGTTGCGGTCGCTGACTCCCGGAACCGTCGTCGTCGCGTTCAGCCGCCGCGCCGTTCTCGCGCTCGCCGGCGAGGTCAACCGGCTGCACCCGGAGCGCGTCTCGGTGCTGTACGGGGCGATGCCGCTGGCCTCGCGGCGCGAGGAGATCGAGCGCTTCGTGTCCGGCTCTGCCGACGTCTGCGTCGCGACGGACGTGCTCGGGCACGGAGTGAACCTGCCCTGCGAGACGCTCCTCTTCGCGGAGACGACGAAGTTCGACGGCGAGGAGCGTCGCGACCTTCTCCCGTGGGAGCTCGCTCAGATTGCCGGACGGGCGGGGCGCTTCGGGCTCGTCGAGCGCGGCCACGTCGGCGTACTCGCCGGGCTCGGCTGGGGCTCGGCGAATCCGAAGCTCGTCGAGTCTGCCCTCGAGCCGCACGTCCCGCTGCCCGGCGGCCACCTGGGCTACCGCGCCGTCGACGAGGCGCGGATCCGGCCGCAGCTCACCGATCTCGGTGTGCAGGATCCGGTGCACCTCGATGCAGCGCTCGTCGCCTGGCACCGCGTCGCGCTGCGCGAGTGGGCGGCCGAGAGCTGGTTGGCGGTCGAGTCCTTGCAGCCACTTCGCCTCCGGCTCCAGGCCGTGCAGCGGCGGCTTGCAGAGCGCAGGCGGGACATCTCCCTCTCTGACATGTGGAAGCTCGTGAACGCGCCGGTGGACGAGGACGCCCTCGAGCTGCTGGCGACACTCGCGCTCGCGATCACGGGAGATCGCGTGGCGCGCCCGCAGCTCAACTTCCTGCTCGACACCACACGGCTGCGCGGCTCGTCGCTCGAGGACGCCGAGCAGGCCGGGCGCGAGGCGAGCATCCTGCGCTGGTTCGCGCTGCAGTACCCGGGTGTCGGTGGAGTCACGATCGAGCGGGCGGCGGCGTTGGAGGCGACCGCTGCCGCACGCGTCGTCGCGCGGCTGCGGGTGGAGGTGGAGTCGCCGACCATCGGCCGCTGCCGCTCGTGCGGGCGCTCCTGTGCTCCGTGGTTCCCGCTCTGCGACCGCTGCGCAGGGATCGCGGCGCGCGCGTGATATGAACTCGCCGTGACCCCCGACGAGCTTCGCGCTATTCCGCTCTTCACAGGAGCAACCGACGCCGGCCTCGAGCGCCTGGCTTCCGCGGCGGGCGAGCTCGCCTGCAGCGCGGGCCAGATCGTCGCCCTCGAAGGTGATCCCGGCTCGGGCATGTTCGTGATCCTCGACGGAACTGCGAAAGTCGAATGGCGTGGGGGTTCCGTGAATCTCGACGCGGGGACGTTCTTCGGCGAGCTCACGCTCCTCGCTCCCGGTGGGCGGCGGAACGCGCGCGTCCGGGCAGCGACCGACATGAGGTGCCTCGCCATCCCGCGCGACGCAGCGCTGGAACTGGTCGAGTCGGAGCCCAGCGTGGCGCTCGCGATGCTCCGCGAGGTCGCCAGTCGCTTCGCGAGCGCGCTCCCGGACGACTAGTGCCCCGGCAGTCCGGCACGAAAGTGATCGCCGAGAACCGTCGCGCGAGGCGCGACTACGAGCTCATCGAGCGCGTCGAGGCCGGGGTCGTCCTCACCGGCACCGAGGTGAAGTCTGCACGCGACGGGCTCGTCCAGCTCGGCCAGGCGTACGCGGACATCCGCAATGGCGAGGCCTGGCTCGTCGGCGCGTCGATCTCCGAGTACGCGCAGGCCGGGCCGCTCGGCCACCAGCCCGACCGTGAGCGCAAGCTCCTCCTGCACCGCGGCGAGATCGACTCGCTGTACGGCAAGGTGCGGGAGAAGGGACTGACGCTCGTTCCGACCCGCATGTACTTCAAGGACGGGCGCGTGAAGGTCGAGATCGCGCTCGCCCGTGGCCGCGAGCGGGCCGACAAGCGACGCGCGGTCGCCGAGCGCGACGCCCAGCGCGACATCGAGCGCGCACTCAAGCGCCGTCGCTAGCCGCCGGCGGGCCTACGCCTGCCGCGTCGCCGCGAGCCCCTCGAGCTCCTGCCGATCGATCAGCTCTCCCGGGATGACTGCGATACGACTGCGCGTTTGCGCGCGCAGCGTCGCGGTGCGCGTGCCGCCCTCGAGCAATGCCTTCTCGCCGACGATCGCACCGGGCCCGATCTCCGCGACCTCGTCGCCGTCTACCTCCACGCCGAGCACGCCGTCGAGGACGAGGTAGAGCTCGTCTCCGGGCGCTCCCTGCTCGACGAGCATCTCGTCAGGCTCGAGCGTGCGTCGCTCGGGGATCATCTTGCCCGCCATGAGCTCGCGCGAGATCTCTCGCTCGAGTGCGCTCTCGGCGGCGGTGACGAAGGCCTCGGAATCCTCGTCGCCCCACGGTGTCCGCTCGCCGTGGGCTCCCTGGTACCAGGCCTTGAAGTCGATCGTTCCCGACTTCGCGGCGAGGTTGCCGTCGTGGTCGTAGACCCAGTGCCTGGGAAAAGTGCTGGCCCCGACGAGCTCGTGCTCGGAGGAGCCGTCCGTTCGGATGGTGAGAGCGAGCGTCGTCCACGCGGTGGCGGAGTGAATCCGGACGAACGGCCTCCCGATCACCCTGCGTGGAGCCGGGAACCCGGCACGTCCGCCAACCGTCTGCACGAAGCGAACGGAATCGCCCTGAACCTCGGGCTCGTGCCGCAGGACCTCGAACGCCACGCCTGGGATGGTGATGTCCCTGATGCCGAGGTTGAAGGTCGTCGAGCCGACGAGCCCCGTGCCCTCGTATCCGTGGCCCGCAATCTTCCCGTCCTCCACCTCGATCCAGGCGTTCAGGTAATTCGCCTCGCGAAAGCGATCCTCGGCGCGCAGGCGCTCGAGGTCGCCCTCCTCGACACGGTCGGGCGGCGGCGCGTCGTAGCGCGCGACTCCGAGCTCGAACGGAAGCTTCGGCATCCCCTCGATCGCATCGGACGGGATCCAAGAAATCGCTGTGACTGATGAAGCGATGCGCATGTCGCATCCCCCTCTCTCGACGCCATCACGCTAGAGGATTCGAGAAGACTTCGCTACCACCCCTGCGCGGTGGCGGAACCTCCGTCGCCGTACTACGCTCGCAGGACATCGAGCGGAAAGGAGAGTCGATGCGACGAGTGGCGTTTTCCGTCAACGGCGTGCGTCACGATCTCGAAGTCGAGCCGCGCGATCTTCTCGTGTACGTCCTGCGCGAGCGGCTGGGGCTCACCGGGACGAACGTCGGCTGTGACACCTCCTCGTGCGGTGCGTGCACCGTGCTCGTGGACGGCGAATCGGTGAAGTCCTGCACCATGCTCGGCGTCCAGGCCGACGGGCTGGAGATCACGACGATCGAGGGGCTCGCGCGAAACGGCGATCTCCATCCGGTCCAGCAGGCCTTCCACGACCACCACGCCTTGCAGTGCGGCTACTGCACGCCGGGGATGGTGCTCGCAGCCGTGAGCCTCGTCGAGAGCGGCGCGGCGACGGATGAGGCGTCCATTCGCGAGGGCCTCGAGGGGAACCTCTGCCGGTGCACCGGCTACCACAACATCGTGAAGGCAGTCGCGTCGGCCGCGGGGGTGGCGTCATGACGGCCGTCGAGGCAGCACCCAAGGTGATCGGGACGTCGGTCAAGCGGAAGGAAGACGCATCGCTGCTGCGCGGGCGCGGCACCTTCGTCGAAAATCTCACGCTTCCCGGGACGGTCTACATGGCCGTCGTGCGGAGCCCGTATCCGCGCGCTCGCATCAAGAGCGTGAACCTGGAGGCCGCTCGCGCGGCAGAAGGGGTCGTTGCGGCGTTCTCGGGGGCGGACCTCGCGGGCGACTGGGCGGGCGGCATGCCGTGCGCCTGGCCGGTCACCGAGGACATCAAGATGCCCCCGCACTTTCCGCTCGCGTCCGAGGAGGCCCGCTATCAGGGCGACGGCGTGGCTGTCGTCGTCGCCGAGACGCGCGCTCTGGCGAAGGACGCCGCCGAGCTCGTCGAGGTGGACTACGAGCCGCTGCCGTCGATCGCGGACGTCGAGAAGGCGCTCGAGGACGGCTCGCCGCTCGTGCACGAGGACCTCGGCACGAACGAGTGCTACGTCTGGAAGCTCGAGACGGACGACGTCCAGGCGGCGATCGAGGCGGCCGATGTCGTCGTCACGCGCCGGTACGTCCAGCCGCGGCTCATCCCGAACGCGATCGAGCCCAGGGGTGTGCTCGCACAGGTCGGTCCGACCGGCGACGTGACGCTGTGGTCCGCGACGCAGACGCCGCACATCCAGCGGTTCGCCCTGCAACTCGTGCTCGGCATCCCGGAGTCGAAGATCCGGGTGATCGCGCCCGATGTGGGTGGCGGCTTCGGCTCGAAGATCCAGGTCTACGGCGAAGGCCCGATCGCGATCGCGATCTCGCGTCGCCTCGGACGTCCGGTCAAATGGACGGAGGAGCGCGCCGAGAACTACGTCGGCACGATCCACGGTCGCGACGTCGTGCACCAGCTCACGTTCGCGGCGACGAGGGACGGCACGATCACGGCCGTCAAGTCGGAGGCGATCTGCGCGATGGGCGCGTACCTCGAGCTCGTGACGCCGGGCATCCCGATCCTCGGCGCCTGGATCTACTCCGGACCGTACGAGATCCCGAACTACAGCGTCACGTTCACGGGCGTGTTCACGCACACGACGCCGACCGATGCGTATCGCGGCGCCGGCCGGCCGGAGGCGACCTACGTCCTCGAGCGGACGATGGACGCGCTCGCAGCGGAGCTCGGGATGGATCCGGTGGAGCTCAGGCGGAAGAACTTCGTGAAGGAGTTTCCGCACACGATGGCGTCCGGCCTCACCATCGACTCCGGGGACTACGTGGGATGCCTCGACCGGCTGCTCGAGCACCTCGACCTCGACTCGATCCGCGCCGACCAGGCCGAGCGGCGCGCGAGCGGTGACGTCAAGCAGATCGGCGTCGGCTTCTCGACGTACAACGAGATGTGCGGCCTCGCGCCGTCACGCATCCTCGGCGCAGTTCGCTATGCGGTGGGAGGCTGGGACGCGGCAACGATTCGCTTCCAGCCGCTCGGCTCGGTCCAGCTCGTGATCGGGACCTCGCCCCACGGGCAAAGCCACGAGACGACGTTCGCGCAGATCGCCGCCGACCAGCTCGGCGTCAGCGTGGACGACGTCGAGGTGATCCACGGCGACACCGCCTCGTCGCAGCTCGGGATGGACACGTACGGCAGCAGGTCGCTGACCGTTGGCGGCATCGCGCTCTGGCACGCAGGCGAGAAGGTGATCGCGAAGGCGCGGAGCATCGTCGCGCACCAGCTCGAGGTGTCGGAGGACGACCTCGAGTTCGAGGGCGGGACGTTCACGGTGAAGGGCTCGCCCGACCGGAGCATGACGATCCAGGGCGCGGCGTTCGCGGCGCACGCAGCGCACGACCTCCCGGACGGGATGGAGCCGGGGCTCGAGGAGACCGCGGTGTTCGACCCGCCGAACTTCTCCTGGCCGGGAGGGGCGCACGCCGCGGTGGTCGAGGTGGACACGGAGACGGGCGACGCGCGGCTCCTCCGCTACGTCGCCGTCGACGACGTCGGCAACCCCGTGAACCCGCAGATCATCGACGGACAGGTGCACGGCGGCGTCACGCAGGGAATCGGCGCCGCGCTGTACGAGGAAGGCGCGTACGACGAGGAGGGCAACCTCCTCACGACGACCATGGCGACGTACCTCGTCCCCTCGGCCGCGGAGGTGCCGTCCTACGAGACGGACCGCACCGAGACGCGAGCGGACAACCCGCTCGGCGTGAAGGGAGTGGGGGAGACGGGAACGATCGCTGCGGCGCCGGCGGTGATCAACGCCGTGGTCGACGCCCTCTCGCACCTCGGAGTCACCGACGTGGGGCTCCCGGCGACGCCCGAGCGAGTCTGGAAGGCGATCGAGGAGGCGAGGTCGTGATCCCCGCACCGTTCGACTACGTCGTCGCCGAGCACGCCGATCAGGCGATCGAGCTCCTCGCCAAGCGGGAGGACGCGAAGCTGCTCGCCGGCGGCCACTCGCTGCTTCCGGCGATGAAGCTGCGGCTCGCCCGGCCCGCGCTCCTGATCGACGTGGGGCGCATCGGCGAGCTCTCGTACGTCCGCGAGGACGGTGACGTGATCGCCATCGGCGCCCTGACCAGGCACAAGGACGTGGCCGGGTCCGCGGTGCTGCAGCAGCACTGCCCGCTCGTGTCGTCGGTCGCCGGCCAGGTGGGCGATCCGCAGGTGCGGCATCGGGGAACCATCGGCGGCTCGCTCGCACACGGCGATCCCGCGTCCGACCTGCCCTCCGTCGTGCTCGCGCTCGACGGGGAGATCGTCGCGCGCGGCCCGACCGGCGAGCGGACGATCGCCGCGAAGGACTTCTTCACCGGCGTCTTCCAGACGGCGATCGGCCCGGACGAGATGCTCGTCGAGGTGCGCGTGCCGAAGCTGGGCTCGGCGGGGTGGTCGTACGTGAAGATGCACCGCCGCGCGCAGGACTGGGCGACGGTCGGCGTCGCTGCGGTGGTCGAGCGCTCGAACGGCTCCGTGGGGAAGGCGTCGGTCGCACTCACGAACATGGGCGCAACCTCGCTGCGCGCGACCGCGGTGGAGACAGCGATCGCCGGCGGCTCCACCATCGAGGACGCGGCCACGCATGCGGACGAGGGCACCGAGCCTCCGTCGGACCACGCGGCGAGCTCCGAGTTCCGTCGCCATCTGGTGCGCGTGCTCACGCGGCGCGCGCTCGACGAAGCCGCAGCTCGCTAGAGCAGGAACGCCGAGGCCGCCCCGGCGGGCGGCCTCGGCCGACCGACATTTCTCATATGGCTAGCGGAGCGTGTAGACCCGCTCGGGCGCGGGAACCTGCTCGATGAGCGTGCGGAGCACGTCGTCCGCGCTCATCCCGTCCGCGAGGATCAGGCGATGCCGCAGGACGTACGGCGCGATCTCCTGCACGTCCTCGACGGTGACCTCCTCACGCCCCGAGAGGCGTGCATTGGCCTTCGCCGCGCTCGCCAGGTGCATGATCCCGCGCGAGCTCACGCCGAGCTCGACTCCGGGGACGTCGCGGCTGCGGCGGGCGAGGGCGACCATGTATCGGCCGACCTCCTCCGGCAGCTCCGTCGCGTCCAGCTCGTCGCGTGCGCGATCGAGGCCGACGACGCCGAGCAGCGGGCGAACCTCGCCGAGCATGTCCGGCGCGACGCCCTTGTGCGGCAGGTCGAGCATCTGGTACTCGCTCTGCGCGTCCGCGTAGTCGAGCTCGATCTTGAAGAGGAAGCGGTCGAGCTGCGACTCGGGAAGCTCGAACACGTCGCGGTGCTCGTACGGGTTCTGCGTCGCGATCACGAGGAACGGGTCGGGGAGCTTGTGCGCCTTCCCCTCGACCGTGACCTGGCGCTCCTGCATCGCCTCGAGGAGCGCGGCCTGCGTGCGCGGAGGCGTGCGGTTGATCTCGTCGGCGAGGAGCACGTTCGTGAACACGGAGCCGGGGAAGAAGACCTGCTCGCCCATCCGGAGCGTGTTGACGCCGGTGAGCTCGGCCGGCGTCGTGTCCGGCGTGAACTGGATGCGCTTGAACGTCGCGCCGAGCATGTGCGCCGTCGCTCGCGCAAGGAGCGTCTTCGCGCTGCCCGGAGGCCCCTCGAGCAGAACGTGCCCGCGCGCCAGCGCGGCGACGAGGAGCAATTCGACTGCGCGCTCCTGTCCGATCACGACTTTCGAGATCTCGGCCTTTGCGCGCTCGCGCAGGTCGACGAGGCTCTCGTACGGCGCCTCCATCAGCAATGCCACGATCGTTTCCTCCCCGCTCGGCTAACGGTGATCGGCCGCCATCGTAGCGCGGTCCGAACGAGGCTCCCAAACCGGCTCCCCAGCCGCTCTTGCCTCGACCCGAACTGTGCGGCCCCCGTTCGGGGGAGTCAACCCCTCGACCGAGGGACTCGGCCAGGAGAGCGCCGCTGATCATCGGTCGCGCTCGCGGATTTCGATCTTGCGCTAGGAAACGGGCGAGACGGGCGGCGGCACTGCGGCGGGCACCCCTGACATCGCGTCGAGAAGGACGGTGTCGACGCTCGTGCCCTCCCGCACCGAGATGCGGTGCCGGAGCACGTATGGGGCCATCTCGCGGACGTCCTCGACCGTGACGGTGTCGCGCCCGTTCAGGCGGGCGCTCGCCTTGGCGGCCATCACGAGGTGGATCATGGCGCGCGAGCTCACGCCGAGCTCGACGCCCGGGAGCTCACGCGTGCGCCGACCGACCTGGACGATGAAGCGGCCGACCGACTCGGGGACGTCGGTGTGCTCGAGCTCCTGCCGGGCCTTGTCGAGACCGATGACGCCGAGCAGCGGACGGACCTCGCCGAGCATGTCCGGAGCGATGCCCTTGTGGGGGAGGTTGAGCATCGCCAGCTCCGATTCGGCGTCGGCGTACTCGAGTTCGATCTTGAAGAGGAAGCGGTCGAGCTGACCTTCGGGGAGGGGGAAGACGCCCTCGTGCTCGTGCGGGTTCTGCGTCGCGATCACGAGGAACGGGTCGGGAAGCTTGTGGGCCTTGCCGTCGACGGTCACCTGGCGCTCGCCCATCGGCTCGAACAGCGCGGCCTGCGTGCGGGGCGGCGTACGGTTGATCTCGTCCGCGAGCAGCACGTTCGTGAAGACGGCGCCCGGCATGAAGAGGTGCTCGCCGGCGCGGATCACGTTCTGCCCGTTCAACTCGACGGGGGTCGTGTCCGGTGTGAACTGGATGCGCTTGAACGAGGCGCCGAGCATGTGCGCGACGGCGCGTGCGAGCAGCGTCTTCGCGCTACCGGGCGGCCCCTCGAGGAGGACGTGTCCGTGCGCGACGGCTGCGATCAGAAGCAGCTCGACAGTGCGGTCCTGGCCGATGACGACCTTCGACACCTCCGCCTTCGCCCGCTCGCGCAGGTCGGCGAAGTCGTCGTACTTCTCCTCCATCATCAAAGCCACTGCCGTGTCCTTTCGCCTCGTTTTCCCAGCACCGGGCCCGGGTCTCTAGACCTGCCGCAGTCGGGCCGAGACGGTTATCGGCAGCTATCCTCATCTCCTTGACACACATACGGGGGCGATCAGGTCTCGACGTGGTCGGTTCTCCGGCAGAGCTGCGAGCCGAGGTCGCCGGTTGGCCTCGTAAATCAACCGGCACCAAAGCAAGTGCGAACAAGAACGAACTCGCACTCGCCGCCTAGTCGAAGCTAGGTAAGGCGACGTCGACCCGGGTTGGGCCCGAGGCCCGGAGTTCGGCGCCAACAATCGGGCTTGGCACCAAGGGAGAGCCAATCGCCTGAGGTGTGACGACGCAGGATGGCTGGCCCGTCGGTGGGTTGTCCGTGAACCGGCCGGCGGGTGAGAGCAAGCACGGACTACGCTCGTAGACGCTCTGTTCGGTGCGACCGCGGACGCGGGTTCGATTCCCGCCGCCTCCATAAGGACAGTTCCTGAATCAGCTCCAGAAATGGGGCTGGTTCGTCGTTTGAGGGCGATTATCGAGGGCCGCTCGACCGATCACCACGCTGATTGGGCTTCGAAGCGCCGTCGGCGGGCTCGGTCCGGCCGCGCAGCGCGATTCTGAGCAGGCCGAAGCCTCCGCAGTGCGGAGGTCTCGAGTCTGCTGGCTGAGGACTAATCCGCCAGCGTCGGCGGCGGGCGTTCGGGTCGGCTCGGAAGGCAGCGGTCGAGGCCGAGCCTCTGCCGCTCCAGTCGCCGGGCCTCGGACCGCTTCGTGACCTGCTCCTCGAGTTGCCTCCGCGCCGCCTTGATCCCTTTGAGCACCTTCACCGAATAGCCCTGCATTCCGTCGAGCCAGCCGTGCTTCAGCCCGGCCCTGAACCAGTCGAGCATCGAGCCAACGCTCAGGAGCAGCTGCTGCCACCTTCGCCCGAGCCGCTTCGGGCGCAGCAGCGGATCCTTCGCGCCGTTCCGGTTACGGGCTCGGCGCAGGTGGTGCGATCGCTCGAACTGGAAGCGGGACTCGAGCGCGAGATAGCGGGGATCATTCCGTTCGAGCTCCGTGAGCATCAGCCAGTCGCGCTCGCAAGAGACGCTCTGCCACCTGCTGCAGGGGGAATCGGGTGCGGAGGGAAGGAGGCATTTCACGAGGAGGCGAGGGTTCTCGCGCTTGGCGCGGCGGAGCTCCATGCGCTTGTTCGGGCCACCGCAGTGCCTACAGTGGACGACGCTGTCCCGATCGACCACGAAGGGGACGCCGTCGCTCCCGGCGAGGGTGCCCTCGGTCAGCCGGTCGCGCCCGCCCGGGAGTTTGCGGAGGGGTGTGACCGTCTGTATCCCGAGTCGGGTGTTCTGCTCGTAGATAAAGGAGTAGGCGAAGCCGCGGTCACCGACGATCGCTTCGGGCAACCGGACATCGGCGGCGAGCACTCCCTCGGCCAGGCTAAGTTCGTCATCGTCGAGATGCGCACGCGTCTCGGGGGCGTTCATTGCGCGAATCACGCCCCGAAGCATCCGCTCGTACTGGCTGTGCTCGGTACGGGAGCTCGAGTCGACAAGGCCGAAAAGGGTGAGCCCTGTGAAGTCGCACCCAGCTTCCGGTCGAGGGTCTCGACTGGGTCACGTGGGACCCGAACACCGACTCGCGCCCCAACCTGCCCTGACGGCTCTACGGCCACGAACACACGATCCGGACGATCATCGAGGTGCTCGCTCAGTACCGAAGGGCGCATCCGAACGCCCCGCGGGTCGTCGTCGGCGACATCAGCCTCCGGAAAGGCGGGGTCATGGATCAGCACGTCTCCCATCAGAACGGGCTCGACGTGGACGTCTACTACCCGCGGCGCGACGGATGGCTGCAGGCACCGACTTCCACGGCACAGATCGACCGGCGCCTCTCGCAAGACCTGCTCGATGGCTTCGTCGCAGCCGGCGCAAGCAAGATCTTCGTTGGCTACGCGACCGACCTGCGCGGGCCGCGTGATGTTGTCACTCCGTATCCGAACCACGAGAACTACATGCACGTCCGCTTCCGAAATCCGGGCTGACGCTCGACGAGCCGTCAGAGGCCGACTGCGGGAGATGCCGCCCGTTGCCGAGCCGGAGAGCGCAGTGTGGGGAGGGTGCGGACTCGTACGGTCGTCAAATGATCGACAAGCCGACCGAGAGGAGCGCCGGACCAGTGCGCTTCGCGACGTTCAACTTGGAGAATCTGTTCGCCCGTCCGAAAGTGTTCAACCTGGCGACGTGGTCGGCGGGCGCACCGATCCTTAAGGCCTTCGCCGACTTCAACGCGCTGATCGAGACGCTGACCGGTCCGATCGGCCCTCCGAGGCACGTAGTACCTTCGTAGCCATGAGCTCGGGGCGGCTCCCGACCCGACCCTTTGCGCCCGAGGACGACTGGTTCGTCGAGACAGGCGGAGGGCGTTCCCCGGCCGCCGACGACGAGACCGAACTCCGCGAAACGCGTCAGTCCGCGCAGGGCGAGGGCGAGCCGCATGCCGCCATCCGTGTTCGCGAGGGCGAGCGGAGCCGGAGGCTCATCGTAGGTGCCATCGTCGGCGCAATGATCCTCATCGTCGCCGGCGCTCTTGCCGGCGCCCTCGTCTCGCGCTCGCTCAACGGCGGCGTCGAGACAACGACCTCTCTGGTGACGACGACGGCAACGCTCACCACGACGCTGACCACGTCCACCACCCCGTCGACCACGACCTCGTCGACGCCGACCACCCCGGCCACGCTGCCGGAAGGCGTGGTCCTCCGCAGAGGGGCCAAGGGCGCGGAGGTGAGGCAGGTGCAGGAGGCGCTGGTCGCGCTCGGGTACTCGACAACCATCGACGGGAAGTTCGGGCCGGCGACCGCGCAGGCCGTCAAGTCTTTCCAGGCGTCCTCAGGCCTCACCGACGACGGCGTCGTCGGGCCGGCGACGCTGTCGGCTCTCTCGGCGGCGGTCAACGGGACGTAGCGTCTCGCACACGCCCGCCCCTCGGCGCGTGCCGCTCGTCAGGCCCCACGTCCTCGGTCGCAGCCGATCCAAGGGGGTGAGCTGGGGTTGGCTGGATACCTATCTGTGAGTAGGAGGCCAGCCGCCCTGCGGGCTCGCTCCGGACGTCAGTTCTCTTGATCCGATATGGCGCCGCGAAACTCGAACGCCCGGACCGGCTCGGCGAACCCTTTTAGTTGGCGACGATCAACTTCCGTGAATGCGAATCCCTGTGACGAACCTGCCTCGTGCACTCCCTCGGACACGAGCACGGACCCAGGAGCGGACGCCGCACACAGGCGATTGGCGAGGTTGACCGTGGGCCCGAAGAGATCGCCGTCACGGTCGACGGGTTCACCGGACGCAAGTCCAATACGAACCCCGAGCGGAGTCAAAGCGGCCGCGTTTCTCGATTGGAATCCCTCTCGGATCGCGAGTGCGGCATCGAGGGCATCGGAGATTTCGTCAAACGAAGCCATGATGCCGTCGCCCGTGTGCTTGATCTCGCGGCCCCGAGAGGCGAGAAGCGCCTTTCGAACGATTCGGTCGTGCTCGTTCAAGAGCTCGATGAACTCGGCCTGCTCGAGCTTCTCCGCCAAGGCCGTCGAGCCCTCGATGTCGGTGAAGAGAATTGTTCGAAAAGCACTCGTCACCTCGGACTCGTCCGCGGGATTGCGAACCACTCCGAGGAACTGACGGACGGCATCTTCCGAGACGGGGATGATCTCGTTCGGGACGAGGCCATGGGACTCGCGGTGGACGGTCTCCATGTCCTCGGCTCCCGGGGCTCTCGCAAGGCAGAAAGCCGAGCCACTTGCTTCGTCGAACCAGTACGAGAGGAACGAGACGCCATAGGCCTCCTGAACCTCGAGATCCCTAGCGTGCGCGTTGGCCACGTCCGCTGCCGACTCCGCGTGGAGATCGTGCCGATCCATGTAAAGAGGCATCTGCGCTCCACCTAGCTCAGCAGCCAACGGCTAACGAAGTAGCAGCTGGACGCGATACGTCCACGAGGATGTCGCACGAGCAGTTCGACGCTCTCGCGAGCTGCAGATAGTGGAGGGCTTCCGGTGACATGGTGTCTCCTGTTCGAAGGGGCAATAGCGAGCATGTTGGTGCCTCCGGCCTTGGAGCGCAGTACGGGACACACGCATCTCCCTGTACGGCTAACCGAACGCCGCCTGTTGAGCGTCACACCGATGACAGATATGACACAGGCATCCATGACACGGCCAAGCAGCGGGATGGTCCGACATCACAACGATCGTCGGATCTGGGCCACCCTGGCGGCGGGAATGAAACGCGGGTTCGATTTCCCGCCGCCTCCACTCGTCGCTCAACAGAGCCGTTGCGCCGAGAGGCGGGAAGAATCATCAACGGCGGCACGGTTTGCCTCGTTGTTGTTCGGCGTGAACCGCTCGCTCGTGTAGACGGTCCGGCTCCAGCTGGGCGACTCAGCGCTCCCGGGACTTCGACCGTACGTCCTACCGGACCCAGAGCTGGTCGATGAGCAAGCCCTGGCCGCGACCGCTGTATTGGTAGTTGCCGACACGCTCGCTGAGGAGGTCGACGAGGTTCCATACGATGAGGGGAGCCAAAGGCGCCAGATCGACGACATCTCGGTCGATTCGCGCCCACAACTTCCGAGCGGCCTCGGGATCCGTCGCTTGCTGACTGACGGCGAGCCTGATCTCGCGGTCGATGCGGCGGTTGCAGAACTGAGCGGCGTTGTAGTTGGAGCGGGAATTCGGCTGAAACGAGGCGCAGGTGACCGCCGGGCTGAACCGGGCGGAAGCGGCGGGATAGTCCGTGCCCCACCCAAAGAAACCGATCTGCGCCTTTACCCGTGAGTCGAAGAACGGCAGGGGAAAGGTGCCGCCGACCGTCTTGAGCGACGACATCTTGCGCGCTTGCGCTGGCGTTGCAGAAGGCGGCGCGAGAGGTCAAGGAGCACGGCTCGGAGGAGTGGACTAGCACCACCGGGATCGGAGCGAACAGCAGATCGCGTCAGTAAATGTTGATCGTGCCGAGAAGGTGCGCGACCCGCGCTATCCGTGGCTCTCGCAGAATCCTCTGCCGCAGCAGCCACACGAATAGAGCCGGGGCGGTCTACTCCTGCCCCGGCTCTCAGTACGTTAGCCCGTGGGCCGGAAGCTGGGTGATCTCCTCGACCTCCTCGACGCTTTCGTGTCCTCCGTCCTCCCAGTCGCTCTTGCGTGCGAGCGCGATGCTCTCCGCCTCCGACTCGCTGTCGGCTTCAACCTCAACCGTGTACCAGCGGCGCTGCACGACTTCGACCTTGTAGAAGCTCATGCCGCCACCGTAACAAGAGAGAGCCGGGACGATGCCCGGCTCTCTTGCCCTCCCACCAGGCGAGCTTGGGTTACGTATTGACCCTGACGAAGGTCCGTCGTCAAGGCCAGACGGCCATCACCGACCTCATGCCGCACGACCGCCTGCTCGTCCAGGCAAAGGTCTGCAAGGCCGATCTCGCCAACGGAGCGATGCCGACTCTCACCGCATTGCGCGTGATCGCGCACCCGGCGATCGCGTAGGCGAGTTCAGATTTCGAAGCAACCCCTCGTTTATACGGGGAAGGCGGGAACGGGGCGGCGATGGCTTGCCGCCCCGCCCGCCTAAGGACTTTCGATCCGCAGGCATAGAGCCCGGCTGCGAGCAGCCTTCGAAGGCGCGCATACTCCGTGGGCCCGGGGCCGGGCGTGACCTCCTCCGAGGGGGGATGAGGACTGACGGCAATCGGCTTCTCGATTCCGCGTCCGGCCCCCATCTCGACAAATCCGTACCGATCAGCCTTCGGGAGGATACGGCCTGGCTGGCGGTCAGGAGATCCACAGCGCCTCTAAACAGCGCATTTGGAGGAAGGGCTGCCGCAGGAGGATGATTGCCCTGAGTGTCCCTCTGGGATCTCACTG
This sequence comes from uncultured Gaiellaceae bacterium, assembly GCA_963776555.1. Lineage (GTDB taxonomy): Bacteria > Actinomycetota > Thermoleophilia > Gaiellales > Gaiellaceae > GMQP-bins7. The sequence continues at coordinate 5,020 of CAVZNK010000017.1, read as the reverse complement.
CGGCGATCGGCGCTGGACTCGCTTTCGCGAGCTTCATCGTCTTGTGCATCGTGATGTTCTTGAGCCGACACGACGCTCCAAACTACTGGGGCGAGAAGCCCACGCTGAACGACAACGACCGCGCTGGCACACTGACACCGCTGATGCGGCCAGCAGATGACCCCCGCGAGAAGTACAAGCGGGCCGAACGACGACTTCGCGACGTTCTGCTCGGAGATGGGATGTTCGAGCCAGGGGCTGTGAAGGGCGAGGAACGACGTGTGCATGTCGCAGCTGACCTCCGTCGCATGCGCGAGGCCTTCGACGAGGTGACCCAACACGAGGAAGGCCTCGCGGAGGAACTGCTGGAGGCAGCGCGGCGGAAGACGAAGCGGAAGACGAAGCCCCCGCCGAGAACCCGCAGCTAGACACCGCCATCTTCGTCCTCCTCGCGCTCAGGTCGAATGTGAAAGGGTGTCTCGGCGGCGGTCGGACCCTTCCCCGAAGGACCTCTCCCCGAGGACCGCCCGCCGCATCTTCACGGGCACGAAAGACGCGTGTCAGGCGTCGCCATCGGTGTCTAAAAACTCGCCTGCGGGGTAGGGAGTGAACAAGGCCCCGGTCGAGTCTTGAGAGGACATGCCTGAGGAGGCCTTCCCTCTCTCCCATACGCACGGACGAGATCGGGGCCTTTCTCCCGACGACGAGATCGGGGACGAGGCGAGCGCTCCGTAGTAGTTCCGCCAGCTCTAGAACTCCCAGCCGTAGGCGATGTTGGAGAGTGAGCCCGGAACAACGACGCGGTCGAAGGGGACCTGAGCCGAACGCCTGGTACGCGATGTAGGCTGGCTTGTCCACGCGAAGAGTCTCCCACGTGAGAATCGCACGACCTCTCGAACTTACGAGAAGGCGGCGCTGCGCTGGCTCGAGCGGTACCTGACCGAGAGCATGCCGAGGCTGCGGCACTTCGCGGAGGTAGCGGGGATCTCGCGAAGCGAGAGACGGACTAGCCCGTAGGGGCGGCCAGAAACCCGATGGGTCTGCTCTCGTATCGTGGGTACGTGAAGCGCCTTTTTCTGCTTCGTCATGCGAAGTCGGCGTGGGATGACCCAGCGCTCCGTGACCGCGACCGCCCGCTCGCACCCCGTGGGCGAAAAGCTGCAAAACGCCTGGCGCGCTGGGCAAAGAAGAACGCAGTCAACCCGCAGCTAGTCGTCTGTTCGAGTGCGGTCCGCGCGCAGCAGACGCTAGAGCGAGTGCGTCCCTCCCTCGGCGAGCCAGAAGTGTGGATCGAGGTCACTCTTTACGCAGCCGCGGCCGAAACACTGCTCGCCCGCATCCGGGCGCTTCCCGACGAAGCTGATGAGGTGATGCTCGTTGGACACAACCCCGGCCTGATGGAGGTGTTGCTGCTGCTCGCTGCGCCGGGCGAACTCCGAGAACGCGCGAGCGTGAATGTCCCGACGGGAGCGCTTGCTGAGCTCGAGGCGGACGTCGTACGCTGGGCCGACGTTGCTCCCGGCGCGGCCCGACTGACGGAGTTTGTGGTGCCGCGGGAACTCAAGTAGTCCGAGGTCAAGCGAAGGCTGTCGCTTGGGTCCATCTGCTCGTCACTCCAGCGCCTTGGGGAGACGCGGCAGACTGACGGAGGTGTCCATGAGGCTTCCGAACACGGCGCAAACCTCCCGCCCATGGCGCATTCACGAGCTCATCCAGGACTACCGGCTCGAGGATGTGTGGGCACTGCCGACGCCGGGCGCTGCGGACGACTTCCCTCGGCTCGTGCACCTCATCGCCTCGGGCGACTCGTCGCACGGCTCCTCGCACTCGGTGCGCATGCTCTGGGCGATCCGGTGGAAGGTCGGCGAGTTGCTCGGGTGGGATAGCTCAGGCGCTGGCTCCGGGGCGCCGACGCTCCGCGAGCGAATGCCGGCGGATCTGCGCGCTGCCCCCTCTGGCCCCGACTTCGCCGCACTCCCCTTCACCTCGCTGTACCTGCTCGACGACGAGTGGGCGGCGGAGATCTCCAATCGGACCATGCGCGGCGTGATGCATGTCGGCTGGGTCCCGGACGGGGCGGGCGGTTACCGCGGTCAGTTGGCGGTCTACGTGAAGCCGAACGGACTTCTCGGAACCGGCTACATGACTGCGATCAGGCCATTCCGGCACTTGATCGTGTACCCGCAGATGCTGCGGCAAATCGGCCAGGCCTGGCGGGCAGGCGCCGGGCGACGCGATAGCGGGCTGGCCAAGCGCGGTTAACGGCGGAGAAATCGAGGACCCGCTCCGCTCCATGCTTACCTGGCAGAGGGTCAGTCGGTGCTCGTCTTGCTCGGTAACCGCCGCGTGACCAAAACGAGATCACCGCCAGGCATGGCCACTTCATTCAAAGGGGAAGAGGTGCTGACGGCGTGTAGCCGCGTCACGATCACACGGGGCGCGGCGCCTTCGGATCAGGCAAGGGCTCTTTGACCGAAGCGGAGGTTCCGGCAGCCTGCTGAAGCGCACGAGCCGCAGCGATCCGCTCGGATGGGGTCGGGTGGCTGAACCACGCGAGGTAGAAGAGCCGCGGCGGGACAAGGTCGGCGATGTTCATGAGAGCGAGCCGGCGATGGGTCGACTCGAAAGTCGCAAGATCCTGCGTGAGCTCGAGCGAGAACGCGTCCGCCTGTCGCTCCCAGTGCCGCGAGAGCGATGCGCCAAAGGGAGAGGAAGCGAGGCCGAAGAGCGACCCGAGCAGGAGGACGAAGGGCACGACCCGCGGGTCGCCGGCTCCCGTGACGCCGAGCGCCGAGCGAAGGGCGGGCAGGCGGAGGAGCGCCCAGAGAGCGGCGACGAAGACAGCCGCCCCGAGCATCCCGAGCAGCGTTGCCTTGGCCACATGCCGCGCCCGGCGGTGGCCCAACTCGTGGGCGACGACGAGTTGCACCTCCTGCCGATCCGCCTCCCCGAGGAGCGTGTCGAAAAGGACGATGCGGCGCGTTCGGCCGAGGCCCGAGACGTAGGCATTCAACTTGCGCGTTCTGCGGCTCGCGTCCGCGACCAGGATCTGTCTGACCGGGACTCCCGCCCGCGCGGCGAGCGTTTGCAGGCTGACGGCCAACTCTCGATCGGCAAGGGGCGTGAAACGGCTGAAGAGCGGCTCCAAGGCGACGGGGGCGATGAAACTCACGGTAAGGACGACAAAGGCTGCCGCCGTGGCGACGATCAGGGGCCAAGTGTGCGGCCAGGCGCGGGCGGCGGCGACGAGGCCGAAAAGAGCGCCCGTACCGAAGAGAAGGGTGAGCGCCAGCCCTTTCACGCGGTCCAGCGACCAACTGCCCAGCGACTGTGTCGAGAGTCTCCATGCGTGCTCGTGCAGGTAGCCGGCCCAGAACGCGATCGGCAGGCGCAGGGCAGCCGTCAGCGCCAGAACACAAAGCGAGAACAAGAGGCAGTGCGCCCACCACGGCCCGCCGCCCGTGCTCGCATAGAGGCGATCTCCAAGCACCGTGAAGGAAAGGAGCGCGAGCAGGCCAAGGTCGAGCGCGATCCCGGCCACCGCTGCGACGTAGAGCGGGCGATGGTAGGAGCGCCCTCGCTCGATCTGCTCACTGTCGAAGAGTCCGTTTCCGGCGGACACACACTCGAGCGTAGCCAGCGTCGATCCCGCCGAATCCAAGGTGAGTCTCAAGCGGCTCGTCGCTCAAGCCGGCCTCCTCGAAGAGGCTGAGCGTGGCGCTGCAGAGAACGAGGACAGGACCTTCTTGCCCGGATCGCAAAGGAGTTGACCCGGTGAAGGACGATCCGCAAGACGTCGAGGCGATCTTCTGCGCGCTCGCGATCCACGAAGGGGTGCTGCCGCCGACGGTCAACTACGAGACGCCCGACCCCGAGTGCGATCTCGACCACATCCCGAACGAGGCGCGCCAAGCCGACGTTGGCGTTGCCGTCTCAAACTCGTCCGGGTTCGGCGGGCACAACGCATCGAGTGTGCTGCGCCGCTTCCCACGATAGGTATCAGGCAGGCCCTGGGGCGGCTCTCGTGCGGCCCGCAGCTCAGCCGGGAAACGACAACTGCTCTACGCCACACTGTCGTCACCATGCTCGGTGGGCTCCTCTCAATCGTTGTCTCGGCGTTCGTGATCGGGGCCGTGGCTCGCTTTGCGCTGCCCGGTCCCGACCCGATGCCGTTCTCGCTCACCATCTCCCTCGGCCTCGGCGGCTCGCTCGTCGGGGGCGGAATCGCCGCCGCTATCTACGGCGGCAGTCATGTCTTCGACAGCTCGGGTCACGCGTTCGTGACCTTGCTCCTCGAGGTCTCTGCCGCGATCGTGCTCCTCGCCCTCTACCGCCGGTTCGTGCAGCGGCGGCCACTGACCGGGACGGGCGCCTACGCCTTTCCCAAGCGCGGCATCGGCATCGAGCGGATGCGCGCTCGGCTTCGCCAGCTCGGTATCGACCCCGACCGGGCAACCAGCTTGCGAAGGGACAACACCTCTTCCTCGCTCACCCCGTCTGAGCAGTCGGACGAGCTCGACAAGCTCCGCGAACTCCACGACCAGGGCAAGCTCAGCGACGAGGAGTATGAGCGCGCGCGCGAACGGCTCCGACGTTACTGAGCCGGTGCACCTAGTCCGGCCAGGATTCCCCGCGCATCGGGCCTAGACTCCTTGGCCAGTCCATGCGCGAGCTTCGCCGCGAGATCGACATCGACGCGCCCCCCGCCGCTGTCTGGGCCGTCCTGGCCGACATCGGCTCCTACTCGCAGTGGAATCCCTTCATACCTCAGCTCGCAGGCGACCTTCGCGAAGGAGCAAGACTCGAGGTGCGCATCGAACCTCCTGGCGGACGGGGTATGACGTTCAAGCCCACGGTTCAAAGCGTCGAGCCTGATCGCGAGCTTCGCTGGCTCGGTCGACTCGTACTCCCCGGCGTTTTCGACGGCGAGCACATGTTCCTCATCGAGCCCCTGGACGACGCTCGCAGCCGCTTCACTCAAGCTGAACGCTTTAGCGGCGTTCTCGTACCCCTCTTCGGAGGCACGCTCGACAAGACCGAG
>CAVZNK010000016.1:0-123998 GCA_963776555.1 uncultured Gaiellaceae bacterium | reverse complement strand
AGCAGTACGCTGACCCCGTGAAGCTCACGGATCTGCTCGATGCTCTTCGCTCTTCGTCGACGAAGCGCACGCGGTCACCTGACGACGGCAGAGCGTGAAGGGGGCAGTGCGACAGAGCAGGACCCTGACGCGGAGGACGTGCCATCCTATTGGCCGGACCGGTCCATTCGGGTCGGCGTGCGGGCAGATAGGAAACTCGCAGCGCTTCTAGCCGGACGCGTACGTCACATGCCCGAGTTCAAGTACCAGAACATCCGACTCGACGACGGCACGTTCACACGTCCTGCCGATGAGGAGCACTTGGGCGAGAACCCCCGGTTCCTCTCGGCGATGCGGATGCTCGACACCGTGTTCGGGCCTGACAAGACCGGTGTGCGCATCGCCGATCTGGGCTGCCTCGAGGGTGGCTATGCGGTCGAGTTCGCGCGCAAGGGGTTCACGTCGCTCGGCGTCGAGGTTCGCGACGTCGACATCGCCGCCTGCAACTACGTCAAGTCCAAGACCGACCTGCCCAACCTGCTCTTCGTGCAGGACGATGCTTGGAACGTCCGCAAGTACGGCCCTTTTGATGCGATCCACTGCGCCGGATTGCTGTACCACCTGGAGGACCCGAAGCGATTTCTGCAACTACCGTCGTCGGTCACGTCGAGGGTGCTCATCCTCCACACTCACTTCGCAATCGAGACAAACGAAGTGGGCCGGACTCACCGGGCTTGGCTGAAAATACGCGGAAAGAAGGACATCCGCGCGATGTACCACCTGAGCCCCATGACGGTCCACGAGGGGCTGCGGGGCCGCTGGTACCGGGAGTTCGCGGAGAACGCCTCGGGCGAGGAGCGCGAACGGCGGCGGCTGGCGTCGTGGGAGAACGACCGCTCGTTTTGGATCCTGCGCGAGTGCCTGGTCGACGCGATCAACCAGGTGGGCTTCGACGTCGTGCTCGAGCAGTTAGACAGCCTGGCGCCGAACATCGCCGAGGAAATGACGTCTGGTTATTACGCCACGCACAACCGCAGCATGTTCGTCGGCATCAAGACCTGACGAGGGTGCTGGCGAGCGGCGCGGCACGGCAGCACTCGTCGCAGGTTCGTTTCGGGACATGGACTCGTTGGCAAGGGGTACCCCGCCGGGGGGTCGCGTCGTGGTGCGTCGCTCGTAACGTCAGCGGGTGGACTTCGCTCAAGCCGTGGCGATAGCCGCTCGGGTGTACGGAGCGAGACGCGATAACTCGGATGGCCTGCTCCTCGCGCACGCCGTGGACGTTGCTCAAACGTTGGGCCCCGGTGCCACGCCGATCGCGATGAACACCGCCGTCCTTCATGGCATCCCGGAGGACACGACCTGGACGGTCGAGCATCTCGCGAGCCTGGGTGTCGATGCAGTCGTTTGCGAAGCGGTCGACCTTCTGACACCGCGGAGCAGTGAGACGTACATGGACTACGTCAGGCGCGTCTGCGCCGCACCCGGAGCCGCTGGTGAGACCGCGCGGGTGGTAATGGTTGCCGACCTCAAGGTCGGCGCGGCCGGAACTGATTCGGACGCCCTGCGCGAACGCTATGAGTCAAGCCTTCCGTTGGTGCAAGGCGCGCTCACGTCCGTCAGCTAGCGAACAGACTCGGACGCCACTCGCAGCGCATGGCGTCTCTCCCGAACGGGGACGCGGCGCCGAGCGCGATATTGCGAGCGGGCCTCGCTGCTCAGTCGATCGTCGTGATGTACGCACCAACCAACTCGGCTGTTTGCTGATCGACGCCTCCGTCGCGGCGGTCGGCATGGCCGTCTTGGAAGTGTGCGAAGGCAGGTGTCGAGGCGATCGGGTTCACCTCGTCGTCGCGATGGTTGTGGAACGACACGTGGACGAACGAGTCGTCTGCGAGCCGAAGGACGATGTAGCTGACATTGTCAGGCTTGGTCTCCGCCAGCTCATCGAAGACGCCCCTGACTCGTAGCTGATTTTCGTCGGCTGCCTCGGCTGAGCGCATGGCATAGCGGGTCACGAGCCTCTTATGCATGGGTTGCTCCTTTCAGGACGGAGAGAACGGTCACTTAAGCAAGGTTCCGTCGCCGGGAATCGAGCCCGGCGTTACGAGCGGCCGGACTCGAGCACCGTTTACCGCAATGGTGCGTGGGCGGTCTCGCTGACGTTTGCGCCAGACTGCGCCACGGAACGACGGGGGATAAGCCTGACGGCGATGTCGCTCACGTCCTGGGCTGAGAGGCCCGACTGCTCGGCGGCGGTCACGTTCACTACGAACTAGGACGCGGCGCTCAGCGTGTGCCTCGTTGTCCCCGGCGCAGTGCGTCGAGTCGGCGCCGCGCCTGCTTTGTGGGGCGTGTGCCGAGGTCGGCTCCAAGCGGACGGGAAAGCCGACGCTCAGCCGCGTGCAGTTCGCGGGCGATAAGTGACTCCGGCGTCTCTGCATACATCGTGAGTGCATCGCTCGCTGGGCCTCGGCGCTCGGCCACCCCGGTTACGACCAGCGTGCGCCGGACTGTCCTGATGGTCACTTCGATCGTGTCCCCCGTCCGAACGACCTTCGAGGGCTTGACGCGCTCGCCGTTCACGTGTACTCGCCCCCCAAGGACGGCCCCCGTCGCCGCGCTGCGCGTCTTGAACATGCGTGCTGCCCAGAGCCATTTGTCGATCCGCACGTGATCCACAACGCCATGATCGCAGTAGCTCGCAGCGGGCCTGCGGATCGAGGCGCGGCCCCCGGCGAGCATCACGAGTTCGTCTCGCGTCGATCACGTCGGCGCGGGCTCGAATGGTCAGGTGTACGTCTCGGCCGACTTCGCAGCAATGCGGAACTCACGTGCAGCCCGACAGAACTCCATGACCTGCCCGGGGTGTCGTCGTCGTCGAGGTCTCGGCTCAGCAGCGCGACCAGCCTAGCGCCTCTCGTCGGAAGCATCCGCACTCCAAGCACCGCATGGTGGCGCGGCAGCCTGCAACTCTGGCGAGCTACTCGGGCGCTCGCTCGACCCACACGTCGAAGTAGACGCGATGGCCCTCGACGACGTCCTCTCCCTCGCAGACCTCGGACTTCGTGACGATCCATTCGTCGAGTACCACGTCACCCTCGAGCGGGACCTCGAGCGTGAACTCAACCTGCATGCGTCTGTGCGGGAAGTGGAAACGCGAGTGGTATCCGCTAGTGACCACGGTTCTTTGCCAAGGGTTCGGCGCAGTTGCTCCAGCGCCTCCTCGACCAGGCGAACTCACGGATGCCCGCGGGCCGGAAAGTACTCGCGCTCGAGGTCAGCCGCCTGCTGCGCCGAGAGCCTCGAATTGTCGAGGAGCGCGTGGATCTCGTCGGCGAGTCCTTCCTGTCCGACTGGGACGTCCGGGACCTTCGAATCCCAGTACAGCCGGGCGCGCACGTTCGAGTCGACCTCGGAACCGCTCATTCCGAGCTCTCTGATCACGGCCCGGAGACGATTTGCGTCCGCGACCATTGCCACGAACTCGTCGTCTGGAACCACGAGATCGAGCGTACAGACGTTCGACGCCTAATGGAGGACGATCACGCGGCGGAACGAAGCCGACATAGCCGGGCCGGCTTGCGTTCTCCGATTCCCCTCTCCCCTGAGGAGGAGATACGCGACCGGTCTGGCCTTCGCTCTGTCCTCAGCCATCCACAGTCACCGGCAACCTCACGGTTGTCGTGAGGGCAGCTAGAAAGATGGGCGGCCCGCTCAAGCAGGCCGCCCATCTCTTCGTAGTCGAACTAGCCGGGAGCGCCGGAGACGCTGCTCGCGGCGTCCGAGAACAGACCGCGGAGCACGTTCCTGAGGAAGAAGAGCGCGACGATGATGGCGATTGCGAGGAAGCCGAGCAGGATTGCGTACTCGGTCGTCGTCTGGCCATCCTCACGCTCGCGCAGCTCATGCACTGCGATCTGCAGTGCAATCACTGGGCGCATCAGGATGTCAGTCATTTGGAGGTTCCTTCCAGTCGACATGCCTTGGCCCGTTTCCCGCACCAAGTTGGTGACCACAGTGTGTGCGGCTTCAGCACACTCCGAACTGGCCTAATGGGCTGTCCGAGCTATACCCCCAGATCCGAGCTGCTCGCGTTTCGCGAGGAGCAAGCAGCAAGGGTTCGTGAGTACCACTCGGTTACGCTCGGTCTTGCCGTGGAGGCGACTCGCCGCGCTCAGAGACGTCCATTCCCTCGGTGGACGTGGGGCGTCGGCTCTTTCTGCTCGCCGCGTCTGTCATCTCGGTGACCGCGTTCGTCGATGCGTGCGACACGACCCCACGTGCTCATGATCGCGCGATCATCGTCGCCGCCATCTCACTCGCTGGTGCCGTGTTCCTCGCTCTTTGGGGGAGAGTTGGTCGCTGGGTGTGGCTTGCCCCCGTGATGGCGGTGGTCGTAGGGCTAGGAGCGGTAGCAGTGCTCGACAGGCTCCAGTTCGGCGCATGCGTGTAAGTCGCGTCCGAGCGGGCGGCCGGCCTGTACGCCTCAAGCTTCGCGCTCCTCGATCCGCAGGCTGCTCGCAAGCCCGACTCGCGAACGACCGTCCGCGCCGGAGCGACCATATGACCGTCTCTGATCGCGCGTTCAGCTCGCAGGAAGCTCGCATGCCAGAGCATGCTGCAGGAGCTGCAAGCGTTCGCCAAAGCCGAGGCCAGAGGACCAAAGACGCGCTCGCGGTGAAGCATGCGCCCGGGGGGGGCGTCCTCGGCCGTCCGCGAGGATGTCCGAGGACACCGTCGACAACCGCGCATGAGGGGCCATTACGACCACAGCTCCATCGGGCACATCTCTGATCCTCTGGCCGCTTACTCATGAACGACCCAAGGAATCACCCAAGGAGTGGGAGGCGCTGAGACTCATCGAGGTCAAGGCGTGGTGGGCTGGCGGGTAGATGAGACCGCAGCTCACCCAAACGCGGGCTTTCGCATACGCAAGAAGGGGGACGTCACGGCACCAAGAGCCATTACAAAGCGAACGCAATGAAGAAGCCCCTCATCACGACACTCCTCGCCGCGACCGTGGCTTCGGCGATCCTCGCCGCGCCGGGAGGCGCGGCCAAGCCGGCCTACTCGGCCACTTGCGTCGTGGGGACGGGCGGGCTGACGACCGTGACGTGGCTCAGCGGGACGAGTACTGCTCACGTCATCTGGCGAGACGCGGCCTCCGCCCCCGTGGGCGAGGTGCTCGTCACGGTCACGACACATGGCCCCGACTCCACGGTCCTTGACACGCCGGCAACAAATGCCGCGAGTGCGAATGTGAGCTTCTCCGGCAGGAAGCTCGACGCCCTTGCGGTGGGTGTCTGCTCGTCCGAGTAGTCGAAGAGCGGCTCGCCCTACTGCATCAACTTCCGGACGCGCGGTTGCCTTGCCTGTACGCCGGTCGTGATAGGCGCTGGAGCGCGGGGCCCGTCCTGGCACCACGGCTCTAGTCACTCACTCACGTCGAGCTACGAGGCGCAGTCCGAGTCGTTGACCCTAACCCGCGAGTTTTCGACCTCTCGCGGAGGTCGTTGGAATCACGCCGCTGTGGCGCGAGTGCTGCCCTGAGTACGTTCCGGAAGAACGTGGACGACGCGGTCGCGTCGGGTCTGCTTCGTCTTCGCGTAGAGATAGCCGCAGAATCCGCCGCCGATCATGCCGACGGGGATCATCAACAGACCCATGACGCCGGCCGTTTCCAGGAGCAACCCGGCGATCTCCGCCAGAACCAGGTAGCCGGTCGCCGCACCGCACACGATGTAGCGGACAGGGTTCATAGGACCAGCTATCGGTCGTGCGGCCTATCGGCACAGACACCCGGGAGAGTGATGAGATCGTATGGTCGTCAGGGCGCGATCAGGGGTCGTAATGTGTCGGCTGAGCCGTTACAAGGGTTGCGTCAGAGCTGCCTGTAGACAGACATCCTGGCGTCACATAGATTCTGAGTGGGTGCGGGTGTCTTCCTGGGGAGGGGGACGAGGTGCCAGGGATTTTTGGCGTTGTCGTGGTCTGGGTGATGTGTGTCGTTGGAGGCTCCGCCCTCCTGCACGAGGTCGGCCATGCCTGGACTGCTCGAGCTGTGGGATGGAAAGTGGTCGGCGTGCGCTGGAGTTGGTACGGAGTGGCCCTTGTCGCCGACACAAACGGCAAGCCCGAGCAGACTTGGAAGGTTGCGCTCGGCGGACTCGCGGCCACCGGCGTTCTGGCGCTCGGCTTCCTCGCAGGCACCGTCCTTCCAGAACCCGTTTCGGCCCTCTTTGGGCTCGGCTTCGCATTCAACGCCGCCGTCTTGCTCACCAACCTCGTCCCGATCCGCTCGTTCGACGGGGGCCAGATCCTGGCAGGGATAAGGGGGTCCCGAGCATGCGATCCCGGCTCAGGTCGTCCTTAGTTCACACCGCCCGTTTCTAGTTCTCGCTCTTCGATCCGCAGCGTGCTATCGGGATCGTCGCCCCGCACCTGTTCGATGAAGCGCTCAGCATCCAGGGCTCGAACGTGTCCAGGTCTGCCTTTACCACCGGACGTCCATCGCGACGTCTCTCGCCCCCGCTCCCCGCCCTTGCGGGCACAGGACGGGGTTTCTCCAGGTCTGGAAGTGTGCCCCTGGCGCATCATCTGCTCACGTCCGCGCATCGCCGACGTCCTACACGGAGCGAGTGGGCCCTCGGGAGTCTGCGCCGTCCCCGCTTGCTCGCGGCCACAGACCGCGCTACGCACCACCTCGCCGGCGTTGTGGTGACGGAAGTAGTGGCGGAGGCTCGGCGCCCGCCTCGTAGGCCGAGGCGCCGTTACGACTGGCACTTGTGCCGGCTCTACTGTCGGCAGGCCGCGGTGATAGCCGAGCGGCACGGCTTCGCTGGGGTCCACCAGAACGTGTGAAACGTGAGCCCAAGGGACTGAGGCAGCGAACACGTGCCGATCGCCGTCGCCGGCTCCGAGAGCCTGACGGCGTCGCCGTTGTATACATCGCGAAACCACTCGCTGTCTCCCACACGGCAGTCATAGCCCGCGGGGGAAGCGTCCCGCATTCTCCAAGGGATTCCTATACGGATCAGGCGCAACACGTTGTGGCTCGCCCAGGCACAAGAGAGGTGGTCAGCGAAGACGTAGTAACGCGCTCCGTGGGTCACCCGGAGGCGGGCTTTCTTCTTCGGGGAGTTGGCTGTTACGTTGATTGTCTGCGACCACTTGGGGCCATGAACGGTCGCGCACGGCCGGATCGTGAGTGTCGTTGACCCTGGATGAGCGGCCGCGCCCGCAACGATCGCGAGCGATAGCAACGTAATGAGGACGGCGGCTCCCCTCATGTTTCTACCCATACTCGAATCATGGCTGGCGGTGGCGGAAAGTCATCCTTTCGGGTGCGCAGTTCACTCGCTTGAGTGATTCAGCGCTTAGGGAGTTAGGAGTGGTCGTACATGTGCCGGCTGGGCTCTTACGAGGGCATACAGCGGGGACTGCTCATCTTCGAGGCGACGACGCCGAGAACGCGGTACTCCCCGCGCTCGAGCAGGATGATGTCACCCGTCTCGACCGGTGTAGGGACGTGCACGCTGCCCAGGTCGTCGTCGGTCATGTCATGGACGCGAATAGGGACGCCGAGCGCGTCTGGAATCGTGCCGCGCGGCGGCCGAACTAACTCAGAGAAAGTAGGTCTCGCGCGGAGTGGACCTTCAAGGCAGTCGCGAGCGCCGCCGATTACATGCAGATCATGCGACGTTTGGCGGCAAGCGATGGTCAGACCTTGGCGGTCGTCGTCGTCGTCGTCGCCTTTGGGGGCCTCGTGGCGGCGGCAGTGCCGACATACCTCGGCTTTCAGGATCGCAAGGCGGAAAAGGCTGCCGAAAGCCACCTGCTTGCCGCTGTGTGGACAGCGGAGGCGTACAGACAGGATCATGGTTCATACGCCGGCATGGATTCGGCTGACTTGCTCAAGATCGACCCACGCGTCCCGCAGACCGTGGCCGTTGTCACTGCACAGCGCCGCAGGTACTGCCTCACCGACTCCGTTAGCGGGAGAAGCTGGAGCATCTCGGGCCCCTATCGAGGAGACGCCACATTCATGGCGAACGCCTCCTGCTCCTGAGTCGAGGGGCGGGCCGAACCAGGTACGCGTCTAAGGCTCAACCAGGAGTAGGAGAGTTGCTGGGATGTCGTGACTTTCCGACCTGGTGGGACGGCAAACGACGCCCCGCGTTGCCAGAGTTCGGCTCTACTCGGGGCGGCCGGACTTGAACCTACTCGGTGGGGGATGAATCAGGCGTAGCCAGCCTTCTGCTCGGCCAGGATCTCCAGGATCCGGTCGGTGTTCTTGCGGATCGCACTGATGTTGTTAAAGGCCCACTTGGGCGGAGCGTTGTCGGGCATCCGCTCGATGAACCTCTCGATGTCGAATCCGTCGCGGCTCAGCGCATGACGCTTCGCCAACACCACGGCACCGACGAAGGCTGCGCCAACGATCAACGCCTTGCTCATGGTTCGTCTCCTCCTCAGTAGTCCTCTAGTCGGGGAGGCCGGATTCGAACCGGCGATCTCGTGTCCCCCAGACACGCGCCCTAACCAGACTAGGCCACTCCCCGAAGATGCTGACTAGATGCTGACCAACTGCCCTGCATCGCCTCCAGTTTCCGCTTACCTGAGCCACATTCGGAGTGGATATGCAAGTCCCCCAGACTAGCGCGCTAACCAGGCTGCGCCACGCCCCGTGGCGCGAGGAACCTTAGCCGCTCTCAGCGTTGCGCCGGAGGAGCACGAAGCCGAGCGGGAACACGGCGAGAAGCGCGACGAAGGGCATGAGCGCGCGTCGGCTGCCCTCGATGCGGCGGTCGACGGTCGGGCCGATGCCGAGCGCCTGGCGGACGCCGGCGGCGACCTCGTCGACGTCTGCCCTCGTCGACGATCCGGCCCCGGATGCGCCTGCGCCGCGGCGGTCAGCGTCGCGGACGAGGTGGGATCGGGCTCGTAGCCCGCCTCGGCGACGCCGCTCGCGTAGATCCGCTCGCTCGTGTCGCCCATGCGGACGAAGGTCACGTCGTACCGCGGCTTCCTCGCGAAGTCAGTAGGAGAACGCCCGAGACGGCTGGCTCTCGCCGTCCGTGAAGACGACGAGCGCGCGGCTTCTTCACGCCGGGCGTGAAGAAGTTCGAGCGTCGGCACGACGCCCAGCGCGTCGAGCGTCGTGACGTTGGTGCCGAACGACGTCGACGGCGGCGGTCGCTCGATTCCCATCGCGTCTGCGCGCGTCGTCTCGGAAGACGCGCTGATCGACCGTCGGGAAGAGGTGCGGGAGCACGCGGTCGGTGAACGATGCGATCCCGACGGGGATGTCGCCGAGCTCGCGCCTGGAGCTCGATCGCCTCGTCGCGGGCACGCTCGAACCGCGTGGGCTCGCCGCTCCCCTCGGACGCGAGCATCGAGCGCGAGGTGTCGAGCGACGACGAACACCTCGGCGTCGCTTGCGCTGGGGAACGGTCCGCGCGCTCGTCACGACCGGCTGCGCGGCGGCGACCCCGACGAGGACGGCACGGCTGCAAGGCAGGCCGCGAGCGCGACCCAGGAGCGGCCGCCGTCGCCCCGAGCCGCAGCGCAGCGCGCATCCTCGTCGCGCCCGCCTCCGCCGCCCGGAGAACACGGCGAGCGGCACCACCGCGAGGAGCGCGAACAGCGCCGCGACCGGCGTCAGAAAGCTGACGCCCACGGCTCAGTACCCGCTTCCCGCGCGTCCCTGGCCCGGACTTCTCGCCGCTGCGCCCCACCGGTGTCGGGGGCTTCGACGGGAAGAGGATCGGGCCGTAGGCCCGCAGCGCCAGCTCGAGGTTCACCTTCGCGTCGTCGTTCTTGCGGGTCGAGCTCGACCGCCGTTCGGAACGAGCCGATCGCGTTCGTCAGCAGGGCGTTGCGCTCGTCGGGCGACGCGTAGAGGTAGCGCGCGAGGAGCACTACGCCCAAGAGGTTCTGGAGCTCCGAGCGGCGTGGGCGTCCGGGTTCTCGCGGCTCCGGTCGTCAGCTCGAACTGGAGCTTCGCCCAGCGGTTCTCCTGCGCGGGATCGACGTTCTGGTCGCCTGTCCCGGGCTGGAGCCTCTCGAACAGCGCGACCGTCCGCCGATACGCGAGGTCGTCGTCGATCCCGAGCGTGCGCGATGCCGCGCACGCGTGCCAGGAGTCCCGGCTCGTTCCAGAGACCCGCTGCTGCGCAGTGGCGCCGTCTGGAACCGAGCGTCGTCGGCCGGAGATCCAACCCGGCGTTCGGAGCACGTCGACCGCGAACGACGACAGGACGATCGCGACCGGAACCGCGACCACCGCGGCGACAAGCGCGACCGCTCGCGCCGCGTCATCGGCCACCTCGAGCCGTGCGAGCAGCCGCTCGTTGGCCGCGAGCGACGAGCACGAGGACGAGACCTAGCCCGAGGAAGAGCCACGGCAGACCGGCTGCGAGGCTGTCCTCGCCCGGAGCGCGGACAGCCTCCTTGCCCGCTCTGTGGCTCCGGCAGCAGCGACTGGCGCCGAGGAGCTGCTCGCATCGAGCTCCCGCTGCTCCGGCCGCGGCGACGAGCGGCACGATGCGAACCGTCGAAGCCCTCCTGCCGCAAGTCGGCGAGCACCGGCGACGAGCCGCTGCACCTCGTCGGGCAGGATCTCCAGGTCGCTGAGAGGACGATCGTGCCGCCCGTCTGGCCCTCGCGCAGCAGCGCCTCGCGCGCCGTCTTCAGACCCTCGGAGATCCGTGTTCCGGCGCGGAAGCGCTCCCACGGGTTCGGCGGGAGGAAACCCGTCGTCGGCGATCTGAAGAAGCGCAGCAGCGGCTCGAACTCGCGTCCGGACGAGCCCGGCGGAAGCAGCTCGTAGGCCGATCCGAGAAGACGACGAGCCCGGCCCGCTCGTCCGTGCGCACGAGCTTGCGTACGGTCGCCTCGAACCCGCCCTCGAACACGCTCGCGGAAAGATCGAGCACGATGACGCCGCTCGAGCCCGACGCCACGAGCGGCGCGTGGCGGACGTCGTACTGGCGCGCGACGAGCACGCAGTCGCGCCGAAGAGCACGGCGAGACGCCGCTGCCAGCCCCACCCGCGCGATCGTCGTGCGACGGGCGAGACGCTCAGCCGGTGCGGCTCGCTCGCAGGAATGAGCGCGTCCGCGGTCAGGTCGGAGTCGCATGGCCCTCCCTCACCGCCGACGCGAGCTCGGTCATCTCCTCGGGTGCCGGCGACGGCGGAGACCAGCCCTGCGCTCGACGCGCCGTGGCCGCTCGATCGTCCGCCTCGGTGTCCAGCTCGTAGGCGAGCGCCTCGAGCGCCTCGCGCCGCTCGTCGACGGACGGCCGCCGGCTCGCCCACTCGACGAGGGCGAGCGCACGCTCGAGCGGTGACAGCGCCGCCGTCTTCGGACTTCGGCTCGCGCCGTGCGCGCCTGCGCCGTGCAGAGGTAGCCAACCGGAAGGGCGACGATCGCGACGGCGAGCGCGAGGAGCAGCAGGCCGAGGAGCGTCGGCGAGACGCGGTAGGTCGTGTCCGGCAGCGGCGTCACCGTCGACTACGAACGGGAAGCCCTGGCCGACGACGCTCGAGTCGTACCAGTTGATCCGGGAGAGCGAGCGGAGCGGCGGCCAGACGACGCGCCCGAGCACCTTGGCCTTGCGGTCCGCCTTCGCCGTGACGAGCGCCGGCGGGAACTCGTACTTCGTCTTCTCGTCACGCTGCTGGTTCTCCGGAATGAACGGCGGCAGCCCCGGGGTCTGGCTGAATCGGGCGTCGCTGCTCTCGACAGTGCTGCGGGATGCAGCTTCTCGGTGAGGCAGCGGAGCTCGGTCGTGTAACGCAAGGTGCGTGAACCGCCCGATGTCCTCGCGCTCGACGCCGTCTCGCCGAGCGCCTCGTACGGCTTGAAGTCCGTCTTGACGCGACGTCTCCGGGGATCGATCTGGTCGCGATCGACGATGACGTCGACCCTCGCGACGACAGGCTCGCCGAAGAGGTGGACGTCGGGCGTCAGCGATCCACGCACGGCGCGGCCTTCCCGCTCGCGAGCAGCGGCTTCGAGTCGCCGCCGCCGCAGCCGCCGCGAGGACGACGACGCACAGAGCTACGACGAGCGGCGGCTCTCATGCGCGCCCTCGCGTGAACATCCGCTGGTCCGCCCAGCCGAGGAACGCGGACTCGACGTCGCGCGCCTCGTGCGAGTCGACGACGACGGGATCCATGTCGAGCGCCCGCAGCCCGTGCAGGAGCTCGTCCCAGCGGCACTCGTTCGCCTCCACGCAGCTCACGCGCCTCGCGAGCGCGTCAGCGACGACGAGGCGATCGGCCGTGTCCCGCCGGGCGCGACGTACGGGACGACGACGCCGCTCACGTCCGGAAAGCTCTGCTCCCAGACCGGATCCTGGACGATCACCGGGATGATCTCGAAGCGCCGCTCGAGCGCGTCGAGCCACTCGTCACGGCTCGGCGCGACGAGGAAGTCCGAGACGACGAAGACGAACGTGCCGCCGGGCAGGTCGCGCTTGTGCTCGGCGAGGTGCCGCAGGCCGCGCAGCAGCGTGTCCTCCGGCGCGCCGAAGCCGCGCTCGAGCTCGGGCGCGCCGAACGCGTGCGAGCTGCGCGGCGGGTGCCAGTAGGCGCTCGCCGTCCGCCTCGTCGAAGTAGCCGAGCAGACCCCGGCGGCCGTCGCGCTCGCACCGATGAGCGTCACGGCGTGCGGATCGCATCCGGCTTGACGAGCCACGGCCATCCCTCGGGGAACACCGACATCGACGGACGCCGGTCGCAGAGGCACGACGACGCGCGGCGCCTCGTCGGCGAAGTGCTCGCGGACGACGAACTCCTCCGAGCCCGCGCGCGAGCGACAGCCGTGGCGGAGGCGTACCAGTCGATCTTGTCGACGTCGTCGCCGGGCTGGTACGGGCGCGAGCCGGCGACGTCCGACCCGAGACCTCGGCGCAGGCTGTGGAGGCCCCCGAACGGAAGGCCGAGCACGCGCCGGCGCGGGATGAGCGGGAACGTCGCCGTCACTGCGCGACCGCGAGGCGCCGGCTCGTCCTCGGGCTCGAGCTCCGCCCCCGGCCGCGGCGCGATCTCGACGCACTGCTCGCGGAAGCGGTCGGCCGCCGCAGCCCAGCCGATCTCCCGCGCGGCCGCGACGAAGCTCGGCGTGAAGACGATGCGGTGCATCACGACCGAGAGGAAGAGCTCCTCGACGTCGACCGGAGTGACGTACTCGCGTCCGCCGAGGAGCGCCCATGCGCGTGCCGCGCGCTCGAGCGCGAGGCTGCCGCGCACCGAAGCGCCGATGGCGACGCCGTCCGCCTCGCGCGTCGCGCGCACGAGCTGGATGACCCAGCGCCGGATCACGGGATCGATGTACACGCGTCTCGACCGCGCGTGCGGAGCGCATGCACCTCGGCGAGCGTGAGCACGGGCCGGAGCGTGCCGGAGCGGATGGACGCTCAGCTGCTGCTCGACGATCGCGACCTCGTCGTCCTCGGACGGGTAGCCGAGCGCGGTGCGGAGGAAGAAGCGGTCGAGCTGCGCCTCCGGCAGCGGGAACGTCCCCTCCTGCTCGATCGGGTTCTCGGTCGCGAGCACGAGGAACGGCTCGGGCAGCGCGCGCGTGACGCCGTCGATCGTCACCTGCTGCTCGGCCATCGCCTCGAGGAGCGCCGACTGCGTCTTCGGCATCGCGCGGTTGATCTCGTCGACGAGGAGGACGTTCGCGAACACCGGCCCGGGCCGGAACTCGAAGTCGCGGTCGCGCTGGTTGAAGACCGAGAGGCCGGTGACGTCCGTCGGCTGGAGGTCGGGCGTGCACTGGATCCGCGAGAACGCCGCGCCCTCGACGCTGCCCGCGATCGCGCGCGCGAGGACGGTCTTGGCCGTTCCCGGCACGTCCTCGAGCAGCACGTGGCCGCCGCAGACGAGGGCGGTCAGGACGAGCCTGATCTCCTCCGTCTTGCCGCGCACGACCGTCTCGACGTTCGCGAGGAGCCGAGTCGCGATGTCGGGAGCCGAGCCTGCGGGTCCAGTCGTCTCCATTCGATCCTCCTAGTCGGGTGAGCAACTCTGAGCACGTGCCGATTCGGACACCGACTGCGACGCAGCGACGCGAGCCCTCACAGGCATCCCGTCTTCGTGAACACGCGCGCCCGTCCACCGTCGATCACGTCGGCGTAGACAATCGGCTTGCCGGCGAGCGTGCGGACGGCGATCTGCCCGATGACGATCCGGCCCGAACGCGCTGACGAAGCCCCCGGCCTTGTTCGGCTCCTCCTCGACCGGCTCGCGGAACGTCGCGCGCACGCGGACGAGCACCGTCTTCGCGACGATGCAGCGCATGTCCTCGCCGAACGCGCTCGCGACGCCGCCGCTCGAGGCCCGTCGGCGTCGAGCAGGCACCGCTCTCGCGGCTGGGCCCACAGCGCCCGTTGTCGTAGGCGAGCCCGCCCGACGTCAGAGGCGGTGGCGGCGGCCACCGGCCGTCACGCCTGCGAGTGTGGCTGCGTGTTCTGCTTCGACAGTGGGTTTCCCGGAGTCGAGACGGTCGCCTGCGCGAGCCAGTCCAGCGTCGTCGCCGTGCCGCGCCGCCGACCGTGCCGTGAGCAACGACGAGTCGCGCGCCTCCCGCGAAGCCCACCCGGCACGTGAGCGTCCGATCGACGAGGCGGGTCGCCGCCGGGACGTCCGGCGCTGCCGAGCGCCGTGGCGCGACCGCGGCTACGAGCACACAGAGCACGACGACGCCGCATCCAGCGAGACACCCGCCTCACTCCGTGCATGCACCCCTTGGCGGTGAAGAGCCGCGCCGCGCCGGTCTGGTCGACCTGGGCGTAGTTGAGCGGCTTCCCCGCAGGAGTTCGGACTGCGAGCTTCGCCTCCCGCGCGGGCGCGTTCGTGGCGACGAAGATCCTCGCGCGCTCGCGAAGCGCAGTCGACGCCGTCGACCGTCGCGCGGATCCGGACGAGGACACGCCGAGACACGACGCAGTCGATCGCGAGCCAGGACTTCGACACTTCGCCGCCGCGCAAGCCCCGCGCCGCTCAGCGCCACCTTCGCGGACGTCGGGCGGCACTCGCGATGCGTTCACGCCGATCGTCCCGCCGCCGCGCACCGAGAAGACCTCGCCGTTACCACCGACGGTCGTCGCCTCCGTAGGAACGCCGGCCGTGATCCAGGCGAGCGAGTAGCTGGGCGCGCTCGACAGACCCGTCACCGGAGCCGCCCATCCCCCACTTCCGGCGACCACGTACGGGAGCTTCGACCATCCCGATCCCGCACGAATCCCTGCATGCGCGCGATTCTTGAGCTCGTACAGACCGCCGAGGAACGTCGTGTCGCACATGTAGGTGTGGTCGATGACGGCGACGCAGACGGCGGCGTCGGATCGCGTTCGTGCGGCAGCGCTGCACCGGCCGGCTCGCGGAGCCGGATCACGAGCCCGTCGAGCTGGCGCTGGGCGGCATCGAGCTGCCCCTCGGTCGGGTTGCGACACGCCGAAGTACGCGACCACGTCGACGTCGTAGTGTCGATCCTCGCGCTGAGTTGGTACTGGGCCAGCGGCTGGTCGGGTCGCACCTGCGCTCCCCATTGCAGGTAGGTCACACCGTCACGGATCCGGAGTGGGAGCTCGGTCTTCGGGTATCTGGCGTTCGTCGAGCACGGGCGCGAGGTGCGGTGGCAGTCGTCCGGCGTCATCGACGCGACGACGACGATGCCCTTCGGCGGAAGGCTGAGGAGCGTCGAGTACGGCAGCCCCGAGGGCTCGACGAGTCCGTGGACGGTGTCGTCGCGACGCGAACGGGACGTTCGCGGCGACCGCCACCGTCTGCTCGCCCGGCACGGCCGGCGGCGGTGACTGGAGCGCGAACCAGCCCGGCTCGGGAACGAACCCGAGCGCGGCGGGCTCGCGGGCGGCGGTGCCCGTCGGCGCGTCGAGCGAGCCGGCAGTGACGCCGAGGACGACGGCAGCCACGAGCGACGCGCCGACGAGCACGAGGGCGCGCGTCGCCGCCGTTCGACGTCGGGAGGAGGCGAGCACCCTGCTCCGAGCGCGCCCCGTCGCCTCGTCGTCCGGGAAGGGCAGCGACTCTCGCGCCGTCGCGCAGCATGCGCTCGAGCTCAGACGACACGCTCTTCCTCCAGCACGACGCGCAGCTCCTCCTTGGCGCGCGCGAGTCGGGACGCGACGGTTCCGATCGGGAGACCGAGTACGCCTGCGATCTCCTCGAGCGGCAGGTCGAGCCAGTAGTGGAGAACGACGACGACGCGCTTGCCGGCGCCGAGCGCGGCCACGGCGTCCGCGACCGCCCAGCGGCGGAGGTCGTCCTCGGCCGACTCACCGAGCGCCCACGCGTGGAAGGTGCTCTCCTCGTCGTGGACGACCTCCAGCCGCCGACTTCGACGGAGGGAATCGACTGCAGCGTTGATGGCGATGCGCTTCAGCCAGGGCGCGAACGGCTGCGTCTCGTCGAAGCGGTCGAGCGCGGCGAGCGCCTTGACGAACGCCTCCTGAGCCGCGTCGTCGGCGAGCCCGCGATCCGCGGTCACGGCATATGCCGTGCGCCAGGCGAGGACCCAGTACCGGTCGAAGAGCGCGCCGGCTGCCTCCGCGAGCCTTCGCGGGCGAGGACGACGAGCTCGGTGTCGGGGCGGCCGTGCACTCCTGCCTTCTAGTACGTCCGGAGCAGGCTGAAGTTATCCATCACGCGGTTCGCGTACCTGTGCGACAGGCCGCGAGCGGCCGTCTTCGGGATCGTCTGCGTGCAGGAACTCGCGCGCGCGAGTTCCTGTCTCGCGCACGAGCGGATCAGGCGAGGCGCTTGTAGAGGCGGTCGATGAGCTCGGGCATCGCCTCGAGCTTCTCCGTGATGACGCGGATCCGGTACTCGCGGAAGTGCTCTGCCTCGACGCCGAGGGAATCGGCGATACGCGCGATGACGTCGTTCGACGGCACCGGACGATTGCCGTGGACGATGTGGTTGAGGTAGCCGGCGGAGAGGTCGGCCCTGTCCGCCAGGCCACGGTAGGTGGTACCCGTCTCCGTCATCAGCCGCTCGATCGTCGGGCCGAACGGATCGTCGCTGTATCTGCGCCGTCTCGGCATCAGGCGTCCTGTGCCCATTTCAGCACGTCTCCGAGCGCGACGCGGGCCTCGGCGGCACCATCACGCCTTCGCACGTCGACCGAGCCGTCCTCGAGCGTCTTCTTCCCGACGATGACGCGGAGCGGCGCTCCGATGAGATCCGCGTCCGCGAACTTCTCACCCGGACGCTCGTCGCGGTCGTCGAGGAGCACGTCGAGGCCCGCTTCCGAGAGGATCGCGGCGACCTTCTCGGCATCGGCGAGCACGTCCTCGGCCCCACCGTGCAGGGCGAGCACGTGGACGTCGTACGGAGCGATCGAGGCCGGCCAGATGATCCCGTTCTCGTCGTGCGACTGCTCGACCGCGGCTGCCATGACGCGCGCAGGCCCGACGCCGTAGCTCCCGCCGACGAGCGGCCTCTCGACACCGTCCTCGTCGAGGAAGGTCGCATCGAGCGGCGTCGAGTAGCGCGAGCCGAACTTGAAGATGTGCCCGACCTCGATCGCGGTCTGGAAGCGGAGCGCGCCGCCGCAGTTCGGGCAGGTATCGCCTTCGCGCGCCTCGCGGATGTCGACGAAGCGCGGCTCGTAGTCGCGTCCGGCCTCGACACCGAGCAGGTGCCAGCCGTCGCGGTTCGCTCCCGCGACGTACTGGCCATCCCGCAGAGCCTCGTCGGCGAGGACCTCGACATCGATACCGACCGGACCGAGCGATCCTCCGCTCGCACCGAACGCAGCTTTGATCTCCTCGTCCGTGGCCGGACGGTAGTCGCTCTCGAGGGCGGCGAGCATCTTCGGCTCCGACAGTCGGTCGTCCCCGCGGACGAGACCGAGCACGAGCCGACCGTCGCTCCTGACGACGGGCATCGCTTTCGACGTCGCCGCCTCGTCGATGCCGAGCATTTCCGCGAGGGCTTCGATGGTGGTGACGCCAGGAGTGGCGACCTCCTTCGGCGCCTCGAGCGCGTCCGGGAGCTCGGCCGCTCGCGGGACGCCGCGCGCCACCTCGAGATCGGCGGCGAAGTCGCCGTTCTCGCAGGTCACGAGCGTGTTCTCACCCGAGCCGGAGGGCGCGAGGAAGTCGATCGACTCCTTGCCGCCCATCATCCCCGACTCGGCCTGGACGGCCGAGTACTCGAGACCCACGCGCTGGTACATCCGGTGGTACGCCTGCTCGTTCTTGCGGAAAGCGACGTCGAGCCCCGCCTCGTCGCGGTCGAACGAGTACGCGTCCTTCATGATGAACTCCCGCAGCCGGAGCAGGCCACCGCGGGAGCGAGGCTCGTCGCGCTCCTTGATCGAGAAGTGGTACAGGAGCTGCGGAAGCTGCCGGTAGCTCGCGATCTCCCGCGCGTGGAACGTCACGGTCTCCTCGTGCGTCATCGGCAGGACGTACTCGCGCCCGTTGCGGTCCTCGAGCCGGAAGATCTCCGGGATCGCTTCGCGGCCGGACTGTTGCCAGAGCTCGTACGGCGTCAGCACCGGCATGAGCATCTCCTGGCCGCCGATGGCGTCCATCTCCTCGCGAATGATCTGCACGACCTTCTGGTGTACCCGCCAGCCGAGCGGCAGGAACGTCCACACGCCCGTGGCGACCTGCCGAATGTACCCGCCGCGTACGAGCAGCTTGTGCGAGGCGGCCTCCGCATCCGCGGGTGCTTCGCGCAGGGTCGGGATGAACAGCTGTGACTGGCGGGCGAACATGAAGCGCAAGGCTACTGGGCAAGGCTCCGCCGGCGGCCGCGAAGCCGATGCCTTTCGGGGATCCATGCGCGCCCGCAATCCGCGCATCAGCGGATCCCGGTCTTGCGCAGAGCTCGGCTAGTCGTCGCCGAGCGGGATGAGAGAGGCTTCCGCCATCGCCAGCGCAGCGGGCTTCGCCATCTTCAGCCGCGTCGGGCGCTTCATCCCGTCGGCCAGCCAGCGGTCGATCTCGACGAAGAGCTCGTCGATCAGGACCTCCGACGACACCTTCTTGAGCACGCGGCCGTGCGCGTAGATGAAGCCGACGTCACGCCCGCCCGCAATCCCGAAGTCGGCGTCTCCCGCCTCGCCCGGTCCGTTCACCGCGCAGCCCATGACCGCGACCTCGAACGCCTCCGGATACGTGCGAAGCCGCTCCTCTACGACACGAGCGAGGCTCTCGACGCCGACGTTGTCACGACCGCAGGACGGGCACGCGATCATCACCGGTCCGCGCTCGCGCAGGCCGAGCGCCTTCAGGATCTCCCATGCGACCTCGACCTCCTTCACGGGGTCGGCCGTCAGGGAGACGCGCATCGTGTCGCCGATGCCGTCGGCGAGCAACGAGCCGATGCCGACCGAGCTCTTGATCGCGCCCGCGAACTCGGTGCCGGCCTCGGTGACGCCGAGGTGGAGCGGATACGGAACCTTCGCCGCGAGCATCCGGTAGGCGCGGATCATCGTCGGCACATGCGTCGCCTTGACCGAGATCTTGAAGTCTCGGTAGTCGAGCCTCTCGAGGAGCTCGACCTCCTCGAGCGCGGCGGCGACGAGCGCCTCCGCCTGATCCTGCTGGGCGAGGCCGTGCAGGTGCCTCGGCAGTGAGCCCGAGTTCGCCCCGATGCGCATGGGGACCCCTGCCCCCTTGGCCGCGCGAACGACCTGCTCGACCTTGTCCGGGCCGCCGATGTTCCCGGGGTTGATGCGCACGGCCGCGACGCCCGCTTCGATCGCCTTCAGCGCGAGCGAGGCGTTGAAGTGGATGTCCGCGATCACGGGGATCGGCGAGAGGCGGACGATGAGTGGCAGCGCCGCCGCGTCCTCGTTCTTCGGGACGGCGACGCGAACGACCTCGCAGCCCGCCGACGCAAGTGCCGCGATCTGCGCCGTCGTCGCGGGGACGTCGTGCGTCTTCGTCAGCGTCATCGACTGCACGACGACCGGCGCACCGCCGCCGATGAGCACGTCGCCGACGCGAATCTGGACCTCGCTCGCCACGCCTAGAGGGTAACCGCGGGCGCTACGACAGCTTGCCGATGTCGTTCGAGAGCCCGACGAAGAAGAGGAGCAGGACGACGCGCGAGCCCCACCATCGAGACTCGCTCGTAGATCTCCCGCCGCAGGAACCGTCCGCGCGCGCCCTCGATCAGCGTGAAGAGGATGTGCCCGCCGTCCAGCGGGAGCAGCGGCAGCAGATTCAGGAGCGCCAGGGACAGCGAGATGAGCCCGAGCACCCATAGGTAGCTGTCGGCGCCGCGCTGGACCGCGTCCGAGGACGCTCGGGTGATGCCGATCGGGCTCGAGACCTGGTCTCGCCCCTTGCCGGTCACGAGCCTCCCGAGTGACTTGACGATCTCCTTCGACACGATTCCGGTCACCCTCACGGAGTGCCCGAACGCGGGAACGACCCCGAGCCCGCTCCCCCTGAGGCCGAGCCCGAGGCGATAGCGGTCGTCGACGAGCTGCGGCGCCACCGGTCCGAGCTGGAGCTCCTCTCCGTTGCGCCTGACGGTGAGCGTGAGCTTCTTGCCCTCCGAGTCGGCGATGGTGTCAGCGATCTCGCTCGGCGTCACGGGTATGCCGTTGATCGCGACGATCCGGTCGCCCGCCTGCAGCCCGATGACTTGCGCGGGCGAGGCGACGCCGTCCTGGAGCTCCGGCGCGACGTTCTCGACCACGCGAGTCGCCTGGCCGGCCACCGTCATGAAGAGAATCGTGAAGAGGACGATCGTCAGCGCGATGTTCGCCGCAGGCCCGGCACCGATGGCAACGAGCCGCTTCCAGGTCGGCGCCTTCCAGTACGCATCCGGGCCGACGGCGTCGCGCAGCTCCGCGACCCCCTTCTCGGCGGACGCACGCGCGGCGGGCGAGAGCGCTGTGCGAGCGGAGCGCGTCGTCGAGCTCGTCGACGGCGATCTCGGTCGTGGCGAGGTCGTCGTGCTCGAGCGACCGCTTCACGCGGTCGACGGCCCCACCGAGAGTGGGCGCCTCCTCGACCGCGCGCGAGAAGCGCCGCTCGGCGTCGTGCGGGATCGGCCGGTGCATTCCCGGAATCGTCACGAAGCCGCCGAGCGGGATCGCCCCGATCCCGTACTCGATCCCCTTGCGCGTCGTCGTGGCGATCGCAGGTGGGAACCCGACGTAGAAGCGCCTCGGGCGCAGCCCGACCGCGAGCGACGCAAAGAAGTGGCCACACTCGTGGACGAGGATCAGGAGTGCGAGTCCGAGGATCGCAATGACGAGACTCACGGGCGGATCCTCATGCTGCCGCCACCTTTCGTCCCGCGAGGCGCCGGGCCTCCCCGTCGACCTGGACGAGCTCCGCGAGATCGCGTGCAGGCGCGGCGTCGACGGCGCCGAGCGCATCCTCGACGAGCGCGGCGATCTCGGTGAAGCGGATCCTCCCCTCGAGGAACGCGGCCACGGCGACCTCGTTCGCCGCGTTGAACGCGCACGGATACGTGCCGCCGCGCTCGCCGGCCTCGCGCGCCAGGCGCAGGAGTGGGAAGCGCTCGAGATCCGGCGCCTCGAAGCTCAGCGCGAGCCCGTGGGAGAAGTCGAGCGCGGGAACCGACGTCGCTCGCCGCTCGGGATAGGTCAGCGCGAACGAGATCGGGACGCGCATGTCGGGATAGCCGAGGTGTGCGATCGAGGCTCCGTCTCGGAAGCGGACGAGCGCGTGCACGACGGAGGTGGGATGCACGACGACCTCGATTCGGACGTAGTCGAGCCCGAACAGGAAGTGCGCCTCGATCAGCTCGAGGCCCTTGTTCGCGAGCGTGGCCGAGTCGATCGTGATCTTCGGCCCCATCGACCAGGTCGGATGCGCCAGCGCTTCCTCCACGCTGACTGTTTCGAGCTCGTCGCGCGAGTGGTTTCGGAATGGTCCTCCGGAGGCTGTGAGCACGATCGAGTCCACGGTCTGGGGCGCGCGCTCCTCGAGGCACTGGAAGAGTGCCGAGTGCTCGCTGTCCACCGGCAGGAGCAGCCCTCCACCGAGCTTCCAGGCCGCAAGCGCGAGATCGCCCGCGGCGACGAGGCTCTCCTTGTTCGCGAGCGCGAGCGTAACGCCGTTCTGCAGCGCCCACAGCGTCGCATCGATGCCCGCGAAGCCGACGACCGCGTTCAGCACGAGGTCGGGCTGCGTTCGCTCGAGCAACTCGACGACGTCGCCGCCGACCTGGAAGTGCTTGACGCCGAGGCTCGCCGCGAGCTCGTCGAGCGGCTGCGAGCCCGACGACAGGGCGCAAACGGAAAGCTCGGGATGCGCCGCGATCACATCGAGCGCCTGGCGCCCGATGGACCCCGTCGCCCCGAGCAGGGCGATTCGTCTCTCACGCACGTGCGAAGGCTAACCGCGGCCGTGTTCAGGCACGGCTACGCGTTTCCGAACGCGAGGATCGTGAAGTAGGCCACCGGGCCCGCCCAGAGGAGAGAGTCGAGCCGGTCGAGCATCCCGCCGTGCCCACCGAGCAGGCGGCCCGAATCCTTCACTTCGAGATCGCGCTTCACGGCGGACTCGAAGAGATCGCCGAGGACGGCGGCGATCGCGATGACGAGCCCGAGCGTGAGCGCCTCCGGGATCGTCAGGAACTCGTCGCGATCCTTGTACAGGATCACGAACGCCATCGCGACCGCGGCGAGAACGCCGCCGACGAGCCCCTCCCACGACTTCTTCGGCGATATGGCCGGCGCCATGCGGTGACGGCCGAAGGTGCGGCCGACGAAGAAGGCGCCCGTGTCGGCCGCGAAGACCGTGAACAGCACCGCCATGACGGCCCAGAACCCGAACTCGGGGATGTCGCGGATCAGCAGCAGGCAGCCGATGCCGCCCCCCACCCAGGCGACGCCGAGGAGCGTCACGCCGAAAGACTGCGTCGCGGAGTGCCGGACGCCCCCGAGCCCGTACACGACGAAGGCGAACACGAACGTCGCGAGAAGCCCGCCGAGCATCCACTCGATCCCACCTAGTTGCAGCGCGAGCAGAGTCACGATGAAACCGAGATAGCCGCCCAGGACGAGCGGCCGCAGCTCGCGGGCCATGGCGTACAGCTCGTGGAGCGCGAGGAGGCCGCCGAGGAGGCCCAGCGCGAAGAGCCACCAGCCACCGAAGTAGACGAGCGCGATAACGGTCGGCAGGAGGACGACGACGACGAGGACGCGCGAGAGGAGGGGGCTCATCGGCGACTCGATCGTCGATGAGCGTCGAGGGATACGAGCGTTCTCATCGTGCGCCGAATCTTCTCGCGCGGCGGGTGTACTCGTCGACCGCAGCGCGCAGCCGCTCCTCGCCGAAGTCAGGCCAGAGCGTCTCGTCGAATACGAGCTCCGCATAGGCCGTCTGCCAGAGCAGGAAGTTCGAGATCCGCCGCTCGCCGGACGTGCGGATCACGAGGTCGGGGTCGCGAAGCTCGGGCGCGTACAGGCGCGATGCGAACGCGTCCTCCGAGACGTCCTCGGGCCGCACCCCCTCTTCCGCCAGCCTCCGGGCCGCGCCGACCAGCTCGGCCCGCCCGCCGTAGTCGAACGCGATCCAGAGCGCGAGCCGATTCAGATGCGCCGTCTCTGCCTCGAGCCGCGCCATCTTCTGCTGCAGGTCCTCCGGCACGCGGTCGCGCCGTCCGAAGAAGCGCGTGCGCACGCCCTGCTTCGCGAGGTCGGGCAGCTCCCGCTCGATCGTCTCGTCCATGAGCTCGATGATCGACTCGACCTCGTCGGGAGGACGCGCCCAGTTCTCGGTCGAGAACGCGTACACGGCGAGCGACTCGATCCCGAGGTCGACGGCCGCCTCGACCGTCCGCCGCAGCGCCCGGGCACCTTCGCGATGCCCCTCGGCGACCGGAATCTTGCGAGCGGCCGCCCAGCGTCCGTTCCCGTCCATGATGATCGCGACGCTGCGAGGCGCCGCTCCGGACTCGTCCGGCAGCGTCAGACCTCCATGATCTCGGCCTCTTTCACCTTCAAGAGGTCGTCGATCGACTTCGTGTGGTCGTCGGTGATCTTCTGCACCTGCTGCTCGGCCCGGCGCTCCTCGTCGTCGCCGACATCGCCGTTCACGACGAGCTCCTTCAGGTGCTGCATGACGTCGCGCCGGACGTTGCGGATCGCGACCTTGCCGTCCTCGGCGACACGCCTGACGACCTTCACGAGGTCCTTGCGCCGCTCCTCGGTGAGCGCGGGGATCGGCAAGCGGATCACCTTGCCGTCGTTCGAGGGCGTGAGTCCGAGATCGGACTCCTGGACCGCCCGCTCGATGTTCTTGATCGCGCCGGGGTCGAACGGCTGCACGACGAGGAGACGCGCCTCCGGAGCAGATATGGACGCGAGGGTCTTGAGCGGCGTCGGCGTCCCGTAGTAATCGATCGAGACGCGGTCGAGCAGGGCCGGGGACGCGCGTCCGGTGCGGATCGAGTTGAACTCCTGGTGCGTCGATTCGATGGACTTGTCCATCCGTCTCTTCGCGTCCGCGAGGAACTCCTCGATCGCAGCCATGCGCCCTCCTTCAGGGTGTCGAGATGATCGTGCCGACCCGCTCGCCGGCGGCGACCCGGCGGATGTTGTCGCCCGCGAGCGCGAATACGAGGATCGGCAGGCGGTTGTCCATGCACAGCGAGAGCGCGGTCGTGTCCATCACCTTCAGCCCGCGCTCGATCGCCTCCAGGTGCGTCAGCTCCGGAATGAACCGCGCGTCGGGATCCTCGTTCGGATCGCCGTCGTAGACGCCCTGCGTCTTGTTCTTCGCCATGAGGATCGCCTCGGCCCCGATCTCGAGCGCGCGCAACGCCGCGGCGGTGTCCGTGGTGAAGAACGGGTTCCCCGTGCCCGCCGCGAAGATGACGACGCGCTCCTTCTCGAGGTGGCGGATCGCACGGCGCCGGATGTAGGGCTCGGCGACCTCCGACACGGCGATCGCGGACTGGACGCGCGTGTGCACGCCCTGCCGCTCGAGGGCGTCCTGCAGCGACAGCGCGTTCAGGAGCGTCGCGAGCATGCCGGCGTAGTCGGCCGTCGCCCGGTCCATGCCCTCCGCGGCGGCGGCCATACCGCGGTAGATGTTCCCCGCCCCGACGACGATCGCGAGCTGCGTCCCGCCGGCGTGCACCGCGACGATCTCCGCGGCAATCGCGGACACGGTCTTCGGGTCGATCCCGTACTCGCGCCCGCCCAGGAGCGCCTCGCCGGACAGCTTCAGCAGCGCCCGGCGAAACTGGGTCCCGCTCTCGCGCGTCGTGGCTTCCGCGACCTCGTCGGTGCTCGTGGTCACGCTACGAGCCTGCGACGGAGATACGCACGAACCTGGCGACCGAGGCGCCCGCGTCGGCGAGTGCCTGGCCGACCGTCTTCGAAGGCTCGTGGATCCACGCCTGCTCGACGAGAGCGCCGCCCGGCGTTGCCGCGAAGAAGCGCTTGTTCAGCATGCCGTCCACGATCTTCTCACGCGCGGCCTCGGGCTTCGACTGCACCTCGTCGGAGTTCGCGTAGATCGACCGCTCGGCCGCGAGAACCTCGTCCGGAACGTCGTCACGAGACGTCCATTCGGGCGCTGCGAAGGAGATGTGCATCGCAAGCTGTCGCGCGAGATCTTCGGTTCCACCGGCGAGCTCCACGAGGACGCCGATCTTGTTGGCCGGTGGATGCGCGTACGCCCCGACGACGTTCCCCGCCGGCGCCTCGAACCGCGTCGGGCTGACGACGACGATGTTCTCGCCGAGCTTCGCGATCAGCTCGATCCGCTCCTCCTCGAAGGACTCCGCCGCCTCGGCGCCATCAGCGTGCACGCCGCGGAGTACCGCCGTCGCGAACGCCTGGAACTCGTCGTTCTTCGAGACGGGCTCGGTCTCGCAGCCGATACCGACGATCGAGCCGATGCCGCCGTCGACGATGAACCCGACGAGTCCCTCCGTCGTCTCGCGGCCCGCCCGCTTTCCGGCGGACGCCATGCCTCGCTCGCGAAGCAGCGTGCGGGCGGCCTCGAGGTCTCCCCCGGTCTCCTCGAGCGCGCGCTTGCAGTCCATCATGCCCGCACCGGTGGCGTCGCGTAGCTCCTTGACGAGAGAGGCGCTGATCGTGGTGCTCACTCGGATTCACTCCCTTCGGCAACCGCCGCGGGCTCGAGCTCGCCCTCTGGCTCGGCTGCCGGCTCGGCGGCGCTCTCCTCGACGGCGGGCGCGGCGGCCGGCTCGTCGGCGACGACCGGCGCTGTCATCTCGGAAGCCGTGACCTTCGAGCGTCCGGCGGCAACGCCGTCGGCGACGACCCGGGCGACGAGGTCGCACGACCTGATCGCGTCGTCGTTGCCGGGGATGACGAACTCCGCCTCGTCGGGATCGGCGTTCGTGTCGACGAGGCCGATGACGGGCACGCCGAGGCGATGCGTCTCGCGAACGGCGAGCTGCTCCTTCTTCAGGTCGACGACGAAGACCGCGTCCGGCTGGCGCTTCATGTCCGCAACCCCGCCGAGGTTGGCCTCGAGCTTCTCGAGGTCCGCCTCCATCGCGAGGCGCTCCTTGGACGGCAGCAGGTCGAGCTGGCCCTCGGTCTTCAGGCGGCGGAGGTCGTGGAGATAGGCGATGCGCTCGGAAATCGTGCGCCAGTTCGTGAGCAGGCCGCCGAGCCAGCGGTTGTTGACGTACGGCATGCCGACGCGACTCGCCTGCTCGGAGACCGCGTTCTGCGCCTGCTTCTTCGTGCCGACGAACAGGATCGTCCCGTTGCGCTCGGCGATGTTCCGGGCGAAGTCGTGGGCCTCCTCGAGCAGCTCCTGCGTCTTCGTGAGATCGATGATGTAGATGCCCCCGCGCTCGCCGAAGATGTAGCGGCGCATCTTGGGGTTCCAGCGACGAGTCTGGTGGCCGAAGTGGACGCCGGCCTCCAGTAGCTCTCGCATCGAGACGACTGACACGCGATCAGCCCCTTTCAGGTTGGTTGACGTGATTCACCGACGGGCCGGGCGGAACCGCGCTCATGGCTACGGCACCCCCGCCACGGCTGATCGCCGGGTTGCAGGGACGAAAGACCGCGGAAGTGTAGCGGCCGCCAACCGCTTGTGACTTTTGCGTCACATGGACTCTCGCGCCACTGCGAGCGCACTGACGAGCTCGTCGGGAAGCGCCGATGAGAGATCGAGCTCGGCTCCGGTCACGGGATGGGCGAAACGGAGCCGGTGCGCGTGCAGGAACTGGCGCTCGAGGCCGAGATCGCCCTTCACGCCGTAGGTCGCGTCGCCGGCGACCGGGAGCCCGATCGCGGCCAGGTGGACGCGGATCTGGTGCGTCCGGCCGGTCTCGAGCCGGACGTCGAGCAAGGCATGCGCCGGCAGGAGCTCCACGACCTCGAACCACGTGACCGCGTCGCGCGGCTCGTCGGTGTCGAGCGACCGCCGCGTCGGGTGGCGGCGATCGCGGCCCAGGGGAGCGTCGATCCGGCCCGATCGCGATTGCGGTCGACCACGGACGAGCGCGAGGTATCGGCGCTCCAGCTCACGCCGCCGGATCGCCTCCTGGAGAGCGGCGAACACCGCCTCCGACCGGGCCACGACGAGGAGACCCGAGGTGTCGCGGTCGAGCCGGTGCACGATCCCCGGCCGCTCCGGATCTCCACCGGTCGCCCCCAGTGACAGGAGCTGCGCCGCGAGCGTTCCCGCGCCGGTTCCCGCCCCCGGATGGACGGTCATGCCTGAAGGCTTGTCGACAACGACCAGGTGCTCGTCTTCGTACGACGATCGGCACCGTGAGCGGCTCGGGCTCGAGGCCCTTCGCGCCTTCCGGAAGCTCGACCTCGACGACGGAGCCCGCCTCGAGCCGATGACTCTTCTGCCGAGCTGCACCGTCGACCGTCACCGCTCCGCCGAGCAGCAGGCGCTCGGCGACCGAGCGCGTCCCGATCTCCTTCCGTTCGGCGAGAGCGCGGTCGAGGCGCGATCCCGCCTGCGCCTCAGCGACGCTGAAACGAAGTGTCGCCACCGCGCGCTCCGTGCATGCGGTGCGGCCGGTCGGCGAGGACGAGCGCGCCGAAGAGGATCGTGACGCCGACGACGATGAACGTGTCCGCGAGGTTGAAGGCCGGCCAGGCAACGAGGTCGAGGAAGTCGGTGACGTAGCCGAGCCGCACGCGGTCGACGAGGTTCGCGATGCTGCCGCCGAGAACGAGGCCGAGGGCAACGGGAAGCACGGGGTGCCGTCGGCCGGAGCGCGCGAAGAAGACGAGCATCGCCCCGACAGCGATCGCGGTGACCGCGATCACGATCGACGTGCGGCTCCCGAACAGCCCGAAGGCGATCCCCGAGTTCTGGACGTGGTGGATGGTGAACGGACCGACGATGTCGACGCTGTCGCCGAGCTCGAGCGTGCGCCCCACGACCTGCTTCGTCAGCTGATCCGCAAAGGCAGCCGCCGCTGCGACCAGGAGCAGGACGATCCACTGCGCTCTGCCCGCCGCGAGCGAGCGCTCCGCGGACGACACGGGCTGCAGTGCATTCGCGGTCGAGCCGATGCGAACGTCGACCTGCGGCGCCTCGAACCTTGCGGGCTCGCTCATCCCGAGCGCTCGATCGCTCGCTTGTCGTCGATGCAAAGCGTCGCGTAGGGAACGGCCTCGAGCCGCTCCTCGCCGATCGGGCGGCCGCAGGCCGAGCAGCGTCCGTACGTGCCGTCCTCGATGCGCGCGAGAGCTTCGTCGATCTCGACGAGGACGTGCCCCGCCGTCTCCTCCAGGCCTTCGTCGAGCTCGCGCAGGTACGTATCGGTCGCACTGTCGGCGATGTGATCGCCGGATCCGATGGCGAGGTCGCCGGACTCCTCGAGCATCGAGCCTTCGTGATGTACCGCCTGTGCCGCGTGTCGCAGCCGGTCGCGCTCAGCCTCGAGCACCCGCCGGAAGCGCTCCAGATCGAGCTCGCTCTTCATCGCTTCTCCGCGGCCGCTGCAAGCAGCGTCTCCGCGATCTGGCTCGTCATCCCGTCGAGCGCGACCACCTTGTCGCGCGACGACTGCCCGGACGTGAGCTCGAGGTCGCGCCGGGGCACCTCCAACGTCTCCGCCAGGAGCGCCAGCACGGCGTCGTTCGCCCGGCCTGCCTCCGCAGGCGCGCTCACCCGCAGCTTCCACGCGTCGCCGTGCCGGCCGACGACCGCGGGCCGTCGAGCCCCGGGGACGACACGGAGTCGCAGGGTCGTTCGCTGGGTCTGCACGACCCAAGGATATCCGGGCCTAGCCGGCGACCTTGCGGATCCCGCCGTCCGTGACCTCTCCGACCGGAGTCGGACGTGTCACGACCGTCTGGGCCTCCTTCTGCTCCTGTGGCGGCTCGTCTCCCGGCCACTCCCCGAGCGACTCGAAAGCCGCGCGGAGCTGCGAGCGGATCTTGACGATGTCGTCCTCGAGCCGCCGCTTCTCGGCTGCAGCCTCGCGCGAGACGCGGCGCGACTCGGCGTGGGCCTCCTGGACGATGAGGTCGGACTCGCGACGGGCCTGTTCCTTCATGTCCTGCGCGGCACGCTCGGCCGACACGAGCGTCGAGCGCAGGAGCGCCTCGAGCTCGCGATGCTTGGCGGCCTCCGCCTCGAGGTCCTCGAGCTGGTCGGAAAGGTCGGCGCGCTCCCGCCACACCTCCTCGAAGCTGTCGGCGATTTCCTCGAGCAGCTGGTCGATCGGGCTTGCGCCGGTATCCGCGCAGCCACGCCCGTTTGAGCTCGACATGTCTGATTTCAGCTGGGGTGAGCGGCATCTGACCTCCTATAGGAGACGCCCGATCAGGGCGTTGACGACTCGCGCCGCGACGAGCAGGACGATGACGGCCACGATCGGCGAGAGATCGAGTGGCCCGAGAGTCGGTATCCGGCCCCGAAAGAGGCCGAGGTACGGGCTGACGACTTCGTCCAGGAATCGTTGCAGAGATGCGGCGACGGTGGAATACGGAAGCTGGATCCAGCTCAGGAGCACGTACGCGAAGATGAACAGGA
The DNA here is from genome assembly GCA_963776555.1 of uncultured Gaiellaceae bacterium. GTDB lineage: Bacteria > Actinomycetota > Thermoleophilia > Gaiellales > Gaiellaceae > GMQP-bins7. Next base: position 94,040 of record CAVZNK010000016.1, on the reverse strand, counting down.
TGTAGATCGACGTGAACACGGTCACGAAGCTCTGCAGCGACGATGCCGCGTCCGCGAGTAGGCCGAGAGAGGCGTAAGCGCCCATCGGACGCGTGTTCGCCACGAGGGCCACGGTTCCTACGAGGCTAGAACTGTGGTCGCGCTGGGAGCTGCACCGCGAGCGTCTTTGACGTGAGCGGCCGGAATCCCCGCACTCGCGGGATTCCGGCCTGCGGAGGTATTACGCCTGGTTGTAGAAGCCGCCCCGCTCCATCGCGCGGGCGCGCTCCTCCGCGGAGAGCTCGACGTCGCGGGGCGTGAGCAGGAAGACCTTGTCGGCGACCCGCTGCATGCTTCCGTCGAGCGCGTAGGTGAGGCCGCTCGCGAAGTCGATGAGCCGCTTCGAGAGCTCGGTGTCCGCGCTCTGGAGGTTGATGATCACCGGGATCTGGGCCTTGAAGCGATCCGCGATCTGCTTGGCGTCGTTGAACGCCCTCGGCGCGACGAGATGCACCTTCGCCGGCCCGGGAGCGGACACGCTCCGCAATCGCGAAGAGCGTTCACGCCGTTGCGGGGCCGCCGCCCCAGCCGACTCCTCCGACTCCCAGCCGCTTTCGATCTCTGCGGTGCTCGGGAGCCGCCGCACGTTCTGACGGTCGCGACGGCGGTAGCTCTCCTCGAGCTGCCGCTCGCTCGTCTCCAGGTCGTCATCCCACTCCTCGTCCTCCGCGATGCCGAAGTAGACGAGCGTGCGATTCCAGAGGTCGCTGAACCCCATGACCGCGGGAGTCTAGCCCTGCTCGGCCGCGAAGATCGTCGCTCCCACCCGCACGAGGGTGGCTCCCTCGTCAGCAGCGACGCGATAGTCCTGCGACGTCCCCATGCTGAGCTCGGCCAGACCGTGCTCGGCCGCGAGCCCGCGGAGGCGCCGAAAGTAGGGCCGCGAGCTCTCCGGGTCCGGCGCGAGCGGGGGCATGGTCATGAGGCCGCGGATGAGTGGATATTGGGCGACGAACGCGCCGATCTCCTCGGGCGCCACGCCGGACTTCGAGCCTTCGGCCGCGAGGTTCACCTCCAGCAGCGCCGGAACCGTCAGGCGGCGCGCCGCCGAGTCCGAGCCGACCGAGTGCACGAGCTCGCACAACCGGTTCACGAGCTTCACCTTGTTCGACTGCAGATGCCCGATGAAGTGCCAGCGGAACGTCTCGCCGTAGAGCGTGTGCTTGCGCTCGAGATCCTGCGCGCGGTTCTCCCCCACCACCTCGATACCCGCCTCTGCGAGCGCAGTCATCTCTTCGGCGCTGACGTACTTGGTCGCGACGACGACGGTCACACCGGACCCGACCTCGTCGCGAACACGCGCGTAGCGCTCCGCGATCGCCGATGCGGAGGCGACGCTCACGCCGACGCGAGCTCCCGCGCAGCGGCGAGCTCGGCGTCGCGCCCGTCCAGCTCGCCGTTCAGCTTGCGCCGGCGGATCTCGCCGAGGATGTCGCCGATCCGCGGCGACTCCGAGAGCCCCATCGCGATGAGGTCGGCGCCGCCGATCTCGAGGCTCACGCTGCGAAGCCGCGAGAAGTAGTCGCGAAGCTCGGGTCGATCCTCGCGCGCCAGCGCGAGCAGCGGCGCATCGGGCGAGAATGCGTCTGCGAGCGCGACGACCTGTGCGGGATCGAGCTCCTCCGCCCGGAGGCGCTCGACGATCCTCGGCGCGAGGATGACCGCACCGACGATCCGGTCGACGTCGCGACGGCGCACCTTGAGACGCTCGAGCCAGCCGTACGCCTCGTCGGAGGTCATGCCGTGCGCGAGGGCGGCAAGGCCGATGCGCCAGGTCGGGACGTCCACCCCAAGCTCGTCGCGGACCGCAACGCCTCGCGAGAACAGCTCCGCGGCAACCTGGTCGCCGCGGAGGTGCGGGTGAATCGCCCGATCGGCGCCGAGCTCTCCGAGCCTGCGGATGCCGTCGGCGGCCGCCGGATCCTCGAGCAGTGCCACGAGCTCGTCGCGCAGCCGCGACGACGAGAGGTCGCCGACGAGCCCCATCTCGATGCAGCCCCGCACGAGCCCTGCCGAGTGCTCGTCGAAGCGGAGTCCGTACCGCGCCTCGTAGCGGATCCCGCGGAAGATGCGCGTCGGGTCGTCGATGAACGAGAGGTTGTGCAGGACTCGGAGCACTCGTGCCTCGAGATCGGAGCGGCCGCCGAACGGATCGACGAGCCGTCCGAAGTCGTCGGGCGCGAGGGATGCGGCCATCGCGTTGATCGTGAAGTCGCGCCGGTAGAGATCCTCCCGCAGCCCTGCCCGCTCGACGGTCGGCAGCGCGCCCGGGGCGTCGTAGAACTCCGTTCGTGTCGTGACGACGTCGATCCGCTCGTGCTCGCCGTAGGAAACGACGGCGGTGCCGAACTTGTGGTGCGGCGTCGCCCGGCCGCCGAGCACCTTCGCGAGCGCGTACGCGAACGCGATCGCGTCGCCCTCGACGGCGATGTCGACGTCGAAGCTCTGCTCGCCCAGGAGGATGTCCCGGATCGTGCCGCCCACGAGGTAGACGCCCTCGGCGCGGTCCCCGAGCGCAGCAACGGCCTCGGCTGCCTCGTGCAGCCGGGCAGAGGCGCGCATCTGCTGGGCGATGCTCACCGCTCCGTCGCTGGGTTGGGCAACCGTCGCCTTCCAGCGCGCGCAGCAGGTCGACGCGAGTCACGACGCCGACGAGCTCCTCGCCGCGAAGGACGGCGACGCGACCGTCGTCGGCGGCGGTCACCAGCGTGCGCAGCTCCTGCACGGTCGCGTCCTCCCCCGCCTCGACGACGTGCCTGCTCATGATCCCGCGGACGGGCGCGTGGGCCAGTCCGTGCCCTACCGCCTTGTCCAGATCCTCGCGGCTCACGCCGCCGACGAGCCGCCCGGCGTCGACGACGAAGACGCCGCTCTGACCGTGGCGCTGGCAGAGGGTCATCGCGTCGCGCACGGTCGCGGCCGGCGCGACCGCGCGGACCGGCGCGGACATGACGTCGCGGGCGAGCCGCTCGTGTGATCGCATCGCTTCCAGGGCGGCGACGGCGCGCTCGCGCGCGGCCTCGAGGCCGTCCCGCGCGATCGCCGAAGCAGCCTGCGCGTGGCCGCCGCCGCCGAACGCTCCGGCGATCGCAGCGGCGTCCACGGCCTCCGAGCGGCTGCGAACGACGACGAAGACCCGGTCGTCCATCTCGACCAGAAGCACGAGCGCGCGCGCGTCCGTGAGGTCGACGATCTTGTGCGCCAGGTTCGAGACGCCGTCGACGTACTCGGGCCAGGAGACCGCCGCGACCAGCACTCCTTCGACGGGGGCGGCGGCGGGCTCGAGGAGCTCCATGCAGGTGCTTGAGGAGATCCCGCTCCGACGGCGGCGAGCGGCGTATGCAGGTATTCGTTGACGAGGTCCTGGCGCGCCCCGTGCCGGAAGCACCACGAGAGGGCGTCGACGTCGCGCTGCGTCGTGGTCGCGTAGGTGAGCGAGCCCGTGTCCTCGTGGATGCCGAGCGCGAACGCCGTCGCCTCGAGCGCGGTCGGCGGCAGCTCCCGCTCGGCGAGAATCCCCGCCAACGTCGTCGTCAGCGCGCCATCCGTCGACAGCACCGCCGTCTCGGGCGAGAGCCAGTCCGGGAGCTCCTCCTCGCCGTGGTGGTCGAAGAGCACCTTCTCGACCGTCGGGTCGAGTGCGACCTTCTCGAGCTCGCCGAGCCGCGAAGCGCTCGAGACCTCGACGACGATCAGCCTGCGGATCGCGTCGAGCTCGAGACGGCCCACCTCTGCGACCGCGCCGAGCTCGTCCGCGTGCAGCCGGTAGAAGTCACGAACGTTCCGGTTCAGCGTGCCGACGGCGACGACGGCGCCCGGGTAGAGAAGGCGCGCAGCGAGCATCGCTCCGAACGCGTCGAAGTCGGTGTTCCCGTGCGTCGCGATGACCTGCTCGGCTCGCATCGTGCGCATTGTCGCTCGTGCACGGCAAGTCGCTGAGACTGGCGCTCGGCCGCTACGCACGCAACCTTGCACGCGAGCGTCTGGTTCGGTCTCGCGCTGCCGGAATCCGCGCGCGCGGATTCCGGCACTGCGCAAAGCTCAGACGTGTGCCACTGCCTCGATCTCCACGAGCGCGCCGCTCGGAAGCCCGGAGATCTGAACGGTCGAGCGGGCCGGCGGGCGATCGCCGACGTATCGCGCATACACCTCGTTCATCCCCGCGAAGTCGCCCAGGTCCATGAGGAACACCGTGGTCTTGACGAGGTTGTCGAGGCCGCTGCCCGCCGCCTCGAGGATGGCCCCGAGGTTCGCCATGATCTGCTCGGTCTGCTCCGCGATGCCGGCACCCGCGAGCGCGCCGGTCTCGAGGCTGAGTCCGAGCTGGCCGGCGACGAAGACGAGGTCTCCGACGCGAATCGCCTGGTTGTAGGGCGCTCCCTGGAACGGGCCTGGCGCGCGATCGGTCCGGATGACGTCCTTCTGGGCCACTAGCCGCCTCCTTTCGTCGCCTGCGCCAGGGCGATCCCGAGCGCCTTGAAGATCGCGGACAGCACGTGCTGGGAGTCCTCGCCTTCGAGGAGCCGCACGTGGATCGTGAGGCCGGCCGCGTTCGCGAGCTCGTCGAGGAAGGTCGCCGCGATGTCTGCCCGGAGCCCCCCTGCGCGGGTCGAGGTGAGATCCGCGTTCGACACGACGAGCGGGCGGCCTGAGGCCTCGACGACGACCATCGCCAGGGCCTCGTCCGCAGACACGAGCCCGAATCCTCGCCCTGCGCCGTCGCCTTCGACCAGAGGCGCGAGTGCCTCCCCGAGTGCCTTGCCTGCGCCGGCGACCTCCGTCTCCGGATCGTCGGGGGCGATCTCGAGCCGCAGGCCGAACCCGCCGGCCTCGCCGAGCTCCTGCAGCAGGTGGTCGAGGACGACGACGCCGGTCGCAATGCGGGTGTCGCCGCCGGCGAGGTCGATGCGCGCGGCGCCCGCGCTCGTCACAGCTCGGTGCGCTCGATCGACGCACCGAGATCGCGCAGGCGCTCGTCGATGCGCTCGTACCCGCGGTCGATCTGGCCGATGTTGCCGATCGTCGACGTCCCCTCCGCGCACAGCGCGGCGAGGACCATCGCCATCCCGGCACGGATGTCCGGGCTCTCGAGGCGCTGGCCGTACAGCTTCGCAGGCCCGGTGACGACGACGCGATGCGGGTCGCAAAGGATGATCCGCGCCCCCATCGACACGAGCTTGTCGACGAAGAAGAGCCTGCTCTCGAACATCTTCTCGAAGATGAGAATCGTCCCGTACGCCTGCGTCGCGACGGTGACCGCGATCGACGTCAGGTCTGCCGGGAACGCCGGCCAGACGCCGCTGTCGATCTTCGGGATCTGGCCGCCGAGGTCGTCCTCGACGAACAGGCGCTGACCGGAAGGGATACGTACGCTCGAGTCCGAGATCTCCATCTCGAGGCCGAGCCTGCGAAACGCGGGGACGATCGAGATGAGGTCGTCGGGCTCGACGTCCGTGACGACGACCTCGCTGCCCGTGGCGGCGGCCAGGCCGACGAAGCTCGCGACCTCGATGTGGTCCGGGCCGATGCGATAGTCGCCGCCGCCGAGCCCACCAGTCCCGGTAATGCGGAGGACGTTCGAGCCGATGCCCGCGATCTCGGCGCCGATGGAGACGAGGAAGCGGCAGAGATCCTGGATGTGCGGCTCGCACGCCGCGTTCGCGACGATCGTCTCGCCCTCGGCGAGGACGGCAGCCATGATCGCGTTCTCGGTGCCCATCACCGACGCCTCGTCGAGGTACAGGCGTGTGCCGCGCAGCCTGTCCGCCGACAGCTCGTAGACGCCGTCGATGTGCACGTCGGCGCCGAGTGCCGAGAACGCGTGCACGTGCGTGTCGAGACGGCGCCTTCCGATCACGTCGCCACCAGGGGGCGGCACGGTCACTCGCCCGAACCGTGCGAGCAGCGGCCCGGCGAGCAGGAACGACGCCCGGATCTCGCGCGCGAGCTCCGCGTCGAGGTCGGTCCGCCCCACGCCGGTCGCGTCGACCCGAACGTCATTCGGCCCCGTCCACTCGACATCCGCGCCGAGTTCCGCGAGCAGCTCGACCATGCTCTCGACGTCGCGGATGCGGGGCACGTTCGAGAGCCGCACCTCGTCGGAAGCGAGTATGGACGCCGCGAGGATCGGCAGCGCGCCGTTCTTGTTGCCCGACGCGCGTACCGTCCCGGACAGCGGGCGGCCGCCTTCGATGACGAAGGACTGCATCGCGCGGGCAATGCTACTGGCGGTCTTCACGGTGCTCCTCGGGCCGACCGGGCAGATTGGCTATCTCGAGCCTAGGGATGGCACCGGCGGGCTCGAACCCGAGGACCTGCGCGTAAAAGGAGAGCTCGGCCTCGAGTGAGCCCACGATGTTCTCGGCCTTTCGGAAGCCGTGGCCCTCCCCTTCGTACAGGAGATACGCGTGCGGAATCCCACGTTCCATGAGCGCGCCGACGATCAGCTCCGCCTGCGCGGGCGGGACGATCTTGTCGTCGGCGCCCTGGAGCACGAGCATCGGAGTCGAGATCCGATCGGTGAAGTGGATCGGGCTCCGCGCCCGGTACAGGTCCGCCCGCTCCGGATACGGCCCGATGAGGGTGTGCTCGTACTTGAGCTCGAACTTGTGCGTCTCGCCGGCGCCGAACTGCTCGAGGTCTGCAATTCCGAAGTACGTCGCCCCCGCGGCGAAGACATCGGTGAACGTCAGCGCGCAGATCGTCGTATACCCGCCGGCGCTCCCCCCCGTGATCAGGAGCCGATTGCGATCTGCCTCGCCGCGCTCGACGAGCGCGAGCGCGGCGTTCACGCAGTCGCGGAGGTCGACGACGCCCCACTCGCCGTTCAGCCGTTCCCGGTATGCGCGGCCGTAGCCCGTCGACCCGCCGTAGTCCACGTCCACGATCGCGAAGCCGCGCGACGTCCAGAACTGGGTGCCCAGACTGAAGACGGCCGACGTCTTCCCGGTCGGCCCCCCGTGGCTCATGACGATCAGCGGAGGGAGCTCGCCTTCCGGTGCCTCGTACTCGGGGTTCCAGGGCGAGTACACGAGCGCGTGCGCGCTGAGGCCGTCGTCGGTGGGCAGCTCGACGGCCCGCGGAAGCGAGACCCACGCCGGGTCGATCGAGACGTCCAGGCTCGTCCTCAGCTTGTCGAGCTCACGCGTTGCGACATCGAGCGAGACGACGCTGTTCGGCAGCGTCCGCGAGCCGACCACGATGACGGCGCGCGAGCCTTCCACGACGACGTACGGCGAGCTGGCGAGGCAGTCGACCTCGAGCTCGAGGTCCTCCCGGGCGCCTGTCTCGGGATCGACGATCGCGAAGTAGCTGAAGCCGTCGCGGTCGTAGACGCACAGGATCCGTCCGTCGTCGAGGAACGCGAACGAGCTCGCGCCGAACGCCCAGGCCGGGAAGCCGAACTCGAGCTCAGCGGCGTGGAGCACGGCGCGCTCGCCGCCCCGGATGCGCTCGAGGTTCCACCAGCCCGAGCGGTCGCTCGCGAAGACGAGATCTCCGGTCGGGCTCCATTCCGGCTGCCAGATCGACTCGCTGCCGTCCGACCCGGCGACGTGCTCGACAGAGGTCACGGCGCCGTCCGGCGCGACGTCGGCGACGTGCAGCTCGCAGCCGTCCCACGGCATCCACGGGAGGTTCCAGGCGAGGAAGCAGAGACGCCTGCCGTCGGGGGAGACGCGGGGGTTGGAGTAGAAGTCGCGACCGCCCACGATCACGCGAGGCTCCGGCGACCCGTCCGTCGGCACGGCGACGAGCTCGTTGACCACGTCGGCCGAGCGGCCGCTCTCCGAGTGACGCTCGCGCACGCCGATCCAGAGGCTTCCGTCCTCTGTGATCCGCCCGTCCGCGTAGCGGTGTCGCCGACCGGGAACGTCGGGCGTGATCGGGACAGGCTTCGCGCCCGGCTCGATGCGGTACAGCCGCTGATCGTCGAAGTTCGAGCAGAACGCGATGCCGCGATCGATGCAGTAGGCGCCGCCGCCGTACTCGTGCACGGACGTCCGCACGTTGAAGTCCGCCGGGACGACGTCGATGCGAGTCCCGTCCCGGTCGCGCCTGACGAGGACGACTCGGCCCCCCTCGGCGGCGCGGCCCTCGAGCCACCAGACGACGCCGTCCTCGATCCACGGCGCGGACAGGCGCACACCGGACTGCGCCACCATCTCCGCAGAGATCGGCGACGACCAGGTTCCGTAGGGAGCGACGGTCTTCTGACTCACTGAGGGGTCCAACGGCGGCGGCTATCGTACTCGGCCATGCGGCCGACCAGGGAGCAGGCGTGGGAGACGCTCACGCGCTACACGACGAGCGAGGCGCTCCTCCGCCACGGGCTCGCCGTCGAGGCGTCGGTCGGCTACTACGCCGGCCTCTACGGTGAGGACGAGGACTTGTGGCGGGCGACGGCGCTGCTCCACGACTTCGACTACGAGATCCACCCGACGCTCGACAAGCATCCCCAGGACGGAGCGCCGATCCTGCGGGAGGAGGGCTATCCCGAGGAGCTCGTCGAGTCCGTCCTCTCACACGCCGAGCACCTCGAGATGCCGCGCGACACGCAGCTGAAGAAGGTGCTGTTCGCCTGCGACGAGCTATCCGGCTTCGTGCACGCCTGTGGGCTCGTCCGGCCCACGGGGCTCGACGGTCTGGAGCCGAAGTCGGTGAAGAAGAAGCTCAAGCAGCCGTCGTTCGCAGCCGGCGTGCACCGCGACGAGGTGTACGCGGGTGCCGAGCTGCTCGGGCTCGAGCTGGACGAGCACATCGCGAACGTCGTCACCGCGATGCAGCCGATCGCCCCGGAGCTCGGGCTGCGGACGGCCGCCGACGCGCCTCAGGAATAGCGGGCGATGAAGTCGAGGACGCGGGTCCACGCGTCCTCGGAGTCGGCCGCGAACTGCTCGTACTTGCGGTCGAAGAAGCTGTGCGGCGCTCCCGGGTAGGTGACGATCTCGTGCTCGACTCCGGCTCCCGTGAGCGCGGCGTCGAAGGCGGCGTTGTCCTCGGCGGTGATGTTCTGGTCGTCTCCTGCCTGGAGGGCGAGGATCGGACACGTCATCTCCGCTGCCCGTTGCGTCGGCCCGGGAGACCCGTCACGCCCCTCGCGAGACCCTCCGTAGAAGCCGATCGCCCCGGCCAGCCCGTGCCCCGAGGCAGCCGACAGCCAGGAGTTGCGCCCACCGAAGCAGAACCCGACGGTGAAGATCGTCTTACAGCCCGCCTCGTGAAGGTGGGAAACGCAGGCGCCGACGTCGGCCTGGACGCCGTCTCCGGTCGTCTGCTGGACGTGCGGCATGTACTCGAAGTCGTCGCCGCGCTTCTCGACGCCTGCCGTGCGCCCGAAATAGTCGAAGGCGATCACCGCGTATCCCCGCTCGGCGAAGCGAAGTGCGAGCTCCTCGTAGAAGCGGTACAGGCCGCGGACGTCGGGCAGGATCACGACGCCGACACCGGCCGACTCCTCGGGTGTCGCGAGGAACGCGGCGAAGCGGTTTCCGTCGGGCGCCTCGAGGACCAGGTCGTCGTGCGAGACCGCCGCCCCCGAGATGGGCGGGATCGGTGGCGACGAGTCGAGGTCGAAGCACATGGTGCGACCCTACAACGCCTCGACGAGGCGCTCGAGATCGTCGTCGCTCGTCCACCAGCCGACCGATGCGCGCACGAGACCCCGGCCCGGCAGGTCACGCAAGATGATGCCGGCCTCGGCACAGCGCGCGACGATGCCTGCCGACTCGTCAGCGGGGACCCGCCACGAGACGAGGGTGGCGCGCTCGTTCGGCACCACGACGTCGCATCCGGCCGCGGCAAGCCTGGCGCGGAACCGCTCCGCCATGTCCTGCGCGCGCTCGAACGCCCACTCGGGCACGGACCGGAGCGCCTCGCGCAGCCCGGCGACGGCGGCTGTCGGGGTGACGTTCGGGTCGAAGCGCGCCGCGCCGTCCTTCGCCTCGAAGCTCCCGTCCGGCTCGTGCGACCGCTGCGAGAGGTAGCTCGGCCGGGACACCGCCAGTGACTCGGGCTCCGCGACGACGAGCGCTCCAGTTCCCTCCGGCCCACACAGCCACTTCTGTCCGGAAATCGTGTAGTAGTCGAGGCCTTGAGCGTCGACCGGAACGACGCCGGCGGACTGGGCGCCGTCCACGAGAATCGGGAGCCCGGTCGCTGCCTTGAGCTCGTGAACGGGCAGCACCGCACCGGTCGTCCAGAGGACGTGCGAGATCGCAATCAGGCGAGTGCGCTCGGTCACCGCGGCGACGATCCGCTCCGCGTCCGGTTCGACGACGACGACCTTTGCGCCGGACACGTGCAGCGGCCCGAGCAGTCCGAAGTGCTCGTCGGTGGTCGTGATCACCTCGTCCGAGGGGCCGAGACGGAGACCGGCGAGGACGATGTTGCAGCCGTCGGTGGTCGACGCCGTGAGCGCGACCGTCTCGGCCGGGACGCCGACGAGCGTCGCGAGCTCCGAGCGGAGCTCTTCGCGGGCTTCGAGGAGGCGGGTGAAATGCGCGTGCGAGCCGCGACCCTCCATGAGGACGTTCTCCTGCGCGGTGCGCATCGCCTCGAGCGTTCCCCGCGCCAGCGGCCCCACGCTTCCGGCCTGCAGGTACGCGTAGCGCTCGAGGACGGGAAACTGGGCGCGAGCCTCCTCGAACGTCACGGCCGGGATTCTGCCGACACCGCGTCTAACGTTCCCGCCCGATGCGCGTCGTGATCGCCGACCCGCCCGCGTACACGCCGCCCTACGACCGCGCGCTGTCCGCCGCCCTCGCCCGGCACGGAGCCGACGTCGAGCTCGTCACCTCACGCTTTCGCTTCGGTGAGGTCGCCGCTCCCCAGGGCTACGACGTACGCGACTGGTTCTACCCTCTGTCCTCGAGGATGGGCGGAGGACGGCTGCGCCTCTGGGTGAAGGCGGTCGAGCACCCTCTCGGCATGGCGCGGTTCGCGCTCGCGAAGCCCGACGTGCTGCACGTCCAGTGGCTCGGCGCGCCAGAAATGGACCGCTGGCTCTTCCGCCCGCGGAGCCCCGCCGTTTTCACCGCGCACGACATCATCCCGCGGCGCACGCTCTCCAAGACGGTGATGTGGCGCGCGCTCTTCGAACGTTTCGACCGGGTCGTCGTCCACTCCGAGCGCGGCAGGGGCCAACTCGTCGAGTTCGGCCTCGACGAGGAGAAAGTGCGAGTGATCGGCCACCCGGTGTTCCGGTCGAACGTCGATCGGGCGGACGACGGGCGGACGGCTCTCTGTCTGGGGCTGATCCGGCCGTACAAGGGCACCGAGGATGCGGTCGAGGCGGTGCTCCGCGTTGACGGCGCGCGACTCCTCGTCGTCGGCGACCCGCGCGTCCCGCTCGACGGCCTGCAGCGGACGGCCGGGGACCGGGCCGAGTGGCGACTCGGGTACCTCCCCGACAGTGAGCTCCGGCGCGCGCTCTCCGAGACGACGGTCGGGCTCTTCCCTTATCGCGCGGAGATCGACCTCTCCGGCGCGCTGCTGCAGGTACTCGGAGCCGGCGTGCCTGCGATCGTCTACGACATCGGCGGCCTGGGCGAGGTCGTCGGCCGCTACGGTGCCGGCGCCGTTGTCCCGCCCGGGGACGTGGCCGCGATGGCCGCGGCGCTGGAGCGCCTCATCGGTGACGCAGACACCCTCGCCGCCGCCCGCGCCGGGGCCGAGCGCGCGCGGGACGAGCTCACCTGGGACGCGTCGGCGGAGGCACACGTGCAGCTCTACCGGGAGGTCGCGTGATCTTCCGCCGCAGCCGCTTTCGCGAGCTCGTCGACCGCCAGCTCGACCTGTTCGAGGCCGATACGGACCTCCTGGACGAGGCCGCGGAGACGGACGCTGCGTGGTCGCAGGCGAGCGCCGACGAATCCGAGGAGCGCTACGGCGAGTACCAGCTCGTGGTGGACGCGATCGGCGAAGCGCTCTACGACCTTCGCGAGACCTATGCGGCGACTCTTCCCGCCGATACGACCGACGAATACCGCGCCGACTTCGACCGCGCGGCGCGCAAGCGCTTCGGGCGGCTCGCCGCGTTCCTCGAGGAGGACGGCTGATGGCGCGAATCGAGGACTACGGGCTGATCGGAGACCTCCAGACCGCGGCACTCGTCAGCACGCACGGCAGCATCGATTGGCTCTGTTTTCCCCGGTTCGACTCCGGCGCCTGCTTCGCTGCGCTGCTCGGCGACGCCGAGAACGGCCACTGGACGCTCCAGCCGGCCGGCGAGTTCCACGCGCCGCGCCGGCGCTATGTCGACGACACGCTGATCCTCGAAACGAACTTCGAGACGTCGGAAGGGTCCGCTCGGCTCATCGACTTCATGCCGCCGCGAGAGACCACCCCGGACGTCGTCCGCATCGTGGAGGGCGTCGAGGGCCGCGTGGAGATGCGAATGGAGCTCGCCCTTCGCTTCGACTACGGCTCCGTGGTCCCGTGGGTCCGAACCCTCGACGGTGCACTCGTCGGAGTCGCAGGCCCCGACGCGGTCGTCCTGCGCACGCCGGTCGAGCTGGAAGGACGCGACTTCCGCACGTACGCGTCGTTCACGGTCTCCAAGGGCGACCGGGTGCCGTTCGTGCTCACGTGGTTTCGCTCGCACGAGTCGCCCCCGACCGCGGTCGAGCCGGAGGCAGCGCTGAAGGACACGGGCTCGTACTGGGAGGAGTGGGCCGCGCGCTGCACGCACAGCGGAAGATGGCACGACGACGTCCACCGCTCGGTGCTCACGCTGAAGGCGCTCACCTATGCACCCGACGGGCGGGGTCGTGGCAGCGCCGACGACGTCACTGCCCGAGGCGCTCGGCGGCGTCCGCAACTGGGACTACCGCTTCTGTTGGCTGCGCGACGCGACGCTCACGCTCCTGGCACTGATCCGGTGCGGCTACGTCGAGGAGGCGGGGGCGTGGCGGGATTGGCTGCTCCGGGCGGCAGCGGGCAAGCCCGAGGACCTGCAGATCATGTACGGCGTCGCAGGCGAGCGGCGACTGACGGAGCTCGAGCTTCCCTGGCTTGCCGGGTTCGCCGGCTCGCAGCCGGTGCGAATCGGCAACGACGCGTCGCGCCAGCTTCAGCTCGACGTCTACGGAGAGCTCATCGACGCCCTCTACCAGGCGCGGCGTCACGGCCTGGCCGCATCGACCGGACTACTGGTCGCTCGGTCGCAAGCTGCTCGACTGGCTCGAGTCCGGCTGGCGCGAGGAGGATCACGGAATCTGGGAGGTGCGCGGTCCGCGACGTCACTTCACACACTCGAAGGTGATGGCCTGGGTCGCGTTCGACCGTGCAGTGAAGACGATTCGCCACCTCGACCGCGAGGGGCCGATCGACCGCTACCGCGCCGCGCGGAGGGCGATTCGCGAGTCCGTGCTCCGAGAGGGCTACAACGCCGACCGCGGCGCGTTCGTCCAGTTCTACGGATCGGACCGGCTCGACGCAAGCCTCCTGCTCATGCCGCTCGTCGGCTTTCTGCCCGCAGACGACCCGCGCGTGGTCGGAACGGTCGACGCGATCCGGCGCGAGCTGATGCGCGACGGCCTCGTCGAGCGCTATCGAGCCGACGACGAGGGCGCCGGCGTGGACGGCCTCCCGCCCGGCGAAGGCGTGTTCCTGCCGTGTTCGTTCTGGCTCGCGGCCGTTCTCTCCCGGCAGGGGCGCCACGACGAGGCGCTCGAGCTGTTCGAGCGGCTGCTCTCGTTGCGCAACGACCTCGGGCTCATCTCCGAGGAGTACGACCCGGAGCGGAAGCAGCTCGTCGGCAACTTCCCGCAGGCGTTCACGCACATGACCTTGATCGAGACGGCGTACACGCTCGCGCGGAAGGAGCGCAAGGCTCAGGCCGCGACAGCGTAGAGCCGCCACTCGCCGGGGACGCCCTTCAGCTCGGTGACTCCCCGGTCCTCGAACTCGAGACCCGAGCCCGCGACGAGGTCTCGCACGGTTCCCGAGACGAGCACTTCTGACGCGCCGGCCCGGGCAGCGACGCGCGCGCCGATATTCACGGCGATCCCGGCGACCTTCCCGTCTGCGAGCTCGACCTCTCCGGTGTGCAGTCCGGCGCGCACCTCGAGCTCCAGCGGCCGCATACCGGCCACGATCGCCTGTGCACACCGAATCGCCCGGGCCGGCCCGTCGAAGGTCGCAAAGAAGCCGTCGCCTGCGGTGTCGACCTCGGCGCCGTCGAAGCGGACGAGCTCACGGCGGACCGTGGCGTGATGCTGCTCGAGCAGATCTCGCCAGCGGCGATCCCCGAGCTCCGCGGCCTGCGCGGTCGATCCCACGAGGTCCGTGAACAAGACGGTCGCGAGCACTCGAGTCGGGGTCTGGGCCTCACGTTGGCCGGTGAGGAACTCGCGAATCTCGCCGATCACGAGATCCGGATCGAACCAGGGAACGTGGTCGCCCCCCGGCAGCTCCACGTACCGCGCATCCGGGATCGTGCGGGCGAGGAAGCGTGCGTTCTCGACGTGGCAGACCTGATCGTCGACAGCATGCACGATGAGCGTCGGCACGTTGATCGCGGGCACGACGTGGCGGACGTCGATGTTCTGCGCCATTCGCATGAACGCCTCGGCCGAGCCCGGGGTTCCAGCGTGGGTCTGGAGGCGAGCCCACCAGGCTCGAGCCCACTCCTGCCCTGCGATGCTCGGCGCGATCCAGTCGATGCCGAGACCCTTCCCCCAGCGCTCCGGCAGCGTCGTCATCGCCGCCTCGAACTCATCGTCGGTGCTCTCGCCCCACGGCCACTCGGCGTCCCTGCGCTCGCGCACTTCCGCTCCATTGAGGATCAGAGCTGCGGTGCGCTCGGGATGCGCCGCGGCGAAGAGAATGGCCAGCGGACCGCCCTCCGAAGCGCCCATGATTGCGGCACGTTCGCTGCCGACGGCGTCCATGACAGCCCTGACGTCGTCCATGCGTTCCTCGAGCGTCGTCGCCCCCGGGACGCGGTCTGACATCCCCATGCCTCGCTTGTCGAAGAGGATCGAGACGGGTGAACTCGCCGAGCTGCTCGCAGTAGCGGCGAAACGCCGGCTGCTCCCAGCAGACGTCCAGGTGCGTCAAAGCGCCCTGCGCGTACACCAGGTCGATGGGGCCGTCGCCGACGACGCGGTACGCGATGTCGACGTCACCGCTGCGTGCGAACCGGACTTCGGTCACGTGGAAAGGTTCCCGCGGAGTCGAGAGCCAGTCAACCTCAGCGACGGCCGAACGAGTGCGGCCGCGGAAGCGACTCCCACACGGTGTCGTCCTGCGCCACCCGCCGCGCGAGCGGGCCGAGGGACTCGAGCGACGAGACGAGGACGTTCCGGTTCTCCCCGACGCGCTCGTAGCGGCCGCGGGCGAGGATGAGCGGCTCCGCGCGCACGGTCGCACGGTGGCGCTCGTAGATCTCGGACGGGACGATCAGGTTCACCTGGCCGTGCTCGTCCTCGAGGAGCATGAAGACGATGCCCTTGGCGGTCGACGGGCGCTGTCGCGCGACCGTCATCCCCGCGAAAGCCACCTGCCTCCCGTGGCGCTCCTCGCCGAGCTCGACGCTCGACAGCGTTCCGGCCGGAAGGTGCGGGCGTAGCAGCGCGAGCGGGTGCGTCTCGATCGACATGCTCGTGTGGCGGTAGTCCGCGAGCATCCGCTCCCACGGCGTGAGGTCGCGAAGAGCCGGGGTCTCCGCCGTCGGCTCGAGCTCGAGCGGGAGCTGCTTCATCTCGCCCTCCGTCCCCGGCACGGACTGGGCGCGGAAGACGAGCCCGAGCTCCCAGAGGAGGTCGCGGCGCGGCTTCCAGAAGCCGTCGCAGGCACCCCCCTTGACGAGCGCTTCCAGGCCGTCGTAGGAGAGCCCCGAGCGGCGCGCCAGATTCGCGACGTCGCGGTACGGCCCGTTGGCGACACGCTCCCCCACGAGGGCCTCGCCCTCGTCGGTTCCGATCGAGGAGATGTAGTTGAGCCCGATGCGGACGGCCCCCCACTCGACGACGCAGCGCGCGCTCGACAGGTTGACGTCCACGGGGAGGATCTCCACCCCGTGCCGCTGCGCGTCGCGCACGAGCGTCGCGGGCGGGTAGAAGCCCATCGGCTGCTCGTTCAGGAGCGCGCACAGGAACTCCGCCGGGTAGTAATGGCGTAGCCAGGTCGACTGGTACGCGAGGAGCCCGAACGCGGCCGCGTGCGCCTTCGGGAAGCCGAAGCCCGAGAATCCGACGAGCTTGTCGAAGACGCGATCGGCCGTCTCCTCGTCGACGCCCTTCTGCGCGGCGCCCTCGATGAACCGCTCGCGGAACGCTTCCAGCGCGTCGTGGCTGCGCTTTCGGCTCATCGCCCGCCGCAGCCCCTCCGCCTCCCCGACCGTGAAGCCGGCGAGCGCGATCGCGACCTCGAGCACCTGGTCCTGGAAGACGACGACGCCGAACGTCGAGCGCAGCGGCTCGCGCAGGAGCTCGTGGTCGACCGGCCACTGGTAGGACGGATCACCGCGCAGCCGCTGGCGCGCGTCGATGTACGGGTGCACCGCCTTCCCCTGGATCGGCCCCGGCCGCACGAGCGCGACCTGCACGGTGATGTCGTCGAGGTTCTGGGGCTTCGTGCGCAGGAGGCTCTGCATCTGCGCGCGGCTCTCGATCTGGAACGTTCCGACCGTGTCCGCGCGCTGGATGTCGTCGAACACCGCGGAGTCGTCGAAGGGGATCCGCGAGAGGTCGATCACCTCGCTGTGCGTCCGCGCGATCTGGTCGACGCAGTCCTCGACGGCCGAGAGCATCCCGAGCCCGAGGAGGTCGATCTTGAGGAAGCCCGCATCCGAGCACGAGTCCTTGTCCCACTGGCAGAGCTGACGCCCGGCCATCGCCGCGGGCTGAACGGGGACGAGCTCGATGAGCGGGCGCGTCGAGACGATCATCCCGCCCGGATGCTGGGACACGTGTCGCGGGAGACCCGCGATCTCTCCGGTCAGCCAGGCGAAGGCGCGCCAGCGCTTCGACTCGAGCTTGCGCTCGCCGTCGGGAAGCCGCGCGACCTCCTCTCCCACTCGCTTGGCGTTCCAGCCGTCCGAGAGCCGCGCGAGACGCTCGAGCTCTGCGAAGGGCAGCCCGAGCGCCTTCCCCACGTCACGGATCGCGCCACGCGAGCGGTACGTCGCGAAGCTCGCGACGAGTGCGGCGTGCTCGCGGCCGTAGCGCTCGGTGACACGGACGATGAGCTTCTCGCGGATGTCGCGTGGGAAGTCGAGGTCGATGTCGGGGACTGACGCGAGCTCCCGGTTCAGGAAGCGTCCGAGCGAGAGCTCGTTCGAGACGGGATCGACGTGCGAGAGACCCGTGAGGTAACAGACGATCGAGCCGACCGAGCTCCCGCGGCCGCGTCCGGGCGGCAGGAAGCTCCGCGGCGAATCCGTTCCGCGTACTTCGCGCGCGCACTCGCGCGCGATCTCGAGCACCTCGTGGTGGAGAAGGAAGAATCCCGCGAGCCGGAGGTCGTCGATGAGGGCGAGCTCACCCTCCAGGCGGTCGCGAGCCTGACCTTGCAACAACTTGTGACTTGCGGGGTAGCGCTCGTCGATCGCGCTCCGGCAAACAGCTGCGAGCTGGTCAATGGCCGGATCGGCCTTGTCCGAGAAGTCCGGATAGCGGTAGCCGAGCTCCTCGGTGAGGTCGAACTCGAGCCGCTCCGCGACCACGACGCTCCGCTCGGCGGCGGCGCGATCGAGCTCGAAGCGCTCGAGCATGTCCTCGGGCGAGCGCAGGTAGCTCTCGCGGTTCCCGCGCCGCTCCGGCTCGCAGCCCTCGAGCGACGTCCTGCAGCGGATCGCGACGAGCACGTCCTGGAGCAGCGTCCGCCGTGGGTGGTGCGCGTGGACGTCGCCGGTCGCCACGGTCTCGACGCCGAGGTGCTCGGCGAGATCGCGCAGGAGGGCGAGCCGCCGGGCGTCTCCTCGCTCGTACGGCCGCTGCAGCTCGACGAAGAACCGCTCGCGGCCGAAGACGCCCGCGAGCCGCGCTGCAGCGTTCGGGTCGAGCAGCCCGAGGCCTCGCCGCGCACAGCCCGAGAGGCAGACGAGCCCCTCGTTCAGCTCGGCGACCGTCGCGAGCGACACCGACGGCGGCAGCGGCTCGCGGTCCTCTCTTCCTGCTTGTCGTGTCCCCGAATGCGCGGCCGTGAGCAGGCGGCTGAGGTTCATGTAGCCGCGTTTCGACTCGACGAGCAACGTGATGTGCGCTCCGCCGTCGAGCGTGACCTCGGCGCCCGTGATCGCACGCACGCCGAACGCCTTCGCCGCATGTGCGAACTCGAGCGAGCCGTAGACGCCGTCGTGGTCCGTGAGGGCGAGCGCCTCGTATCCGAGCTCGGCCGCGCGCGCCGCGAGCTCCTCCGGCTGCGACGCCCCGTCGAGAAAGCTGTATGCCGAGTGCAGGTGGAGCTCGACGTAGCCGCCCATCTAGGCTGCTGCCCCGTGGAGCCGATTCTCGTCGTCGACAGGCCGGAGCGGACGATTCACATCCGCGTTGCGAGCGCCGAGGTCGTCGTCACGGAGACGCGCTACCAGGCCGGTGAGCGCGGGCCGGAGCTCCACGTCCACCACCAGCATGCGGACTGCTTCTACGTCCTCGAGGGCGGGCTCACGCTCACACTCGAGAGCGGCGAGCGCTCGCTTGGCCCGGGATCCTTCGCCCTCGTGCCTCCCGACGTCGTGCACACGTTCCGCAACGACGGGCCCGACGACCTGCGCTTCTTCAACTTCCACGCGCCGGGGATGGGCTTCGACCGCTACCTCCAGGGGCTGTACGACGCGGAGTTCACAACGCCCTTCGACCAGCACCCCGCGCCGGAGGAAGGCGCGCGCGATCCGAGCCTCGTGATCGCCGGTGCCGGCGAGATCGTCGCCCGGCGACCTGCTCTCGAGGTCGTCCTGCTCGGAGACGCCGCGGAGCTCGGCATCTCCTCGTCCCGGAGCGCTCCTCGCGGGCCGTCTCCGCCGCCGCACTTCCACCCGCGACATGCCGAGACGTTCCACGTGCTCGAGGGCGAGATGACGTTCACGCTGGACGGCAGCGAGATCCACGCTCCGGCGGGAAGCTGGGTGCACGTGCCGCCGGGCGCCGTGCACACCTTCGCGCTGCCCGGTTCGGAGGACGTCACCTTCCTCAGCGTCCACACGCCGAGCTTCGGCTGGGGCGACTTCCTGCGCGCGCTGCACAACGCTCGTGACGACGCCGAGCTCGCTGCCGCGCGCGAGGCGTTCGACCAGGTCGCCGCGTCCTAGACTTCCCGCATGACCTGGGGGGAGCTCGTCGCGGACGTCACCGCTCGCCACCCGCTCCACGAGTCGAAGATGTTCGGGATGCCGTGCCTGAAGCGGGAGAACGGCAAGGTGGTCGCGGGACACTGGAAAGACGGCGGCCTCACGGTCAAGCTCACCGACGAGGCCGCTCGGGAGGCGGCGCTTGCGGCAGGCGCGCTGCCGTTCGATCCCGGCATGGGCCGCGTGATGAAGGAGTGGGTTCTCGTTCCGGAAGCGATGTCGGGCGAGTGGCTGCGACTCGTCGAGCAGGCCATCTGAGTGGACGAGCCGACCGCACCGAGCTCGATCGCACTGGGCCCTGGTGAAGGAGGCGCGGTCAAGGCCGATCGCCCCGAGCTCGCCCTGCTCGAGATCACGTTCGATCCGGGAAGCGGCGTCGACCCCC
This sequence comes from uncultured Gaiellaceae bacterium, assembly GCA_963776555.1. Taxonomy (GTDB): domain Bacteria; phylum Actinomycetota; class Thermoleophilia; order Gaiellales; family Gaiellaceae; genus GMQP-bins7. The sequence continues at coordinate 74,325 of CAVZNK010000016.1, read as the reverse complement.
ACTTCCACAAGGCCCACAGCGACTCGTTCTACGTCCTCGAGGGCGAGGTCGAGTTCCACGTCGCAGACGAGGTCTTCCACGCCACTCCGGGCTCCTATGTCCTCGCTTCGCCGAACGTCGTCCACTGGTTCCGGAACGTGAGCGACGAGCCTGTACGGATGCTCAACGTGCACACGCCAGGAGGCTTCGTCCAGTACCGGCGAGAGCTCCGCGAGCTGCGCGAGCAGGGCATCGAGCCAGACCGAGCCTTCTTCGAGCGGCACGACGTCTTCGACGCCTAGCTCGGGTACGGTGAGACCGTGAAGCAGATCTGGCAGGGACGAGCGATACAGCTCGCAGCGAGATACGGCGAGCAGGCGCCGATGGCGACAACCTGCTGCAACGCGTGCCGCACCTGCACGACGACGAACCTCCTCGCCCTGGCGACGGGCGCAGGGCTCGGAGCGCTCTACGCCGCCGGACGACTTGCGAGGCGCGTCGTGCTGTTTCGCTAAGCGTGCTGCGTGAACCAACACTGCGCCTCGGCATCGCGATAGACGCAGACGTTCCGGCCACCCTCGAGCACCACCTCGAAGTAGTGCCTGTCGACGGGCTCGTCCGTCCACCAGCGATCGACCACGCGCCATTCCTCGCGGACGAGCGTCACCTGCTCGCGATTCACGATCCGCGGTGTCGTCCCCGGTCCCGTCTCGACGAGAGCGGGACGCGGAGCGTTCAGTCGTCCTACCGCGGGGGAACCCATGGCTCCCCCGCGAGCCCCCTCCTGCGTGCCGTGCCATGGCAACTCACCGCGTGCCTACGGGCGAATGCGCCCTTCGGCGCAGGGGCCGTCGCGGTCCCAGCATCAGACAAATCAGACGTCCTTGGGGACTACAAGAGCACGCGTCTCGGGAATTCGTGACCAGGGTGCGACTTCGACGACGCTGCACACCGACCCCGAGCCCGTGCTCGCGCGCACCTGCCTCAGCCCTTCGCGCAGGCGCACGACCGCCTCCTCCCCGGCCGGCTCGACGAGCGCGAGCTGCTGGCCCGTGTGCTCTGCGAGCTCGACCGCCTCGAGCCGGAGCTCGACGATCGGCGCCGGCAGCTCCTGCAGCTTCGGGCCGAGCGCCGCACGCAAGCGGGACACCTCGGCGGTCGCGTCGCGCAGTGTCGCCACCCGCCGCCACGAGCCGCCGTCGACGAGCCGGGCGACCAGCGCGAGTTTTCGAAACGGCCGCCCGGCCCGTTCTGGACGCGCGAGCAGGCGCTCGAGGAGGGAGCCGAGCGCCCGTCGCAGCGTGAGCTCGTTCGCGATCGCCTCGGGAAAGACGAGGGCCTCGACGAGCTCCGAGGCGGGCTTGCGCCCGCGCACGCGTGCTTTGCGGCCGCCCTGGGCGAGCCGCCACGCCTGCTTCCCCTCCACCCCCAGTCGCTCCGCGACCGCTCCGCTCGGAAGCCGCGCCAGCTCACCGAGCGAACGCAGGCCGAGACCCTCGAGCTCGGCGTAGCGGTTGGGCGTCATCGGCAGGAGCGAGAGCGGCAGCGGCTCGAGGAACTCCTGTTCCTCCTGCGCCGCGACCATCAGGATCTGACCGGGTCGCGCCACACTTGCGGCGGCGAGCGCGGTGAATCGTCTCCCGGCCGCGCCGATCCGTGGATCCCACGTCGACCCGACCGCGGCGAGAGCACGCTCGAGCGCCGACTGCACCCCTCCGTAGAGGCGCTCGACGCCGCGAGTCTCGAACACGACCGCTCCCTGCTCGACCGGCTCGACCGCGAAGCCCGCGTCCTCGAGACGACGCAGGACACCCTCCCACTCCCGTTCGACCGCAGCCGGATCGCGATCGACGAGGACGAGCGACGGGCACGTCGCTAGCGCCTCGCCGAGCCGCATCCCCGGCTTCACGCCGGCGGCCTCCGCGGCCGCCGTGACCGGGCCGAGGAGCGGCTCCTCTCCAGGTTCAGGAGATAGCGCCGCGGAGACGAGGGCGAGCCGTGGACGAGCCCGCAGCGCCGCCCTCAGCTCGAACCCGGGGATGAGGAGGCAGGCGACCATGGGAACGTATGTTCTATACGAACATGTGTTCTCCTGTCAAGCTCTTTTCTGTTAGGGTCGCCGCATGAGCGAGTGGGACTGGACGCGAATCGTCTTCGACCACGTCCACGTCCGCGTGAAGGACGCCACGGAGAGCGTCGCCTTCTACCGTGCCGTGCTCGAGCCGCTCGGCATACCGTCCGTCTGGGAGGGCGAGAACGGAGCGCAGTTCGCGAACCTCGTCGTCACGGACGGTGAGCCGTACACGAGCGGTCCCGTGCACGTCGCCTTCGTCGCGGAGTCACGGGACCAGGTGGACGCGTTCCACCGCGCGGGCATCGAGGCGGGTGGGCGCGACAACGGTGCGCCGGGCGTGCGGGAGGACTACAGCTCGAAGGACGGAGGTCGCTACTACGCCGCGTACCTGCTCGACCCCGACGACAACAACATCGAGGCGGTCCGCCGCGAGTTCGACACCTAGGACGTGTCCCCCAAGTCGGTGAGCAAGAGAGCAGCACCGTACAGTGTCCGCGACCGCGCCTTCCGCGATCTGTGGGCAACATGATCCGCGTCCAGGAGCAGCACTGAGCCGCCCGGAGGAGGTGTTTTCGCAATGGCTGAGAGGAAACCCGCAAAGAAGGGCACGCAGAAGTCCACGAAGAGCACCACCGCGATCGACAAGTCGGCCAAGGGATTCACGGACGACGAGCGAGCCGCGATGAAGGCTCGCGCCCAAGAGCTGAAGGCGGAAGCGCGCGCGAACAAGAACAGGTCGGCGGGGGAGCGCGACCTGCTTGCGGCGATCGCGGCGATGAAGGAACCGGATCGCGCCATGGCCAAGCGGCTCCACGCGATCGTCCAAGCCAGCGCGCCGGACCTCTGGCCGAAGACCTGGTACGGGATGCCCGCGTATGCCAAGGACGGCAAGGTCGTCTGCTTCTTCAAGGGAGCGCAGAAGTTCAAGGAGAGGTACGCGACGCTCGGCTTCAACGACACCGCGAACCTCGACGACGGCGCTATGTGGCCGGTCGTCTTCGGGCTGAAGGAGTTGACCGCCGCCGAAGAGGCGAAGATCGGCGCGCTCGTGAAGAAAGCGGTGAGCTGAGGACGGCAGCTCTCCACTAGCCCCAGCCTTAGGCGGGATCGATCGAGTTCCTCGTCTCGCCCGTTCCGTGACCTAAGCCACTCGCTTCGTGGCGCGGAAGCACTCGGTGACGTACGCGAGGCGAACGCCGTCGGCGCTCGCGGTCTCGTCGTAGAGCGCACCCACCGCGTCGAGGACGGGTTGTCGCTCGGGTGGCGCGAGCTTCGCGAGGTAGCTCCGCGAGAGGACGAGATCGAGCAGGCCGTCGCGGTCGAGCACCTGCTCGAACGCGAACGACGCCGTCTCGACCGGTCCGAACAGCCCACCCTCCTGGAGCACCGGGAACACGTCCCACTCCTGGACGGTCTCGTTCCCGATGATCGCGCTGAGCCGTGCCATCCACGGGTCGCGGTCGTCGCGGGAGTTCCACACGAGCGCAATCCGTCCGCCGGGCCGAAGAATGCGCGCGATCTCGGGCAGCGCCCTGGCGTGGTCGAACCAGTGGAACGCCTGCCCCGAGGTGACGATGTCCGCGGACCCGTCCGGAACCGGGATGGCCTCTGCGCTCCCGGCGAGCGCGCGACACGCCGGGAATCGCCGCGACGAGCTCCGCGCGCATCTCGTCGAGCGGCTCGACCGCGACGACCCGGTGTCCGCGCGCGACGAGCGCACGCGTGAGCTTCCCGGTGCCGGCGCCGATGTCGACGAGGTCGCACGGCTCGTCGCCGACGAGCCAGTGGACGGCATCGTCCGGATAGCCCGGGCGGCCGCGCTCGTACGCGCCGGCGACGTCGGCGAACGCGGTGTAGGGCCCGCGCACCTTCGGATCGCGGTTGACGATCACGCTGCGATCTCGGCGGCGTTCTCGTGCATCGCGACGAGCCGCGGCACCACGTCGAGGACGCTCTCGCGCGAGCAGAAGGGGATGTCCTGCTCGAGGTGGGGAGCGTTCTCCATGAGGTTCCGGCCGCTCTTCGAGGCGCGCAGCGCCTCCTCCGGCCCGCCCCACGTCGTCACGAGGCGCGCCGCCGCCTCGGCGGCGTCCGTGCGCTCCCAGCCGAGGAGCTCGACGATCCGGCCCGCGACGAACGCGTCGTCGAGCGCGAGCGCTCCCTGGACGCCCGCGCAGACGACGACGCACGTCGTCTTCGGCGTCGCGCGCCGCCGCCACGACGGCCGCGAGATTCAGAAGCGACGCGATGTAGACGCGCTCGCAGTGCAGTGCGGCGGCCACGACGGCCCGAGTGCCGTTCGTGGTAGAGAGGATGAGCGTCGAGCCGGCGGGCTCGACGTACTCGCGCGGCGAGTTTCCGAGATCGAAGCCCGGGATGCGAACCGCGTTGCGCTCGCCGCCGAGAACGCCCTCGCCGAGCGCGTCGCGGAGCGCGCGCGCCTCCTCGACCTCGGCCGCGCAGTACACGCGCTCGTACCCTGCCGCGAGCGCCTGGCAGATCGTCGAGGTCGCCCGGATGACGTCGATGACGATCCCGGTCGGGGCCGCTCCGGCCTCGTCCGGAGTGAACGCGACGTCGACACGCACGCGGGTACGCTAACCCGCCGTGGCCGAGGCGCTCCACTGCTACAGACATCCCGACCGGGAGACATACGTGTCGTGCACGGAGTGCGGCCGTGGGATCTGCCCCGACTGCATGACGTATGGGCCTGTCGGGATCCGCTGCCCTGATCACGCGACGACCGGCGGCAAGGCGGCCGCGCCTCGCCGAGCGGCTCGGAGCGCATCGCGGAGGCTCTCCCTGTACGGGCCGTTCGTCACCTTCACGCTCATCGGGATCAACGTCGGCGTCTACCTCCTGCAGCTCCTGATGGGCTCGGGGCTCAGCGCGAACAGGGGCTGGATCTACGAGCACGGCGTCCTCGTGTCGAACGCGGTCGACTCGAGCGGACACGTCGTCGGAGTTGCACACGGCGACTGGTGGCGGCTCCTCACCGCGAGCTTCCTGCACTACGGCCTCATCCACCTCGGGATGAACATGCTCGTCCTCTGGTTCATCGGGCCGGCGCTCGAGGAGTACTTCGGCCACTGGCGCTACCTGCTCGTCTACGTCGTGTCCGGTCTCGCGGGTTCCGCCGGGGCGCTGATCTGGTCGCCGGACTCCCTCACGGTCGGAGCCTCGGGCGCGATCTGGGGGATCATGGGAGCCGCGCTCGTCCTGGAAGCGCGACGGATCTGGGTGTTCGGCGGCCAGGCGATGGGTCTCGTCGTCGTGAACCTCGCAATCACGTTCCTCATCCCGGGGATCTCCATCGGCGGCCACATCGGTGGCCTGATCGGCGGCGGACTGTGCGCGCTCGCGTTCTCGAGCCTCAGGCGCTCGCCCGCACTCGCGACCCTGTCGATGGCCGCCGTGGGCATCCTGAGCGTCGCCCTCGCTGTTCAGTCGGTCGGCTAGCCGCCGATCGCGACCGCCGTGACGCCCGCTTCGGCGAGCGCCGCCTGCGCTGCGGCGAGCCGCGCGAGCGGGACGCGGTACGGCGAGCAGGACACGTAGTCGAGCCCGAGCCGATGGCAGAACGCGACCGAGCGCGGCTCCCCTCCGTGCTCGCCGCAGATCCCCATCTTCATCCCGGGCTTCTCGCGTCTCCCGCGCTCGACCGCGATGCGCATGAGGTCGCCGACACCGTCCTCGTCGAGAACCTCGAACGGGTTGCGCTCGAGGATCCCGTGCTCGAGGTAGTACGTGAGGAACTTGCCTTCGGCGTCGTCGCGCGAGAACCCGAGCGTGGTCTGGGTCAGGTCGTTCGTACCGAAGGAGAAGAAGTCGGCCTCGGCTGCGATCTCGTCGGCGCGTAGCGCGGCGCGTGGCAGCTCGATCATCGTCCCGCACTGGTACTCGACGCTCGGCTCCTCGGCGGCGACGTCGTCGGTGAGGCGTCGCAGGCGCGCGAGCTCCTCGGTGAAGCCGACGAGCGGATGCATGATCTCGACCAGCGGCGCCTCGCCCGTGCGGTCCGCGACGGCGCGCGCCGCGCGCACGATCGCGCGTACCTGCATCTCGTAGATCTCGGGGAACTGGAGCCCGAGCCGGCAGCCGCGCGTCCCGAGCATCGGGTTCGCCTCGTGGAGCTGGCGAATCCGGTCGCGCATCGCAGCGGAGGTCGCCTCCTCGAGCGGCGGGAGGAACTCGTGGAGCGGCGGATCGAGGAGGCGGATCGTCACGGGCAGTCCCGCCATCGCCTCGAAGATCCCCTCGAAGTCGCCCTGCTGCATCGGGAGCAGCCTGTCGAGAGCAGCGCGGCGCTCCTCCTCGTCCCGGGCGAGAATCATCTCGCGCACGACCGGCAGTCGGTCCTCGCCCATGAACATGTGCTCGGTGCGGCACAGACCGATGCCCTCGGCGCCGAACTCGCGCGCCTTCGCAGCGTCTTCCGGCGTGTCCGCGTTCGCCCGCACGCGCAGCCGGCGCAGGTCGTCGGCCCACTCCAGGATCGTCCCGAAGTTCTCGTCGATTGCCGGCGGCACGAGCGGCACGGCGCCCACGATGACCCGCCCGGTTCCGCCGTCCACGGTGATCACGTCGCCCGCGCGCAGCTCGTGCGTGCCGATGCGCACGGTCCGCGGCGGAGACGTCGATCGCCAGGTCCTCGCACCCGGCGACGCAGGGCTTCCCCATGCCGCGTGCGACGACCGCGGCGTGGGAGGTCATCCCACCGTGAGCGGTGAGCACCCCTTGCGCGTGGATGAGCCCGTGGATGTCGTCGGGCGTCGTCTCCCAGCGGACGAGGATCACGGCCTCGCCCGCCTTGCCGCGCTCCTCGGCCGTGTCGGCGTCGAGCACGATCGCGCCCGAGGCGGCGCCGGGCGAAGCGTTGAGGCCCTGCGCGGCGACGTCGACCCTGGCGTCCGGGTCGATCATCGGGTGCAGGAGCTGGTCGAGCTGCCCGGGATCGATACGCGCGACCGCCTCCTCGCGCGAGATGAGGCCCTCGTCGACCATCTCGGCAGCGACTCGAAGCGCAGCCGTCGCCGTGCGCTTCCCGGTACGGGTCTGCAGGAGGTAGAGCGTCCCTTCCTCCACCGTGAACTCGATGTCCTGCAGGTCGCGGTAGTGGCTCTCGAGGCGGTCGAGCGTGTCGACCAGCTGCTCGAACGCGGCCGGCATGAGCTCGTGCATCCGCTCGATCGGCTCGGGCGTGCGGATGCCGGCGACGACGTCCTCGCCCTGCGCGTTCAGGAGGAACTCGCCGTAGAGCTTCCGCTCGCCGGTCGCCGGGTTCCGCGTGAAGCAGACGCCCGTTCCGGACGTGTCGCCGCGGTTCCCGAACACCATCTGCACGACGTTCACGGCGGTCCCGAGATCCTCGGGAATGTCGTTCGCCCGGCGGTAGACGTGCGCACGCGGCGCGTTCCAGGAGTCGAAGACGGCGCGGTAGGCGCGGCGCAGCTGGTCTCCCGGCTCCTGCGGGAACGGCCGGTCGGTCTCGTCCTCGTAGATGGTCTCGAACGTCGTGACGAGCTCGCGCAGGTCGTCGGCGGTGAGATCGACGTCGTGCGAGACACCGCGCGTGGCCTTGAGATCGGTCAGTGCCTGCTCGAAGCGATGCCCGTCGACGCCGTCGACCACCTCGCCGTACATCTGGAGGAGCCGCCGGTACGAGTCGAGCGCGAAGCGGGGGTTGCCGGTCGACGACGCGAGCCCCTCGACGGCCACGTCGTTCAGTCCGAGGTTGAGGATCGTGTCCATCATTCCCGGCATCGAGATCGCCGCACCGGAGCGCACCGACACGAGCAGCGGCTCTGAGTCGTCGCCGAAGCCCTTCCCCGTGCGCTGCTCGAGCGCAGCGATGTGCTGGTCGACCTGCTCGTCGAGCCCCTCGGGCACCTGCCCCCCGCCGTCGAGGTAGGCCCGACATGCGTCCGTGGTGATCGTGAACCCGTCGGGGACGGGGACGCCGAGCTGCGTCATCTCGGCAAGACCGATCCCCTTTCCGCCCAGAAGCTCGCGACCGCCGCCCGAGTCCTCGCCGAAGTCGAAGACGTAGCGCATTTGCGGGAGGAATCTACCGATACCGCTCGGTACGCGGATCCCGCACGGTCATGTGGTTGCCTGAGCCGTGTACGCCCTGGAATCGCGTGCTGGTGTGCCATGGGTGTGACACGGGACGCGTTCGCCAGTGACGGCAACGGCTAGCCGTGAATCTGGCCGGCCCTCCCGTCCTGCTCGGCACGTTCGAGCCGGGCTGGACGTGGTCTGGCGACAACTGCTCGACGTCGCGTACTAGATCGGGCCCCCGGGAAAGGCCGCTCAGGCTGATGACGCACGGGATACCTCGCCCCGTCGCGCTTCGCCCGACTGCTCCCTGCGATACGCGAGTGCCTCGCGCCCCACGGCGAGGAGTGATCCCGCGATCGGAATCGCGATGAGCGCGCCGAAAATGCCGGCGAGGTCCGCTCCGGCAAGGACTGCGCAAAGGATGGCGAGAGGAGAGAGCTGGACCATTCGCTTGTAGACCAGCGGCTGGAGGAGGTTGTTCTCGACCTGCTGGTAGGCGATCAGCAGAAAGACGACGATCAGGCAACGGATCCAACCGATCTCGAAGTAGACAACACCGCCGACGATGATCGTCGCGAGCGTGGCGCCAGCTAGCGGTATGAGGTCGAAGATCGCGACGAGCAGTCCGAGCGCGATTGCGTAACCACTCCCGACGGCAAAGAGCACGATGGCGGCGAACGTTCCTGCGATAACGCTGATGAGCAGGTTGCCGGTCACGTAGCCGCTGATCGTTCGGTAGATCTCCCGCCCAACGCGCTCGCAGCGCACACGCGAGGAGTCGGGGAGCAGCCCCAGGGCACCTGTGATCGTCCGCGGCCCCTCGAGGAGCATGAAGTAGGTCAGAAAGATCACCGTAATGACGCCTGCGACTGCCGTCACGACGCTCTGGACGATCCCAAGCGCTGGCCGGCTGAGCCCGAGCACACCCGCCGCACCTTGTTTCTCGATCGCCGCCTGAATTCGGTCGACGATCTGGTAGCGCTCTTGGAGGAAGCCAAATGGCCCACGACCGGCGGTTAGGTCATCGACGTACTTCGGGACGGCATCGACGAAGTCCGTCGCCTGTGAGACGAGGCGGGGTATGACGAGGAACCCGAGCCCCGTCACGACGAGAAGTGCGACCGCAAAGACCACGGTCGCAGCCCGCCCGCGGTTCAAGCCGCGCCGCTCCAGCGCTTCGACCGCGGGGTTCAGAGCCGCCGCCAGCAGGGCCGCCAGCAGGATCCAGGTAACGACGTGCCACGCGAAGTAGATGAGCAGGAGCAGGAGCCCTACTAGGATCGAGATCGCCAGCACGAGGAGCACTGTGCGCGGACGAATGGTCACCACGTACTCGCGAGGCATCGCCATATGCCGGGTGTTCGTGATTGCCGGCTTGCCTCCTGGCTTCCTCCCGATGCACGCCTTGAAATGGGCGGGCTGACAACCGCGCACGTGCGAACGCTCAAGATGATCGAGTCCGGCCAGGCGCTCGACACGTCGCAGTTGTTCTCCGCCCGTCGGCGGTGCCACAGCCAATACGCGGCAGGTCATCTCGGCATCGGAGACCCTGCGCCACGCGAAATGCCGCCTGAAGGTCTACGGAGATCGGGCCCGAGCTAACGTCTGCGTCATTGTGATCGGCCCGCTTGGATATGGCCGAAGCGGTGAATCCCCGTGGTTGTGGTTGATCGTCATCGGGGGCGGCGTCGGTCTCTATGTGTTGGGTCGCGTCCGCGGGTGGCCGCAGGCCCGAACATGGAGCGACGTCGGAGACCGCCTGTTTCTCATAGGCGCGCCGTGGTGGATCCAGGCTCTCTTCCTCGCCATTGTCGGTGGCGGTTCGCTCTACCACATCGCCACGGGGCACTACCGGTGGTACTGGTGGTTCTTACCGGTTGTCGCTTGGCTCGCGTTTGCCGACGTGGTCGTGAAGAGGAAGAGGGCTGGTGGCGAGTGAGTACGAGGGAGCAGGACGCTCCGAGTGTGCGGGAATGTCTGTTGAGAGTGGGCGTTTGACTTCCAGTCCTCGTCTCGCGAATGCTCCGACGCCGCTCGCCTCCCTCGAGAGCAGCCTGCCGCCGGAGGCAACCTCGTGACTCATCGCCAGCGACTCACGCTGTTGGCCGCGATCCTCGGCTCCGCGGTCGTGACGATCGACAGCTCCATCGTCAACGTCGCGCTGCCCGCGATCGAGCACGACTTGGGAGGCGGGCTCAGCGGGCAACAGTGGGTCTCGAACGCGTACCTCCTTGCGCTTGGGTCGCTGATCCTCATCGGCGGCTCACTCGGGGACATCTACGGCGAACGCCGCGTGTTCGCGCTCGGCGTCGGGGCCTTCGGAGTCGTATCGGTCGCGTGCGCGCTCGCTCCGACCATCGAGGTGCTGATCGGCGCCCGTGCCTTGCTAGGTGCCGCCGGCGCGCTCGTGACGCCGTGTTCGCTCGCGATCATCGTGGCTGCATTCGGTCCGAGCGAGCGAGGTGCGGCGATTGGGTCGTGGACGGCCTGGGGTGGAATCGCATCGATCCTCGGCCCACTCGCGGGGGGTGTGATCGTCGATCAGGTGTCGTGGCGCTGGATCTTCGCCCTCAACGTTCCTTTCGTTCTCGTCACGATGGGGCTGATCCGGGTCGCCGTGCCGCCGACGACCCGCGTGACCCAGCGCTCCGTCGACTTTCTCGGCGCCGGGCTGTGTGCGCTCGGGCTCGGTGGGGTCGTCTTTGCGCTTATCGAGCAACCACACAACGGCTGGGGTAGTCCGGTCATCTTCGTACCCCTCGTCGCCGGGCTCCTTGCGTTCACGGGTTTCCTCGTGTACGAGCGCCGGGCACCCGAGCCGATGCTAAAGCTCGAGTTGTTCTCCCGCCGCAACTTCGCGGTGGGGAACGCCGAAACGCTGGCGATGTACGCAGGACTGGCGATCCTGTTCTTCTTCCTCGTGATCTTCCTGCAGCAGGTGGCCGGATACTCCGCCTTGCAGAGCGGGCTCACAACTGTGCCGGTCACGGTGGTCATGTTCGCGTTGTCGCGCAAATTCGGCGCGCTCGCCGATCGCTACGGGCCTCGTTTCTTCATGGGTGCAGGGCCGCTGCTCTCGGCCGCCGGAATCCTGCTTCTTCTCAAGGTCGGGATGCATCCGACGTATGTGACCGATCTTCTGCCGGCGCTCCTGCTCTTCGCGCTCGGTCTCTCACTTACGGTCGCTCCCCTGACAGCCACCGTCCTCGCCGACGCCGACGAGGGTGACGCCGGCATCGCGTCAGCGATCAACAACGCCGTCGCGAGGGTCGCCGGCCTGATTGGTGTCTCGGTCGTCGGCGTCGTTGTCGCGAGCACGCTCGTCGGCGATACGTTTGCCGCCAACACTGAGTCGGTACGGGCATTCCATCAGGTCATCCTCATCTGCGCCGTGCTCATCGCCGCAGGTGGCGTCCTGGGGGCGATCGGGATCACCAATCCACGACGAACGGTCGAAGCACGGAAGTGCCCTGGGGGCCAACTCGTCGGGACGCCACAGCCGGCCGTCGAGACGGTGCGAGCGCCTGCGAGGGCGTCCGCTGACCCCGTCCCACAAACCTGACTCGATCACCAGAAGATTGCCAACACAGCGCACACCGCGCCGAGGCCCGGCCCTCCGAACACGCCCCGGCGTGGGTATCGCGCCACCTTCCATACTCATGCGCGCGCGTCCGCGCGTCAGGACTCGGGCAGATCCGAGCGGGCGGAACCGGCGAGTGGCGGCTAGAAGGCGAGCAGGCCGTGGAGATGAGCGACGCCCAGCTGGACGTCGGCGACGTACACGCCGAGCGCGGCGGCGGCGAAGAACCCCGACCCGATGATGAATCGGCGACGAACGCGGGGCTTTCGCTTCTCGGGGGTCGCGACGCCCATCTGCTCCCTGATCCTGCGCAGGGCCACCTCCGTCTCCTCGAGCGCGTCGCTCCGTTCGTCCAGGTCCGGGAGAGCCGGGTAGTCCGAGTTCGCCTCCGCGTGCTGCGCCGTCGCTTCCCCGGCCACATCCGGCACGACGTCGAGGTCGAGGACGACGTCGGCCGTCTCGTCGGCGGGAAGTACGACGTACTCCGGGACGACCTCGGCGACGACGTCGTCGCTCTGCAGGATGTAGTCGGGAAGCTCGTCCAGCTCGTCGCGTCGTTCGTCCAGGTCCAGCAGGGCTGGAGATTCCAGGCTCGAGTGCTCGTCGTCGGCCGACGCCTCGGCTACTTCCGGGAGGACATCGGAAACGGCGTCGTCGCTCACCACGATGTAGTCGGGTCGACCGTCGAGCTCTTCGGGCTCGCCGCCAGAAGGCTCATCCTCCGCCAGGTCGCGAACGTCCGCGTCGAAGACGAGCGACGGGTACTCGGGGCGAGCGGCCGGGCGTGGGCGGAACTCGTCGCCGGTGGACAGGTCCGCTCGCAGCTGCGCAGCCAGGTCGGCATCGACGAGGGCCAGCTCCGGACTGGCGATCGGGGGATCCTCAAGAGGATCGTCAAGGACGAGCGGTGCCGCAGCCACGTTCCTCATCATCAGGAGCGATCCGCGAACGTGGATCGCTCATTCGGGTGACATCGCGCACGCGAACGGGTGGGCCTTCCGGTGCCGCCTCTCTAGACTCGGCCGGGTGGCCGGGCACATCGTGGCGATGGGGGGCGGTGGGTTCTATGCGGACCCGGCCTCACTTCTCGACGACTTCATGCTCTCGCTCTCTCCGGCCGCGCGCCCGCGCGTGTGCTTGGTCCCGACACCGTCCGGCGACTCGGACCGAGGGATCGCGATCTTCTTCGAGACGTTCTCGAGGCGCGAGTGCGAGCCGAGCTGCCTCCGTCTCTTCGGCGTCCCCGACGATCCGGTGAGCCGGCTCGCCTCGCAGGACGTCATCTACGTGTCCGGTGGCAACACGGCGAACGCGCTCGCGATCTGGCGACTCCACGGCGTCGACGTCGCGCTCCGCGCGGCATGGGAGCGGGGAGCCGTCCTCGGCGGCGTCAGCGCGGGCGCCAACTGCTGGTTCGAGTGCAGCGTCACCGACTCCTTCCGTCAGAGCCTCGATCCGCTCCACGACGGCCTCGGGCTCCTGCCCGGGAGTTTCTGTCCCCACTTCGACGGCGAGGAGCTCCGTCGGCCCAGGTATCGCTCCCTCGTCGAAGACGGTTTTCCGTCCGGTTACGCGGCGGACGACGACGCGGCGCTCCACTTCGTCGGGACGGAGCTGCGCGAAGTCGTCAGCGCCCGCAGCCGCGCCACCGGGTACCGCGTCGAGCGCGGCGGCGAGACGGCGCTCGAGGCACGGCTGCTCGCGTGAAGTGCGTCTTCCTGATGCAACTCAGGGGCGTCGGGCACACGACCTGAGCTCTACGGCCCGGGCCGCCGCACGTCAGGCGGACATCGCTTCCTAAGGAGTCTGTAAAGCCCGCGAACCGCCGGCTGCTCGCCGCGTAGCCTGCCGATGTGCGCCGCGCCGTCCGGCTCCTCGGAGTCCTCGCAGCCGTAGCCACGGCCGCGGTCGCGCTCTCCGGAGCCGCCACACCGACGCCCGGACGCACCTACACGATCAACGTCGACGCGAAGGACTTCTCCTTCAAGCTGTCACGCCGGTCGGTCCCGGCCGGGTCGACCGTCCGCTTCGTCGTGCGCAATCGCGGCGGCGTCACGCACGACTTCGTCATCAAGGGCAAGCGCACGCATCTCCTCCGCCCGAACCAGGCCCAGACGATCACGGTCGCGTTCCCGCGCAAGGGCACGTTCCGCTACCTGTGCTCGGTTCCCGGCCATACGCGGTTGGGGATGAAGGGCGTCTTCGGCGTGTCCGTCAAGCCGCCCACCGACGCCGGTCGAGCCGCCGCCCGTGAACACGTCGGATCTGGTCTCGCTGACGAAGATCGGGACCTTCGACAGACCCGTCCTCGTCACCGCGCCGCCCGGCGAGTCAGATCGCATCTTCGTCGTGGAGCAGACGGGCGCGATCCGGATCGTCCGCGACGGAAACGGTCCTCCCCACGCCCTTCCTCGACCTGCGCGACAAGGTCAGGTTCTCGAGCGAGCCCGGGCTGCTCTCCATCGCCTTCGCGCCCGACTACGAGACGAGCGGGCTCTTCTACGTCTTCTACAACTCGACCGCGGGCAACGGCGACATCCACATCTCGGAGTTCCGACGCACGCAGAGCGATCCCGACCTCGCGGACCCGTACAGCGAGCGCATCCTGCTGACGATCGTCAAGCCGTGGGAGAACCACAACGGCGGCATGCTCCAGTTCGGGCCCGACGGGTACCTCTACGCCTCGGTCGGCGACGGGGACAGCGGCGTCGTCGACCCGCCCGGCTCTTCGCCCAGACGCGGCGACGACCTCCTCGGCGACATCCTCCGCATCGATCCGCGCAGCGGCGATCCCTACGCGGTGCCGTCCGACAACCCGTTCGTCGGCGTCGACGGCGTCGCGGCCCGAGATCTGGGCCTACGGCCTCCGCAACCCGTGGCGTTTCTGGATCGACTCCGCGTCCGGGAACATGTTCGTCGGGGACGCCGGCGACGCGCGGCGCGGGAAGAGTCGACCTGATCCCGAAGGGGACGTCCGGTCAGAACTTCGGCTGGCCGTGCTTCGAGGGAACCGTTCCCGTTCGACGCGACGTGCAGTGCGCCAACCCGGTCTCGCCGCTCCTCGACTATCCCGCACTCGCCGCAGGCGTGCGCCGTCATCGGTGGCGTCGTCGCTCACGATCCGCGCCTGCCCGCGCTCGAAGGCCGCTACCTGTACGGCGACTACTGCGGCGGTCACGATCACGGCCATCGGCGCGAGGACGGCACGACGGTCACGCCACACGACCGACCTTGGGCTCGCCGTCCCGGAGTTGACGAGCTTCGGCAGTCGACGGTCGCCCCGGATCTACGCACCGTCGCTCAACGGCGGACGTGTACCGCCTGGATCCGCGCTAGACGCGACGCGCCCGCGAGCGCAGCTCGGCAATCCACGCGGCAACCCTCAGGCCCAGCCAGATGGGCGTGAGGAGGACGTAGAAGACGAGGTCGCCGAGAAGAAGCAGGCCCCACCAGAGCGCAAAGCGACGAAGCGGCACCCACCCCTTCTCGCGCAGGTCTCCGGTGCCGCCGGGCGGCGGGCGGAACGCGTTGCGCAGCGGAGGCTCCCCCGGAGCGCCGTACGGGTCGGGAGCATGCGGGTCGGGAGCACGGCGCTCGTCGCTCATACCGTGTGCGGGTGACCGCCTGCGCCGCTCGACGAGCCGGATGATCCGCATCGCCGTCTCCTCGACGGAGAGCTCCGTCACGTCGATCACCGGACAGCGCAGCTTCTTGTGCAGCTTCGTCGCCTCCTCGAGCTCCGAGTACACGACCTCGAGCTCCGCGTAGCGCTTGCGGGAGGCTCCCATGCTCCTCACCCGCGCCGTGCGGATGTCTGCGAGCCGGTCCGCCCCGATCGTGAGCCCGACGATCTTTGCCGGATCGATCTCGAACAGCGCTGGCGGTGGCTCGATGTCGCGGACGACAGGGACGTTCGCCGCCTTGTGGCCGAGGTAGCCGAGGTAGATGGAGAGCGGCGTCTTCGACGTGCGCGAGACGCCGACCAGAACGATGTCCGCCTCGTCGAGGCCGCTTCCGACCCCGTCGTCGTACTTCACCGCGAACTCGATCGCCTCGATCCGCTTGAAGTAGGTCGCATCGAGCGGCGCACGCGCTCCCGGCTCCATCCTCGCGGCGACCCCGGCGACGCGCGAGACGGAGTCGATCGGGTGGCCGAGCAGGTCGCAGTAGTGGACGCGCGCGCGGCGGCACAGCTGGCGCATCGAGTCGCGCATCGAAGGCTCGACGAGCGTGTAGACCATGACCGCGGGCCGCCCGCGCGCCTGCTGCACGGCGATGAGGAGGTCGTCGACGTTCTCGACGCGCGGGTGCCGGACCTCCTCGAACGGCTGATCGGGAAACTGCGCCTCGAGCGCGAGCACGAGCCGCTGGGCCGTCTCGCCCGTCGAGTCCGAGACGATGTGGAGCTCGACCGGAACGCGATCGTCCGCATGGCGCATGGGAGGAGGCTAACGGCCGCGCGCTCCGCGCCAGTAACGTCTCGCGGATGCCCGACGTGGTCACGATGGACAAGATCGTCTCGCTCGCGCGCAGGCGCGGGTTCGTCTTCCCCTCGAGCGAGATCTACGGCGGCCTCGGCTCGTCGTACGACTACGGCCACTACGGCGTCCTGCTCAAGGACAACGTCAAGGCGCGCTGGCTCGAGGCGATGGTGCGCGAGCGAGACGACATCGTCGCGCTCGACTCGTCGATCATCCTCCACCCCGCCGTCTGGGAGGCTTCGGGGCACGCCGCCGGCTTCGCCGACCCGCTGGTCGACTGCCGCTTCTGCAAGCGCCGCTACCGAGCCGACCAGCTCGGCGAGGCCCAGTGCGGGCAGCGGCCGAGCAAGCATCCCGGCGAGACCGAGCAGTGCGACCTCACCGAGCCGCGCCAGTTCAACCTGATGTTCCAGACGAGGATCGGGCCACTCGAGGAGACGGGGCAGGACGCATTCCTGAGACCGGAGACGGCGCAGGGCATCTTCATCAACTTCAAGAACGTCGCGCAGATAGCGCGGCGGAAGCCCCCGTTCGGCATCGCGCAGATCGGCAAGGCGTTCCGCAACGAGATCACGCCCGGAAACTTCATCTTCCGCACGCTCGAGTTCGAGCAGATGGAGATGGAGTACTTCGTCCCTCCTGCCGAGGCACACGAGTGGTTCCGCTACTGGGTCGAGGAGCGCGTCTCCTGGCATCTGCGGTACGGGATCCGGCAGAGCCACCTCCGCGTCCGCCCGCACGACGCCGAGGAGCTCTCGCACTACTCGTCCGCGACGAGCGACCTCGAGTACCTGTTCCCCATCGGCTGGTCCGAGCTCGAAGGGGTCGCCCATCGCGGCGACTTCGATCTCACGGCGCACACCGAGGCGTCCGGCACGAAGCTCGAGTGGGTGGACGGGGACGAGCGCTACACGCCGCACGTCGTCGAGCCCGCGCTCGGCGTGAACCGATCGATGCTCGCCTTCATGATCGACGCGTACGACGAGGAGGTCGTCGCCGAGCGCGAGCGGACCGTGCTCCGCCTCCACCCTGCGCTCGCGCCCGTCAAGGCCGCGGTGCTGCCGCTCATCCACCGGAACGACGAGATGGTCGCGAAGGCCAGGTCGCTGTACGAGGAGCTCCGCCGTGCCGTCGTCGCCGAGTACGACGACTCGGGCCAGATCGGCCGCCGCTACCGCCGCCAGGACGAGATCGGCACCCCGTACGCGCTGACGATCGACGAGCAGACGCTCGAGGACGACACCGTCACCATCCGCGACCGCGACTCGCTTGCGCAAGAGCGCATCCCGATCTCGGGAGCGAAGGCGTTCGTTCTCGAGAAGCTGGCTGGCGACTGGACGACGCCGAAACCCGACTGATCGTCCGCACGCGCATGGCCGACGCCATCTTCGAGAACCCGCGGCTGGCCGCGACTGTACGACGCGTTCGATCCCGACCGCAGCGACCTCGACGTCTACCGAGCGATCGCCGACGAGCTCGGCGCCCGTCGTGTACTGGACGTCGGCTGCGGGACCGGCACGTTCGCGCTCTTGCTCGCCGACGCCGGTCTCGACGTCACGGGCGTCGATCCGGCAACCGCGTCCGTGGATGTCGCGCGGGCCAAGCCGGGAGCCGAGCGCGTGCGTTGGATCAACGGTGACGCGACCGCCTTACCCCCGCTGGAGGTCGACCTGGCGACCATGACGGGCAATGCCGCGCAGGCGATCGTCGACGAGCACGTGTGGGACGGAACGCTCAGCGGCGTCTTCGACGCTCTCCGGCCGGGCGGACACTTCGTCTTCGAGACGCGTGACCCCGCACGCGAGGCTTGGCGCGAGTGGACGCCGTCTGCGTCGCGTGAGGTCACGGAGATCGACGGCATCGGCGCAGTCGAGCACTGGGCCGAGCTGTTGGCCGTGGACCCGCCCCTCGTGACGTTCCGCTGGACGTTCGTCTTCCCCGACGGCGACGTGCTGACGTCGGATTCGACGCTCCGCTTTCGCGAGCGCGACGAGATCGAGGCGGCACTCGTGGCGAACGGTTACGTGGTCGACGACGTACGGGACGCGCCGGATCGACCCGGGCGCGAGTTCGTCTTCCTCGCGCGCCGCCCCGCGTGACCCTCCCCTAGCGGCGCTCGAGCACGCGCTCGCTCGGCTCCACGAAGCCGAACTTCCGGTAGAGGTCGTGCGCGTCGCGCGTGTGCAGGTACCACTTCGTCCGCGCGAGCGGGCCCTCGTCGACCGAGAAGCGGACGAGCTCGACTCCGAGGCCCCGTCCGCGGTGCTCCTCGAGGACGTAGACGTCGGCGAGGTACGACTGCACGTGGCCGTCGGAGATCGCGCGCGCGAAGCCCACCTGTCGCCCGTCGTGGTAGAGGCCGACGACGCGGGCGGCGTTCTCGATCAGCGCGTCCTGCACCTCGCGAGGTCGCCCCTCCGCCCAGTACGAGCGCGAGAGGTAGCCGTGAACGGCCTCTCGATCGATCCGTCCGGGATCGTCGTCGAGCTCGTAGCCGTCGCCGAGGTCGCGCCTCACGCGGTGAGCGTACGCAGGCGGAAGCCACCGTGGAACTCGTACGAGGCGACGACGACCGCAAGCGTGTCCCGCAGCGCGCGCTCGCCGAGGTCGAGGCCGAGCGCATCGGAGAGGGGGCTCCAGATGAGCGCGTGCATCGCGCGGAAGCCCTCGGGCGACAGGAACACCGTCTCGTCGGGCGCGCAGGGCGAGCACACCGCTCCGCCGGCGCTCGCCAGGTAGCCGACGAGGCCGTCGACGCCGCCGCACTCGACACAGCTCTCCAGGTGCGGGACGTACCCGGAGAGCCAGAGGAGCTTCAGCTGGAACGCCAGCGCGAGCGGGTCGAGCGCGGCCCGTCCGCTCCCGCCGGCAGGTAGCGCGTCCACCGCCTCGAGGAACCGCGTCAGCGCCTCGAAGGCGCGGTCGTTCTGCTCCTCCTCGACGAAGAGCTTGAGCATCGCCTCGGCGCCGACGAGTGCGACCGAGAGCCGGTACGGATCCTCCCGCGCGAGCGCGGTGGGCGTCGACGAGCGAGACGCCGGTCACCGTATACAGCTCGCCGGAGCCGTGATGGAGCATGAGCTCGACGTGGGAGAACGGCTCCAGGCGCGCACCGAAACGCGACTTCGTCTTGCGCACTCCCTTGGCGATCGCGCCGATCCGCCCCTGCTCGGCCGTATACACGTGGAGGATGCGGTCTGCTTCGCCGAAGCGGAACGAGCGCAGGACGACCGCCTCCGTCTTGATCGTGCGTCCCACCGGGGCCAGTGTAGGCAGCGAGGGCGCTAGTCCCCGCGCGGCCATAGTCGAACGTCATCCTGCGAACGGCTGGCAGCGGGGACAGAACCAGGTGCCGCGCCCGCCTACGCGGGTCTTCGCGATGGTCGCGCCGCAGCGTCGGCACGGCTCGCCGTCGCGGCCGTAGACGCGGAACTCGTCCTGCATCGAGCCCGACGCGCCGTCAGGGGCGGCGTAGTCGCGGAGGGTCGAGCCTTGCCGATCGATTCCCGCACGGAGCGCCGCCCGGACCGCACGCGTGAGCCGGGCGACCTCCCCGGGCGCAAGGCCGTTCGCGGGCCGCAGCGGGTTCAGTCGTGCCCGCCACAGCGCCTCGTCCGCGTAGATGTTCCCGAGGCCCGCGACGACCCGCTGATCCAGCAGCACGGCCTTGAGCGGGGCGTGCCGCCGCCCGAGCTGGGACGCGAGCCAGCCCGCGGTGAACCGCGGGCCCGAGCGGCTCGGGGCCGTTCTTCGTCGCCAGGTACGGCTCCAGCTCAGCCTCCTCGAGCACCAGCCAGGTCCCGAAACGGCGGACGTCGCGATACGCGAGCCGCGAGCCGTCGTCGAGCTCCACGATCGCCCGCTCGTGGGACGCGGGCGCGAACCCGAAGCTCCCCGTCATGCGAAGGTGGACGAGGAGGCCAAGTCCGCTCTCGAGCCGCATGAGGAGGTATTTCCCACGCCGCTCGACGGCGACGACGCGATCGCCCTCGAGCTCCTCGGCAACCTCGAAGAGGTCGTGCGGGCGCGTCAGCC
Source organism: uncultured Gaiellaceae bacterium (assembly GCA_963776555.1). Taxonomy (GTDB): domain Bacteria; phylum Actinomycetota; class Thermoleophilia; order Gaiellales; family Gaiellaceae; genus GMQP-bins7. Next base: position 54,116 of record CAVZNK010000016.1, on the reverse strand, counting down.
TCGGATCGAGGATCTCGACGCGGGCAAGGACACGACCTTCGAGCCGTGGAGCGAGCTGTGCACGGATCGTCTCGACCTCGGGCAGCTCGGGCACGGAAGAGATCGTAGGCTTCGCCGCGCGTGTCGTCCGAGCGACAGCCTCATCGCCCGTAACGAGCTGCTCCCGATGCTCGAGCTTGCGGGTAGAGGGCGTTGTCGCCCACGGCGACCACGTCCATGCCGAGCCGACGGCCAACGACGAGCTCATCGTGTTCGCCGCAAGGAGAGAGCTACGCGATGACGTCGAGGAGGATCCCGTGCGGAGGCGGGGCCTCGTCGCCGATCTCGTACGCCGCCGCGACCGCGTCGACCGCTCGCGCAGCCGACTCCTCGTCGCGCGCGTGCACGTCCGCGAGCACCTGGCCTGCCGCCACCGTCTGCCCACGCTTTGCGCTGCATACGACGCCGACGGAGTGGTCGATCGCATCGTCCTTCGTCCGCCGGCCACCGCCCAGCTCGAGCGAGGCGATGCCGATCGGCAGCGCGGCCACACGAGTAACGATTCCGGCACGCGGTGCGCGTACCTCGGTCACGTAGGGGGCTCGCGGAAGGGCGTCGAGGTCGGGATCGCCGCCCTGCGCGCGGATCCAGCGCTCGTATTTCTCGCGCGCAGACCCGTCGGCCGTCGCCTGCACGGCTCGCTCTCTTGCTTCCTCGAGGTCCACGCCGAGATCGGACAGTGACAAGAGCCGCGCCGAGGCGTCGAGCACGAGCTCGGTGAAGTCCGGCGGGCCTTCCGCAGAGATCGTCTCGACGGCCTCCCTCACCTCGAGCGCGTTGCCGACGGCCGCCCCGAGCGGCTGGTCCATGTCGGTGAGGAGGCAGACGACCTCCCGCCGCGGCGCGGTGTCCGAGGTCGACCATCTGCTCGGCGAGGATGCGCGCGTCGTCGAGCGTCTTCATGAACGCGCCGTCTCCGACCTTGACGTCGAGCACGATCGCGTCGGCGCCCGCTGCCAGCTTCTTGGACATGATCGACGAGGCGATCAACGGGACGATGTCGACGGTCGCGGTGACGTCACGCAACGCGTAGAGCTTCTTGTCCGCGGGCACGAGATCGCCCGTCTGCCCGATGATCGCAAGACCGACGGTCCGAACCTGCTCGACGAAGGCGTCGATGTCGAGCTCGACGCGGAAGCCTGGAATCGACTCGAGCTTGTCGAGCGTGCCCCCGGTGTGGCCGAGCCCACGGCCAGACATCTTCCCGAAGGGCACGCCGCACGCGGCGACGATCGGCCCGACCGCGAGCGACGTCTTGTCCCCCACGCCGCCGGTCGAGTGCTTGTCGACGACCTTGCGCCCGAGCGCCTTGCCGAGATCGAGCGTCTCGCCCGACAGGATCATCGCGTCGGTCAGCGCGTGGGTCTCGCGACCGGACAGCCCCTTGAAGTAGACGGCCATGCACCACGCGGCCATCTGGTAGTCGGGCACCTCGCCGCGCGCAAAGCCGAGGACGAGCTCCGTGATCTCCTCGTCGGTGAGCTGCTCGCCTGACCGCTTCCGCTCGATCAGATCCGCGGCGCGGATCACAGTTCGATCTGACGGCCGGGCAGACGCTTCCCGGGAGACTTTCCGCCGAGCCACGCGTTCACGGTCGCGCCGACGTCGGCGAACTCGCCCTCTTCGTGGATCCGGCCGGCGGCGTTGCGTCCGGCGGCGTAGGCGAGGAGGAGCGCGTGCTCCCGCGAGTGGTCGGTCGACGCGGTGGTGGGATCGCAGCCGTGGTCCGAGGTGATCACGAGGAGGTCGCCGGATTGCAGTGCCTCGAGGATGTCCGGCAGGCGGCGGTCGAAGTCCTGCAGGCAGCGGTGGAAGTTGACCGGGTCGTTGCGGTGCCCCCAGAGCATGTCCGTCTCGACGAGGTTCACGTACACGAAGCCCTGATCGACGTTCTCGAGGAGCTCGATCGTACGGTTGATGCCGTCGACGTTCGACTTCGTCGGGAACGAGTCGTCGATGTCGCACCCTGCGAAGATGTCGGAGATCTTCCCCACGCCGTACACGGTGTTGCCCGCGTCGCGCACGGACGACAGGTAGTTGGGGCGGGGCGGCTCGAGCGAGAAGTCGTGGCGATTCGGCGTCCGCTCGTAGTTGCCGGGCTCCCCGGTGAACGGCCTCGCGATGACGCGCCCGACCGCATGGCGGCCGGTCAGGATCTCGCGCGCGACGCGACAGCCGTCGTAGAGCTCCTCGAGCGGGATCGTGTCCTCGTGCGCGGCGACCTGGAAGACCGAGTCGGCGGACGTGTAGACGATCCACTTCCCCGTCTGCTGATGCTCTTCCCCGAGCTCCTGGATGATCTCGGTACCCGACGCGGGCTTGTTGCCGAGGACGCCCCGACCGGTCTGGTTCATGAACGGGTCGATGATGTCGTCCGGGAAGCCGTGTGGGTACGTCGGGAACGCCGTCGGCGTGACCACGCCCATGTGCTCCCAGTGCCCCGTCGTCGTGTCCTTGCCCTTCGAGCGCTCGACGAGCCTGCCCGCGACGGCGGGAGCGCCGGGCTGCGGGGGACAGCCCTCGAGCGGCATGACGTTGCCGAGCCCGAGCGCCTCGAGGTTCGGGAGGTCGAGACCGCCGACCGCGCGCGCGACGTTGCCGAGTGTGTTCGAGCCCTCGTCGCCGTACTCGCCGGCATCCGGCAGCTCCCCTGCCCCGACCGCGTCGAGGACGATCACACACGCACGAGGCACTAGCCCGACCGGGAGTTCTCGTGGGTGCGGGATCTTCGCTCGAGCACGTCGCTATTCTACGGCGGCTTTGAGCGACGTCCTCGGACTACTACTCCTCGTGTTGTACATCGCCGCGATCGTCGGCCTCGCGGCCCTGATCACGTTCGCCGTGATCAAGATCTTCCCGACCGAGCGGAACCCGAAGAAGCCTGACGAGCCGGACGACGACGGCGACTCGTCGAAGCGAGGCGAGGAGAGCACGGCAGGATCGCTCTTCCGCCGGTCGAAGCGCGCTGCGACGTAGCTCGCTGTCAGGCGCGCCTGCGTAGCGCGAGGAAGCCGCCGACGGCGGCGACGATCGCGGCGACGACGAGGAGCACCTGCAGGACGGCATCGTTCCGCTCGAAGAACGTCCGCGTGTCGGCGGCCGGCTCGAAGAGCTCGTTCACGCTCTCCGGGCCGAGCGTACCGCCGACCGCAGCCTCGAATCCTGTCGCGGCAGGCGGCAGCCGCGCGAAGTCGTACGCCGGAGCCGCGACCGCAGCTCCGTAGAAGACGCGAAAGGGCGGGTGGTGCCCCCCGGCGAGCAGCACCTCACGAGACGTCGCCTCCGGCGTGACCTGGAGCGCCTCGAGCGGGACGTCGTCTCCGTTCGCGATCGTCACCCGGAGGAAGCGGTGGTGTCCGTCGAGTCCCACCACCGTCAGGTCCACGCCGGCGAAGCGCGCGACCTCATCCTGAGCCAGACGCACGAAGTTCGTGCCGTCGTTCGATCCATCGATCCGCACTTGCCGGACGTAGCGGCGAGTGCTCGAGCGGACACGGACCGCATCGACCGGGACGTTGCGATGGCCGAGATCGACTCGGACCACCGTCGCTCGCTCGTGTTCGCTCGTCTGTGTCGTGGCCGCGACGGGCGCGAGCGGGGCGTCTTCGGGATCACGCGCGACGCTGGCGCCCGTGATGTCCGAGACACCCCGTGCCTGGACGAGCAGATAGCGGTAGTCGGTCGGCGGGAAGACGGCCGTCGTGCTGCGCGCGTTCACAGCGCCTCGCACCGAGTAGATGGGCGTCGTCGACAGCATCGCGTACGACCCCTCCGCCCCGGTTGCGCTTCCCTGCACCGCCACCCGGCCTGTGAAGGTGCTGTCCGGAATCTCGAGCTGGATACGGTCGATCACGGGACGGGCGGCACCTTGGTCCACGACGACCGAGACGGTGCGGTCGCGTCTGCCGCGCGCGATGAGCGCGACGGGACGGAACGGCAGGGCTGCAGGCCTCGGCTCCGCTCTCCACGGAACCCGCACGCCGTCGGCATCGAGGATCCGCAGGTCCGGGAAGCCGATGCGCGCATGACCGTACATGGCGCCATCGGGCTCGAAGGTCACCGGGCCGGCGGAGGGAGCGGCGAGCGTCCTCGTATAGCGGAAGTCCGACGGCTGAACGTCGCTCGCGAAGCCCGTGGCGAGCAAGACCGCGGCGAGAGCGACCGCAGCCGTCACGCCCGCCCCGCCGTGCGGACCCGCTGGTAGGCGTACGCGCCGACGAGCATCACGATGCCGACGGCGATGAACGAGAGGACGCGATAGATCTGCTCGAGCTCGGAGAGGTCGTACGCGAAGACCTTCGCGACGCCGAGACCGAGCAAGGCGAGCCCACCGAACCGAAGCGCACGGACGTCGGTGACGAGACCCGCGACGATCGCACCGAGCCCGACCACGCCCCAGAACGCGCTGAGCGCAACCTGCGCGGTCTGCGACTGCTCGGTCGCGTCGCCCTGGAGCACGTCCACGATCGTGAGCGAGGCGGCGTAGACGAGCGCGACGGAGCCGATGCCGAGGAGCACCATCTGCAGATCCGTGAGCGGGACGAAGAGGTACATGAGGAACGCGGCGGCGCCGACGCAGAGGACGGCGACGAGCGCGAGCGGCAGGTCGGCCACGCCGTTCACGAGCGAGTCGGGCGGCGCCTCGTCCACGAGCGTGTGGAGGATCGCGAGGCCGAGGAACGCAAACGAGAAGACGAGAGCCCGCTGCTCGCCGGTTCGAGCAGAGACCCAGGCGAGGATGACCGCCTCCGCGCACCAGCCCGCGACGAGCGCAGGGCCGTCGAGCGCGAGGGCGAGGGTCACTCCGGAGAGCCCGACGCCGATCGCGACCACCAGGGTGGCGATCTCAGTGCTCATGCGCTGACGGAAGCCGAAAGCCCCGAGGAGGATGTGCGCGACGGTGACGCCGAGGACCCAGGCGGTCGCACCGACGGACGCGCCCCGGTCGTCGACGAGCCCCCAGCCGAGCGCCGCCGCGAGGCCCGCGTTCAGCAACAGGACGGACGCCGACGACACGCGGAGCTTCGCCGTCGGGACGCGCAACTCGTATCCGATCGCGGCGACGACGAACAGGCACCAGTACAGGGCCAGCATGGTCAACGGAAGCAGGAGGGCGTCGGTGTCCCACGCCCAGACCGCGAGCTGCGGTGCGCTGATGAGGAAGGCACCGAGCGCCAGCCAGCCCCAGCGTTGCCACAGGAGCACGGCCACCGTCGCAACGAGCGCGACGATCATGAACGCGAGCGCGAGGCCGGAGGTGCCCGCGCCGACCAGCACCGGTGCAGCGAGAGCACCGAGAATCGCAAGTGCGGCGACGAACTGCGATCGCCAGCGTACGGCGATCGCCGCGCCCGAGGCGCCCACGATCGCGGCCACGAGGAGACCCGGCTCCTCGGCGATGACCCCTTTGACCGCCGTCGCGTAGGTCAGCGACGCGTAGAGAGCCGCCAGCGCGCTTGCAACCGCGGCGACAGCGGCCTCCGTCTGGCCCCGCCGCTCGTACAGAAACAGCCCGACTGCGAGAAGCACCGTGGACCCGAGGAACGCCAGCGCGACACGTGCCTCGACGCCGATCCAGCCGCGATCGACCGCGATGACGAGGAAGAAGACGACCCCGACGACGATGGCCAACCCACCGAGCCACGCCAGGATGCGGCCGCCCAGCAGGTCCTCAAGGGACCTCTCAGGCCGAGCGGGCGCGACCGGCGCCGACGCGCTTGGCGCGGGCGGACACTCGGGCGGCTCTGCGACCGCCGCAACCTCGGGCGACTCCTGGACCCGGGGCTCCGTCGGGTCGAGCCGGTCGAGCCGCGCGCCGAGCCTCGCGAGCTCGGCTTCGACGGCAGCGAGGCGCTCCTCGAAGGACGGCTCCATCGACCGGATCGTATTCGCGGCCGGCGGCGCGTCACCTGCGCGCGGAGCGCGCCGTGACTAGGAAACGCCCGCGGAGAGCGCGTCGTCGAGCGCCGTGTACTCCATGCCGTGCGCCTCCGCGACCGCCTCGTACGTGAGGTTGCCGCCGATCGTGTTCACGCCACGCGCGAGCTCGGCATTCGCGCTGACGGCGCCGACCGTGCCCAGATCGGCGAGCTGCTCGACGTAGGGAAGCGTGACGTTCGTGAGGGCGCGCGTCGAGGTGATCGGCACCGCCCCGGGCATGTTCGCGACGCAGTAGTGGATGACGCCGTCGACCGTGTAGACGGGGTCGTCGTGCGTGGTCGGCCTCGACGTCTCCGCGCAGCCGCCCTGGTCGATCGCGACGTCGACGAAGACGGAGCTCTCCTTCATCGTCCCGAGCATCTCGCGCGTCACGAGCTTCGGTGCCCGCGCGCCGGGAATGAGGACGGCGCCGATCGTCAGGTCCGCCTCCTTGATCGACTCCTCGAGCTGCAGCGAGGACGACATGAGGAGTTGCACGCGACCCGAGAGGATCTGCTCCAGATAGCGCATGCGATCGACCGAGCGCTCGAGGATCGTCACCTGCGCCCCCATGCCGAGCGCGATCACGGCGGCGTTGTAGCCGACCATGCCGCCGCCGATGACGAGGACGCGTGCCGGAGCGACACCCGCGACACCGCCGAGCAGGATCCCGCGTCCGCCTTTCGGCTTCTCGAGGTTGTCCGCCCCGGCCTGTGGGGCGAGCCGACCGGCGATCTCGCTCATCGGCGCGAGCAGCGGAAGGGCGCCACGGTCCGTCTCGACGGTCTCGTACGCGATCGCGGTGATGCCCGAGTCGACGAGCGCGCGCGTGAGCGGCTCATCCGCGGCGATGTGGAGGTACGTGAACAGGGTGAGGCCCTCGCGCAGCCGCGAGTACTCGGGCGCGATCGGCTCCTTGACCTTCAGGAGCAGGTCGGCGGACGACCAGACGTCGTCGACCGACGCGATCGTCGCGCCCGCCCGCTCGTAGGCGTCGTCCTGGAAGGCGCTGCCAACTCCGGCACCCGCCTCCACGACGACGTCGTGTCCGCCGCGGACGAGCTCGCGCGCGCCTGCCGGCGTGAGCGCAACCCGATACTCCTGGGGCTTGATCTCCTTCGCAACGCCGATCCGCATGCGGGCGGGACGATATCGCGTCATGTGCGGGCCAAGCGGCCCACGTACGCGCGCTCGTCGGGGCCGAGCCAGGGCGGCTCCCCGGCAGCCGCATTCTCGGCCGCGCGGTCCGGTCGCGACGTCGCGGGGATCGCGAGGTCGACCCGCGTGTCCGACAGCACCCACTTGAGGAGCGCCTGCGCCCACGTCTCGATCCCGAAGGCACGGAGCGGCTCGAGCTCCTCCGCGCTCGGTGCAGTGCGCAGCAACGGTGCGCCCGTCCCTCCGAACGGGCGCATGACGATCACTGCGATCCCGAGCTCCTCTGCGGCCGGAAGAAGGCGGCGCTCGGCCTCGCGCTCGCCGAGACTCAGTGGGAGCTGGACCACGTCGAAGCTCCCCGTCCGGAGCGCCCGCTCGAGCTCGTCGAAGGAGCCCGCGCTCCAGTGAGTGACTCCGATGCGGTCGATCCTGCCGGCCTCGCGCTCCTCCTCGAGCCAGCGCACGTGCTCCTGCCAGGACACGAGGTTGTGCACCTGCTCGATCTCGACCCGCCCGAAGAAGCGGCGCTGCGTCTCGTACTGCGCGCGACCCTCCTCGACGCTCGCCGTCCAGATCTTCGTCGCGACGGTCGCTCCCGAGCGGCGACCTTCGAGCGCAGCTCCGAGCGACGCCTCCGCACCGCCGTACATCGGCGAGGAGTCGAAGACCTGGACACCCGCGCCGAGCGCTGCGTCGACGACCTCCCGCGCGAGCGCGACGTCGTCCTCGAACGTCGCGAACGTTCCCAGCCCGACGACGGGCCCCAACCGCCTCGCGTGCATGCCTTCACGCTAGCTCGGCGTGGATCACACTCCCTGCGTCGACAGGAGGTGCCATGTACACGTCAGGAGTGTTCATCGTGAAGAAGGGACGCGAGAGCGAGTTTGCGCGCCGCTGGCAGGAGGGTGCGGACAGTTCCGCTCTCGAGTTCCCGGACGTCAAGTTCATGCTCTTCCGCGATGCGGAGAACCCTCGACGCTTTCTCAGTCTCGGCGAGGGCTGGCGCAACCCGGAGCAGATCGAGGCGGCGCGCAGCACCCCTGCGTACCAGGATGCGATGGGTGCGCTCTGGCGCACGCTCGAGTCGGGAGAGATCACGACGCTCAAGCTCGCCGTAGAGGTGAGCTAGGCGCCGCGCGCGACGTCGACGAGCGCGAGCGTGACGTCGACCATGCCCTCGAGGTCGGCGACGGCGATGTGCTCGTCCGGGGTGTGGATCTCCATCATCCCGTTCGCGAGATTCACGCACTGCAGTCCGCGTGCGTTGAACACGTTGGCGTCCGCCCCTCCTCCGCTCAGTGCGTACGAGGGTGTGTACCCGGCGCGCTCGAGCGCCTGCGCGGCAAGACCGACGGGCGGGTCGCTCTCGCGGAAGCGGTAGCCCGGAAAGCTCGGACGCACCTCCGACTCGACCTCGCAGTCGACGAGGCTCGCCGCGAATGCGGCGCTCTCGAGCATCTCCCGCGCGAGCTCCACGGCCTTGCCCTCGTCGTGCGAGCGCACCTCAGCCGTGAAGCTGCACCACTCGGGCACCACGTTTCGCGCAGTTCCTCCGGAGATGACGCCGACGTTGGCGCTCGTCTCCTCGTCGACGCGCCCGAGCCGGAAGTCCGCGATCGCGCGCGAGGCGGCGGCGATGGCGGATCGGCCGTCCTCGGGATGCATCCCCGCGTGCGCGGCCGTGCCGTGGAAGCGGAAGTCGAGCAGACGCGCATGTGGCGAGCCGAGAACGATCTCGCCGATCGGCGCCCCCTGGTCGTACACGTAGCCCGTGGTCGCGACCAGGCGCGTGTGGTCGAAGGCGGACGCCCCGCGCAGGGAAACCTCCTCCTGCGGGGTGAAGAGCAGCTCGATCCCGGCGTGCTCGCGACCCTCCTCGAGGACGCGACGAACCGCGTGGAGCATGACGACGACCGCAGCCTTGTTGTCGGAGCCGAGGATCGTCGCGGCCGCGTTGCGCACGACGCCGTCCTCGCCGACGACCGGGTCGATCACCGTCTCCGGCGGCACCGTGTCCGTGTGCGCGCACAGGAAGATCGGCGTACCGCCGCCGTTCGTGGGTGGGATACGGCAGTAGATGTTCCCCGCATCCCCGTCGAGCCGCCCGGCCGCGTCGTCCTCGTCCCAGTCGAGGCCGAGCTCCGTGAGGTAGGCGGAGACGCGATCGGCCACCGCGCGTTCCCTCCCCGACGGGCTCGGCAGCGCGCAGAGCTCGAGGAAGAGGTCGACGAGCGGCGACGTCAGCGGCTGCTGCACGGGCCGCATCCTACGGCCGACGAGGGGACTAGGGTTGGCGCGCCGTGAGCACCGCTCATCTGCGATTCGCGAGTGGTCCAGTCCGAGGCGGCCCGACGAGTCACCCGTGGTTTCGGGACTGCCGATCCCGTGACGAGATCTCTCCGTCGATCGTTCACTGGCGACGAGCGCGCTGAGGTGAACCACGTGGACGGCGTGATCGCCCTGTCGACGAATCGGGAGCGGGACGGAGACGGTGTCCGGGACGGTCAACCTCGGCGCTCGCGAGGGAGTCGTCCTCGACGTCACGTGGAGGAGCCGCGCGTGACGCGGGGCTCCTGACGCAATAGGCTCGCGCCGATGCGAGAGCTCGGCGGGTACCTCGTGGCCGGAGTCGTCTACGTCGCGCTCGGGCTCGCATTCCCCGTCGTTCCTCTTCTCGTGGGTGGTCGCGGCCGCCTACCTCCTCGTCGCGATCTGGCTCGTGCCCGCCGGTGTCAGGAGGCTGCTGCGGTGAGCTGGGTCTCGCACGACCTCGAGCCGTACGTCATCCAGCGCTACATGGGGAAGAAGGTCGCGTTCGTTCCCGCTGCTCATCGGGTCGTACGCGCCGGATCTCGCGACGAAGTGGTTCGTCTACGGCGTCGGCGCGTTCGGGCTCGAGTTCAAGGCCGACGATCCGGCACGGTTCCATCGCGGCTTCCCTGGCGCGGGGTTCACGCACACGCCGTTCTTCGGCATCGTCGTCGCCGGCACTCATCTACCTCGATCTGGAGGAACAAGCTGTGGGCGCTGAGCTTCCTGATCGGGCAGTGGGTGCACGCATTCACCGACGTGTGCGACAAGCTCGGCGTGATGCTCGCGTTCCCGTTCTCGACGCACATCTACTCGATCGGCCTGTGGCCGTACGCCGCGGAAGCCGGACGTCTCGGCGACGCCGCCGCGTACTTCAGCGGCCCTGCGCTCGTGTGGGACGGTCTCTGGGTCGTCCTCGCGATCGCGAGCTGGCGGGTGCTGACGAAGCAGTACTTCCGCGAGGTCATCGCCCCGACCGACCCGTTCTGGGGCTGGGCGGGCCGCCGCCTTCCCGAGGTCGCACAGCTCGCCCTCTACAGGACGTCGTTCTTCTACGGGATCGCCCGCTGGATCACGTGGATCCTCTGGGTGCACGTCGTCAACGCGTACGCGTTCGACCTCTCCTGGGGCGGCCCGCACTGGCAGCCGGGCATTACGAATCGGGAGCTGAACGGCGGAGGGACGTCCTGGCAGCTGCTCCTGGCGGCGATGGCCGTCACGCTGACGTGTCTCCTCACGTACCTGCGCATCAGCGGGCACGGGCCGACGAGCGCGCTTCGACGGAGACTCGTGCGAGCCTGGGCTCGCCGCTAGCTGACGGTCGCGCGTACGGCGGAGCGCGTACGCGCACGCTCGAGCGCCGCCGCGACGAACTCGCGGAAGAGCGGCGCCGGGCGCGTTGGCCGCGACTTGAACTCCGGGTGGAACTGGCTCGCGACGAACCACGGGTGCTCCGGGAGCTCGATGATCTCGACGAGGCGCCCGTCCTGGAACGTCCCCGAGACGACGAGGCCCGCGTCGACGAGCCGCTGTCGCAGCTCGTTGTTGACCTCGTAGCGATGCCGGTGGCGCTCGTGCACGACGGGCTCGCCGTACGCCTCCCGCGCGCGAGTCCCCTCGTCGAGCTCGACGGCCTGCGCCCCGAGGCGCATCGTCCCGCCGAGATCCTCGATCTCCTTCTGCTCGGGGAGCAGGTCGATCACCGGGAAGGGCGTCTCCGGGTCCATCTCGGTCGAGTTGGCGCCTTCCATCCCGCACACTTGGCGCGCGAACTCGGAGACCGCGACGTGCATGCCGAGGCAGATGCCGAGGTACGGGATCTCTTGCTCGCGGGCGGCCCGGCAGGCGAGGATCTTCCCCTCCCAGCCGCGCGAGCCGAAGCCTCCGGGGACGAGCACGCCGTCCGCCTGCTCGAGCTCGTGCACGGCCTCCTCGTAGGTCATGTTCTCCGCGTCCACCCAGCGGACGTGCACGCGACAGCCCGCGTGGACGCCCGCGTGCTTCAGCGCCTCGTGCACCGAGAGGTACGCGTCGTGCAGCTTGACGTACTTCCCCACGAGCGCGATCTCGACGTCCTCGTGGAGCTCGCGGCTCCGCTCGATCAGCTCGCCCCACTCCCCGAGATCGGCCGCGGGAGCGTCGAGCCCGAGCTTCTCGCAGACGAGCGAGTCGAGGCCTTCGCCCTGGAGCACCTCGGGGACGAGGTAGACGTCGGGGACGTCGGGGCAGCCGATGACGGCGTCGCGGTCGACGTCGGCGAAGAGCGCGATCTTCTCGCGGATTTCGTCGGAGAGCGGCTCGGTCGAGCGGCAGACGACCACGTCGGGGTGGATACCGATGCGGCGCAGCTCGTTCACCGAGTGCTGCGTCGGCTTCGTCTTCAACTCGCCGGCAGCGTCGATGAACGGCACGAGCGTCACGTGCAGGTAGACGACGTTCTCGGTGCCGACCTCTCGACGGAACTGCCGGATCGCCTCGAGGAAGGGGAGCGACTCGATGTCGCCGACGGTCCCGCCGATCTCCGAGATGACGACGTCGGCGGGTGAGACCTTCTCCGCGCGCCTGATTCTGGCCTTGATCTCGTTCGTGATGTGCGGGATGACCTGCACCGTCGCGCCGAGGAACTCGCCCTTGCGCTCTTTGCGCAGGACGGAGTCCCAGATCGCGCCGGCCGTGTGGCTCGCGTTGCGAGAGAGATTCTCGTCGATGAACCGCTCGTAGTGGCCGATGTCGAGATCGGTCTCGGCGCCGTCCTCCGTGACGAAGACCTCGCCGTGCTGGAAGGGGCTCATCGTGCCCGGGTCGACGTTCAGATAGGGGTCGAACTTCTGGGCCGAGACGGAGAGGCCACGGGCTTTCAGGAGTCGACCGAGCGAGGCGGCCACGATGCCCTTCCCCAGCGCGGAGACCACCCCACCCGTGACGAACACGTACCTGGCCACGGGGTCTCACCGTAGCAGCCCCCGAGGTCGGAGCCGTCGGCGGGCGCATACGTCCTGGATCCGACGGGAACATCGTCGAGGCCGGGTTCCACGGCCGCCGCGCTCAGCGCTCATGAGCTAGCCCTCCGCGAGCGTGGCGATGAACTCGGCGCCGCCGGCCATGCGCTCGAGCTCCTCGCGGCGCAGGAGCTCGTCCAGCTCCTCGATCCGCGTGTGCGTCGGGTCTCCGGGCACCTTCTCGACGCGAAAATGCCGGCCTGCGACATTCGCGATCTGCGGTAGGTGTGTGATCGTGAGCACCTGCGCGCGCTCGGCGAGGCGTTGCAGCGTGGCCGCCACGGCGTGTGCCGTGACGCCCCCGATGCCCGCGTCGATCTCGTCGAACACGAGGGTCTCTCCGCCGGCGACGGCCGCGAGCGCGAGTGCGATGCGGGAGAGCTCCCCACCCGAGGCGGTGTCGGCAACCGGCGCGAACGGAAGGCCCGGATTCGGACGCACGAGGAAGGTCGCCTCGTCATGACCGCTCGTACCGAGCTCGCGCTCGCGCAGCTCGACGACGAACTCGCCCTCCCCCATGCCGAGCGAGCCGAGCTCGTCGGCGACCACGCTTCCGAAAGCCTCCACACCGGCCCGCCGGGCGTCCCGCAACTCCTCGGCGAGCGACCTCATCCGCGCCTCCGCCTCCGCGACTGCCCGCGCGATCGCCTCGACCGGATCGCCGCCCGCACCCGTCCCGGCGAGCTCGCGCTCCGCATCCGCGGCGAGGGCGAGGAGCTCGTCGTACGAGGAGGCGGAGAACCGCCGCTTCAGATCCGCGATCGTCTGCAGCCGCTCCTCGACCAGCTCGAGTGCTCCCGGCTCGGCCTCGAGCGTGGCGACGAACCGGTGGAGGTCCGAGCCGACTTCCCGCAGGCGCACGGCGAGATCGCGCAGCTCCTCCGCGCTCGCGCCGAGCTCCGGCGCGATTCGCTCGAGTGGTGCGAGCGAGCGCTCGGCGAGCGCGGTCGAGCGACGCTGCGCCGTCGCCCTCGTCCGGCGCGATGGCGGAGGCGGCCGAGGTCGCCGCCTCGGCGAGCTCCTCGAGGTGCCGGAGGCGCTCGCGACGGGTGAGCAGCTCCTGCTCGTCTCCTGCCGACATGCCCTCGGTCGCCTCGACGAGGGCCTGCAGCTCCGCGAGCCGGAAGGCCACGGCGCCTGCGTCCCGGGCGAGCTCCTGCTGACGTCGCCGCGCGGCGACGAGCTCGCGCCATGCGAGCCGTGCCTCGCGACGGCGCTCGAGCTGCTCCGGACCGCAGAACGCGTCGAGCACGTCGAGCTGAAATGAGGGCCGTGCCAGCCGGCGCTGTTCGAACTGGCCCGACATCGCGATGAGCCGCTCGGCTGCAACGGCGACGTCCTCCCGCGCCACGGCGCGTCCCCAGGCGTACGCGCGCGTGCGGCCGTCACCGAAGATGCGACGTGCAATGACGAGCCCTGGTTCTCCCTCGGGGCGAAGCTCGGCAAGCGCGGCGACGTCCTCCTCGTCGAAGAAGCCTTCCGGGACGTCGAGCTCCGCCTCGACATAGGCCTCGGTGCCCTCGGCCCCGACGGAGGATGCGTCCGCGCGCGCGCCGAGGAGGAGCCCGATCGCCTGCGCGAAGATCGTCTTCCCGGCGCCGGTCTCTCCGGTTACCGCGTTCAGCCCTGCGCCGAACGAGAGGTCTGCCTCGCGGATGAGGACGAGATTCTCGATCCGGAGCCTACGAAGCAAAGCTCTGGCGGTAGCGGCGGACGAAGGTCGCCTCGGGCAGCGTCGCGAGGAGCGACCGCTCGTCGGCGATCCTGACTACCGCTCGGTCGGCCTTTCCGAGCGCCGAGACCCGACGCCCGTCGACGAGGACGCCGGCCTCGACGTCGACGGAGCGGTTCCAGACGATCACGTCGGCGCCCGGCGGAATGACGAGCGGCCGCGCGCGAAGCGAATGCGCGGCGACGTACGTCAGCGCCATCGCTTCGAGGCCCCACATCAGCACCGGGCCACCGTTGGAGAGGTTGTACGCCGTGGAGCCCGACGGCGTCGAGCAGATGATCCCGTCGCACGGCTGGCGTCCGAGCTCCTCTCCTCCGACTGCCAGCTCGAGCTCGATCATTCGTCCGAGCGCAGAGCTCGCGACGACGACGTCGTTCACGGCGACTGCACGGCCGTTCGGATGCTCGAGCTCGAGGGTCGGAAGCTCGACGACCTCGTACTCGCCGGCGAAGACCCGACTGAGTCCCTCCTCCAGCTCGCGACGTCCCATCGAGCTCAGGAACCCGACACGACCGAAGTTCACGCCGATGACCGGCACGCCTGTCCCGAGGAAGCGGGTGAGCGCGCGGAGCACGGTTCCGTCGCCGCCGAGCACGACCGCAAGGTCGGCGGTGTTCGCGTCCGCGGATCCCTCGAGGCCGTGCTTCTCTGCCTCGTCGGACGCCAGGACGAGCTCGACGCCGTGCTCCTCCGCGACCGCCTCGAGCCGCGCGAGGCCCGAGCCGATCTGACCGGGCTTGCCGTGCGTGATGACTGCGGCCCGGGTGACGCGACTACCCGACGGCGTCGGCGATCCAGCGGTCGATGTCATCGGGATTCGGTTCGCCGTGTCGGTGCACGAGATGGACGAAGAACTCCCGGTTCCCCTTCGGGCCCGGCAGCCCTGAGTCTACGACGCCGACCGTGACCGCACCCCACTCCCGCGCGGCTTCGATGACGGTCTCGAGCACCTTTCGTCGCACTTCGGGCTCGCGGACGACGCCCTTTGCGACGTCTGCCCGCCCCGCCTCGAACTGTGGCTTCACGAGGATGAGCGCCTCCCAGCCCGGAACGGCGAGGCCCAGGACGGCCGGCAGCGCCTTCGTCACACTGATGAACGAGACGTCGCAGACCATCAGCTCGGGCGCGAACGGGAGCTCCGTGACCGACCGGGCGTTGACGCGCTCGAGCACGGTCACGCGCGGATCCGATCGCAGGCGCGGATGAAGCTGCCCGTACCCCACGTCGATCGCGACGACCCGCCGCGCGCCTGCCTGGAGCAGGCAGTCCGTGAAGCCGCCCGTCGACGCGCCAACGTCCGCGCAGTCGCGGCCCGCCACCTGCACGTCGAACGCGTCCAGCGCGTTCTGCAGCTTCTCGCCTCCTCGCGACACGAAGCGCGGCGCCGCCTCGACGTCGAGCACGACGTCGTCCCGAACCTGTGCGCCGGGCTTGTCGTAGCCGCGCACGAGCCCGGCGATCACCAGGGCCTGCGCCTGGGAACGCGACTCGGCGAGCCCACGCTCGACGAGGAGGACGTCGAGGCGCTTCTTCACGCCGCTCGCACGTACCGTTGCGCGAGCCACAGCTTGACCGCGACGACCGCGACGAGTACCCCGGAGACGAGGGCGACGAAGACGACGGGGTCGAGTGCCGCACCGACGAGTGCAACCGCGACCAAGACTGCGGCGCCGACAGCGCGCGTCTGCGTCGTTCCTGGAATCAGCCCTTCCACGGTCGTCCTCTGCGCGATGCTGACGCACAGCAGGTACAGCGCCGCGCCGCCGGCGAGCGCCCAGCGCGTCCCCGTGTCGAGCTCGGGCGCCGAAGCCTGCTCGATCGCGAGCGCCACCCCCGCGCTCACGGCGGTGAGCGCCGCGAGCAGCGGAATGTGGACGTGCGTGAACACGAGCACCTCCGAAGGTGAAGAACGCATCGTCACCTCCGCCCCGCTCCCGAAGTAGGTCCACCAGATCGCCGCAGCGGCCGCGAACCCGAGCGCGGCGATGGCCGCGGCGGCCGGCCGCCAATCCGCACCCGAGGTCCCGAGAGCGACCAGGACGATCGTCTCGCCGAGCACGATGATCGTGAAGAGCGCGAACCGCTCGGGAACGTGGCTCAAGTGCACCGGTATCGACGGGAAGAGCGCCCTCCCGAGCGTGGGCAGGCTGTACTCGCACGCGAGGGCGACGGCCCAGATCACGTATCGCGTCGGGGCCGGGAACGCGAGCGAGAGGAGCCACAAGCCGATCGCGAACGAGTAGCCGGCCGCGTAGCGGGCGATCAGCGGGCGGGCCTCCGGGACGTGAAGGTACGACCGCAGGTACAGCCCGATCATGAGCGAGCGGACGACGACGTACGCGAGCACGAATCCCGTGCTCGCGCCGTGCGCGACGTCGGGGATCTGCACCGCAAGCGCCGCGATCGCGAGCATCGCGGTGAACATCACGACCCGGAAGACGACGTCGTCGGTGTCGAAGCGGTCCGCGTAGAAGCTGAACCCCTGCCAGGCGAGGAAGACCGGGAGGTAGAGAGCGGCGAACACTGCAAAGCCGCGCAGCGAGTGGTCGAGCGTGAGCTCATGCGCCAGCTGCGCGATCGCCACGACGAACACGAGGTCGAAGAAGAGCTCGAGGTAGCTCGCCCGCCGGCCCTCCCCTTCCTCGAGAGTCCGCAGCCGCGGCGGGAGCAGCAGCGGCTTCACGCGCGTATCGATCCCGGTGGTCACCCGGGCATGATGACGACGTCGTCAGGCGGCCGCGATGCGGCGCGCGGCGATCAGACGCGAGCCGTAGTTCGTGCTCGACAGGCGCACGACCTCGACGTTCCGGCCGGTCTGCGGCGCATGCACCATCCGCCCGCGCCCGAGGTAGAGCCCCACGTGCCCGAGGCCCTCGAAGAAGAGGACGTCACCCGGCTCGAGATTCGACCCGGACACGCGCCGGCCCTGGCCGTAGAGCGCATACGAGTTGTGCGGGAGGTCGATCCCGACCCGTCCGTACGCCCAGCGAACGAGCCCCGAGCAGTCGAATCCGGTGCTCGGCGACTCGCCTCCCCAGCGGTACGGGCACCCCGACCTCCCCGAGCGCGAAGCGGGCTGCAAGCTCGCCCCTCGTCGGCACCGCGACCTCGGTGATCGGGTGCAGGCTTGGATGCCCTTCTGACGTCGCGGCGTTCGCAGGCACGACGCCCGCGGCAGCCAGGACTGCGACGAGACAGAACAGGGGCACGCGGCTGCGGAGGGTGGAGGACATCGAGAGGAAGAGAACGGTCTGCGCACGTGTGCGGCGACTGCGCGCCAGGCAGACCTGGTCTGTTCGGGGCTCGGCACAGGGTAGTCACGACCGGGGCTGCGTCTATCCCTCAACCGGTCTTAAAGGTCAGCGCCGCGACGAGCTCGTGCAGGACCTCCGTGTCGCCGCCGACCTCGTCGAGCCGGGCCTCCGCGCGCGCGGCCACGTCCTCGGCGAGCCGCCTTGCCTCCTCGGACCCCAGTCGCTCCGCGTACCCGTCGCCGTCGAGGATGTCGTCGACGACCTGGAAGAGGAGCCCGACCTCCTCGCCGAACGCGATCCACGCGGCGCGCAGGTCGTGCGGCACCTCCGCGACGTCGAGACCGAGGCGGACGGCCGCGACGAAGAGCCTCCCCGTCTTCAGCCGATGCAGCTCCTCGAGGTCGCGGTCGTCGCCCGTGATGTCGCGGTACTGCCCGCCGATCATCCCGAGCGTCGCGTCCACGAGGTCGCGGGCGACGTCCTCCGGAGCTCGTACGTCAGAGCGAGCCGCAGGGCCTCGGCGAGCAGCGCATCGCCGGCGAGCAGCGCGACCCCCTCGCCGAACGCGACATGGGTGCTGGGGCGTCCGCGCCGCTCGTCGTCGTCGTCCATCGCCGGCAGGTCGTCGTGGACGAGCGAGAAGGTGTGGACGAGCTCGAGCGCGGCCGCCGCGGGAAGCGCATCTTCGACTGCGGCTCCGTTCGATTCCGCGACGGCGAGGCAGAGGACGGGTCGCACGCGCTTGCCCCCCGACTCCAGCGCGTAGCGCACGGTGTCTTCGAGACCACCGAGCTCGGGTGCGAGGGCCAGCGAGCGCAGGTACGTCTCGATGTCGCCGCGGAGCTCGTCAGCCGGACGCATCGGCCAGGGTCCGCGCACGCGTCAGCTCGGCCTCGATCTGGCGAGCGAGCTCGGCGAGCTCGGAGATGAGATCGACCGCCGCGTCGCCGTCGACGTCATCCGCGGCGGCCAGCCGCTCGAGCTCGTCCCGGCGCTCGTTCAGCTTGCCGAGCAGCTCCTCCGCGCGGGCGAGGGCTTCGTCCACCTGGCTCACGCGGCCTCCTCGCGCGCGACGCGCCCGAGGATCCCGTTGACGAGCCGCCCCGCGTCCTCCGTCGCGTAGCGCTTCGCGAGGACGACCGCCTCGTTGATCGCAACCTCACGCGGCACCGTCTCCTCCTCGAGCTCGTACACGCCGATACGCAGGATATTCCGCTCGAGCGTGCCCAGTCGGTCGGCAGGCCAGTCGGGCGAAGACGCCGTGATCCGCGCGTCGAGGTCGGCTGCTCTCGCCGCGACCGCCTGCGCCAGCGAGAAGGCGAAGTCGTCGGGCTCGCCCTCGAACAGGGACGCGAGCTCCTGACCCGTGAGGTCCCACTGATAGAGGAGGAAGAGCGCCTGCCGGCGCGCTGCCTTCCGGCTCGTCGCGCGCGTCATGCCGAAGCGAGGGACGGCAGTCGGTGCTCGAGCTCGGTCACCGTGGAGGTCGAGTACTCGCCGCGCCGGAACTCGCGCGAGCCGAGCACGTCGAGGGCGAGGTCGCGCGTCGTGGGGATGCCCTCGACCACGAGCTCCCGGAGGGCGCGCTCGGCGCGCACGATGGCCGCGTCGCGCGTGTCGTCCCAGACGATCACCTTCGCGATCATGGAGTCGTAGTACGGCGGGATCTCGGACCCGGAGCCGACGGCCGTATCCACGCGGACACCCGGGCCGAGCGGCGGCACGAAGCGCGTGACCGTTCCCGGCGAGGGCAGAAATCCGCGCGCAGGATCCTCGGCGTTGATGCGGATCTCGAGCGCGTGACCGCTCCTGGCCGCGCGGCCGGTAGCCGCGAGCCGCTCGCCGGCTGCGATCCGGACTTGCTCGCGCACGATGTCGATGCCGGTGACGAGCTCCGAGACGGGATGCTCGACCTGGAGGCGGCAGTTGACCTCGATGAAGTAGAAGGCGCCGTCCGGCCCGACGAGGAACTCGAACGTCCCGGCGTTCCGGTAGCCGATCGCCTCGCATGCGGCCGCGACCATCGACTCCATCGCCTCGCGCGTTTCCGCATCGAGCGCCGTCGACGGCGACTCCTCGACGAGCTTCTGGTGGCGTCGCTGGATGGAGCACTCCCGCTCTCCGAGCGTGAGGACGCCCCCCTCCGCGTCGCACAGCACCTGGATCTCGACGTGGCGCGCGGGACTCACGAGCTTCTCCACGTACACCGCGCCGTCGCCGAACGCCGCATTCGCCTCCGCGCTCGCGGCACCGAAAGCGTTCTCGAGCTCGTCCTCGGAGGAGACGAGGCGCATCCCCTTCCCCCCTCCACCCGCCGCTGCCTTCAGCAGCACCGGGAAGCCTGCCTCGGCTGCCGCCCGTCGCGCCTCCTCGAGCCCGACGGCGCCTTCCGAGCCGGGGACGAGCGGCACCCCGGCCGCGTGCATCGCCTCCTTCGCGCGCACCTTGTCGCCCATCTGCTCGACGACCTCCGCGGTCGGCCCGATGAACACGAGGTCGTTGTCGACGCACGCGCGCACGAGCTCCGCGTTCTCCGCGAGGAACCCGTAGCCGGGGTGAACCGCGTCGCAGCCGGTGGTCACCGCAGCCGCGACGACGTTCGAGATCGAGAGGTAGCTCTCCGCCGCAGCGGGCGGGCCGATGCACACGGCCTGGTCTGCAAGCTCGACATGCAGCGCGTCGCGATCGGCCGTCGAGTAGACCGCGACCGCCTCGATGCCGAGCTCGTGCAGCGCGCGGATCACGCGCACGGCGATCTCGCCCCGGTTCGCGACGAGCACTCGGTCGAACACCGCAGGCGTCAGACGGCTGGCGGAGTGAGGATGGGCTCGAGCTCGAACAAGAGCTCGCCGTACTCGACCGCCTGACCGTTCTCCGCATGGATCGAGCGGACGACGCCGGCGTTCTCGGCCTTGAGCTCGTTGAAGAGCTTCATGGCCTCGAGAATGCAGAGCACCTGACCCGGAACGACGGTGTCGCCGACGTCGACGAACGCGGGCGCTCCCGGGGTCGGCGCGCGGTAGAAGACGCCGACCATGGGCGACTCGACGCGCGAGATCCCGTCGGGCGATGCGGTCGCCACGCTCGCCAGGTCTCCGACCTCGGGTTCCACGTTCGCCGTGACGGGCATCGCGATCGACCCGACCGGGTCGTCTGCCCGGCGCACGGAGACGCGCATGCCGTCGTCCTCGATCTCGATCTCTCCGACGCCGGACTCCTGCACGATCTTCACGAGCTCGCGGATCCGCTCCCCCCGTTCCGCGTCGACGTCCTCCGCGATCAGCGCGGAGTCGCGGGAGTGCCGCGCCCGGATCACCCTGAGGAGCTCCTCGGCCTCGGAGCCGAACATCGCGATCAGGACGAGCTCCTCCTCGCTCGCCGCGAGGCCTTCCGCCTGCTCGCGTACGTCCTCGGTCGTCACCGGATCCTCGGCGAGCTGGCCGCGCGGCGCGAGCAGCGCCACCGCGCGCTCGACGTTCGGGTCGACCGGCTCGGGCGTGACGCCGTAGCCACCCTGCACCAGCTCACGGAACTCGTCGATGACCGAGCCGTACCTGCGCGCCTCGAGCACGTGTAGCAACGCCTGCGAGGCGAGGATCTGCCCGATCGGCGCCGCGAGCGGCGGCCAGCCGGCCTCGGCGCGAACGCGCCCGACCTCCTCGAGCACCTCGAGCAGGCGGTCCGCGGCGGCGTGCGCGCGGAGGTGGACCTCGAGCGCCGCAACGAGCCCGGCCGGGAGGTCGTACTCTGCGGCCCGCACGGCGATGCGAGGCGCGACGGGGGCGACGGGCTCGTCGCCGATCCACTCGTCGATCACGTCCGAGGCCTCCCACAGCTTGCCCACCTCGAGCCCCGGAGCGTGACCGAGGCCCTGCAACGACTCCGCGACCGACTCGCCCGACACGCGATGAAGCGTCAGCGCGAGCGGGTAGACGGTCGTCGCGACGAGGTCGGCGCCGGCGTCGACAGCGGCGAGGGCAGACGCGAGGCCGATTCCGGCCGAGCCCTGGACGTAGAAGCCGACGGGGAGGCCGCTCGCCTCCATGATCCGCGTCACGAGCTCCTGCGCACGGTACGGGACGAGCGCGCCCGTCGGGTCGTTCACGAGGATCCGCGTCGCGCCGAGCTCCGGAAGCTTCCGCGCCGCCTCCACGAGCATGTCCGTCTCGACCGTGCGTCCAGGGCTGTACACGAGCCCGGCATGGAACGCGCCGCCAGCGTTCGTGATCGCAGCCCCCGCCTCGCGCAGGTTCGAGACGTCGTTCAAGGGATCGTGCAGCCGGAAGACGCCGATGCCGTTCTCCGCTGCGCACGAGACGAAGCGGCCGACGATGTCCCCGCTAACGGGACGCGAGCCCACGAGGAAGCGGCCGCGAAGCGCGATGCCGAGCGGCGTCGACACGCGCGCCTTGATCGCGCGGATCCGCTCCCAGGGGCTCTCGACCTTGCGCCGCACGGTCGCGTCGAACACGCCGCCTCCGGAGACCTCGAGGCAGGCGAAGCCTGCCTGATCGAGGATCTCCGCAACGCGGAGCACCTCCGCGGTGGGCAGCCTCCCGGCCAGGGGCTCCTGCGAAAGCAGGCGAATCGTGGTGTCGACGAGCTTAGGCACGGACCATCCGGGACCTTAGCGAGCGTCAGAGTCGAGCAGAGCCGTAGCAAGGGCGACGACGGCCGAGAGCCCGCCGGTACCAGCGGTAGCGGCCCGGGCGCGCCAGATCGCGCATCCGGACGCGCGAGATCGTGGCAGCGACCGTCAAGCTCTGGAGATGTAGCGGCCCTCGCGCGGGTCGACCTTGATGCGCTCACCGGTGTCGACGAAGAGCGGCACCTGCACGACTGCGCCGGTCTCGAGCGTCGCGGGCTTCGTCACGTTCGAGACCGTGTCGCCTCGCACGGCAGGCTCCGTCCGGGCGACGGTCAATTCCACCGACGCCGGCAACTGGATCCCCGACGGCTTGCCGTTCACAGCGAGCATCTGCACCGTGCTCGACGGAGGCAGGTACGCGAGCTCGTCCGCGACCTCGGCATGCGGGAGCCCGAACTGGTCGTACGTCTCCTCGTCCATGAAGTGCGCTTCGTTCCCGTCGTCGTAGAGGAACTGGACGTTCTTCACCTCCGTGTGCACGCGAGCGAACTTCTCTCCCGCGCGGAAGGTGCGATCGACGACCGAGCCCGACTCGAGCCCTTTCAGCCTCGTTCGGACGAACGCCCCGCCCTTGCCCGGCTTGACGTGCTGGAACTCGACGATGCGCCAGACGGCGCCGTCGAGCTCGATGTGCATCCCATTGCGGAACTGATTCGTGGTGACGGTCTCGGCCATACCGTCCGGCGAGTCTAGTCAGGCGACAGTGATCAGCTCTTTGTCGAACCGCGTGAGCCGCTCGCAGCCGTTCTCGGTGACGTGGACGAGGTCCTCGATCCGCACGCCTGCCCCCTCGTCCGGGAGGTAGATCCCCGGCTCGACCGAGACGACGTTCGCCACCTCGAGCGTGTCCGTGGTCTCGGGCCGAAGGGACGGCGCCTCGTGGATCTGGAGCCCGACGCCATGTCCCATGCCGTGGCCGTATGCCCACCCGAGCCCCGCTCCCTCGATGATCGAGCGCGAGGCCGCGTCCGCGTCGCGGCCGTGCACGCCCGGCGCCACCGCAGCGAGCCCGGCCAGCTGCGCCTCGAGGCACAGCGCGTAGATCTCGAGCAGCCGGTCGGAGATCTCGCCGACGGCGAACGTCCGCGTGCAGTCGGAGCAGTAGCCGTCGACGACACAGCCCGCATCGACCACGACGAGGACCCCCGGCTCGATCGCCGTCGATCCGGGAACCGCATGCGGCGACGCCGCGGTGGCGCCGGCACCGACCACCGCCTCGAAGGACACGCCCTCGGCGCCGCCCTCGCGGAAGCTCCGCTCGATCCACCAGGCGAGCTCGCTCTCCGTGCGGCCGGAGAAGCGCTCACGTGACAGCCCAGCGAACACCTCGTCCGACAGTGCACTGGCGCGGCGCATCGTCTCGAGCTCCTCGGCGTCCTTCACGGCGCGCAGGCCCTCCACGAGGCCCGAGGTCGGCTGTACGTCGACACCGGCATCCACGAGCTCGCGGTAGAGCGCGTGCGGGAGGTGCTGCTCCTCGAACCCGACCCGCCTGCCCGCGAGGAGCTTGCCGATCGCGGGGATGAGCCCGCGCGCGACCTCGGTCACCTCCACGCCGTCGAGCGCACGTGCACGATTCGCGTAGCGGAAGTCCGTATACAGCGTCGCACTTCCGTCCGGCTCGACGAGGACGGCGGAGTTCGAGCTCTGGAGGCCGGTCAGGTAGCGCACGTTCGCCTGTCCGCCGAGTACATATGGCGGTCCGGCGACGAGGAGCGGCTCTTCGAGGAGCGCCGCGAGACGGCCGATTCGGGTCAGGTCGCTCCTTTCACGAGGAACTCGAGAGCCTCCCGGTATCCATCCGGCCCTTTGCCGATGAAGCGGGCGGCCGCGACGTCCTCGAGCACCGAGAAGCGTCGCCACTCCTCGCGCTCGTAGATGTTCGAGAGGTGCACCTCGACCACGGGCGCCGAGAACAGCTCGAGCGCGTCACGGATAGCCCACGAGTAGTGCGACCAGGCGCCCGGGTTCGCAATCACGCCGTCCGCCCAGTCGTACGCCTCGTGACACCACTCCACGAACTCGCCCTCGTCGTTCGTCTGTCGGCAACGCGCGGTGCACTCGAGTCGGAGCGCCCATTCGTAGATCTTCGTCTCGAGCTCAGACAGGCCAACGCCGCCGTACAGCTCCGGGTCCCGACGCCCGAGCACGTCGAGATTTACCCCGTTCAGGACGAGGATCCGCACGCGCTGACCCTACGCGATGAGCGAGTCGAGGGCAGCTCGGACGCGCTCGGGCTCGACGTCCGCGGTGACACGCGGAGCCCCCGGGGCGTCGAGCAGGACGAGGCGGACCCGACCGTCCGTCGCCTTCTTGTCGCGCTGGAGCGCAGCCCAGGCAGCGTCGCGGTCGACGGCCACGGGTTCCGGCTCGAGGACGTCCTCCACCGTGCGAGCCTCCTCCTCGAGTCCGGACAGGCGGAGTGCCGCGAGGAGGCCCAGGGCGACGCCACGCCCGTGCGGGATCGTGTTGCCGGACGCGGTCTCGAGCGCGTGCCCGAAGGTGTGGCCGAGGTTCAGATGCGCGCGCTCGCCGTGCTCGCGCGGGTCGCGCAAACACACCGCCGCCTTGTAGGCCGCGCAGGCCCGTACCTGGTCTTCCGTCTCCAGCTCCCAGTACGGATCGCCCGCGAGCAGACCCGTCTTCACGACCTCCGCGAGGCCGTTCCTTCGCTCTTCCGCCGGCAGTGTCTCGAGGAGCGTCGTGTCGATCCGGGTCGCGTCCGGCCAGTGGAACGCGCCCACGAGGTTCTTCCCCTCGGCGAGGTCGACCCCCGTCTTCCCCCCGATCGCCGCGTCGACCTGCCCGACGAGCGTCGAGGGGACGGCGATCCAGTCGATGCCGCGCATATACGTCGCGGCCACGAATCCAGCAAGGTCGGTCGTCGTGCCCCCGCCCACCGCGACCAGCGTCGACGAGCGGTCGAGCGTGAGCTCCTTCCACGCACGCTCGGCCTCCGCGAGCGTCTTCTCCACGACGAGGTGTGTCGCCTCGATCCCGTGAAGCTCCGCCACGCGCCGGTCGGCCACGACCGCGCCGCCGAGTGCCTCCTGGTACGGCCCGAAAGCGATCCCCGCTGCGGCGAGCACGACGCCTTCGGCATCGGTCGCCCGCGCCTCGGCGACCTCGTCGTAGAGCGGTCGCCGTCGCTCGAAGCGACGGCGGAACTCGGCTTCGTCCTGCGCCAGCGGACGGCCGGAGCCGCGGACGCGTTCCCAGGCGGTCTCGACGTCGACGTCCAGCAGCACGGTCAGCGCGTCGCCCTCGCCGAGAAGTCCACGCGTCTCGACGGCGCCGCCTCCGACCGCGATCACGCTCGGCTCGCGGCGGCCGCAGGACTCGCGCACGAAGCGCGCCTCGAGCTCGCGGAAGGCCGCCTCGCCCTCCTTCTCGAACAGGTCCCAGATGGGACCGTGCGCGGCCTCGACCTCGCGGTCGACGTCGAGGAACGGCCTCTGGAGACGCGCGGCGACCTCCTCGCCGACGGTCGTCTTCCCGGCTCCCATGAAGCCGACGAGGACGAGGTGCCGGCCTAGCGCGTGTGCCAAGCGATGCGCTCCAGGTAGGCCGCGTGGGCGCCGACGAAGTCCGTGAGCGCGTCGCCGCCGAACTTCTCGCGCGCAGCCCGGGCGACCTCCCACGCGACCGCGGCCTCCGCGACGACCGCGAGCGCCTCGACCGCCTGCACGTCGCTGCGCTCGACGAGCGCCTGTCCTGCCTCGCCGCTGGCGAGATCGACGGAGCGGAGCGGACGCATGAGCGTCGGCAGCGGCTTCATCGCGGCCCGGACGACGACCGGAGAGCCGTTGCTCACGCCTCCCTCGATGCCGCCCGCGCGGTTCGTCGAGCGCCCACGGTCGGGCTCGATCTCGTCGTGCGCCTCGGAGCCGCGCCGCCGGGCGAGCGCGAACCCGTCGCCGATCTCGACGCCCTTCACCGCCTGGATCCCCATCAGCGCCGCTGCGAGGCGCGCGTCGAGCCGGGTGGCTTTCTCCGCGTACGAGCCGAGGCCCGGAGGGACCCCCACGGCGACGACCTCGACGATCCCGCCGAGCGTGTCGCGGTCCGAGCGAGCGGCGTCCGTCGCGGCCTTCCAGCCGTCCTCCGTGTCTGCGCCTCCGATCTCGACGACGCGGCCTCCGACCGTCGCCCCGATCTCGGCGAGCAGCTGCTTCGCCACGGCCCCTGCGGCCACATGTACGGCCGTCTGGCGAGCGCTCGCGCGTTCCAGCGAGTTCCGGACGTCGTCGTGCCCGTACTTGAGCACTCCCGCCAGATCGGCATGGCCCGGCCGCGGAAGCGTGACGGCGCTGGTTCCCTTGCCGGACGGCTCGCCCTCGGGCGGCCACGGGCTCATCCCCCACTCCCAGTTGGCGTGGTCGCGATTGCGGACGACGAGCGCGAGCGGCGTGCCGAGGGTCATGCCGTGACGCAGCCCGGCGAGGACGTCGACCTCGTCCGCCTCGAACTTCTGGCGCGGGCTCCGGCCGTACCCCTGCCGGCGGCGCTCGAGGTCGGCGGCGATCGCGTCCTTGTCGAGCCGCAAGCCTGCCGGCAGCCCCGTGAGGATCGCGACGAGGGCCGGCCCGTGCGACTCCCCGGCGGTCGTGAGCTCGAGCGTCACGGGCGTAAGCCTACGGCGCGTCGCATGACGTCCACGGGTGCGGCGACGCCGGTCCAGAGCTCGAACGAGGCCGCGCCCTGCGCCACGAGGACGTCGAGGCCGGTGACGACCGTTGCGCCCGCCGCACGCGCTGCGGCCGCGGTCGCCGTCTCCGGGTACGGCAGGTCGACGAGCGTCTGGCCCGCGGTCACCTCGACGACGACCTCCTGGCGTTCGGACGTGGCGTTGACGACGAGGTCGGCGTCTTCCGCGTCGGGCGGCCACGCACCGCGGCGTGCGTACCGGCGCGCGTGCGGCAGTACGTGCGTGAACGCTGCGGCGGTGCCACCGTCCCCGACGACGACGGGGTTCTGTTGCGGCAGCGCCTCGAGGACGGCCGCGTCCGTCGAGAACCCCTCAACACGGCCTTCGGAGACGACGAGGGTGTTCACGGACGGGGCGTCCGTCTCGCACAGGGCCGTCACCGCGAGCTTGTGCGGGGTCGTGACGTTCACCCCGGCGAGGCCGAGCGCCGCGAGTCCGCGCACGGCGTCCTCCAGGCGCTCGGGCGGGGTCGGAAGCGCGACGTAGGCCCAGTCGAGGCCGAGCGCGTGGAAGGCGGCGTTGTGCATGCGCGGCGAGAGCGAGTGCGCAACCGGCCAGCCCACGATCCCGACCAGCCGCGTCTTCCCGGAGATGTCAACAGCCGCCGTAGCCGTACTCCAGGGATCTCTGGCAGAACTCGGACTCGCTCGCGGTGAAGAAGTGGTGGACGCCGTCCGGCTTCCGCACGAAATAGAGGTAGTCGACGCGCGCCGGGTGGGCTGCCGCGCGCATCGACGCGAGGCCCGGGTTCGCGATGGGCGTCGGCGGGAGGCCCAGCCGCTTCCGCGTGTTGTAGGGGTTGTCGCTCTCGAGGTCGGACTTCTTGAGCGGCTCGGTGCCGGGGACGTCGCGGCCGTAGCGGATCGTCGCGTCGATCCCGAGCGGCATGCGGTTGTGCAGGCGGTTGTAGATCACGGCCGCCACCAGACGCCGCTCCTTCGGTGCGACGGCCTCCTTCTCGACCATCGACGCGATGATCAGCACGTCGTAGGGCGTGAGGTTCTTCGAGCGCGCATAGCGCATGTCGACCTTGCGCCAGTTTCGGCGGAACGCACGAAGCTGGTCGCGCGACGAGGCGCGCCGAGGACGTCAGCTTCGTGAACTCGTACGTCGCCGGGAACAGGAAGCCCTCGATCGAGCTGAGCTTCCAGTCCTTCCGGAACTCGGCGGGAGGGACTGCGGCGCCGCTCGCCTCCAGGAATCCGGTCCGCGTGAGCCGAGGCGTCACGCCCCGCTTGTCGATGGCGATCTGGCGCACGGCTGCGACGCGATCGGCCATGTCGCGACGCGTGAATCCCTCCGGGAAGATGATCCGGAGCCGTACGAGCGGCGGGGTCGTCTCGACCGCTGGCGGTGGCTCGTCCTTGGCGCAGCCAGCCGCGACGAGCGTAGCGAGCACGACGAGAAGGTACGCCAGCCTCATCGCTCGCCTCCTGCGCGCCGCAGGTAGCTCTCGAGGAGGTGCGCGGCTGCGCGTGCGTCCTCGTCGGCTGCGCCCCCGGCGCCTGCTGCGAGCGTCGTCGTGAACCGCTCGTCATACGTCTCGACCGGAACCGACACGACACCTCGCAGTGCCTCGACGAACGCCTGCGTCTCGCGCGCCTGCGCGCCCACCTCACCGCGCAGCGTCAGTGGCATCCCGACGACGACGCGCTCGGCGTCCTCCTCGCGGACGATCGCCTCGAGCCTCGCGAGGCCGTCGCTCGTGGACGCCCGTTCGACGATCCCGACTGGACGGGCGATCGTCCCGGTCGCATCCGAGACGGCGACGCCGGTGCGCGCGGCGCCGTAGTCGAGCGCCAGCACCCTCACAGAGCCGAGACGATCAGACGCTCTGCCTGCGCCAGTGCGTCGGGGAGCTTCTCGGGGTCCTTCCCCCCGGCACGGGCCATCGTCGGACGCCCGCCTCCGCCGCCGCCTACGATCGCCGCCGCCTCGCGGAGCACGTCGGACGCGCTCACGCGCTCGGCCACCGAGGCGTCGAAGTTCGCCACGAGATGCACCTTGCCGTCCTCCCTCGAGCCGAGGACGACGGCCGCGGGCGCGTGCTTCTGCTTGTAGCGATCGGAGAGCTCCAGGAGCTCGTCGGCGTCGAGACCGTCGAGCGGCTGGACGATGACGTTGACACCGCCCTCCACGCGCACGTCCGGATCGGGCACGGCCTGTGTCTGCGCAGGCGCCGACTTGGGGGCCTTGCGCAGCCGGTCCACTTCCGCACGGAGCGACTCGAGCTCGCGTGCGCGCTCGTCGAGCAAGGACCAGGCCGCCCCCGAGGTCAGCGCCTCGACCCGTCGTACGCCGGCTCCGACCGAGCTCTCGGAGAGAACGACGAAGGGACCGATCTCGGCCGTGGACGAGACGTGCGTGCCGCCGCAGAGCTCGATCGAGTAGCCGGGCACCTCGACGACGCGCACGATGTCTCCGTACTTCTCGCCGAAGAGCATCGTCGCGCCGAGCCGTCGTGCCTCGTCGATCTTCGTCTCGAAGACGTGCACTGGACGGTTCTCGAAGACGAGCTCGTTCACGCGGCGCTCGACGGCCTCGCGCTCCTCCGCGGTGAGCGCCTGCCCGTGCGTGAAGTCGAAGCGAAGCTTGTCGGGCCGTACCGCCGAGCCCGCCTGGCGCACATGGTCGCCCAGGACGTCCCGAAGAGACTGGTGCAGCAGGTGCGTGCCGGTGTGGTTTGCCATCGTCGGGAAGCGAACGGTCCACGCGACCCGTGCGCGCACGCGATCGCCTGCGGTGAAGCCCTTGCCGCGGAAGAGGAGCGCCTGGTCGTGCTCCAGGCGATACGCCTCCACGAGCTCGGCCGTCGTGCCGGACGCGTCGTCGAGCTCGATCGTCCCTGCGTCGGTCACCTGACCGCCACCGGCCGGATAGAAAGGCGACTCGCGCAGCTTCGCGAGGAACAGCTCGTCCTCGAGCTGCTCGAGCACGCCGACCTGCGTGAGTACTTCGGTCTTCGTGTAGCCGACGAACTCCGTGCTGAAGTCTGCTGCGCCCGCGAACTCTGCCGCGCGCTCGAGCTCGCTGGAGCCGCCGGCTCGCGAGACTTCGCGGTGCTGCGCCATCTCGACCTGGTAGCCGTCGACGTCGACCACCTGACCGCGCTCCTCTGCGAGCTCGACCGTGAGCTCGAGGGGGAAGCCGTACGTGGCCGCCAGTGTGAATGCCTGCTCGCCGGTGATGACGTCACCCGACGCGAGCTCCTCGAACAGCTTGAGGCCGCGCTCGAGCGTCTCGAGGAAGCGCTCCTCCTCCGCGCGCACGACCCGCTCGATCTCGTCCGCCTGCTCACCCAGCTCCGGGTACGCGTCGGCCATCTGCTCGACGACCACGCCCGTCAGAAGGTGCACGTCGCGGAGCCCGATCCGCTGCGCCTGCTGAACGGCGCGCCGGATGATTCGCCGCAGGACGTAGCCCCTTCCCTCGTTCGACGGCGTCACGCCGTCTCCGACGACGAATGTCATCCCGCGGCCGTGGTCGGCGAGGATCCGGTGTGCCTTCGTGGCTGCCGGCGAGTCGCCGTAGGCGACGCCGGACTGGGCCGCGATCCAGCTCATGATCTGCCGGTACCCGTCCGTGTCGTACACGGACATGACGTCCTGCAGGACCGCGGCACCGCGTTCCAGACCGAGGCCGGTGTCGATGTTCTGCTGCGGGAGCGGCGTCAGCGTTCCGTCGCCGTGCAGCTCGTACTCCATGAAGACGAGGTTCCAGAACTCGAGGAAGCGCCCGCAGCGAGTACAGGCGGGCGCGCAGTCCGGCTCGCCACAGCCGTGCTCCTCGCCCCAGTCCCAGTAGATCTCGGAGTCCGGCCCGCACGGACCCGGGCCGCCGACTCCCCAGAAGTTCTCGGAGGTCGGGAGTGGGACGATTCGCTCGGGTGGCATGCCGATTCGCTCCCAGAGCTCGATCGCCACCTCGTCGGGCCCGAGCTTCAGCTGCGGGTCGCCCGCGTGGACCGTGACCCAGACGCGGTCCCAGTCGAGCTTCATGTGCTCCTGCACGAACTCGGTCGCGAAGGCAATCGCGCCCTCTTTGAAGTACTGCCCGAACGAGAAGTTGCCGAGCATCTCGAAGAACGTGAGGTGGTGCCCGTCGAGCCCGACCTCGTCGATGTCGACGGTGCGGAAGCTCTTCTGGGACAGCGTCGTCAGCGGCGCCGGCGGCGGCTCCTTGCCGAGGAAGAACGGCATCTGCGGCTGCATTCCCGCCGTGATGAGGAGCGTGGAGTGGTCGTCGGCGCGCGGAACGAGCGAGGCGGACGGGCAGCGCAGATGCCCTCGCTCCTCGAAGAACGCGAGGAATCCCTCCCGCAGCTCGGCCGTCGTACGCATCCCTGGATTCTACGAGCGAGGTCGCGGAGGCCCGGTGGAGCTATGCCGCCGGAGGCGGCGGCGACTCTTGCTCGGTCTTGCCCGCGGTACGGAGCTCTTCGTCGAGGTCGCTCTCACGTCGCGCCGCCGCGTCCTTCGCGACCCGCACCGCCTCGCCGGCATCGCGCCGGGAGCGGAACGCGGAGAGGCCGTGCGAGACGCCTGCGGCGAACCCGCTCACCTTCTTCACTGGCGTCGTGATCACCGTCGACACGGCCCGAACCGCCGTGTCCGCACTGTCCGCCATCGACACCGCGCTGTCCGTCACCACGTCGAGCTTGTCGAGCTGGTCGTTGACGCGGTCGACCGTGCCGCCCGCCTTGACGATCACCGGCAGGAGATCGCGCTCGGTGCCCTTCACGAACGACGAGAGCCGGGCGAACGTGCCTCCCATGCGGACGAACAGGTAGAGGAGGCCGGCCCCGCTCGCGATGAAGAACGCCGCCAGGGCGTAGTCGAGGATGTCGCCTGCGGACGTCGCGAGCACCGTCATCCCGGAGGATCCTAGATGCTCGATTCAGGCAACGTCCGTGATCACCCCGGCTCCGATCACGGCATCCTCCTCGTACAGCACCGCGAACTGCCCGCGCGCGACGCCATGCGCGGGCTCGGAGAGGTCGAGCGCGAAGCCGTCGCTCGTCTCGGACACGCTCGCCCGTACGGGCGCGGAGCGATGTCGCACCTTCACGTCGGCCTCGTCGGCGCGCACGTACAGACGTCCACGCGCCACGAGCGACCTCGTCGCGAGCTCGTCGCGCGAGCCAACGACGACCGTGTTCGTCTCGGACTCCGTCCGCACGACGTACAGCGCTCGGCCGCCGTTCACGCGCAAGCCCCGACGCTGGCCGGGCGTGTAGCGCCAGTGCCCCGAGTGGGTGCCGACGCGGGCTCCGGCCACGTCCAGGATCGGTCCCTCCGTCCCGCGGACACCCTGGCGCTCGAGGAACGATCGGTAGTCGTCGCCGCCGAGGAAACACGCCTCCTGGCTCTCGAGCCGGCCGGCCGCGGCGAGCCCGGCGGCGCCTGCTTCGGCGCGAGTAGCCTCCTTCGTCTGCTCGCCGAGCGGGAAGCGGACCCGCTCGAGCAACGCGGGCTCGACGGCGGCGAGCATGTACGACTGATCCTTGCGCTCGTCGGTCGCGCGGGCGACGAGACGCATGCCGTCGCGCTCGACGAGACGAGCGTAGTGACCCGTCCACAGCTCGTCCGCTCCCGCATGCTCGGCGAATGCCACGAGCTCGTCGAAACGAAACGCCCCGTTGCAGCGCATGCACGGGTTCGGCGTCTCTCCGGCCTCGTATGCGCGCGTGAACGGGTCGACGATCGTCGCCTTGAAGCGCTCGCGCAGATCGAGCGTGACGTGCGGGAGGCCGAGGTCGTGACACGTCCTGCGCGCGGCGGACACCGCGGCAGGAGAGCAGCACGCGCGCTCGGTGTCCGGCGCCGCGGGATCCTGCCAGAGCCGCAGCGTGACGCCGAGCGCGTCCTGGACCCGCGCGCAGGAGCGCGACGGCGCTGTCCACCCCGCCGCTCATCGCGACGGCGACGCGCCCCGGGTGCGGCGCCGCCTCGAAGGCCTGGCCGAGAGCGGACGCGAGCGCCTCGACCGCGAGCGGCTCGCCCCCCACCGCTGCCGCCTCGAGGAGCGTCAGGCCGACGAGAGGCTGGTCGAGCCCGGGTGCGTCGGCCGCGACGACCGTGTCGCCGTCCAGCTCGAGCCTCACCGCAGCCCATGCATCGCCGCGCGTCGCGTCGCCGAAGACCTGAATGCTCACCGAACCAGGCTACTCAAGGCGATCCTGGATCCGCAGGTAGGCCGGTCGGTAGATGCGAGCGTCTTCGACGTGTCCGCGATCGGCATCCGCAACCCCGGAGCCGCCGGTAGGCCGGTCGGTCGGATGCGAGCGTCTTCGACGTGTCCGCGATCGGCAATCCGCATTCGCGGATTGCCGATCTTGCGAAAATAGTGCTCCACCCTGCCGATGAATCCACGACCTTTGCGAACCTGGCGAGCCAGGTGGGTGCCGTGCGGAGCGTCGGCAACGCCTAGCTCCGACGCCGACTCCCTTTACGTGTCTGTTGGTTCACGTAGAAGCCGTGGCCACGCACAGGGTCGAGCGCCGACGATCCTAGCTGCCGCCGGTCGTCGCGAAGCGCCACTCGAGCTCGACCGTCCCCTTGATCCCGAGCATCCTCGCGAGCGCCTCCGTGACCTCGAGCTGCCGGCCCGGCTCCACGAGCTTGTTGTCGATCACCTCGCTGAGCACCTGCTTGTTCCCGGAGCGGAGCACGACCTTGGCGCCGCAGGGAAGTACCGGGTGCGTCACTCCGAGCGATTCGGGAGCGAGGACCTGGCCGCAGGTCGTGCGCTGCGCATCACCGGTTGCGCCGCGCGAGCCCGCGAAGGCGACGTTCCAGCCCGCCGGTGCGGGCGCACTCGTGAGCGCCGCCGCGCCTTCGCTCGTCCCGCGCTGCGCGACGATGGCCATGGCGGCCACGCCTGCGAGCAACGCGACCGCGCCCAGAAGGGCGAGTCGTTGCGCGAGTGACGGCGACACGCGATCAAGTGTGGCTGACGCCGAGGTCACCCGTGCTGCGGCGGCTCCTCCACGAGCCGGATGCCGAGCTCGCGGAGCTGCTCCTGGCTGACCTCCGAGGGGGCGCCGCTCATCGGATCAAGGCCGGCCTGGTTCTTGGGAAACGCGATGACGTCACGAAGATTCGGCTCCGCGGCGAGCACCATCACCGTCCGGTCGATGCCGAGCGCGATCCCTCCGTGCGGCGGAGCCCCCATCGCGAGCGCGTCGAGGAGGAACCCGAACTTCGAGCGTTGTTCGTCGGCGCTGAGCGAGAGCGTGTCGAACACCCGCGCCTGCAGGTCGGGCTCGTGGATCCGGAACGAGCCGCCGCCGAGCTCGTTGCCGTTGACGATGAGGTCGTACGCCTCGGCCAGCGCCGCTCCGGGCTCCTCGTCGAAGCGGTCGCGCCAATCGTCCGTGGGCCGAGTGAACGGGTGATGCACCGCGTTCCAGCGGCCGTCCTCCTCGTCCCACTCGAACATCGGGAACGCGTCGACCCAGAGGAACGTGAACTCATCGTCGTCGACGAGACCGAGTTCACGCGCAAGGTGGAGCCGGAGGTGTCCGAGCACGGTCGAGGTCGTCGGCCAGTCGTCTGCACAGAAGAGCAGCGTCTGTCCGGGCTCGATCCGCACCGCCTCGAGCTCCTCCTCGGAGAGGAACTTCGCGATCGGCGACCGGATCTCGCCGGTCTCGCCGTCGCGCACGAGATAGGCCAGACCCTTCGCGCCTCGTTCCTTCGCCATCTCCTCGAGCGCGGCAAGGTCGGCGCGCGAGTACTCGCGCGGCACGCGCACGAAGCGAACCACATCGGCTCGCGCGAACACGCCGAACTCCGAGCCGCGCGTCGCGCCAGTCGCGTCCTCGAGCTCGAGGCCGAAGCGCGTGTCCGGCTTGTCCGACCCGAACCTCCGGTCGGCCTCGGCATGGGACATGCGCGGAAACGGCGTGTCGATCTCGATGCCCAGGCACTCGCGCCAGATCGCGGCGAACATCTGCTCGACCAGCGCGAAGAGGAGCTCGCGGTCGGGGAACGACACCTCGACGTCGAGCTGCGTGATCTCCTGCACGCGGTCGGCCCGGAGATCCTCGTCGCGGAAGCAGATCGCGATCTGGTAGTAGCGGTCGAAGCCGGC
Organism: uncultured Gaiellaceae bacterium; assembly: GCA_963776555.1. GTDB lineage: Bacteria > Actinomycetota > Thermoleophilia > Gaiellales > Gaiellaceae > GMQP-bins7. Next base: position 19,255 of record CAVZNK010000016.1, on the reverse strand, counting down.
GACCATGGTCAGCTGCTTGAGAATCTGCGGGCTCTGCGGAAGCGCGAAGAAGCGGCCCTTCTGCAGGCGGCTCGGGACGACGAAGTCCCGTGCCCCCTCCGGTGTCGGCTTGAACAGGATCGGCGTCTGGATGTCCAGGAAGCCTGCCTCCTGCATCTCCCGCCGGATGATCCCGACCATCTGCGCGCGCAGCCTCAGGTTGCGCTGGAGCTTCGCTCGCCGCAGGTCGAGCCAGCGATAGCGGAGACGGAGCGTCTCGTCGACTCCTTCCTCGTCCAGCTGGAACGGGAGCGGCGTGGAGCGAGACACGATCTCGAGCTCGTCGACCTGGAGCTCGACCTCTCCGGTCGGCATGGCCGCGTTGACCGTCTCCGGCGCACGTTTCACGACTTCTCCACGCGCGCGCAGCACGAACTCGTTGCGGATCTCCTTGGCGAGCTCGGCCGCAACCGGCGAGCGCTCCGGATTGATCACGAGCTGCGTGATGCCCGTGTGGTCGCGGAGGTCGACGAAGACGAGGCCGCCGTGGTCGCGCCTGCGCGCCGCCCACCCGGCGAGCGCCAGCTCGCGCCCGACGTGCGCCGCTCGCGGCTCGCCGCACATCAGGTCGCGCCAGCTCACCTGCGAACCGCGGTTCGCAGGTGAGCGTGGAGGGGTGCGGGGAACCGGGAGGTTCCCTGCGCTCTCAAAAAGAAGGGGACGGGGAAACATGGTTTCCCCCGTGACCGCGAGCCAACGGAGAGCGGTGGTCATACGGAGAGTCTCGCGGGAAGCTCCTCGTGCGTCACGTCCTCGTCCTCGCTCCCGGGGCGGCGGATCGTCGCTCGCCGTGGGTCGACGACGATGGTCGTGGCCGCGCCGAGGCGACCGGCCTGCGTCAGCTGGCCCTTGAGAGACCGTCCCGCGTAGTCGGTGTCGGCCGAGACGCCGGACGCGCGGAGCTGGGCGAGCCAGCCCGCGACGAGCTCGCGCGGCGCGCCCGCCTCGAGCGCGAAGAAGACGTCGATCGCAGGCGCGGCGTCCGTATCCGACGCCCTCCTCCTCGAGTGCGAGCAGCAGCCGCTCGATCCCTGCCCCGAACCCCACGCCGGGAGTCGGTGGGCCGCCGATCTCCTCGACGAGGTAGTCGTAGCGCCCTCCGCCCGAGAGGGTCGCGTTCTCGTTCTCGAGCGGGCCGACGAACTCCCACGTCGTCCGCGAGTAGTAATCGAGCCCGCGCACGAGTGTCGGCTCGAGCCGGTACTCGACGCCGGTCGCGTCGAGATCGCGCCGCACGACGTCGAAGCGCTCGACGCAGTCCGCGCACAGGGACTCGCCGATCTTCGGTGCCTCCGCGAGCGCAGCCTGCACGGCCTCTGGCTTCGCCTGGAAGTTGTCGAACACGCGAAGCGGGCTCGTTGCCGTCTTCTCGCGCGTCGCCTCGTCGAGTCGGCCCGCGTTCTCCGAGAGCCAGGCACGCAGCGATTCGAGGTACCCCGGCCGGCACGCACGACAGCCGATCGAGTTCAGCTCGAGGTGGTAGCGGGTCACGCCGAGCCTGGCGAGCAGCGTGTCGTAGAGCTGGATGAGCTCGGCGTCGACCGACGGGTCGTCGCTGCCGATCGCCTCGACCGAGGCCTGCCAGTGCTCCCGGTAGCGCCCGCGCCCGGGAGCCGAGTACCGGTACATGGACGCGATCGTGAAGAGCTTCTGCGGTTGCCCCTCGCGCTGGAACCCGTGCTCGACGTACGCACGGCAGATCGGCGCCGTCGCCTCCGGGCGGAGCGTGAGCGACCGGTCCGAGCGATCGGCGAACGTGTACATCTCCTTCTGGACCACGTCCGAGCCGGCGCCCGACGTGCGCTCGAAGAGCGCGGTGTCCTCGAAGACCGGGGTCGTGATCGCCCGGTACCCGTAGAGCGCGCACAGACGCTCGATCTCGGAGGTCACGCGCCTCCACCGCGGCTGCTCGGAGGGGACGACGTCGTGCGTACCGCGGGGTCGCTCGATCTTCGCCGGGCGGCTCACGCCGTGCGCTCCGCGCGGAGCTCCGCGAGGAAGGGATTCCGGGCGAGCTCCTCGCCGAGCGTGGTGACCGGGCCGTGGCCCGGGTAGACCACGGTTTCCGGAGGGAGTGTGTCGACGAGCGTCCGGATCGACGCCAGCAGAGTCCCCCAGTCCGCTCCGGGCAGGTCGGTCCGGCCGACCGAGCCCTGGAACAGCACGTCGCCCGAGAACAGGTGGCCGTCTGCGTGATACGCGAGGTGTGCTGGAGAGTGGCCGGGAACCGGGAGGACCTCGAAGGAGACGCCTGCGAGCTCGAGCATCTCACCCCCTTCGAGCAGCACGTCCGGCGTGTACGGACGCAGGGCGACCCCGGCCGGCGTGAACCGCTCCGGGCTCTCGAGAAGCGCGCGTTCTCCTTCCGCCATGTGCACGGAGGCTCCGGTTCCCTCAGCGAGGTCGGCGACGCCGACGAGGTGGTCCCAGTGCCCGTGGGTCACGAGGATGGCCGTGCAGGATGCTCCCAGGCTCGCCAGCGTCAGACGCAGCTCGGTCGCGTCGCCGCTCGGGTCGACGACGACGGCCTCCTTCGCCGCCGCGTCGGCCCGGACGACGTAACAGTTCGTCCCGATCGGTCCGAGCGAGAGCTTGTCGACACGCAGCGCCATCCGAGGCGTCGTCAGCTTCCGCGCCGTCCGTCGGGCCGACGTGCGGCGCGCCGCTGGGCAGTGCGGTAGAGGAGGCGGTCGAGGAAGTAGCTGAACGGGATGAAGATCGCGACGATCAGCAGTGTCTGCGTGATCTTCGTTGCCATCGGCACGTTGGGCGAGATCAGGAACACCGTGCCGAGCATGATCGGGGCGAAGATCGCGCCACGCTTGAAGGTGCGCTGCCACGAGGGCGCCTGCGGATCGCGACGCGGCGAACGCGATCGCGTGGTGACGCCCTTGCCGGAGGTCTCCTCACGAGGATCGTCGACCTCGTTGCCCGCGTCGTCGACCCAGACGTAGTCGTGCCGGTGCTCCTTCTCCCGGCGGCGTCGCTGCTTCTTCGTGGCCACTGCGCGATTATGCCGAGCGGCTCCAGGCGATCCGCCCGCCTGCGACCACCGTGTGCACGACCGGGCCACCGAGGTGGTAGGCGAGGTGCCGCCAGTCGTCGTCGGCAAGCAGCACCAGGTCGGCGTCGTACCCGGTGGCGAGCCGGCCCTTGCGATCGGCGCGGGCGAGCACGTGCGCCGCGTTCACGGTGCACGCGGACAGCGCCTCCTCCGGAGCCATCCCCAGCTTGGTCGCCGCGAGCGAGCAGACCAGCGGGAGGCTCTCGCAGAACGCGCTACCCGGGTTGAAGTCGGTCGCAAGGGCCACCGCCGCGCCCGCGTCGACGAGCACGCGCGCCGGAGGCATCGGCCGGTCGAGGAAGAGCGCGCTTGCGGGCAGCAGCACGCCGGTGACGTCACTCGCGGCGAGTGCCGCGACTCCGTCACGACCGGTGGCCTCGAGATGGTCGACCGAGCGCGCGCCGAGCTCGATCGCGAGCGGAATGGCGCCGGCCTCCGTGAACTGGTCACCGTGCAGGCGCAGCGCAAGGCCGGCGTCGCGGCACGCGACGAGGTAGCGGCGCGCCTGGTCGGCGTCGAACGCTCCCCGCTCGAGGAAGACGTCGGCCGCCTCCGCGAGCCGGGCCGCCTCCGGCAGCACGTCCACGAGCAGGAACTCGACGAACGCATCGGCGCCTTCCTCCGCGAACTCGGGCGGGACCGCGTGGGCCCCGAGCCAGGTGGCGACCCCGCCCGCACCGACGATCGCCTGCAGCTGCGCGAGCTCGGTCTCTCTGTCGAGCCCGTACCCGGACTTCGCCTCGAAGGTCGTGGTCCCCGCCTGGAGCATCCACCCGACGTGCTGCGCGAGAGCTCTCTCCAGCCCTTCCTGGCCGGCGGCGCGCGTCGCACGCACGGTCGCGAGGATCCCGCCCCCGCGCTCGTGGAGCTCCTCGTACGTCGCGCCTCCGGCACGCAGCGAGAACTCCTCGACGCGGTCGCCCGCAAAGCACGCATGTGTGTGGCAGTCGACGAGACCGGGGATCGCGGACAACCCGCGTCCGTCGACCTCGAAGACGTCGCCGCCGAGCGAGCCGAGGTCGCGCATGCGACCCACCGCCGCGATGCCGCCGTCCTCGCAGAGGACATAGCCGTCCTCGATCACCGCGATGTCGCGCAGAGCAGCGCCACGCAGCGGAGTGGTCGTGTCCGCCGGCGTCGCCACCTGTGCGAGGTCGCGTACGAGGAGTCGCCCGGGCGCCGCCCCGTCGAGGGTCACGCCTCGCCGCCGGGGACGGACGGCAGATCCAGCGCGTACGCGCGAGCCGTCTCGAGCGCCTCGGCGTAGCCCGCGTCGGCGTGACGGGCGACGCCCATCCCGGGATCGGTCGTGAGCACGCGCTCGAGCCGCTCGCCCGCGCGATCGGTGCCGTCTGCGACGACGACCATGCCGGCGTGGATCGAGTTGCCGATCCCGACGCCGCCGCCGTGGTGAACGCTCACCCAGGTCGCGCCCGCGGCGACATTCACGAGCGCGTTCAGGATCGGCCAGTCCGCGATCGCGTCCGAACCGTCACGCATGGCCTCCGTCTCGCGGTACGGAGATGCCACCGAGCCGGCATCGAGATGGTCGCGGCCGATCACGACCGGCGCCGACACCGCGCCCGATCGGACGAGGTCGTTGATCGCGAGCCCGGCTATCGCGCGGTCGCCGTAGCCGAGCCAGCAGATCCGTGCCGGCAGCCCCTGGTAGGCGACTCGCCCCGGTGCGAGCTGGAGCCACCGCTGGAGGAGCGCGTCGTCCGGGAATAGCGACGCGAGCTCTCGGTCGATCACGTCGATATCCGCCGGGTCTCCGGAAAGCGCCGCCCATCGGAACGGCCCGATCCCACGACAGAACAGCGGCCGGATGTACGCCGGGACGAAGCCCGGATATGAGAAGGCATCCGTCAGGCCTGCGTCGTGCGCCTCCCCCCTGAGATTGTTGCCGTAATCGAAGACATGGTTCCCGGCTCGGACGAATTCCGTCATCGCCTGCACGTGCGCGACGATCGACTCGCGAGCGAGGCGCACGTACGCCTCCGGGTCGCGCTCGCGCAGCGCCGCCGCCTCCTCGAACGGCACCTCGGCCGGCACGTAGCCCGTGAGCGGGTCGTGCGCGGCCGTCTGATCTGTGACGAGGTCGAAGCGCTCGCCCCGCGCCGCCAGCTCGGGGAACACCGTTGCCGCGTTGCCGAGCAGGCCGACGGAGAGCGCACGCCCCTCACTGGCTGCGGCGCGCACTCGCCCCACCGCGTCCTCGAGCGAGTCGGCCACCTCGTCGAGGTAGCGTGTTTCCAGCCGCCGCTCGATGCGGCTCGGGTCGACCTCGACGCAGAGAATCGCCGCCCCCGCCATCGTGGCGGCGAGCGGCTGGGCGCCGCCCATCCCGCCGAGACCGGCGGTGAGAATCGTCCGCCCGCGGAGATCCGCCGAGCCGAAGTGCTGCTCGCCCGCTGCCGCGAACGTCTGGTACGTGCCCTGGAGGATCCCCTGGGTGCCGATGTAGATCCAGCTGCCGGCGGTCATCTGGCCGAACATCGTCAGGCCCGCGGCCTCGAGCCGGCGGAACTCGTCCCAGGTCGCCCAGCGCGGGACGAGCAGCGAGTTGGCGATGAGGACGCGCGGTGCCCACTCGCCCGTCCGAAACACCGCGACAGGCTTCCCGCTCTGAACGAGGAGAGTCTCGTCCTCGCGAAGCCGGAGGAGCGTGCGGACGATCTCCTTCAGCGCGTCGTGACTCCGCGCAGCCCGGCCCGAGCCGCCGTAGACGACGAGCTGCTCGGGATGCTCTGCCACCTCGGGGTCGAGGTTGTTGAGGAGCATCCGGAGCGGCGCCTCCGTCTGCCAGCTCCGCGCAGTGAGCGTCGCTGCCTCGCGGCGCACGTACGGCACTGAGATCGCCACAGAGCGCCTCGACGAGCGTGTCGCTCATCGGGCGTCAGCCGCCCAACGAGCGTTGAGGGGTGTGAGGACCCGGGAGGTTCCCGAGGACCTCGAGAAGAAGGGGGCTGCGCAGGACGAAACATGGTTTCCGTTCGCCTGTTTGCTGGCGACCGCGAGCCCCGGGTGAGCGGTGGTCATGCGAGCGCGCCGACCCGCGACTCGGCCGCCTCCACGATCGAGCCCGAGCGAACCGCGTCGGCGACGAGCTCGATGTCCGTGCTCAGCGACCGGTCCTCCGTCAGCCGCGGCGAGAGAGCCCTTACGGCGTCGTGGACAGCCCTCACGCCCTCGCCGGGGTACAGCGGAGCGAGGAACTCGATCGCCTGAGCGCCGGCGAGCAGCTCGATCGCAAGCGTCCGCTCGGCGTTGTCGAGGACCCGCAGCGCCTTGAGGCCCGCCGCGTTCCCCATCGAAACGTGGTCCTCCTGGCCGGCGCTCGTGGGAATCGAGTCGACGCTCGCAGGGTGCGCGAGCACCTTGTTCTCGGAGACGAGCGCGGCGGCGACGTACTGCGGGATCATGAACCCCGAGTTCAGGCCTCCCTCCTCGACGAGGAAGGGTGGGAGCCCGTCGGAGAGCATCGGATTGACGAGCCGCTCGACGCGGCGCTCCGAGATGCTCGCAAGCTCGGCAACCGCGATCGCGAGCGCGTCGAGCGCGAACGCAAGCGGCTGGCCGTGGAAGTTCCCTGCGGAGACGATGATCCCGTCCTCCACGAGCACGAGCGGGTTGTCGGTCGCCGCGTTCAGCTCGACGGTCACGGTCGCCTCGACGTAGTCGAGCAGGTCACGGGACGCGCCGTGCACCTGCGGCGCGCAGCGCAGCGCGTAGGCGTCCTGCACCTTGTCGCACCAGCGGTGGGACTCGATGATCGCCGATCCCTCCAGGAGCCGCCAGACGTTCGCCGCCGCCTCCTGCTGACCCTTCAGCGGCCGCGCGCGATGCACGGCCGGCAGGAAGCTGGTCCTCGATCCCTGCAGCGCCTCGAGCGAGAGCGCGCAGGCGAGGTCTGCCGTCGCGGCGAGACGGCGCGCACGCACTGCGCCGAGCGACGCCATCGCAGACATGAACTGCGTGCCGTTCACGAGCGAGAGCCCCTCCTTGCTCGCGAGCCGGATCGGCTCCAGACCGACCGCCCGCAGCGCGTCCGCACCCGGGAGCAGCTCGGCGCCGACGGTTGCCCGCCCCTCGCCGACGAGGGGGAGCGCGAGGTGGGCGAGCGGCGCGAGGTCCCCGCTCGCGCCGACGGAGCCGCGTGCGGGCACGTACGGCAACACGCCGCGGTTCAGGCATTCGATGAGAAGCTCGACCGTCGAGACGTGCGCTCCAGAGAACCCCTTCGCGAGCGTGTTCGCGCGGAGGAGCATCGCCGCGCGGACGACGTCGTCGGGATAGGGCTCCCCGACGCCGCACGCATGACTGCGCAGAAGCCGGAGCTGCAGCTCCTCCGCGAGCTCTTCGGGAATGTGTGCGGACACGAACTTGCCGAAGCCGGTGTTGATGCCGTACGTGTGCTCCCCGTGAACGCCGTCGACGAGCTCGCGGGCCGCGGCCATCCGCTCCCTGGCGGGGTCGGCCAGCCCGGCGGCTGATCCCTCCACCGCGGCCGCCCAGACGTCGGACAGGGTGAGATCCTCCCCGGTCAGGACGATCTGCCGGCTCACGCCGCGAGTCTAGAACGGAGCACGCGCTCGAGGATCCGCGACTCGTCGATCCCCGGAAGCTCCACGCCGGCGGCTGCAGCCGCCGCGACGACGCGTTCGGGAACAAGGCCGACGAGCTCGCCGCCTGCCACCTCGACGCCGAGCTCGCGCGCCTCCGCGCGGACGCGCTCGACGACCTCGTGCAGCGGTGCCGCGTCGACGTCGACGACGTTCATGCTGACCTGCACTCGGCCGGACGCGGGGAGCTCCAGGCCGATCGCCTGCACGCCCGGCATGCCACCGCTCGACTGCCGGACCGCAGCCGCTACCTCGCGGGCGACGGCGACGTCGTTCGTCGCGAGGTCGAGGTTGTACGCGATCAGCACGTGCCGAGCCCCGACGAGCACCGCACCGCGGCGCGGATCGATTTCGCGCGGGCCTTCGTCCGGGACGAGCTCACCCTCGTCGACGCGCGCACGCGCCTCCGCCAGCCCCCCGCGCCGGAAGTACGCCGGTCGCCTGCCGCCACCTACCTCGCCGTACAGGAAGACGGGCAGCCCGAGCTCCCGCCCGACCCGCGCAGCGAGCTCGCGCGCCGCCTGCATCGCGTGCGGCATCTCGTCGGGAACGAGCGGCACGAGCGGGACGACGTCGGCGGCGCCCACGCGCGGGTGCACGCCCACGTGCTCGCGGAGGTCGATGCTCTCGGTTGCCGCCGCAATGCCCGCGAGCAGCGCGTCGATCAACGCGTCCTCCTCGCCCGCGAGCGTGAATACCGAGCGGTGGTGATCGGCGTCCGAGTGGACGTCGAGAAGCTCGACCCCGCGCGCGAACGCGTCCGCGATCGCCGAGACGACGTCGGGCCTCCTCCCTTCCGAGATGTTGGGCACGGCCTCGAGCACGATCCGTACCCTACGAAGCCGTGCCCGACGAGGAGCCCCGAAGCACAGCCGACAGCGGCTGGCGCACCTTCGTGCGCCTCCTCGGCTTCCTGCGTCCGTACCGCGCCTCGCTCGTCGTCTCGTCGTCCCTCGCGATCCTCTCGCAGATCGCGGGCGTTCTCGTCCCCGTGCTGACGGGCGTCGTCATCAACGAGCTCGACGGAGGCGCCGACGCGCAACTCCTCGTACTGGAGGTCGGGGCGATTCTCGTACTCGGGCTCATTCGAGGCGCGCTGATGTACGGGCGGCGCGTGATCTCCGGGAAGCAGGCGCTGGGCGTGGAGTACGACCTGCGGGACGAGCTGTACTCGCACTTCCTTCGGCTCTCGTTCGGCTTCTACGACCGCAGCCAGACGGGCCAGCTCATGTCCCGTGCGACGATCGACCTGCAGTCGGTGCGCTTCTTCCTCGGCTACGGCCTCATCTTCTTCGCCCAGCACGTCGTGACGATCGTGGTCGTCACGGGAGTCCTCTTCCTCTACAGCTGGAAGCTGGCACTCGTCGCGCTCGCGATCACGCCGGTCATCGCGTTCACCGCCTACCGCTATAGCCGCGTCTCCCAGCCGGTACTTCGCGAGGTCCAGCAGATGCTCGCAGAGGTAGCCATCGTCGCCGAGGAGTCGATCACCGGCGTCCACGTCGTGAAGTCGTTCGCTCAGGAGGACCGGCGCGCGGCGCGCTTCGAAGGCGCGGCGAACACCGTGTTCGAGCAGGCGCTCGCGGCGAACAGGCAGCGCGCGCTCTACGTCCCGCTCCTCACGTTCTTCCCCTTGGTCGCCCAGGCGCTCGTGCTCCTCGCGGCGGGGCGCATGGTCGTCTCCGGATCGCTGACGCTCGGGGCCTTCTTCACGTTCAACCTCCTGCTTGCGATGCTCGTCATGCCGCTGCGCATGCTCGGCATGTGGATCGGCCAGGCGCAGCGGGCGATCGCCGCCGGGAAGCGCATCTTCGAGGTCCTCGACGAGCCCGAGGAGATCGCCGACCGCGCTGGTGCCCTGCCGCTCGCGCCCGGTCCCGGCCGTCTCGAGTTCGAGGACGTGACGTTCGGCTACGACCCGGAGCGACCGGTGCTCGAGGACGTCGATCTGGAGGTGCGGGCCGGTCGGACCGTCGCGCTCGTCGGCCCGACGGGATCGGGCAAGACGACGCTCGCGGCGCTCGTTCCCCGCTTCTACGACACGAATGCCGGTCGAGTGCTCGTCGACGGCGTGGACGTACGCGACCTCGCCCGTCGCTCGCTGAGGCGAGAGATAGGCGTCATCTCGCAGGACCCCTTCCTCTTCTCCGCGTCGATCCGGGACAACATCGCACTCGGCATGCCGGACGCGCCAATCGACGCGGTCGAGGCGGCTGCGCGGGCCGCTCAGGCACACGAGTTCATTCTCGAGCTCCCGCACGGGTACGACACGGTCGTCGGGGAGCGTGGAATCACTCTCTCGGGCGGCCAGCGGCAGCGCATCGCCATCGCGCGCGCTCTCTTGATCGACCCGCGGATCCTGATCCTCGACGACGCGACCGCCTCCGTCGACGCGACGACGGAGGCACGGATACGCGCGGGGCTGCAGGAGGTGATGCGGGGCCGGACGACGATCATCATCGCTCACCGACTCTCGACCATCGCGCTCGCGGACGAGATCGTCGTACTCGACCACGGTCGCGTCGCCGCGCGCGGGACGCAGTCGGAGCTCCTCGAGGTCAGCTCCGTGTTCCGCGAGATCCACGAGCACGGCCTGCTGCAGCAGGTGGTCGCCGGATGAGGCTCGTCGATCGTGGGGATCGTGCTCGTTGCGGCTTCGTCGCAGTTTCGGTGCGGATTCGTGGCAAGGGCGTGGCCCACACGTACGGAGTTCGTGGTTACGCTTGCAGTGGGTGGTGGGCCGGGGTGCCCCGTGGGAAGCGGGTTCTCGGATGAAGGTCTGGCAGTTCGGGAGCCACCTCACGGACGAACGGGGCGCCCGGATCGAGGACTGGTCGTGGCGCCAGACGCGCCGACGCCTCGGCGTGCTCGTCCGGTTGGCGCGCCCGTACCGGGGACGAACCACCCTCGCCCTCGTCACCCTCGTTGCCTATACGGGGGTCGCCCTCCTGCCGCCCTACCTCTCGAAGCTCGCCGTCGACGACGGAATCCAGCCCGGCGACCTCCACGCGCTGAGCCTGATCGTCGCTGCATTCATTGCCGCCGGCGTTGCCGCCTTCGCCCTCTCGGGCGCGCAGACGTACTTCACCGGCTGGGTCGGCGAGCGCGCCCTCGCGGACCTCCGCATTCGGCTGTTCGACCACCTCCAGCGCCTCTCGCTCGGCTTCTACGAGCGCAACCGGACGGGCGCGATCGTCAGCCGGATCACGAACGACGTCGAGGCGCTCGACCAGCTCGTCACGGACGGCATCTCCAGCCTCGTCCAGAACTCGCTCGTGCTCGTCGGGACCGTGATCGTCCTCTTCATCCTCGACTGGCGGCTCGCGCTCGCGACGCTCCTCGTGCTCCCGCTCATGGCGCTCGCGACGGCGTGGTTCCGATCGCGCTCCAACCAGGCGTACAAGCGGGTGCGGGAGCGCCTCGGCCTGGTGACGGCGACGCTGGCGGAGGACATCTCGGGCATGCGCGTCGTGCAGTCGTTCACGCGCGAGCCGACGAGCCAGACGACGTTCCGGGGCATCAACGAGCGCTACCGCGCATCGAACTACGAGACGGTCGTCCTGAACGGCATCTACTTCCCGGCCGTCGACATCCTCTCGTCGCTCGCCACCGCGATCGTCCTCGGCTTCGGCGGTTGGCTCGTCGTCGAGGGGAACATGTCGATCGGCACGCTGCTGGCCTTCACGCTCTACCTCGGGAACTTCTTCGACCCGGTGCAGCAGCTCTCGCAGCTCTACAACACCTTCCTCTCGGCGACCGCGGCACTCGATCGCATCACGGCCGTCCTCGACGAGGAGCCCGACATCGTCGACGCAGTCGATGCGCGAACGCTCGAGCGGATCGACGGGCACGTCCGCTTCGAGCACGTCCGCTTCGGGTACGGCGAGCTACCGGACGTCCTCCACGACTTCGACCTCGACGTGCCGGCCGGAACCACGGTCGCGCTGGTCGGGCACACGGGCGCCGGGAAGTCGACGATCGCGAAGCTGCTCGCGCGTTTCTACGACCCGCGCTCGGGCCGGATCACCATCGACGGCACCGACCTCCGCGAGGTCACGCAGAGCTCTCTGCGCAACCAGCTCGGGATCGTCCCGCAGGAGGGATTCCTCTTCGCCGGCTCGATCGCGGAGAACATTGCGTTCGGCCGTCCGGACGCGACGAGGGCCGAGATCGAGGCGGCAGCCGCGGCGGTGGGAGCGGACTCGTTCGTGAACGAATTGCCCGACGGCTTCGACACCGAGGTCGGTGAGCGCGGGTTCAAGCTCTCGCTCGGCCAGCGACAGCTCGTCGCGTTCGCGCGCGCGCTCCTCGCCGACCCACGGATCCTCATCCTCGACGAGGCGACCTCCTCGGTGGACATCGGCACGGAGCGCAAGATCGACCGCGGCCTCCGGCGCCTGCTGACGGGCCGCACGGCGTTCATCATCGCCCACCGGCTCTCCACGATCCGCCGCGCGGACCTGATCGTCGTCCTCGACCACGGCGGCATCGTCGAGGTCGGTACGCACGACGAGCTCATCGACCGGCCCGGCCCGTACACGCGCCTGTACGGCGACTGGGCCGCCGAGGTCGCGTAGCCGCGCCGTGGCGGCGAGCTTCTAAGCTCACCTCATGGCTCACGAGCCCGAGTCGGACGAGGTCGTCGAGGTCCCGCCGACCGACGTCGTCGCCGAGGCACGACTCACCCCGTCCGAGGCGATCGAGCCGATGCACCTGCGCGTGCCTACACGCGGGAACCGAAAGCTGCGACGCGTGCTCGAGCGCGTCAACTCCGACGCACAGCTGAAGGCGTGGTGGCACGTCTCGAACGTGAACGCGGTGCTCCGGCTGCAGATCAACGACCACTCGTGGGTGCACGTGCAGATCGTCTCGAACATCGCGCTCAAGCTCCTCCGGCTGCTCGTGAAACACGGTGTGCAGCCGTCGGCAGAGCGCGACTACCGCCTGAGCTCCGACGACTCGGAGGTCGTCGTCGTCCTCGCGGCGCTCCTGCACGACGTCGGAATGTCCATCCACCGCCGCGACCACGAGGACTGGAGCCTCTTCCTCGCCGAGCCGAAGATGCGCGAGTTGCTTGCAGGCGTCTACGAGGAGCCGGAGCTGACCGTCGTCGTCTCGGAAGCCCTGCAGGCGATCACGAGCCACCGGGCCGACGGCGAGCCGCTGTCACTCGAAGCGGGCGTCCTGCGCGTCGCCGACGCGCTCGACCTCGCGAAAGGGCGTTCGCGGATCCCGTTCGAGCGCGGCTCCGTCTCGATCCACTCGCTCTCGGCCGCGGCCATCGACGAGGTACGGATCGCAGACGGCGAGACACGCCCGGTCATGGTCGAGATCGTCATGAACAACTCGTCGGGCATCTACCAGGTCGACGGGCTGCTCAAGGCGAAGCTCCGTGGAAGCGGTCTCGAGCCGTACGTCGAGGTCGTCGCACGCATCGACACGGAGGCGGAGAAGCGCCTCGTTCCCGTGTACCGACTGGAGATCGGCGAGCCGAAAGCTCCGTAGCGACTCGGTACACTGCCTCCGCCGTTGCGGGGTCGTCTAACGGCAGGACGCCTGGCTCTGGACCAGGAAGTTGGGGTTCGAATCCCTGCCCCGCAGCCTGAGCTCCCCGTCCGATTCCGGAAGCAATTCGCGCAGATCGGCGACACGGCGATGCGCATCTCGCAGTGCCGACTCCTCGCTGGTCGTCAGTACCGCGATGACCGTCATGCCGGCCGCGAGTCCGGCCTCGACTCCGACCGGAGCATCCTCGAGAACCACGCTGTCCGCCGGCTCCACCCCGAGCAGCGACGCCGCCCGCAGGTAGCCGGCCGGATCGGGCTTGCCGTCGTCGACGTTCTCGGCGGTGACGAGTACGTCCGGTACCGGGATGCCCGCCGAGCTCAAGGCGCGCGAGGGCGAGCGCCCGCGTCCCGGAGGTGACGATGGCGAAGCGGTCGGCCCGGAGCGACCCGACCAGCTCACGGGCTCCGGGTAGCGGACGGATCTCCTGTGCTCGTTCGATCTCCTCTCGCTCGATCCGAGCGGCTTCGGCATCGGCGTCGAGGTGCGGTGCGACGAGCCGGATCAGATCGATCGAGCGCCTCCCCTGCCCGTGAGCGACGACAACGTCGGGGTCGAGCCCGTGCCGCTCCGCGAAGGCGCGCCAGGTCGCCTCTATCTGTGCGCCAGAGTCGACGAGGACGCCGTCGAGATCCGACAGGACGGCGTGCGTTTCGTGCGCACTCGAGGACTCGGGGCGTCGAGCGCTACCGACGCTCGGTGCGAGAAGAGCGAGTGCGACCGCTGCGAGAACGACGATCCAGAGCGCGCCCCGCACGCCGACCGCTCCCGCAGCGAACCCGATGGTGGGTGGACCGGCGAGGAAACCAAGCCAGCCGATCGTCGAGACGGCAGCCACACCGATGCCTGCGGCGACATCGCGTCTCGAACCCGCCGCGCGGAACAGCACCGGAACGACGACTCCGAGCCCGGCACCCATTGCCCCGAAGCCGACGAGCCCGGCTACGGTCGAGCCGCTCGCGAGTGCCAGCGCGAGCCCAGCCGCAGCGAGCACCCCGCCCGCGCGAACGAGCGTCACGGGCCCGAAGCGGGCGTTGAGGCGATCGCCGGCCAGCCGGCTCGCGACCATCGCCAGCGAGAACGCGGTGTAGGCGAGTGCGGCCACCGCGGCCGTCGCAGCGAGCGAGCTCGACAAGTAGACGGCGCTCCAGTCGGCCGCGGCGCCCTCCGCAAACAGCGTGAAGAACGCCGCCGCCCCGATGACGAGAAGTGCTCGCGGCGGACGGACGAGGGTCAGCGTCGGGCCGGAATCGTCCGCTTCGGAGGGAAGGAAGACGTGGCGTGAAGGCGACGACGGCTGCGCCGACGACGATCGCGACAGTCCCCAGGTGAGCCTGCTGTCCGATGCCGGCGGCGGCCGCGAGTGCACCGAGAGCGGCTCCGGCGAGCGCACCCCCGCTGAAGGCGGCGTGGAACGAGGACAGGATGGAACGTCCGTACAGACGCTCGAGTGCGAGACCCTGCGCGTTCGCCGACACGTTGATCGCGCCGAAGCCCGCCCCGAACACGAACAGCGCAACGGCCAGACCCGCCAGACCTCCCGCGAGCGTTGCACCGAACAGCGCGACGCTCCCCAGTGACAGTGCGACAACGGTGACGCGGCGGCTCCCGACGATTCCCGAGAGCCACCCGGCAAGCGGCATCGCGACGAGCGCTCCCAGCGCAGCGGCGAAGAGGGCCAACCCCAGCTTGGTGTCGGTTAGCTGAGCGTGCAGCTTCACCGCCGGAATTCGAGAAGCCCACGAGCCGATCAGCAGCCCGTCGGCGAAGAACACCACTGCGATCGCGACGCGCGTGTGCCGCATCACGCGCGTACCACTTCGACTCCCAGCGCCTCGTACTGTGCCACCTGCTCGTCCGGCACCGAGTGCTCGGTCACGAGATACGTGAGCTCGTCGAGAGGCGCGACGACGTAGGGCGCCGCGGATCCCAGCTTCTCGGCCGAGGACACGGCCACCACCTCGGCCGCGTTCGCGATCATCGCGCGCTTCACGTATGACTCCTCGAGCTCGAGCACGGTGATTCCGACCTCGGGGTGCAGGCTGCAGACACCGAGGACGAGCAAGTCCGCCCGGATCGAGCGCAACGCCTCGATCGTCGCCGCGCCGACGAGTGCATGGGCGTTCTTGTCGAGTATCCCGCCGAGCACTGACACGTCGACACTCGGATGCTCTGCGAGCACGACCGCGATGCCGGGACTGTTCGTGATCACCGTCGCCTCGAGATCGGTCGGCAGATGACGCGCGACCTCGAGCGTCGTCGTGCCTGCGTCGAGCAGGATCACCTGGCCGTCACGTACCAGCTTGCTCGTGGCGCGAGCGATCGCGGCCTTCGCCGCAGGTGCCTGTTCGCTGCGCACCGCGTACGGACGCGCGCCGTGCATCGGGGGGAGCGCTCCGCCGTGAACCCGACGCAGCAAGCCCGCGTCCGCAAGTTCCCGGAGATCGCGTCGGACGGTGTCGGGAGACACCTCGAGCGCGGCGCTCAGCTCGGTCGCGACGACCTTCCCGTCGGCTTGGAGACGTCCGAGAATCGCCTGTCGCCTCTCTTCGCTGAGCATGGATGCATGAAAGCATAAACGTGCAGTTCAATGCACTTACGGGTAAGTATGTGCAGAAACGTGCGACTCCTACCCGATGCGTTGTCATGCACGGTTACGCTCGTGACATGGTTCCTTAGTCATTTGTAAGGGCTCACGTTTTTCGTCGTGACACTTCGTGTACGGTGTTGCGATCGAGTGACACGAGCGGCCCAGAAGGGTCTTGCGCGACCGTAAGCCTCGCGCTCGCGAGCTTCCGGTTTTGCGCAGAACTCTGTGTGGGCTGCGCCCCTGTCCCCGCTCAGGAGGTAACCGTTTGAGAGCCCTACTCGTTGGCCTGCTCGCGTTCGTTCTCGTGACACAGGCCGCTGCGGCAGCGATGAAGGCACCGTCCGACGTTCCCAGCAAGGCGAAGACGGCACACCAGACGCTCACGCTCGACCAGCAACTCGAGCGCAAGCTCGCAGCCCTCCGCAAGTACCGCGGGACCATCCACTTCTTCCGGACGCACCGCTCGCTGTTCAGCGCTACGGCGCATCGGAAGGACGCGAGGTCGAACCTTGCGTACGCGGAGCGGAAAGCCAGCCAGCTCTCGAGGACAGTCGTGACGCTGCGTGCAAAGTTGCGTGCGCGCGACACACGGAAGCTCGCCTCGCTTCCGCCCAGGAAGGCCATCTGCACGGTGTTCGAGGATCACTGCCAGGAGGCCATCGCGGTCGCGTGGTGCGAGTCGCACCTCTCCACGACGGCGCAGAACGGTCAGTACCTCGGCCTCTTCCAGATGGGCTCGTACGAGCGCCGGCTCTTCGGTCACGGCTCGACGGCCCACGAGCAGGCAGTCGCTGCACATCGCTACTTCGTACGCTCCGGACGCGACTGGAGCCCGTGGAGCTGCCGCTGGGCCGCCGCGTGAACGAGCGGATTGGCGCAAACTGCGAACGCATCCGGCGCGCGCGGGTATCGCACAAGGCGTCGGTCTGATAGGTGTCCCGGATACGTGTGGGGACAGCGGAAGCGCGACCGCCTTCGGCCACTCGATGAGGCTGCCGCGTACGCACGCTGCCATGGCGACCGCGACGACAACGTCCGCATCGTGAAGCTCCCCCCGCGCCGAGTGCGCTACGAGGCGGTGCTCTCGAGCGGAGAGAGCATCCGTCGCGACTTCGAGACGCGCCTCGACACGCGCGAGCCGGAAGCAGTCTGACCGGGCGACGGATTCGCTACCCTAGGCACCCGCCACGGCCCATTCGTCTAGTGGCCTAGGACACCGCCCTCTCACGGCGGCGGCACGGGTTCGAATCCCGTATGGGCCTTAGCCCTAAAGCCCTGCAAACGCGGGGCTTTTGTCATCAGGGGGCTGAAGACGGCTAGGTGACATAGGGGCCACAAAGAGCCACCCGAGGACATCTCGCCCCACGTCTCGCCCCACGTGTTGGACGAGGGTCGTCCGAGGGTTGGCAGGAATAGGTCCGTGGCGGACTAGCCCAACGGAAGATCACGAAGGGCACCACCTGCAGCTCGCCACCCTGTGTGATCTGGTTCGTCTGAAGTGACCCGTCCTCATCGACCCGAGCCGGGTGACGTGATCGTGATTCCCGACGGGCGCGAGGCGCTCGTCACCGCTCGGGTCGAGGCCGAATCGGGACCGTTTGGCGGCGCTGCTCGAAGTGGCTATCGCGCCGACGCCGCTCACGAGCGACGCGTCGATCGCCTAGCTGCCGAGGATCGCTCCAGTGAAAACGTTCGCTCTCGGCGAGCTTGGCGGCGCATCGTGACAGGCTCGGGCGAGAACGGCCAGGATGGACTCGGCTGGAAAAGTGACCAGCTTCAGGGACCGCGCACAACGGTGACCCTCTCGCCGATGGGCCACTCCTTGAGGAAGTCCTCCTCGTGCCCCACCACTCGCAGCACGACGCGCACGGTTGTGTCGGTTCGGTCGATTTCCCGCATGACCTTCGCCTCGACCACGCCCCCTTGCTCTGGAAGGTCAATCAACACAACGTCGTTCAGTTCGAGGCGCTGCACGTCGTACTCCATCGCCATGAGCCGAGTGTAAATCGCGCGGGGACTAAGAACGCGCTCCACCCACAGGCACGACAGACGTGTGATCGTCCGGAGACATCGCCACTAGTGGCGGGTGGCTTGAACTGGTCCGATCGGCCCGAGCAGGGAATTGGAGCCTGCTGAGGCGGCGCTATCGTGCGCGGCGTGCTCCGGATGCTGGTGTGCCTTGTGACGGTTGCAGCCGCTGGGGGCGCGCTCGCGCTCACCGCGTCTGCGGAGTCCACCGCCTGCCAGCCGACGCGGAATGACGGGGCCGGCCCATTCCAGCAGAGTGGTCTCTCCGCGCCGCGTCGGGCGAAGATCGGCACTGGTCACGTGCTCCTGGGCCGCGTCCTAGGCACGGACTGCAAACCCGTCGCCGGCGCACTCGTCGTGCTGTGGCAGGCAGGGCCGAACGGTTACGGCCCCGGCGGGCGCGGCAGCGTGCGCACGGATCGCTCGGGAAGGTTCCGCTTTGAAGGACCCGTGCCGGCGTCTGAAGGGTATGGCGTACCGCACATCCACATCGCTGTCTTCCACCCTGCCTACGAAGAGCTGGTGACGCGGTACGTCGTTCGGCGTGGTTCAAAGACGGGGCGCATCACGCTCGTGCTGGCACCGCTGCTCTAGGCGGCGCAGTCGTGCGCGTCTACGCCGTCGTCGACGACGCCCTGTCGTCCCACCGCCCCCGCCGAGACCGCGCGCCAGAAGGTAAAAGAGTGGTGACGATGTCCCAGACGTCCGTGATCGTCTACGAGTGTCCTGGCTGCGGAAGGGTGATCGAACCCGGCGAGGACTACGTCGTCGCGCGGGAGCATGAGCTAGCGCCCGACTTCAGCCTGCACATGACGGGGCACGACGATGTGGGAACAACCCGACGATTCCACGTTGAACACTTCCGGGGACGCCTGGGAGACCACGTCTACGAGTTGATCGACGCGCAGCGTTCGCACTAGCGCGCCCTTCGTCCGTCACGGCGTTCAGGTAGCCCGACCCGCCCGGCATGGCGAAGGCAGCGCCATGACCATCGCCCGAAGGGTTGCTGCCGACTGTGGCAGTGGCCACCACGAATGCACCGAATCGCATATGTGACCGAACGGTGGCGCGTCCGTTCCGGCCACCTTGTCGCCCAAGCTCGAGCGCGTCAGAGTCTTGCGGGTGATCGTCTACACCAGCGTCGATGTACGCCATGGTCACGACGACGTGCCCCAGGCGAACTCGCGATCTTCGAAGGCCAGATGTTCTTCGAACGCGATCTTGCGGAAGGCTTTCTCGAGGACATCCGTCGCGATGATCGCGAGCTCGCGGCGAACCTCGCGACGCGCTCTCTCCCGCTTTCCCCCTCGGGGTCAAGCCTGAGGTATTCACCTGCTGGCGCGA
>CAVZNK010000015.1:0-29987 GCA_963776555.1 uncultured Gaiellaceae bacterium | reverse complement strand
CGCCGCGTAGGGAGCGGGATGAGAGTCGGGCACGCAGCGGTCGCAAAGCGAACGCCTTTAGGGATCTATGCGCGACCGGAATTCGCGCTCGCGGATTCTGATCTGGTGCAGAGCTAATGCCGGAGTCGCACCCGAAGTTCGACGTGGCGCTCGTCACGCCCGACGGCGCCGCGTTCGACGGGGAGGCGGAGATGGTGATCGTGCCGGGTGCGGCCGGCGAGATCGGCGTCCTGGCGCGACATGCGCCGCTCGTCGCGACGCTCAAGGCCGGTTCCACGCGCATCCATCTGAGCCCGAACGAGGTCCTCGAGTTCGCCACCGGCGCCGGCTTCTTCAAGGTGGAGCTCGATCGCGCGCTTGCGCTGGTGGACGACGCTGTGAGCGTCACGGAGATCGACGACGAGCGCGCCCGTGCGCAGCTGGAGGCGGCACAGGCCGAGCTCGAGAAGGTCGATGCCGGCGAGTCGGCTGCCGACCGCTGGCAGCTCGAGCAGCGCATCAAGCACGCCGAGAACCAGCTTTCGGTCAGCGGTCGGACGACCGGTTGAGCGCAAGGTCGGAATCCGCGAGCGCGGATTCGGACCGCGCAAAGATCCCTAAAGGCGGACGCTTCGCGTCCGCTCTCGTAGCGTCGACTCCGCGAGGCAGCTGATTCGCGTCGCGGCGCTCGCGGACGTCCACGGCAACGCGCCGGCGCTCGCCGCCGTGCTCGAGGAGGTCGAGCGGGAAGCGCCCGACCTCGTCGTCCTCTGCGGAGACCTCACGTGGGGCTCGCTGCCGCAGGAGACGCTCGCGCTCGTCCGCGGTATGAGCATCCCCGCGCGCTTCGTGCGCGGGAACGCGGATCGGATGGTCGGCGTCGAGCTCGAAGGGCGTGGGCCCTGGATGGCGTCGCAGCACGCGGCCGAGGATCTCGCGTTCCTCGCCGGCTTCGAGGAGACGGTCACGGTGGAGATCGACGGCCTCGGGCGGACGTGCTTCTGTCACGGCTCGCCTCGCTCCGACGAGGAGTGCGTCACCGAGCGAACGCCTGCAGAACGCGTGCGGGAGTTCATGGCCGGTCGCGAGGAACGTGTGGTCGTAACCGCCCATGTCCACCTGCAGTACGACCGGACCGTCGACGGCGTCCGCTGCGTCGGGCCCGGCAGCGTGGGTCTCCCGAACGGAGACCCGGCCGGCTTCGCGTACTGGGCGATGCTCGGCCCCGACGTCGAGCTGCGTCGTACTTCATACGACCTCGACGCTGCGGTTGCGCTCATGCGCGCAACCGACGATCCGCGCGTCGAGACGATCGTCGAGCTGATGCGGAACCCGACCCCGCGCGAAGAGGTCATCGACGAGGTGGAGCGCCTCGTCTTCGCCGGCTGAACCGCGTTAGGCTCGGACAGTGGAAGAGATCCTCCCGGGTGTGTGGCACTGGAGTGCCCTCCACCCGAACATCAAGATCCCGGTCCACTCGTACTGCCTCGAGTCCGAGTGCATCCTGCTCGACCCGATCGCGCCGGACGAGGGCCTCGACTGGTTCGCGGAGCACGGCCCGCCGACCGACGTGCTCCTCACGAACCGGCATCACTACCGCTCGAGCGCGTCGTTCGTCGAGCGGTTCGGCGTGACGGTGCATTGCTCGCGCCGCGGGCTCCACGAGTTCACGCACGGCGAAGTGGTCGAGCCGTTCGATCCCGGGGACGAGCTCCCGGGTGGCGTCGTCGCATACGAGGTCGGGGCGATCTGCCTCGACGAGTCCGCGCTCCACGTTCCCGCACACGGTGCTCTCGCGCTCGCGGACGGTGCCGTTCGCCGGAAGCCCGGTGGCCCGCTCGCGTTCGTCCCGGACGGGTACATGGACGAGCCGGAGGAAACGAAGGAGGGCCTGCGCGAGGCGTACCGCCGACTCGCCGCGCTCGAGTTCGAGCACCTGCTGCTCGCCCACGGCGAGCCGTTCGTGGGGACCGGTCGCGACGCGCTCGCAGCTTTCGCCGGCTAACGGGCCGGCAGGAGTTGATCGCGCGTATGCGTATTCGCTAGCCTGAGAACCCCGGAGAGCTTTGAACGGCAGCTTGGCGACCGGGTTACCAAACGCCTAAAGAGCCAGAGGGCCTTCTCCGGCTCCCGACTCTTCAGGCGGGAGCCGAATTCGTGAAGGACGCCCGTACACATATGGAAGAGCTCCTCGCCGAGCGAATCATGGTCCTCGACGGGGCCTGGGGTGTGCTCATCCATCGCCGCGGGTTCTCGGAGGAGGAGTACCGGGGCGAGCAGTTTCGCGAGCACTCGCACGACGTCAAAGGTGATCCCGATCTCCTCAACCTGACCGCGCCCGAGATCGTCGCGGGGATCCACGACGCCTATTTCGAGGCCGGCGCGGACATCGCGACGACCAACACGTTCACCGCGACGTCGATCGGGCAGGCGGATTACGCACTGCAGGATGCAGCCGCGGAGATGAGCCTCGCGGGCGCGCGACTCGCTCGGGCCGCAGCGGACGAGTGGACGGCACGCACGCCCGACAAGCCGAGATTCGTCGCAGGCTCCGTCGGCCCGCTGAACGTCACGCTCTCGCTCTCGCCGAAGGTCGACGATCCGGCCTATCGCGCGGTGACCTTCGAGCAGGTGCAGGCCGCGTACGAGGAGCAGATGCGCGCGCTCCGCGACGGCGGTGTCGACCTCCTGCTGATCGAGACCATCTTCGACACGTTGAACGCAAAGGCTGCGATCGTGGCAGCTCGAGCCGCGGCGCCGGAGCTTCCGCTCTGGCTCTCGTTCACCGCCATCGACAAGAGCGGCCGCAACCTCTCCGGTCAGACGTCCGATGCGTTCTGGATCTCGGTCGAGCAGGCGGAGCCGTTCATCGTCGGGGTGAACTGCTCGCTCGGCGCCACCGAGATGCGGCCGTTCCTCGAGAGCCTCGCGGGCATGGCCTCGACGTACGTGTCCTGTCATCCGAATGCTGGGCTCCCGAATGCGCTCGGCCTGCACGACGAGCAAGCGGCCGATACGAGCCGCTACCTGCGCGCGTTCGCGGAGGACGGCCTCGTGAACCTGGTCGGCGGCTGCTGCGGAACGACGCCCGAGCACACGCATGCGATCGCCCGGGCGGTCGAGGGTCTGCCGCCCCGGCGGGTTCCGGAGCGCTCGGGGCAACCGCGGTTCTCCGGGCTGGATCCGTTCATCGTCGGTCCGGACACGGGGTTCGTCGTCGTCGGCGAGCGGACGAACGTCACCGGGTCGGCGCGCTTCAGGCGCCTGATCGAGGCGAACGACTTCCAGGGCGCGGTCGCCGTCGCGCTCGAGCAGGTGCGCGGGGGCGCGAACCTGCTCGACGTCAACATGGACGCCGACCTGCTCGATGCCGAGCAGGCGATGACGACGTTCCTCAACCTGCTGGCGACGGAGCCGGAGGCGGCGCGCCTGCCCATCATGGTCGACAGCTCGCGCTTCTCCGCGCATCGAGGCCGGCCTCCAGTGCATCCAGGGGAAGGGCGTCGTCAACTCGATCTCGCTGAAGGAGGGCGAGGAGCCGTTTCTCGAGCAGGCGCGCGTCGTTCGCGGCTACGGGGCGGCCGTCGTCGTGATGGCCTTCGACCAGCGCGGGCAGGCCGAGACGGTCGAGCGCAAGGTCGCAATCCTCGGTCGTGCGTACGACCTGCTCATCGAGCAGGCGGGGTTCGCGCCGGAGGACATCATCCTCGACCCGAACATCCTCGCCGTGGCGACCGGTATCGAGGAGCACGCGGGCTTCGCGAAGGCGTTCATCGAGGCGATCCCGCTCCTGAAGGAGCGGTGCCCGGGCGCGCTCGTCTCGGGCGGCGTCTCCAACCTCTCCTTCGCCTTCCGCGGAAACGATGCAGTGCGGGAGGCGATGCACGCGTCCTTTCTGTACCACGCCATCCGCGCGGGCATGGACATGGGGATCGTCAACGCCGGGCAGCTCGCCGTGTACGCGGACATCGAGCCCGAGCTCCTCGAGTGTGTCGAGGACGTGCTCTTCGATCGTCGTCCGGACGCGACGGAGCGGCTCGTCGAGCTCGCCACGAGGGTCACGGGTGGCGCGACGAAACGCGAGCTCGATCTTTCGTGGCGCGACGCGCCCGTCGAGGAGCGACTCGCGCACGCGCTCGTCCACGGGGTCGTCGACTTCATCGAGGAGGACGCGGAGGAGGCGCGTCAGGCCCTGGCGCGACCGCTCGACGTGATCGAAGGCCCGCTCATGGACGGGATGAAGATCGTCGGCGACCTGTTCGGGTCCGGGAAGATGTTCCTTCCGCAGGTCGTGAAGAGCGCGCGCGCGATGAAGCGTGCGGTGGCGTACCTCGAGCCCTTCATGGACGCCGAGAAGACCGAGCGCTCGTCGGCCGCCCGGATCGTGCTGGGGACCGTGAAGGGCGACGTGCACGACATCGGCAAGAACATCGTCGGCGTCGTCCTCGGCTGCAACGGCTACGAGGTGATCGACCTGGGGGTGATGGTTCCCGCCGACCGCATCCTCGACATCGCGGTCGAGCAGGACTGCGACATCGTCGGCCTCTCCGGCCTGATCACACCCTCGCTCGACGAGATGGTCGGCGTCGCGAAGGAGATGGAACGGCGCGGCCTCGAGCTGCCGCTGCTCATCGGGGGCGCGACGACGTCGAGGCAGCACACTGCCGTTCGCATCGCTCCGGAGTACGGGCAGCCAACGGTGCATGTCCTCGATGCGTCCCGCGTCGTCGGCGTCGTCGGCAACCTCCTCGACGGCGGTCGGCGCGAGTTGCTCGACGCCGAGAACCGGGCCGACCAGGAGCGGCTCCGCGCGCTCCATGCGGAGAAGGGGCGAAAGCCCTTGCTCCCGCTCCGCCAGGCGCGAGCCCAGCGGACGCCGATCGACTGGCATGCCGACGACCTCGCGGTGCCGCCGTTCACGGGGGTGCGTGCTGTCGAGGAGGAGATCGCGATCCTCCGCGAGTACGTCGACTGGACGTTCTTCTTCCACGCGTGGGAGCTCAAAGGCCGCTACCCGGCGATCCTCGACGATCCGGAGAAGGGCGCTGTCGCACGCGATCTCCTCGCGACCGCCCACGAGCTCCTGGACGGGATCGCAGCGGACGGGTCGCTGCAGGCGCGCGGCGTCTACGGCTTCTGGCCCGCGTTCGCGGACGGCGACGACGTCGTCCTCGACGGAGGCGTTCGCTTCCCGATGCTGCGCCAGCAGGGAGACCACGCGGACTCTCGCCCGAACCGCTCGCTGGCCGACTATGTGGCGCCAGGAGAGCTCTCGCTCACGGATCACGTGGGTGCCTTCGCGGTTGCCATCCACGGCAGCGAGGAGCTCGCGGACGTCTTCGCCGCCGAGCTCGACGACTACCGCGCGATCATGGTCAGGGCGTTGGCCGATCGCCTCGCGGAGGCCTTCGCCGAGCGACTGCACGAGGTCGCTCGCCATGAGTGGTATGCGCCCGGCGAAACACTCACGAACGAGGAGCGCATCGGCGAGCGGTTCCGTGGCATCCGCCCGGCGTACGGGTATCCCGCCTGTCCCGACCATTCGGAGAAGGGCACGCTCCTCGAGCTGCTCGACGCCGGGCGGGCAGGCATCGGGCTGACCGAGTCGTACGCGACGACTCCCGGAGCCAGCGTCAGCGGCCTCTACTTCGGCCACCCGCAAGCGCGCTACTTCTCCGTCGGCCGGGTAGGCCGAGACCAGGTCGCCGACTATGCCGAGCGAAAAGGAATCGCCCTCTCCGAAGCCGAGCGCTGGCTCCGCCAGAACCTCGCCTACGAGCCGTAAGGGTGCGTACTGTCAGAGAGATGAAGCTCGTCGCCCTCGTTGCGCTCGCCGCACTTGCCGTCGCCGGCACTGCTCTCGCGGCGCGCGGCGATCCGCGGGAGCGCTTCGCGCCGGCGGATCAGGCGCGCGCGAAGGCGATGCTCCTGCGCCAGTCCGACTTCAGCGTCGCCTTCGTGTCCCGGCCGTCCTCGAGCAGCGGTAACGACTTCTACTGCTCGGCGATCGACGAGTCCGATCTCACACTCACGGGCAAGGCGACGTCGCCGAACTTCACGGCGCAGACCGAGTACGTCGTCTCCACCGGCTACGTGTACGCCTCGCGCGCGGACTCGAACACGTCGTGGCGGCGGGGCGTGAGCAAGGGCGGAGAGCGGTGCCTGCGCCTGGGGACCCGCGCCCAGCTGCAGCGTGGCTCGGCGCGATTCGTCTCGTTCAAGCGGCTCGCGTTCCCGCCTCGCGGCGATCGTTCCGTTGCGTATCGGGCGATCGCGACCCAGCAGGGGATTCGCCTCTACATCGACGTCGTCGCCATGCAGATCGGACGTGCGCAGGCGGCGGTGATCTACGGATCCGCGCTGGCGCCTCCGCCGCAGGGCGAGCTCAAACGGGTGACCGCGACCGTCGCGACGCGTGCGCGGAAAGCCATGCGCGGCGCGTGAGCGCCTGCAGGCACCCGCCGTCGACCGCCGAACCTACCGCACATGTCTCCTGAGGACACGGCCGGAAGCGCCGTAGTCGAAATCGGGACCGAGTGCTAGCGTCACCCCCGGTCGTGGAGAGCTCAAGCCGTCTCGGCCTCTTTCGCCGGTCGCGGTCGTTCACGTACCTCTTCCTCGCGACGGCGGGCTCCAGCTTCGGCACGTACCTCGCCGCCGTCGCCCTCGTCCTCCAGATCTGGGACCAGACCAGTTCGGGCGTCTGGGTCGCGGCGCTGCTGATCGCGGACTTCCTCCCGATCGTCGTCATCAGCATCGTGCTCGGCCCGCTCGTCGACCGGTTCTCGCGCCGCCGGCTCATGATCGCCTCCGACCTCGTCCGCCTGGGCGTGTTCGCGGCGCTGCCGTTCGTCGACAGCTCCCAGGGCCTGGTGCTGCTGGCCGGGGTTGCAGGCGTCGCGACGGGTTTCTTCTTCCCGGCGGCGAACGCGGCGATCCCGAACCTCGTGCCCAAGGAGGACCTTGCGAACGCCAACTCGCTGACCGTGACCGTGGACACGCTCGCGATGACGATCGGGCCGCTCGTCGGGACTCTGCTCGTCGCAGTGTGGGGAACGTCGGTTCCGTACCTCGTCAACGCGGTCACGTTCCTCTTCTCGGCGCTGCTCGTCGCGCGCATTCCCGAGACACGGCTCCGCTCGCACGAGCCGCTGACGCGCGGCCACTGGCGGGACGTGGCAGACGGGCTCAAGCTCGTCGTCACCGCGCGTCCGCTGCTCACCGTGCTCGTCGTCTGGAACGTCGCCCTGCTCGGTTCGGGCGCTGTGAACGTCGCCGAGGTGGTCTTCGCGAAGGACACGCTGGACGCCGGCGATATCGGGTACGGCGCACTCGTCGCCGCGAGCGGGATCGGACTCGCGATCGGCAGTTTCCTGAGCGCGCCGGCGCTGGGGAAGGTCGGGCTGCGCAGGAACTACGTCGGATCGCTCGTCCTGATGGGCGTGGGCTGGGGCGCAGCGGCGCTGTCCGGTTCGATCTGGCTCGCCGTCGCCTTCGTCGTCGGCGGCGCCGCCGGTAACGGGTCGGTCGTCGTCTGCAACCGTCTGCTCGTCCAGCGCGGGGCTCCCGACCAGTACCGAGGCCGTGCGCTTGCGACGATCATGAGCTCGAACTACGCCGTCGTCGGGCTCGCGATGGCGGCCGCCGGCGTGCTTACTGACGTGGTCGGCGCGCGCGCCGTGTGGATCGGCGCCGGCGTCCTCTACCTCGTCGCCTCCGTCGTCGCACTCGTCATGACGCGCTGGCTCCCGGTCGCCCAGGACGAGGAGTGGGAGGCCGTCGAAGCCAGCTCGGAGTCGGCCGTCGCGGCGCTCGGAAACGGCCACCCCGTTCAGGTCGAGCCGGAGCTGGAGAGGGCGAACGGAGTGTCGGCCCCACCTCTCGAGCGTCTCGCCATCCTCCTCGAGGAGATCGAGGCCCGACGCGAAGCAGAGGCCAAGGGCACGCCTTAGCGCCGCATAGAGTCCGGACGTGGCGCGGAAGGAGCTGACGCTCGACGAGCTCGTGAGCGGGGTGCGTGCGGGGGAACGACGCGCGCTTGCCAGGGCGATCTCGCTCGTGGAGGACGGCGACCCGCTCGCGTATCCGCTCGTGCGCGAGGTCTACCCGGACACGGGTCGGGCGGCGATCGTCGGCATCACCGGCCCGCCTGGAGTGGGGAAGTCCAGCCTCATCGGGGCGCTCGTGGGCCACATCCGGGAGACCCAGCGCACAGTCGGCGTCGTGTCGGTCGACCCCTCGAGCCCCTTCTCGAGCGGCGCTCTCCTCGGCGACCGGATCCGTCTCTCCGACCACTTCCTCGACCCGGGCGTCTACATCCGCTCGATGGGGACGCGCGGCCATCTCGGGGGCCTCGCGGAGGCGACGCTGCAGGCTGTCCTGCTGCTCGATGCCGCCGGCAAGGAGGTCGTGTTCGTCGAGACCGTCGGCGCGGGGCAGAGCGAGGTCGAGGTGACGGGAATCGCGGATACCGTCGTCCTCGTCCTCATGCCCGGATCGGGCGACTCCGTCCAGGCGCTGAAGGCGGGGATCATGGAGATCCCGGACGTGATCGCGGTCAACAAGATGGAGCATCCGGCCGCGAAGACGATGCTCAACGAGGTGCGCTCGATCGTCGGGCTCGCAGACCCCGCGGAGCGGCCGCGCATTCTCCTCACCGAGGCCCTCACCGGCGAGAACGTGCCGGAGCTGTGGGCCGCGATCGAGGAGCATCGCGCGGCCCTGGAAGCGGACGGGCGCCTCGAGGACCGTCGCCGCAAGAACCTCGCAGCGGAGGTGTTCGCGGTGGCGTCGAGTCGGGCGGGCGCGCACCTGCGTGCGGCCGTCGCGGGAGACGCGGGCCTCCGTGACCTGTTGGGGCAGGTCGAGAGGCGCGAGCTCGATCCCCTGAGCGCCGTGCAGCGGATCCTCGAGGAGGTGTTCGAGCTCGATGGCACCGACGCTGGCTGACGTCGAGGCCGCCCGCGTGCGCCTCTCTGGAGTCGCACGCGAGACACCGCTCCACCCGACGGAGACCTTCTCGAGGCTCACCGGGCGCCAGGTCTTCCTGAAGGCAGAGAACCTCCAGCGCACCGGCTCGTTCAAGATCCGCGGCGCGTACAACACGATCGCGACGCTAGGCGAGGCCGAGCGTCGCGCGGGCGTCGTCGCCGCGAGCGCGGGGAACCACGGGCAAGCGGTCGCCTGGGCCGCGCGCGAAGCGGGAATCGCAGCGACCGTCTTCATGCCGCAGGACGCTCCGATGGCGAAGGTCGAGGCGACCCGCTCGTACGGGGGCGTGACGGAGCTGGGCGGGGCCTCCTTCGAGGAGGCGGTTGCGGCGGCCGAGAAGCACGTCGAGCGCACGGGCGCCACGCTCGTGCACGCCTTCGAGGACGAGCGCGTGATCGCCGGGCAGGGGACGATCGGGCTCGAGCTCGCCGAGCAGGCGCCCGACGCCGGGACGGTGCTCATCCCGATCGGCGGCGGAGGGCTGGCCGCCGGGATCGCGCTGGCGCTGAAGGCGCGGCGGCCGGGCGTTGAGACGATCGGCGTGATCTGCCAGCCTGGCTACACCATCGCCGACGGCATCGCCGTGAAGCATCCGGGCGTCCTGCCCTCGTCGATCCTCGACCACGTCCTCGACGACACGGTGCAGGTGTCGGACGAGGAGATCTCGGAAGCGCTCGTCCTCTGCGTGGAGCGGACGAAGCTCCTCGTCGAGGGGGCAGGCGCGGTCGGGCTGGCGGCCTTGCTCGCCGGTCGCGTGCCGGGCACCGGCGCGGTCGCGGTCGTGCTCTCGGGCGGGAACATCGACGCGACGACGCTCATCTCCGTGCTCCGGCACGGGCTCACCCAGGCCGGCCGCTTCCTCGCCATCCGGTTGCTGATTCCCGATCGCCCCGGCGAGCTGCGCAACGTCCTCGATCTCGTCGCGCGGGGCCGCGGCAACGTCGTCTCCGTCGACCACCACCGCGAGGGACGGACGACGAGCGCGCTGCAGACCGAGATCGAGCTCGTCATCTCCACACGCGACGAGGCCCACTGCCGGGAGCTGCTCTCGGCGATTGGCGAGTCCGGGTACTCGGTCGAACGTCTGGGACCGCCTGCGTAGGGCAGCGGCGAGCTAGGAGCCGCAGCGCCGAAATTCGACCGTCGGCTTGCCCGACTCGACCCACGAGTCGATGCCGCCGTTCACGACTGGATGTGCGTCGAAGCCGTCCCGCGCGAGAATGCTCGCCGCGATCGCCGCGCGCGGCCCCGTCTCGCAGATCGTCACGATGCGCCTGTCCCGCGGGAGGTCTGCCTCGCCCAGCGCGAGCAGTCGGTACGGGATGTTCCGGCTGCCGGCGATGTAGCCCGTGTCGCGCTCGTCCTTCTCGCGGACGTCGATCAGCTCGGCTCCGTTCGCGAGGAGCGCGTCGAGCTGCTCCACCGCGACGAGCTCGAGGGATTCGGCCCCGCCCCCGAGGACGTAGCCCGCGAGGTCGAGGAACCCGACGGAGCGAAGGGCCTGCGCCGCGAGCCCGACCTCGTCTTCATCGGTGGCCGAGATCACGACCGGCCGGGAGTCGAGGACGAATGCCGCCTTCGTCGAGAAGCGCGTCCCGGATACAGGGACGCTGAGTGCTCCCGGGACGTGGCCCGCCGCAAACGCCTCGACCGGCCGCACGTCGAGGACCTGCGTGCCGTCGGGCGCCGCCGCGAGCTCGGACGGCTGCGGCTGGACGGCGACGAAGGGGCCACGGTTCATCTCGACGATCCGCTCCATGTTCGGTGGCCGCGGCGTGGAGATGCCCGCGGACTCGGCGATGAAGAGCCCGACATCGTCGTGAGCGAGAGCCGGGTTGAAGCGTCGTTCGAACCCGATCGTGGTCGATGCCTTCGAGCTCATGGCCTTCCCGCAGAGCGAGCCTGCGACGTGGCCGGGGTACACCTCGACGCCGTCTCCCAGCTCGACGAGACGACGAAGCGAGTGGAAGAGGCCCTCGGCGCCCTCGCGCGCCTCGACCGCGAGATCCGGCCGGGCCGCGTCGCCGACGAAGAGCGAGTCGCCGGTGAGGACGACCCAGGGATCGACGCCGCGGCTGTGGTCGCTGACCGCAAGGCAGCAGTGCTCGGGCCGGTGCCCGGGCGTGTGGATGCAGCGAAGGACGATGTCTCCGAGGACGATCTCGTCGCCATCCTCCAGCGGCTCCGACGGGTACCCGGCGTTCGCCGCCGGATGGATGCTCACGGGGATTCCGTACTCGAGGGCGAGCCGGCCGTGGCCGGAGACATGGTCGGCATGCGTGTGCGTCTCGATCGTGCGCACGATGCGAACCTCTCGACGCTCGGCCTCCTCGAGGTACTGCTCGATCGCGAACGCCGGGTCGACCACGACCGCCTTGCCCGTCCCCGGATCGCCGACGACGTAGGAAGCACACCCGAGCGCGTCGTCGACGAACTGCGTGAAGATCATGGGCGCGCCGACGGTACCAGCGGCTTCCGCTATTTCTCTTGAAGTGTCGGTGGGTGTGAATCCGTGGAGCAGGTCGCGCTCTGTCGGCGCGTCGTCGACGTCGAGATTGCGGCGAGCGCTACGCCCAGGGCAGTCCGTCCCAGCTCTCGGGCGGTCCCGCCTGCCATTTCGGGAACGGCGCGTAGGCCTCGCGCGGCACGCTCGTCTCGCTCTCGACGCCCGCGCCGTGGCGGAGGGCGAGCTCCGAACGCGGGTACGTGATCCGCTTCTCGCCGATGCGTCCGCCGGCCATGAAGATGACGCACGGGCCGTCGCCCGCGCCGACGAAGATGTGCTCCGTCTCGGGCGGGCAGTGGACGAAGTCCCAGGCGCGGAGCCGCCGCTCCTCGCCCTCGATCAGCAGCAGACACTCGCCCGCCAGAACGAAGAAGTTCTCCTGATTCGACTCCCGGTGGTAGAGGGCACTGGGTTTCCCGGGCTGCAGCACGCCCAGCGTGAATCCCATCTCCGCGAAGGGCGGCGTGCCGTCCCCTTCGAACGTGCAGGCCGAGCCGAGCACCTCGTTGGTCACCCACGCGGCATCCCGTACGTTGACGACGAACCAGCCCTCGGTCACGGGCGTCAGGCCCGCTTCGAGTTGTTCGAGACGTGCCTCCTCGACCATTACGCCTCCTCTCGTCGAGTCGATCCGAGCGAGACGTCCTATGTCGCGTCCGCGACTGCGAAATCTCGCATCGAGCTCGTCAGCGCAGCTAGTCAGCCGCGCTAGTTACCCGACGCGCGGGCGACGTCCCCGAGGATCGCCGCCAGCTCCTGCGGACGCGACCACATCGGCCAGTGGCTGGTCGGAAGGTCGATCCACGTGACGTTGCGGAGCTCTCTGACACCTGCGAGCCAGGCCCAGTCCTCCTTCTCTGCGGCGTTCCGGACCTGCTCCGACGGGAAGCCGGTGCAGATCATCGTGGTCGGCAGGTCGACGCGTGCGTCGTTCGTGAGCTCGACGGCCTCGCGCAGGACGCCACCCGGCTCCGGAACTGCCCGCTGTCGGAAGGTCTCGAGCTGCTCCTCGCTGAGCCCGTCGAGGTTCTCCTCAGCCGCGAGCTCTTCCCAGTTCAGCGGCTTGTCACCCTCGAGGCCGGGGTCGAGCGCGCCCTTGCCGGGCGCGGAGTCCACGTACACCATCGCGGCGATGAGCTCGGGAACGCGGTCGCTCGCCGCGTAGCCGGAGAACCCCGTACCGCTGTGCACGGCGAGCACGACCGGACGCCCGGCGGCACGAACCGTGTCGCAGATCGCGTCGACGTGATCGGACAGCGTGACGGACGAGCGGTCTGCGTCCGGCGACTCGAGCCCGGGAAGCGTGATCGCGGTCGGCTCGAGCCCGTCGGCCAGTAGCGCGGCGACGACCTCGTCCCATGCCCACGCGCCGAGCCAGAAGCCGGGGACGAGGACGATCGGAGCCGGTGCCATGCTCCCCGATCCTACGCGTCGTCGCCCGGCGCAGGCGGGAGCGACCGGCGCCGCCACGCGAGCATCGTGACGACGACGACGACGAGGACGCCGATGAGACCTACGACGCCCGCAAGCGCGAGATTCTGGGACGGGCTGGCCGCGGCTGGGAGGACGGTGATCGGCACCGGCCAGCTGACGATCCCGCCGTCGGGGTAGCGCTGCTTCGCCTGCACCTGCAGGACCCCGGGATCGGCGGTGGCCTTCAGAGTCACGCGGAACGGGATGTCCGCGCGGGGCGCGAGCGAGCCGCCCGTCCAGGTCGCCGTCGAGGCCGTGCTCTCCTCGGTCCAGCCGTCGACCGGGTGGGCGTGCTCGATCTCGAGCCCGTGCGGGACCGTGACCGCGAAGGACGTCATGGGAGCGTTCCGTTCGTTCGGTCCCGAGAACAGAAAGTTCTGCGAGCCTCCGCTCGCGACGTAGGTCGGGGTCGCGATGACGTGCGCAGAGGCCGCGCCCGCGAACGCGAGCGCGAAAGCGCTACAGACCGAGATGGCGAGCGATGACCATGCGCTGCACCTCATTCGTTCCCTCTCCGATCTCGAGGATCTTCTGGTCGCGGTAGAAGCGTGAGACGGCGGCCTCCTCCATGTACCCGAAGCCGCCGTGGATCTGGAGCGCCGCGTTCGCGACCCGGTTCGAGAGCTCGCCTGTGAAGAGCTTCGCCATGGCTGCCTCGCGCGCGAACGGCCGACCCTGGTCCTTGAGCCACGCCGCCTTCAGCACGAGCGCGCGGCCGGCCTCGATCTCCGTGGCCATGTCGGCGAGCTTGAAGCGAATCGCCTGGAACGAGACGATCGGCTTGCCGAACTGCTCGCGCTCCCGCGCATGCGCGGTTGCGAGGTCGTACGCGCCCTGGGCGAGGCCGACACCCATCGCGGCGACGGAGATCCGGCCGCCGTCGAGGATCTCGAGGAACTGCCTGAAGCCCTCGCCGCGGGGCCCGAGGAGATTCTCCTCCGGAACCGCGCAGTCCTCGAACGAGAGCTCACGAGTGTCGGATGCGCGCCAGCCGAGCTTCTTCATCGGCTGACGACACGACGTAGCCCGGCGTCCCGTTCTCGACCACGAGGTTCGAGATCTCGTCCTCGCCGGTGCGGGCGGTGATGGTCACGCCCCACGTGAGGTCGGTGCCTGCATTCGTGATGAAGAGCTTGGAGCCGTTCACCACCCACGAGCCGTCGCGAAGCTCGGCGGTCGTGCGTGTCGCTCCCGCATCGGAACCGGCATCGGGCTCGGTCAGACCGAAGGCCGCGAGTCGCCGACCGGAGGCGAGATCGGGCAGCCAGCGCTCCCTCTGCGCCTCGGAGCCGAAATTGAGGATCGGCATGATGCCGAGCGACGTGTGCGCCGCGACCGTGATCGCGACGGAGGAGTCGACCCGCGTGAGCTCCTCGATCGCGATCGCGTACGAAACCGTGTCGCCGCCGGCGCCCCCGTACTGCTCGGGTATCGGGAGCCCCATGAGGCCGAGCTCTCCGAGCTCCGCGACGAGCTCGTACGGGAACCGGCTCGTGAGGTCGAGCTCCGCTGCGACGGGCTCGACACGCTCCCGGGCGAACGTTCGGACGGTCTCGCGGATCAGCTCCTGCTCGGGAGTGAGGTCGAAGTCCACGGCGCGCGAAGCGTAGCCGCGCGCTAGGCTCCGGCCGTTCGCGAACGAGGAGGAGAAGCCGAGACGATGGGCACCGTTCAGGAGTTCTTCGAGGGGCTGCCGACCCGCGTCACCCCCGATCGCATCGAGGGGATGAACAACACGTACGTGTTCGAGATCGAGGGCGCCGGAGCCTGGACGGTCGCGATCGCCGACGGCACGATCACCGTGACCGAGGGAACGGGTGAGGGCGACTGCACCTTCTCGACGAGCGAGGAGAATTTCGAGAAGATCGTCGCCGGCGAGCAGAACCCGACGACCGCGTACATGACCGGAAAGCTCAAGATCAAGGGCGACATGGGCGCGGCGATGAAGCTTCAGAAGCTCTTCTAGCGCGTACCTTCGGCGAGCGTACGGCGGCCATGATCTGGATCGCGCTACTCATCCGCTGGGGCGTGAACGTCCTCGCGCTGATCGTCGTCGACTGGATGTTCTCGAGCGTGTCGATCGGGCGCTGGGGCTCGCTCCTCTTCGGCGCCGCGATCCTCACCATCGGCAACATCATCATCAAGCCGATCCTCGCGCTCCT
Source organism: uncultured Gaiellaceae bacterium (assembly GCA_963776555.1). Lineage (GTDB taxonomy): Bacteria > Actinomycetota > Thermoleophilia > Gaiellales > Gaiellaceae > GMQP-bins7. The sequence goes on along the minus strand of CAVZNK010000015.1, from coordinate 14,876 downwards.
GACCCTCCCACTCATCATCCTCACGTTCGGGCTGGCCTACTTCGCCATCAACGTGCTGATGCTCGCGCTCGCCGAGTGGCTCACGCCGGATTTCTCGATCGACGGGTTCTGGACATACGTCGGGGCCACCATCGTCGTGTGGGTCGTGAACGTCAGCGTCGGCTGGCTGCTGGACAAGGTCCGCGGGGAGCCGCGCTTCGCATGACCTGGTACGAGCTCTGGTTGTTCCTGCACATCTCCGCCGTGGTGTTGTGGATCGGCGGTGCGGTGGCCGTTCAGGTCTTCGGCGCGCTCGTGACAGGCGTCCGGCGACCCCGCGCGGTCGGCCGCGTTCGGCAGGGACACAGGCGTGCTGGTCCGCTGGGTCTTCATGCCCGCGTCGCTTGTCGTCCTCGTCTCCGGAATCCTGCTCGTGAACGAGGGCAACTGGGACTGGGGCGAGTGGTTCATCGTGCTCGGCCTCGTCGGATGGGCTGGCGTGGCCGTGACTGCGTTCGGCTATCTCACTCGCGCGCTCGGGAGCGTGGGCAGGCGGATGGCGACCGATGGACCCAGCCCGGCGCTCGGCGCCGAGGTGAACCGGCTCATCCTCGTCGCCAGGATCCTCATCCTGGTGTTGTTCGCGATCCTCTTCGTGATGGTCGTGAAGCCGGGCACGTAGCCCTAGCTCTCGATCTCGAGGAGTACCGTGCCGCCTGCGACCTGGTCGCCGGGGACGACGTGCACGGCCCTGACCGACCCGTCGAATGGCGAGTGCACGGGGATCTCCATCTTCATCGCTTCGAGGATCACCAGCGGCTGGCGCGCGAGGACGGCATCGCCCGCTTCGACCTCGACGCGGATGACCGTTCCCGGCATCGGTGACGTGACGGTGGTCTCTCCGGTCGCCGCCGACGGTCGACGAGACTCGAGCTCGACATCGGGCGGAGCTGCAGGCGGTGGAGGGGGGAGGTTCAACCTCCACGGTGTGCGGAACGGCGGGGGCGGGCGGAGGAGCGGCATCGGCGAGAGCGGGGGGTGCTCCGTGAGGAACGCGGTGGTCACCCCTCCCGCGCGAACGAGCGGGTGCGCGACGAGCCAGCGAAGGAAGGCGAGGTTCGTCGTGACTCCTTCGATGCGCGCCTCGGCGAGCGCCGAGGCGAGGAGGTCGAGGGCCTGGCCGCGGTCGTGGCCGTGTGCCACGAGCTTGGCGATCAGCGGGTCGTACGCGAGCCCGATGTCGTCGCCTTCTTCGACGCCCGCGTCGACCCGGACGCCATATCCCGCTCGTGACGCGTTGTCACTTGGAAGCGCCAGGCGCTCGATGTGGCCGGCTCGAGGCAGGAAAGTCCTGGAATCCTCGGCATAGACACGCACTTCGATCGCGTGCCCGTCTGGCTCGTGACCAGTTGTCGCAAGCGGCTCACCCTCGGCGATGCGGATCTGGCGCTCGACGAGGTCGAGGCCGGTGACGGCCTCCGTCACGGGGTGCTCCACCTGGATGCGCCCGTTCAGCTCGAGGAAATAGAACTCGTCGCCCTCGAGCACGAACTCGACGGTTCCGGCGCTTCGGTAGCCGATCGCGCGGCCGAAGGCGACTGCCGCTTCGTGCAGACGCTCGCGCAGCTCCGGCGAGAGCCCCGGCGCCGGCGCCTCCTCCAGCACCTTCTGATGTCGCCGCTGCACCGAGCAGTCGCGTTCGCCGAGGGCCAGCACCACTCCATGCGCGTCGGCCAGGATCTGCACCTCGACATGGCGCGGCCGTTCGAGGTAGCGCTCGCAGTAGACCCTCCCGTCGCCGAACGCACCTGTGGCCTCGCGTTCTGCTGCGGCGATGGCGTCGTCGAGCTCCGCCTGCGAGCGGACGACGCGCATCCCGCGGCCGCCGCCCCCGGCTGCCGCCTTGACGAGGAGCGGGAAGCCCACTTCCTCCGGTGTGCCGTCCGGGAGCACCGGCACGCCTGCCTCGCGTGCGATCCGCTTCGCGGCGAGCTTGTCCCCGCCGAGCCGCAATGCCTCCGGAGGCGGCCCGATCCACGTCAGCCCCGCCGCCTCGACCGCCGCGGCGAAGTCGCCGTTCTCGGCCAGGAACCCGTATCCCGGATGGACCGCGTCGGCGCCGGTCTCCCTCGCCGCGCGGATGTGCTCCTCGGAGTGGAGGTAGCTCGCAACCTCGGCCGTGGCGTCGGCGGAGCGTGCATGAAGGGAGCCGCGGTCGTCCGGCGCGACCACCGCGACGGTCTCGATCCCGAGCGCACGGCAGGTGCGGAAGATCCGCACCGCGATCTCCCCCCTGTTCGCGACGAGCAGCCGGCGGATCGGCACGGCCGCACTCTATGCGGCGCCCGAAAGCTGTTATACGCTCCGCGCCGTGATTCGGTTCATCGTGAGAACGGCGATCGTGCTGGTCGGGAACGCGGTCGGCCTGATCGTCGCGTCGCTCGTGTTCAGCGGCTTCGACATCGACGTGACCGGATTCATCGTCTCGCTGATCCTGTTCACGGTCGCCGTGGCTCTCCTCACGCCGTTTCTCGCGAACGCAATGCAGCGGGGCCGCTCGAACTCCGCTGCTGTGGGTGGGGTCGCGCTCATCTCGACGTTCCTCGCGCTGCTCGTCACCGACCTCCTCACGGACGGGCTCTCGATCAGCGGCGTCGGAACCTGGATCGGGGCGACGGTGGTCGTGTGGCTCGCCTCGCTGCTCGCGGTCTTCATCCTGCCCTTCTTCGGGCTCAAGAAGTACCTCGACGAGCGGCGCACCTAGTCGGCTTCGATCCAGCCGGCCGGTCGGCGCTCGAGGAAGGCGCGGAGGCCGTCCTGTCCCTCCGCGCTCGTGCGCCGCTCGGCGGCGATGTGCGCCGTCTCGATGCCGATCGGGCGCTCGCTGACGAGCCGCTTCGCCTCGCGAACGGCGATCGGGCCGCCCGCGAGGATGTCGCCCACGATCGACTCCGCGCGCTCGCCGGCGTCCTCGGCCACCTCCGAGACGAGCCCGATCCGCTGCGCCTCGGCAGCGTCGAAGCGCTCCCCGGTCAGGAAGTAGCGGCGCGCGGCCGCCCCGATCTTCGCCAGGACGAAGGGCGAGATGACCGCCGGGATGATTCCGAGCCGCACCTCCGTGAAGCCGAAGACGGCATCGGGCCAGGCGACCGCGACATCGGAGCAGGCGACGAGCCCCGACCCGCCGCCGAGCGCGAAGCCGTGGACGCAGCAGACCACCGGCGCAGGGCACGAGTCGATCGTCTCCAGCATCCGGTAGAGGCGCATCGCGTCCTCGACGTTCTCCTCGTAGGACAGGTCGATCGAGGAGCGTTGCCACTCGACGTCGGCTCCCGCGCAGAACGAAGGGCCCTCGCCTTCGAGGAGCACCGCCCGCGCGTCGCCGACCTCCGCGAACGCCTCGGTCAGCTCGGCGATGAGCGCCGCGTCGAACGCGTTACGGCGCTCCGGCTTCGCGAGGGTGACTCGCAGGACCTGACCGTCCCGCTCGATCTTCAGCGCCGCCATCTGCGCGGAGCTTAGAGTCCGGTCATGTTGAAGGGAGCGCTCGCGGCGTCGGTCACGCCTCTCCGCGAGCAGGGCACCGCGGTCGACGACGACGCGTTCGGGCCGCTCTGCAACTTCTTCGTCGAGTCGGGTCTCGACGGCGTGCTCGCGCTCGGAACTGCAGGCGAGGGGATCCTCCTCCGCGTCGACGAGCGTCGCCACGTGGCCGACCTCTTCCTGCAGGCGGCCGACAACCGGCTCCAGATCGCCGTGCACTGCGGTGCGCAGACGACTGCAGACACGGTCACTCTCGCCGCCCACGCGGCCGAGGTCGGCGCCGACGCCGTCGTCGTCATCGGCCCGCCGTACTTCAAGCTCGACGAGAAGGCCCAGTACTCGCACTTCTTCGCGGCGGCAAGTGCGTGCGCGCCGCTGCCGTTCTACGTGTACGAGTTCGCGTCGACGACCGGCTACGCGGTGGCGCCGGCGGTGCTCGAGCGGCTCCGACACGACGCCTCGAACGTCGTCGGGCTCAAGGTCTCGGACACGCCGCTCGACGCGTTCGAGAAGTACCTCCTCCCGGGCTTCGAGGTCTTCGTCGGGCCGGAGGCGCTGATCGCGGACGGAATGGCGCGCGGGGCGGTCGGGGCCGTGTCGGCGCTCGCGTCCGCGCTGCCGCGCGACGTCGCCTCGGTCGTACGTGCTCCGAGCACCGAGGGTGCCTCCCGCCTGGCCGAGCTGCGCTCGTTCGTGGAGCGGTTCCCGCGCCAGGCCGCCCTCAAGCGCCTGCTCGCCCTGCAGGGCGTAACCGTGAAGGAGGACGTCCGGCCGCCGCTGCGCGGGCTTACGGTAGACGAGCGCGACGAGCTCGATGCGTGGGCCGAGAGCGTCTTGAACTAGCGCCGAATCGAACTCTTCGTAGACGTCCGGCTCGGCGCCGAGGAGGTCCTGAGCCCAGCCGATGGCCTCCGGGAGATCCTCGCCGACGACGATCGCGCCGAAGCGCTCGGTCACCTCGTTCCAGAGCCACTGACTCGGCGGGTCGAGCTCGGGGAGCGACTGGCGCAGCTCGTCGATCGAGGTCTTCGACTCGACGACGTTCCAGAGAAGCAGACGCGTGAGCATCAGAACGGGCCGCGCGCCTCGTAGCTCCCGGGGCGGGCGCCGATGCCGATCATCGTCATGCCGTCCGTGCCTGCGATGGGGACGCGCGTCGTCCCGGGGTCGAAGCGGAGGAACGTGCCCTCGCGGACCGGAACATCCACGCCTTCGATGCGATACACGCCCGAACCCCGGACGATCAGGTTGACCTCCTCCTGGCCCGTCTCGGTCTCGTCGTGCTCGTGCCCGACGACGTTCGGGCCGAGCTCGAACCAGTTGATGCCGAACGCCTCGACGCCGAGCTCGCGGCGCACGAAGCGGACGGCACCTCCCGGGCCGCCCGGCTCGATCTCGTCGACGTGGGCGATCGAGTACCCCATCACATGCGGAATATGCCGAACGTCGTCTCGGGGACAGGGGCGTTCGCGGCTGCTGCGAGCCCGAGCGCGAGGACGCGTCGCGTGTCCAGAGGATCGATGACGCCGTCGTCCCACAGGCGCGCGGTCGAGAAGTACGGGTTGCCCTCGGTCTCGTAGGTGGCGCGGATCTCGTCGGGGTCTGCGTCTCCCACCATCGTCAGCACCGTCGCCGCCTGCTCGCCGCCCATGACGGAGATGCGCGCGTTCGGCCACATCCAGAGCTGGCGTGGCTCGTACGCGCGACCGCACATCGCGTAGTTGCCCGCGCCGAACGACCCCCCGACGACGACGGTGAACTTCGGCACGTCTGCGCACGCGACCGCCATCACGAGCTTCGCGCCGTCACGCGCGATCCCACCCTCCTCGTACTCCTTGCCGACCATGAAGCCGGTGATGTTCTGGAGGAAGACGAGCGGGACGCGCCGTTTGCACGCGAGCTCGACGAAGTGCGCCCCCTTCTGCGAGGACTCGGCGAAGAGCACGCCCTGGTTCGCCAGGATCGCCACCGGGTAGCCCTCGATCCGCGCGAAGCAGCAGACGAGGGTCTCGCCGTAGAGCTGCTTGAACTCGTGGAAGCGCGAGCCGTCGACGACGCGGCCGATCACGGCACGTGCGTCGAGCTCGTGGCGGAAGTCCTCGGGCACGAGGCCGTAGAGATCGGCTGGGTCGAGCGCCGGCTCGTCGGCGGGCGCGAGCGCCCAGGCCGGCGGGGCAGGCGGGTCGAGGTTGCGGACGATCTCGCGAGCGATTGCGAGCGCGTGGTCGTCCGACTGGGCGTAATGGTCGGCGACTCCCGAGCGTCGCGTGTGGACGTCCGCTCCGCCCAGCTCCTCGGCGGTTACGTCCTGTCCCGTCGCGGCCTTCACGAGTGGAGGACCGCCGATGAAGATCGTCCCTGTCCCACGGACGATCACGGTCTCGTCCGACATCGCGGGCACGTACGCGCCGCCGGCCGTGCACGAGCCCATCACCACGGCGATCTGCGGGATCCCGAGTGCGGACATCCGCGCCTGGTTGAAGAAGATCCGGCCGAAGTGGTCGCGGTCGGGAAAGACCTCGGCTTGCAGCGGGAGGAACGCGCCGCCCGAATCGACGAGGTAGATGCAAGGAAGCCGGTTCTGGCGCGCGACCTCCTGGGCCCGCAGGTGCTTCTTGACGGTGAGCGGGTAGTAGGAGCCACCCTTGACCGTCGCGTCGTTGGCGACGATCACGCACTGGCGACCCTCCACGATCCCGATGCCGGTGACGATCCCCGCGGACGGCGCAGCGTCCTCGTAGAGGCCCCAGGCGGCGAGGGCGTTCAGCTCGAGGAACGCGGCTCCTGGGTCGACGAGGCGGTCGACCCGCTCCCGTGCGGTGAGCTTGCCGCGCGAACGGTGCCGTTCGACCGCCTTCTCCCCGCCCCCAGCCGCGACGAGCGTCGTGCGTTCCCGCAGTTCGGCGACGAGTGCCTCCATCGCGGCCCGCCGACGCTCGAAGGTCTCGTCTCGAACGACCTCGGACGTGAGCACCCCCATCGGCGGCTGAGCCTACCGCTTGCCCGTCTGCACGGGCTGCGCCAGACTCCGGGCACCGCCGAGACCGAGGAGAGGAGCGCGAGATGTCCGAGCAGGTGAAGTACGTCCTCGACGAGAAGCGGCTTCCGGAGGCCTGGTACAACATCGTCGGCCGACCTCCCGGCGCCTCCTCCGCCCGTGCTGCATCCCGGTACCGGGCAGCCTGTCGGCCCCGACGACCTCGCCCCGCTCTTCCCGATGCAGATCATCCTGCAGGAGGTCTCCACGGACCGGCTCATCACTATCCCGGAGGATGTGCGCACGGTCTACCGCCAGTGGCGACCGACCCCGCTTTACCGTGCACGTCGACTGGAGAAGGCGCTCGAGACGCCCGCGCGCATCTACTACAAGTACGAGGGCGTCTCGCCGACCGGCTCGCACAAGCCGAACACGGCCGTCGCGCAGGCGTACTACAACAAGCAGGAAGGCGTCGCTCGGCTGACGACCGAGACCGGCGCGGGTCAGTGGGGCTCGTCGCTCGCATTCGCCGGAGCGATCTTCGGGCTCGAGGTCGACGTGTGGATGGTGAAGGTCTCGTACGACCAGAAGCCGTACCGACGCGGTCTCATCGAGGCGTTCGGCGCCCGCGTCGTCGCGAGCCCCTCCGAGGAGACGAATTCCGGACGCGCGATCCTCGCCGAGCACCCCGATTCGCCGGGGAGCCTCGGCATCGCGATCTCCGAGGCGGTGGAGGCGGCTGCGGGCCGAGACGACACGAAGTACTCGCTCGGCTCGGTCCTCAACCACGTGCTCATGCACCAGACGGTCATCGGCGAAGAGGCGCAGATGCAGATGGACGAGGCCGAGGACTACCCGGACGTCATCATCGGCTGCACCGGCGGCGGCTCCAACTTCTCTGGCCTCTCGTTCCCGTTCATCGGTCGCGCGCTCCGCGAGGAGGCGAGCATCCGCGTCATCGCGGTGGAGCCCGCCGCGTGCCCGAGCCTGACCAAGGGCCTGTACGCCTTCGATTTTGGCGACACCGGTCATCTGACGCCGCTCGTGAAGATGCACACGCTGGGCTCCACCTTCGTGCCGCCGCCCTTCCATGCAGGCGGCCTGCGCTACCACGGCATGGCGCCCATGGTCAGCCACCTCAAGGAGCTCGGGCTGATCGAGGCGCGCGCCTACACGCAGACCGAGGTCTTCGCGGCGGGTGTCGAGTTCGCGCGGGTCGAGGGAATCATTCCGGCGCCCGAGGCCAACCACGCGGTGAAGGCGGCCATGGACGAGGCGATCCGCTGCCGCGAGGAGGACATGTCGCAGGCGATTCTCTTCAACCTCTGTGGCCATGGCCACTTCGACATGCAGGCGTACATCGACTTCGCCGCCGGCAAGCTCGAGGACCACGCGTACTCCGAGGAGGAGGTGGCGATGGCGCTCGCCGGCCTCCCCGCGGTAGCTGCGGCTTGAGCTAGCTGTCATCGGTCGCCAAGGCTGGCGGAACGTAGTTCTCGCCTCCGTGTGCGGGCTTGTGCGGATGGCGCGTCGCGCTCGCCGCGCGACCCTGTGCTGGACGAAAGGAGGCACGACGATGCGTGTCCTGGTGACAGCGGCGAGCAAGTACGGGGCGACGGCCGGCATCGCGGAGGCGATCGGCCGGCGGTTGGAAGACGAGAGTCTGGAAGTCGACGTCGTCCCCATCGAGGAGGTCGACGACCTCGGCGCATACGACTCGGTCGTCCTCGGAAGCGGGGTCTACGCGGGACACTGGCTGAAGCCAGCCCGGCGGTTCGTCGCCGAGCACGCGGGCGAGCTCGCGTCGAAGCAGACGTGGCTCTTCTCCAGCGGGCCGATCGGCGATCCCCCGAAGCCCGAAGGCGACGCCGCGGTCAAGCTCGGAGATCTCGCCACGAAGACGGGAGCGCACGAGCATCGTGTGTTCGCGGGGAAGCTCGACAAGAGCCGGATGACGTTCGCGGACCGCGCGATCGTGACGGCCGTGCGCTCGCCCGAAGGCGACTTCCGCGACTGGAAGGAGATCGCGGAGTGGGCGGACGACATCGCCGAGGCGCTGAAGTGAGCACAGCGGCGATGTACGACCCGCGCGCAAGTCCTGGCGCTCGAACGTGTCCAACCGACAGGTGAGCAGGGGTACGAGATCCGCTCCGGAAGCCGGACCGTCTCGGTGCAGTACTCGTCGAGCCCGCTCCAGGCCGCGATCGACTAAGTGAGCGCGTTCGGCTGCAGCCGCGACGAGGTCATGACGGTCGGGGTCGACACGGTTGCCTGGCGGGGAGCGCGCTTCAGCGCGGTGCTCGTCCCGCCTGAGCCGCGACCGACGACGTAGGTCTGGCGGCGCCCGCTCGCGGGCGGCGTTGACGAAGTCAGCCCGCTCGGCGCAAGCGCGTCGATGTCTTTCTCGTGCGTCCGGGAACGCTCGACGCGCCCGCTTGCCGTATCTCTATTGCCGGATGCTTGTCGATGCCGGCGATTTCGAAGCTGCGCATGACCGACGCAGGCGGATCGAGGAGTATCAGCGAACGGTTCGCGCGCGTTCGTGCGAGACCGAGAAGGGCGTGTAACCCTGCACTGTCCACGAGGATGAGTTCCGCGAGATCGATGTGTAACTCGTCGCCTGGTTCGAACGCGCTGACTGCTTCCGTGAATCGAGGAGCCGTAGAGAAGTCCAGGTCTCCCGCGAGCCGCATGCCCCTCGCGTCGAGTAGCTGCTCGATCTCAAGCCCGGACGCCACAGCACGTACTTTCCCAGATTCGGCCTTCCATAAGCGCGGCCGCCGCGGTCGAGGACGCGATGGAAGCGACCCAAGGGAGCAAAGCGCCACTCGCTCGACACGCCGGAAACGCAGCAGGGGCGACAGGGATACGAACCTGCGACCTCTGGTTTTGTAGGCGTCGAGCTTTCGGCTCAGTGATGCGCTCTGCGGCCGCTGCGCGCCAGCGTGCGCGCCAGTAGCTCGCGGTCAGCGCGTCGAGGCCGCGCACCTGACCTCGCACCGGGGAATACACCCGGCCGTCCCAACGTCTTAGCGATCAGAACGTCTGCTCTGGGGGGAGTCAGCCGTGGTGGTCTGGCCCGTCGCGGAAGCTCCCCCCGAGAGCGGTCACACCCGGGACGCGGAGGCGACGTGAGTCGCAGATCGCTGGGCCGGCTACTCATTGCGTTGCGGTAGTCGTTGTCCTCCGCGCAGTCGCGTTCGACCGACACTGGCTGCAAGCCGCGGAGTTCATCCTCGCGGCGGCGGCGCTCGTCGTCGGTATGGCGATCCTCATCCTTTCCCGTCCGGGCCGACGGTAGTCGCCTGCAAGACTCGGTTCGTGCCCACCTACCGCCTCCACGACACGACCGCGACGACCTCGGCCCCTCGGGGGCCTCCTCTTTCGTTGAGGAGTATTCCTCATGTTCTAACTCGCCAGGTCAGCGTGCTGCCGAGTCTCGTCGCGCCTGACAACAAGGATGCAGAACCCTCTCGGCGAAATCGCGTCGTACCGGATGCCACTACCGCATCGACTCAACCACGGGAGGCAGCGATGAATTCACGGAGCATGGCCGGTTGGATCGGGTTTGCCGGCATTCTCATGGTGATCCTGGGAGGTCTCACCTTCTTCGAGGGGCTGATCGCGCTCTTGCGGGACAACTACTACGCCGTCGTACCGTCGGGGTTCCTGGTCTTCGATATCACCGGCTGGGGCTGGATCATGTTGTTGTGGGGGATCCTCTTGGCGTGCATCGGTCTCGCTCTGCTCGCTGGCGCAAGCTGGGCGCGGTGGACGACGATCGTGCTCGTGAGCATCAACGTCTTTGGCCAGCTTGGCTTTCTCGGAAACACGAACGACACGCTGTGGCTGCTGACCACGCTGACGTTGAACATCATCGTTCTCTACGCCTTGATCGTGCGGTGGGACGAGAGCATGCCCGCAGCGCAGCCAGAGAATCGCTGAGAACGCACCAAATTGCCGTTCCTGTGCGGGGGCTGCCACCAGAAGTGTCCTCGCACAGGAAACCTTGTTCATTCGCCTTCTCGTCGGGTGCGTCATCGCGTACTACTTCGTCAGACGCCGCAGGGCAACGGGCTAGCACGATCGAGGAGGTCTCCGGGCCTCCTCTTTTGTGCCTGCTAGCCCGGCCGACGCCTCAGTTGTAAGACTCCGCGTGCCGTCATCAACTCGAGGAGGGGACCATGAAGCCAACACTTGGCGCGCGCCGCGCGCTCATCGTCGCGGCGAGCATCGCCGCGCTCATCGTGGCCGCGACCGGAGCTGCGAGTCCGCAGGCGGGGCCTAGTGAGATCGCGCCGCCCGTCATCTCGGGCGCTGCGATCGTCGGCCGTACGCTGACGGGAAGCCCCGGAACCTGGTCGGGCGTTCAGCCGATCTCGTACAAGTTCCAGTGGCTGCGGTGCCAGGCAGCGGCAGGCGACGATTCGTCGACGTCGAGCTGCACGAGTATCAGCGGCGGAACGAGAACCACGTACACCACGGCGTCATCGGACCTCGGCTTTCGCCTGCGCTTCCGGGTCAAGGCGAGCAACAAGCAGGGCTCAGCGCAGTCGACGTCCGCAGCCACCTCGGTGGTCACGACCGAGGGCGGAACGCCAGCGAACTCGGCGCCGCCCACGATCTCCGGAAGCGCGCTCGTCGGCTCCACCCTCACGGCCGCGACCGGAACCTGGGTCGGCGACCAGCCGATCACGTACTCCTACAAGTGGCTGCGCTGTGATGGCGACGGCAACGCCTGCAAGGCCACGGGCAAGACGGCCAAGACCTACAAAGTCGTGCAGGAGGACGTGAAGCGACGGCTACGCGTCCAGATCGTCGCGAAGAACAGTCGGGGCTCGGGAGACGCGTTCTCGACGGCCACCGACGTCGTTCCGGACACGGGGTCCGGCGGCATTATCGATCTCCCCGGCGGCGGTAAATCGATCGACGCGAAGGACGTGGTCAAGGAGCAGCGACTCGTGGTCGACTCCGTGCTGTTCGACCCGAACCCGGTGAGGTCTCGTACGACGCCGCTCTACGTGAGTATTCGCGTCACCGAGACGGGGAAGGGGTACGCCGTCCGCAACGCGACGGTATTCATCCGGTCGACACCGCTTCTCACGAGCAGCGGCGACAACGGCCTCACATCCGTCGACGGCTGGATCACGTACAAGCTGCAGCCTGAGAGCGACTTCCCACTGAAGAACGGGTACAACGTCCAGTTCTTCGTGAAGGCGTATCGCAACGGCGACCCGAGCCTCGGCGGCATCTACGGCACGCGGCTCGTCCAGGTGCCTACGAAGAGCCCGTAGACCCGCTTACCGCCGGGGTGGCCCCACGACGGGCCACCCCGGCGTACGCCCATCGGTTGCATCCGCCGACCTGCTGTTCGCCCCGATCCCGGAGGTCGTCACCGACCTGTCTTACCCAGATCCTCCCCAGATTCTCCCTTCAGAGCGGCCCGCCCACCGGGCCGCTCTTTCGTTGTGCGGGTGGCCTAGCGGATCGGCGTCTACCCACACCGCGCGGCGCAAAGACGGCCATCGAGGAAGGGGCGACATCGGCCGGGTCAAATACATTCCTCGTCGCCTAAGAGAGGATGCCCTACGCCGTGTCTCGACTCCCGAACGTCTGTCTTGTGTTGATCACTCCGGACTCGTCGGAGATCCGCTGGGTATCCGCAGTGCCGAGACCTGGCGCGAGGATCCACGGTCGTTTTCCAGGAGCGTGGCTCGTCGTCGATGAGGTCTTACAGACTGGAGTAATGACGTACACCGTGTTCGGCTCAACGGCGCCCGAGGGGCTGATTGACCAAGCGAGAGATCTCGCCGCAGACGCTGTCGAACGCGTGCAGGAGTCGGTCTCACCGACGACGATGCGACCCTCCCAAAGACGGCCGGGTCACTCGTCGATCTGAAACTCGTCCGCTCCTGCCCGCACGGCAACCGCAAGAGCGCTGGCCCGGCCCCGAGGGGAAGCATGCCCCCCTTGAGCATGCTTGCCTAGATGGTCGTTTGAGTCCTGTCCCCCAAGGTGGGGGAGCGCGGGCTCTTTGCCCCGGCGCTCCTAGTTGCGCGGCCCGCGCTAACGGGATTCGTCCCCCTTACACGTCTGATTGTCGGGACTCCCTCGTGCGAGTCAACCCAGAGGGGGCATCGGTTTCGTGGGGCCCATTAGCGGCCGAAGCCTCCTGGTCGACGACTAGCCAATTAGGTGTTCAGCGGAGGCGGCGCCGTGCCGATGGTGCGACGTGCAGACCTCGTGTACCGACAACTAAGGAGGAGACATGAGGAAGCGCAATGTTGTAGCCGCCGTCTTTGCTGTCACGTGTATTACCGCCACCGGGGCAATCGCCGCTCAGCCTGACAATCCGGGCTGCTTCGGCCGTGATCGCGCCGCATACGCAACCGTGAACGGTTCGTACGGTGCAGAGGCCCCCGGAGTGGGCTACTACGCATCCACTCGCGCAGGTGACAACGGTCAGATCAATCAGGACTACAAGGACAACTGCGGGGGCTAAGAAGGCCACGTACGCAAAGTCCGGGCTTCCGAAGGGGCACGCGTGTGGCGCGCCCCTTCGCTTCTATTTAGCGCCCGTTGCCGGCACACCACTTGGGGGCGGGCGCTCTCGGGAGTTTCTTGGCCCCTACGGAGCGACGCACTATCTCGTGATTGCAGTTCTTGCGCATCACGATCGTCGCGTCGACATTGTGAATCGGGAGCTTGCGCCACTCTGAAGTGGAAGACTCTTCGCGTGGACAGGCCGGAGATTCACTACGCCCGCAGCGGAAACGTCTACATCGGGTACCAGGTGTTCGGCCGAGGCCCTTTCGACCTCGTGGTCGTTCCGGGCTTCCTCTCCAACATCGACTACGGCTGGGAGTTCGAGAGCTGGCGGAACTACTACGGAGCGCTCGCATCCATCGCGCGCGTCCTCCTCTTCGACAAGCGAGGCACCGGTATCTCGGACCCCGTGCTCGGTGCGCCCTCGCTCGAGGAACGGATGGACGACGTGCGAGCGGTCATGGACGCCGTGGGCTCGGAACGAGCTGCACTGATCGGTTCGGGGGACGGCGCGGCGATCGCCGCCTTGTTCGCGGCGACCTACCCCGAACGAACGGCTGCTCTCATTCTCAACAGTCCCATCGTTCGCGGAAGGTGGGCGTCCGACTACCCGTGGGGAAGTCGAGACGAGCCTGACAGCGTCGCCTCGTTCGCGACCGACTGGGCAACACGTGAAGCCATCGAAGAGCAGGTTGCCCTAGAAATGCCAGGTCGCGTGGGCGACGGGGAGTTCGCACGACAGCTCGCCTCCTACACCCGTCTTTCTGCCAGCCCGACGACGTTCGCGAAGCTGCTCGAGCTGAACCTCGCGATCGACGTACGAGAGGCACTCGCGACGATCCGGGCCCCCACGCTTGTGATGCACAACGAGCGCTCTCAGTGCGGGGACGGCGAGCCGGTGGATATCGAGATGCTCGTCGGCATCCGCGCCGATGCGAGTCGCTACGTTGCCGAGCGCATCCCCGGCGCACGGTTCGTCGAGTTGTCCCCGAATGACCCCATGGTCTGGGCACTCGATCAGAGCGAGTTCCTTGCACATGTCCGAGAGTTTCTGACCGGCGCGTGGAAGGCAGGAGCGTGGGAGCCAGCCGAACCCGATCGCGTCCTCGCGACGCTTCTCTTCACCGACATCGTCGGCTCCACGGAGCGCGCCGCAGAGCTTGGCGACGCGCGCTGGCGCGATCTCGTCCAGCGCCATCACGCGCTCGTCCGGCAACACCTCGTCCGCTTTCGTGGACGCGAGATCGACACGGCCGGTGACGGCTTCTTCGCGAGTTTCGACGGGCCCGCCCGTGCGGTGCGCTGCGCCCACGCGATCGTGGCCGCAGTCCCCGAACTCGGGCTCGACGTCCGAGCGGGCCTGCACACCGGCGAGTGCGAGATCATCGACGGTAAGCCTGGGGGCTTCGCCGTCGTCGTCGGATCGCGCATCTCCTCGGTCGCTTCGCCTGGCGAGGTGTTCGCCTCGAGCACCGTCAAGGATCTCGTTGCAGGCTCCGAGATCGGGTTCGAAGATCGGGGCGAGCACGAGCTGAAGGGCGTTCCGGGCACGTGGAGACTTCACGCGGTCACCTCCGCCTAGTTCAGCCCGCCCGCCTCGAGCTCCCGCTCCTCGATCCGCAGGTCGCTCGCAAGCCCGACTAGCGCACGACCATCGGCGCGGGCTACACCCTCACGAGCGTGGCGAGTAGCGAGTGCGGCCGCGTCTCGACGAAGTCGACGACCCGTACTTCACCCCTGGTTAGCAGCGCGGCTAGCAATCGGAGCACGCTGCACGAACCGCAATCGGGCGAGACGCGCAAGGCCCGCGGTAGCGGGCATTCAAGGTGAC
>CAVZNK010000014.1:0-7154 GCA_963776555.1 uncultured Gaiellaceae bacterium | reverse complement strand
AGGGGCGACAGGGATCGAACCTGCGACCTCTGGTTTTGGAGACCAGCGCTCTGCCAGCTGAGCTACGCCCCTGGGTTCGCGACGGAGTGTAGCCCTGCCCCGGCGACCGCATACCCTTGCCACGTGCAGCGCACGCTCCTCGGTGTCCTGTTCTGTGTCCTCGCCGCCGGGCTCGCGCTGATCGCCGTCTACTCTGCACTTGCCGGCGGGCGTGCGTGGGTGGTCGCCCTTGCCGCGGGGGCGCTCGCCGCGTGGATGGGCGACTTCGCGCGCCGCGTCCTCGTTCGCCGCCGCGCCTGAGGATTCCGGCGCTTCGCGGCGTATTCTCTTGCCGTGGCTGCGGCCGACCAAACCCAGACCCTCTGGCAGGAGTACCGCAAGTCCCAGGACCAGGAGCTCCGCGACCGCCTGATCCTCACGTACGCCCCGCTCGTGAAGTTCGTGGCGGGTCGCGTCGGCGCGAGCCTGCCGGCACACGTGGACGAGCAGGATCTCGTCTCGTACGGCCTGCTCGGCCTCATCGGGGCGATCGAGCGGTTCGATCCGTCGCGGGAGATCAAGTTCGAGACGTTCGCGATGGCGCGGATCCGCGGCGCGATAATCGACGAGCTCCGCTCGCTCGACTGGGTTCCACGCTCGGTACGCACGCGCGCACGTCAGATCGAGCGTGCGATCGCCGCGCTGGAGAAGGAGCTCCATCGTGCGCCGACCGATGAGGAGATCGCGAAGAAGCTCGGCGTCACCGAGGAGGAGCTCGACGACAGCCTCCTCGAGATCTCGCGCTCCTCCGTCGGCGCGCTCGACGAGCTCTGGTCGCCGTCGGCCGGCGGCGACTCCATCGCCCTCATCGACACGATCGAGGACGAGTCGGGACCCGACCCCGAGTCCTCGCTCGAGCAGACGGAGGTCAAGGAAGCGCTGGCCGAGGCGATCTCCGACCTCCCCGAGCGCGAGAAGCTCGTCGTCACGCTCTACTACTACGAGGAGCTGACGCTCCGCGAGATCGGCGAAGTCCTGGGCGTCACCGAATCGCGGGTCTCGCAGCTCCATACGAAGGCGATCCTGCGTTTGAAGGCGCATCTCTCCGGCGGCGCCCGCGAGACTGCCGAGACGTAGAGAAGGGCCGCGTGAGCGGGCCTTCTCTCCGCTCCAGATCCGGAGCCACACCGTCGACTACGCCTGAGCGCGGCGCTCTACCGGACGCCAACTAAGCTTCTCGGCCGGAACACGCCAGCGCCGAGGAGGAGAGCCAGCCCATGTCCGAGCCCGCAAAGATCCGCAACGTCGCCGTCGTCGGCCACCGCGGGACGGGGAAGACCTCGCTCGTCGAGGCGCTGCTCTTCCAGACCGGCGCGATCAACCGCCTCGGCACCGTCGAGGGCGGCACCACCGTCTCCGACTCGGACGAGGACGAGCACAGCCGGCGACTCTCGATCTCGGTGTCGCTGGAGCACACGACGTGGCAGGAGCGGAAGGTCAACCTCGTCGACGTGCCGGGCGACCCGAGCTTCCAGGGCGAGTTGCGCTGCGCTGCGCGCGTGGTCGAGGGGGCGCTCGTGGTCGTGTCGGCGGTCATGGGGGTCGAGGTCGGGACATCCCGCGCGTGGAAGCTCGCCGACGATCTCGGGCTCGCTCGCGTCGTCTTCGTGAACATGCTCGACCGCGAGCGGGCCGACTTCTTCCGCACGCTCGAGGCGCTTCGCAACCAGCTGTCGACGCAGTGTGTCGCGGTGCACATCCCGATCGGCGCCGAGCACGAGCTCACGGGCATCGTCGACGTCCTTCACATGTGCGCGTACACGAGCCCCGAGGGCGCAAAGGAGGGAGAGCCCGGGCCGATTCCCGACGCGATGGCCGACCTCGCCGCCGAGTACCGCGAGAAGCTCCTGGACGCGGTCGTCGAGACGGACGAGGCGCTCATGGAGCGCTACCTGGACGGGCAGGAGCTGGACGCTCAGGAGGTCGCTGCGGCTCTCAAGGCGGCGGTCACGAGCGGCGACGTCTTCCCGGTCGCCTGCGGCGTCGCCACGAAGAACCTGGGCACGCATGCGCTCCTCGACCTGCTCGTCGAGGGTGTTCCGTCCCCGGCGAAGAAGGGCTCGCCGATCGACGTGGACGGCGCGGGCACCGCGGCCTTCGTCTTCAAGACCGTCGCTGACCCGTTCGCCGGACGCATCAACCTCTTCCGCGTGCTGAAGGGAACGGTCACGGCCGACACGACGCTCCTGAACCTCCGCTCGAAGGGGAAGGAGCGGATGGGGACGATCCTCGAGGTACAGGGGAAGGAGCACCATGCTGCGCTCGACTTCGGCGAGGGCGACCTCGGCGCCGTCGCAAAGCTGAAGGACGCGCAGACGGGCGACCTCCTAACCGACAAGGAGGCCGCGATCGAGTCTCCAAACTTCGGGTTCCCGGAGCCGGTCATGAGCTTCGCGATTACGCCCAAGTCGAAGGGCGACGAGGAGAAGGTCGCGACTGCGATACGTCGGCTCGCGGAGGAGGATCCCACGCTGCGTCTACGCCGCGACCCGCAGACGGGCGAGGAGATTCTCTCGGGGATGAGCCAGATGCACGTCGAGGTCGCGCTCGAGCGCGCGAAGCGGCGCTTCGGCGTCGACATCGAGCTGCATCCCCCGCGCGTCCCGTATCGCGAGACCATTCGCAAGGAGGCGCGCGCACACGGTCGCTACAAGAAGCAGACCGGAGGCCGTGGCCAGTTCGGCGACTGTCACATCGTCATCGCGCCGACCTCGGAGGCCGAGTACGAGTTCGTCGACAGGATCGTCGGCGGTGTCATCCCGCAGAGCTTCCGGCCTGCGGTGAACAAGGGCATCCAGGAGGCGATGCACAACGGCGAGCTCGCGGGCGCGCCGGTGCAGGGCGTGCGCGTCGAGCTCGTGGACGGCTCGTATCACACGGTCGACTCCTCGGAGATGGCGTTCAAGATCGCCGGCTCGATGGCGTGGAAGGACGCGTACATGAATGCGGATCCCGTCCTTCTCGAGCCGATCATGGAGCTCGAGGTGACGGTGCCGGACGACGCCGTAGGCTCCGTGAACGGCGACCTCAACTCGCGGCGCGGACGGCTGCAGGGCATGGAGCCCGTCGGGGGCATGACGTCGATCAAGGCCGAGGTTCCGATGGCCGAGCTCCTGACGTACTCGCAGTCGCTGACGTCGATGACAGGCGGCCGCGGCGACTACTCGATGCACTTCCTCCGCTACGACGAGGTTCCGAGCCACGTAGCGCAGAAGATCATCGAGGAGACGAAGCGCGAGCGGGAGGCGGCAAAGGCGTAGTGTCGCTTCGTCCACAGCCTGTGGACAAGTGAGAGACCGCTGCTAGGGTCCGCACGATGCGCGTAACGAAGGCCAGCGTGCACCGCGCGTGCGCGGTGTGCGAGCGGACGTTGCTGCAGGGGGAGATCGCGGTTCGCTTCTCGCCCGACGGCGTCGAGTTCGTGGACGTCTGTCCGCTCTGCCAGGACGTCGCGCTCGACTACGGCTGGGTGCGCGAGGGAGGGCCGGTGTCTCCCGCCCTCTCGCCGCGGGTACGCAAGAAGCGCACGCGCTGGTCGCAGCTTCTCGGTGTCTCGAACGGCGAGCCGCAGCCGGTCGTGCCCGAGCCCGTGCTCCGTCGGCTCACGGACTCGGAAGCGGCGCTGGTCGAGGCCGCGGATCTCTTCAACGCGAGCCTCTTCCGGCGGACGATCTCGGGCGTCAGCCGCGCGCTCGGCGCGCCGCTCGTCTCGATCGTGCCCCTCTCGGGCGTGAACAGCGAGCTCGTGCTCACCTTCGTCTGGGAGATCACGTGGTACCAGTACCGCGTGCTTCCGGAGGCGGGTCAACCGATCCGTCTCGCCGACCGCGGCGCGGACATCTCCGAGATCGAGGCTGCGTTCACCGAGTGGAACGCATCGCTCGACGACGACGGCCGCGTCGTCCCCAACGTCGCGCGCTAGAGGAGCTCGGCGAGAGCGGCGGCCGCCGCATCCGGGTCGAACTCGAACGGGCCGGGGCCGCCGGCGTAGGCGACGTTCGCGTTCGCGTCGATCACGTAGATCCGCTCTGGCCACGCCGCGAATGCGTTGCTCACGGTGTCGTCCATTCGGTCGACGAGGACGGGAATGGTCAACCCGAGCCGCTCCACGCCGGCGTGAGCGGCGGCGAAGCGATCCTCGATCGTCACGTGGTTGGCGATGAGCACGTTCTCGTCGACGTTCGACTCCATCTGCCAGCCGTCCGTCGCGTGCGCCTCGGCGATGTAGACGAACACGAGTGACGCCCGGTCGCGGTAGCTGCGATACATGGTCTCGATGTCGCCCGACCGGCGACGAAACGGCGGTCAGGTGAAGCTGCCGAAGACGAGGACGAGCGGTCGGCCGTCGACGAGGGACGCGAGCGGGACAGCGGCACCGTCCGCGAGACGCAGGAGCTCGAGCTCCGGAAGCGGATCTCCGATCCGCAGCCGATCCGGCCGACGGAAGCGCGTGACAGTGGAGACGACCGTCTCGCGCTCGTCGCCGGAGAGCGAGTCCGCGTACTCGCTGTCGCGCGGGTCGAGGTAGGCGTGCCGGTTCATCACGCGGGATCGTGGAGATAGGCTGGGCGCATGGCGACGACAGAGACACGCACACAGCAAAACTACATAGGCGGCGAGTGGGTGGACGCGGCCTCCGGCGACACTTTCGAGTCGACGAGCCCCGCCGACGGGGAGCTCATCGGGGTCTTCCCCAGGTCCGGCGCCGAGGACGTCGACCGCGCGGTCGCGGCTGCGAAGGAGGCGTACGAGGACTGGCGCCTCGTTCCCGCTCCCCGACGTGGCGAGATCCTCTTCCGCTTCGCGCAGCTCGTCGCCGACCACAAGGTCGAGCTGACGGAGCTCATGACGCACGAGATGGGGAAGGTCCGGGCAGAGGCGGGCGGCGACGTCCAGGAAGCGATCGACATGACCTACTACATGGCCGGCGAAGGCAGGCGCCTGTTCGGCCAGACGACGCCGTCGGAGCTACAGAACAAGTTCCAGATGTCGATGCGGATGCCGATCGGCGTCATCGGCGTGATCACGCCGTGGAACTTCCCGATCGCGATCCCGTCCTGGAAGATCGCGCCGGCGCTCGTGTCCGGCAACACGGTCGTCTTCAAGCCCGCCACGGATACGCCCATGCTCGGCCAGCGGTTCGTCGAGCTCCTCAGCGAGGCGGGCGTCCCGGCGGGCGTGGTGAACATCGTCCACGGCGGCGGCGGTGCCGTCGGTGAGCGTCTCGTGCGCCATCCGGACGTCCGCGTGATCTCACTGACGGGCTCGCGCGAGACCGGCGTGAAGGTCCTGGAGGCGGCTGCCGAGGGTCTGAAGCACGTCCACCTCGAGCTCGGCGGCAAGAACGCGATCATCGTCATGGACGACGCCGATCTCGACCTGGCTGTCGACGGCATCGTCTGGTCGGCGTTCGGCACCTCGGGGCAGCGGTGCACGGCGACGAGCCGCGTCATCGTCCACGAGAGCCTCTACGACACGCTGGCCGCCCATCTCGTCGAGCGCGCGGAGTCGCTTCGGCTCGGCCCGGGGTGGGAGGGCGACACGGACGTCGGGCCTGTCATCAACGCCGCGGCGCTCGAGAAGATCCACTCCTACACGCAGATCGGCAAGGACGACGGCGCGACGCTCCTGACGGGTGGCGGGATCGCCGACGAGGGCGACCTCGCGAAGGGCTTCTACTACCGGCCAACGATCTTCGGAGACGTTCAGCCCGACATGCGCATCGCGCAGGAGGAGATCTTCGGGCCGACGCTCTCGCTGATCCGCTTCCGCGACGAGGCCGAGGCCTTTCGGATCTCCAACGGCATCCGCTACGGGCTCTCCTCCTCGATCTTCACCCGCGACGTGAACCGCGCGTTCCGCGCGATGCGCGACCTCGAGGCGGGCATCACGTACGTCAACGCCGGCACGATCGGCGCCGAGGTGCACCTTCCCTTCGGCGGCGTCAAGGAGACGGGGAACGGCCACCGCGAGGCGGGACAGGCGGCGCTCGACGTCTTCACGGAATGGAAATCCGTGTACGTCGACTACTCGGGCACGCTCCAGCGCGCGCAGATCGACAACCAGTAGCGGGAAACGGGTGGGCCGGGTCAAGCTCGTCTGGTTCGTCCCCGCAGAGGCGCTCGAGGCGACGCGCGACGCCGTCTTCGAGGCAGGAGGCGGCCGCATCGGGGAGTACTCACGCTGCTCCTGGTACTCGTCCGGGACCGGCACGTTCTTCGGTGGCGAGCGCAGCGAGCCGGCCGTCGGCGAGAGCGGGAGGGAGGAGCGCGTTCCCGAGGTGCGCGTGGAGACGGTCATTCCCGAGGGGCGCATTCGCGACGCGATCGTCGCGCTCAGACTCGCGCACCCGTACGAGGAGCCGGCCTACGACGTCTATCCGCTCGTGGACGCGTGAAGGCCCGGCTGTTCACGGACGGCGGGTCGCGCGGGAACCCTGGTCCGGCTGCGTACGCGTACGTGCTCGAGGCCGAGGACGGAACCGTCCTCGATGCCCGCGGCGAGGCGATCGGCGTCGCCACGAACAACGTCGCCGAGTACTCGGCCCTCGTCGCCGGGCTCGAGCGCGCGGTCGAGGCCGGCGTCGACGAGCTCGAGGTCGTCTCCGACTCGGAGCTCATGGTCAAGCAGATGCGCGGGGAGTACAAGGTCAAGAATCGCGCGCTGCAGGACCTCTTCCTCGACGCGTCGCGCTCCGCGCGGCGGATCCGTCGCGTGACCTACACGGCGGTGCGTCGCGAGCACAACGAGCTCGCGGACAGCCTCGTCAACGAGGCGCTGGACGCGTCTGCATAGAATCGAAGCGATGGCCGATCGTCACCACGTTCGCATCGAGTACTGCGTTCCCTGAGGCGCTCGTCCGAACGCCGCCGGTCTGGCGGCGCGGATCCTCGAGGAGTGGGAAGGCACGGTCAGTGCCGTCGAGGTCGTACCGGGCGCAGGACGGGATCTTCGACGTGCACGTCGACGACGAGCTCGTGTTCACGAAGTCGATGCTGGGTCGCTACCCCGACCCGGACGACGTCGTGCCGCTGCTGCGCGAGAAGCTCGCCGCGTAAGCGCGGCTATACTGCGCCCCCTCGCGGATGTAGCTCAGTTGGCTAGAGCGTCTGCTT
>CAVZNK010000013.1:0-232383 GCA_963776555.1 uncultured Gaiellaceae bacterium | reverse complement strand
GCGGACGGACGGCTGCTCGCAGCGGCCGTCCTCCTGCAGCTCAAGACGCTCCTCGACAACACGGACGGCCAGGTCGCGCGCATCACCGGTCGCGTGACGCTCCTCGGCCGCCATCTCGACACCGAAGCGGACCTCCTCGTGAACGCGGTGGTCTTCGTCGCTATCGCTCATGTCACGGGGCAGCCGGTTCTCGCCGCGGTGGGATTCGTATCCCTCACGCTCGTGCTCGCCGCCGACTTCAACGCGACGGAGCTGTACCGGGAAGTCCGCGGACTCTCCGGCCGTCGGCCTGCGCGTACCGGCGGGAGGACCGAGCGAGTCCTCGAGTGGATCTACGTTCGCGTCTTCGGGTCGCTCGACCATCTCCTCCGCTGGATCTCCCGGCAGCGCTTCGAGCGGATCGTCGGCGCCGAGAACGCACCTCGACGCGTCCACGAAGCCCAGCTCGCGTACATCGACCGGGTCCTGGTGTCTGTGCTCGCCAACGTCGGGCTCACGAGCCAGCTCGTCGTTCTCGGCGTCTGCCTCGCACTCGGCTGGCCGGAGCTCTATCCCTGGTTGTTCTCGCCTGCCTCGCGGCGCTCGTGCCGCTCCAGGTGCGGGCGGAAGCCCGCGCGCGAGCTGCTCTCAGTGCGCCCCGCGCAGAGTGAGGCGCTGGCCGTTCATGGATGAGGTGTCGTCCGAGCACAGGTAGGTGATCGCCTCGGCGATCTCCTCCGCCGGCGTGAACGTCGAGAAGTCCTTGTCCGGGCTCTCGGCGCGCATCGCGGGCGTCACGATCGCACCCACGACGACGATGTTTCCCGTCGCTCCCGTTCCCTTGAAGCGATCGGCCAGCGCGAGCGTCCACGTCTCCGAGGCCGCCTTGGCGGCGGCGTACGCCGCGTTCGGGTGCGTCGGTTGCTGTGCCTGTCCGGCAGAGACGAGGACGAAGCGGCCACGCCCGCTCTCGATGAGCTTGGCTGCGAACGCCTGCGTCGCGTGCTGGACGGTGCGAACGAGGAGAGCACTCAGGAAGTCCCAGTCCTCGAGCGGCGCCTCCTCGATGGCGGGCCCACCGCGCCAGCCCCCCACCAGGTGCACGAGGCCGTCGACGCGTCCGTCGTGGCGATCGGCGAGATCGGCCGCCCAGGCCCTCGTAGCGGCCGGGTCGAGGAGATCGACGACGTCCGTCTCGATCGGGGTCTCGAGCTCAGATGCGAGTTCGTCGAGCGACGCGGCATCGCGGCCGCACACGCACGTCTTCACGCCGGACTCGGCCAGCCGCCTCACCACCGTCGGTCCGAGGTTGCCGGCACCGCCCGCCACGGCGATCACTCGTCCTGCGAGCGCCTGCGCCACCTTGCCACGCTAGCAACGCGGGCTAGCGGGTGGTGGCGTGCTGCGACCCGTCTTCCTGCTGCGCGCGGTCGGACGTCTCCTGCGGCTCGCCGGTAGTTGGGCCTTTCGGTTCGTAGACGTTGTCGAGGCTCAGCAGCATGTCGCGCATGTCAGGGTTCAGCGCCTTCTTCTGCGTGAGTCGTCCCCAGAGATCTCGAATCGACCATTTCGCCATGCCTCTGTTTTCGGCAGCAACGACGCAAAGCCAAAGGGGACCCGGTGGGGGACGGCAGCGACGGATGCCCTGGCAACCGGATCACCTCGGTCGCGCCGCGTCGGATCCCGGCAACGCCCGAAGCGCTCAGCGGGAGGCATCGGCGGGCATTGCCGGCGCGGCGGTCGCCTCGCGGACTGCCACGACGTCGAACGCGGCGACGGGTCGGCGGAAGCCCTTCAGCTGGAAGTCGCCCATCGGTTCGACCTCCACGCGCGCTTCGACCTCTGCATATAGGCGTTGGTCGATCAGGATCTGTCCGGCGGTCGCTTCGTCCGCGAGTCGCGACGCGAGGTTGGTCACGGCGCCGATGGCCGCGTAGTCCGAGCGGCCCTCGAAGCCGATTTCTCCGCACGTCGCGTAGCCAAGTGCGATTCCTGCGCCGAAGTCGAGAGCGTGTCCCCGCTTTCGCCACAGCACGGTCAGCTCTGCCATCTTCTCGCGCAACGCACACCCGAGCCGCACGGCCCGCAGCGGGGCGTCCGGAACCTCGATCGGGTCGTTGAAGAACAGCTGCACGCCGTCGCCCTCGATGAACCCCACCGTGGCGTCGAATCGTCGCACGAGGAGGCCGACCGTGTCGTGGAACTCGCCGAGCACGCGCATCAGCTCCTCCGGCTCCGCGCTGTCGACGAAGCTCGTCCAGCCACGGAGGTCTGCGAAGAACATCGCGACCTCCCGCCGGTGGCTCGCGAGGATCGACTCGTCGCCCGACGACACGATCGCCTCGCTGAGCTGAGGCGAGAGGAAGCGGCGAAGACGCTGCAGCCGCTCGAGCTCCTCGAGCTGGGTCCGAACGCGTTGTTCGAGAGTCCGGTTGAGCTCGAGCAGCTGTGAGGACTGCGTCTTGATGGTGTCGTGGTAGCGCTTGATGCGCAGCAGCGAGCGGACGCGTGTGAGCAGCTCGTGCTGGTCGAAGGGCTTCTGCACGAAGTCGTCCGCACCGGCCTCGATCGCTTGCCTCTTCTCCTGCCCGCCGCTCGACGTGACCATGATCACCGGGAGCACCGCGGTCTCTTCCCGCGCGCGGATCCGCCGGCAGACTGCGTACCCGTCCATCGTGGGCATGACGACGTCCAGCAGCACGAGGTCCGGGTCGGCCGATTGGACGAGCGCGAGCGCTGCCGGCCCGTCGGCCGCGGTTACGACGTCGTACCCGCGAGGCTCGAGGACCGCCTCGAGCAGACGGACGTTCTGCGGGACGTCGTCCACGACGAGGATCCTCCCGGCCTCGATCATCGGGTTCTGCCTTCGCAGTGCTTCCTCACCATGGAGACGAGCTCGGCGATGTCCACGGGCTTGGGCACATAGCCGTCGAACCCCGCAGCCAGGAACCGGTCACGGTCGCCGCGCATGGCCTGAGCGGTGACCGCGACCACCGGAATGGACGTCGTCCGCTCATCCGATCGGAGGCGCCCGAGCGCTTCCACGCCGTCGACGTCCGGGAGTCGGATGTCCATGAGGACGAGATCGGGTGCGTGCTCGAGCGCAAGCTCGATCGCCTGCGCGCCACTCGTCGCCTCCAGCGTTCGATAGCCCTTCGCCGAGAGGACGTCTCGAAACAGCTTCATGTTCTTCTCGTTGTCCTCGACGATCAGGATGCGCTCACCTGCCATTGCTCGCCGCCTCCACGGGGAGGGTGAACACGAACGTGCTGCCTCGCCCGACCTCGCTCTCGACCCAGATGCGGCCGCCGTGCAGCTCGACGAGGCGCTTCGACAGGGCGAGCCCGAGGCCCGTGCCCTCCCGCTGCTCGACTCCCGCGTCGGTCTGCTGGAACTCGTCGAAGATGCGTTCGTGGTCCTCCGGCGCGAGACCGGGACCGGTGTCCGTCACCGATACGCGTACCTCGCCGTCCACCCGATTCGCACTCACGTCGACAGCGCCCCCGGCGGGCGTGAACTTCACGGCGTTCGACAGCAGGTTGAATATGACCTGCCGCACCCGACGCTCGTCGCCCTGGACGACGTCGACGTCCGGATCGGCGGCCACTTCGATCCGGACTTCGTCCTGAGTCGCTCGCTCCCGCACCATGACGACGCCGCGTTCGAGCGAGTCGCGCAGCGAGAACGGCGCGATCTCGAGCTCGAACTGCCCGGCCTCCACCTTGGAGAGGTCGAGCACGTCGTTGATGAGCGAGAGCAGGTGGTGGGCCGACGAGAGGATGTCTTCGAGGTACTCCGCCTGCTTCTCGTTGACCTCGCCGACCATCTCCTCGCGCAGTACCTGGGAGAAGCCGAGGATCGCGTTCAACGGCGTGCGCAGCTCGTGCGACATGTTCGCGAGGAAGTCCGACTTGTGCTGGCTGGCCGCTTCCAGCTCGCGGCTCTTCACGTCGAGCGCGGTCAGCGCGAGCCCGAGCTCGTGCGTCCGCTCCTCGACCTTGAGCTCGAGGCCCGAGTACGACTCCTGGAGCTGTGCGGCCATGCGGTTGAACTCCTCCGCAAGCGCCCCCAGCTCGTCGTTGCTCGAGACCTCGATCCGCTGGTCGAGTTGCCCTGAGCCGATCTTCGCCGCCGCCACCTGGATCGACTCGATCGGCCGGACCAGCCTGCGAGCGAGGAAGACGCCCGTGGCGACGGCGAGCAGCAGGAAGGCGACGAGCAGGAACGCGGTCCGCCAGATGGCCGCCCGGAGCGGCGCGTACGCCTCGCTCAACGGTTCCTGGACGAACACGCGCCAGTCGAGCGGTCGAACGGTACGGAAGGCGCTCAGGACCTTCGTCCCGTTCTCGTCGTGACCGACCGTCGCCGTGCCGGCGGACGCAACGGGCTGCTCCAGCGCGGCTCGCACCTGCGGAAGATCGGCAAAGCTCGTCCGCCGAAGGACGAGGTTGATGTTGGGATGCGTAATGAGGACTCCGCGCGAGTCGACCGCGTACGCGTATCCGGTCGTCCCGACGCGCGCCCGCTCGATAATGTCGCTGACGGAGCTGAGGTCCACGTCGGCGACGACGACGCCGCGCCCGGGCGCGTTCTCCGAGACCGCGATTTTCATGTGGGGCTGGGAGCGCCGCTGGAAGTAGACGGGTCCTAGGTACTGCTCGTCGGCGCGTGCGCGGACGAACTCGGGCGTCGAGGAGCGGTCGACCGCGCACGTGACACGGTTGGGCTCCAGTGATGAGCTGCGCACGCACTCCCTCCCGGTTGCATCCAGGTAGCTCAGCTGGCTGATCAGGCGATCGCGGTCCAGCACGTGCTGGAAGTCCTGGTTCCGTTCCTGGAGGCCGCGGTTTCCGCGCGCGACCGAGGGTTGAGCAACCGAGTCGAGCTCCCGAAGCAGGCCCTTCGTGAGCTGCTCGATCGAGATCGCGGCGGAGGATGCCTTGTCCTGCTCCACGCGGGTCACCGCCCGCTTGATGTCGCGCGAGGTGAAGTAGAGCTCCGTGAGTCCGACGGAGATGGTCGCTGCGGCGACGAGAGTGACGACGACCGCGGTGTACTTCCAGATCAGTCGTCGTTGCGGCCGTACAGGCGAGTCCATGCTCCGCTCCCCGGCGTCGCGGCCGAGGCTACCGATAGACCTCGTCCGCGCGGATGATCATCCCCTGCGGAACCTTGATGCCCAGCCGATTGGCGGTCTTCAGGTTGATCGCGAAATCGACTGTCGGGATTTCCTGGACGGGCAGATCGGCCGGTGTCATGCCTCTGAGCAGGCTGTCCACATAGCGGCCCCCCGCCCGCCCAACCGGTGCGAGGTCGGTTCCGTACGAGAACAGCGCGCCCTGCTCGACCCACTCCTTCCGGTGTGCCTGGACCGGAAGGTGCGCCTTGCGGGCGAGACGAATCGTCTCTGCCGAGTGGTTGAGCCGGAGGCTCGGCGAGAGGAGGAACGCGCCGTCGACCTCACCCGGCTTCAGTGAGCGGAACACGCGCTCGAGGTCCTTGTCCGTGGTCGCGTTCCGAATCTCGAGCTGCAAAGGCCGTTGGAGTCGGGCCGCTGCGGCTTTGTATTGGGCGAGGAGGACTGGTGTTGTCTTCGTGTCCGTCGGATCCACGAGTGTCAGCACGCGGCGCAACTTCGGGACGAGGAGCTGGTACCGCTCCAGCTGCTTGGCGACGACGTCGCGTGCTCCGAAGACTCCGGTGAGATTCCGGTCGGGTCGCGAGAGGCTGTCGGTCAACCCCTGGCGGACCGGATCGGACGGATGCAGGAAGACGATCGGGGTGGGGTGCGGCATCCCCGCGGTCGCCTTCTGCGCGGCTGCGATCGATGCGTCCTCGAACGCAACGATGACGTCGACGCCCTGGCGGACGAACACGGACGCCTGCGTGTCGGCCTCGAACGGCTCGAGGTTGCGCCATTCGAGCTCGACGTCCTTTCCTCGGATGTCGCAGCTCTTCAGGATCTTCTTCACGTCCGCGCACCGGGCGACGTCCGCCTCGGGGACGTCCCACCCGAACTTCTCGCGGAGCTCTGTTGCGAGAGCCGGGAACGAGGGCGGGACGTGGTCGGTGCCGACGTGCATCAGGCCGACGCGTGGGATGTTCTGCGCCGCCGAGCTGCTGTCAGAGCCGGAGCATGCCGCGAGGAACAGTGAAATCAGCACGGCGCTGCCGAGCGCCAGCGCGACTCGCTTTCCGCCTGCCATCACCGAAACGAGCTTTCTGATCCGATCGGTGATGTCCATGCGACGGACCATACGAGCACCGGAGTGCCAATAGCAACCTTGCTCGCTTGCCGGTGGAAGGGATGCCAGCATCCCTTCGGGTGAGACGCACTAGCCGGTCGCCTTCCTCCAGTGATCTCGCACCTGAGCGGGAAAGTCGCGAACCGTGATCGGCTTCTCGAGGTAGCCGGCAAATCCCGCCTCGAGGAACCAATCACCGTCCGCCTCGGTTCGCAGGGCAGTGAGCGCGACGACGGGAATCCGCGCTGTCGCCTCGCGTCCTTTCAGTTCGCGAAGAACGTCGAAGCCGTCCATGTCCGGAAGCCGCAGGTCGAGCAGGATCACGTCCGGGAGGTCTCCAACCGCTATCTGGATCGCCTCGGCACCGGTCGCCGCCTCGATCGTCCGCATCCCGCCGGCGCGGAGGACGTCACGGGCGAGCTTCAGATTCTTCTCGTTGTCGTCGACGATGAGGACGCGCGGCTGGTCCGGTGGCGGCGATCTAAGGATCTCCCCGTCTGGAGTTGAGGACGACACCGACCTATTCTCACCCAGTGCCGATTCGCGTCGTCCTCGCCGAAGACCAGTACCTCGTACGCGAGGGCCTGCGACGTCTGCTCGACACGCACGACGAGGTCGAGGTAGTGGGCGTCGGCGAAGACCTCGACTCGCTGCTCGCCGCGGTCGACTCCGAGCATCCCGATGTCGTCGTCACCGACATCCGCATGCCTCCGGGCGGCACCGATGAGGGAATCCAGGCGGCCGCGCGACTACGCAAGACGCACCCGCAGGTCGGAGTGGTCGTTCTCAGCCAGTATGCGGCGCCGACCTACGTGCTCGCGCTACTGGAGGCAGGGAGCGAGGGCCGCGCCTATCTCCTGAAGGAACGGGTGAAGGATCTCGACCAGCTCATCGCTGCGATCCGTGCAGTTGCGGCAGGCGGCTCGGTGATGGATCCGAAGGTCGTCGATGCGCTCGTGGCGGAGAACGCGCGGAGTGAGAGCTCGCCGCTCAACGATCTCACCCCGCGGGAGCGCGACGTGCTGCGCGAGATGGCCGAGGGGAGGAACAACGCGGCGATCGCCGAGGCGCTCTTCCTGACTGAGCGATCGGTCGAGAAGGTGATCCACTCGATCTTCCTCAAGCTCGGGCTCAGCTGGGAGACGGCGGTTCACAAAAGGGTGAAAGCCGTGATCCTCTATCTCGCGGAGAGCGGCTAGGGCCGTCGCGTGAGCGGCAGCGAGCCGGACGCCTGCGTCATGCCGCCCGCCGTTGTCTCGACGGTCAGCCGGCCGCCGAGTGCCTCGATCCGGTCACGCAGCCGATCGAGCGTCGCGCCATGCGAGACGATCTCGAACACGAGAGCCTCCTCCTCCTCGTGCACGGAGATCGCAGGCTTCGCGTCTCGGTGCACGAGCGCCTCGAGCCAGCAGAGGAACACAGTTCGGGCCACCTCCGGCGGAAAGCTCGTGCGGACGGTCTCGACCTCGACGGATGCGACCACTCCGGCGCTCACCGCCGCCGAGCGCAGGACGACCGGCAGCCGCCCGCCGTGCTCGAGGAGTGGTGGCTGGATCCGCTCGGCGAGGCGCGCCGTCACGTCCACCGCGTCCTGCAGGTCACGGGCGAACTCGTCGAGGAGCGGCTTCGCGGCGGAATCACTGTCCACCATGACCCCCATCTGCTGGAGCCCGACAGCGAGCACCACGAGCTGCTGCTGCACGCCGTCGTGCAGTGCTCGCTCGATCGCGTGGCTCTCCGCGTCCGCCGCGAGAACGAGCCGCTCGCGCGAAGCCCGCAGCTCCTCGATCATGCGGCGTAGATCCTCGTGCGACTCTGGCGTCGGTCGGTCCGAGCGATCCACGACCAGACGTTCGCCGACACCGCTAGGCGACGTCAAGTAGCTCCCCCCGTCTTCCGCTGGAGGCCAGCACCCCCGGCACTTGCCTGCCACCACCGTAGTCGGCTCGATCGCCGGTTCCTAGCGTCACTCGGAACCAAGTCAGTGGAGGTAATCATGAGCAATCACACGACGCCGAGGAGCTCGCGATGGGTGGGGCTCCTCCCAGTTGTCACCCTCGTCGTTGCGATCGGTGCGACCGCGAGTCGTAACGCCCAAGCTGTCCTCCCGTCGCTGCCGAACACCGTTCAGCAGTGGAACAAGATCGCCGAGGACACCGTTGTCGGCTCGGGTGCGTTCCAGGGTGAGGGCGAGGTCTACATGGCGTACGCGTCGACGGCGGTCTATGACGCGGTCGTCGCGATTCAGGGCGGCTACCAGCCGTACGGTCCCGGGGTCACCGCCCCGGCAGGTGCCTCCGTCGACTGCGCTGTGGTCGAGGCCGCATACCGGACGCTCTACCACTACTTCACCTCGAAGCCGACCCAGATCACCGCGCTGAACGGGTACTACACCGACGCCCTCGCGGCTCTGAGCGGCTGCACCGCAGACGGCGGGAAGGGGACGAGCGTCGGACTCGCGGCGTCGAACAGCATCATCGCGATGCGTACGGGCGACGGCGTCCAGACCCCGATCGCGTCGACGTCATCGTTCCCGACGAAGGACCCGGGTCCAGGAGTCTGGCGTCTGACCCCTCCGTTCCAGCCCGCGCAGACGCCGTGGCTCGGATCGGTGCAGCCGTTTCTCCTCAAGGCGCCGGGGCAGTTCCAGCCGGAACCGCCGCCGCCGCTGACGAGTCAGACATGGGTCAGGGGATTCGACGAGGTGAAGAAGTACGGCAGTGCAACAAGCACGGACCGAACGGCGGAGCAGACCGCGGTCGCGTGGTTCTACTCGGCGAACGTGATCCGTCAGTTCAATCGCGCCGCTCGCGATCTCGCGACGGCACGGTCACTCAGTCTGCTGCAGACGGCACGGCTGCTGGCGATGCTCAACACGGTGAGCGCGGATGCGCTCATGTCCACCCTCAACGCGAAGTACAAGCTCCTGTTCTGGCGGCCGGTGACCGCGATCGATCCGTCCGCGGTCTCCGCAGACGGCCACGGATCCGTTCCGGGAGTCGATGACGGCAATTCGAGGACGACTGAGCAGCCTGGGTGGCAGCCCCTGTTGCCGACACCGAACCACCCCGAGTATCCGAGTGCTCACGGGACGAACACGTCCGCGGTCGCGGAGGTCCTCAGCGAGTTCTTCGGCACCGACGAAATCGATATCGACCTCCGAGGCTTCAGTTCCTCTGGAGCAACCGGGAACTTCGACTCCGTGCGCCATTTCGACACCGCGGACCAGCTCCGCGAGGAGATCATCGACGCACGGATCTGGGCCGGCTTGCACTACCGGTTCTCGGACGAGGCCGGCGTCGAGCTCGGACAGAAGATCGCCCACTACGGCCTCGACCACGCGTTCAAGCCGGTGAGCTGAGTCGAGCCGAGAGGGGCGTGGGAAGCTTTGCCCGCGCCCCTCTCGCCCACCGGCACCGACCCTGCAATACACGCCTTCTGGCGTCAATCCGTGGATGTCCCCAGCATCGAACACATGCACGCGGTGTAGGAAGCGTCGCGAAAACCCAACGAGTCAGCTGGCACTTGCGCCGACGGCCACACCGGGCAGCTCGTAGCCGTCTTCGACTGCAAACGGCGCGAAGTCCTCGGCGAGTCGTGTCGCGATCGCCTCGCGTTCCGCGTCCGAGACGTCCGCCCAGATCCGTGCGAGCATGCCGCTCGTCTCTCTGGAGGTCGCGATGAAGTCGTCCACATCGTCGTACCTCATGAGCAGAGGTATCTCCTCGATGTGCACGTCGACGAAGCTCCCGCCTTCGAGGAGGTCACGCAGACGTCCGTCCTCTCCGAGCACGAACGGGCCGGGCGCATCCGGCTCGGGCGGGGGAGCGTGGCCGAGCTCGACGAGGATGCGGCCGGCGATCGTGACCCAGGGGTTGCGCCGGCCCGTGCTCCAGACGGCAAGGGCCAGGCGACCGCCGGGCCGCAGGACGCGGCGCGTCTCCGCGACGGCCGCCTCGGGATCCGGCATGAGCATGTAACCGAACCGGCAGAGGACGCCGTCGACGGAGTCGTCCTCGAGCGGGATGTCCTCGGCGTCGAGCTGGCGATGCTCGACGTTCCGGAGCCCGAGCTCCGCTGCGCGCCGGCGAGCGACCTCGACCATTGCGGACGAGAAGTCGCTCGAGATGAGACGGCCCTCCTCGCCGAGGCGCGCAGCGGCCGCGAAGCCGGTATCGCCGGGCCCGGCTGCGAGCTCGAGCACCATGTCGCCCGGTTGCGGGTCGAGCGCCCGAACCATCCACTCGGTGACCGGACCGGTGGTCTTCTCGATCTCCGCCCGCCGGCGCTCCCAGCCCGACGCGATCGTCTGCCAGTTCTCGAGCGCAGTCCGCTTGTACTGCTCAGGGTCCACGCTGGCGATCGTAGACGTCAGTCGGAGGCTCGCAAGGAGCGATGCCCCCGGCATGTGGCAGAAGCCTCACCGCCTATTCGCGCCCGGATCGGCGTCCACACCGGCGACGCGCTGCACGAGGCGGACCAGTTCTTCGGCACCACCGTGCACTACGCGGCGCGCGTCGCCAGTCAGGCGCTCGGAGGCGAGGTGCTCGTGTCCAACCTCGTGCGCGAGCTCGTGTCAGGCTCGGACATCGAGTTCCTCGAGAGTCGCGACGTGGAGCTGAAGGGGATCGAGGGTTCGCACCGGCTCTTCGCAGTCGACCTCACCTAAGCGCGGCTCGGCGAGGTCTACGGTGCTTGGGAGCCGCCGCGCAATCGCACGCATGCTGAGTCTCCCTTTCGCGAGCCATCATCGACGCATCAGAAGTTCTGCTTCGGTGCGCCGGTTTCGGTTCGTACCCGTGGTCGACATTGCGTTCCCGGCGACATCCTTCGCGGACGCTGATGGCGTCCACGCCATGGTGCTGCTTGCGACGGTGGCCAGCCCGCTCGGGTTCGCGCCAAGAGTGATGGTGACGGTCGAGCCGCTCATCACCATCGTCGCGGTCACAGTGCTCGTGCTGGTGACGTAGCTGCCTCCCGTCGCGATCGTTCCGAGGTTCACCCCGACGACGGTCACGTTGTCGTTCGCACCCGCGTTCGTGACCGTCACGTTCACGCTCGTCGATGCCCCACTCCAGCCGGCCAGAATGGAGGTCGCCGACATCGCCTCGGAGAACGTGTACGTGATGACGTCACCCGTCCCCATCCTCCCTGCCGTCCCGCCAGCTCCGTTCGCCGCCTGGATGTCGGCGGCCGTGGCTGAGGTCATGTCGTAGGTGTAGGCCTGGCCGACGACCGGGAACGTGGCCGAGAGGGCGTTCGTGGCGACGTCGGCGATCGAGCCGATGCTCGTCAGGTTGAGTCCGATGGAACCTGCATTGGTGCCGGTCGTCCCAGCGGTGGAGACGGACACCGTCCAGGTCGCTGACGGCGCTCCCCCGGAGGCGGTGACCGAGCTGATCGAGGGGGCGGTGCCTCCGGTCCCGCCCGTCACGAGCGAGAAGCGGGCGGAGACGACGTTGTTCACCGGCTCCGAGAAGGTGACGGTCCAGGTCAGTGGCCCGGCGTTCGTCGAGCTCGTGCCGGCACGGTTGATCGAGGAGACGGTGGGGGCGGTGGTGTCGTTCACGACCGTCACTGAGTTGCTTGCGCCGCTCCTGGCTGTCCAGGAGCGGAAGACCGCCGTCACCTTGTAGGTGTACGTGCCGTCGGGGACGCTCGTGTCGGCGCAGCTCGTCGAGGACGTGGGCGAGCTCGACGTAGTGCCGCATGCGGCGCTCGGGGTCGAACCCGAGAACCGCTCGACGTAGTAGCTCGTCACCGCACTGCCATTCGGCGCCGTGACAGCGCTCCAGCTCACGTTGACCGTTCCCGATCCGTATGTGGTCGAGGCCGACACACTGCCGGGAGCGCTGAGAGTGCCCACACTTGCGCTCGCGTTCCCTGCCCCGCCGGTGGTCCAGTAGGCGAACGCACCAAGTGCAACGGCGAGGATCACGGTGACACTGCACGCACCCGCCAATCGCCGCTTCGTGAGTATCCGCTTCAAGCGTGCGCCTCCCCGGTGTACCTGAGCCGGAAGCTCTTCCCTTTGCAGGCGTTCTGACTCGTCGCCAGGTTGCGGAACGTGATCAGCGGCGCACGCGGATACGCGCTGATCGTGACGCTAGCTCGGGCGGGGATAGTCACGGGTGCCCGAGTCGTGATCCCTGTCGCCTGCCGCAAGACGAGATTGGCTGCGCCCGGGCAGCCGGGCGGGACGCTCCCCGGCAAGAGCTTCACTCTCAGGGCGGTGACGCGGATCCGCACCGTGCTCGGGTTCCTGAACGTCACGGGAATCGCCTTCGTCACTCCGGGGACAAGCCCGCCCACACGCCCGGAGATCTCCACCGGCATCGCCGGCCCGAGGGCAATCGATCCACTGGTCGGCGTCGCGAGCACGACCCAGGAGTACGCGGCCGCGGAGCTCGTCCGTGCACCTGACCGCGCCCGCACCCGAAAGACATGCGTCCCCGCCGGCAGCGGGCCTCGGTACGAGGCCGTGCCGAGAGAGCCGGTCCCACAGACGACGAACGGCGTGCGGTCCAGCGCACACTCGAAGGTCACCTGCCTCGAGTCCGTGAACGTGAACCGCGCGGACGTCTCGACGGTCGGGTTCGCCGGAAGGCTCTCCGGGCGGATGACCGGCGTCGGAGCGCTAGGACCGAAGGCCCGAAAGATTTCGACGGCCAGTACGGCGGCGAGCAGACAGAGGAGCAACGCCAACAGCACGACCCATTGCCTGCTGCCAACCCGTTCTTCTTGCTGCGTCACCGGCTCGCGGCCTCTCTCGTCGAAGAGACGGCGGAGAGGCTATGCGCGCCGGGCACGCAACCAGGCTCGTCGCCCAGCACTTCGCGAGGGGGGCGGGTTCAACTCTGATCGACGAGCACCATGGCCGGCGGGCGGGCTGAACTGGCCCGATACCCTCCTGAGGATTCGTGACGACATGGCCGCTGTACTTCGGGTGCGCGATGTTCGTTACTTTTCTCCTGGTTGTACTCGCGTTCATCGTCGTTGGCAGGCGAACCGACGCACGGGCGCTCGCTTGCTTCGTTCCTGACTGCGTCATCCTGTTCTCGCGCCTGCTTCGTGACCCCGTGCACCCCGCAGGAGCAAGAGCCTCGTGGCGGCGCTGATCCCGTACCTCGCGCTTCCCTTTGATCTCATTCCGGACTTCATCCCGGTCGCCGGCCAGGCGAACGACGCGATCCTCGTCGCGCTCGTGTTGCGAGTTTTCGTCAAGCGAACCGACGCCCTCGTACTTCGCGAGCTGTGGCCCGGTCCGGACGGTCGCTTCTCGTCGTGTTCAGGCTCGCCGGGGTGCGAGTGGCCGCACTGTGAGGACGTAGGTCTGCTTCGCCGTCCTTCGCAAGCCGTCCTGTGCCTCGATTGTGACTCTGTACGTGCCGGACTTATGCGGCTTGCCGCTGAGTACCCCAGTCTTCATGTTGAGACGCAGTCCGATCGGGAGCCGGCCCGAAAGCGCGGTGAATGTCACGGGCGAAACACTGCCACTTGCCCTAACGGTGGCCACGTAAGATCGTCCAACCCTGGCGGGAGCGAGACGCTTCGTCGCAAACACCAGCCGCGGATACACCTGGATCGTGAGGTCCACGTTGGCCGTAACGCCGCGAGTGTCTGTCGCCGCGAGCTTGAACGGGAAGGTACCGGCGATCGCGGGCGTGCCAGCGATCGAACCCGAGGTTGGACTCAGTACGAGGCCCGGTGGAAGCGTTCCTGAGGCGACCGACCACGCCAATGTGCCGACCCCGTCGGCGCTGACCTGTACCGCATAGGCCGACCCCACCGTCCCTGGCTGAGCCGCGACCGTCACGATGAACTCGCGCTCCGACTTCACTGGCCTGCACCACGTGGCCGATGGTGGGTCCTCGTCGCTCACCTCGACCCAGAACGACCAGGTGCCCGCCGTAGCTGGTGTGCCGTAGAGCAGCCCATCCTTGTCGAGTGCAAGGCCAGGTGGCAAGGACCCATTGAGGACTCTGTACTGGTACGGAAGGGCAGGACCGCACCCGCCTTCTCCGTTGAGCCGAAGGAGATACGGACTTCCAACCACGCCTGCCGGGCAGGCGCGAGCAGCGCCAGACTCCACGCAAGGCGTGTCCGCGAATCGGATGGCGAGCGAATCCGTCGCGACGACCGCGAAGAACGAGGCAACAAGAAGCGCAACGAGACCAAGGCGCATCGGGAGAGTGTGCGCGTCACGCACTTAAACTCCTGCCCCTCCGAGCAACGCGCAACGTTGCCGTAGCACGCGTGTCGACTCTTAGCGTGTTCATGCAGCGTGCGAACCGGTAGGCATACTGATCCGTCGTCCGCCCAGTGGGCAGGGTGCTTTACCTGCCCATTCGGTCTAATGCGATGCCACACGGGAGTCCCATGCGATTCACGCGAAGCCTGATCGTCGTCGCCCTCGCTGCCCTGGTCGTTGTTCCCGCGGCTCTCGCATTACGTTTCACCGACGACAGCTACAGCCCGCCCGTCGGCAACGTGGGTGAGGCATACACGCACTGGTTCCGCGGGGACGGAGGCTGCGGCCCGGCGTTGCCGTACCAGTACAAGATCCTCTCGGGGTCGCTGCCGCCGGGTCTCTCTCTGCGCAAGGACGGACTCGTCAGCGGCACGCCGACTGAGTCGGGAAGCTGGTCGTTCTGGGTCGAGCTGAGTGACGAAAATCCGCCCTCGGCGTCGTGGTGTGTTCCAGTCACCTCGCAACGCGAATTCACGATCAAGGTGGTGGGTGGCGCCGCCCCGGCCGCTCCGCCGCTCACGATCACGACCTCCTCGGCGACGCCAGGCACGGTCGGTGTCCCATACACATTCGGTCTCACCGCCGATGGCGGGGGCACCCAGACGTGGTCGGTGGTCGCCGGAGAGCTCCCGTCCGGGCTATCGCTGAATCCAGCAAGCGGCACCTTCACGGGAACGCCCACGGCCGCGGGCGCTTACACCCTCACCGTGCGCGTGCAGGACGGCAGTCGTTCGGACTCGAAGCAGCTCACGATCGCGGTACGAAACCCGCTGGCGATCACCACACCGGCCATCCCGCTCGAAGAAGTGGGGGTGGCGCTGCTGCAGCCGCTAAGGCTCGTCGGGACGGGCGGCACCGGAGAGTACGCGTGGAAGGTCGAGAGCGGCACCCTGCCATACGGCCTGAGTTTCGACGCTGCGACGGCCGAGATCAAAGGCACGCCGATGGCAGCCGGTTCGTTTCCCGTGATGTTCTCGGCCACCGACACGGAGAGTCGAACCGCGACGGTCTCCGTGAGCCTTACGGTGAAGGCCGTGCTCGCTGTCAGCACTAGACGGCTGCAGGTCGCACGTGTCGGTCGAAGCTATAACGCATCGCTCCTCACCCGCGATGGGGTCGGCCCGGTTACCTGGCGGGTTCTCGGAGGGAGATTCCCTGTTGGCATCCGCCTGAATCGAGCGGACGGCTCCGTTACGGGTATGCCCCGTCATGCGGGCCTATACAGACTCACCTTCCAAGCGATGGACGCGCTCGGCGTAACAAAGGAAGCGACTCTTGAGTTGAAGATCCTGAAAGCCAAAGCGCGGCTACGACCGTAAAAAGGACGTTCGGGCATCAGGGAGGCTCAGGCAGAGGTGAGCAGCTCGGCCGAGCGCAGGCCCCACCGCCCGAGCACGTCGCGAAGGGAGGGTGTACCGCTACTCGGCCTTCCGCCCGTAGCCCATCCAACGCGGAGAGGCGAAGAACACGATCTCCTCAACGTCCCCGTTCTCGTCGAGCGTCCACTCCCCGCTCGCATCACCGTGCACGATCGTGCCGACATGCATGGCCGAAGGTCGCTCGGGAACGTTGATGAACAGACGCCTCTCGGAGACCTGTCAGATGAACGTCAGATCTGCACGAAGTCCCACTCGACTTCGCCGACCGCTCGCGCGACCAACCCGATGGCCCCGGGAGGACTCGAACCTCCGACACCAGGTTTAGGAAACCTGTGCTCTATCCCCTGAGCTACGAGGCCGCGAAGCAAACGGTAGATGATTCTTCGGCGTTGCTCTGTCAGTCATCCTGAAGTCGCCGTAGCTGCTCTGCGGTGGGCCGCGCCGCGGCTGAACAGTAGTAACGTAGATTTCTCGTAGGCGTAGGCGTAGACGCAGCCGCAGCCGCGCCGACGCACATGCTCGTAGCGAGGTTTGTTGTCCGAACAGACAGCACCATCGAACTCATGTGGAAAGCGGAGACCGGTGTTCTGATCTACGAACGTGCGGCGGGTTGATGCGTCCGCGTCGTGGGCGTTGTGATCGCAGTTGCGCCGCCTGCAAGTTGCTGATCGGCTAGCGGGAGGCAAGCCTCGAAGGTTCGACGCTAGTCCCGGCTCGGCGGGCGAATGGCCGGCGTCTCGTTGAACGCGTGGAGCCGGTCGTGCATGAAGTGGGCCGTCGCGACCATCCGCAGGTCGAGCGTCCGGAGCGTGTTGCGGTCGACGACGACCCGGAACCAGCCGGGAATGTTCGGGTCGAAGAAGGTGAGGACGAGCGCCTGCCGACCGTCGGCGACCGTCGTCCCCACGACGGACGCATCAGTGACGCCCACCCAGTTCGGGATCGGCTGCCTGATCGGACTTTGCGACGATGACGCCCACGCTTCGCCCGGATTCCGGTCCCAGCGGCGCTTCCCGATGATCACCGCGGAGGCGCCGCCGACGATGCGGTACGTGAGCCGATCGGGTGCCTGGACGGTCCATGCGCTCGTGACGACGTGCTTCAGGCCCGACCCGAGCGTCTCGTCGAAGGAGAGCGAGCGCAGGGAGCGCCACACCCGGCCGGCGCGGCCGACGAGCGGCGCGGCGTTGCGCGGTGGCCACTGCTCGGGGAGCGGGACGCGCCAGCGTGTGCTCGAGTCGCCTTCGACCACGACGTCGATCGCTCGCGGCGGCGACTGCGTCGGCAGGACCGCCCGGTAGCAGCCGGCGCCGCAGGACCGTCCGGAAGCCGATTGGGCAGCCGTTGCGAACGTGACGTCGAGGCCGGAGACGCCGTCGCCCTGAGGGCCGACGACCGAGGCCTGCACGACGACCTGGCGGGCGCCGGGCACGACGCCCAGCGCGAGCGCGTCGCGGTCCAGCTGGCGGCTGTACACGACAGCGCCCTGCGGCGGTGCCGGAAAGCCCGCCTGCACGGTGGGGACCGTCTCGACGGCCGGCGTCTTCGTCCGCAAGCGCGGCCTGGCTTCGAGGAAGTAGACGAGGAGGAGAACGCAGGCCGCCCAGCCGAGGAGGAGCGCTACGGTCGACCATCGCGACACGCCCGGTCGCACCGGAACGGGCTGCGAGGACCGTGATTCCGTACTTGAGCTCATAGGCTGGCGTCCGGGGGCCGGGCGCGAAGGGCCGGATGAGTCGATGATAGAGAGGCGGCCTGGGTCGGCCACATACTGCATCGCGGTGATCGGCATCGCTGATATGTCGACGTCCAACCCGATCGACTGGCTTCGCACCGGGATCGAGGAACACGAAACGGGCGCCGGCGTTGGGACGCGGCCTCGATTGCCGCGCTCGCGAACCGGGCACCTGACATTCGTGCCTCCCGCGGGCCGTTGCTACGCTCGTCCATCGTCCGTCCAACTCTCGAAAGGCTCATCGACATGAAGCGCACGTCCCTGGTTGCCTTGCTCACAGCGTCTGTTCTGGCAGTGCTCGCCGTCGGCGTCTTCACCGGAGCCGGGAGCGCGAGCTCGAGCCACTCGACTGCCGCGACGACGGTCATCGTCGCTTCGTCGGAGTTCAAGTTCGTGCTGTCGAAGAAGACCGTTCCGGCCGGAACGGTGACGTTCGTCGTGACGAACAAGGGCAAGGTCTCGCACGACTTCAAGATCAAGGGAAAGAAGACCCCTCTGCTTGCCCCCGGCAAGAAGGCCACGCTGAAGATCGTGTTCAAGAAGGGCAAGTACCCGTACCTCTGCACCGTTCCCGGTCATGCCGCCGCTGGCATGAAGGGAGTCCTCACCGTCAAGTAGCCCGCGGCGACTCGGGCAACCGTTCGCTCTAGCGCCGGCGATGGCTCCTCTGGGGCCACGCCGGCGCTACTTCTCGAGTTCGTCGGCGCACTAGACTCGGCACCCGGTGCGTCGGAACTGGTTCATCGCGGCGGTCGTCATCGGCGTCGTCGCCATCGTCGTCGCGGCGGTCGCGATGCGGCTGAGCGACGACGGTGAGCAGCCGACGACCGAGGAGTGGGCGAACTCGATCTGTACGAGCCTCACGGACTGGGGCCAGTCGATCAACTCGCTTGCAGACGTCGGGGGGCAGCAGCTCACCCCCGACCTGCTTCGCGAAAAGCTCGGCGAGGCCGAGGACGCGACGACGCAGCTGGCCGACGAGCTGCGCGCTGCCGGACGGCCGGACACGGATGCGGGTGACCAGCTCCGCGATCAGCTCGACTCGTCGACGGCTGAGCTCGAGTCCAGCTTCGACACGCTCAAGGAGAGTGCGCAGGAAGTCGCGGACGCCCCCGCGGGTGAGTTCCTCCAGAAGTCCGCCGGGCTCGCCTCCGACTTCGCCGCTCTCCAGGCCACGATCTCGCAGACGGTTACGACGATCGAGAACGCTGACGTTGGCGAGGAGGCGCGGGCCGAGCTGCAGCAGGCGTTCGCCGACGCGCCCGCGTGCCAGTCGTTGCAAGACCAGAGTTAAGAACGCGCGTACTCGACGGCTGCGCCTTGCAGGGGTACCGAAGGAGGCAGTTACCATTCGGCTCCGTGCAACCGTTCCTTCTCTTCTTCGTCATCCCGCTGGCGATCGGTCTCTGGGCGCAGCATCGCGTCAAGTCGACGTTCGCGAAGAACCTGCAGGTCCGTGTCGCCAACGGCATGACGGGCGCCCAGGTCGCGCGCCGGGTCCTCGACGCAAACGGCCTCAACGAGGTCCCCGTCGAGGAGACTCCGGGGTCGCTGTCCGACCACTACGACCCGAGGAGCCGGTCGGTGCATCTGTCACCGGAGGTCTTTCAGGGCGTGTCGGTCTCTTCGACCGCGGTCGCGGCGCACGAGGTCGGGCACGCGATCCAGCACGCGAAGTCGTACGCGTTCTTCAAGTTCCGCAGCGCCCTGTTCCCGGCCGTCCAGTTCGCGTCGAACATCTGGTTCCTCTTCTTGCTCGGCGGATTCTTCCTCCAGATCACCGGCTTCATCGTTCTCGCGATCGCGCTGTATGCGGTCGCAGTGCTCTTCCAGATCGTCACGCTGCCCGTCGAGTTCGACGCATCGAGCCGCGCGAAGCGGCAGCTCAACGACCTCGGTCTCGTCGCGTCGAACGAGAGCACGGGTGTCGAGGCGACGCTGAACTCAGCGGCTTGGACCTACGTCGCCGGGGCTCTGGCAGCGATCGCCCAGCTCCTCTACTTCCTCTCGATACTCAACAACCGCTGAGCAGCTAGCGCTCGCGGGGCATCCAGCCGAAGCGGGTGAGGGCGACGAGAACGCCTGCGACACCCCAAGCGAGGACGGCGC
Organism: uncultured Gaiellaceae bacterium; assembly: GCA_963776555.1. Classification (GTDB taxonomy): domain Bacteria; phylum Actinomycetota; class Thermoleophilia; order Gaiellales; family Gaiellaceae; genus GMQP-bins7. Next base: position 212,685 of record CAVZNK010000013.1, on the reverse strand, counting down.
CGAGCGCGGTTGGATCGGCGAACAGCGAGTCACCGTCGAGATAGACGCCGTCGACGATGTCGAGGAAGTAGGTCAGGGGAAGCACGTCGGCGATCGCCTGTAGGAACGCGGGGAAGTGGCGGGTCGGACCGAAGGCGCCCGAGAGGAACGCCATGGGGAGGACGACCACGTTGACGACCGCCGAGACGCCCTCTGCCGACCGGATGAGCGAGGCGGCGGCGAGCCCCATGCTCGCGAAGCAGGCGACTCCGAGCACGATCGCTCCGGCGAAGCCGAGCCAGTTGGCGGGCATGCTCGCGTGAAAGACGAGACCGCCCAGCACGAGCAGGCTCACCGACTGGAGCGCAAAGGTGACGAGCGTCGAGAGCAGCACCGCGGTGAGGTACGTCGCGGGTGGGAGCGGTGTCGCGCGCAGGCGCTTCAGGACGCCGCCCTCGCGGCGCACCACCAGCACGATCGCGAGCCCGGCGAAGGCGGTGTTGGCCGCGCCGTATCCGAACAACCCGGCGAGGAGGATGTCCACTGCTGCCCGGCCCTCGATCGTGTTGTCGTAGACCGAGCCCAGAAGGGCGTACAGGAGCAGCGGGAAGATGAAGATGAACACGGCGGACTCGCGGCTCCGCCAGAAGATCTTCTGCTCGAAGCGGAGCTGGTGGACGAGCGTGCTCATGGGGCCGCGGCCCCATGAGCGTGGAGGGGTGTGGGGAACCGGGAGGTTTTCCACGCTCCTAGGAAGTAGGGGGCTTCGCAGGAGGAAACATGGTTTCCGTCTACCCCTCCTCTCCTGGCGACCTCGAGCCCGAGGCGAGAGGTGGTCACTCCGCGTCCTCGTCGACGAGCTCGAGGTACACGTCCTCGAGCGTCGGCCTCCGAACCTCGAGGTGCTCGAGCTCCCGGCCGTCCGCGAGCGCCTCGCTCGTCAATTCGTTGAGGGCGCGGGTTGGCTCGTCGGTCTCGACCACGACGAGCTCGCCGTCCTGCAGGTAGCGGATCTCGGTCAGGCGGGAGTCGCCGATCAACTCCGCCGGGGTCCCCTCGCGGACGATGACGCCTCCGCTGAGCACGGCGACTCGGTCCGCGAGCTGCTGCGCCTCGTCCAGGTAGTGCGTCGTGAGGAGGATCGTCGTGCCGAGCGCCCGGAGCGACCGGACCAGGTCCCACGCGGCGCGTCGTGCTGCGGGGTCGAAGCCGGTCGTCGGCTCGTCGAGGAAGACGAGGTCGGGATTGCCGACGAGCGCCACCCCGAGGTCGAGGCGCCGCTTCTGCCCGCCGGAGAGCGTCTTGACACGTGCGTCGCGTTTCTCGGCGAGGCCGACGAGCTCGACCACCTCGTCGACGTCGCGGGGCTGCGCGTAGTAGCCGGCGAAGAGGAGATGGGTCTCACGGACCGTGAGCAGGGGGCTCAGCTCCGACTGCTGGAGGACGACTCCGATCCGCTCTCGCAGTGCGCCAGACGCATCACCGGGGTCGTGCCCGAGGACGATTGCCTCGCCCCCGTCGCGCGCGCGGTATCCCTCGAGGATCTCGACGGTCGTCGTCTTCCCGGCGCCATTGGGTCCGAGTAGGCCGTACACCTCGCCCTCGGCGACCTCGAAGCTGACCCCCCGGAGGGCCTGCGTGCCCCCGTACGACTTCGTGAGGTCGCTGACGACGATCGCGCTCGGCACGGGTGGAGACGATATGCGCGGGATAGGGTGCGGCGATGGCGAGAACCCTGCGCTACGTACACGTCGACGTGTTCACGGATACCCCGCTCACCGGGAACCAGCTGGCCGTGTTCACCGACGCGCGTGAGCTCGACGCCGCGACGATGCAGGCGCTCGCGCAGGAGATCGGCTTCTCCGAGACGACCTTCGTCCTCCCTTCGGAGGTATCGGGCCAGGTGCGGATTCGTATCTTCAACCCTCGCGAGGAGATGCTCTTCGCCGGTCACCCGGTTCTCGGCACCGCCTGGGTGCTCGCGACGTCGCTCCAGCGCGCCGTCATCGAGCTCGAGACGGGCAAGGGAGTCGTCCCCGTCGAGTTCGACCGCGACGAGTCGGGTGCTCTCGTCTTCGGCCGCATGGTGCAGCCCACGCCGACGATCAGCGCTGTCGACGACGCGGAGTCGCTCTTCGCTGTGCTGGGCGTGCGTGGATCGGTGCTCCCGGTCGAGCTCTACGACAACGGAGCGTCGCACATCGTGGTCACGCTCGACGACGATGCTGCGGTCGCTGCCTTGTCGCCCGACCCGGCTGCGATCGCGCGGTTCGGAGTGACCGGAGTGAACTGTGTCTCCGGAGCGGGGAGTCTCTGGAAGAACCGCATGTTCTGGCCGGGCGGCGAGGATGCGGCGACCGGCTCTGCGGCCGGGCCGATCGCCTGCCACGGCTGCCGCCATGGTCGCGGTGAGTGGGGCGAGTGGATCGAGATCACGCAGGGCGTCGAAATCGGGCGGCCGTCGACGCTCTTCGCCCGGGCCGACGGGGCCGGCGACGCGATCGAACGCGTGCTGTGCGGGGGTCGGGCCGTCGTCGTGGCGCGCGGCGAGTTTCGGCTCTAGGGAGTCGCGAGGAAGGCCGACACGGTCGCGGCTGCGACGCGCGCGGCCTCGACGGGCTCCGCGCCCTCCGCCCGCCCGACCAGGTACGTGATCGAGTACGAATCGCCCGCGCCGGTCGGGTCCACCGGGCCGTCGACCGGCACCGCGGGGACGTGCTCGATGAGATCCGGCGTCACGATCCAGGCCCCGCGCGAGCCGAGAGTGAGGATCACCTCCGGAACGCCGAGGCTCTTCAGCTTCTCCGGCTCCGCGCTCCCAACGAGCGTCTCGGCCTCCTCGTCGTTCAGCTTCAGCACGTCGACGTAGCCGAGCACGTCGCCGATGTGCTCGTCGGTTTGCAGTTGCCCGATGGTCGGGGTGCGGACCAGCCCCTGGAGATCCACAAGGAGCCGGTGTCCGTCGTCCGCGAGAGCAGCGAGCGTCTGTTGTGGGAAGTCCGTGCGGGTCAGGGCGCAGACATTCACCCAGACGGCGTCGGCGGCTGCGGTGACCGCCTGCTCGGGCGTCCACGGGTCGCCGACTGCGTCCTGCCACATGATCCGGCGGTCACCCTCGTAGTGAAAGCTGTACGCGGTCGTCGACGAGGAGTCGTGCCAGGTCACCGGGAGGCCGAACGCCTCGAGCGGCGGGAGCAGGAGAGGCCGATCCCCGGCGCTGCAGGCGGCGCTCACCACGGCGTGTGCTTCCAGGCGCGCGAGCGCGCGCGTGCTCCAGAAGACGCCCCCGCCCGGACGCGGTTCTCCTCCCGCGACGACGTCCCGCGAGAGGTTCCCGATGACCGCCAGCTCCGTCACGCAGGCGCCGTCCCCGCGGCGCTTCGCCGCGCGAGAACGGCGACGACGCTTGCGATGCAGAAGGAGACGGCGAAGCTGGGCACGGTCGCGCCGATTCCCCAGTCGGGCGGGCTCAGCTCGTTCACGAGATCGACCCACCACCCTGGGCCGGTCGGATACAGCCACTGGTAGAGCGCGAAACCCGCGATCCAGGCGGCGATGAGCCCGGGCCGCCACGCGGGCGCGTCGAAGACGTCCTCGGGCGTGTAGTGGGCTCCGGCCGCCAGCCAGTCGGCCAGGAGCACAGCGAACAGGGGCACGAAGACCGAGCCGAGGAGCAGCAGGAAGCTCTGATAGTCGACGAGGTCGAGGACGAGTGCGCCGACGGTTGCGATGCCGGTCACGACGACGATCAGGAGCGCCTGCGGCGCTCGCGGCAGCGCATTCTGCAGCGACACCGCCGCGGAGTACGCGTTCGCGAACGCCTCGTCCGTCTCCGTCACGAGCAGCGCGAACAGCGCCACGATCGCGGCGAAGCCGCCTGCGGCGACTGCGGCGGGCAGTGCGGCTGCGTCGTCGATGCCCCGCGAGAGCACGAGCACGGCGCCGAGCGCCAGCAGCCACACGTCGGGGACGAGGTAGCCGATCCCCGTCCCGGCGAGCGCGCCGGTTCGTGTCCGCGAGAAGCGCGTGTAGTCGGCCGCGTACGGCACCCACGACACCGTGATCCCGACAACGACGTCGGCGCCCTGCCAGACGCTGAGGCCGCCCTCGCCGTCGGCGTTCCAGAGGGCGGAGAGGTCGGCCCCGTCGAGCGCCCACCAGGTCAGATACAGCAGCGCGAGCGGGACCGCCCATACCGCGAACTTCCGGATGAAGCGGCGTACGAAGCCGATCGGCCCGAGCAGGGCGAGCACGAGCGCGAAGGCGGCGAAGACGAGCGTCCAGAGCCACTGCGCGCGGAAGCCGAAGAGCTCGTCGGAGAGCGCGGCCGCGGCGGTCGCGATGACGAGGAGCTCGAAGATCGTCCAGCCGATTCCCTGGAGGACGTTGATGCCCGTCGGAAGCAGCGAGCCGCGGCGGCCGAGCGGCGCTCGCATGAGCGCCATGCCCGGGACGCGCGCGTCGGCGCCGATCATCCCTGCGACCGCGAGCATCGCGTTTCCGATCAGACAGCCGACCACGATGGCGACGAGCGCTGCGGGGAGCGAGAGCGCAGGCACGAGCACCGCGCCGGCGACGATCACGAGCAGCGACACGCCGAGGTTCCCCCACAGTAGGCCCGTCTCGACCCCGCTGAGGATGCGCAGCCGCGGGGGGACGGGATCGATTCCCCAGCTTCCCTCGACGATCTCGCGGTTGGCCATCAGGCGCGTGAGGGTAGATCATCCACTCCTCGTGATCCCCCGTTACCACGTCGTCGCCGAGTCTGCGCACGAGCTCCAGAACCCGACCTCGAAGGAGAAGCTCGTCGAGCTGGGAAAGCGGCTGGGGCTCGCACCCGAGTCACGTGTCCTCGACATCGCGTCGGGGCGGGGCGGCCCCGCGCTCCTGCTCGCGCAGACCTTCGGCTGCCGCGTACGCGGTGTCGAGCTCTCGCCCGACTTCCATGCCGTCGCGGTCGAGCGCGCCCAGGCAGCGGGGCTCTCGGGGCTTCTCTCCTTCGAGCTCGGCGATGGTGCCGCCGCCACGTTCGAGCCGGAGGAGTACGACGCCGCGCTGTGTCTCGGGGCGAGCTTCGTCTTCGGCAGCCTCGCCGACACCGTCGACGCGCTCGCCCCGGCGGTTCGTCCCGGCGGTTACGTCGTCGTCGGAGAGCCGTACTGGAAGAGGCTCCCGCTTCCCGACGACTACGAGGACCGTGTCGAGCAGTGGACGACGCTCGACGGCACGGTCACGATCTTCGAGACCTCCGGGCTGCCGGTGGTGTCGGTGATCGCGTCGTCGGAGGACGACTGGGACCAGTACGAGACGCTGCACTGGCAGGCCGTCGAGCGCTGGCTCGCGGAGAACCCCGAGGACCCCGACGCGCCCGAGATCCGCACCCGGCACGACGGGTACAAGCGCACGTACCTCCGCCATGGCCGAGACGTCCTCGGCTGGGCGATCTTCGTCGGCTGGAAGCCCTCCTAGCCGGCGAGGAGCCGCCGGAGCACGTACGGAAGGATCCCGCCGTGGCGCAGGTACTCGCGCTCGCGCGGGGTGTCCAGGCGAACGATCGCGCGGAACTCCTTGTCGCCCGCGCGCACCGACACCTCTTCGGCCTCGCCGTTCTCGATCCCGGCGATCGAGAACTCCTCACGCCCGCTCAGCCCGAGCGACTCGCGGTTCTCGCCGGGCATGAACTGCAGCGGGAGCACGCCCATCATGAGCAGGTTCGAGCGGTGAATCCGCTCGTAGCTCTCCGCGATCACCGCGCGAACGCCGAGGAGCTTCGGCCCCTTCGCAGCCCAGTCGCGCGACGAGCCCGACCCGTACTCCTTGCCCGCGAGGACGACGAGCGGCGTCTCCTCCGCGCGGTAGCGCTCGGCGGCCTCGAAGATCGTCATCTCCTCGCCGCTCGGCACGTGCACCGTCCACGTCCCTTCCGAGCCGGGCACGAGCTGGTTGCGGAGCCGGACGTTTGCGAACGTCCCGCGGACCATCACCTCGTGGTTCCCGCGACGCGAGCCGTACGAGTTGAAGTCCTTCCGCTCGACACCGTGCTCGACGAGGTAGCGGCCGGTCGGTGAATCCGGCTTGATCGCGCCCGCCGGCGAGATGTGGTCGGTGGTCACCGAATCCCCGACGGCGACGAGGCAGCGCGCGCCGGAAACGTCCTCGACCCCCTCGGGCTCGAGCGGCATCCCTTCGAAGTACGCAGGGAGCCGGACGTAGGTCGAGTCGGGATCCCAGGCGAACAGCTCACCCTCGGGCACGGGCAGCTCCCGCCAGGTCTCGTCGCCGGTGAAGACATCCGCGTAGATGGCGCGGAACATCTCCTCGCCGATCGCGCCTGCGACGGTGTGCTGTACCTCTTGCGGGGTGGGCCAGATGTCGGACAGGAAGACGTCCTCTCCGTCGGAGCCGACCCCGATGGGCTCGGTCACGAGGTCGATGTCCATCCGGCCTGCGAGTGCGTATGCGATCACGAGCGGAGGGGAGGCGAGGTAGTTCGCCTTCACCTCGGGGTGGATGCGCGCCTCGAAATTGCGGTTCCCGGACAGCACCGCGCACACGACGAGGTCTCCGGTCGCAACGCCGCGGGAGATCTCCGCGGCGAGCGGCCCGGAGTTCCCGATGCAGGTCGTGCACCCGTAGCCGACCGTGAGGAATCCGAGCTCTTCGAGGTACGGCGTCAGCCCCGCCTTCCCGTAGTACTCGGTGACGACCTTCGACCCGGGGGCGAGGCTCGACTTGACCCAGGGCTTGCGCTGGAGGCCGCGCTCGACGGCCTTCTTCGCGAGGAGGCCGGCGCCGACCATGACAGCCGGGTTCGAGGTGTTCGTGCACGACGTGATGGCTGCGATGACGACGGCTCCGTGGCCGAGGTGGAACGTCTCGCCCGCGTACGTGACCTCGACGGCCGTCGGCTCCGCGAGCACGATGCGGGGCGTCGTGGAGATCGACGCCTCCCCGTTCTCCTCCGCGTGTCCCGGCGCTCCGGACGCAAGCGGATCGCTCGCCGGGAAGGTCTCCGAAACCGCCTCGTCGTGCGCGTTCCCGTAGTCGACGCCGAAGCTCGGGAGCTCCTCGAGGAAGGCGCGCTTCGCGTCGCTGAGCGGCACCCGGTCCTGCGGCCGCCTCGGTCCGGCGAGCGACGGCTCGACCGACGACAGGTCGAGCTCGACGACCTGCGAGTAGGTGGGCGGCTCCGCCGGGTCGTGCCAGAGCGCGTTCTCCTTGCAGTAGGCCTCGACCAGCGCGATGCGCTCGGACGTGCGCCCCGTGAGCCGGAGGTAGCGCAGCGTCTCGTCGTCCACGGGGAAGAAGCCGCAGGTCGCGCCGTACTCGGGCGACATGTTCCCGATGGTGGCGCGGTCGGCGAGGGGGAGCGTCTCGAGGCCGTGCCCGAAGTACTCGACGAACTTCCCGACGACGCCCGTCTGACGCAGGATCTGCGTCACGGTGAGGACGAGGTCGGTTGCGGTCGCCCCCTCGGGAAGCGCGCCGGTGAGCCGAAACCCGACGACCTGAGGGACGAGCATCGAGATCGCCTCGCCGAGCATTGCCGCCTCGGCCTCGATCCCGCCGACGCCCCACCCGAGGACGCCGAGCCCGTTGATCATCGTCGTGTGGGAGTCGGTCCCGACGAGCGTGTCGGGAAAGGCGGCTCCGTCCCGCTCGTCGACCACGCGGGCGAGGAACTCGAGGTTCACCTGGTGCACGATCCCGGTGCTGGGCGGGACGACCTTGAAGTTGCCGAAAGCGCCCTGACCCCAGCGCAGGAATGCATACCGCTCGCGGTTCCGCTGGAACTCGAGCTCCGCGTTCCGCAAGAGCGCGAGCCGGTTCGCGTACTCGTCCACCTGCACGGAGTGGTCGATGACGAGCTCGACCGGGAGGAGCGGGTTGATCTTGCGCGGGTCGCCGCCGAGGTCGTGCATGGCGTTGCGCATGGCGGCGAGGTCGACCACGGCCGGGACGCCGGTGAAGTCCTGCAGGAGCACCCGCCCCGGCGTGAACGAGATCTCCTGTGACGGCTCGGCCGTCGCGACCCAGCCCGCGATCGCCTCGACGTCCTCCGTCGTGACGCTCGTGCCGTTCTCCGTGCGCAGGACGTTCTCGAGCAGGATCCGCAGCGTGTACGGCAGGCGCAGCACGTCGTGAGTCGCCTGCAGGGCGTCGAGCCGGAAGATCTCGTGTGTCGCGCCTCCGACCTCGAGCGTCGAGCGTGCGCCGAAGCTGTTCGGATGCGCCATCGCTTCCGATTCAAGCAGCTTGGGACGTCCCAACCGGCCGAGGCCCCTCTCGGTGAGGGTCGCCTGCCGCGGGTCGAAGTGCCGCGTGACGGCGCTCGCGTACGGTGCGCCCACGCGTCGCGCGTAGGCCGCGAACCCCTCGTCGCGCACTGGGCGGAGGTCCTCCGTGTACGGGTCGAGCACGTGCTGGCGTCCGACCTTGCGCGCGGAGTTGAAGAAGGCGATGCCCATACCGAGCGAGACCTCGAGCAGCGAGCGCTGCTCCCGATCGGCCTCGGCCAGCAGACCCTGATAGACGGCCGCGAGCTCGGGAGGCGTCGGCAGACTCTTCGCGTCGTCCCGCAGGTCCGCGAGCGAGCGCCTGAGCCCCTCGACCTCGAGCGGCGGGATGTCGATGAGCCGAGCAGTCGTCCCGCTCGCACCCTCGAGCGCAGCCAGGAGGTCGTCGACGGACGAGAGCTCCGCGTCGCTCGCCAGGACGCCGGCGGCCTTCAGCTCCGTGACGAGCGCGTCGAGGTAGACGCGCGTGCCGTGCGTGATGTCCGCGGCGCCGGCCAGGAGCCAGAGCGGCGAGAAGCCGAAGGCCAGGATCGAGCCGAGCTCGAGGACATTGCCCCCCGTCTTGCGCACGGCGAGCCGGCGCGGCGAGCTCTCGACCTCGCCGGAAACGTCCTCTGCGGCGCGGGCGACGCCGCCGACGAGCTCGACCGCGATCCGAAGCAGGTTCTTCGCAGTCGCCTCGTAGAAGCGCGACTTCCGAACGAGTCGCGGGAGGACGAGCTCCGCTGTCTCGTGGATCGTCCCGCCGAGCGCCGCTGCGACTGCGCGAACGAGGCGCTCGGGGATCGAGGCGAGGTACTTCGCGGCGCGGCGCAAGCGTCAGCTCTCGGTGGACTTCGCGCCCACCGCGATGCCGCCGAAGGCCGAGAAGCCGTCGAGCCGCAGCGTCGGAGCGTCGGCGGCGTCGGGCTCCGGGACGTCGATGGCCACGCCGCCTGCGAGCGCCGTCATGCTCGACTCGATGCGCCAGCCCGTCGGCACGCGGATGGCGACGCCGCCGAATGCCGAGTGGACATCGAGGCGTGCGTTCTCGGCGAGCTCCACGTCGCGGAGGTCGACCGCGATGCCGCCGAACCACGAGAACATCGACCCGCCGCGGAACGCGCGTGAGCGGCTCTTGAGCTCGACCCCGTTCATGATCGCGACGAGCGCAACCTCGTCGCTCTCCTCGTCCCCGTGCGAGGGGAGCACCCGCTTGAGAAGGGCCGCCGACGCGAGCATCCCTGCCCAGAAGCCGAGCTTGAAGAGGAGCACTCCGCGGAGCAGCCGCACATCCGCAGCGTAGCTTCGGGTGACTAGCATGGCTGCGATGGAGCCCGAGGCGATCCACGTGCTGCTCGACCAGGCATTCCCCGGCGCCGACCGCATCGACGTGGAGGACCGCACGGGCGGGGGCGACCACTTCCAGGTCACGGTCGTGACCGCCGAGTTCGACGGGCTCCCGCTCCTCGACCAGCATCGCCGGGTCAACGACGCGCTCGCGGCGCCGTTTTCCGACGGCTCCATCCACGAGCTCCGCATCAAGACGAAAGGAACAGCATGAAGCCGCTGAACGAGCAGATCACGGAGGTCATCAGCCACGAGCCGGTGGCCCTCTTCATGAAGGGCACGCCGCAGATGGTCATGTGCGGAAACTCGCAGCGCGCCCTCCAGGCGCTGCATGCGGCCGGTGCGCCGATCGCGACCGTCGACATCCTCCCCGATGCGCGGATCCGCGAGGAGCTCTCGGCGATCTCGGGCTGGCCGACGATCCCGCAGGTCTTCGTCGACGGCGAGCTCCTCGGCGGCGCCGACATCACGGAGGAGCTCTACGAGTCCGGCGAGCTCCAGCGGAAGCTCGACGACGCCCTCGGCGCCGAGCGCTCGCAGGACGTCAAGGTCGTCGCGCTGCAGCTGAGCTAAGCAGCGGCGATGCGATCGGCGAGCTCGCGCGAGATCGCGTGCTCGCCGCGTTCCGTTCGTACGGTCACGGGACCTCCGAAGGGCGCGTAGCCGACCAGCTCGAGATCCGACCCCGGCACGATCCCGAGCTCGCCCAGGTACCGGAGCAGCGCCGAGTCGCCGTCGGGGACACGTGAGATCGACGCGCGCGCGCCCGGCTCGAGGTCGAGCAGCGTGCGATCGCTCCCGCGCACGACACGCAGGTCGCGATCGGGAATCGGGTCGCCGTGCGGATCGTGCGTGGGGAAACCGAGCTCCGCATCGATCTTCGCCTCCAGCTCCTCCGACAACGCGTGCTCGAGAAGCTCGGCCTCGGCGTGCACCTCGTCGAGCGTGAGCCCGAGGCGATCGACGAGATAGCGCTCGAGCAGTCGATGGTGGCGTAGCACTTCGAGCGCGCCCCTCCGCCCCGCGTCCGTGAGCGCGACCCCGCGGTAGGGAAGCCGCTCGACGAGCCCGAGCTCGGCGAGCCGCTTCGTCATCGCGGTCGTGGACGGAGCGCTCACGCCCATCCTCCGAGCGAGCGCCGACGTCGTCACGCGCTCTCCCTCGGACTCGAGCACGTAGATCGCCTTCAGGTAGTCCTGGACGGCGACGCTGAGATCGGTGCTCCGGGCCGGCATGAGAGCGCTTAGGTTACACTCCGATCCGGATTTAGCTATGGCTAAAACACGCCTCACCCGTGGGAAGCTGCTCGCCGTCGCCGCGCCGCTCGTTGCGGTGCCGCTCGTGGGCAAGGCGGCGCTCGGCGCGGACGCTTCACCGGCCGACGATCCGCATGCCGGCCATGTCCATGCGCGACTGCCCGCGAATCACGAGGCCGGCTCGCTGGGGCATGCGGCGATGGTCGGCGAACAGGCGCCGGCCGTCGGCGGGCCGAGGGACCTCGACGCGCTGCTCTACCCGACCCCGGCGCTTCCTCACAGTCCGGGACGGGTCCGCGAGTACGCGCTGACGGCGACCGACGTCGAGCTCGAGGTGGCGCCGGGGGTGTTCTTCCCCGCGTGGGTCTACAACGGGACGGCTCCGGGGCCGGTCATCCGCGCGACGGAGGGCGATCGCCTGCGCGTGCAGTTCGTGAATGCAGGCTCGCACCCGCACACGATCCACTTCCACGGGATCCACCCGGCGAAGATGGACGGCGTCTTCGAGATCGTCGAGCCCGGCGGGATGTTCATCTACGAGTTCGACGCACGGCCCGCGGGCCTCCACCTCTACCACTGCCACTCGACGCCGCTGAAGAAGCACATCCACAAGGGCCTGTACGGCGCGTTCATCATCGACCCGAAGGAGCCGCGTCCGCCCGCGCACGAGCTCGTCATGGTGATGAACGGCTTCGACACGGACGGCGACGGCGGGAACAACTTCTACACCGTCAACGGGCGTTCGTTCTACTACGCGCGCTACCCGATTCGCGTGAAGCGCTCCGAGCTCGTGCGGATCTACCTCGCGAACCTCACGGAGTTCGACCTCATCAACTCGTTCCACCTGCACGCGGACTTCTTCCGCTACCAGCCGACGGGCACGGGCGAGCACTGGGAGTACACGGACACCGTGATGCAGTGCCAGGGCCAGCGGGGCGTCCTCGAGATCGAGTTCGCAGGCACCGGGCTGCACATGTTCCACGCGCACCAGTCCGAGTTCGCCGAGCTCGGGTGGATGGGCTTCTTCGACGTGGTCGAGGACTGATGGAAGCCGAGGTCGGATCCGCTCCGACACAACCGGGCCGCGTCAACTGGCGCGTGTGGGCGGTCGTGCCGGTCCTGCTGCTCGCGATCGTGGTCGGCGTCGTCGTGAGCGCCGGCTCCTCGCTCGTCGACCTCGTCGGCTCCAACCCACCGCCCGCCGACCGGTTCGACGTCCGCCGGGTCGAGTTCTCCTCTGGCGAGATCCGCATCGTCGTCCGCAACCCGCAGCGCGACGAGCTGACGATCGCGAGCGTGACCGTCGACGACGCGATCGTGCCGTTCTCGGTCGACGGTCCGACGACGCTCGGGAGGCTGCGCTCCTCGACGATCGTGGTCCCGTTCCAGTGGGTAGAGAATGACCCGATCTCGGTCGGCGTCACGAGCTCGTCCGGCATCGAGACGGTCAAGGAGATCGCAGCTGCGGTGGAGACGCCACAGCCGTCTCTCGGGGGGTTCTTCGGCTACGCGCTCATCGGACTGCTCGTCGGGGTCGTTCCGATCGCGCTCGGTCTGCTCTGGCTGCCGGCGCTTCGCCAGGCCGGCGCGGTGTGGCTCGCGACTTTCATGGCGTTCACGGCCGGCCTCCTGTCGTTCCTCGGCGTGGAGGCGTTGACCGAGGCATTCGACCTGCAGGCGGCGCTGCCGGCGGCACTCGGCGGCGCCGGGCTCGTACTGCTCGGGGTCGCGCTGAGCTTCCTCGGGATGACGGCCCTCGCGGGGCGGCTGACGAAGGGCGGGACGGCCCGAGGCCCGACGCTCGCGCTCCTCGTCGCGGTCGGCATCGGCCTGCACAACCTCGGGGAAGGGCTCGCCATCGGGGCGTCGTTCGCGATCGGCGAGCTGCAGCTGGGGACGTTCCTGATCGTCGGCTTCATGATCCACAACGTCACGGAGGGGCTCGGCATCGCGACGCCCCTTGCGAAATCTCGGGTAACGGTCCTCACGCTCGCGGCTCTCGCGCTCGTCGCCGGCGCTCCCGCAATCCTCGGCGCCTGGCTGGGCGGCTACACCTCGAGCGACGTGCTCGGGGCGTTGTTCTTCGCGATCGCGGCCGGCGCGGCCTTCCAGGTGGTGGTCGAGGTCGGGCGCTATGTCGCGCGCACTGCGCCGGGCGGCCTCCGCTCGGGCCACGCGATCGCCGGCTTCGTCGCGGGCATCGCGACGATGTACGTCACCGGCGTCCTCGTCGCATAGGCGGCGACGCTCTAGGACTGCGGCTCCGAGCTCGGCGTGAACAGCGAGCGTCTTTGACATTCGCGATCGGAAATGCCGCTCGGCATTTCCGATCTGCGTAAGGACAGGCAGCCGAGCAACCGGCCCTTAACGGCCGCTAACCCGCGGTTCACGGGGGCAGGGCTATAACCGTCGGGTCATGTCGTTGACGTCGCTCCGGCCTGTCGCTGCCCTCGTCGCCTCTGCGGCGCTCGGCGGCATCGTCGCAGTCGGCGCGGTCGCGCTCCTCGGAGGCCTCGACTCCGGAACGACGGTCGTGACCGCGACGTCGCCGGAGGAGAGCCCAGGCCTCGCCCCAGCCGGCTCGAAGGGCATGTCGATCCACGAGATCTACCGGCGTGCCGCGCCCGGCGTCGTGCGTGTGAGCTCGACCACGAACTCCACGTCCGCGATCCCAAGGGTCTTTCCCGGCCGCGACGAGGTGCCGAATACACCGCAGCAGTCAGCCCTCGGCTCCGGATTCGTCATCGACAAGACGGGGCACATCGTCACGAACTACCACGTCGTCGAGGGCGCAGACGAAGTCACCGTCAGCTTCTCCAACCGCGACACGGTCAAGGCCGAGGTCGTGGGCAGCGACCCGTCGACCGATCTCGCCGTTCTGCGCGTGAACACCTCGGCGAGCGCGCTCACCCCTCTCCCGCTCGGCAACTCGGATGCTGTTCGCGTCGGCGATCCAGTCGTGGCCATCGGCAACCCGTTCGGGCTCGACCGCACGGTCACCGCCGGGATCGTGAGCGCCCTGCAGCGCCTCATCACCGCCCCCAACCGCTTCACGATCGACCACGTCATCCAGACGGACGCGCCGATCAATCACGGCAACTCTGGCGGCCCGCTCATCTCGAGCCGCGGCCAGGTCATCGGCGTGAACACGCAGATCGAGACCGGAGACACCGCGACGGGGAACGTGGGCATCGGCTTCTCCGTCCCGTCGAACACGGTCAAGGACGTCGTCGCGCAAATCCTCCGAACGGGACGGGTCAACCACGCCTATCTCGGCATCAGTGGCCAGGCCGTCACCCCGGACCTCGCCGACACGTACAACCTCACGGCCAAGCATGGCGTCATCGTCGAGTCGGTCACGAACGACTCGGGCGCCGACAAGGCCGGTCTCAAAGGCGGACGCCGGCAGGTCGTCGTCGCCGGCGAGACGTACGTTCTCGGAGGGGACATCATCGTCACCTTCGACGGCCGAAAGATCTCCTCCATCGAAGAGCTCCGCGACGCGGTCGCTGCGCACAGGCCTGGCGACAAGGTCAAGGTCGTGATCTACCGCGGCGCGAACAAGTCGAGCGTGACCGTCACGCTCGGACGGCAGCCCCCATCCCCCCAGGGCTAGCCGCGAGCACGGCCCCGGTCAGCCGGGGCCTGCTCACCTACCTCGGCACGGGGTCCGACCGCCTGCCCGGACCCCGGCCGACCTCTTTCTCCGCAGATCGGAATCCGCGAGTGCGGATTCCGATCGCGTGAGTCAAAGACGCTCGCTGCGCGGGCCTACTCGCGGCCACAGTCCTAAAGCGACGCGTCACTGGCTTCAGAACTCGGCGTCTTGGAGGGCTCGGTCCGTGAGCTCGTAGCCGCGATCGATGAGGGCCTGCTTGCGGTCCGTGGGCCAGGGCGTGTCGCCGCGAAACGTCGGGTCGAGGCTCGCCGACCCGGCTGTGCCGCGCACGATGACGGTGGGGACGTGCCGGTCGTGACGAAACGGGAAGCGCGCGCCTTCGAAGCGTGTGTCGAGCTCCGAGCGAAGCCGCTTGCGCCGCCATGGAGGCGCGGCTGCGAGGGCGGCCCGTGTGACGTCCTCGCGTAGGAGCCGGAGCTCCCGCACGGAGGTCTCGCGCTCCGCCGCGAGCCGTTCTTCGACGATGGCGTTCCTCGCGAAGGCGACGCGCATGAGCCGCACGACGAGTTCGCCGTAGTGCGCGGGCTCGCCGCGCGCGGCGCGTTCCTGCGCGAGGCGCACCTCGGCGAGGAGGACGCGAACTGGAGGGACCGCTCGGAAGCGCTCGAGCCGCTCGCGCGTGCGCTCGAGCGGGGCCGGGTTCGACGCGGGATAGGTCGCTACGTAGCGAAAGGCGACGATCGCGGCAACGTCGAGGTGCCGGTACGCGTGCTCGAACGGGAAGTTGCGCACCCAGCCGCCGTCGGTCGCGACCTTCCCGCCGACAGCGACGGGGAGCACGAGGCCGCTGATCGCGGCCGACGCGAGGATCGCGCGGCCCATGACCTCGGGCTCGCTCGTGCGCGACGAGTACTCGAGCTCGAAGTCGCGCTCCGCCTCGCCGGGCGGGTACTCGGAGACGTCGGTCGCGTACACGAGGAGCTCGACCTCGGACGCCGCGAGCGCGTTTCCGAGGTCGGCCGGCGAGCCGATCCGGTCGGCGACCGTCGCGGGGAGCGTGTAGTCGTGGAGGCCGCCCGGGAACTGCCAGACGGGACGCGGCCTGAAAGCGTCCTCGGGCTGGATGCCGAGCAGGAACTCCTCGAAGTCGTCCAGGCGGTCGAGCGCCGCCATCGTTCCTGCAAGCGCGCCGGCCGAGGTCCCGTGAATCCGGCCGATTCGCGGCCACAGCTCCGTCTCCGAGAGCCGCCGTAGGAAGCCGAGCTCGAGCAGGACTGCGTTGATCCCGCCGCCCGAGAGGACGACGGCGACGTCGCGAGGGTGGGGCTCGGGCACGTGGCTATTGTGCCCCCGTGGAGTCGGAGCTTCGCCCCGGCGCAGCGGTGCTCTCGGACGTCGACCTCGAGTCGGACGAGGAGTTGTGGGAGGGAGACGACGACGGCGATCACGGCGGCTGGTTCTGCGTCAGGACGGATCCCTTTCCGTGCCCGGCGGAGGGCTGCTCGTTCGTCGCCGACTTCATGACGGCCGCCCATCTCGTGCTCGTCTGGGAGGAGCGCGACGACCCGAACCTCCTCTGGCACGCGCAGCGTGCGAAGGAGGTGGGCCGGAACCCGCGGATCGTCGGCTACGAGAGCGCGTTCGGCCCGAGTGCGTCCTACTACGCGTGGGAGGCCGCAGGCCGGCCGGTGCACGGCGTGAAGCGCTGAAACCGGCGTAACCAAGTACAATGTCGAGCGGTCATGTCGCACCTGTCGCGGATCGCCGATCGTGTCGTGCACTTTCGGGATCGCCGACCGCGAGGTACGGCTGCACGAGGTCGCCCCGGTAGCATCGGCGTGATGGCGAGCGCGACCCTGAGAGTGAGCGGCGTGCGCTGCGAGCGGTGCATCGGCCGGCTCGCCGGTGCGCTGCGCGGGCACGAGGGCATCGAGTACGCGAACGCCAACCTCATGGGCGAGGTTACGCTCGAGTGGGACGATGACAGGACGTCGAGGGCTGAGATCGTCGGCGCGCTGCGCAGCTCCGGATTCCCCGAGATCGACGAAGAGCGGGAATAGTCCTCGCGTCCAGCACGTTTCGGCCCTCGTAAGGAGACAGCGGTACGGTACGCCGGTGAGCGAGCCGGGCCCCGACACCGATGCACGACGGATCGCGACCGAGGCTCGCGACCGTGCGCGCTTCGAGGAGGACGCGCTCGCGCTCGCCGACCAGGTCTACCGAGTTGCGAGGCGACTTGTCGGCTCGCGTGAGGAGGCAGAAGATCTCGTACAGGAGACGTATGCGCGGGCGTTTCGTAGCTGGAAGTCGTTCACGCCGGGGACGAACCTTCGTGCCTGGATGCTCCGCATCCTCACGAACCTCAACGTCGATCGCGGCCGCAAGATCCAGCGTACGCCCCAGACTCAGCCGCTCGAGGAGACGGACTACTACCTCGCAAACAAGGTGGCATCGGCGGCCGGCGAGGACGCCCTCGAGACGGACGATGTCGTCGAGCGGCTCTCTCAGGACTCGATCGTGAACGCTCTGTCCGACATCCCGCCTCAGTTTCGCGACGTCGTCGTGCTCGTCGACATCGGGGACTTTTCGTACGCTGACGCGGCTCAGATCCTCGATGTACCGATAGGAACAGTCATGTCCAGACTTCATCGTGGCCGCCGCGCGTTGAAACAGCGTTTGGCCGAGGAGGCCCTTTCCTGATGGGCGCTCCGTGCGATCGCTGTGAGGAGCTCCTCCAGGACTTCCTGGATCGCACGTTGACCGACGCCGAGTGGCGCGAGGCCGAGGATCACTTGGGAGGCTGCGACTACTGTCGCCGCCGGTACCGCTTCGAGGAGAGCCTTCGTCGCTATGTGCGGACGAGCTCTGTCGAGCGCATGCCACCAGGGTTGATGGACAAGCTCGCCGAGCTGCGCGGCCTCGACGCGACCGCCTGAGTTTCTCGCATGTCAGGAACCCGCGAGTGCGGATTCCTGACGCGTGAAAGGTCCCTGAAGCGACCGCTGCGCGGGCGGTCGCAACTACAGGCTGGTCATGTCTTCCGGCCTGTCGATGTCGCCCGGAGCGCCGAGGTCGTCGCACGGCACGAGGCGAACCGATTGGTCGCGGAGCCCCTCGTCCGGTACGCGCTCCCACTCGGCGCGACCGAGCACGAGCGGATGTCCGCGTGAGCCTCCGTACGACGCCGCCACGACGCCTCCCGTCCGTCGCCACTCCTCGAGCACGCGCTCCACGGCCAGGGGCGAGAGCGTCGGGCCGTCGGCGAGGACGACGACGGCCGCCTCGACGTCGTTGCCGAGTGCGGCGAGCCCACAGCGGAGCGAGGCGCCCGGCCCGCGCGCCCACTCGGGGCAGCGAACGATCTGGGCGCTCTCTGACTCGGTGCCATCCGGCAGGTCGAGCGCGTACGCGCCTTCGACGACGACGACCTCGCCGACGGAGGTCTCGACGAGTCGCTCCAGCACGCGCGGCAGGAGGAGCCGCTGCTTCGGGCTTCCGAACCGCGACGCCTCGCCCGCCGCGAGGACGACCGCGGCGGCGGTTCCCATCAGCTCTCGCCGGCGGTGACGCTCGAGACGACGACCGGCTTCGTCGGCGGGCCGTCCCCGCCCGGAATCCCGAGCGCGTCGATGCGCTCCACCGTGTCCATGCCGTCCGTGACCTTGCCGACGATCGCGTAGTCGGGCGGGAGTCCGGCATCATCGCCGGTGACGACGAAGAACTGGCTCCCGGACGTTCCGGCCGCCTCGGCTGCGGACTTCGCCATGGCGACCACGCCCTTCGTGTACTTCGCGTCCGAAGGCGGCACGTCGACGGTCGTATAGCCGGGTCCGCCTGAGCCCGACTGTGTCGGGTCGCCGCCCTGGATCACGAAGCCGGGCACGACCCGGTGGAAGATCGTGTCGTCGAAGTACCCGTCCTTCGCGAGCGCCACGAGCGAGGCGGCCGTCTTCGGTGCCGTCTCCTGGTCGAGCGTGACCGTGAACGATCCGCAGCTGGTGTCGAACGTGAGGGTGTAGGTCTTGCTCGCGTCGAGCGGCTCGGAGGGCGCGGTGCGCGGCTTCGGAGTCTGCGCGTCCGGCGCCTCGACGTCTGCGCACTCCGTCGTGGTCGTCGTCGTCGTGTCGCCGCTCGCTGCCTCGTTGCCGCCGCCTCCGCAGCCGGCGACGAATGCGAGCGCGGCGAGGAGGATCGGCAAGGCACGCACGGTCTGCGATCCTATCCGGCGATGTCGACCGTGACGCGTTGCGAGTGGGCGGCCGGCGCCGACGAGCTGATGCTCGCGTACCACGACGAGGAGTGGGGCGTCCCGTCCCACGACGACCGCCACCTGTTCGAGATGCTGACGCTCGAGGGCGCTCAGGCCGGTCTCTCGTGGTCGACGATCCTGCGCAAGCGGGAGGGCTACCGGCGCGCCTTCGCTGGCTTCGACCCGGCGGTCGTCGCCGGCTTCGGCACGAAGGACGTCGAGCGCCTCCTCGACGATCCGGGAATCGTTCGCAACCGACTCAAGGTGGAGTCGACGGTGAACAACGCAGCTCGCGTACTTGACGTCCAGGAGGAGCTCGGGAGCCTCGACGCGTACCTCTGGGAGTTCGTCGACGGCGAGCCGATCGTCAACCGCCCGCGCACGCTCGCCGAGCTTCCGTCAGAGACGGAGCTCTCCAAGGCGATCTCGAAGGACCTGAAGCGACGCGGCTTCCGCTTCGTCGGGCCGACCGGGATCTACGCGTTCATGCAGACGGTCGGCATGGTCGACGACCACACGGTTGGCTGCTTTCGCGCAAGACCGGAAACCGGCTAGCGCCGGATTTCCGGTCGCACGGAACATCTCTGGAGCGGCCGCTCCGCGGCCGGACGTGGTCTCGAACGACGCTACGCGCGCGTCGTGAGGGAGACCATGTCCGCGAGGTTCACGAGCTGGATCGCCCCGCGAAAGGCCGCGATGCGCTCGTCGTCCTCGAGTTCCCCGGAGGCTCGCCACAGCTCCTGCGCGGTGACGAGCAGCTCCTGGATCCGCTCGGACTGCTCGGGGTGGCCGTTCGACCGCTCGCGCGAGGCGTTCACGGCGAGGCCGATCGCGCCGACCGCGTCCCGCTGGCGAAGCCACAGCAGCGGCACCGCCATCGAGATGTACTGGTGGATGCGGGCGAACGTGAGCGGCTGCACGAGCGACGTCGGTCCCCTCGGCGCGGAGAGCGGCTCGAGCTCCTCGCCCTCGATCATCCTCCGTGCGCTGCCGCCGAGCATGAGCCGGAGCTGCTTGTCGTCGAAGCCCGCGAGCTTGGCCGTCCGCACGGACACGAGCAGCGAGTTCGGCTGACGCCCGTATGGGTAGTCGGAGGCGTACATGAGCTGCTCGGGGGCGATCTGGCGATAGAGGTCGAGCAGGTCGAGCCCGCTCCACACCGACGTGTCGAAGAAGACGCCTGGGATGCCGCCGAGCCGTCCCGCGAGGCCGGCCATGTCGGCGATACCCGCGTGCGCGACGATGAGCCGCACCCCCTCGTTCCGCCTCACGAGCGTCTCGAGATCCTCGGCGATCGGCGGCAACCCGCGTCCGCCGTGGATCAGGATCGGCACGCCACGCTCGACGGCGAGCGCAAAGATCGGCTGCAGCCGCTCGTCGTTGAGGGCGAACGCCTGCGCGCGCGGATGCAGCTTGATCCCGCGTGCGCCGAGATCGAGACAGCGGCGCGCCTCCTCGAGCGGTCGTGTGGTCAGATCGAGTCGGACGAAGGGGAGGAGCTTGCCGCCGGAGCTCTTCGCGTGCGCGAGCGTCCGGTCGTTCGGAACCGTGAACGCCGGATCGCGGTCGTGCTCGTCGAGGCAGAACATGAACGCGCCGGCGAATCCGTACCGGTCGAGCAGCGACATGAGCTCCTCGTGGGTTCCGACCATGCCGTCGATGTCGTGCCCCAGGTGCGTGTGGGCGTCGAAGAGCCGAGCGCCCTCCGGGAGCTCCCGGCGGAGCTGCTCGTTCCAGCTCTCGACGACCGTGCGAGCACGCTCGAGAGGTGTCACGACGAACGCAGGGCCTTCCAGACGCGAGGCGGGGTCATCGGCAGCTCGTAGAGCCTCGTCGCGGTCGCGGCAGCGACGGCGTTCGCCACAGCGGCGGGCGCGCCGACGACGGGTGCCTCGCCGATTCCCTTGGCGCCGAACGGACCGTCCGGCGCCGGCACCTCGACGATGAGCGTCTCGATCTCGGGGACCCGCTCCGCGGTCGGGAGCGCATAGTCGAGGAACGAGCCGGTGAGCAGCCGGCCGTCCTCGTCGTGGTCGAGCTGCTCGAAGAGCGCCCAGCCCATGCCCTGGGTCGCGCCGCCTCGCATCTGTCCTTCGACGAGGGCGGGGTTCAACGCGCGTCCGACGTCCTGCGCGATGACGTGCCGGAGGAGCTCGACCTCTCCGGTCTCCCGGTCGACGCGGACGTGCGAGATGTGAGCGGCGACCGACGGCGCGCCGCTCGTCTGCGCCGAGCCGCCGTGACCCTCGATCGGCTCGTATTGGCCGCCGAAGCGGAGAGCCTTCTGTGCGATCTCCGAGACGGTGATCGACCGGTCGGGAGCACCGACCGCGCGGACGACGCCGTCGACGACCTCGAGGTCGTCGGACGCGATCTCGAGCTCCTGCGAGGCGGCCGCGAGGACCTTCTGACGTGCCGACTCGGCGGCGCGCAGGACCGCTGCTCCGACCGTATACGTCACCTTCGAGCCTCCGCTGCCTCCGGCATAAGGCCCGGAGCTCGTGTCGGCCGACACCACGCGAACCTGGTCCGGCGAGAGGCCGAATGCGGCGGCGGCGATGACGGCGAAGCCCGAGTTCACGCCGCTCATGTCCGCTGCCGACGTCACCACCGTCATCGTCCCGTCGGAGTTCACCCGGCAGACCGCCGCGGCCGGCTCGAGCCCACCGGGCCAGTGGCCCGCCGCCATGCCTATGCCCTCGTTGTCGGGAAGCGAGTCGCGCGCCGCCCACAGCGGATGCTCCTTGATGCGCTCGAGCACCTCTCTCACGGCGATGACCGGATACGGGTTCCCGCTGATCCCGATGTCGCCTTCGACCACGGCGTTTTTCAGCCGCAGGTCGATCGGGTCGAGACCGAGCTCGGTCGCGAGCCGGTCGAGGAGCGACTCGAGGGCGAAGGCGGCCGTAGGCGCGCCGGGCGCGCGGTACGCGCCGAACGTGAAGCGGTTCGTCTGTACGCCATAGCCACGGAGATCGTGGGCCTCCCACCGGTACGGGCCGGCCACGAGCAGCGAGGTGATGCCTTCGACACCCCAGCCCGCGTTCGAGCCGCGGTCGACGATCATGCGCGCCTCGATTCCCGTGAGCGTTCCGTCTGCACGGGCGCCGATCTTCAGATGTGTCACCTGCGCCGAGGCGGGGTTCGTGGCCTGGAAGTCCTCCGAGCGCGTGAGCACGAGCCTGACCGGTCGCTTGAGCGCGAGCGCCGCTCCGGCCGCCAGCGGCTCGACGAGGGCGAACTTGCCTCCGAACGCGCCACCGAGCGGCTCCGCGATCACGCGGATTCGTTCGAGCGGGAGATCGAACGCGCGGGCGAGCTCTCGCTGGGTGACGAAGGCCCCCTGGGTGCTGGTCGAGACGACGAGGGTCCCGGACGGCTCGAGCCAGGCGGTGCTCACCTGAGGCTCGAGGTACGCCTGGTAGACCCACGGCGTGCGGAACGTGCCCTCGACGATCGCCGCGCTCGCCTCGAACGCGGCGACGACGTCGCCGTTCTCGCGGGTGATGCGGTCGAGGACGTTGCCGGAGAGCTCCTCGGTGGGATCGTCCTCCTGGCCGTGGTCGACGCCGGCGTGGATGGACTCGAGGTCGCCCCCGTCCTCTCCCTCCTCGACCGTCCGCGCGAGCGACGCGCCGAGCTCCATCGCCGCCTCGACGTCCACGACCGGCGCGAGCGGCTCGTAGTCGACGAGGACGACTTCGGCTCCGTCCTCCGCCGCCGCCTCGCTCTCCGCGATCACGAGCGCGACGGGCTGACCCGCGAACACGACCTCCTCCCGCGCGAGCGGCTCCGCGGTCCGGTCCGTCCCGGTGGACGCGATCGGGAGCTCCGCTGCCCCGAGGACCGCCACGACGCCGGGCAGCGCGAGCGCCGCCTCCTTGTCGATGCCGCGGATCCGGGCGTGCGCCTCGGTCGCCAGGACCGGCCGGGCGTGCAGCAGCCCGTGGACGTAGCCGTCGGCCGCGAACCGGGTGGCGCCCGTCACCTTGTCTGGCGCATCGATGCGCGGACGCGAGACTCCGATCACGGTGTTATCGGTCATCGATCCTCCTGTGCGCGCTCGCGCGCGGTGGCGAGGGCGCGGGCGGCCACGACCGCGGCCAGCTCGCGCCGGTACTCCTCGGCAGCGAAGCGGTCGCCGAAGATCTCGGCGCCCGAGATCGCCGTCGAGACGTCGCCTGCAGGCAGGACGAACGGCGTGGCGCCGACGCCGGTGAGAGCGATCGTCTCGCCGCCGGGGCCGACGAGGGCGGCAGCGCCCGCGAGCGCGAAGCCGGACGCGGGGTGCTCGACGGAGACGTACGCCGAGCCGGAGCCAGGCGCCGGCACCGGAACGGCAATGCCGGTCACGAGCTCCTGGGCTTCCAGCGAGGTCAGGAACGGCCCGACGAGGAGATCTCCGAGGGCGACCTCTCGCTCGCCCGCGGGCGAGCGGACGTGGACGGACGCTCCCAGCGCGAGCAGCACGGCCGGCATGTCCGAGGCCGGATCCGCGTGCACCAGACTGCCGCCGATGGTCCCGAGGTTGCGTACCTGAACGTCGCCGATCCCACGTGCGCACTCGGCGATGGCAGCGAGGGCGGGACGAGCGAAGACTGCGGACGCGGCGATCTCCGCCCAGGTGGTCAGCGGTCCGATGTGGAGCACGCCGTCCTGCTCGCGGATGCCGCGCAGGTCGAGCCGGGAGATGTCGACGACGAGGCCCGGGCGAGCAATCCGCAGCTTCATCACCGGGATCAGCGACTGGCCTCCCGCGAGCGCTTTCGCATCCGGCTCGGCGAGGAGCTCGAGCGCGTGGGCGAGGTCGGTTGCGCGGGCGTACCGCGTCGCGGCGGGGATCAAGATGCGGCTCCCGCGGCGCGGATCGACTCGACGATGCCCTGGTAGCCGGTGCAGCGGCAGAGATTCCCACGGAGGGCGTGCCGGATCTGGTCGTCCGACGGCGAGCCGTCTCGCGAGAGGAGGTCGACCGTCGTGAGGATCACCCCCGGCGTGCAGAAGCCGCACTGGAGCCCGTGATGCTCGACGAACGCGCGCTGGATCGCATGCAGCTCGCCGTCGGGCGCGAGACCCTCGATCGTGGTGATCTCGCGTCCCTCCGCCTGCTGCGCGAGCACCGTGCAGCTCTTGACCGCGAGCCCGTCCAGGAGGACGGTGCACGCGCCGCACTGGCTCGTGTCGCAGCCGATGTGCGTCCCGGTCAGGCCGAGGCCGTCTCGAAGCGCGTGCACGAGGAGCGTGCGTCCCTCGACCTCGAGCGTGCGTTCCTCTCCGTTGACGACGAGGGCGACGGTGTCAGACACCGGCGGGCAGCGTCGCGAGCTTGTCGCGCAGGTACGCGAGGTACGGCTGCGGGTCGATCGCCGCCGTCCCGGTGATGCGCTCGATCGTCTCCTTCGGAGTGAACTTGCGGCCGAGGGAGTAGAGGTTGTCGCGGAGCCAGGCGGCGAGCTCGTGCAACTCGCCTGCCTCCAGCTGCGCGTCGAGGTCCGGGATCGCGTCTCGCACAGCGGCCCAGATCTGGAGCGAGATGACGTTGCCGAGCGCGTACGTCGGGAAATAGCCGATCCCGCCCTGCGACCAGTGGATGTCCTGCAGGACGCCGTGCGTGTCGTCCGGCACCTCGACGCCGAGCAGCTCGGCCATGCCTGCGCTCCACGCCTCGGGCAGGTCCTTCGGCTCGAGCGAGCCCTCGATCAGCTGCTGCTCGAGCTCGAAGCGGAGAATGATGTGGAGGCTGTACGTCGTCTCGTCGGCCTCGACACGGATGAGCCCGGGCTCCGCGCGGTTGACGGCGGCGAGGAACGTCTCGAGGTCGACGTCGCCGAGCTGCGCGGGGAAGGTTTCACGGAGTGGCTCGTACCAGTGGAGCCAGAACGGACGGCTGCGTCCGACGAGGTTCTCCCAGGTCCGGCTCTGGGACTCGTTGAGGCCGAGCGACGGCGAGCCCGCCAACGGCGTCCGCTCGAGCGACGCTGCGATGCCGTGGGCGTACTGGGCATGGCCGCCCTCGTGCATCGTCGACCACAGCCCGTCGAGCCCGCTCTCGAAGCGCGTCGTCATGCGCACGTCCCGTCTCGAGAACGACGTGCAGAACGGGTGCACGGTCGGGTCGAGCCGGTACGAGCCCTCCTCGAAGCCGAACGTCGCGAGGATGCGCTCGTAGAAGCGCGCCTGCTCGTCGGCCGGATAGTCCACCTGGAGGAAGGAAGCGTCGATGCGCGGCGCCTCCCGCACGAGCTCGGCGAGCACCGGACGGATCGTCCCGAACACCTCGGCCACCTCGGACGTCTCCATGAACGGCTCGAAATCGTCGAGGAGCGGCGTGTAGGGCGAGTCGTCCCACTCGAAGCACTCGACGTAGCGGCGCTTCAGGTCGAGGTTCCGCTCGAGCGCGGGGAGGAACTTCGGGAAGTCGTTCGTCGCGCGCGCCTCGATCCAGACCTGGTTGCCGAGCGCGGCCGAGCGGATCATCTCCGTGCGCAGCTCGGTCGGGACCCGGCGCTGCTTCTCCCAGTCGCGACGCGTCACGCGGATGAGGCTGGCGTCGTCGGAGTCGTAGTCGAGCGACTCCTCGAGCGGCTGCAGGCGCTCGAGCAGTCGTCCCGATCTCGGCGTCGACGAACTTCTCGTGTGCGATCCGCCCGATGGTTGCCATCGCCTCCGCGCGGGCGGGATGGCCACCCGGCGGCATCACGACCTTCTGATCCCAGCCGAGCACGCCGACGGCTCGCCCGAGATCGGAGATCTCGGCCAGTCGCTCCCTGAGCACGCGAAGGTCCGCGTCCACCTCGTCGGACTCTACCGACGGCCTCGCGCCCTACGACGCGTGCAGGGTTAGGATCCGCGCCGATGTCGGACAAGGCGATCGAGACGCTGTTCGAGGAAGAGCGCCGCTACCCGCCGCCTCCGGAGTTCGCGGCGCAGGCGAACGCGAAGGCGGACATCTACGACATCCCCTTCGAGGAGTTCTGGGAGCGCGAGGGGCGTGCCCGCGTCACCTGGTTCGAGCCGTTCACGTCGCTCCTCGAGTGGGAGCTCCCGTACGCGAAGTGGTACGTCGGCGGGAAGATCAACATCGCCTACAACTGCCTCGATAGGCACGTCGCCGCGGGGCTCGGCGACCGCGTCGCCTACTACTACGAGGGCGAGCCGGTCGGCGAGCGCGCAGCGATCACGTACCAGCAGCTCCTCGACGAGGTGGTTCGCGCCGCGAACGGGCTCAAGGCACTCGGGGTCGGGAAGGGCACGCCGGTCGGCATCTACATGGGCATGGGGCCGGGGCTCCCGGTCGCGATGCTCGCGTGCGCGCGGCTCGGTGCGCCGCACACGGTCGTGTTCGGCGGGTTCTCGGCGGAGGCGCTCGCCGACCGTCTGAACGACATGCGCTGCGAGGTGCTCCTGACGCAGGACGAGAGCTACCGGCGCGGGTCGATCGTTCCGCTGAAGCGGAACGCGGACGAAGCGCTCGCGTCGTGCCCAGGGGTTCGGAAGGTCGTCGTCGGCCAGCGCACCCGCGGTGACGTGCCGATGACCGAGGGGCGCGACATGACCTGGAACGAGCTCGTCGCGGAGCAGCCCACCGACCCGTCGTCGTGCCCGTGCGAGCCGATGGACTCCGAGGATCTCCTCTACCTGCTCTACACGAGCGGCACGACCGCGAAGCCGAAGGGCATCGCGCACACGACGGGCGGCTACCTCGTCGGCGTCGCCGCGACCCACCACTACATCTTCGACCTGAAGCCTGACCAGGACGTGTTCTGGTGCGCCGCCGACATCGGCTGGGTGACCGGGCACAGCTACATCGTGTACGGGCCGCTCTGCAACGCCGCGACGAGCGTGCTGTACGAGGGGACGCCGGACTTCCCGGACAAGGACCGCTGGTGGGACATCGTCGAGCGCTACAAGGTGACGATCCTGTACACGGCCCCGACGGCGATCCGCGCGCACATGAAGTGGGGGCCCGAGCACGCACAGAGGCACGATCTCTCGTCGCTCCGCCTGCTCGGCAGCGTCGGTGAGCCGATCAACCCGGAGGCCTGGATGTGGTACCGCGAGCACATCGGCGGCGACCGCGCCCCGATCGTGGATACGTGGTGGCAGACCGAGACCGGGATGATCCTCATCACGCCGCTCCCCGGTGTGACGACGACGAAGCCCGGCTCGGCCACGCGGCCGTTTCCCGGCGTCGACGCGGGCGTGGTGGACGACCTCGGCAACGATGTCGGACCGGGAGGGGGCGGCTACCTCGTCCTGAAGCGGCCCTGGCCCGCGATGACACGTGGGATCTTCGGCGACGACGCGCGCTTCCGCGCGACGTACTGGGAGCGCTTCCCCGGCGTGTACTTCGCGGGCGACGGCGCCCGCGTCGACGAGGACGGCGACTTCTGGCTCCTCGGCCGCGTGGACGACGTCATGAACATCTCGGGCCACCGGATCTCGACCATCGAGGTCGAGTCGGCGCTCGTCGACCACCCGAGTGTCGCCGAGGCTGCGGTGTGTGGGCGGGCCGACCCGCTCACCGGGCAGGCGATCGTCGCGTTCGTGACGCTCAAGGGCGGCGAGGACGGCTCCGTCGAGCGGCTCGAGGAGCTACGCAATCACGTCGCGGTGAAGATCGGCCCGATCGCGAAGCCGGCCAACATCGTGTTCACGCCGGAGCTGCCGAAGACGCGCTCGGGGAAGATCATGCGCCGGCTCCTGCAGGACGTTGCCGAGCACCGGCCGCTCGGAGACACGACGACGCTCGCGGATCCTGCGATCGTTACCGAGATCGCCGACCGCGCGGTCGGTCAGCCGGCCGAGGAGTAGCCGGCTACTCCGGACGGTAGGTACCGAAGCTCCAGATATTCCCTTCGGGGTCGCGTGACATGAATTCGCGCGAGCCGTAATCCGTGTCCGCCAGCGGTCGAACGATCTCGGCGTCAGCTCCTCGAGCTCGCTCGTAGTGCGCTTCGATGTCGTCGACGATGAGGTAGACGCCCTGGTTGACACCGCCGAGCTCGCGGGGTGTTCGCATCCCCCAGTCGTTGTCGAAGGCAGCTCCGAGCATGATCATGCTGTCGTCGAAGCGCATTTCGGCGTGGGCGACGCGGCCGTCTGGCGTCTCGTGCACCGCCGTCTGTTCGAAGCCGTACGCCTTCGTCAGCCAGTCGAGCGCCGCCCTGGCGTCGTCGTAGGCGAGGAACGGAATGCAGTTCACGCGGACCTCCTTCTCTCGGAATTCCTTCGAGCCTAGGGCGGGAGGTGGCGCTCGTCTTGGACGAATGTGACCTGGCTACGCCAGCACGCCGCCGTCGGGCACGATTCGGCGTGCGAACGCGCCCGGTGACGCGTCGGCGAACTCGCGGAAGTCGCGGTTCAGGTGCGCCTGGTCGTAGTACC
Source organism: uncultured Gaiellaceae bacterium (assembly GCA_963776555.1). Taxonomy (GTDB): domain Bacteria; phylum Actinomycetota; class Thermoleophilia; order Gaiellales; family Gaiellaceae; genus GMQP-bins7. The sequence continues at coordinate 184,569 of CAVZNK010000013.1, read as the reverse complement.
CGCACTCGACCGCCACCTCGCCGAGACTGTGTGACCCGTCGCCGAGGAGCGACACCGCGCGCTCGAACCGGAAGATGCGGGCGACGGTCTTCGGCGGTAGCCCGACCTGCTCGCGGAAGCTCGTAGCGAGATGGCGGCGACTGCGGCCGAGCCTGCCGCAGATCCAGCCGATCGGCGCCGCGCCGTGCGTCCGCGCGAGCATCCGCCACGCCCACGCGACGTCGCTGGAGGGCTCGCGCGCGTCGGCCATGCGTGCGAGCAGGATCGCTTCGACCAGTGCAAACCGCTCCTCCCAGGTCGCCATGGGCTCGAGTCGTTCGTCGAGTCCACGCAGGGTGCGAGGCACGACGTCGTCCAGGGCGAGGACGCGGTTCGTGAGCTCGTGCATGGGCAGCCCGAGCAGCGCGTGGGCGCCGAGCGGTGTGATGTTCACCTGCAGGCAGCTCGCGGGCCCGGTCGCGGCGACGTATGCCGAGCGCTCCCCGAGCCCGGCGACGAAGCTACCGTGCTCCTCGCTCGCTCCCGCGGGCGCTCCTGCGACCTCCCACGTCGAGCCGAGGTTCACGATCAAGGGGAGCCACGTCGTCGGGGCCTGCTGTCGGAGCGGCGCGGGAGTGCCACTCTCCGTGTATCCCTGGTAGTCGCCGACGAACCGGCGAAGCCGCGCGTCGGGCGCGCGCAGGACGAGCTCCCAGGTGCCGACCTCGGACTCGTGGCGGACGACTCGCCCCCCGGTCTCCATGGGTAGAGGCTAGACGGTCGCGCGCGCGGCTTCGAAGGCGGCGACCGTGCGGTCGATGTCGGCCTCCGTCGTCCTCCAGCCGGAGACGGAGATGCGGATTGCCGCCCGACCGTCCCACATCGTGCCTCCCATCCACGCCTCACCGCTCTCCTGTACGCGCGTGAGGACGGCGTTCGTGGTCTCGTCGTCCTCGAGTCGGAAGAGCACCTGGTTCAGGACGACGTCGTTCAGCAGCTCGCAGCCCGGAAGCTCGGAGATCGCCGCAGCGAAGCGCGCTGCGAGGTCGCAGCAGCGATCGACGAGGTCGGCGACGCCTTCGCGACCCAGGGAGCGCAGCGCGGCGTACACGGTGAGCGCGCGGGCTCGCCGCGACGACTCGGGCGTCCAGTCGGCCGCGTCGCGACCCCACTCGCCCTGTCCCTCGAAGTAGGAGGCCTTCATCGTCATCGACGCGATGTGCGCGGTGGGGCTGGCGCAGAATGCGAGCCCGCAGTCGTACGGCACGTTGAGCCACTTGTGCGCATCGGTGGCCCACGAGTCCGCGTCCGCGAGTCCGGCGACGAGGTGGCGCCGGGCGGGGCTTGCGGCCGCCCAGAGCCCGAACGCTCCGTCGACGTGGAGCCACGCATCAGTCCGGCGCACGATGTCGACGATCTCCGGAAGCGGGTCGAACGAGCCCGTGTTCACCTCGCCGGCCTGCGCGCACACGATGGCCGGCCCGTCGAGAGCCGCCAGCGCGGCCCGCACGCCCTCAGGCTCCATTCGTCCGTGGGAGTCGGACGGGACCACGACGAGCTGCGAGGCGCCGACCCCGAGCAAGCGAAGTGCCCGGTCGACCGTGACGTGTCGGAGTCGCCCTACGACGACGCCGATCGGCGGGCTGCCCGCGAGGCCGCGCTCGCGGACGTCCCAGCCTCGCTGCTCGAGCACCGCGTGTCGCGCGGCCGCGAGAGCGGTCACGTGCGCCATCTGGCATCCGGTGGTGAGCGCGAACGACGCAGCCGCCGGAAGCCCGAGCAGGTCCTTCAGCCACTCCCCCGTGATCTGCTCGACGACCGCGACCGACGGTCCGAGCGGCCCGAGCCCCGCGCACTGGTCCCAGATGCTGGTGAGCCAGTCGGCAGCCACCGTCGCGGGCAGAGCGCCCCCGATCACGTACCCGAAGTAGCGCGCTCCTGTCGTGGCGACGACTCCCTTGTCCACCTCGCGCGCCAGCAGCTCGATGACCTCGAGCGGGTCGGACGCGGCGTCCGGAAGCGGGCCACCGAGAGCCGCGCCGATCTCGTCGAGCGAGTGTCGAGGGAAAACCGGGCGCGCGTCGAGCCCGTGGAGGATGTCGACGGCGATCTCCGCCGTTCGACGGAGGAGCTCGCGCTCGTCGGTCACGCGGCGAGCAGCGCCTCGAAGTGGGCGGGATCGTCGAACGGGCCGACGAGTGCGAGGTAGAGCCGCTTCTCGTCGAACAGGTCCTTCGCGACGTTCTGGACGTCCTCGGCGGTCACCTCGTCGAGCCGCTGCAAGAGCTCGTCGGGCTCCTCGATCTCGCCCTCGAGGACCTCGCGTCGGAGCCCGTACTGGATCGTCCCCTGAGGGCTCTCCAGGCGCAGGACGAAGCGCCCCTTCGCGTAGCCGCGCGCCTTCTCCAGCTCGTCTGCAGGAACCGGCTCCGCTGCGATCTTGCGAATCTCCTGGAGGATCGTCGTGATCGCCTCGTCGACGCGCGCGACGTCCACACCGGCGTTCGCATAGAAGGTGCCCGTGTCCGTGTAGGCGGTGTTTCCCGCGTGGACGTAGTAGCCGAGCCCGCGCTTCTCCCGCACCTCCGTGAAGAGGCGCGACGACATGCCGCCGCCGAGAACGACGGCGAGGAGCTGCAGGGCATAGCGGCTCGGGTGTCCGAGCGGGTAGCCGCGCACGCCGAGAATGAGGTGCGCCTGCTCCGACGTCTTCGTGTGGAGCAGGACCGGGCGACGTGTCGGGCGGCAGCTGGACTTCGGGCGCCTCGCCGGTCGGTCGCGCCTCGATCCCGCCGAGGAGCTCCTCCAGCCGCTCCGTGAGTCCGTCGCCGATCCGGCCGCCGATGCCGACGACCATCCGCTCGGGCCGATACCACGTGTCCAGGTAGGACGTGAAGGTCTCACGCGTGGCTTTCTCGATCGTCTCGCGCGTGCCGAGGATGTCCCACCCGAGCGGTTGATCCGCGTACAGAAGACGGTCGTAGACCTGCCCGACGTAGCGTTGAGGGGTGTCGAGGTAGACGTTCATCTCCTCGAGGATCACGCCTTTCTCCTTCGCGATCTCCGCCTCGTCGAAGCGCGAATGGAGGAGCATGTCGGCGAGCACGTCGAGCGCGACGTCGCGCGTCTCCGAGCCGCAGCGGACGTAGTACCCGGTGAGCTCCTTCCCCGTGAACGCGTTGAACTCGCCGCCGATCGCGTCGATCTCGGTCGAGATCGTTCGTGCGGTCGCGCGTCGCTCGGTCCCCTTGAAGAACATGTGCTCCGCGAAGTGGGCGATGCCCTTCGACTCGGGCGTCTCGTAGCGCGATCCGGCGGCGAGCATGACGAAGCACGACACCGAGCCGACCTGCGGAAACGGTGCCGTGAGCACGCGCACGCCGTTCCCGAGTGTCGTCTTCTCGAAGATCGCCACAGCGCGCGATGGTATAGACAGGCGACCGATGCCAGGACACCTCACACGCCAGGCGATTGCCGCACAGCCGGACTGGCTCAGGCAGGTGCCCGAGCGCGTCGGAGACCTACGGTTGCCCGAGGGTGCGCGGGTCCTGTTCACGGGCTGCGGGACGTCCTTCCACGCGGCGCTGGCGTGCGGACGAGCGGCACCCGCGCTCGAGATCGTGCTGGGGACCGCACCCGAGGCGGACGTGCTCGTCGCGATCTCGCACGAGGGCGAGACGAGGCTGACGCTCGAAGCGGTTCGCGGCTTCCGCGGAGAGACGTGGCTGATCACCGGCGCGTCCGAGAGCCTGCTCGCGAAGGAGGTCGACCACGCAGTCGTCGCGACGCCGGCGATCGAGGAGAGCTACTGCCACACCGTGAGCTACACGTGCGCGGTCGCGGCCGGTCGCGCGCTTCAGAGCGAGGACGTGAGCAGGCTCGCGGCCGACGTGTTCCGCGAGCTCGACGCCGCGCCGCTCGACGCCTCCGACCACGATCGCTTTCTCGTCGCAGGCGCCGGGCGCGATCGGGCCACCGCGCTCGAGGCGGTCCTGAAGCTCCGCGAGGGCGCTCACCTCGCCGCCGAGGCGCACCACACGGAGCAGCTCCTGCACGGACATCTCGCGGCAGTCGACCCCTCCGTCCGCTGCTTCGTGCTCGAGGGTGAGGGGCGAGCGGCAGAGCGCGCCGTCGACGCGATGCGCGCACTCGGGGAGCTTGGCTGCGACGCACTCCTCGTGCCGACGACGCACCCCGTCGTCGACATCGTGCGCTTTCAGCTCCTGACCTGCGACCTCGCCGACGCTCGAGGCATCGACCCGGACAAGATCCGCTGGGACGAGGAGCCGTGGGACCGCGCTCGGCAGGCCCAGGACTTCACCGCAGAGCCATAGCTGACCCGGCGGGCACGCAAGCGGTCTTGCGCAGGGTTCACGCCCGATCCGTGAGCCGGTAGACGAAGCGGAGCGCCTGCCAGCGCTCGTCGACCGAGCAGCTCTTGTTGTCGACGAGGCCGTGCGCGAGGCCGATCTCCTGCACGGCCTCGAACGTGAGGTCGCCCTCGATCCTCGCCGCCTTCTTCGGCCATGCGATCCACAGCCCGTCGGCCGGGTCGAGGGTCGCCTTCAGGGCGTCGAAACGGCGCTCGAGCTCCTCCCGCGTGGTCGTGAAGAAGACGACGACCCCTGCGCCCGGCTTTGCGCCGAGCTTCTGCGAGAGCGGCGTCCCGGAGTAGTCCTTACCCGCGGCCATGCCAGTCCGCGAGTAGCGCCGCCTCGCGCTCCGGTCGCAGTCCCGCTGCGTCGGTCGTCTCCGCCTGCTCGAGCGCGCCGCGCACCGTCTCCCCGAGCGGCCGGAACGTGAGGCCGGCGTCGAGCGCACGGCTGACGTCGACCCGGTCGGCGAACGCCAACGCCGGATCGGCGAGCCACAGCGGGAGCTCCATCCACTCGCCGACCTGCTGCTCGACCAGGAACTCGGGCGGAACCCACGTGATCTCGGCATCGGCGCCCGTGACGGCCAGGCACGTGTCGAGGAGCTCCTGCCAGGTGAAGCCGGGATGGGTCGCGTTGTACGTGCCGCCGTGGCCGGTCTCGCACGACGCCACGATCCAGTCGCCGAGATCGCGGACGTCGATCGACTGCATCGGCGCGTCGGGCGGGGCCGGGGCGAGCACCTCGCCGCCGCGCGCGACGCGGTGTGGCCAGTAGGTGAAGCGGCCGGTCGGATCGTGCGGGCCGGCGATGAGCCCCGGCCGGACCACGAGCGCGTGCTCCTCGAAGACGTCGCGCACGGCGTCCTCGCAGAGCGCCTTGAGCGGCCCGTAGCTCTCGTCTGTCACCTCGTCGGCCGACAGGTCACCGAGTTGTGCGACCGGGCTGTCCTCGTCCGTCGGGACGGTGAAGTCCGCGTAGACGGAAATGCTCGACACGAAGCAGTAGACGGCGGCCTTGCCGAGTGCCTGAGCGGAGGCCCGCACGACGCCGCGGCAGGTATCCGCAGGTGTCGATGACGGCGTCCCAGGTCCTCCCGCGCAGCGGTTCGAGGTCGCGGGCTCGGTCGCCGACGAGCCGCTCGACCTCGGGGTACAGCTCCGGGTTTGTCCGTCCGCGGTTGAAGAACGTCAGCTCGTGACCGCGCTCGAGCGCGGCGTCGGCGATCGCGCGACCCGCGAACCTCGGCCCGCCGAGCAGCAGGACCCTCACGCGAGCGTTGCAAGACCGTCGAGCAGACGGTCGACCTCGTCCTCGGTGTTGTAGTGCACGATCCCGGCGCGAACGGCGCCGTCCTCGAGGCCGAGGTGCTTCATCGTCTCGACCGCGTAGTAGTCGCCGTGCCAGACCGCTAGCTCGCGTTCGGCGAGAAAACGGGCGACGCTCTCCGGCGAGCGGCCGTCGACGTTGAAGCAGAAGGTCGGAACGCGGCCGTCCATCCCGCGCAGCCCGTACAGCTCGACGTTCTCCGGCAGCGCGGCCAGGAAACGCTCGCCCAGCGTTCGCTCATGTCCGAGGATCGCGTCCCAGCCGAGCGACGCCATGTACTCGACCGCGGCGACGAAGCCGGCGAGCAGCTCGTGCTGGCTCGTCCCGAGCTCGAAGCGATGGCCGACGGGCTCGTTCGCGGCGGGGCGCACCTTGTACGGCCTCCAGGACTCGAGCAGCTCGCGCTTCCCGAAGGCGAGCCCCATGTGCGGGCCGAAGTACTTGTACGGCGAGCACACGAGCACGTCGACGTCCCAGGCGGAGACCTCGATCGGCCCGTGCGGCGCGTAGTGCACGGCGTCGGCCCAGGCGAGCGCGCCTGCCGAGTGCGCGAGCTCGACGATGCGCCGGACGTCCGGCGCGGTTCCCACCGAGTTCGCGGCGACGGGGAACCCGACGACGCGTGTGCGCTCGGAGAGCTGTGCCTCGAGGTGGTCGTAGTCGACCTCGAGCTCGCTCGTCACGCCCGCGACTTTCACGACGATGCCCTTGTCGTGCGCGAGCTCGAGCCACGGCGAGACGTTCGCGTCGTGGTCGAGGGCGGTGACGACGATTTCGTCTCCCTCGCGCAAGGTCCGCCCGAACGCACGGCTCAGGAGGAAGTTGAGTGCGGTCATGCTCGGGCCGAACGCCGTTTCGCCCGCTGAGCAGCCGAGGAACGACGCGGCCTTCTCGTGCGCGAGGTCGACCAGCTCGACCGTCCTGATGGACGTCTCGTACGGCGCGCCGATGTTCGCGTTGTCCTCGCGCAGGTAGCGCGCGATCGCGTCGATGACCTCGTCCGGGCACTGGGTCCCTCCGGGCCCGTCGAAGAAGGCGAGTGGTCGGTCGAGCGCGGAGAACCTGGCCCGAACCGCTGCGATGTCGAGTGTTGCGATGCTCACGAGACCTCCTGGCCGTTGACGATCCAGCGATGGCGCGGCTTCGCGGTCAGGGAGTTCGACACGAAGCAGCCGTGCTCCGCCCGGGCGACGAGCTTCCTCAGATCGCCGGCCTCGGGAACGGGGGCGAGCTCGACGTCGAGCGTCGTCTCGATGTCGACGAACGCGTACAGCCCGTCCTCGCGGCGCTTCGTCACCACGCCGTGCGCGCTCCCGACGCCGACGGAGTTGATGCCTGCGCGCCGCGCGGTGTGGTCCATGCTCGCGAGCGTGCAGCGCACGAGCCCTGCGAGCACGAGGTGCTCGGCCCACCACTCGACGCGACGCGGCAGTGCGTCACCGCCGAGGCTGCTGCGTGCGTCCCCCGCGCGGTCGACCGACACGTCGAACTCGAGGACGCGGGGACGTGTTGTCACGACATCAAGCGTAGTAGGCGGCAGCAGCACGCGAACCGCGGAGCGAACCCGGCCGTCGTCCGAGCCCTTGCCTAGCCTGGGAGCGGCATGGAGCGGCTCCGGACGCTCAGTGAGGCGGAGTGCTACGAGCGCTGCTACGGGTGGCGCTACGCCGAGGACACCGTGAAGGTGCTCCCGCGCAACGGAGCGCCGACATCGTCCGACCCCGGTGACGTGGGCGAGCGCCTGCGCATGCTGCTCGAGCTGAGGCTCGACGCGCGCGAGCCCGAGGCCGCCTGAGCGACTCCGCCGTCCCCGACGTCCTCGCGCGGGGCTTGCGCGTCGTCTTCTGCGGCATCAACCCGGGGCACGTGAGCGCCGAGGCCGGTGCTCACTTCGCCAATCCCCGGAACGACTTCTGGCGGCTGCTCCATGCCGCAGGCTTCACGCCGCGCCTGCTCGAGCCGTCGGCCCAGCGCGAGCTGCTCTCGCTCGGCATCGGCCTGACGAACGCCGCCCGGCGGACGACGAGAGGGTCGGGTGATCTCCGCGCCGCGGACTTCGCCGGCGCACGAGATCGCCTCGAGCGGCTCGCGACCGAGCTCCGTCCAGGCGTCCTCGCGTTCGTCGGAAAGGCCGCGTACCAGGGCGTCTTTCGCGAGCGCTCGGAGCACGGGCTCCAGTCACGCACACTCGGAGATACGGCGCTGTTCGTGCTCCCATCGACCTCCCCGGCGAACGCGGCCGTCCCGTGGGCGGAGCGCCTGCGCTGGTTCCGCGCGTTGCGAGACTTGCTCGATGGGTGACCCGCGCTTGCGAGACGCGGTTCGCTGGGCGTCTCGAGGTCAGTCTCTCCAGTGGTTCGTGATCGGCGTACGCCGATCACGGCCGAACGCCTTCGGGCGAAGCTTGACGCCCGGCGGCGCCTGCCGGCGCTTGTACTCGGCGCGATCGACGAGCCCGACCGCGCGCTCGACGACTTCCGGGTCGAACTCGTCGAGGAGCTCCTCGCGCGAGCGATCCTCCTCGACGTATGCCTCGAGCACGGGGTCGAGCACGTCGTACGGCGGAATCGAGTCGGAGTCGCGCTGGTCGTCTCGCAGCTCGGCGCTCGGCGCTCGCTCGATCGTGCTGCGCGGGATCACATCGCGCCCGGCGCGCGCGTCGAGATGCTCGGCGAGGCGGTAGACGTCCGTCTTGAACACGTCCTTGAGGAGAGCGAAGCCGCCGACCATGTCGCCGTAGAGCGTCGAGTAGCCGACGGCGAGCTCCGACTTGTTCCCGGTCGAGACGACCAGCCAGCCGTACGTGTTCGAGAGCGCCATGAGGATGACGCCTCGGACGCGTGCCTGGAGGTTCTCCGCAGAAAGGCCGGCAAGACCTCCCTCGATCTCGGGGGCGAGTGTGTCCGCGAAGGTTGCGACGGCCGACTCGATGGGGATCTCGCGGAACGAGCAGCCGAGCGCTTCGGCGACGAGCCGCGCGTCCGTGCGCGTCCCCTCGGAGCTGAAGCGCGACGGCATCGACACGCAATGCACGCGGTCAGGACCGAGCGCCTCCACGCAGAGTGCCGCCGTCACCGCCGAATCGATGCCGCCGGAGACGGCGATCACGACATCCTCGAAGCGGTTCTTTTCGACGTAGTCACGCAGGCCCAACGTGAGCGCGAGGCGCATCTGCTCGAGCTCGGGCTCGAACGGCGTGATCGACCCGTCGAGCTCGCGCGCCTGCGGACGTGCTGCAGCGAGCTCGACAAGCTCGGTCACCGGCGTGTCTTCGCGGACGCGCCCAAGCTCCCGGCGGCGGACGTCGCGCAGTCGGCGTCCGATCGCGTCTCGCGGCTCGATGTCGACGACGAGCAGGTGCTCCACGAAGCCTGGCGCGCGCGCGACCACCTCGCCCGAGTCGTCGAGCACGACCGAGTGTCCGTCGAACACGAGCTCGTCCTGGCCGCCGACGAGGTTGCAGAAGGCGAAGAACGAGCTCGTGTCACGCGCGCGGGTCACGAGCATCTCCTCGCGCTCCTCCGCCTTGCCCACGTGGAACGGGGAGGCCGAAAGGTTGACGATCAGCTGCGCGCCCGCGAGCGCGAGGTCCGTCGCCGGCGGCCCGGGCTGCCAGACGTCCTCGCAGATCGTGATCCCGACGGAGGCGTCGCCGAGCCGCAGCACGACGAGGTCGCGGCCCTCGGCGAAGTAGCGGTGCTCGTCGAAGACGCCGTAGTTGGGGAGGAAGTGCTTGTGGTACACGGCGCGGACTTGTCCCTCGGCGCAGACCGCGCACGCGTTGGTGACGTCGCGGTCGAACCACGGCGTCCCGACGAGCGCGACCAGGCCGTCTGTGGCCGCTGCGATCTGCTCGAGCGACTCCCGTGCAGCCCGGACGAATCCCGGTCTGAGCAGCAGATCCTCGGGCGGATAGCCCGTGACGGCGAGCTCGGGGAGGACGACGAGATCCGCGCTCGCCTCGCGAGCTGCGCCGAGGCTCGAGACGATCTTCGCGCGGTTTCCCTCGAGGTCGCCGACGACGCAGTCGAGCTGCGCGAGCGCGATTCTCAAGGTTTTCGCCTCACAGTCACAAACCTGATTCTAACTAGTCTCACAGCCGTGGAGATCGTGCTGTCGCGCCGGTACCGTGGGCCGCTCACGTCCGCGAACGGCGGCTACGCGTGTGGTCGCCTCGCCGCTTTCGTCGAAGCGGACGAGGTCGAGGTGACGCTCCGCCTGCCTCCACCACTCGACCGCCCCCTCGGCGTCGAGCCCGTCGACGGGCACGTGCGCCTGCTCGACGGAGCCGCGGTCGTGGCAGAGGCGCGGCCCGCTCCGGTCGAAGTCGATCCTCCAGCGCCGGTCTCCGTGTCGGATGCGAAGGAGGCTCGGGGGCGGCACGTCCGCGACTGGAGCCCCGACTTCCGCGAGTGCTACGTCTGCGGCGTGCGCGAGGACGGGCTCGAGATTCGTGTCGGCCTCGTCGCGGGACGAGAGCCGCTGCATGCCGCACCGATCGCGCTCCTCGAGAAGGGCGAGGAGTTCGTCTGGGCCGCGATCGACTGCCCCGGGGCGTACGCCGTCGGCGCCGTGGGTCGTGGCGACATCGTGCTCGGGCGCATGACAGCGCGCGTCGACCGCGTGCCGGACGTAGGTGAGGAGTGCGTCGTCGCCTCGTGGCCGCTGGGCGAGGACGGACGGAAGTTGTACGCGGGAACGGCGCTCTTCTCGCAGGACGGCCGACTGCTTGCCCTCGCGCGCCAGACCTGGATCGTTCCGCGCGACTAGCGCGGCGTCAGGGCGAGGAGCACGCCCCCGTCGTCGTCGTACGCCGGGAAGAAGTCGACGACGACGCGCTTCTCTATACCCGCTCGCGTGCGGATCTCGAGCTCCTGCCCCATCTTGCGTACGCCCCATTCGCGGACGACCTCCATCGGGGACGCATCGGAGAGGGCGAGGGCCTCGGCCACGCCACGACCGATGAGGTCGGCGTCGCGGTATCCGGTCAGCTCGAAGACGCCGCGGCCGGCGGCAAGAACGCGTGTGTCGCGATCACAGACGACGAAGCCGGTCTCGGGCGCCGGGTAGTAGTCCTCGAGGAGCTCGAAGAGGAACCCGAAGCCGCAGCTGCGGCACTGGACCGCCTGAGTCGAAAAGCCGTCGAGCCCGTCCGTGTCGACGGAGCGTTCCTTGCAGTTGGGGCAGATGAAGAACGGCACGGGGGCGCAGCGTAGGTGACGGGGCGGTTCACGCTCCGTTACGAAATCACTGGCTGAGCGGATTGCGCTCGAGGTCGTTCGCGACGGGCCGCTCGTCGTTCGTCAGACGGCACGCTCGATCTCGTCGAGCGCCTCGGGGTTCTCGAGCGTCGAGAGGTCGCCGGGATCCTCGCCGAGCGCCCGTGCGCGCACCGCGCGCCGGACCACCTTGGCGCTCCGCGTCTTCGGGAGCGCCGAGACGAAGATCACGCGGTCGGGCGCGAACGCCTTGCCGAGCTCGCGGGACACCGCGGCGGCGACCTCGTCCGGCGACGCCTCGGCGCCGGGCGCGAGCACGCAGTAGAGCCACGCCACCTCGCCCTTCACCTCGTGGGGCACCCCGATCGCGGCCGCTTCGGCGATCGCGGAATGTCCGACCGCGGCCGACTCGAGCTCGGCCGGCCCGATCCGCTTGCCGGCGATGTTGAGCGTGTCGTCGGAGCGCCCGTGCAGGAACCAGTAGCCGTCCTCGTCGACCGAGGCCCAGTCGCCGTGCGTCCAGACTCCAGGGAACCGGCGCCAGTACGTGTCGAGGTAGCGGTCGGGATCGCGCCAGAGGCCGCGCGTCATGCCCGGCCACGGGCGCTTGCAGACGAGCTCGCCGACCGAGCCGCGCACGGGGCGGCCGCGGTCGTCGAACACGTCCATCACCTCGCAGAGCGCAGGGAAGCCGAGGGAGCACGGCTTCGTGGGCAGGAGCATGGTCACGGACAGGAAGCAGGCGCCGACCTCGGTGCCGCCGGAGCAGTTGACGATCGGGATGCGTCCCTTCCCGCAGACGTGCTCGTCGAGCCAGTCGTACGGCCCGCTGTTCCACGGCTCGCCGGTCGTGACCACCGACCGGAGTGACGAGACGTCGGCGTCGGGCTCGCCGTGCGGGATCAGCGCGCGGGTGAGCGTCGGAGAGACGCCGAGCATGGTGACCTGCTCCGACTCGACGAGCTTCCAGAGCCGGTCGTGCGGCCAGTCCGGGGCGCCCTCCATGAAGACGACCGTCGCGCCACAGGCCATGCCGCCGACGACGGTCCACGGCCCCATGATCCAGCCCATGTCCGTCGAGAAGAGCGCGCGGTCGCCGGGCCGGAGGTCGGCCTGGTACGCGGCCTCGCGGGCGATCGAGAGGAGGAAGCCTCCCTGCACGTGCAGCGCTCCCTTCGGCCTTCCGGTCGTCCCGGACGTGTACGCGAGCAGGTAGGGCGTCTCGCTGTCCACTTCGACCGGGTCGAGCGTCCCCGGCCGCTGCTCCACGACCTCGTCCCACCACACGTCGCGACCGGGCGCCATCGGGCAACCGCCTCCGGCTCGTCGCCACACGACGACGTGCTCGACGCTCGGCGCGTCTGACCAGCGCCTCGTCGAGGACCTCCTTCATCGGCACCAGCCGTCCTCGTCGGTACGAGGCATCCGCCGTCAGCACGGCGCGCGCCCCCGCGTCCACGAGGCGCGAGGACACGGCCGGCCCGGCGAACCCGGAGAAGATCGGGACCTGGATCGCACCGACGTGCGCACAGGCGTGCGACGCGATCGCGGCCTCCGGGGCCATCGGCAGGAAGGTCGCGACGGCGTCGCCCTCGCCTATCCCCAGCTCGAGGAGCGCCTCCGCGAGGCGGCGCACCTCGCGCGACAGCTCGGCCCAGGTCAGCGAGCGTCGCTCGCCTTCCTCGGGCGCCCACACGGCCGCCTCGCCGTCCGGCCGTTCGCGCGCCCAGCGGTGCACGCAGGCATCGGCGACGTTGAGCCGTGCACCGAGAAACCAGGTCGTCCACTCGATTCCGCGCGATTCGTCGAGCACCTCGTCCCACGTGCGAGCGAGCGGGATGCCGAGATCGTCCACGACCGCGCGCCAGAAGCGGTCGGGCTCGTCGACCGAGATGGCGTGGAGCTCCTCGTACGTGTCGCAGGCGAGCGAGCGCGCGAGCCGGGCGACGTTGGTGGCGGCGATCTGCTCGGCTGACGGGACCCAGGTGAAGTGACCCTGCAGCGGCTGGCTAGTCTGAGGCGTCATGAGGGCGCGGATCTTCGCAGAGGAGAATCGCAAGTGGCTGACACTGGCATCCGTCTCCTTCGGGCTCTTCATGATCATGCTCGACAACACGGTGGTGAACGTGGCGCTGCCGTCGATCCAGCGCGACCTCGGCGCCGATCTCTCCGAGCTCGAGTGGATCGTGACGGGCTACGCGCTCACGTTCGCGTCGCTCATGCTCGTCGGTGGCAAGGTCGCAGACGCCTACGGACGGCGTCGCATCTTCGTCCTGGGGATCATCGTGTTCACGACCGCGTCGCTCTTCTGCGGCCTCGCGAGTTCGTCCGAGGCCCTGATCGCGGCGCGCGTGCTTCAGGGGGCGGGTGCTGCGCTCATGAACCCGGCGACGCTCTCGATCATCGCCGCGACGTTCCCGCCCCGCGAGCGCGGGACAGCGATCGGAATCTGGGCCGGGACGTCGGCGCTTGCGCTGGCCATCGGCCCGCTGGTCGGCGGGCTCATCACCGAGCATGCGGCGTGGAACTGGATCTTCTTCATCAACGTCCCGATCGGGATCCTCGGCATAGGAGCGAGCTACCTCTTCATCGACGAGTCGCGCGACGAGACGCACGCGAGCCTCGATCTGCCCGGCCTCGCCACGTCCGCAGTCGGGCTGTTCGCGCTCACGTACGCGCTGATCGAGGCGAACACGTACGGCTGGTCCTCGGCGCGGATCGTGGGCGCTTTCGCCCTCGCCGCGATCGCGCTCGCCTCGTTCGTCGTCATCGAGACAGAGGCGCCGCGATCCGATGCTGCCGCTCGACCTGTTCCGCAGCGGGACGTACACGGGCTCGAATCTCACCATCCTGCTCGTCGCGCTCGCGATGTTCGGCGTCTTCTTCTTCGTCTCGCTGTACATGCAGAACATCCTCGGCTACTCGGCCGTTCAGGCCGGCGCGGCCTTCCTCCCGATGACGATCCTCATCATCCTCGTCGCTCCGATCGCCGGGAGGACGAGCGACCGGTTGGGCTCACGCGGGCTCATGACCGTCGGGATGCTTCTGGTCGCCACCCAGCTCATCCTGTTCTCGCGACTCAGCGCCGACGCGTCGTTCTGGAACCTCCTTCCGGGCCTGCTGATCGGAGGCGTGGGGATGGCGTGCACGATGACGCCGAGCGCGGCGGCTGCGACGCGCAGCGTTCCCGTGGACAAGGCCGGTGTCGGCTCCGCTGTCCTCAACTGCGCCCGCCAGGTGGGCGGCACGATGGGCATCGCGCTCATGGGGGCGATCATTGCGGGGGAGGCGGGCGGCGAGAGAACCGTCGAGGCGTTCATGCACGGCTTCCAGGTCGCGCTCACGGTCGCCGCGGGTATCGCGCTCGTGGGCGCGGTCGTCGCCTACGTCCTGGTGCGGCCACACGAGGAAGCCAGCCGGCGCCGCCCCGAGCGGGCGTCGGCCGAGCCAGTCGCGAAGTAGCCCGAGTCGTCACAGCGCCTGCGAGGCCGCAGGTCGATTCATTCGGCCGTAGGCCACTTTCGGCTGGTCAGTGGATGCGCCAGGAAGGGGGAACTTGGGGGAAGCCGCAGGTTTCCCCCCAAGAACTGAAAACGCCCCCGGCTGCGGCTCCGGGGGCGTTTCCCGTTCGAGGCGACCCCTTCCCGGGGTTGGCGAGCCGGTGAATCGTGGCTCTGCGGCCCAGCCACGTTCAGCCCGTGCCCGCCGACCGTCCGGCGGTGGTGCCCGCGCATCCGATCTGGCGTCCGATCGTCTGCGGTGTGGGCCTGACTATAGGAGCCGGGTCTGGAAAAGTCAAGTAGCCATGTCAAGTGATTTGGGCTAGGGTTACTTGACCCTTATGCGGTAGCCGCACATCCCCCCTGCGGGGGACAGCTCGGTGACCGGATCCGACTTGACTGATAGAGGCATGCACGAGACCGCCATCTCGCCTGCGCCGGCCGCAGGCCCTCGCCTGGGCGAGCGGGTCCGGGCGCTGCGCGTCGCCGCAGGCCTCACGCAGACCGACCTCGCGGGCGAGCGGTTCTCCAAGGAGTACATCAGCCAGATCGAGCGGGGCAAGACCCGCCCCACCGAGACGACGGTCGCCTGGCTTGCCGGGCGGCTCGGCGTGGAGCCCGTATTCCTCGCCTCCGGCGTCTCCACCGAGGAGCGCGCCAAGGTCGAAGCGCAGCTCGAGCGCGCGGAGGCACTTTCCGCGGCGCATGGCTACGAAGAGGCGATCGAGGCTTACAGGGCCGCCGCGCCGGGAGTCGAGGCGTCCGGTGCGCCGGCGCTGCAAGCTCGGGCGCTCGCCGGCGAGGCCTGGGCGCTCCAGGAGCCGGGTCACGTGCGCGAGGCGATCGAGCTCCTACAGCGGGCTCGCGAGCTCGTCGAGCAGCCTGAGTTCTCCGACGTCGACCGCGCGGACGTTCTGTTCCGGCTCGCGGTTTGCCGCTACAAGCTCTCGAGCATCTCGACTGCGATCTCGCTCTTCGACGAGTCGCTCGCTCTCGCCGAGCGGTCGGGGTTGCCTTGCGACCAGCTTCGTGGACAGATCCTGCACTGGCGGTCGCGGTGTCACAGGCGCATGCGCGACTACGTCGCCGCCCGTGACGACGCGGATCGTGGGCTGGAGCTCGCCGAGGCCATCGGCGACCGTCGCACGATGGCCGACAACTACTTCCAGGCCTCGTTGATCGCGCAGCGGCAGGGCCACTATGTCCTGTCCCGCAGCTACGCGCAGCGGGCGAAGGAGCTGTACCAGCAGGTCAACGACGAGCGCAACGTGGGACGCCTGCACCTCATGCTGGGCGGTCTCACGCTCCTCCTGGGAGACGAGGAGCACGCCGTCGAGCACCTGAAGGCGTCCTACGCGAGCGCGCTGGATGCCGATTCACCCGCGGACGCCGCGCAGGCGCTCGAGGGCATCGCCCGCGTGCATCTCAACCGGGGCGAGTACGACCAGGCGGACGAGCTGGCGCGCAAGTCGCTCGCTCTCCTGCAGGGTCGGGAGGACTACCTCCACGAAGTCAGTCCGTCGCAGCTCGTACTGGGACGAGCGTTGCTGGAGCGCGGACGGCTGGACGAGGCGGAAGAGTGTTTTCGGGCGGCCGACGCCGCAGCAGAGCAGATGGCGTCGATCAGCCACCGGACGGAGGCGTGGGTCGCACTGGGTGATCTCGCTGCGCGTCGTGGTGACGACTGCGGGGCCGCACGTCTCTACCGGAACGCCGCTGAGGCGCTCCAGGAAATCCGCTTCTAAGAGAGGAGGTCGCCATGAAGCCAAGACTGTTTCTCGTGATGATCAACGTGGCTCTGCTGGTGGCATGGGTCGGGCAAATGAGCCCGTGGAAATCCTGGCCCGACGGGCGCGTAGGAAGCTCGCGGCTACACTCGGGCGCCTATGCGCCCAGCTGCGGCACTGACCGTGCTGTCGTGCCTGCTCGTCGTCGGCGGTTGCGGCGGATCCGGAGATTCCACGACCGCTACGCAGCCCGGGGGTGGAGAAACCCTCGAGCAGCTCTGGCGAGAGCCTGGTGACGACGTCGCGGTCATCCCGGGCACGGCGAACTACGAGCCCGGCGACGTGCGTGTGTCGTTCCTCGTCGCGAACTCCGCGGGCCAGGTCGTCACGCTCCCTACGGCTCGAGTCTGGGTCGCGAAGTCGCTAGACGCGCAGCCGTTCCTCGAGACGGACGCGAAGCTCGAGCGGATCGGAGTCCCGGGCGAGTCCACCGCCGACGCGACACACATCTACGTCGCCACCTTGAAGCTCCCGCGTGCGGGCAAGTACTGGATGCTCGCGGAGCCCGAAGGCGGGAAGGACAAGGTGCAGGCTCTCGGCAACGTCGTCGTCTCGAAAGACGACCCGCCGCCGGACGTCGGCGACGCGGCTCCTGCATCGGACACGCCGACGATCTCGTCCACCGGCGGTGACCTCTCGCAGCTCACGACGCGGACACCGCCGGACGAGTCGCTGCTCCGCTACTCCGTCGCGGACTCGCTGCGCGCGAAGGTTCCGTTCGTGGTGACGTTTGCGACGCCGAAGTTCTGCGCGAGCCGGACGTGTGGTCCCGTCGTCGACGTCGAGGAGGAGGTGCAGCGCCGTCTCAAGGACGAGAACGTCCGCTTCATCCACGTCGAGGTGTACGAGGACAACGATCCGGCGAAGGGCTACAACCGCTGGATCAAGGAGTGGAATCTCCCGACGGAGCCGTGGACGTTCCTCGTCGATGCTGACGGGATGATCGTCGACCGCTTCGAGGGCACGGTGTCGGTCGATGAGCTCGAGGCAGCAGTTCGCGAGAAGCTGCTGCAGCCTCAGTAGGCGTCGCCGACGCGCTCGACGACGATGTTTGGCACGCGCGCCTGGGGGCTGAGCGAGAGCACTGCGCGCACGAGCGCGACGATGTCCTCCGGCGAGATCTGCTCCTCGTCGGAGAGCCCCGTCCACTCCGTCATCCGCGTTGCGACGAAGGCCGGCGAGATCGCGGTCGCGCGGACGCCGTTGCCGGCTTCCTCGCGGTTCAGCGAGCTCGTCCAGGCGATGAGCGCCGCCTTCGTCGCACCGTAGACCGCGAGGCCCGGCGTCGGGATCGTCCCGGCGATGGACGCGAGCGTGATGACCTGCCCGCGTGACGCGCGCAGGTACGGGAGCGACTCGCGCGTGACGACGAGCGTCGCGCGGAGGTTGACGTCCACCTGCAACGCGACCTTCTTCGTGTCCTGGTCGGCGAACTGGCCGCCGATGCCGATGCCGGCCGAGTTGACGAGGACGTCCATCGCGCCGTGCCGCTCGGCGTGCGCCGCGACGACCCGAACGCACTCGTCCACATCGCCGAGATTGGCCGGGACCGCGAGCGCGTCGAGCTCTCCCGCGGCCTCCTCGAGCGGTCCGGGGCGGCGGGCGACGAGCGTGAGCTCGTAGCCGTCCTCGCGTAGCGCGCGGGCGATCGCGAGACCGATCCCCGAGGAGCCACCGGTCACGAGCGCTGATTTCACCGCGCGAGTCTAGGGCCCGCGGGCACCAGGACGCTGATCAGCAGTTGCGGCTCATCGCCGAAGGGCGATTCATTCGCCCGAGAGGCCCACGACGGTTCGGCAGCGCACGGCGAACAGGAAGGGGGCGCGTGGGGGAAACGTCGTTTCCCCCCACGAAATAAAGCGGCCGCCGAGGGGGCGGCGGCCGCTACGTCAGGGGGAGAGGAGAAGGGGGTGGATCTCTCCGGTCTCAATTGTTCGCGCCACCCGCGGAAATTCCTTCCGCGTACAGTTCCCGTCGTGGAGACCGTCGCCCTCACGTCCCTGGCGCGGGCGGGAGGATGCGCGGCGAAGTACTCCGCGGCACGGCTCGAGACGCTCCTCGCGGGACTCGTCCCCGCCGACGCGGAGGATCTGCTCGTCGGTCTCGATCCCGCCGACGACGCGGCGGTCTATCGGCTCGATGACGAGCGGGCGATCGTCTTCACCGTCGACTTCTTCCCGCCGCTCGTCGACGATCCGCGAACGTTCGGGGCGATCGCCGCGACGAATGCGCTGAACGACGTCTTCGCGATGGGCGGCCGGCCGCTTCTCGCACTGTCTATCGCCGCGTTCCCCGAGGAGCTGCCCGTCGAGGTTCTCGGCGAGGTGCTCGCGGGAGCGGAAGAGCGCGTGCGCGCGTCGGGAGCGATCCTCGCGGGAGGTCACACGATTCGCGACGCGGAGCCGAAGTACGGGCTTGCGGTCGTCGGAATCGTCCATCCGGATCACGTCTGGCCGAAGGCCGGCGCGCAGCCGGGCGACGCGCTCCTGCTCACGAAGCGTCTCGGAACCGGGATCATCCTCCAGGCGCAGCGCGACGGAGTCGCGCCGGCAGGCGCCCTCGATGCCGCGGTCGAGTCGATGCTCGAGCTGAACATGGCTGCAGCCGATGTCGTGCGGCCGTTCGAGCCGAACGCAGTCACCGACGTGACCGGCTTCGGTCTGCTCGGCCACGTGTACGAGCTCGCCTCGCGCAGCGGCGTCCGAGTCGTGCTCGACGCCGACTCGCTTCCGGCGCTGCCGGGCGCGCTCGAGCTCGCGGCCGCGGGCGTGCTGACGGGCGGCGATCGCCGCAACCGGGAGTTCGCAGAGTCACACGTCGAGATCGGCGCCGACGAGGCCGCCGTCGCGCTCGGATTCGATCCTCAGACCGCCGGCGGCCTGCTCGTCTCCATCCCCGCCGAGCGCGCCGCCGTCCTCGAAGCGACGCTGGTCGCGGGCGGCATCGTTGCGGCGCCGATCGGCCGGGTCGAGGCAGGCTCGGGGGTCGACTTCCGCTAGATGGCCGTCGCGGTCGCGCGTCCCCGCTCGGTCTCTGCCCAGACGTTCCTGTGGATCGCGACCGCGTCTGCGCTCGCGCTCTTCCTCGTCATCGCCTCGGGCGCCTTCGTGCGGCTCACCGGATCGGGCCTCGGGTGCGAGAACTGGCCGCGGTGCGGCGACAAGCCGTATCCCGAGCAGGGCTTCCACGCGTTCGTGGAGTTCGGAAACCGGATGGTGGCGCTGGCCGGGATCGTCCTCACGTTCGTGACCCTGCTCGCGTCGCGGAGAACGATGCGCCTGTCGGGGTGGGGCAGGGGCGCCGCTATGGGCGCGTTCCTCGTCGCCGTCGCGCAGATCCCGATGGGCGGCATCACGATCGTTCTCGACCTGCACCCGCTCGCGGTGATGACCCACTTCCTGCTCGGCCTCGCGGCTTTCGGGCTCGCGCTGATCGCGGCGCTCGAGGCCTGGAGCCTGCGCGATGGGCTCGCGGCGCCTGCCGGCTCGCGCGGGCTCCGGCTGCTCGTGACCTGCGCAGGACTTCCAACATGCATCGCACTCGTCGTCACCGGAGCGGTCGCGACGGCGTCCGGCCCACACCCGGGATCGAGCTCGGACGTGGAAAGGCTCGGCATCGGCATCGTCGACACGGTCTACGTCCACGTGCGCGTTGCGGCGGCGTTCGGCATCGGTGTTCTCGTCGTCGGCTGGCTCCTCTGGCGGATCCGGGAGCACTATCCCGGGCTCCTGCGGGTCTGGGCGGGTTTGCTCGTCGTGCTCGTCGCCCAGGCGATCCTGGGGGAGGTGCAGTATCGCAACGCCCTGCCGTGGGGCCTCGTCCTCGGGCACGTCGTGCTTGCAGCCGCGATTTGGGCGTTCAGCCTCGGTCTTGCGTTCGTGTTGTGGCGTCCGCCTGTGCCGCTGACCCGCCAGTAGGCTTGGTCCGTGGCTCGTGAGCTGAGGATCTACGAGCGCCCATCCACCCTCGAGCGGCCGGTCCTCATCGGCGCCTTTCGCGGATGGAACGACGGCGGTCAGGCGGCGACGCTCGCCGCGGGCTACCTGGCGCGGCTCTGGGGTGCGCGCAAGTTCGCGGAAATCGACCCAGAGCTCTTCGTCGACTTCCAGGCCACACGCCCGATGGTCTCGCTCGAGGGCGGGCGCACGCGCAAGATCGACTGGCCCGAGAACACGTTCTTCCGAGCTCGCATCCCGGGCGCGAACCGTGACGCGATCCTTCTCGTCGGCGTCGAGCCGAACTACCGCTGGAAGTCGTTCACCGAGATCGTGACCGACCTCGCCCGCGAGCTCGGCGTCGAGCTCGCGGTGACCCTGGGGGCGCTCGTCGCCGACGTGCCGCACACACGGCCGGCACCGGTCACGGGAGCCGCGACCGATCCTCAGCTCGTCGACGAGCTCGGGCTCCAGCTCTCGCGCTACGAAGGCCCGACCGGAATCGTCGGCGTGCTCCTCGACTCGTGCCGCCGCGCGGGAATTCCGTCCGTGAGTCTGTGGGCGGCGGTTCCGCACTACGTCCAGCTCGCCCCCAGCCCACCTGCCGCCAAGGCGCTCTGCGAGCGGCTCGCCGGCGTCCTCTCCGCCGAGATCGACGTCAGCGAGCTCACGGACGCGGCCGACGAGTACGTCGAGCAGGTGTCACAGGCCGTCGCGACGGACACCGACACCGCGAGCTACGTCGAGGAGCTCGAGCGTCGGGCCGACTCGCTCGATTGGCTGGAGGAGTCGGGCGATCTGCCCTCCGGCGATGCGCTCGCCGCCGAGATCACGCGCTTCCTGCGCGAGCGCGAGTCCGACGACGACCAGCCCGGGTCGGGCGGCGCCGGCTAGACGGGTCTACGCGGCGTCTTCGACGTCTGCGGCGACGTCCGGCACGGCTGCTTCCGGAACCTCGGGCGCGTCCGTCGCTGGGGCAGTCGCCGTCGTCTCGGCGGTCTGCGCCTGGCCCTCAGCCGGAGCCGTGGTCTTGCGCTTCCGCCGCCGGCGTCGCGACTTGCGCGCGGTCAGCTTCGGCACGGGAAGGTTGTCGGCGAGCGCGTTCGCGATCTCGCCGATCGTGCCGAGCTCCTCGCGAGCATGGTCGAGCGCCGAGTTCGCACGAGGCGTGTAGCCGTCGGCCGAGGCGAGAAGCGCCGCCCCGACCGGAAGCGGCATCTCGCCAGCGACCTGGACGAGCCGGTTGACGTTCTCCTCGTGTCGGTAGCCGCGCGAATTCGCCGCCGCGCCGAGAAGTCGCTTCGCCTCGGGAAACTCGGTGGAGACGCGCCGGTCCTGCACCTTCCGGGTCGCGCGCGCGAGGCGCCACGTCCAGCGGGCGAGGATCTGGTCGGGAGCCATTGGCTTCCCTTCGCCGATCGCGCGGAGCAGGATGCGGACTCCTGCGGAGCGGTCCTTCTCCCACGGCGGCGCCTGGGTCACGAGCGTCACGAGGTCGTCGAAGTCCGCCCGGTCGACCGGGGTCGCGACGCGATCCATGAGCGCCGTCATCCGGAGGCGGCGGTTCGGGTTCTCGGCGGCGCACGTCGCCAGGAACGTCTCGAGCGCGCCCTTGCCCGCGCGACCCTCGGCGAACTTCTTCGCGAACTCGGCGCGCTGGTCGAAGCGGATCTGACGGCCGGCGATGGTCGCCCAGAAGCGCTGCTCGTCGTCGTCGAGGTACTTCGGGTCGATGCGCTGCCACTCGCGCTGGATGACCGCGAGCCGCCGGGCGACGTCCGGCGTGACCGGGACGAGCCATGGGACCGGCGAGAGCTTCCTCCGCGCCCTCCGCTGCTGCCGCCTGCGGGGCGCCGGCGTGACCCGGGCGCCCTCGCGGTAGAAGTCGGAGTCGAGCAGCGCATGCAATGAGACGACTCTCTCGGAGTGCGTCGCCCCCTTCGGGACGAAGTCGACGACGACGCCCGCCTCCTTCCGCGGGTGGATCCGCATGATCCGCCCGATGCGCTGTTGGTAGACGCGACGCGAAGCGGTCGGCGCCAGGTGCATGCACACGGTCGCGCGCGGAGAGTTCCAGCCCTCGGCGAGCAGCATCGCGTTGATGAGCACGTTGATCTCTCCGCGCTCGTAGGCTGCGAGCGTCTCGGCGAGCCGGGCGGGTGGCGTTCTGCCGGAGACCGCCTCCGCCTTCAGCCCCGC
This sequence comes from uncultured Gaiellaceae bacterium, assembly GCA_963776555.1. GTDB lineage: Bacteria > Actinomycetota > Thermoleophilia > Gaiellales > Gaiellaceae > GMQP-bins7. The sequence continues at coordinate 162,248 of CAVZNK010000013.1, read as the reverse complement.
GGCTCGGAACTCCTGGGCGAGGTTGTACGCGTGCTCGACGCCGGCGGCGTAGACGATCCCGGGCGTGGAGCCGAAGCGTTCGCGGTAGAGGCTCGCCGCCGCCTGATTCAGAGCCTGGTGGTCGAGTGCGGCTGCCAGCGCGCGCTCCTCGAAGTCGCCGCCGATGATCGGCACCGAGTTGATCGCGGCGGCCGGCGGCACGCGGAGGCAACGAAGCGGAGCGATCAGCCCGCGCCGTGCGGCGTCACCGAGCGGCAGGTCGTCGACCGAGGCCGGGAAGACGTCCGAGACCTGCTTGGCGATGAGCTGCTCGGTAGCGGTCATTCCGATGAAGAGCGGCTCCGCGAACGCGCGGATCGCGGCGCTCGTCTTCTCGCCGAGAGCCGTGTGCGCCTCGTCGCAGATGACGAGGTGGTACGCCTTGCGGTCGAGCTCCGAGCCGTGACGCGCGAACCACGCGTAGGTCTGGATCGTGATCGGGTTCTCGAGCGGCGACGTCGAGCCCGCGAGGATCGCGTCCGTGAAGCGATTTCCGTATCCCTCGGTCGTGAGGTCGCCCTTGAACTGGGCGACGAGGAGCCGGCGGTGGGTCAGGATGAGGACGCCCAGGTGGCGAGCCGCCTCGACGAACCCGGCTGCGGCGATCGTCTTTCCGGACGCCGTCGGGTGGCGGAAGCGGTAGCGGCGAACGGCGCCGGGGTCGGGGCCCGTGTACTCCTCGACCTCGAGCTCCCCGTCCTCGATGAAGCCGGCGTCGTAGTCGTCCTCCGCCTCGTCGTCGAGCTCGACCTCAGCGGCACTCGCACCGTTGCCTCCGCCGAGCGCGTTGCCGTTTCCGTTTTTCTCGTCAGCCGCGCGCTGCGTCGCGGCGATCAACTCGGCGAGCATCCCGGTGAGGGCATCGACCTGGTGCCGCCGAAGCTCCGTTCCGGCCGCCGTACGGGCGGGATCCTCGGTGAGGACGCGCTCGAGGCCGAGCATGAGCCCGTAGCGCACCCTCCACCGTGGTGAAGGGGAAGTGAGGCCTGCCTCCATCTCCGCGAGCGCGTCGTCGAGCGCCGCGCGACGCGCGGTGCCGGGACCGAGTGCCTGCAGCGGATCCTCGTCCGGCTGCAGGAACGGCTCACCGAACCAGGATTCCGCCCGACGGGCCGCAGTGGTCAGGGTCTCTGGTGTGTCCGACGTCAGCGTCGGGATAGTCGTCGCCTCGTGCATTCGCGCAGCACGTGTTGCCGTGCCGCTCCTTCCGAGAGTTGCGCTCGCCCATACACACCGGCGAGCGGTCTCTCGGAGCATACCTCAGCCGGCGGCGCGCAGGTATCGGACCGGCTAGCGGCCGGCGTACGACCCCGCGCCGATCTCGGCGAGCCGGCGTCCGACCACGCGCTCGGACACGCCCGACTGGTCCAGGTGCTTCGTGATCCCACCGAGCCAGAACGGGAAGCCGGCGCCGAGGATGAGGCACGTGTCGATGTCCGCAGCCTCCGCGACCACGCCGTCTTCGAGGATGTGACGGGCCTCGTCTGCGAGCGCCTCGAGCACGTCCATGTGCAACTCGTCCACCGAGCGGGGCGCGTCTTCGACGACGACCACGTCGCCCCCTGCGGCGAGGCTCTCGAGCGTCTCGGAGAGCGGGAACCGGTCGGGCCACGCGTCGTGCAGCTGGTGACGGACGTGGTTCGCGACTTTCGGGCCGACGAGCTGGAGGAGCACCGAGGGAGCCATCGGCAGGCCCATCCGCAAAACCGCCTCGTCCGTCTCCTCGACCGTGTTCCCGCGGTCGAGCGCCTTCGTGATCACGGAGCCCTGACGTCCGAGAAGCCGGTTCACGACGAACCCGGTCGCGTCCTGGACGAGCACGCCCGTCTTGCGGAGCTTCTTCGTCACGGCCCAGGCCGTCGCGAGCGAGGCGTCGTCGGTCCGCGGCGTCCGCACGAGCTCGACGAGCGGGAGCACCGCGACGGGGTTGAAGAAGTGCATGCCGACGACCCGCTCGGGGTGCTCGAGGCCGGCCGCCATCTCCGTGACCGAGAGCGACGACGTGTTGGTCGCGAGGACGCACTCGTGCGAGACCACTCGCTCGAGCTCGGCCAACACCTCCTTCTTGACCGACATCTCCTCGAACACCGCCTCGATGACGAGGTCGCAGCCGGCGAAGGTCTCCCACGAGGTGTCACCGCTCATGAGCGAGCCGAGGAACCGCGCCTTGCCCTCGCCGAGGCGGCCGCGACGGACGAGCTCCCCGAGCTCGTCCCGGATCCACGCGAGCGCCTCGTCGACCTGCTCCTGTGTGAGATCGCGGAGGACGATCGGCACCTCGAGCCGGCGCAGGAACAGAAACGCGAGCTGTCTCGCCATGAGCCCGGCACCGACGACTCCGACCCGTTGGACTCGTCGCGGCTCGGCCTCCGGCATGCCGACGCCGCGCTTGGCACGGCGCTCGACGAGGTCGAAGGCGTAGACGGAGGCCTGGGCTTGCCGTCCTGGAAGGAGCTCCGCGAGCGCGTCCTCCTCGGCGCGGTAGCCCTCTTCGAGCGACCAGTTCGCCGCGCCCTCGATGAGGTCGAGTGCGCGATATGGCGCCGGCGTCGCCCCGTGGACCTGCCCGTCGAGGCGCGCGCGCGCCTTCCGGCAGACCTCGGCGGCATCCGAGAGGTCCGCCGCAGGGCGGCGCTTGCCGGCTCCCTCTTCGACCTTGTCGAGGAGAAAGGCGAGCGACTCGTCGAGGAACTCGACCGGCTCCAGCAGGATGTCGACGAGCCCCGTGTCGAGTGCCCGGCGGGCGTCGAGCATGCGGTTCTGGCGAAGCGGGTTCTCGACGACGAACGTCACGGCCTGCTCCGCGCCGGCGAGCTGCGGGATCAGCTGCGTGCCGCCCCAGCCGGGGATCAGACCGAGAAAGACCTCGGGGCAGGCGAAATGGCGCACCGTGGAGGCGATCGTGCGGTAGTCGCAGTGCAGTGCGATCTCGACGCCGCCGCCGACCGCGGCGCCGTTGATCGCCGCCACCGTGACGAACGGCAGGTCGCGGATACGCCCGAACAGCTCGTGGCCCGCTTCGCCTCCGAGCCGCGCGCGCTCGGGCGTGATCTCCCCGAACTCGCCGATGTCCGCCCCGACCGCGAACACGAACGGCTTCCCGGTCAGGAGAAGCCCGCGCCAGTCTCGGGTGCGGAGCTGGTCGAGAACGCCCTCGAGCGAGCGCAGCGCGGCCTCGCCGAACGTGTTCGGCTTCTGCCAGTCCTCGCCGTTGTCCATCGTCACGAGCGCAATCGGGCCGACGCGCGTGTGGATCTTCTGGAGCTTGAACTCGGTGGGCGCGCTCCCTCTAGCCACTCTGGAGGTTCTCCCAGAGGATCGCCGCGCCCATGCCGAGCCCGATACAGAGCGCCGTCAGGCCGTAGCGCGAGCCGGGCCGGTCGCGGAATCCCCGTGCGAGCTGCGCCATGAGGCGCACGCCGGTCGCGGCGAGTGGGTGGCCGCAGGCGATCGCGCCGCCGTAGGGGTTCAGGCGCGGGTCGTCGGGTGCGACGCCGACCCCGTCGCACCAGCTCAGCACTTGCACTGCGAAGGGCTCGTTCAGCTCGAAGAGATCGACGTCGTCGATCTCGATGCCCACGCGCTCGAGCACCCTCGCCGTGGCCGGGACCGGGCCGAGGCCCATGAGCTCGGGCTCGACGCCCGCGTACGCGAAGGCGACGAGCCGCATCTTCGGCTCGAGCCCGAGCGCGCTCGCGGCCGACTCCGACGCGATGAGAGCCGCCGTCGCGCCGTCGGTGAGACCCGCCGAGTTTCCCGCCGTGACGCGCCCGCCCGCGCGGAAGGGCGTGCGCAACGTGGCCAGCGCCTCCATCGTCGTGTCCGGGCGGAGGAACTCGTCGCGGTCGGCGACCCTCCAACCCTCCTCGCTGAAGACGGACATGGGCACGACGATGTCGTCCATGACGCCGTCGTCCCAGGCCTTCCCCGCGCGGCGCTGGGACTCGACCGCGTACGTGTCCGCCGCCTCCCTCGTCAGCTGCGGGAATGCGTCGTGGAGGTTCTCGGCCGTCTGACCCATGACCGCTGCCGAGTCGTCGACGATCCGCTCCGCGACGAAACGTGGGTTGAAGTCGACGTCCGCGCCCATCGGGTGATGACCCATGTGCTCGACGCCGCCGACGAGGACGACGTCGGCCGCGCCCATGGCGATCTCGCCGGCGCCCGCGGTCGTCGCGGTGAGCGCACCCGCGCACATCCGGTCGACGGCGAACCCCGGGACCGTGGTCGGGAGACCTGCGAGCAGCGCGACGTCGCGCCCGAGCGTCAGGCCCTGGTCCCCGACCTGCGCAGTCGCGGCGAACACGACGTCATCGATGCGCTCGGGTGGCAGCTGCGGATTGCGGCGGAGGACCTCGCGTACGGCCTTGACCGCCATGTCGTCGGCGCGCGTCTTCGCGAAGAATCCGTCCGGGGTGGCGCGGCCGAACGCCGTTCGCACACCGTCGACGTACACGACTTCGCGAAGCTCGGCCACGGGCGAGACGATACTTCGGTGGCAATGGCGGACTGGGGCGAACGCGCCGCTCGCGCGCAGGAACGGTACGAGGACGGCGCGGCGCGGCTTCCGGACGACTCCGACGAGCGACAGCGTCAGCTCACACGCATGGGCAATGCGGCGTGGGCGGCCGGTCTCTCGCTGCTCATGCTCGGCCGGCGGACCGAGGCGGGCGAATGGCTCCGGCGCGCAGCCGACACCTACCGTGCGAGTTGGCCCGATTCGCCCTCCGGGAGCTGGGGACGCCCCATCGGTGCGCTGAAGTCGCGTCTGATCGCCGCGGACGCGGCGGGTGCCCGGGCAGATGCGCGCTGGGCACTCGATGCGGAGGCGGCATCGTCGGAGAGCCCGATCGGCCGCTACGCCGCCGTGCTCGCCGACCTCGTGCTCGGAGACGACGCGGCGGCAGCGGCGCTCGCAGCGACGCTCGGCGGCGCCGATTCGATTCCGCCTGCGGTCAGCGACTGCCTCGAGGCGCTCGCCGCGCGCGACGCGGGCGCCTACGACCGTTCGATCCGGGCGCTCGTGGCGGACTTCGAGTCGCGCGAGGAGTTCCTCGAGGACGTCCCGGTCGCGGACACCGTCCTCGCGCTGCAGGCGCTCGCGGGCGAGCGCGGTATGGCTCTCGCGCTCGCGTCGCCGCTTCTGCCCGGCGGTGGCTAGGGCTCGCCGGCCGCCAGCTCGCGCGCGCGCACCATCGCGGCCTGGATGGCGTTCAGGAACGCGGCCCGCACGCCTGCGATCTCGAGCTCGCGGATCGCCGCGATCGTCGTGCCGCCGGGTGACGTGACCATCTCGCGGAGCTCGACCGGATGCATCTTCTCGTCGCGGAGCTGCTTCGCCGTCCCGAACATCGTCTGGACGACGAGCTGCGTCGAGATCTCGCGCGAGAGGCCGAGCAGGATGCCGGCCTCGATCATCGCCTCCGCGAGGAGCGCGAAGTACGCAGGCCCCGAGCCGGAGACCGCGGTGATCGCGTCGAGCGCCTCCTCGGGGACGCGGACCACGGCGCCGAGGTGCGAGAGGGCCTCCTCCGCGAGGTCGAGATGCTCGTCGCCGGCGTGCGACCCTGCAGACAGCCCGGCGATCCCCTCGTGCACGGTCGACGGCGTGTTCGGCATCGCCCGAACGACCGGAACGCCTTCCGACAGGCGTCTCTCGATGCGCGAGGTCGGGATCGCGGCCGCGATCGAGAGGACGGTCTGCTCCGGCAGCACGAGTGTCCCGATCTCGCCGAGCAGCCCCTCGATGTCCTGAGGCTTGACGGCGATGACGATCAGCGCAGCACCTGCCGCGGCATCGTGGTTCGAGAGCGTCGCCTCGATCCCGTAGCGCTCGCGCAGCTCGGCGACGCGCTCGGCCCGCCGCGACGTTGCGGACACCTCTGCGGCCTCCCGCCATCCCGACGAGAGGAGCCCGGAGATGAGCGATTCGCCGATTCGACCGGCGCCGAGCACCGCGATCTTGCGCGGATCGACCATGCTGCGGAGTCTACGGCGGTGCTACGCCGCGTATCGTGCGGTCGAGCGCACCTGCCGCGCCCGATCCACGCTCGCGCCCGGGACGAGGCCGCGCTTGAACCCCTGGAGCAGGAAGACGCTCGCGAGCCCCTGCCACTCGCCGTACGGGGCGAGCAGCTCCGCCGTTTCACCCGGCTCGGGCCAGCGCCTCCGCACGGAGGCCAGGAGCTTCACGAGCCCGAGGTCGTCCACGAGCCCGGCGTCGTAGCGGCCGAGCCCCTGCAGCGAGACGACGCCGACCGTCCACGGTCCGACCCCCCGCTCGCGGCCGAGTCGGACGAGCGCGTCGTCGCGTTCGCGTAGCCCTTCGAGGTCGATCGTCCGGGAGAGGCGCGAGAGAGTCGCCGCGCGGCTCGCGGCGAGACCGCACGACGTGAGTCGAGCCGGCGAGAGCTGCCCCAACGCGCCTCGTGTCGGCGGATCCTCCCCGCACGCTCGGATGATCGCCCGCTCGATCGCGAGCGCTCTCCTCGCCTGGATGAGCTGCCCCGAGATCGCCCGCACGACGGCATGGGCGACGGTTGCCTTCCGCCGCGTCCGCATCCCGCGGAGACGCTGCACGGTCGGCCCGATCAACGGATCGTGGGCGAAACGGCGATGGAACTCGCTCGTGTCGTCGTCGAGCGCGAGCATGAAGCGCGCGTGGTCGACCGCCGTGTCGCACGACGCCCGGACGACCACGCGGCCGTCAGACAGCTGCTGGGCCGCCGCCCAGCGCCCCTCCGGAAGGCGGGCGCTCCACGCGCTCGCGCCGGCGGTCAGCCGGAGCGAGTACACACCTGTCGCTCCCAGGACCGCCTCGACCACCGGGCCACCCTACCGGCATCCTCGGACCCGATACTTACGCGCGATGCGCCTTGCCGACGCCATCTCCCTGCGCTCGCGCGAGCGGAAGCTGAGGCTCTTCCTCGACGAGCTGCGACCGACCCCGGAGACGTCGGTGCTCGACGTCGGTGCGGACGAGCTCGGCTTCGGCGAGGGCGACGGGTGCGGGACGCTGAACTTCTTCGAGGAGCGCTACCCCTGGCCCGGGCGCATCACGGCACTCGGGCTCCACGACGGCAAGGGCTTTCGCAAGCGCTACCCGAACATCCCGTACGTGCAGGGCGACGCGTGCGCGCTCCCGTTCGCGGACGGGGCGTTCGACGTCGTCTTCTCGAACGCGGTGATCGAGCACGTCGGTGGCCGCGAGCAGCAGCGGAGGCTGGTGTCGGAGGCGATCCGCGTCGGGACGGCGCGTCTTCATCACGACACCGAACCGGCGCTTTCCGATGGAGGTACACACGCGCCTCCCGCTCGTCCACTGGCTGCCGGAGCGCGTGTCGCAATACGTGTACCGGGCGGCCGGGCAAGGACTTCGCGACCGACGTGCATCTGCTTACCCGACGCAGCTTCGAGGCGCTCTTCCCCGGCCGGGTTCGCATCGTGAGCCTCGGGCTCACGCTGGTGGCGATCGTCGATTAGCGCCCGCCGCTTCACCGGGATCGCGATCGGAGTCCTTGTCGTCGGGCTCGTCCTCCACAACGCGGCGATGGCACAGCTCTGGGACCTCGGCGTGCGCGGGACCACGCTCGACGTGGTCGCCGCCTGGAAGGAGGCGCTCCTCCTCGTCGCGCTCCTCGTCGTCGCCTGGCACGTGCGCCGCCTTCCCGCCCGTGAAAGCCGCGGACGTGCTCGCGGCGAGCTACGCAGTCGTGATCCTCGTCTACTGGGCGATCCCGCAGGACGTGCTCGGCGGAGGGGCGACCGCGCGAGGTGAGCTCCTCGCGCTTCGCCATCACCTCTTCCCGGTCGCCGCGTACGCGCTCGGCCGCCTGGCTGGTTTCGCCTGGGAGGAGCGGGGTCGCATCGGCGGCCTGATCGCCTTGTCGGCCGTCGTCGTGGCGGTCGTCGGGCTCGCGGACCTCGCATTCATCTCGCTGCAGTCGTGGCGCGACTCGGGGGTACCCGGCTGGTATCGCGAGCAGCTCGGCCTGAATTACGAGGGCCTGTCGGGACTGCCGGAGAACTGGGTCTTCAACACCGGCGACGAGAACAATCCGATCCGGCGCCTCGTCTCCACGTTCCTCTCGCCGCTCGCGAGCGCGTACGTGCTCGTCGTCGCGCTCATCTATGTCGTGAGCCGTCCGTTCCGTTGGTGGTGGGCAGTGGCGACGGCCGTGCTGTACGTCGCCCTCCTCTACACGCATACTCGAGCCGCCCTCGCTGCGCTCGTGCTCGGGCTCCTCGTGCTCGCGTTCGCCCAGCGACGCCTCGGTCCGGCTGTTCTCGCCGCCGCGGTCTGTGGTCATGAGCGCAGCGTTCCTCGCCGTCTATCCGACGATCGGGCCGTCGACGAGCTACACGCCCGAGGAGCTCGAGTGGCTCCGCCAGAACGCGCAGCAGCAGGGATCGACGAGCGGCGATCCGTTCGCCGGGAACGAAGCGTCGACCGAGAGCCACTGGCGGAATTTGCGCGACGGCGTGCGCGTCGTCTTCGAGCATCCGCAGGGGTACGGGCTCGGAAACGCCGGTGTGGTCGCGAAGCGGACCGGCGTCCAGATCCGCGCCGGCGAGTCGACCTACACGGAGCTGGGGGTGGACGCCGGCGTCGCCGGGCTCGTCGCGTTCGTCCTGTGGGGCCTCGCCGTGCTCGCGGGCCTCTGGCGACGGGAGGCCTGGCTCGCTGCCGCGTTCGTCACGGTCCTCGCGATCGGTCTACAGACGGACGTCATCGGCATCCACTGGCTCGCGTTCACGGTGTGGGTCGCCGCGGGGCTCGCGCTCGGGCTGCCACGCAGGCCCCGCGTGTCGATGACGCCTGACGCTTCCTAGCCGTGCAGCTCGCCTCCAGTCGGCTCGAGCTCGTCGTGCAGGTGCTCGCCGACCCGGCGGTCGGGGCGCGCGATGAAGAAGTAGATCGCGCCGACGAGCGCGATGATGACCATCACGACGAGCGTGATCCAGTCGAGATTGAAGAGTGCACGTCCGCTGCTCAGGCCGGTCGGTACGACGACGTTGAGCAGCATCAAGCCGAGATATGCGGCGGCGATGATCGTCACCGTCCAGCCCCAACGGCCGAGCCGGAATGCGCCTTCCGGCACCCAACCTCTGGTTCTCGCCACGATCGCCGCGATCACCGTCAAGAGGAACGACAGGTAGATGCCGCTGACTGCGAACGAGATGAGCGAATAGAGCCCTGAAGTGTTCGCGGGGTACGTGATGAACCAAATTTCCTTGTTCTCGGTCGGCTGGTAGTAGACGAACAGGATGAACAGCAGCGAGATCAAGGCGCCGACGAGGAGCGCGTTCACCGGAGTACGGAACCGACCGTGGACCTTCGAGAGCCAGGCGGAGCCCGGCAGTGCGCCGTCCCGCCCGTAGGAGAAGGCGAGCCTGCTGCCCGCGCCCTGGACGGACGTGCCGCACGAGAAGAAGGCGAAGATGATGAGGACGAGGAGGAAGTCCTGCATTCCGCTCGAGAGCTGGCCGAGGATGAAAGGAACCCCGCCACCCTCGACGGTCGACTTGACCGGGTCCGTGTCCGGCATCGCGAGCAGAAGCGCGGCGGTGAGGATGAGGGACGAGATGCCACCCCAGATCAGCGCCCAGCGCATCGACTTGGGGACCTTCGTCTCGGCGTCCTTCGTCTCCTCGGCAATGTCTCCCGCGGACTCGAAGCCGTAGAAGATGTAAACCGGCGCGAGGACGGCGACGAGCGCGGCCGCGAGCCAGCTCCCTCCGAAGTCGACCCCGTACGCGTTGGTGGCGGCGTCCGTCGCGCCCTGCGTGGTGAAGAGGAATCCGAGGCCGTGGTGGAACCCGTGGATCGCGAGGATGAGCGCGATCCCGAACGTCCCGATGATCTCGACTCCGACACCGAACTGAGCGACGCGGCCCATGACCTTCGCGCCCGTGATGTTGAGCGTGGTCTGGATCGCGAGCAGGACGACGACGATGATGAGGATCGTCGTGTGGTTGGTCGGATCCCAGTTCGTGTCGAACCAGTTGTGCGAGAGCGCCGTCACGTAGCCGACGACGCCGTAGTCGACCGAGGCCACCGTGACGAGCAGCGCAATACCGTAGAACCAGCCGACGAACCAACCGTAGGCCGGCCCCACCGCGAACTTGCAGTACTGGTAGAGCGCGCCGGCGACCGGGTAGTGGCTCGCGAACTCGCCGAACACGAGCGCGACGAAGAGCATCCCGACGACCGGGATGATCGTGAGCCAGACATACGCAGGGCCGGCGACTGCGACGCCGAGGATGAAGAGCGAGTAGATCCCGACCATCGGCGACAGGTAGGTGAACGCGACCGCGAAGTTCGCGAAGGACCCGAGCACGCGGCTGAGCTGCGGTTCGTAGCCCAGGCTCTCGAGCCGAGCGTCGTCGGTCGTGCTGCTGCTCGGGGCGACCTGCTCTCCGTTCACCGTGCCTCCCTGGTTCGAGTGACGCGGCAGACTACGAAGTCGGCTGCGCCATTGCAACCATGGGGACAAAGTGGCGCTTGTCGCACGCACGCCGCCCTGCGGCGCACGGCGACTACGCTGCACCCGTGAGCGCAGGCGCCATCGATCCCCGGGTCGACATCGGCCACGTTCACCTCAAGGTCGCCGACATCGACCGCGCGCTCGCGTTCTACGTCGGCGTTCTCGGCTTCGAGGAGCAGGCCCGATATGGCGACCAGGCGGTGTTCATCTCGGCGGGCGGCTACCACCACCACATCGGGCTCAACACGTGGGAGTCGAAAGGTGGCTCGCCGCCGCCGCCCGGCCACACGGGCCTCTACCATGCTGCCATCCGCTATCCGGATCGGAAGGCGCTCGCGGACGCGCTCAAGCGACTCGTCGACGCGGGCGTCCCGCTCGACGGCGCCTCCGACCACGGCGTCAGCGAGGCGCTCTACCTCCGCGATCCCGACGGCAACGCCCTCGAGCTCTATCGCGACCGCCCCGTCGGGGAGTGGCCGCGCAACCCGGATGGCACCCTCGGGATGTTCACGCAGCCTCTCGACGTGCGCGCGCTCCTGGCCGAGGCCGAGTAGCCCGGTCGCCGCCTCGGCCACCGCGTCCGCTATACCTGAGAGAGAGATGGCGAAGGCCAAGCCCGTTGAGAACCTCGAACGGGTCGTGATCCGTTTTGCGGGCGACTCCGGCGACGGGATGCAGCTCACGGGAGATCGCTTCACGAGCGAGACGGCGATCTTCGGGAACGACCTCGCGACCCTTCCCGACTTCCCCGCCGAGATCCGCGCGCCCGCCGGCTCGCTCCCGGGCGTGTCGGGCTTCCAGGTGCACTTCGCCGACCACGACATCCTCACGCCGGGCGACCAGCCGGGCGTCCTCGTCGCGATGAACCCCGCGGCCCTCAAGGTGAACGTCGGCGATCTCGCGAAGGGCGGGACGATCATCGTGAACACGGACGCGTTCAACGAGCGCAACCTCCAGAAGGCGGGCTACGAGTCGAACCCGCTCGAGGACGGATCCCTCGCGGACTTCCACGTGCACGCCGTGGCCCTCTCGTCGATGACGGTCGAGGCGCTCAAGGGGATCGAGGGCGTGACGGCCCGCGAGGCGGAGCGCTCGAAGAACTTCTTCGCTCTGGGCCTCATGTCGTGGCTCTATCACCGACCCGTCGAGGGCACGCTCGGGTTCATCGAGACGAAGTTCGCGAAGCGCCCCGAGATCGTCGAGGCGAACACGAGGGCCTTCCGGGCGGGCTGGAACTACGGCGAGACCTCGGAGGACTTCGCCAGCTCGTACGAGATCGCTCCGGCGAAGGTCGAGCCGGGAACGTACCGGCAGGTGTCCGGAAACACGGCGCTCACCTACGGCCTCGTGGCCGCGAGCAAGCTCTCGGGCCTCCCGCTCTTCCTCGGCGCCTACCCGATCACGCCGGCGTCGGACGTCCTCGAGCAGCTCGCGCAGCTGAAGCACTTCGGCGTCCGGACGTTCCAGGCCGAGGACGAGATCGCCGCGTCGGGAGCAGCGCTCGGCGCCGCCTTCGGCGGAGCGCTCGGCGTGACCACGTCTGCGGGGCCGGGCATCGTGCTCAAGTCGGAGACCGTCGGGCTCGCGGTGACGCTCGAGCTTCCGCTGCTCATCGTCGACGTCCAGCGCGCCGGGCCGTCGACGGGCATGCCGACGAAGCCCGAGCAGGCCGACCTGCTGATGGTCCTCTTCGGCAGGAACTCGGAATCCCCGGTCCCCGTCGTCGCCGCCTCGACGCCATCGGGCTGTTTCGACGCGGCGATCGAGGCGGTACGTATCGCCGTGAAGTACCGCACGCCCGTCTTCCTGCTCTCGGACGCGTACCTCGCCAACGGCTCCGAGCCATGGCTGATCCCTGACGTCGCCACGCTCCCGGACATCTCCACGACGTTCGCCACGGTGCCGAACGACGACGCCGGGTTTCTCCCGTACAAGCGCGACCCCGAGACGCTCGCACGGCCGTGGGCGATCCCGGGAACCCCGGGCCTCGAGCACCGGATCGGCGGCCTCGAGAAGGAGGACGAGACCGGCAACGTCTCGTACGACCCGGAGAACCACGACCGGATGGTGCGACTCCGCGCTGCGAAGGTAGCCGGTATCGCGGCCGACATCCCGGAGCTCGCCGTCGACGATCCCGACGGCGCCGACACCCTGGTCCTCGGCTGGGGCTCGACCTACGGCGCGATCGGCGCGGCCGCGCGGCGTGTGCGTGCCACGGGGCGCAAGGTCGCGACGGCACACCTGCACCACCTCAACCCGTTCCCGCGCAACACGGGCGAGGTCGTCCGCGCCTACGACAAGGTGCTCATCCCCGAGATGAACCTCGGCCAGCTGCGGCTGCTGATTCGGGCGCAGTTCCTCGTCGACGCAGTGGGCTACAACAAGGTGCGCGGGCGGCCGTTCCGGGCCGCGGAGCTCGCAGATGCGATCACGGCGCTGGTCGATCAACGATGAACGACGGCAACGGCAACCTCGTGCAGCTCAGTGCGAAGGACTTCAAGTCCGACCAGGAGGTCCGCTGGTGCCCCGGCTGCGGCGACTACGCCATCCTCAACGTGATCCAGGGCTTCATGCCCGAGCTCGGCCTCGAGCGCGAGCGCATCGTCTTCGTCTCGGGGATTGGCTGTGCGGCGCGTTTCCCGTACTACATGCAGACGTACGGGATGCACTCGATCCACGGGCGAGCGCCGGCGATCGCGACCGGGCTCGCGGTGACGAGGCCGGATCTGTCCGTCTGGGTCGTCACTGGTGACGGGGATGCGCTCTCGATCGGCGGAAACCACCTCATCCATGCGCTCCGCCGAAACGTGAACCTCAAGATCCTTCTCTTCAACAACAAGATCTATGGCCTCACGAAGGGGCAGTACTCGCCGACCTCGGAGATCGGAAAGGTCACGAAGTCCACACCGATGGGCTCGCTCGATCATCCCTTCAACCCGCTCTCCGTTGCAATCGGCGCCGAGGCCTCGTTCGTCGCCCGCGCGCTCGACACCGACAAGAAAGGCCTGACGGACGTGCTCGGCGCGGCGGCGCGGCACCGTGGTTCCGCGTTCGTCGAGATCCTCCAGAACTGCAACATCTACAACGACGGCGCGTTCGACTACGTGCGCGAGAACAAGGAAAACCGCATGTACCTCGAGCACGGGGAGCGCATTCGCTTCGGCGTGGAGGGCGAGAAGGGCGTGCAGCAGTACCCGGACGGCTCACTCCGCGTCGTCGACGTCGAGGAGGCGGGGGAGAACTCGCTCCTCGTCCACGACGTCAGCCACGCGCAGACGAGCCTCGCGTTTGCGCTCTCCCGCCTGACGTACGACACGGTCGGAGCGGTACCGCTGGGCGTCTTCCGCAGCCTCGAGCGTCCGGTCTACGACGATCTCATGAGCGAGCAGCTCGAGTCGGCGCGCGAGCAGCGCGGCGAGGGGGACCTCGAGACGCTCCTCCACTCCGGCGACACGTGGGTGGTTCCCGGCTAGCGCTGCGCTAGGAACTGCACGATTCGCTCGGCGATCTCCTCGCCCTTCTCTTCCTGCAGGAAGTGGCCGGCACCGACGATCGTCTCGGCGGGGCCGGCGCCGGGGATGCGGGCGGCCAAGCGCTCGGCGGCAGCCGGCGTGAAGATCGGGTCGGAGTCCGAGAAGAGGACGAGTGCGGGTCGGTCCCACATCTCGAGCGCTGCGCGCACCTCGAGCATCTTCGCAGCGGAAGGGTGGTCGATCTCGGTCGGGACGAGCTCCGGAAAGGCGAGGACGCCGGCCTTGGACTCGGGCGTCGGGAACGGCGCGTTGTAGGCCTCGACCACGTCGTCCGCGAGCGCCGTGACCGCGGAGATGCGAATGAGCTGACCGGGGACGAGATCGGTCCCGACGCGACGGACGAATGCCCGGAACCGCAGCCACTCGTCGGATGGCGCCCTCCCCGCACCGACTCCCGTGTTGAGGATCACGAGGCGGGCGACCCGGTCGGGGTGCTCCGTCGCGAGCCGGAGACCGACGGGCCCGCCCCAGTCCTGGACGACGACGGTGGCGTCGCGGAGGTCGAGGTCATCCGCGAGCCGCTCGATCCCGGCGTAGTGGAAGTCGTACGAGTAGTCCTCGATTCGCGTCGGCTTGTCGGAGCGTCCGAAGCCGAAGTAGTCGGGCGCGACGACGCGCGCGACATCGGGAGAGCCTCGGGATCATCTTCCGGTAGAGGAACGCCCATGTCGGCTCGCCGTGGAGCAGGAGGATGGGAGTGCCGGAGCCCTCGTCGACGTAGTGCATGCGCAGGCCGTCCTGCTCGAGGTAGTTCGGGGCGAAGGGGTAGCCCGGAAGCCCCGCGAAGCACTCGTCGGGGGTGCGGTAGACCTCCACGAGGTCAGCCTACGACCGGTGTGCCGTCGCGCGCGAGCCGCTCGATCAGCCCTGCGGCGGCCGCGGTGCCCGGCGACGCTCGAACGCGCGCCGCGATCGCAGCCAGCCGCCGGTGCAGCGCCTCGTCCGCGACGAGCCGGTCGATCGCGCCGAGCAGCTCGCCGTCCTCGAACTCGTACGTCTGGAGACGGATCCCGTATCCCGTCTCGGCGACTCGCTGCGCGTTGTCGTGCTGGTCCCAGAAGAGGGGCAGCGCCACCATCGGCTTGCCGAAGTGGAAGCACTCCGTCGTCGTGTTGTTGCCGCCGTGTGTGATCACGACGTCGGCGAGAGGTAGCAGCGCCGGTTGCGGCAGGAGCTCCTCGCCCCACATGTTGTCCGCCAGCTCGAACTCCGACGCCTGCGGCCCTTTGGAGACGACGAAGCGGTGCGGGGCACGGGAGAGCACGTCGACGAGTCGCTTCATGAGGTCGATGTCCGCCGACCCGAGGCTGCCGAGGGACACGTAGACGAGCGCGCCCTCGCCGGCCGCGACGTGAGCGGGCAGCTCGGCCGACGCGTCCGCGCGCCTGACGCAGGTGTCGAGGCGATGCCAGGTCGGCGCGAGCGGCGTCCCGCGCGCGTAGTCGATCTCCGCGGGGTAGAGGTAGAGGTTGAGCCAGTCCGACTCGTGGATGAACTCGGCCTCGGGCAGCTCGCCTGCGCCGCGCTCGACGCAGAAGGCGGAGAACTCGCCGTGCAGGTCCGCCGTCGCGCGCCGGTACTCCGCCCGGAACTCGTCCCAGCCCGTCCGGTCGGAGGCGGGGTAGCCGGAGAAGACCGGAGGAATGTCCGGGTCGCCGAGCTCCAGCGGGTTGCACGAGACGACGCGCGCCCACGGCCGGCCGGACTCGCGGATCGCCGGGAAGCACACGACGTTGTCCTCGACGATCACGTCGGGCCGAACCTCGTCGAAGATCTCGCGGAGCCGGTCGTCGACGTAGCGCGCGCCGTCGCAGAGCGCGCGCCAGGTTGGCTCGATGAACTCCGCGAGCTGGTCGACCGTGGCTTTGCGGAACACGGGCGCGGTCTCGCGGATGAAGTCCTTCCAGAACTGGCCCGGCTCCTCCTCGGCCTCGGGCGCCGGGCCGAGCCGCATGAGCCGTTCTTCGAAGCCCTGTGCCTCGAGACTCCCGGCGAACGACTCCTCGATGACGAACACGACGCGGTGGCCGCGCTCTCGCAGCACCTGGCCGATCCCGACGCAGTTGTTCGTCGGGCCGTAGGCGCCCTCCGGGAAGAACACGATCGTCGCCACAGCGCGCGAGTCTCTCACGGGCGGTTGCTTCTGGTCAAAGCGAAGCGTAGTGTCGCTTCAGTTTTCTTCGATGACCTCGCAGACCACTGAAACCGAGCACGTGGACGTCGGCGAGCGGCTCCGGGCGATCCGGCGCCTGCGCCGGGTGACCTTGAAGACGGTCGCCGAGCGGGCCGACCTCTCCGAGAGCTTCCTCAGTCAGGTCGAGCGTGGTCGCGCGAACGCGAGCGTCGCGTCGCTGAAGCGGATCGCAGCTGCACTCGGCGTGAACGTCGCCGACCTCTTCGAGCCGAACGGGTCGACGCGCACGACCGCGCGTGCTGAGACGCGAGGCGCGGCCGAACCTGACGTTCGGCACGCTCGGGCGGAAGTTCATGCTGACGCCGCGGCCGCTCGAGCACCTCCAGGTCATCGTTGGCGAGCTTCGACGCGGGCGGCTCGACCGGCGACGACCCGTACACGCACGGCGACTCGGAGGAGCTCCTCGTCGTCATCGAAGGCGTCGTCTCGCTGCAACTCGGCTCGGAGATGTTCGAGCTCGCGAGCGGCGACTCGATCGACTACCGAAGCTCGACCCCGCATCGACTGACGAACATCAGCGGCGAGCCGGCGGAGGTGATGTGGATCATCAGCCCACCGAGCTACTAGCGGACAGGCAGGACATGCGGCGGTTTCGTCGCGGCCAGACGTGGCAGGCGTCGACCGAAGGGAGATCGAGATGAACGAAGACCAGGGTCTGCTCGAGCGGCGGCACAGCCGGCAGGACCTCCTCAAGCTCGCGGCGGCCGCGGGCGGCGCTGGGCTCCTCGCCGGGCACACAGGAGCGGCGAGCGCTGCGCTCGACTTGCTGAGCGCCGAGAGCGGGCGGCTGCGGGTGCTCGACTGGGCCGGGTACGGCTACGACGGCGGCCAGTCGATGTTCGCGCAGTACGACAAGAAGTACCCGAAGAACAAGCCGAAGTTCACCGTGATGGCGAACGAGGCGGACGCGCTCGGAAAGTTCCAGCAGGGCGTGAACTGGGACATCTTCCGTCCGTACGTCGGCTGGGTGAAGTACTTCGCCGAGAGCGGCCTCGTGCAGCCCTGGGACACGAAGCTCATCCCCAACTTCAAGCACCTCAACCCGCTGATGGTGAAGGCGGGCCAGTACAAGGGAAAGCAGTACGGGATCCCCGAGGACTGGGGTTTCGACGCGGTCCTCTACCGGTCGGACAAGGTGAAGCCGAAGGCGCGCTCCTGGGGCCTTCTGTTCGACGAACGCTACAAGGGCAAGATCGCGTGGTACGACGACGGCAGCACGATGCTCCCGATGACCGGCCTCTATCTCAGGTTCAAGGACCCGTGGAACCAGACCGACGCGCAGCTCAAGCAGGCCCAGAAATTCCTCATCTCGAAGAAGCACCTCGTGCGCACGATCTGGTCCTCCGAGACCGCGCTCTGGGAAGCCTTCGGCTCGGGTGACCTCTGGATCGCGTACGCCTGGCCCAACGACTGGGTGCAAATGAGGAAGAAGCCCAAGCCCGGCCTCCCCGTCGTGTACATGATGCCGAGGGAGAAGCCGCTCGCCTGGGTCGGCATGCTCATGCTGCTCAAGGACTCGCCGCGTCCCAAGCTCGCGCACGCATTCGCTGATGCGTGGAGCTCGACCGCAAGTGGGAAATGGCTGGAGGACAACTACGGCTACGGTCACGCGAACCTTCTCGCGAAGCCGTCGTCGAGCGATCTCTTGCGTGCTCTCAAGATCGACGACCCGAACGCCCTCGGGCCGCGCAACGCGTACATCGACCGCGACATCCCGCGGCGCGATGTCTACGCGAAGGTGTGGGAAGGAGTGAAGTCGGCCTGAGGCGCCGCCGCTAGTTCTCGCCATGCTGGGCGAGGCCGAAGCCGGGACGTCGACGGCGAGCCGTGCAGGCCGCCGGCGTTTCCGGCCCGATCTGACTGCCCCGACCTTGCTCGGCCTCCCGGTCGCCTGGCTCATCGTCTTCTTCGTCGTGCCGATCGGGATCGTCGCGGCGTACAGCCTCGACGCGCTCTCGATCACGAGCGGGCCTCATCCGGTGACGCTCACTGCGTGGCGCCATCTCATCACCGGCGACCCGTTTCTCGGCCATGTCTATCTGGCGCTGTTCTGGAAGTCGGTGAAGATGTCGCTGATCGTGTCGGCGGTCATCGTCGCCCTCGCGTATCCGCTCGCGTACTACCTCGCGCTCTCGGGCACGAAGCGGAAATACGTGCTCCTCCTGCTCCTGATCGCTCCATTCCTCACGAGCTACCTCCTGCGGGTGCTGGCTTGGAAAGTGCTCCTCGGGGACGAGGGGCCGATCAACAGCCTCCTGTCCTCGACCGGCGTGACGTCGCCCGACCATCCGCTGACGCTGATCTACACGCAATTCGCCGTCATGCTCGTGCTGGGCTACATCTGGCTGCCCTTCGTCGCGTTGCCGATCTTCGTATCGCTCGAGAGCCTCGACCGCCGGCTGCTCGAGGCGGCGACCGACCTCGGAGCGAGCCGCTGGCAAGCGTTCATCCGTGTGACGCTGCCGCTGTCCGCGCCGGGCGTCTTCGCGGCTTTCCTGTTCGTGTTCATCCCTACCCTCGGCGAGTTCGTCACGCCGTCCCTCGTCGGTGGCACGGACGGTTACATGTACGGCAACCAGATCGTCGACCTCTTCGGCACCGGCTTCCCCGACTGGCGTACCGGCTCCGTGCTCGCGCTCTTCCTGCTGGGCGTTGTCGGCGCGCTCACCCTCGTCTTCGCGCGCTTCCTCCAGCCACGACAGGTGGCGGCCGACTGATGGACGTGGCCCTCTCGAGAAGGGGCGCGTGGCTCCTCCGAGCGTTCTTTGCGCTGATCGTCGTCTTCCTGTACGCCCCGATCGTCGTCCTGCTCATCTTCTCGTTCAACGACTCGGCTCTGCCGACGTTCCCGCTGAGCGGGTTCACGCTCCGCTGGTACCACCAGTTCCTCACGAACCCGGACCTCCAGGGCGCGCTGAAGACCAGCGCCATCGTTGCCGCACTCTCGAGCCTCGGCGCGGTCATCCTCGGCCTGCTCGCCGCGATCGCGCTCGTCCGCCATCCCTTCCGGGGGACGGGACCGGTTTCGGCTCTTCTCCTCAGTCCACTCGTGATCCCGTTCATCGTCTTCGGGATCTCCCTCCTGCTGCTCTTTCACGCCGTCGGGGTCGAGCTGGGCGTCAAGACCGTGGTCGTCGGGCACATCGTGATCACGATCCCTTACGCGATGCTCGTGATGATCCCGAGGCTTCAGCAGATCGACGTCTCGCTCGAACAGGCGGCCTACGACCTCGGCGCGAGCCGGCTGAGAACGTTCCGCTCCATCACCTTGCCGTTGATGCTGCCGGCGGTGGTCTCGGCCTATCTCATCGCCTTCACGACGTCGTTCGACGAGTACGCCGTCGCCTCGTTCGTCAAAGGCTCGACGGTGACCTTCCCCGTCTACCTCTACGCCGCACTACGCTTCCCGAACCAGCTGCCGCAGGTGATCGCGGTCGCGGTCGTCGTGATCACCGTCTCGCTGCTGGTGGTGATAGTGGCCGAGGTCGGCCGGCGCATCGCTGAGCGGCGACTCGGGGAGCTCGAGGCCTAGAGGGACATCGGCTGCAGCTCGGAACCAGAGACCACGGACGTGTGCTCGGGCTCCCAGCTGACGACGACCGAGGTGCCGACCTCGAGCGGCGTCACCAGCTCGTCCGCCAGCCGGCTCGCGACCACACGGCCCGCGCCGGTCGCCACGTGGAATTGCGTGTACATCCCGAGGTAGACGACTTCCGCGATCCTTCCGCCGAGCAGTGAGCCACCCTCTGGAGCGCCAGCACCCACCGCGCCGATGCGAACGCGCTCCGGACGAACCGCGACTCGGAGCGCCGTGCCCACCTGGACGTTCGGCGGAGCCGCGAGAACGACTCGCTCTCCCTCGGCTGCGCGCATGACCGCGAACCCGCCCACGATCTCGTCCACCGTCAGCTCGAGCATGTTGAGGGAGCCGATGAAGTCCGCGACGAACGCCGTGGTCGGATGCTCGTAGATCTCCCGCGGACCTCCTATCTGCTCGACCTGACCGCGGTTCATGACGGCGATTCGGTCGGACATAGCAAGTGCCTCGTCCTGATCGTGCGTGACGTACACGAACGTCGTCCCCAACTCGCTCTGAATCCGCTTCAGCTCGAGCTGCATCTGCTTGCGGAGCTTGACGTCGAGCGCTCCGAGCGGCTCGTCGAGCAACAGCGCGGCAGGCTGGTTGACGAGCGCGCGGGCGAGGGCAACGCGCTGTTGCTGGCCGCCCGAGAGCTGCCGCGGGCGCCGATTCTCGAGCCCTTCGAGCTCGACGATGCGCAGGATCTCGAGCACACGCCCTCGGTGCTCCCGCCGCGGCACGCGCTTCACCTTCAGCCCGAACGCGACGTTGTCGTAGATCGACATGTGCGGGAAGAGCGCGTATTGCTGGAACACCATGTTGACGGGTCGGCGGTTCGAAAAGACCGAGGTGACGTCCCGTCCCTGCAGGATCACGCGCCCCTCGTCCGGTACCTCGAACCCGGCGATCATCCGCAGTGTCGTCGTCTTCCCGCACCCGCTCGGGCCGAGGAGCGAGAAGAACTCTCCCTCGCGGATCGCGAGCGTCACTTCGCGCACGGCGTGGGCAGATCCGAAGCGCTTGCTGACGTTTTCGAGAGCGATCGCGATGCTCGTGTCGTCCACCATCCCGGGCCGAGTCTAACCCGGTCGGTTCGACCGCCCTCTCGCGCCGTGGCAGTCGAGTCTCAGGCGTACTGCTGGGCTGCGGCGGCGTCGAGGCGTCGTGACCGCCTCGCGTTCGCAATCGCGATCGTCGCGAGCGACGTGACCCCGGCGACCGCGAATGCCAGCGTCGTCCCGCCCACCTGCGCGAGCCAGCCGGCGAACAGGCCGCCGACGGGCGCGAGCCCCAGGAATGCAAACAGGTAGAGGCTGATCAGGCGCCCGCGCAGGTGATCAGGAGCGGCCAGCTGGACGAGTGCGTTCGCGTTCGCCGTGAAGAGCGTGAACGAGGTGCCGACGCAGAACAGCAGGCTGGCAGCGAGGTACGGGTTCTGCACCGGCGCGAGCAGCAGCACGAAGATGCCGAACGACGTCGTCCCGATCGCGAAGAGGCGCCAGCTCGCCTCGCGGAAAGTCGCCGTGGCAAGGGCGCCAACGAGCGCTCCGAGGCCGAACGACGCCGACAGCAGGCCGAATCCCTCCGGTCCGACGTGCAGCGTGTCCGCGGCGAGCAGCGGGACGAGGACGTGGAAGTTGAAGCCGACCGTCGCGACGACCGTGACCACGCCGAGGACGAGACGGAGCTCGCGGTCGTTCCAGGCATACGCGAACGCGCGGCGAATCCCGTCGATCACGCGCGCGGACGGATCCCGCACGATCGGACGCAGCTCCTCCTCGCGCACGAGGGCGAGCGCGGTGAGCACGGCGAGGAAGCTGACGGCGTTCAGCGCGAAGCAGATGCCGGTTCCGACGGTGGCGATCAGCAGCCCGGCGATCGCCGGGCCGATCACACGCGAGCCGTTGAAGAGGCCGGAGTTGAGCGCGACCGCGTTCGGGAGCTCGCGCGGGCCGACCATCTGGAACGTCAGCGACTGACGTCCCGGAGCGTCGAAGGCGAGCGCGATCCCGCCGAGCGCAGCCAGTGCGTACACGATCGGGAGCGTCGCGGTGTCCGTCAGCGTGATGACCGCGAGGGCGATCGAGATCGCCATCGCCGCGGCCTGGGTCGCCATGACGAGCTTGCGCGACTCGATCCGGTCGGCGACGACGCCCGCGATCAGGCCGAAGAACGTGAATGGCACGAAGCGGCAGAACGCGAGCACGCCGATGGCGAGCGGCGAGCCCGAGAGCTCGATGACGAGCCACGCGAGCGCGACGTTCTGCATCCACGTGCCTGCGAGCGATACGACCTGCCCCGTGAAGAAGATCCGGTAGTTGCGGTGCCGCCTGAGGCTTCGGAACGTGCGCGCGCGGAGCGCGAAGGCGAGCGTCGTCACGCGTTGTCCACGAGGAGCCGCATGAGCGCCGGCACGGCGGCCTCGATTGCCTCGAGGTCGTTCGGGTCGAGAGCCCGGAGCCGCCCGGCGAGCCAGGTGGTGCGGCGTGCACGCACGCGCCGCAGGAGCCGCTCGCCCTCGTCGGTCAGCCTGAGGCCGACTCGACGGCGATCGTCGCTCTCGCGTACGCGCTCGAGCAGACCGACGCGCTCGAGCCGGTCGACGTGTCCCGACATCGCGGGAGGGGAGATGCCCTCCTCAGCGGCGAGCTCGGCGAGCGACAGCCCGGGGCTGCGCTTCACGAGCCACAGGAACGTGGCCTGTCGGGCCGTGATTCCGAGCTGCTCCGTCTCCTTGCGCAACTCACGAGCGAGGCGCACGATCGCCGGCCGCAGGTCGGCGGCAACGGTCTCGGGGCTAAGCGTAACGTCGCTAATCATTAACCTGGCTAAGAGTACCTGAAGCAGCGGAGCCGAGGACGTATCGTCCGTCGGGATGAGCGCGCCGACGCCCAGCCGCGACCGCGACGCGGGCGCGACCCTGTCCGATCCGCTCGTGCGGGAGCTGCTCGAGGCCCGGCTCGTCGGCGTTCTTGCGACCCTCCGCGCGGATGGGACGATCGACGCCGTTCCCATGTGGTACGCGGCTCACGAGGGCTCGGTGATCCTCGCGACCTCCTCGCGTAGTCGGAAGGTCGGCAACCTCGAGGCGGACCCGAGGGCGACTCTCGTGCTCCACGACTCGCGGCCCGGATACGAGGTGTGCGGCGCGTCGATCGCCGGGACGGTCGAGATCGTGCGTCCACCGCAGGCGCAGGCGCTCGTCGACCTCGTCCACGAGCGCTACCTCTCGTCGGAGGCTTCCCGCGACCTCACGGTGGAGGCGTTCCTCGCATCGGACGACGTCGCACTCCGCCTCACGCCGACTGCCTCGGTGACCTGGGACGAGCGCGAGAGCGAGGCCGCGGAGATCGTTCGCGCACGCGGCTGGGCGCTTCCGCTCGTGCCGACCGAGCCCCGTCTCTAGCAACCGTTGGCGGGTGGCCAGCGGGCGAGCCGCTGACCGCTGCTCCTTCCGTCCGTTGCCACGCTTGGATCCCTGCGGTGGAAGTAGGGTCCGGACGTGCGTCACTCCGAGTCGACGGGATACGTGCGGACGCTCGTGCTCGCTGCGCTCCTCGGGGTGCCGGTCGCGTTCGCGGCTGTGCTCTTCCAGACGCTGATCCATGACCTGATCCACCTCGTCTGGGAAGTGATTCCCGACGACCTCGGCTGGAGCGAGCCAGCCTGGTGGTACGTCATCCTCGTACCCGGCCTCGCAGGTCTTCTCGTAGCTGCCGCCGTCCGGCTGCCAGGTCACGGGGGGCATTCCCCTCTCGACGGTCTCGGCGCTGATCCCATTCCCCCGATCGCACTCGCGAGCATCCTCCCTGCTGCGCTCGCAACTCTGGGACTCGGACTGGTTCTCGGCCCCGAAGCCCCTCTGATCGCGCTCGGGCTCGGTCTCGGTGCGCTCGCCGTCAGGCTGATTCGATTGGAGGGAACAGGAGCCCAGCTCCTCGTCCTCGCTGGTGCCTTCGCGGCGATCGCCGCGCTGTTCGGGGGACCGTTGATCGCAGCATTTCTCCTGTTCGAGGTGACGGCCGCAGGTGGGAAGATCCCCGCGCAGCAGATCGGGCGCGCCCTCCTCCCGGGGTTCGTCGCCGCGGGAACCGGAGCGCTCGTCTTCACCGGGGTCGCGGGCTGGAGCGGACTGCACCAGGCGAATCTCGCGCTTCCTTCGCTCCCGCCGTACGAGAGCGTGCACATCACCGACGTGGCCTGGTGCCTGCTCGTCGCCGCCGTCGTGTCCGTGGTCGTCGTCGCCATTCGGCATCTCGCGCACGGCATCGCGGCGCGGTCCCCGTTTGGCCCGGTCGCGCTGCTGGTCGTTGCCGGGCTCGCCGTCGGCGTGCTCGCCGTCGTCTTTCGTGCGACCGCCGACCGGCCGGTCGACCTCGTCCTCTTCTCGGGCCAGACAGAGCTGCCGGCCGTCATTGCCGAGGGATCGGCGGGCGTGCTGGTCCTCCTCGTCCTGGCCAAGGGTCTCGCCTACGCTCTGTCGCTCGGCGCCGGATTCCGGGGTGGCCCAGTCTTTCCGGCGATTGCGCTCGGCGTCGCCACCGCGATGGTCGCGGCTGACGTTCTCCCGGGACTGCACACCACGCCGGCGGTTGCAACCGGGATTGCTGCCGGGACGTCTGCTGTCCTGAGGGTTCCTTTTACCGCCGTTCTGCTCGTGTCGCTTCTCGTCGGTCCTTCGGCGTTCGACGTCGCTCCGATCGCAGTTCTCGCCGCCGCGACCGGTTGGCTCGTCGCCACCATGCTCCCGAATCCCGAGGATCGCGCGCAGGAGACGCTCGTCGAAGCAGCCCCCGCCGCGCCGGCATGAGTTTCCTTCGGGCTACTTCGGCTCTGCTTCGAGCTTGTAGCCGACGCCGTAGCGCGTGTGGATGAAGGTGTGCCGCGGCGCACGCCGGTCGACTTTCTCGCGCAGCTTTCGCACGAACACGTCGACCGTGCGATCCCGGTGCGTCGCGCGCCGTCCCCAGACCCGCTGGAGGAGCTCGTCCCGGGTGAGGACGCGGCCCTGCTCGCGCGCCAGCGTGTAGAGGAGACGGAACTCCGTGGGCGTGAGGTCGGCACTCGTGCCGTCGACGTACGCCTGGACGTTGTCCGGGTCGAGCCGGAGCTCCTCGATCGCGATCGCGTCGCCGCGCCGGGGCTCGGCGTCGCTGACGCCTCGCCGGGCGGCAGCGCGCACGCGGGCCGCGAGCTCCTTCATCGAGAACGGCTTGACGAGGTAGTCGTCCGCTCCGATCTCCAGCGCGTGCACACGGTCGTGCTCGGTCCCCCGCGCTGAGACGACGACGATCGGCGTGCCGATGCCCTCGTCGCGAGCCTGCTCGATCACGCGCCACCCGTCGATGCCCGGGAGCATGAGATCGAGAACGCAGACGTCCGGTCGCTCGTAGCGGAGCCGGGCGAGCCCCGTCTCTCCATTCGCCACCCCGACGGCGTCGAAACCGGCCGTCTCGAGGTGGCGCGCCATGCCGCGCGCGATGACGTCGTCGTCCTCGATGATCAAGACCTTTGCCATCCGGCGACACCATAGTGGCCGCCCCCGGGCGGGCAGGGGGGCGCAAGATGGTTACCGTCCTGTATCCGGATGGTGAACGCGAACGCCCGAACGCGAGGGCAGCGAGTCGTCTGTTAGAACCGCCGTGACGTGACCGATACCGACGCGATCCGGGGCCGGGCGCTCGTCGAGGAGAGCCGCGAGGCGATCGTGGTCGTCGACGACTCGGACCGCGTGCTGCTCGCGAGCCGGCGAGCGCGTCAGACGATCGACGGACTGCGCGAGGGGGATCGGCTGCCGCCGGACCTGCTGACCGGCGAGCGTGGCGTCATCCCTCTCGTCGTCGCGTACGAGGTCGCCGGTGGGCGCGAGCGGCTCGTCTACCTCTCCCGCAAGGGCGATCTCGCCGCCTACGAGGAGCTCCGCGCCGGCTTCACCGCGGCCGTGTCGCACGAGCTCCGCACGCCGCTCGCGAGGCTGCTGACGATCCTCGAGACCGCCGTTCTCCCCGGCGAGGACGTCCCCGCGCGCGGTGGAGCAGGCGCGCGCCGAGATCGACCAGATCACCGAGCTCATCGACGAGGTGCTCTTCCTGTCCGAGCTGGAGTCCGGCGCCCGCGTCGTGGCCCTCGGGGCGACGCCGGTGAAGCCGGTGCTCGTAGAGGCTGTCGACGAGCTCGAGGATCGCGCCTCGCGCGCCGGTGTCGAGATCCGGGTCGAGTGCGACGACACCGTCGAGCTCGCCGTCCGGCCGCGGATGCTCAGGGTCGTCGCACGAAACCTCGCCGAGAACGCCATCCGCTACGCAGGACCGGGCGCGACGTTCACGCTCGCCGTCGAGCGAGAGAACGGCACCGTGACGCTCGTCGGTCGCGACAACGGCATCGGGATCGACGACTCCGAGCTGCCGCGGCTCTTCGAGCGCTTCTACCGCGCCGATCGCGCTCGTGCGTCACGCGGGACGGGGCTCGGCCTCGCGATCGTGAAGCACATCGTCACGCAGGCGGGCGGCACGGTCGAGGCACGCGGCGCGCGCGGTCGCGGTCTCGAGGTGCGCTGCGAGCTGCCCGCGCCGTAGTCGCCGCTTCACCGGATCCTCACCAGAACTTCACCAGGACGAGTCCCGGCTGCCCCTGCGCTCCGAGGACACTGGCCGCAATGGCGGTTAGCACGAAAGCGTGCTCGTGACGGTTGTGGACGAGACGTCCGCCGCCCCTGCAGTCGAAGGCCTGCGCATCGGCGAGGTGGCCGCGGGTGCCGGGGCGGCGAACGACCCGGTCTCACGCGAGGTCGTCTTCGACATCGACGCCCTGACGGTGAGTTACGGGGGCGCGGTCGCGCTGCGCGAGGCGACGCTCGACGTCCACAAGAACGCCGTCACCGCGTTCATCGGTCCGTCCGGGTGCGGGAAGAGCACGTTCATCCGCTGTCTCAACCGCATGAACGACGAGATCCCCGGCGCGAAGGTGGAGGGGCAGGTGCTCTACCACGGCCGGAACCTGTACGCGCCCGAGGTGGACAAGGTGGAGGTGCGGAGACGGATCGGCATGGTCTTCCAGAAGCCGAACCCGTTCCCGAAGTCGATCTACGACAACATCGCCTTCGGCCCGCGGATGCTCGGGATGAAGAGGGATCTCGACGAACGGGTCGAGCGCGTCCTCCGGCACTCGGCCCTCTGGGACGAGGTCAAGGACCGGTTGAAGGAGAACGCGCTCGGCCTCTCCGGCGGCCAGCAGCAGCGCCTGTGCATCGCGCGCGCGCTCGCGGTCGAGCCGGACGTGATCCTCATGGACGAGCCCGCATCGGCGCTCGACCCGATCTCCACGACGCGGATCGAGGATCTCATCCACGAGCTCAAGCGCGAGTACACGATCGCGATCGTCACGCACAACATGCAGCAGGCCGCCCGGGTCGCCGACATGACCGCGTTCTTCAGCGTCGACGTGCGCGAGGACGGCAAGGGCCGACACGGGATCCTCGTCGAGTACGACTTGACGACGAAGATCTTCACGAATCCGTCCGACAAGCGCACGGAGGACTACGTCACCGGGCGGTTCGGATGAGGACCGAGTTCCAGTCCGATCTCGACGCTCTCGAGGCGGGCTTCCAGGAGTCCGGCGAGGTCGTGTCGCGTGCGATTCGCGCTGCGGTCGATGCGCTTCGCACGCAGGACACCGAGTTGTGCGACGAGGTGATCGCGTACGACGACGAGATCGACGAGCGCTATCGGGCACTCGAGTCGCAGGTGCAGCTGGTGCTGGCCCGGCAGACGCCGGTGGCCACGGACCTGCGCCTCGTGCTCGCGCTCCTCCACACCTCCATTCACATCGAGCGGATGGGTGACCAGTGCGTCACGATCGCGAAGCTCACGAAGCTGTCGAGCCATCTGGAGACGAAGCGCGACGTCATCGAGTCGCTCGTCGACATGGGCGACCGCTGCGTCGAGATGGTCCGCGTCGCCCTCGACGCCTTCGCGAAGCGCGACGCCGAGCTGGCGAGGACGCTCCACGAGCTCGACGATCTCGTCGACCGCGGGAACCGCCAGGTCTTCGACGACGTCCTGCGCTTCGTGAGCGACTCGGAGGCGCTCGAGTGGGGCATGCGGCAGATCACGGTCGCGCGCTGTTTCGAGCGCATCGGCGACAACGCCGTGGACATCGGGGAGCAGACGGCGTTTCTCGTGACCGGTGAGCTCCGCGAGTTCACGGACGCCTCGCACTGACGTTTACCAACTGGGCACCAGACCTTCACCTTGGCGAAGCACATGACGAAGACCCTGGCCCCGACACTCCCACCGCAGGTCAGGGCATGGATAACGGAGAGAAAGGGGTAGGAAGCCAATGAAACGATCTCTAGCGATTGCGCTTGCGCTGCTAGCTATCGGTGCGCTTGCGGTCTTCGCCGGTCGCGCGCAGACGGCGTCTGCGAAGCCGGCTGCGGGCTCGCTCGTGGGCACCGGAGCCACCTTCCCGTTCCCGCTCATCTCGAAGTGGATCCCCGCGGTGGAGAACGCGCTCGGGATCAAGATCACGTATTCCGCGACCGGCTCGGGTGCCGGAATCGCGCAGATCACTGCGCGCACCGTCGACTTCGGCGCGTCGGACGCACCGCTGTCGCCGGATCAGCTCACGGCGTGCAAGGGCTGCGTCGTCATCCCCTGGGCACTCGCCGGGATGTCGGTCCCGTACAACCTGCCCGAGCGTCGGCAAGCGCCTCGTCCTCAACGGGCCGGTCCTCGCCAACATCTACCTCGGCAACATCACGAACTGGAACGCGGCTGCGATCAAGGCGCTGAATCCGGGCGTGAACTTGCCCGACCAGAAGATCACGGTCGTGTACCGCTCCGACGGATCGGGTTCGACCTACGCCTTCACGAACTACCTGGCGACGGTGAGCCCGCAGTGGAAGAGCAAGGTCGGCGTCAACACGAGCGTCAACTTCCCGGTCGGGACGGGCGCGCGCGGGAGCTCCGGCGTCGCAGGCGTCGTCAAGTCGACCGAGGGGGCACTGACCTACGTCGACGCGGCCTACTCGATCGCGAACAAGTTCCAGTTCGCGCTCATCAAGAACAAGGCCGGTGGCAACGCCACGCCAGGGGTTCGGGGTGTGTCGGCGGCACTCTGCGACCTGCCTGCGAAGGTCACCGCCCTGCCGCAGCTCAAGATCGTCGATCCGCCGAAGAAGTGCGGCAAGAGGGCGTACCCGATCTCGACGTTCACGTACGTGATCGTCCCGACGAGCTCGGGCGACAAGGCGCAGACGCTGCGCCAGTTCGTCTACTGGGCCGTCACCGCGGGACAGAAGTTCGGGCCTCCTCTGTTCTTCGTGCCGCTGCCCAAGGCGGTCAACGGGTTCAACTACCGCGAGATCAAGAAGATCCAGGCTGGGTCCTAGGTCGCGAGACCGCTCGTGACCTCGACGACCTACGAGAACGCTGCGGCGCCGGAGACCGATCTCCGGCGCCGCGGCATTCGCGTCGGCGATCTCCTCTTCAAGGGCATCGCGATCGCGGCGGCTCTGGCCGCCACCATCCTCCTCGGCTGGATCGCGTTCAAGGTCTTCGACCTGGCGTGGCCCGCGATCCAGCACTTCGGCCTCAGCTTCATCTGGACCGAGGCGTGGGATCCGGTCACGCAGCAGTTCGGCGCGCTCATCTTCATCTACGGGACGGTCGTCACCTCGCTCATCGCGCTCGTGATCGCGACGCCGCTCTCGATCGCCATTGCGCTCTTTCTCACCGAGATCGCGCCGCGTAGGCTCGCAGCGCCGATCGCGACGATGGTCGAGCTGCTCGCCGCGATCCCGAGCGTCGTCCTCGGCCTGTGGGGCATCCTCGTCTTCGGGCCGTGGGTGACCGACCACCTCGAGCCGTGGATCCAGGACACGCCGCTCGGGCTGCTCCCGATGTTCTCGGGGACGCCCTCGGCCGGCGGAAGCATCTTCACCGCGGGGCTCGTCCTCACGATCATGATCATCCCGATCACGTCCGCGATCTGCCGCGAGCTCTTCATTCGGGTGCCGCAGGAGCTGACGGACGGCGCGCTCGCGCTCGGATCCACGCGCTGGGAGGCGATTCGGGGCGTGCTGTTCGCCTACGCCGCGCCCGGCATCGTCGCCGCCGTGCTTCTTGGCCTCGGCCGCGCGTTCGGGGAGGCGATTGCCGTCAACCAGACGATCGGCAACCACAACGCGATCCCGTCCTCGTGGTTCGAGGCCGGCGACTCGCTCGGGAGCAAGGTCGCCTCGGAGTACGTCGGCGCGACGAGCCTCGAGCAGGCCTCCTCGATCCTCTATCTCGCCGCGATCCTGATGGTCATCTCACTGGTGACGAACGTCGTGGCACAGCTCGTCGTCATCCGCTTCGAGCGGGCGAGGAGGGCAGTATGAGCGAGCTGACCGTCGACCCCTACGACATCACCGTCAAGTCGAACGGTCTTCGCCGCCGCCGGATCGTCGAGAAGGCTTTCGGCGTCGTCGCGATCGGGTCGGCTGTCCTCGCATGCGCGATCCTCGTGATCGTCCTCGGCACGCTCGTGGTCAAGGGCTTCAGCTCGCTCAATCTCGACTTCTTCACGAAGGCGAGGCCGCTGTTCGGCGAGAAGGGCGGCGTCGCCGACGCGCTCGTCGGGAGCGCGCTCATCGTCGGCATGGCGATGCTGATGGCGATACCGGTCTCCGTCCTCGTCGCGATCTACATGTCCGAGTACGCGCGCCCGCGCGTGTCTCGCGGGCTCAAGGTCGTGCTCGACGTGCTCAACGGGGTGCCGGCCATCGTCGTCGGCATCTTCGTCTTCGGGATCCTCGTCGTCGGTCACGGGCAGAGCGCGGTCTACGGAGCGTTCGCGCTCGCCATCCTCATGCTCCCGATGGTCTCCCGTGCGACGCAGGAGATCCTCGAGATCGTCCCGCACAGCCTGCGCGACGCGAGCTTCGCACTCGGGGTCACGAAGTGGCGGACCACCTGGAGCATCGTCCTGCCCGCCGCGATCGGCGGGATCCTGACGGGCGTCGTCATCGCGGTCGCGCGCGTCGCCGGCGAGACGGCACCGCTCCTGTTCACGACCTCGATTGCTGCGAACGAGATCTCGACGAACGTCTCGCAAGCGCTCCCGACATTGCCTGTGACGATCTACGTCAACTCCGAGTCGCCGGACCCGGGCGAGCAGGCGTCCGCGTGGGCAGCGGCGCTCGTGCTCATCGCCTTCGTGCTCGTGATGAACATCCTCGCGAAGCTCTTCGCCGGCAGGAAGCGGCGTCAGCTCGAAGGCTCCTAGAAGCTTCTCCCTCTGTCTCCTGCCAACGAGAGCGGCGACATCGCCGCTCTCGCTGCTATGGGCCGCCGCAATGCGCTCGGAAGGGTGAACTGCGGTGTACCCCTTGACCGGTACCTTCCAGATGCAGAGAATCCCTGCACGGGTCGGGGAGACCCACTGAACGAAGGGGCACGGATGCTGTTGTTGCGACACGCGAGTGCGGGCGAGAGGTTGTCCTCACCCGGGGTGGACCGCTTCCGCCGGCTCGACGAGGCGGGGCGGATCATGGCGCGACAGCTCGTCTGGGCATACGCCGATCGCGAGATCACGAAGATCGTCTCGAGCCCCTTCCCGCGCTGCGTCGAGACGGTCGTGCCGCTCGCCGCGAGTTTGGGGCTTGCCGTCGACCAGCACTGGGAGCTCGCGCAGGACTCCTCGCTCGAGGACATCATGACCCTCCTCGTCGACCTCCCCGAAACGACCATGGCGTGCACGCATCGCGAGGTGTTCGAGAAGCTCCTGGGCTGGGACGCGCCGTGCGACAAGGGCGCGGCCTGGGTGCTCGAGCGCAGCGGGTCGGAGCTCGTGCCGGCGCTCTACCTCGAGCCGCCCTCCGAGGTGCGCGCGGGGCAGCGCCAGGCCGTCTGAGCTCAGGCCGCGGGCGCGACTTTCACGCTGCCGCCGACTCGGCTCGCGCGAGCTCGAGCGCTGCTCCCTCGCGGAGCCCGCCGATCCGATCTCGAGCTTGGAGTCGAGCCTGCGCGCGATCTCCGACGAGGACGAGCGTCCCTGCGAGGAGCGTCTCGCCTCGTTCGGCCGTGATGTCGAGCCCGTCGACCACGGCCTCCGGGCCGTCGCGCGCGATCCGCTCGGCGAGCGCGTCGAGCTTGCGCGGACCGAAGTCGCCGGCCGGCGATCTTCGCGACCGCACGCGCGGTTCCGCCGACGGCCAGCGTGGCGTCGGGCCGCGGGGCATCGAGTCCGTCGAAGAGCTCGTGGATCGCCGCGCGTCCCGCCTCGAGCTCGGGCGTCACGTGGACGCCGAGTCGGGAAGAAGGAGCGCGCAACCCGTAGGGCGCCGGCATCCCGTGACGAGACCCACGTTGGCCCGAGAGCCGGCTCGCCGACAGCGACCTCGCAGGACCCACCTCCGAGGTCGACCACGCCGACGCACGGCGGCGGATCGTCCATCGCTGCGACTGCACCCTCCCACGCGAGGCGGCCCTCGTCCTCCGCCGACAGCACGATCACGGGGGCGCGTGTCGCGTCGCTCGACGACGTCGACGAGCTCGTCGGCGTTCGACGACTGTCGGGCGGGCGCCGTCACGACGGCCTCGATCCGCTCGACGCGCGCGCGCCCTCGCCCGCTGTGCGTAGCGCTCGGCGACGTACTCCAGCTCGTCCAACTTGCGGGCTCCGATCCGGCCTAGGCGATGCGCATCGTCGCCGAGCCTGAGATAGACACGGTCGCGGTCGAGCCGGCGGACGTGCGAGCTGCTTCACGGACGCGATGAGGAGACGCACGGAGTTCGAACCGACATCGATCACGGCCACGCGCACGGCCCGGATTGTCTCTGGCGCGTCGGTCGTGCTAGCCGGCACGCCGATCGCGGGCGCCGCGCCGAGCACGCTTGAGCGAGCGCCGCATCATCGTCTCGTGGTGCGAGTACGGCTTGTCGGGCTTCGCGGGCACCACCCGACTCCACTCACCGTCGGCACCGAGCGCCCACGCGTTCGTGTCGTCCGCGAGCGCGCTGTCGAGGATCGCGTGGATCTCCTGGCGTACGCGCACGTTCTCGACGGGCATGAGGACCTCGATGCGATGGTCGAGGTTGCGCTGCATGAGGTCGGGGCTTCCGATGTACGTCGTTATGCGGTCGCCCGCCTCGAACGAGTAGACGCGGCTGTGCTCGAGAAAGCGGCCGACGATCGAGCGGACGTGGATGTTCTCGGAGAGACCCTCGACGCCGGGCTGGAGCGCGCACGTCGAGCGTGCGATGACGTCGATGCGCGCCCCGGCCCGCGATGCTGCATAGAGCTCCTCCACGATCTTCGGGTCGACGAGGTGATTGAGCTTGAGCCGGATCCGCGCGTGCTTGCCGGCCGTGGCTGCGGCCGCAACACCCCGAATCTCGTCGACGAGGCCGGTCCTCAGGGTGAACGGCGCGACCAGGAGCTTGCGGAACTTCTGGGGACGCCCAAAACCGGTGATGTAGTTGAAGAGGTCGGCGACGTCCGCCGTGATCTCCTCGTCCGCCGTGAAGATCCCGAGGTCCTCGTACAGCCGTGCAGTCGCAGCGTGGTAGTTACCCGTGCCGATGTGTGCGTAACGGCGAAGCGCATCGCCCTCGCGGCGGACGATCAGGGTCATCTTGGCGTGGATCTTGAGGTCGGGGAAACCGTACGCGACGTGGACGCCCGCCTGCTCGAGCTCCCTCGACCACTCGATGTTCCGCAGCTCGTCGAAGCGGGCCTTGAGCTCGACGAGGCAGACCGATTGCTTGCCGTCCTCTGCGCACTGGATGAGGGAGCCGACGAGGACGCTGTCGTCGCTCGTCCGGTACACGGCCGTCTTCATCGCGATGACGTTCGGGTCGCGTACTGCGGCCTGCGCGAAGACCTCGAAGCTCGCGCGGAACGAGCCGTACGGCTGGTGCACGAGCACGTCCCCACGGCGGATCTCGCCGAAGATCTTCGGAAGGTCGCTCTGCGCAGCCGCGAGGCGAGGAGGGATCGCCGGGATCCAGGGCTCGAACTTCAACTCCGGCCGGTCGAGGCTGACGAGCTCCCGCAGCTCGGACAGGTCGAGCGGGCTCTCGACGCGATAGATCTGCGTTTCGTCCGCGCCCAGACCCTCCTGGAGGCGTGCCACCATCTCGGACGACGCCGACGAGCTCACCTCCACGCGCACGACGTCTCCGAAGCGTCGACGCCTGAGCTGGCTCTCGACGGCTTCGAGGAGATCGTCCGCATCGTCCGAGACCTCGAAGTCCGCGTCGCGCGTGACCCGGAACACTGCGCGCTCGAGGATGTTCACGCCGGGGAACAGCGTCGGGAGGAAGTGCGCGATGATCTGCTCGAGCGGCAGATACAGGCCGCGTCCGCTCGACGTCGAAGAAGCGGGGAAGACCCTCCGGAATCTTGACCCGGGCGAAACGCTCCTCGGTCGAGTCGGGGTCCTCGGCGAAGATCGCGAGTGAAAGTGACAGGCCGGAGATGTACGGGAAGGGCTGCCCGGGTCCGACCGCGAGTGGCGTGAGCACGGGGAAGATCTCGCGTTGGAAGCGGCGCTCGAGCTGTTCGAGCTCCTTCGGGTCGAGGTCTTCGATACCGCCGACGGTGATGCCCTCGGCCGCGACTCGCAGGCCGCAGCTCGCGCTTCCAGAGTCGCGACTGGAGTGCAGACAGCTCGAGTACTCGCTCCCGGATGCGCGCGAGCGCCTGCTGGGGTGTCAGCCCGTCCGCGGAGCGCATGGTGACGCCCGATTCCACCTGTCCCAGGAGGCCCGCAACGCGAACCTGGAAGAACTCGTCCAGGTTCGACGAGAAGATCGAGCAGTAGTTCACGCGCTCCAGCAGCGGCAGCGACTCATCGGTCGCGAGCTCGAGCACGCGCGCGTGGAACTCGAGATGGGAGAGCTCCCTGTTGAGGAGAGTTCTCGGCTGGCTCGAGGCGGATACGTGTGGCCATCGCTTGCATTCTTATCGGCAGCGCCTCTCCGCGGGTAAGGATCCGGTGAAACGCCAAACGGGGCCGGCCTCGGCGGGCCCCACTCGGCGCGTTCCCCCTTGGGTCTCGGACGCTCATGGCTACGTCCCGGCAGGAGACCCTTCTTGTGACGTCAGGAGGGACTCACGCCGTCTTATCGCACGCCGGGCGGCGGCGATGGGTACACGTGCGGTGGTCCACCTGCGGCGGGGCGGTGAACGCGTCGGACGAGGCGGCTCGTCTACGCGTGCGCGGGCACGAGGCGGCGCGTCTCGTAGCGGCGGGCGAGGAAGGCAGTGGCGGCGATCGCACCGGCCAGAAGGAAGACGATGAGGTCTCCGGCCGGCATGCGCGTGACCTCCTCCATGACCGCCCCGACCATTCCGGCGGCAGGCAGCGTCAGCGCCCAGGCGACGGCGATGTTCCCGGCGAGACCCCAGCGGACGGCCGAGAACTTCCGGCTCGCCCCGGCGCCCATCACCGAGCCCGTAACCGTCTGCGTCGTCGAGACCGGGAAGCCGAGGTGCGCGGTCGTCCACAGGATCCCTCGCGGTCGCCGTCTGCGCCGAGAATCCCTGTGGTGGGTTGATCTTCGCGATGCGCGTTCCCATCGTCTTGATGATCCGCCACCCGCCGGCGTAGGTGCCCAGTGCCATTGCGGTCGCCGAGGAGACGATTACCCAGGTCGGGAGATCGAACCCCTCGGAGCTCATGTGGCCCGTCGAGATGAGCGCGAGTGCGATCACGCCCATCGTCTTCTGCGCGTCGTTCGTACCGTGGGTGAACGCCACGAAGCTTCCCGAGACGATCTGCGCTCGCCGGAAGACGCGGTTGACGCGGCTCGGGGAGCGCCTGCGGATGATCCAGATGATCACGAGCATCAGCGCGAGGGCGATGAGGAAGCCGAGGATCGGCGACAAGATGCCCGGCTTCACGACCCTGTCCCACACGCCCGTGCCACTCGATGACCCCCCAACCCGTCGGCGGCGATGGCCGCGCCTGCGATGCCGCCGATGAGGGCG
Source organism: uncultured Gaiellaceae bacterium (assembly GCA_963776555.1). GTDB lineage: Bacteria > Actinomycetota > Thermoleophilia > Gaiellales > Gaiellaceae > GMQP-bins7. Next base: position 126,434 of record CAVZNK010000013.1, on the reverse strand, counting down.
TGGCTCGAGCTCGAGGGGAGGCCGAGGAACCAGGTCACGAGGTTCCACGTGATCGCCCCGACGAGACCGGCGAGGATGACGCTCAGCGTCACCGCATCGGGGTTGACGATTCCCTTCGCGACCGTCGCCGCGACCTTGAGCGAGACGAACGCGCCGGCGAAGTTGAGGATCGCGGCGACGAGGACGGCGACGCGCGGCGACAGCGCCCGCGTGGAGACGCTCGTCGCGATCGCGTTCGCGGTGTCGTGGAAGCCGTTCGTGAAGTCGAAGAAGAGGCGACGACGATGACGGCGACGAGGGTGAGGTCTTCCATGGACCGACGCAGCTAGGCGTTCTTCACCACGATGTTCGCGATGACGTTCGCTGCCGTCTCGCAGGCGTCGAGCGCGCGTTCGAGCGCCTCGTAGATGTCCTTCCAGCGGATGACGATGAGCGGGTCGATGCCCTCGTCGCGGAAGAGCGCTGCGAGCGCGTCGCGCAGCACCCGATCGCCCTCGTCCTCGAAGTTCTTGACCTCGACGAGCGCCTCCTGGACGCCGCGCATGCCCTTGAGGTTGTCGTAGGCGATCGCGAGCTGCTCGCAGGCGCCGACGATGATCCTGCACTGCTCGACCGCGTGCCGCGTCGGCATCTCCACGCCATACAGACCGAGGAGGTCCGATGCCTCCTCGAGGTAGTCGACGACGTCGTCGATCTCGGTCGCGAGGAGGTAGATGTCGTCGCGGTCGAAGGGCGTGATGTACTGCGTGTTCAGGAGCGTGATCAGATCACGAGTTATCTCGTCACCTCGCGTCTCCTCGAGCTTCACCTGCTCCTGCGTGATGCCCGAGCTCGGATGCTCGCGAAACCGCCGCTCGACCATTCGTGACACCTCAAGTGCGTTCGCGCCGGCCTTGCCGAAGAGGGTGAAGAACTCCGAGGTGCGCGGGGTCAGGCTGAACCGCATGCGCGCGGGACGTTAACCCATCGGAGATATTTCGGACGCGTGTTTGGCGGCCTACGCGAGTGCGTCGACGACGAGCGCCTGGAAGTGCGCGATGAGCCGCTCCGACTCCGGGAGCAGCCGGCCTTCCTCGATGAAGCCCGCTCGCATCCCGGCCTGGACGCGCTCGATCAGGACGCGGTCCTCGGCGCCCACCTGGGCGTCGAACGCGAGCGACTCCTCGATCCACGCCTCGTCGGCGTCCTCGGCCACGAAGTAGTCGAGGAAGCGGTACGTCCTCTCGGGCGCGCGCGGGACGATCGGGCCGATGGAGAAGTTCGGGCGGCCGGGCATGACGTTGATCACCGTGCCCGGGAAGACGAGGTGGAACTGTCCGCGCTCGACCTCGCCCGTCGGGTCGTAGGCTCCGCGCGGCACTGCCCGCGGCGGGCCGTGTTGCGTCATGCGACGCCGCGCTCGTCTCGAGGAGGTACGCGTCGGGATTCACGTCCATCACCGCCGAGAAGCCCGGGTGCGCGGTCGGGCAGTGGTAGCACTCGAGGAAGTTCTCGGCCGAGATCTTCCAGTTGCAGTCGAGCTCCGACTCGGAGCGCTGGAGGAACCGGAGCGCTTCGAGGTCGATGCCCGCGTCCGCGATCCGCTCGGGGATGCCGTCGAGGACCTGCTCGAGCGGCTCCGCGTCGACGTCGGGGTTCACGAAGAGCAGTGGCCCCCACGTCTCGAGCCGCAACTGGCGAAGGCTCAGCTCCGCCGTGTCGATCCCGCCCTCGCGCTTCGAGCGCGGCGCGGTGACGAGGCGGCCGTCGAGCCCGTACGTCCAGGCGTGATACGGGCACTGCAGCGTCTCGCGTCGGCCCGAGCCCTCGCACACGATCGATCCGCGGTGGCGGCAGACGTTGAGGAACGCGCGGAGCTCGTCCTCGCGGTCGCGGACGATCACGACCGGGACGTCGCCGACGGATGTCGCGAAGAAGGACCCCGGCTCGGGAACGTCACCGGTGTGGCCGACGTACTGCCACGAGCGACGGAAGATCCGTTCGCGCTCGAGCTGCAGGACCGCCGGATCCGTGTACCAGCTCCAGGGAAGCGTTCTCGTCTCGACGGCAGTCATCGGCGCGACTCTACCCACGCCGGATCTCGCGGCCGCTCCGCCCATGCAGGTCGACGAGCTCGGCGACGGTCAGCTCGCCGTCGCTCCAGCGCGTGTGCGCGTGAAGCTCGCAGAGGAGCGGACCGAGGCTTCGTCGCATTGCCTCCAGGATGTGTGCGCGCTGGCGTCGCGTGCGGAGAAAAGTGGTTGATTTGCAGCGAGGATGATGTGCACGGGGCTGCTTCGGCGCGCGGGTAGGATCGCGCCTGCGTGATGGCGGACGCAGCGAGAGTCGCGGAGGAGGTCGAGGCGCGGCTCGCGCCGCTGTCGATCGAGGCCAACCTCGGCTGGTGGAACTCGCAGGTGGAGGCGACCGAGGAAAACGCGGCGCGTCGAGCACGGGCGGAGCTGGCGTGGTCGGACGCGCTCGCAGACCGCGCGCTGTTCGCGTCCGTCGAGGACGCTCGCCGCGACGGCGCGAGCGCGCAGGTCCGACGCCGGCTCGACCTCCTGCACAACCTCATGCTGCGCCGCCAGGTACCGGACGCGTTGCGAGCGCGAATCGTCGAGCTGGAGACCTCCGTCGATCTGCGCTTCTCGCGCCACCGTGGGGTCGTCGGCGGCGCCGAGGTGGGGGACACCGAGATCAAGCGAGTCCTTCGCCGCAGCGACGATCCGCGGGAGCGGCGGGAGGCGTGGGAGGCGTCCAAGACGGTCGGCGCCGAGGTCGCCGATGACGTGCGCGAGCTCGCGCGGCTCCGCAACGAGGCGGCGCGCTCGCTCGGCTACCGCGACTGGTTCGCGCTCTCGCTGGCGACCGACGAGCTCGACGAGGCGAAGCTCGCGGAGACCCTCGGGGAGTGCGAGCGCGTGACGGCCGAGCCGTTCTCGAGGTGGAAGGCCGCGCTCGACGGGCGGCTGGCGGCGCGGTTCGGCTGCGACATAGTGGAGCTGCGGCCGTGGCACTACGCGGACCCGTTCTTCCAGGAGACACCGCCCGACGTGGCTGTCGACCTCGACCCTTACCTCGACGGCAGGGATGTCGTCGCGCTCGCCCGTCGCACCATCGAGGGCCTGGGTCTCGACGCCGGGGGATCATCGCTCGCAGCGACCTCTATCCGCGCGACGGCAAGAACCAGCACGCCTTCTGCATCGACGTGGATCGCGCCGGCGACGTCCGGATCCTGGCGAACGTGGTCGAGACCCACGACTCGGCGGACACCATGCTCCACGAGCTCGGGCACGGCGTCTACGACCTCGGTCTGGGCGAGGAGCTCCCGTGGACGCTGCGCTCCACGCACCTGGTCGCGACGGAGGCATCGGCGCTCCTCTGCGGCGCCCTTGCCTGGCGGCGAGACTGGCTCGAGCGCATCGTGGGCCTGAGCGCGAGCGAGGGTGTCCGAGCTCGAGGAGCGTCTGCTCGCGGCGCGCGCGTCGGAGCTCCTCGTCTTCACGCGTTGGGTGCTCGTCATGAACACCTTCGAGCGCGCGCTCTACGCCGATCCCGACGGGGACCTCGACTCGCTGTGGTGGGAGCTCGTCCGGCGCTACCAGGGCGTCACGCCGCCGGACGGCCGTCAGGCCCCGGACTGGGCGGCGAAGATCCACATCGCCGTCTCGCCCGTCTACTACCACACCTATCTCTACGGAGCGATCGCCGCGCTCCAACTCGCAGCGGGGCTCGAGGCGGAGGTGGGCGGGATCGTCGACCGCCCGGAGGCGGGCGCGCTCCTCCGGGAGCGGCTCTTCGCCCCGGGCGAGGCGGTGCGGTGGGATCGGCTCGTCGAGCAGGCGTCCGGCTCGCCGCTCTCGGTGGCGTCGCTCGGACGCGCAGTCGCGCGCGCATGAGCGACCTCGAGCCGCTCGTCGCCGAGCCGGGGGTCGAGGAGGAAGAGCGGAAGACCAGCTACCTCGAGCTCTTCTTCGACCTCGTCTTCGTCTTCGCATTCACGCAGGTGACGGCCCTCATCCTCGAGGACACGAGCCTGCGGGGATTTCTCCGTGCGGCGCTCGTCCTCGCGATGGTGTGGTGGGCATGGTCGGCGTACGCGTGGATGACGAACGCGATCGACGTCGAGAACCCGGTTACCCGCCTCATCATGTTTGCGGCGATGGCCGCCGGGTTCTTCATGGCCCTGGCCGTACCGCACGCGTTCGCGGACGAGGCCGCCTGGTTCGCCGTCGCCTACTTCGTCGTTCGTCTTCTGAACTCTGCGCTCTACTCATGGGGGGTTCGCGACGACCCGGGAACCCTCCGAGCCACGCTGCGGCTCGCGCCCTGGTTCCTCGTCGCCGCAGGTGTTGCACTCATCGGAGGCTTCGTCGATCCGGACTACCGCGCGTGGGTGTGGCTTGCGTCGCTCACGATCGACGTCGTCGGCACGCTGACCGTCGCGCGAGCCGAGTGGCGGGTCTCGCCCTCGCACTTCGCGGAGCGCTTCGCGCTCATCGTGATCATCGCGCTCGGCGAGTCCATCGTCGCCATCGGTGTCGCGACGGGCGGGTTGTCTCGCGACGCGACGTACGCCGTGTCGGTGGTGGTCGCTTTCGCGGGCGTCGCGGCGCTCTGGTGGGCGTACTTCGACTTCACGGCGGTCGCCGCGGAGCGATCGCTGCGACGTGCGTCCGGGCCTGCTCGGAGCGCGCTGGCGCGGGACGTCTTCACCTACCTCCACTACCCGCTCGTGCTCGGGATCATCCTGTACGCGGTCGCGGCCAAGAAGACGCTCGAACACCCGCTGGATCCGCTGTCGAAGCCCGGTCGCTGGTCCCTCGGGCTGGGGATCGCGCTCTACCTCTGCGGCTTCGCACTCATGCGCTTCCGGGTCGTGCGCCGGATCGCCTGGGAGCGCCTCGCCGGTGCGGCGCTCGCGCTCGTCGTCGCGGTGCTCCTCGACGGCGCCGATGCGATAGTGACGCTCGGCCTGGTCATCGCGATCCTCGCGGTCTCGGTGGCGCTCGAGACCGCCCGTCTTCGGGGCCTGCGCGCGGAGCTTCGGGCGGCGCGCTAGGCGAACTCGCGTTCGAGCCCGACCAGGAGCTTGCGCAGGAGCGCGTCGAGCGTGCGGCGCTCGCTCGCCGAGAGCGTCTGGAGCAGTCGCTCCTCGTTCCCGAGGTGTGTGACCAGGGCTGCGTCGACGATCTCCTGACCCCTCTTCGTGAGACCGACGAGTGTGCCGCGACGATCGCCCGGGTCGGGGCGGCGCTCGACGAGGCCGGCGTCCTCCAGCCGGTCGAGCCGCTTCGTCATGCCGCCGGAGGAGAGCATCGTCGTCGCCATCAGCTGGGTGGGGTTCAGCTCGAAGGGCCGCCCTGCGCGTCGGAGCGCGGCGAGGAGGTCGAACCACCCGGGCTGCAGGTCGTGCTGTGCGATGCCGTGCGCGAGCTCGAGGTCCGCGAGCTGCGCGGCGCGGAAGAGGCGACCCATGATCCCGAGCGCGGCCACGTCGAGATCCGGCCGCTCGCGGCCCCACTGGGCGAGGATCGAGTCCATGTGGTCGGGCCGGAGCTCGCCTGGCATCGTCGCAGTATACTTCCGCGGATGCATCTTTCTAAGAAGATACTTGCCGGCGATGGAGCAAACTGGACGAAGGAGGAGAGATGACGATGAGGGCGGTGCGTCTGCACGACGCAGGCGACGGCCGGCGGCTCGAGTTGGAGGAGCTTCCCGCTTCCCCGGCCGCAGAAGGGCGAGGTGCTCGTCCGCGTCCACGCCGCCGCGATCACGCGCGACGAGCTCGAGTGGCCGATCGACCGGCTGCCGGCGATCCCGTCGTATGAGCTGTCAGGGGTGGTCAGCGAGGTCTCTCCGGGCCTCACGGAGTACCGGGTCGGCGACGCGCGTGTACGCGCTCACGCCGTTCGACCGCGACGGCGCGGCCTGCGAGTACGTCGCAATGCCGGCGAGCGTCCTCGCCGCGAAGCCCGCGAGTCTGAGTCACGTCGAGGCCGCTTCGGTACCGATGCCGGGGCTGTCCGCCTGGCAGGGCGTGTTCGATCACGGTCGTCTGGAGGCCGGCCAGCGGGTGCTGATCCTCGGCGCGGCCGGCGGCGTCGGCCATATGGCAACGCAGCTCGCGCGCGAGCGCGGCGCGCAGGTTGTCGGCACCGCGTCGACCGCGCGCCTCCAGGCCGTGCGTGACCTTGGCGCCGACGAGGTCGCCGATCACACCGAGCCGTTCGAGGAGTCGCTCGAGCCGGTCGATCTCGTGTTCGACACCGTCGGAGGAGCTGCAGCTCATGCGTTCCTTCGCGGTCGTGCGCCCGGGCGGCCGAGTCGTGTCCGTCGCGGAGGAGCCGCCGCAGGCGGGCCGAGACGACGTCAGCGCGCTCTATTTCGTCGTCGAGCAGTCGAGCGACCAACTTGCGGAGCTCACGCGCCTGATCGACGAGGGGAAGGTTCGCACCGAGGTCGACTCCGTCTTCGCGCTCGCCGATGCATCCGCGGCGTTTGCCCGCGTGCAGGAACGTGGAAAGAATGGCAAGGTCGTCCTCGAGATCCCATGACCGGACAGGAAGAGAAGGCGCACGCGTTCCGCGCGCTCCACGAGGGGGCGCCGTTCGTCATCCCGAACCCGTGGGACGTCGGCTCGGCGCGCGTGCTCGAGGCGCTCGGGTTCGAGGCGCTGGCGACCACGAGCTCCGGCTTCGCGTTCACGCTCGGCCGGCTGGACGGCGGGGCGACCCTCGACGAGGTCGTCGAGCACGTCGCGGCACTCTCTCGCGCGACCGGCCTTCCCGTCTCGGTCGACCTCGAGAACGGCTACGGCGCGCTCGCCCGAGGCGGCTGCGCACGCGATCACGCGCGTTGCAGAGGCTGGCGCGGTCGGCGGCTCGATCGAGGACTACGACCCCTCGGGCAGGTTGTACGAGCCGGGCGAGGCCGCCGAGCGCATCGCCGCCGCGGCCGAGGCGGCGCGCGGCGTCGGCTTCCCGTTCGTGCTCACCGCACGTGCGGAGAACCACATCCGCGGCAACCCCGATCTGGCCGACACGATCGCGCGGCTGCAGGCGTACGAAGCGGCAGGGGCGGACGTCCTCTACGCGCCGGGGCTCAAGACGACGACCGAGATCCGGGAGGTGTGCGACGCCGTCACGCGCCCGCTCAACGTGCTCGCGCTCGGCGGGCTCTCGTTCGCCGAGATGTCCGCTGCCGGCGCGCAGCGGATCAGCGTGGGCGGCGGTCTCACCTGGGTCGCGATCTCGGCGTTCGCCGACGCCGCTCGCGCGATCCTGGAAGGCGGCGACTTCTCGTCGCTCGGCAAGCGCGTCCCGGTCGGCGACTGGCTCGCCTGACCACCTCGGCCGCAGCGAGCTGGCACGCGAGCGTTCGCTCTTGCGCGCCCGAAATCTGCACTCGCAGATTTCGGGCTTGGAGAGTCACGGGAAGCGGCGCGGCGCGGCGCCGTCCGGCACGAAGCGGCCGAGCAGTTCGCGATGCTCGGCGACGAGCCGATACAGCGCGTCGGGCACGCGTCCTCTGACCACGCCGTAGCCGAGCATCGAGCCGTCCCGCTTCACGAGGCGCCAGCTGTCGAAGCGCTCGTTCTCCGGGAGCGAGGCGAGGAGCGCATTCGCCACGCGATCGTCGAGCGGGAGGACTGCGACGCGCCCTCGGCGATCGAGGCGGACGACGACACGCGCCGCCCAGCGGCAGAAGCGTCAGCCGGCGTCGTACAGGAGAACCGGGCGACGTGGGGTCATCGCGCGCCTTCGAATCCTTCGAGCGTCGCGCGGACGAGCGGGCCGATCGTCTCCAGCACGTAGCCGCCTTCCTGGACGAGGACCGTCGGCACCCCGAGCGCCCCGAGGAGCGCGCCCGCCTTCCGATACCCGTCCTCGGTAACGGCGAGCGGCGAGTTCGGGTCGCCGGCCGCCGCATCGACGCCGAGCGCGACGACGAGCGCCTCGCACCCGTGCTCCTCCGCCGTGGCCGAGAGGCGGTCGACCGCGGCCAGCCAGATCGCATCGCCCGAGCCCGGCGGTAGGGGGAGGTTGAGGTTCGCGGAGCTGCTCTCGTCGGCGAAGCCGAGGAAGTGCGGGAACCAGCCCGCGCCGGGATCGACGTGGACGGACGCGGTCAGTACGTCGTCGCGTCCCCAGAAGATCGCCTGGGCGCCGTTTCCGTGGTGCGCATCGAGGTCGATGATCGCCACGCGGCTCTTGCCGCTGTCGCAGAGGTACTGCGCGGCGACGGCTGCGTTGTTCAGGTAGCACGAGCCGCCGAACGCCGACCGCGTGACGTGATGGCCGGGAGGGCGGCAGCACGCATACGCCGCGGGAGCGCCGTCGAGCACGAGGTCGGCCGCGGTGAGTGCCGCATCGACGGCGGCCCGCGCGGCCTCCCACGTTCCCTGGCCGACCGCGGTCATCGTGTCGAAGGCCCAGGCGCCCGTTCGCGCGGAGAGAGCCGCCGGCACGCGCGGCGTCGACTCCGCCGAGGAGCCCCGCCGTCGGGTAGATGTAGCCCACGACCTCGTGCTGGCCCGCTTCGTCCGCCATCCCGCCCGCCTGCCAGTTCCCCCAGGCAGTGCGCAGGAATTCCACGAGGCCGGCGTCGTGCACGGCGAGGAGGGCGTCGTCGGAATGGGGGACGGCCTCGACGACGGGAGCGCCCGCCTCCTCCAACGCGGCGCGGATGAGGTCCGCCCGCGCGGGAAGCTCGTCGGCGTCGATGCGGACGCCGACCCACACCGCGGTCGCCGGAGCGTGGAGCCGGTGCGCGTCGCTCCACGTGACCGGGATCGACAGCGGCACGGCGCTATCCGGCGAACCGGTACTCGGCGGCGGCGTCGGCGGTGAGGTAGGCGGCGGAGGGGCTTCCCGCCGGCGTGAAGACGCCGATGATCGTCATCTCGGCCGCGCTCGCATTCTCGACGATGTGCACCTGCCGCGGCCTCAGCCGGAACGCCGATCCCGACTCGAGGGCCGCGTCCCCCTCCGCGAGATGGAGCCGTCCCGGGCCTTCGGGCACCCAGACGATCTCGTCGTACAGGTGGTAGTGCCACGGCGCTCTGCCCGGAGGGACGAAGCCGGCGAACAGGGTCGCCCGCGTGGAGCCGTTGTGCGGGCCGAAGAGGATCTCGAACGAGCGCCCGCCGGTCGCCTGCTGCGTGTCGGCAGCGTCGAGCGAGACGACGAGCTCGCGTGGTCCCATCGGCGCATGCAGGTCGACGTCGGCGTCGACCGTCACCACGATCGCCTCGAGCTCTTCCGTCGCCGCGAGCGATCGCCTCCTCGCCCGCGAGTACCAGTCCGGCGCTGCCCGGGTGAACCGGGGCGGATTCGGCGCCGACCGAGAACAGGCCGGCTCCCTTGCCCACGTAGAGCAAGGAGTCCTGCTCCGGCTCGCCGATCGCCGCCGTCACCCCCGGCGCGAGCGTCAGCGTCTCGAGCGCGAGGGCTGAGCCGTCGAGCGGCCTGACGTCGAACGCGGACTGCACGGGCGGCAAGCGTAATCGGTGCAGTAGCTTCCGAAGCGACATGCCGCCAGCGTGCAGCCATCTCGAGACGATCGAGTTCGCCGACGTCCCGGAGGCCATCCCGGGCTGTGAGGACTGCCTCGAGATCGACGGCTGGTGGGTGCACCTGCGCCGCTGCACGAGCTGCGGGCGGATCCTCTGCTGCGACAACTCGCCGAACCGGCACGCGACGGCGCACGCGACTGCGACGGGACATCCGGTCATCCGCTCGGTCGAGCCGTACGAGGCGTGGTTCTGGTGCTACGTCGACGAGGTCGCGTTCGTGCTCGACGACGCCCAGGCGTAGCGGCGACTACGAGCGCCTGCTCCGCGGCGCGAAGCGATCGTCGGACCGACGCCGGAAGACCCGCTCCGCGCGACCCTCGAACCAGCCGAAGCGGACGTCCTCCTCGGGGAGGTCGAAGAGCGGCACGTACGGCTTGAGGTCGAGTACCGGAGTCCCTGTCAGGAGGTCGATGCCGCGGACGACGACCGCGAGCTCCTCGACCTCGACGATGCGGGCGAGCGAGAGACCCACCGGATTCGGTCGTCGTGGCGAACGCGTCGCGAACGTGCCGTGGGTGGTGTCGTCGAGGAAGGTCGGGACCGTCGGGTCCCACCCGGTCGTCTCGTGCAGGTGCGCGAGCACCCAGACGTGCGAGAAGCCCCCGAGATCATCCAGGCAGCCGCGGTGGGCCTCGAACACCTCGATCCGCGACTCGCCGCTCGTGTCCGCGATCGGCTGCAGAGGCATGCCGTCGAGATCGGTGTGCATCGAGGCCACGAGGCCGATCGGTCGGTACACCACCGGCTCGACCGTCCGCCGATCGAGCAACCCTTCCACGAACGAGAGTGCTGCACGGACGACCGAGAGCCGCCACAGGACGAGTGTCCGCTCGAACTCGGCTGCAGCGGCCCGCACCTGTTGCTCGAGGGTGAGCTCCGTCCTGGAGAGCAGCGCCGCCTGCGCGCGGAGGAGGGGCGAGGGATCACTTCCCGCGCGTTCGCCGAACAGCAGCTTCAGCATGAGCTCCGAGCGCAGGTCACGAACGTGCTCGACCGGCTCCGAGCCCCAGCGCCGGAACGCAGCGCGACCGCGCCGTGTCGGCCCGAGCGTCGTTCGCGCCGGCCCGGCGTCGCTCGCAGCCTGCCCCCGCGCCTCGACGAGGCTCGCGTCGCGCAGCTGCGCGAGCGCGCGATACACGAGTGGCCGCGTGCACGAGTAGACGCGGCCGATCTCGCCGTCCGGAGCCAGCTCGCGGGCGACCGCCCAGCCGTGGCGCGGACGTTCGCACAGAAGGCCGAGCGCCGCCCACTCCTGAAGCGACGGCTCGAGACGGGGAGCGCGGCTCATCGCGCGAGCATGACCTCGGTGGACTTGATGATCGCGGTGACCTCGTCCCCTTCCTTCAGCCCGAGCTCCTCGGCGCTCGTTCGCGTGACGACCGACACGATCTCGTTCTCGCCGACCTGGACGACGACCTCGGCCATCACTCCTCCCAGCTTGATGGACGTCACCGTGCCTTGCAGCTTGTTGCGAGCGCTGATCTGCATCTCGGCCTCCTAGTAGTTCGGAATTGACTACCGGTGTGGTAGCGTAGCCCGCCGGCGGCCGCCGACCACTGACGAAAGCGGAGGGTACGAGTTTGAATCGACGTCGATTCCTGACGACCGCCGTGGGTGCTGGCGCAGTGACGCTGGGAACGCCGTGGCTCGCCACGGCCGGCGCCGCGACCGAGGACGATCTCGCGTTCGCGAACTTCGGCGCGTCCACCGAGTTTCTCGTCAAGGACTTCTACTCGAAGGCGCTAGAGGCGAAGCTCGTTTCCGGGGCCAAGGCGAACGTCCTCAAACGCGGCAAGTCCTGCGCGGCGCAGCACGCGAAGGCGCTGTCCGATCTGCTGGTCGGAGCCGGGGACGTCGCACCGCTCGAAGACGACTTCGAGTTCGAGTGGCCGGCCGCCACGTTCAAGAGCGAAAAGGACGCGGTCACGACGGGAGTCGGCGTCCTGCAGGCGCTGCTCGGCGCCTACCAGACGGCCGCGGCGACCGTCACCGAGACATCGCACCGAATCCTGTACGCGAGCCTGACGGCCAGCGTCGGCCAGCAGATCGCCACGCTCGCCACCTTCGAGGGCGCGAGCACAGTCGAGCCGTTCCCAGTCGCAACCGACCTCGAGACCGCGTCCGACGCGCTCGAGAACTACCTCGGATAGGAGGGGCTGTGAGAACTCGACTGACGCTTTTCGTCCTCGCTCTCGCCGCACTGGCGGGGTCCGCGCTCGCGACGACCGCGCGCTCGCAGAGCGAGCCGCTGACGATCTACGCGGCCGCGTCACTGACCGACGTGTTCCGCGCGCTCGACCCCGCCCAGAGGTACAGCTTCGCGGGATCGAACACGCTCGAGACCCAGATCCGCAACGGCGCGCCGGCGGACATCTTCGCGTCGGCCGCGCCCCTGAACACGCAGCGTCTCTTCAAGCAGGGGCTCGTACAGAAGCCGGTGACGTTCACGTCCAATCGGCTCGCCCTGATCGTCCCGAAGTCGAATCCGGCGGACATCAAGTCGATCTACGACTTGAAGCGGAAGCCCGTGAAACTCGTCATCGCCGGCGCGGCCGTCCCGGTCGGCTCGTACACCCGGACCGTGCTGCGCAAGATGGGCCTGTCCTCCGTCCTCTCGAAGGTGGTGAGCCAGGAGACCGACGTGCGCGCCGTCACGAGCAAGGTCGCGCTCGGGCAGGCGGATGCCGGCTTTGTCTACGTGACGGACGCGCGCGCGGTGGCCGACCGCGTGAATCTCATCCGCATCCCGGCATGGGCGCAGCCACGTGTCCGGTACGAGATCGCGGTCGTGTCGAGCTCGTCGAAGAAGGCCGCAGCGCAGACGTGGATTCGCACGCTCCTGTCCGCCCGCGGCCAGTCAGTACTCAAGGAGTACGGATTTCTTCCCCTCCCCGCCGCCTAGGCGACGGGGTGTTCAGGGCGACGCTCGCTCTGGCCACGAGCGTCGCCCTGGCCTTCCTCCTCCTGCCGATCGTCGCCATCTTCCTCCAGGTGCCGCCGGGCGACCTGCTCTCGGCACTCGGAACCGAGGCGGCCAAGGATGCGCTGCGCGTGACCGCGGAGACGATCACGATCTCGATGCTGGCGATCCTCCTCTTCGGAACGCCGGCGGCGTACTGGATCTCGACGCGGCGAGGCATGTTCCGCGACGCACTGGTCACGCTCGTCGAGCTGCCGCTCGTGCTGCCGCCGGCGGTCGCGGGCATCGGACTGCTCGTCGCCTTCGGTCGCGTCGGCCTGCTCGGCGGGACGTTCGACGCACTCGGGATCGATATCGCGTTCACCAAGGTCGCCGTCATCCTCGCCGTGACCTTCGTCGCCAGCCCGTTCTACCTGCGGACGGCGATCGCCTCGTTCGAGGTTGTCGATCCGACGCTGCCGGCCGCGGCGAGGACGCTCGGCGCGCGGCCCGGCCGGGTGTTCGCGCGCGTGATGCTCCCGCTCGCGCGCGGCGGCCTGGGCGCGGGCGCGGCACTCGCGTTCGCCCGCGGGCTCGGCGAGTTCGGCGCGACGATCATGTTCGCCGGCTCGCTGCAGGGAGTGACGCAGACGCTGTCGCTTGCGATTTACGAGCAGTTCGACCTCGACTTCGACGTCGCGCTCGCGATCAGCGCGTTTCTCATCGTCATCAGCGCGCTCGTGCTGCTGTCAGTCAAGCTCATGAGTCGATGGCGCTCCGGGTCCGGTTCACTCACGCTCTTCGCAGCTACCGCGCGTCGGCCGACCTGACGGTCGAGCGCGGCGAGACCGTCGCGCTCGTCGGGCCGTCAGGGGCGGGCAAGACGACGGTTCTCCGCGTCGTCGCGGGGCTGCTTCGCCCGGACGAGGGGTACGTCGCGCTCGGCGACGAGGTGCTGCTGGACACGGCTCGGCGAGTGGACGTTACGCCGGAACGCCGTCGAGTCGGGTACCTGTTCCAGGAGTACGCGCTCTTCCCCCACCTCGACGTGTGGCACAACGTCCGCTTCGGTGCGCGGCGGAGTGAGGACGTCGAGCCCCTGCTCGAGCGCTTCCGCATCGGCGACCTTGCGAGCGCCCGCATCGACGAGCTCTCGGGCGGCGAGCGGCAACGGGTGGCCCTCGCGCGCGCGCTTGCGCGGGACCCTGCACTGCTTCTCCTCGACGAGCCGCTGTCCGCGCTCGACACGCACACGCGCGCCGGAGTGCGCGCGGATCTCCGCGAGCTCCTGGACGAGCTTGCGCTCCCGGTGATCCTCGTCACCCACGATTTCGAAGACGCCGCGACGCTTGCACATCGCGTCGGCGTCATCAGCGAGGGCGAGGTGCTTCAGCTGGCGACGCCGACGGACCTCGTGGCGATGCCGCGAGACGCATTCGTTGCGAGCTTCACCGGCGCCACGGTCCTTCCCGGCCAGGTCGTGGAGAGCCGAGATGGGCTCAGCCACGTCGCCCTCGACGGCGGACTCTCCCTCTGGAGCGCCGACGAGGCCAGGGGCCCCGTCAACGTGGCCGTCTATCCGTGGGAGGTGTCGCTGGGCTCGTACACACCCGACGACTCGCGCATGAACCATGTGAGCGGCGCCGTCGTCTCCGTGGCGCCGATGGGCAACCGCACGCGCGTCCGCGTCGGGCCGATCGTGGCGGAGATCACCGCGGCGTCGGCCGAACGGCTCGACCTGCGTCCCGGCGTCCTCGCCACCGCGTCCTTCAAGGCGACGGCCGCGCGGCTCTTCCCGCGCTCGCCCTGACGCCTTATCGTGCCCTTCCTCGTGGTTCTCGACTGCAGACAGGAGGGATCGTGAGCGTCCAACGAGAGGGTGGCTGCGCGTGCGGGTCGGTCCGGTACCGGCTCGCCTCGGACCCGCTCTTCGTCCACTGCTGCCACTGCCTGAACTGCCAGCGTCAGACCGGGAGCGCGTTCGTCGTCAATCTGCTCATCGAGGCGGATCGCCTCGAGCTGCTCGAGGGTGAGCCGCAGCTGGTCAGCGTGCCTCGCAGCGGCGGCAAGAAGCAGAGGATATGGCGGTGCCCGACGTGCCAGGTGGCCGTTTACAGCCAGTACACGAGTCCGAAGGTCCGGTTCGTCCGAGCCGGCACGCTCGACGAGCCGAGAGGCATCGAGCCCGATGTTCACATCTTCACGCGGTCGAAGGTCGACTGGGTCTCGCTGCCGGGGTCGGTGCCCGCGTTCCCGGTCTACTACGACACCGAGAAGCTCTGGCCCGCGGAGAGTCTCGAGCGCCTCGCTGCACTCAGGCGTGGATGAGCGTCGTTTCCATCCCGACGCCCCACGGGTCAAGCCTCCATCCGGTGCTGGAGTGAATCCCACCGGGCCGTTTGCACGTAGGTCCTAGTGACATTCCCAGTCATCAGGGTCTGAACATCGAGGAGGTAGGCGAATGACCTCGTTCCAGGAGCATCGAAGCCGCTCGTCCTGGTTGATCGGATTCGCAGTGGTGATCGCGATTGCGGTCGCGCTGACGCTGCTCGTCGTGTACGGCGGCGGCTCGGGCGGCGGCTACTAGACCTACGAAGGCTTGCGAGACGGTTCAGCCCCGGGTCTTTCGGAACCCGGGGCTGAACCCGACGAATCGAGCGCTACTGCTGTGGCGCGGGGGTGGCGCCGCTCGCAGATCGACTTCGCGTTGGTCGGGCGCGACGGCGGGCGCGAGTTCGTTCGAGCCCGCGGTCAGCCCCGCGCCCTCCTCGGGACGCCGCCGCCATTTCTCGGGGAGACCGCTGTGAAAGGCAAGTCAGATCATTTACTGTCGAGCGCGTGCCCGGCACGACGGTCCGTGACGCAGTCGTCGACGTCCTTCGGGAGCGGGGTCTCACGACTCTGTTCGCCAACCCGGGGTCGACCGAGGTGCCGTTCCTCTCCGGTCTTCCGGACGACCTCGAGTTCGTGCTGGCGCTTCACGAGGCGTCGGTCGTCGGGATCGCGACCGGCTGGGCGATCGCTCGAGCGGAGCCCGCGCTCGCGCTCCTGCACACGACCGCGGGGCTCGGCAACGCGGTCGGAGCGCTCGCGACCGCGCGCGTCAACCGGGCGCCGCTCGTCGTTCTCGTCGGTCAGCAGGATCGTCGTCATCTCGCTCACGAGCCGTTCCTGACGGGACGGCTGCGGTCGCTCGCAGGCGAGTACCCGGTCTGGGTCGACCAACCGGTTCGCCCGCAGGATCTCCCCGGGTCGATCAGCCGCGCGTACCACGAAGCCGTGACCGGGAAAGGCCCGGCGATCGTCATCGCGCCGATGGACGACTGGGCCGCTCCGGCTGGAGATCCGGCCAACGAGGCCGCCCCCGGCTCGGTCGTGCGGGCGGCGGCGGCCGACCCCGCGTCCGTCGACGCGCTGGTCGAGTTGCTCGTTTCCGCGGAGCGACCCGCGCTCGTCGTGGGCTCGGGCGCCGACGACGCGGCGAGCTGGGAGTCGCTCGTGCGGGTCGCCGAGAACATCGGGGCACCCGTCTGGCAGGAGTCGTTCGGTGCGCGTGCCGGATTCCCGCACGATCATCCGCAGTTCGCCGGCCATCTGCCGGCGGACCGCGCGCGTCTGCGAGCGACGCTGGAGCCGCACGACGTCGTCCTCGTGGTCGGCGCGCCGGCGTTCCGGCAGTACTCGTATTCACCAGGACTTCTGTATCCGGCTGGGACGCGGGTCGCGGTCGTGACCGACGATCCCGCGGAGGCGCACAGGAGCGTCGCAGAGCTCGCGGTGCTCGCGCCGGTCGCGGCGGTATGCGCCGAGCTTGCTCGGAAAGTGCCCGCCCGAGCCGGACTCGGCAGCGGTTCTGCCCGACGAGAGTCTCTGCCCGCGCTCGTGCCGCACAACCCCCTTCGCGCGGGACACGTCTTCGACGCACTCGCCCGGCGCCTCTCGCGAGACGCGGTCGTGATCGAGGAGTCGCCGTCGAGCCGACCGGAGCTCTTGGAGCGGCTTCCTGCGCGCGTCCCGCTCGGGATCCTCAGCCCCGCCATGGGAGGTCTCGGCTTCGGGATTCCGGCCGCGATCGGCATTCGCATGGCAGTCCCGGAGCGGCCGGTCGTCGCCCTGGTCGGCGACGGGGCCTCGCTGTACTCGATCCAGGCGCTGTGGACCGCGGTCCGCTACCGCGTCGGAGTGCTGATCGTCATCCTCGCGAACGGCGGCTACGCGGTCATGGACCGGCTCATGGAGATGGAAGGCGGGGTGCCGCCGTGGCCGGGGTTCCCCGAGATCGACTTCGGCGCCCTCGCCGGAGCCTTCGGATGCCCGGCCGAGAAGGTGGCGACCCCGGACGAGCTCGAGCGATGCCTCGACGAAGTCGTTCCCGGGCTCGACGGTCGCGACCAGCCGCTGGTTCTCGTCGTCTCGGTCGCTCCCGACGAGACCTTCGATCCGTGAGCGGCCCGAGCGACCTAGGATCCGAGAGCGAGTGACCACGCACGCGTCACGTCCGGCGAGGTTCCGCCAACCGCGAGGCACGAGTAGCGAGCAGATCGCATTCGAGATCCGCCGCTACATCGCGCAGCACGACCTCCGGCCCGACGATCGGCTGGGCACTGAGAACGAGCTGGCCGCCGAGTTCGGTGTGAGCCGGCCGACGCTCCGCGAGGCGTTGCGACTCCTCGCGAGCTCGCATCTGATTCGAGCTTCGCGCGGGCCCGGGGGCGGCGTATTCGTGGCCAGCACGCAGAACGAGGGGATCGGCCGCAACCTCAGCGAGTCCATCGCCAACATGCTCGAGACCGAGAGCATCTCGTTGGTCGAGCTCGTCGAGGCGCGCATCCAGCTCGAGGTGCCGCTCGCCGGCCTGGCCGCGTCGAATGCCGACGACGAGACCGTGAAGGAGCTCGAGGCGGCGATCGCGGAGGGCCGTAACCACCGCGACCTCCAGGCCTCCGACGAGTTCCGACTCGCCGACGCCCGCTTCCATCGCGAGATCGCCCGGACGGCCGGCAACGAGCTGCTCCGGGCCTTCACCAGCTGGACGCTCGACGTCCTCCAGCCCCTGCTGGTGGCACGCGTGGGGCCGAGCGTCGACGGAAACGCAATCCTGCGTCAGCACGGCTCGATCCTTCGAGCCATTCGCAGCGGACAGCCGGCGGCCGCGCAGCGCGCGATGCGACGTCATCTCGACTACATCCTCGAGCGGACACTCGAGGTGGAGCGCGGCAAGCGATGACCGCGGAGGCGTTCGAGGCGCAAGCCCCGCTCGAGGCAGTGTCTCCGTCGCGGTCCGTGCGGAGAGAGCACCTCCTCAACGTGCTCGTCCCACTTGTGTCCGTCCTTGCCGCACTCGTCGCCTGGGAGCTCATATCTCGGGCCGGGCTCATCTCGCAAAGCGACCTTCCGGCGATGAGCACCGCGTTCCGCGAGCTCTGGTCGCTCATGACGACGCGCGGGTTCTGGGTCGACTACCTGGAGACGCTCCGCGGGTGGGCGCTCGGGCTCGCGATCGCGACCTTGCTCGCGGTGCCGATCGGGATCCTCCTCGGCTCGAGCGACTTCCTCGGCAGCGCGTTCCGCGTGCCGATCGAGTTCCTTCGCCCCATTCCTTCTGCCGCATTGATCCCGGTGCTCTTCCTCACGCTCGGGACGAACGTCAAGAGCGAGGTCTTCCTGGCGGCTTTCGGAGCGTTCTGGCCGCTCCTCGTCCAGACGATCTATGGCGTGCGTGATCTCGATCCGGTTGCGAACGACACGGGGCGCTCGTTCGGGCTCGGACGCACCGAGCGCCTGTACCGGATCACGCTGCCGAGCGCAGTTCCCTATATCTGGACCGGGCTTCGCATCGCCTCGACCGTCGCGCTGATCCTCGCGTTCACCGCCGAGCTGTTCATGGGGACCGGGGGGCTCGGACAACGGATGAACGTCGCCGACTCCTTCGGGCTCTGGGACCAGGTGTACGCGCTCGCACTTGCCGTCGGCTTCCTCGGCATCGGGATCCACTTCGCGCTCTCTGCTCTCGAGCGGCGGATCCTCCGCTGGCATCCCTCGCAGCGGGTGGCGACCCCGTGAACGCGACGGCGTACAGGGCGCTCAAGATCGCGACGGAGATCGCGGTGCCCATCGCGATCCTCGTCGCCTGGCAGCTGTGGACGGCCATCGCCGACGACCCGAACTTCCCGCGGCTTTCGACCATCCTCGTGGAGTTCAAGGATCTGTGGCTCTTCTCGGACTTCGGAACGCACGTCGTCCCGAGCCTCAAGCGGATCCTCCTCGGGTTCGGGATCGCGACCGTCCTCGGCGTCGGCCTCGGCATCCCGCTCGGGCTCTCGCGCTGGACGCGTGCGTTCGCGATGCCGCACGTCGAGTACTGGCGCGCGATGCCCCCACCGGCGCTGCTTCCGATCTCCATCGTCCTGCTCCACTCGATCGGAGACGTCCAGAAGGTCGCGCTCATCGCGTTCTTCTGCCTCTTCCCGATCCTCCTGAACACGATGGACGGGGTCCGGGCGATCGACCCCACGCTGATCGAGACCGCCCGCTCGTTCAGCATCCCGCGGTGGGAGCGGATTCGCCTGCTCGTCGTGCCGGGGGCGATGCCGCAGATCGCGGCGGGCATGCGCACCAGCCTCTCGCTCGCGGTGATCATCATGGTCGTGGCCGAGTACTTCTCGAGCTCGAACGGGGTCGGGTACGTCCTGCTCATCTCGAAGAACACGTTCGAGTTCGCCCCCATGTGGGCGGCGATCCTCCTCATCGGGCTCCTCGGCTACGGCCTCAACGTGGTCTTCATGCTGATCGAGCGCCGGGTGCTCGCGTGGCACCGCGGCTGGCGCGCGGCGACTCCCCTCTAGTCGGAGACGCACCGATGCTCGAGATCGATTCGCTCGCGAAGACCTACCGTTCCGGCGACAAGGTCACCGAGGCCATCCGCAGCATCTCGCTCACCGTGTCCGAGAAGGAGCTCGTGTGCGTCGTCGGTCCGTCCGGGTGCGGCAAGACGACGCTCCTGAAGTGCGTCGCGGGCCTGCTCGCGCCGACCTCCGGTGAGACACGCCTGAAGGGCAAGCCCGTGACCTCGCCGCCGGAGGAGATGGCGCTCGTCTTCCAGGAGTACAGCCGGTCGCTCATGCCGTGGGCGTCCGTGCGCAACAACGTCCTCCTCCCGCTCCGACACAGGCCGCTGAGCAAGGCCGAGCGCTCGAGGCTCGTCGAGGACTCGCTCGAGGCCGTCGGGCTGACTCGATTCATCGATCACTATCCATGGCAGCTCTCGGGCGGCATGCAGCAGCGCGTCGCGATTGCTCGCGCGCTTGCGTACCAGCCGTCGATCCTGCTGATGGACGAGCCGTTCGCGTCGGTGGACGCGCAGACCCGCGGAGACCTCGAGGATCTCGTCCTGCAGGTGCATGAGGAGTACGGCGTCACCATTCTCTTCGTGACGCACGACATCGACGAGGCTGTCTACATGGCCGACCGCGTGGTCGTCCTGACGCACGCGCCCACGACGGTGCTCGAGATCCTCCCGATCACGATCCCGTTCCCGCGAGACCAGATCGAGACGAAGGCGCTGCCGGAGTTCGTGAACCTGCGCGCGCACGTCTACCGGCTGATCAAGCGCGACGAGGCGGCGACAACCTCCGAAGGCGGGGACGAGGTGGCGTCAGTAGGCGAGCGCTCCGCGGGTTGAGGCGTGCCCGCTCAGATGCGGTCGATGCCGACGTAGTTCTCGGCGAGAGAGGTCGCCGCGGCGGTCGACGTCGTCACGTATCGGAGCTGCGACAACTGCAGCCGGAGGTCGAAGTCGTCGTCCGAGTCGACGCGGTGGAGCATGGACGTCATCCACCACGAAAAGTGCTCCGCGCGCCAGACCCGGCGGAGGCACGCGTCGGAGTAGGCATCGAGGAGTTCGCTGCTTCCGCCTCGGTACCACGAGACGAGTGCCTCGGCGAGGAGGCTCACGTCGTGGAGGGCGAGGTTCAGGCCCTTGGCGCCGGTCGGCGGGACGATGTGGGCGGCGTCGCCGGCGAGGAAGAGGCGGCCGAATCGCATCGGCTCTGCGACGTAGCTCCGCATCCCGGTGACTCCCTTCTCGAGAATCGGCCCCTCGGCGAGCGTCCAGCCGTCGAGGCCGAGCCGCGTCTGCAGCTCCTCCCAGATCCGGGCGTCGGGCCACTCCGCGAGGTCCTCGTGCGGGCGGCACTGGAGATAGAGGCGGCTCAGCTCCGGACTCCGGAGGCTCATGAGGGCGAAGCCTCGTGGGTGATGCGAGTACACGAGCTCGTCGTTCGACGGGGGCACCGCAGCCAGGACGCCGAGCCAACCGAACGGGTACTCGCGCGAGAATTCCGAGAGGACGCCTGCGGGGATGGTCGGCCGGCACACGCCGTGGTAGCCGTCGCACCCGGCGACGATGTCGCACTCGAGCACGTGCTCGGCGCCCTCGTGCGAGAAGCGGATGCTGGGACGCTCGCTCTCGAGATCGCGGACGGAGACGTCGGAGGCCTCGAACAGGAGCGGAAGGGCTGCGTCGAGGCGGAGGCGGATGAGGTCCTTCACGATCTCCGTCTGTCCGTAGATGACGATTGCCCGGCCGGTGAGGTCGCTCAGCGCTATCCGGCGCCGCTCGCGGTCGAACTGGAGCTCGATGCCGTGGTGGACGATCCCCTCGCGCTGGAGCCGCTCTCCCGCGCCGGCGTCGACGAGGAGATCGGCGATCGCCTGCTCGAGCACGCCCGCCCGAAGGCGCTGCTCGACGTGCTCCCGACTGCGGGCCTCGAGCACGACCGACTCGATGCCCTCGCGGTGCAGGAGCTGGGAGAGGGTGAGACCTGCAGGCCCGGCGCCGACGATGCCGACCTGCGTCCGCATCAATCCGAGCTGGACTGCCCGACCTCGTCGAGCACGCGCTGAGCGACGGCGAACGCTCCGTTCGCCGCAGGGACGCCGCAGTAGATCGCGCTGTGGAGGAGGACCTCCTTGATCTCCTCGGGTGAGAGCCCGAGGCGCAGGGCCGCTCGGACGTGCATGGCGAGCTCCTCCTCGCGCCCGAGGGCGACGAGGATGGCGAGCGTGATGCAGCTGCGCGTCCGGCGGTCGAGCCCGGGCCTCGCCCAGATCTCTCCCCACGCGTAGCGGGTGATCAGGTCCTGGAAGTCGGCCGTGAACGGCGTCGTCCGCTCGGTCGCCCGGTCGACGTGCTCGTCGCCGAGCACCTCGCGGCGAACCTTCATGCCCTGTTCGTACTGGTCGTTCATGTGGCCTCCGTGCCTGCGGGGACAGGCAAGTGCCCGAGGAGCGTCCGGGTGAAGAGGGTGGGTTGTTCGACGTTGGCGAGGTGCGCGCAGTCGGGCAGGACCGTGAGCTCCGCGCCGGGGATCGACGCGGCGAGGAACGCGGCGTCCTCCGGCGGTGTCGCGATGTCGTCGGCGCCCGCGATCACGAGCGTCGGCGTGCGGATCGCGTTCACCAGCGAGCGGGCGTCCCAACCGGCGATCGCCTCGCAGCACGCTGCGTAGCCCTCGGCCGGGATCCCCTCGAGCATCTCGCGAAAGCGCGCGACCGTCACCGGGCTCTCGTTGCGGAACCGCTCGGTGAACCACCGTCCGATCACCGCCTCGGCGATCGCGGACGTCCCTCCGGAACGCACGACTCGCGCGCGCTGATACCAGCCGTCGACCGGCCCGAGGTGCGCCGCGGTGCAGCAGAGGACGAGACGGTCGAGGCGTTCCGGCGCACGGAGTGCGAGCGCCATCCCGACCATGCCACCCAGCGAGAGGCCGCAGAACGAGACGCGTTCGAGCCCGAGCGCGTCGAGGAGGTCGACGACGTCGTCCGCCAGCGACTCGACGGTGACCGGCGACTCGGGGGTGGGCGAGCGGCCGTGACCGGGATGGTCGTAGCGGACGACGCGGAAGTCCCGGGCGAGCGACGGGAGCTGGGCGTCCCAGAGCTCCCAGGTCGTTCCGAGCGAGCTTGCGAGGACGAGGGCGGGCGCCGCCTCCGGCCCGTCGACCCGATAGCCGACCTTCACGGGGCCCCCGAGCGATAGAGCTCGAGCGCGCGATCGACGAACGCCTCCGCCGAGCCGAGATACGTCGTCGGATCGAGGAGAGCGTCGAGCTCGTCGCCCGTGAGCTCGACGCGCTGGTCGTCCCGTAGCTCGTCCGCGAGCGAGCGTCCGGACACGGCGACGCGCTGCGCCGCCTCACGGGCGATCTCGTGACCCTCCGCGCGGCCGTACCGCGCCGCGAGAGCGAAGCTGACCCGCTCGGCGAGGACGAGGCCGTTGGTCGCGTCGAGGTTATGCCGCATGTGCTCGGTGTCGACCTGGAGGGAGCCCACGGCCCGCGCCACCGCGTGCGCGGCTCCGCCCGTGAACGCGAGCGCTCCGGACAGCGCCTCCCACTCGGCGTGCCACGCGCCGGCTGCGCGCTCGTGCTCCTGGTCGAGCGCCGACGTGAGGACGGACGCGTAACCCTCGACGAGACGAGTGCAGGCCCGGGCGAGGATCGACTCGACCGGGTTGCGCTTGTGGGGGAGCGTGGACGATCCGCCTCCGACCTCTTCGCGCGCCTCGTCCACCTCGGTCTGGGCGAGGAGTACGACGTCGTGCGCGATCTTCGCCAGCACGCCCGACGTGGTCGCGAGCGCTGCGCCCAGCTCGGCGATCCGGACCCGGTTCGTGTGCCACGGCACCACGGGCTCGGCCAGGCGGAGGTCGTCGGCGAGCAACCGCAGGACCTCCGGCCCTTGCTCCCCGATCGCGGCGAGTGTGCCCGCAGCTCCACCGAGCTGCACGGCCAGGCGCTCGTTCCGCACCCGAGCCAGGAGGCTCCTCGCGTCGAGCACGGCCACGAGCCAGCCCGCAGCCTTTAACCCGAACGTCGTCGGCACCGCCTGCTGGAGCATGGTCCGTGCCGCGATCGGCGTCGACCGGTGGGCTTCCGCGAGTCGCGCCAGGGCAGCCGTCACCGCGTCGAGCTCGGTGAGAATCAGGTCGAGCGCGCGCCGCGCGACGAGCATCGACGCGGTGTCCATGACGTCCTGGCTCGTCGCACCCCAGTGGACGTAGCGGGCTGCGTCGCCGCCCACTGTTCTCCCGCAGCGCGCGTACGAGCGGCTCTGGAGGGCTTCCGACCGAGCGTCCACGTGTGAGCAGCTCGTCGAAGTCGTACAGGCCGGCGTCGCACTGCTCGGCGATCGCTGGCGCAGCCTCCGGCGGGATGATCCCCGCCTGCGCCTCTGCACGGGCAAGTGCGGACTCGAACTCGAGCATCGCCTCGAGCCACGCACGCCCCGAGACGGCGTCGAGCAGCTCCTCCGGGACGAAGAGCGGCCCGAACGTCGTCATACGGCGAAGAACGTCGTCTGTCGCTCGCCCTGGAGGCGGATGTCGAAACGCAGGCCGCCGTCCTCCGCCCGGGCGACGAGCGACGCGCGCTCCGCGTCGTCCAGCTCCGAGAGCACGTAGTCGGAGGCGTTCGCCTCCTCCTCGTCGGGGAAGTAGAGACGAGTCACGAGCTGCTTCAGCAGCCCGCGTGCGTGGACGATGACGACGAGATGGGGGGCCTGTGTGTTCCCGTCCGGGGCCGGCACTCGGCCGGGCTTGATCGTGATGAGCTCGAACCAGCCGTCCTCCACCGTCTCGGAGCGGCCGAAGCCGCGAAACCCTTCCTCGAGCGGAACCTCCGAGCGATCGTCCGCCGGATGCGCGTACCGTCCTGCTGCGTTCGCCTGCCAGATCTCGATGAGGCCGTCCGGGACCGGATCGCCGTTCCCGTCGAGGAGGCGCCCGCGGATGCGAATCGCCCGCGGATCGTCGTCTGCGACGAGCGCCGAGGTGACCGGCGAGCCGGCGAGTCCGAGCGAGAGGTAGGGGCCCGAGGTTTGCGCCGGGGTCAGTCCAGTCGAATCAGTCATCGTGCGGCTCTTCGAGCGGGGTCGCCTCGCGACCACCGAGCACGATGTCGAAGTGGAAGCCCAGCGACCAGTCGGGCTCGGTGAGGTCGATCTCGAACGTGCTGACGAGCCGGTCGCGGACAGTCGGATCGGGGATGGAGTTGAAGATCGGGTCGAATGGGAACAGCGGGTCGTCGGGGAAGTACATCTGCGTGACGAGGCGTTCCGGGAGCGCTCGTCCGAACAGCGAGAAGTGGACGTGCGCCGGGCGCCACGCATTCGGATGGTTGGGCCACGGGTACGCGCCCGGCTTCACGGTGACGAAGCGGTAGGCGCCGTCGGCGTCCGTCACGCAGCGGCCGCCTCCCGAGAAGTTCGGGTCGATCGGAGCGTCGTGCGTGTCGACCGCATGGCGGTAGCGGCCTGCCGCGTTCGCCTGCCAGATCTCGACGAGCTGACCTCGCAGCGGCCGGCCGTCCGATCCCAGCACGCGGCCGCTCAAGCTGATCCGCTGGCCGAGAGGCTCGCCCTCGTGCTGACGCGTCAAGTCGTGGTCGAGCCCGCCGAGGGGTGCGTCGCCGTAGACCGGGCCGGTGAGCTCCGACAGCGTGTGCGGGAGCAGCACGAGCGGCTCCTTCGGGTGGCGTAGGCGCGTACCGACGTACTCGGGGTAGTCGTATGGCGGATCGACGCCGAGCACGTCCTCGTCCCGAACGCGCGCGAACGACGAATGCCTCGATCCCATGTCAGTCCTCCAGCTCGATGGCGAATCGTGCCTCGGTCACACTACTCACGTCCGCGACCGTCGCCTCGCCGAGAAGCTCGGTCAGTACGAGCGAGCCGTCGCTGATGCGGAAGACGGCCTGCTCCGTCACGACGACGTCGACCGCCTCGCGGGCAGTGAGCGGGAAGGTGCACGTGCGGACCAGCTTCGGCTCGCCCTGCGGTGTCGTGGAGGTCATCGTCACGATCACCCGGCGCGCGCCGACGACGAGGTCCATCGCGCCCCCCACGCCGAGGACGTCCTTCCCGGGAATGGCCCAGTTGGCGATGTCGCCTCGCTCGCCGACCTGGAGCGCGCCGAGGACTGCGACGTCGACGTGGCCGCCGCGGATCATGGCGAAGCTGGACGCGCTGTCGAAGTACGACGCGCCCGGTAACGCCGTAACGGGGCGCTTGGCGGCGTCGACCAGGTCCGGGTCGAGCTCCTCCTCCGCGGGCCGCGGGCCGACGCCGAGGAGCCCGTTCTCCGTGTGCAGGAAGATCTCGGTGCCCGCACCGAGGTAGCCCGGGATGAGGTTCGGGATTCCGATTCCGAGGTTCACGATCTCGCCCGGGCGGAGCTCCTGCGCCGCGCGGGCGGCGATGACGGCCTTCGGATCGGCGGTCACGATCGGAGTACCAGCTGATCGACGTAGAGGTGGGGGGTCGCGATCGACTCGGGGTCGAGCTCTCCCACCCTGACGACCTCGCCTGCCTCGGCGATAGTGATCGTCGCCGCGGTCGCCATGAGCGGATTGAAGTTGCGCGCGGTGTGCCGGTACCAGAGGTTCCCGAGCTCGTCCGCGCGCGCGGCGTACACGAGCGCGACGTCCGCGCGAATCGGCTGCTCGAGGACGTGTGGCACGCCGTCGATCACACGCTCCTCCTTCCCCTCGGCCAGGAGCGTTCCCGCACCGACCGGCGTGAAGAAGCCCGCGATTCCGGCACCGCCGGCACGAATCGCCTCTGCGAACGTCCCCTGTGGAAGGAGCGTCGCCTCGATCTCGCCCGTGTTTACCGCGGCGACCGCCTCGGGGTTCGACGTGAAGAAGGACGAGATGCCACGGCGGATGCGTCCCTGCCGAAGCAGCTTGCCGAGGCCCTTGCCGGGTTCGCCGATGTTGTTCGAGACGACCGTGAGGTCGGTCGCGTCGGAGTGGTCGGCGAGTGCGTCGATGAGCGACAACGGCGCACCGACGAGACCGAAGCCGCCGACCATGACGGTGTCGCCGGTCTTGACGTGGGCAACCGCCTCCCTCGCCGGGATGAGCCCTGTCGCCGTCACGAGTCGGCTCCGAGACCGAGCAACCGGGCGGCGTTCTCCTTCAGGATCAGCGGGCGCACCTCGTCCTTGAACGGCGCTTCCGCGAAGTCGGCGAGCCAGCGGTCGGGCGTGATGAGCGGGAAGTCCGAGCCGAAGAGCATCTTCGTCTTCAGTTGCGAGTTCGCGTACTGGACGAGCTGTGGGGAGAAGTACTTGGGCGACCAGCCCGAGAGGTCGATCCACACGTTCTCCTTGTGCAGGCACACCGAGATGGCCTCGTCCTGCCAGGGGAACGAGGGGTGCGCGAGGACGATCGGGAGCTCCGGGAAGTCGGCCGCGACGTCGTCCAGGCACATCGGGTTCGAGTACTTGAGGCGGAACCCCCCGCCGCCGGGGACTCCCGTGCCGATGCCGCTGTGGCCAGTGTGGAAGAGCGCCGGCAGCCCGGCTTCCGCGATGACCTCGTACAGCGGGTAGGCGCTGCGGTCGTTCGGAAAGAACGCCTGCAGGTTGGGGTGGAACTTGAAGCCCTTGACGCCGTGCTCGGAGATCAGCCGACGGGCGCGCTCGACGGCGTCGGGTCGAGCGGGGTCGACGCTGGCGAACGCGATCAGGACGTCCGGGTTCGCGGCGGCGACCTCGGCGATCTCCTCGTTCGGGATCGGCGGGATCCCGCTGCGTGACTCCCAGTCGACGGTGAAGACGACGGCCGCCATGCTGCGTTCTCGGTAGTGCTCGGCGACGTCGTCCACGGTCGGCAGCGGCTGGTCGCTGCGGAAATAGCGTCGCGCCGCCTCGCGGAGATGCGCCGGCATCGGGTCGTGGCCGTCGCGCGACAGCTCGGTGTGAACGTGCACGTCGATGGCCGCGAGTGCACCGACGTCGATCACGGCGGTGTCACCGTCCCCAGTTCGTTCTGCAGGTTCGCCCCCCAGGCGAGCAGATCCCAGTCGGCTCCCGGCGGCGCCGATGAGCGACACGCTGACCGGGAGCCCGCTGTGCCTGCCCACACCGGACGGAAGGGAGACGACGGGAAAGCCCGTCCAGTCCCAGTAGTACGTGAGCGAGAGATCCTCGACGTCGCCGAACACCTCGTCGTACCCGCTGCCACGCAAGGGGGCGACGATCGGGATCGTCGGCTCGACAACCGCGTCGATGCGGTGCTCGGCGAACCAATCGCACCACGCGTTCGTGTCCTCGGTGCGGCCGACCTGCAGGCGTATGTACTCCTCGGCCGTCATCGCCCGTCGCTCGGCGTGCTCGAGCCGTCCCCGATTCGACGGGCGGTACTCGTCCCGCCGGTCGTCGAAGCGACGATGGTAAACGAGCATCTCGGTGAGGACGAGGTCGAAGAAGTCGGCGAGGACGTCGAGCCGAGCCGGTGGGGTGGACGGCGTCTCGACACGCTCGCCGGGAAGCGCCGCAAGCGCCCGATCCAGCCCGTCGGCAACGTCCGGCTCGAGCACGGAGATGCGTGGAGAGAGTGCGTAGCGGCGAAGCGGTCGCCGCGAGGCCGGCGCGGGCATGCCCGCCATCCCTGCGAATACGAGCTCGGAGTCGACGACCGTCCGGGTCATCGGCCCGGGATGGTCGAAGGTCCACGCCAGAGGGACGACCCCTCGCATCGAGACGGAGCCCCGCGTCGGCTTGATCGTCGACGTCCCGCACTCGGCCGAGGGGATGCGCAACGAGCCGGCGGTGTCCGTGCCCGTGGCCGCGGGTACCTGTCGGGATGCGAGCGCCGCGCTCGACCCTCCGCCGGAGCCGCCGGCGGATCGCTCGAGCGCCCACGGGTTGCCGACCTGGTCGGTGGTGCCGCCGCAGGCGAACTCGTGTGTGTGCACGTGGCCGAGCAGCACCATGCCCTCGGCGGCGAGCCGAGCCCAGACGTCGCAGTCGCGGTCGGGTACTTCGTAGAGCAGGGTGCTCGAGGCGGTCAGCGGCTTCCCGGCAACGGCATAGAGATCCTTGAGACCGATCGGGATCCCGCAGAGTGTCGGGGCGTCGCCCTGCGCGAGTCGCTCGTCAGCGCGTGCGGCGGCCTCGAGCGCGTCTTCCTCGTAGATGCGGACCCATGCGTTGATCGATTGCGCGTCGCCTTCGTGGCTGTGCGTGCCGTCCCGCTCGCGGATGCGCGTGAGGCACGCGTCGACGAGCTCGCGAGAGGAGAGCGAGCGTGAGTGGAGGGCCGCGGCCGCATCCCTCACTCCGAGGTCGGCCGGATCGCTCACGGAGACGATCATTTCACGTCCGCGGGGCGGGTGTCGTTGACGCGATACGGCGCGCGCGCTTAGATTCACGACGGTTCGATGGGACTCGACGTCGATATGTCAAACAATTTGGCCTGGGGGCAGTCCCGTCGACGCAGACCTGCCGGACGGGAGTGCTCGACGCGAGCTATCAGCTGGCATCGAATTGCACGAAGCTGGCCATTTCAAGGCGGGCGGACCAAAGGAGGAAGTGATGAGATCGAAGAAGCGGACTGCTGGTCGCGCTCGCGGCCAGCGGCGTTGCGGCTCGTGCTGCTGCTCGCCACCGGGGCGAGCCGGGCGCGGTCAAGTCGCGGCGCCCGGTCGGGTCCGGGAAAGCGTCGCCGACGAAGAGCGTCTGCGGCCTCGGGCACGGGGAAGAAGGCGACGGGGAAGCCGATCAAGATCGGCGCGATCGCCACGCTGAATCCCGGGACGGACTTCACCGACATCCCGAACATGGCCGCGGCGTACTTCAACTGCGTGAACGACAACGGCGGGATCAACGGCCGGCCGATCAACTACATCCTCCACATCGAGCAGATCAACCCGGAGCAGGACGCCGCGTTCGCCAAGAAGCTGATCGAGGGAGAGAAGGTCGTCGCGATCGTCGGGACACGATCATCATGGATTGCGCGGTCAACGCCCAGTACTACGCGGCAAGAAGTTCTACGTGATCGGCGACGGGCATCGACCCGTGCTACGGAGGACGCCGTACCACTCTCCGTCAACATGGGCCCGGCTACAGCATCTCGGCGCGGCCCAGTACGCTCGTCCGGGCACGGCGCGAAGAAGATCGTGCTTCGACCAGTCGAACGTCCCGGGCACGGGCTACATCGAAGGCGGCGCCACTGCGATCGCCAAGGCGGCGAAGATCCCGATCGGACGTCGCTAGGACACGTCCCCATCCAGGATGCGAACTCGGTCGCGCTGAAGCTCGTCCAGTCGGCGGGTAAGGACGGCGGCGGTCGTCCTCGACTTCACGCCTGCCAGGCCCTCGTCGATCCTCCAGGCCGCGCAGCAGCAGGGCCTCGTCGACAAGTCAAGGCGTGGGGCTGCTCGACGCCGTGCAACACCGACTTCGTCGCCGACGGCACTCGGGACGGACTGGGACGGCAAGTTCGGCGTCAACGCGGAGCTGAGCCTGCCCACCGATCCCGGCCCGGACAGCACGCTCTACCGGCAGGTCGACGCAGTACGCGCCAAGTGGCGTTCGCGCTCGGCAGCTTCAGCCAGATGGGCTTCGTGGAGGCGAGGATCGCGGCCGCGGCGCTGCTCACATGAAGGCGCCGTACACGGCCAAGCGGTCAACAAGGCGTTCAGGCGTCAAGAACTTCAAGACGGACATCCTCTGCAAGCCGTGGTACTTCGGCAACCTCCCGTACCACATCCCGAACAACACGGACATCACGGTGACGCCGAAGAACGGGAAGATGGTGGTGAAGGAGGGCTGCTTCAAGATCTCCGCCAGTCGACCCGGACATCGAAGGTCCGCGTGACGAGAAGAAGAACCTGCAACTGACCAAGGGCCGGCGTACCCGCTCCAGGGCAAGTAGGAGAGCAACGAGAGATGGTCGAGATCAGGGCGCTCATAGACTCCGATGTTTCCGACGGACTTCGAGCTTCAAGCCGTTCATCGTGCTCGGGCCTGGCGCTGGGCGGGGTGTACGCGCTGTCCGGCGTCGGGATCGTCGTGCTCTACCGGGCGACGGGTGTGCTGAACCTCGCCTTCGGCGCGATCGGAGCCATGGGCGCCCTGATCCTCCTGGATCCTCATCGACCACACGTGGCCGCGACTGGCTCGCCTACCTCGTCTGCATCCTGTTCGGCGGCGTCGTCACTCTCGCTCTACGGCGTCGTCTTCGGGCCCGCCGCTCGCGCGGCGCGACCCGCTCGTCAAGGTGATGGGCGACGCTCGGGCTCGCGCTGATCCTGCTCGGGCTCATGTCCTGGCGTCTGGCCGCGACGAGGCGCGGTCGATGCTGACCTGCCGACGACGAACTGGCGCTACTACGCGTCGGCGGCGTCGCGTCACCTGGACGCAGATCATCGCGCTCGCGCTTCGCCGTCGTGCGTCACGTCCGGGACGGCGGCGTTCCTGCGCTACACGAAGCTCGGCACGGCGATGCGGGCGCTCGCCAACGACCGCGAGATCACGGCCACGCTGGGCGTGCCCGTGCGGCGCGTCGAGGCCGTCGCGTGGCTCGGCTCCGGGCTCGTGTGCGGCGCCGCCGGGCCTCTGCTTCCGACCTCGTCACCCGCTCGACTGCGGCGGCGCTGACGTTCCTCGTCATCTCCTCGCTGGCGGCAGCCCTGATCGCGCGCCTGCAGTCGCTGTGTGGTGACGCTGGCTGGCGGCGCTCGTCGATCGGGCTCGTCCAGGCCGTCCTCACGCCGTATCTGTCGGCCCAGCGCCGCTACCGCGGCAGCTGGCGCCGTTCGTGCTCGCGATCGTCGCGCTGCTCTGGCTCGGGCGCCGTCGCGGTCATCGTCTCCCGCGACGGAGCACTAGGCGTGACGCAGCCCGCGGCCGGCGAGGCTCGCGGGCCGGCGCGCCGGCGTCGCCGCAGCGGCGGACCGTCATACGCGCAGTCGTATCGCCGCGCTGCTCGCTCGTGCTGTTCGCGGTGCCGGCGCTGCTCGGCATCTACTGGATCAAGATCCTCACCGCGATCGCCATCTTCTCGGTCGTCGCCCTCGGGCTCATCGTCCTCTACGGACGGGTCGGGATGGTCTCGCTCGGCCAGATCGCGCTGCTCGCGTCGGCGCGCTGGGTCGGCGCCCGGCTCAGCTTCGCCACGGCCTCCCCTTCCCGTGCGTGCTCCTGATCGCCGGCGCTGATCACCGCGCGCTCGGCGTCCTGATCGGGCTTCCGGCGCTGCGCCTCAGCGGCCTGTACCTCGCGCTGATCACGCTGATGTCTCGCCGGCGCGATCACGTCGTGCTGACCGACGTCGAACTTCCCGAACGGCGGCGGCGGCTTCCCGGGCCACACCGAGCGTCGCTGGCGGGCTCAGCCGTGCGCCGGCCCAGCATGCGAACGGCGACGACGCGTTCTTCCGCTACACGGTGGTCGTCTGCGCGCTGATGTTCCTGCTCGCGGTCGTGGCACGTTCGCTCGCAAGCCCGGCCGCGCGTGGGCCGCGATCCGGCAGAGCGAGCCGGCGGCGCTCGCCGGCGGACGTGAACATCACGCTGTACAAGCTCTGGGCCTTCGCGCTCGCGTCGTTCATGACCGGCGTCGCCGGCGGCCTGCTCGCGGCGCACGCGGGGAGCCGACAGCTACGAGTTCCCGACGCAGGACTCGATCACGCTGCTGGCGGTCGTCGCTGATCGGCGGCATCTTCAGCGCTGTGGGGTGCGATCGTCGCCGGGCTCTTCATGCAGCTCCTGCCCTGCTCTTCTCGAAGACTGGGGGCTCTCAACCCGAACTTCCTGCTCATCCTCTTCGGCGTCGGCGTGCTGCAGGTGCTGGTGACCGCCCCGGGCGGGCTCGCCGACCAGGTGCCGAAGGACATGCGAAGCTCGGCGGCTGATCGCTGCGGCCGTTCCGGAAGACGCCGGCGGAGCGAAGGAGGCCGCGTGATCGAGGTCGAGGGCCTGACCGTCCGCTTCGGCGGGGTCACGCCGCTCGACGACATGACCGTCACGTTCCCGACGGGCACGTGCGGCCTGATCGGCCCGAACGGCGCGGGCAAGACGACGTTCTTCAACGTCCTCAGCGGGTTCGTCAAGCCGGCCGCGGGCTCGATCGAGGTGTTCGGCGAGGATCTGCTCAAGCATGGCCGACTTCCGGCGCGCGCGCTGGGGCCTCCGGCGCACGTTCCAGACCGAGCAGGCGATCGAGCAGCTGTCGGTCTTCGACAACGTGGCGATGATCCACGAGCACTCCGGGCGAGCCGCGCGCGTCCGGCGCGACGACGTCGCTGAGCGCGCTCGACTTCGTCGGGCTCGAGCGCTCGCCGAGCGGAAGGTCGGCGGGCTCGGTGCCGCGCGAGCGGCGGCTCGTCGAGGTCGCGCGGGCCGTCGTCGGCCAGCCGCGCATCGTGCTGCTCGACGAGCCCGCCGCCGGTCTGCCCGACGCGGAGACGGAGCACCTCGGCGAGGTGATCCGCAGATCCCGGAGCACTTCGGCGCGCTCGTGATCCTCGTCGACCACGACATGAGCCTCGTCTCCGCGTGCTGCGAGACGACCGCCGTGCTCGACTTCGGCAAGCTGATCGCGTCGGGGCCGACGGCGGAGGTGCTGCGGAACGAGCACGTGATCCGCGCCTACCTCGGGCACGGAGGACGAGCTGTGAGCGCCGACGACGGCGCCGCAGCCACGCTGCGCCTGGAGGACCTCTCCGTGCCGCGTGGCGGGCGGCACGGTCGTGCACGACGTCTCGCTCGAGATCCCGCCCGGCGAGGTGACGACGCTGCTCGGCGCCAACGGCGCCGGCAAGTCGACGCTCGTGCTCGCCGTCGCCGGCGTCCTGCGCCCGAGTGGCGGCCACGTGCTGCTCGGCGACCAGGATCTCACCAACGCCGCGCCCGAGCGGATCCGCGCGGCCGGGGTCGCCGTCGTCCCCGAGGGCCGGCGCCTGCTGCCGGCGCTCACGGTCGAGGACAACCTGCGCGTCGCGACTTACGCGCTCTCGCGCGAGCAGCAGGCGAGACGGGATCGCCTACGCGCTCGAGCTCTTCCCCGAGCTGGAGAAGCGCTGGACGCGTCCGGCCGCGCTGCTCTCGGGCGGCGAGCAGCAGATGCTCGTGCTCGCCCAGGCGCTCGTCTCCCGGCCGAGCATCGCTGCTCGTCGACGAGCTCTCGCTCGGCCTCGCGCCCGATCGTCGTCAAGCGCCTCGTGCCCGACGATCGAGTCCGTCGCCGCGTCCGGCGTCGGCGTGCTCCTGATCGAGCAGTTCGCCCACCTCGCGCTGTCGCTGGCCAAGACGCGCCTACGTGCTCGAGGGCGGCCGCATCCGCTATGAGGGCACGGCCGAGGAGCTCAAGAGCAGTCCCGACGTCCTCCACTCCGCCTACCTGTCCGGCGACCAGGTCGTCGCCGGCGGGGACGACTAGGCTCGGGGCGGTCGTGCGCGCAGCCGTTACCGAGAGCAGGGCGTCGATGCGGATCGTCGACGTGCCCGAGCCCGGCGAGCCGGGCGACGGGGAGGTCGTCGTCAGGCCCGAAGCCGTCGGCCTTTGTGGCTCCGACTTCCACTACTTCCTCGGCCATATCGGGTCGGTTGACGACTCGCAGCTCTACCCGCGCGTCTCAGGACACGAGGCGGCAGGAATCGTCGAGGCCGTCGGGCCGGACTGCCCGCCGCACCTGCGAGCGGGCGAGCGGGTTGCGATGTGGCCACTCGTGGCCTGCGGGCGCTGCTACCCGTGCCGGATCGGACGCGAGCAACGCGTGCGCGAACATCAGTCTGATCGGCGTTCACCGGGACGGGGCGCTCCAGGAGCAGGCTTCGCCTTCCGGCATCGCAGGTCTTTCCGGTCGGAGATCGGGACCCCGCGCTGGCAGCGCTCATCGAGCCGGTGTCGATCGCCGTTCGAGCGGTCGTTCGCGGTCGTGTCGCCGAAGGGGAGAAGGTCGTCGTCTTCGGCGCGGGCCCGATCGGGCAGGCGATAGCCGTGGCGGCAATCGATAGAGGGGCGTCGGTGCTGGTCGTCGACCGCGTGCGTAGCCGCCTCGAGCGCGGAAAGGCGATCGGCGCCGACGTCCTCAGCCGTCGGGGAGGGTGACGATCCGATACCCGCAGCACTGGAGTGGTCGGGGAGCGACGGGCCAGAGGTCGTCTACGAGGCGACCGGCGCGGCCGAGGTGGCTCGGACCGCAGTCGAGCTGGTCGCGCAGGCGGGCCGCGTGGTCGTCGTCGGCCTCGGGCCGAGCGACGCGCCGCTCCGGATCTCCGACCTCGCGTTCAAGGAGATCGACCTCCTCGGCGTGAGCTGCTGCAACGGCGACGAGTTCGCCGAGGCGGTGGCGCTCGTCGCCAGGCGGGAGGACGCGCTTCGAGGGCTGGTCACGCACGAGTTCCCGCTCGAGCAGGCGCCCGAGGCGATCGAGTACGCGATCCAACACCCGGCCGAAGTCATGAAGGCCGTCATCCGACTCTGATGGGAGGCCAGGTGCGCGAGCCGATGTTCACCGACACGATCCAGATTGCGCTCGTCGTCCGAGACATCGAGGAGACGATGCGGACCTACGTCGAGGAGTACGGCATCGGTCCGTGGGAGGTCTACGAGTTCAATCCGGACACCGTTCGGGGCATGCATGAGGACGGGGAGACCGTCGAGCGCTCCTGGCGGCTCGCGCTCGCCCAGGTCGGCCAGGTGCAGTGGGAGCTCATCCAGCCACTCGACCAGGACAGCATCTACGCCCGCTTCCTCGCTTCGAACGGGGAGGGTGTGCACCACGTCGGCGTTGGGGTGCCGAGCTTCGACGCAACGATCGAGACGCTCAGGGAGAAGGGTCGAAGCGTCGTCTTCGGGGGCGAGTACAAGGGCGTCAACTTCGCGTACCTCGGCACGGATGGCGATCTCGGCGTGATCACCGAGATCTTCGCGGCCCCCCCGGGTCTCGAGCAGAAGCCGGATTCCGTCTACCCGGCGGCCTAGCCGTCTACCCTGATTGACGGTCTGCAGGGTGCTCGCTTACGTCGACGGGTGGCGCTCCGGACTCTCGATGTGGGACGTGCCGAGGCCGTCGAGCCGCTGTGCGAGCTGATCGTGCCCGGGTCGAGCCGGGTCGGGCCGGTCGTCTACGTCGACGCCGTGCTGGCGGGCATGCCGCCGCCCGTGCGCGAGGACGCGCTGGCGGCGATCGACGCGCTCGCGCCGGCGGCCGCGGCAGGGCGCCGACGCGCTCGCCGAGCACGCGCGCACGCCCGAGTTCGGCTTCGTCCGGGCGCTCGCGATCGAGGCGTTCTACAGCGACTTCGTCGCGCCGGGCGCGACGGGCCCGGGCGCGTGGGCCGAGATCGACTTCAACTCGCCGCTCGCGACCCGCCTCGACAAGGACTGGTCGTACCTGGGGATCGGCATGAAGGAGCGCTTCGACGTCGTCGTCGTCGGGTCGGGCGCCGGCGGCGGCGTCGTCGCGGGCGAGCTGGCGCAGCGCGGCCGCGACGTGCTGCTGCTCGAGACCGGGCCGCACCTGCACGGCCGCCGACTTCACGCGCTGGGAGGCGAAGGCGACGCACGACCTCTTCTGGCCGCTCCGCTTCGCGCCGCTCGCCGAGCGGCGAGCTCGTCGCGTTCCTCGCCGGTCGCTGCGTCGGCGGCACGACCACGATCAACACGAAGGTCGCGCTGCGCGCGCACGAGCGGGACGTCGCCAAGTGGCATCCCGCGACCGGCCTGACGAACGAGCGCGGCGAGCCGTTCGCCGCGGCCGACCTCGCCCCGTACTACGACCGCGTCGAGCAGGTGCTCGGCGTGCGCGAGCGGAGCGACTGGCCGAAGAGCGTCCACACGGTCGAGCCGGGCTTTCGCGCGCTCGGCGCCGAGCTCGAGCCCGTCCAGTCGTACACGGACGCGAACTGCATGCAGTGCGGCTCCTGCCTGCAGGGCTGCCCGACGAACGCCGGCAAGTCGACGATGAACACGTACATCGCGCGACGCGCTGCGCGCGCGGCATCGCTCGACCTGCGGCCGGACTGCCACGGTCGAGCGGGTCGCTGATCGAGGGATCGCGAGGCCACGGGGGTCGAGTACGTCGATGCGGCGGGCGAGCGCCACGCCGTCGCATGCGGGCGCCGTGGTCGTCGCGGCGGGCGCGCTCAACACGCCGCAGCTGCTCGTCCGCTCCGGGCTCGCGAACGCCGTCGATCGGGCGGCAACCTCGGCCTCCACCCCGTTCGCCTCGTCTACGGCCTGTTCGACGAGCCGCAGGACGCGCACATGGTCTACCCGATCACCGCGCACTGCATGGAGCATCCAGCACGACGAGGACGGCGGCTTCGTCGTCGAGGCCACGACCATCCAGGACCCGATCGCCTTCGCGACGACGCTCGTCGACGAGAACGGGCCGCTCTGGGGCCCGCGTCTGGTCGAGGCGGCGAGCGCGGCTTCCGCCGCTGGATCGGGGTGCTCGCGCATGGCGAACGACGACAACAACCGGCCGTCGCGCTGGACGACGACGGGCGCCGAGCGATTCGACGTCGACTTCCGGCCCACGAGCTCGAGCGGGTGGACAGCGCGCTCGCGTTCAGCCGCGAACGTGCTCGAGGCCGCAGGAGCGACGCAGATCTGCTGGACGGGGCTCGCCTCGACGCACGTCCAGGGCAGCTGCCGCATGGGCGACGATCCGGCGCGGTCGGTGGTCGACCGAAACGGCGAGTCGCACGAGGTGAGCGGCTCTTCGTCGGCGACGCCTCGCTCGTCCCGCGGACGCTGTCCGTGAACCCGTCGCTGACGATCATGGCGCTCGCGACACGGCTCGCCGAGCACCTCGACGCCGATCCGGAGGGCTACCTCGGCTCGAAGACGGCCGGGGCAGCGGCCGCGGCGTGAGAGCTGCACTTCTCCGCGAGTACCACCGCCCCCTCGAGCTCGTCGAGCGACCGGAGCCCGAGCCGACGGGTGCGAGGAGCGTCGTCGTCGAGATCGTGGGCGCCGGGGTCTGCGCGACCGACCTGCACGCCCAGGACGGGCTCATGGAGCCCGCGGGCTTGACCCTGCCGGTCGTCCTCGGTCACGAGAACGCCGGCCAGGTGCACGCGGTCGGCGACGACGTGACAGCGGCGGCGGTGGGCGACGCCGTGCTCGTCCATCCTGCGTACAGCTGCGGCCTCTGCGTGCCGTGCCGGCGGGGGTTCGACATCCATTGCGAGCGGCACCAGTTCACCGGGCTGACACGCGACGGAGGCTTCTCCGAGTACGTGCTCGTGGACGAGCGCTCGCTGATCCGCCTGCCGGACGGCGTCGACCCGGCTGCGGTCGCGCCGCACGCCGACGCGGGGATCACCGCGTACCACGCCGTCAAGAAGCTCCTTCCACGCCTCGTCCCTGGCTCCACCACGGCGGTCATCGGAGTCGGCGGCGTCGGGCACATCGGGCTCCAGCTCGTCCGCGTTCTCGGGGGCGGGACGGTCATCGGGATCGACACGGACGAGCGCAGGCGTCGCCTCGCGCGCGACCTCGGCGCAGACGAGGCGCTGGGCGATGAGGCCGATGTCGCCGGCGCCGTGCGTGAGGCGACGAACGGCGTGGGCGCCGACGTCGTGCTCGACTTCGTCGGGACCGATGCGACCCACCGGTCTGCGATGCAGATGCTTGCGCGTCGGGGTCTCTACTCCATCGTCGGTTACGGGAGCACCGCTCGCATCCATCGGTCGGCTTCGTGGTGGGGGAGACGGTCATCGCCGGGAACCTCGTAGGTAACTGGATCGATCTGTGGGAACTCCTCGAGCTCCATGTCCGCGGCCAGATCACGTTCCGCACCGACACGACTCCGCTCGAGGAGGTGAACGACGTGCTCGACAAGCTCCGGGAAGGCGAGGTCACCGGGCGGGCCGTTCTCGTCCCATGACCGAGCCGACGAGCGTGCAGGAGCGGCTCTTTGACGTTCGTGGCACGCGTGCCATCGTCACCGGTGCGGCGAGCGGACTCGGCTACGCGATCACAGACGTCCTCGCGGAGTGCGGATCCCGTGTGACGCTCGCGGACATCGACGGCGAGCGGCTCGAGAGCGTCACGGCTCCGCTCGTCGAGCGAGGGACGCGCGCGCGCTCGCATGTGGTCGACGTTTCCGACGAGAGCCAGGTCGAGAGGCTGATCGACGACGTCGTCACGGCGGAAGGAGGGCTCGACGTCGTCTTCGCCAACGCC
Source organism: uncultured Gaiellaceae bacterium (assembly GCA_963776555.1). Lineage (GTDB taxonomy): Bacteria > Actinomycetota > Thermoleophilia > Gaiellales > Gaiellaceae > GMQP-bins7. Next base: position 87,986 of record CAVZNK010000013.1, on the reverse strand, counting down.
GGCATCGCTGCGACGCCGGGGTTCGCCGTCGAGGGAGGCCAGCGTCTCGACACGGTCGAGCGCTCGGACTGGGGACAGGGTGCTCGGGGTGACCTGTACGGTGTTCTCTTCACGATGAAGCACGCCGCTGCGGTGATGAGGCGCCAGGGGTCGGGCCGGATCGTCGTGATGTCGTCGAACGCGGGCCTGCGACCCGAGCCGGTGGTCTGCTACGGGTACGCGGCGAGCAAGGCGGCGATCATCAACATCGTGCGGCAGGCGGCTCTCGAGCTCGCACCGCACGGTGTGTTCGTCAACGCGATCTGTCCTGGGCCGTTCAAAGGGACGCGTATCGGCGGCGGCGTGACCCTGGATCCGGACCCCGAGCAGGAACGGATGTGGGCCAGGACCGTCCCGCTGGGTCGCATGGCCGAGCCCGAGGAGCTGAAGGGACTGGCGCTCCTGCTTGCCTCGCCGGCGTCCAGCTTCATGACGGGGGCCGCCTATCGCATCGACGGCGGCACGCTCGTCCTCGCCGGCTAGTCGTGAGCCTCGCGAGCGGACGCACCGGGGCGGCTCCGCGCCGCGTAGCGCCGGGAGCCGTGTCGGCGGAAGCGGCGCCGGGTGAGGCCCGCCCGCTTCCGGCGCATCCGAATCTCACCTGCCGAGGCTTAGCCTGTTCGTTGGTGTAAGCGAGGTGATCCCGAGGACGTATTCCTGTCCTTCGGGCCGAGTCCCAGCGCGTAGAGAACAGCCGCATCCTGCTGCGCCTGCGCCATCGAACCGATTCCCGTGACGAACTGCGCGAACGCCGGGGCGAATCCCACGGAATCCACGCGCGCTCCGGAACCACCACCAAACGCCGCGGCCTGCTCAGTCGGCGTCAGCGAGGTGATGCCGTGGACGTACTGCTTCTCCTGCGGGCCGAGCGCGAGGGCATCGAGAACAGCGGCATTCTGCTGTGCATGCGCCATCGAGCCGATCCCCTTCATGAAGCGCTGGTCGCTTGGGCTGGACAACGACACCGGGGGCGTCGTCGGCCGACGCTATCTTGCGCCGTTACCCCGTGTCGTATTCACTGCGAACGTGGGCAGCGCCCACGTGACGATGCTGCTAGCAGGGCGACGGCGGTGACGACGCCGAACAGGCGGCCGCGCCTGATCTGAATGGTTGGCGGAATGGTTGTGGTGAGATTCATGGTGGTTCTCCTTTCGGGTTGATTGTGACGGCGGGGACGATCCGGTCGAACGACAGGCCTGCCTTCCGGTTCGCCTCGGCGACGGCCGCTTCGGAGGGCCCTTCGAACTGGCAGAAGCAGGCCTCGTCTCCGAGGACGATGGTCGAGCCGAGGTAGCGCACCGCCGGGGCCTCGGCAGTCCCTCCATCGCCTGCTCGAGCTTGGAGAGGCCGCGCAGGAGATCGGAGCGGGAGAGCCCGGGGAGGTAGCGCTCGACGACGTAGACCATGCCGCGAAGTACGGCTCAGGGTCGTGGGCCCGAAACCCGGAAAGCCCTAGACTTTGGCCCCCTCGTCCACGCAGTTTGCGGCCTCGTCCCTGCCGCCATCCGGCCCGCGAGCTCGGCGCGCGAGCGGATGCCGAGCTTGCGGTAGACGTGCGAGAGGTGCGCCTCGACCGTGCTCACGCCCATGAAGAGCTCGGCGGCGATCTCCTTGTTCGAGCGGCCCTGGGCGGCGAGCTCGGCGACCCGCCGCTCGGTCTCGGTCAGCTCGTCGGAGGCGGCGCGCCGGCCGCTGATCCGCCTGAGCTCGGCGCGGGCCTTCTCGCCCACAGGCGCGCGCCCAGCTCCTCGAAGATCGCGAGCGCCTGCTCGAGCGCCTCGCGGGCGGCCTCTTCTGCTGCGCCTGCCGGCGCACCGTGCCGAGGCAGAGCAGCGTGCGGCCGCGCTCGAGCGGGTAGGGCGGCTCCGCGAGCTCGGCAGAGAGCGCGCTCGAAGGCCGCGAACGCGCCGTCGAGGTCGCCTTCGGCAGCCGCGAGCAGGCCGCGGCAGCGGGCAGCGCCCGCAGCGCCAGGGGCTGCCGAGCCGCTCGGCTGCAGCTCGTACGGCTCGAGGTAGGCGCGAGCCTGCTCGAGCTCGCCGAGGGCGATCAGCGTCTCGATCGCGTCCGCCCAGACGGGAGCGTCGGGTCGTTCAGCCCCGTGCGAGAAGCCGGCCGGGAAGCTCGCGGAGGTAGTCGCCGGCCGCCTCCAGGTTGCCGAGCGCGAGCTCGAGCCGACCGAGCACGCCGAGGGTGGCGATGGTGAAGGACTCGTTCGAGGTCGCGTCGCGAGTACGCGAGGCCTCCTGGCCGAGGCGCGCGCCTGCTCGACGAGGCCGAGGTCGGCCTCGAGAGCGCCTTGACGCGTCCCAAGAGCGCGACTGTGCGGGTCCTGGGTCTGCTCCGCGAGCTCGTAGGCCGCGACGGCGTGCTCGAGCGCCGCTGCCAGCGGCCGGCGAGCCACTCGAGGATGCTCAGCTGCCAGAGGATGCATGACCGCGGGTGCCCTCGTCGCCGCGGCCGCTGCCTCGCCTCGATCTCCTCGAGGATCGCGCGAGCCGTCGATCTCGCCCTGGCGTATCAGGCGGCGGGCAGAGCGTACGCGCGGGCTCTCGTGGTACTCGAGCACGAGCCCGAGGCGCTCCTCGATCTCCGCGCCCCGCTCGAGCAGGCCCGGCGTGATCTCGGCCGCCTACGTCTCCGCATGGCCGACTCGGCGATCGCCACGGCGCGAGCAGGCGGGGTCGCCGGCCCGCTCGGCCTCTCGAGCGCCGCCCGGCCGTCGGCGAGCGCGCCGCAGACGTCGACCGCGAGCAAGTGCGGACCAGGCTCCGGTAGCGCAGGATCCGTGCCGAGCGTGCGTCGTCGCCTGCCGCCTCGGCCAGCGCCTCGTCGCAGAGCTCGATCAGCGGTCGGGCTGTCGGCCTCGTACGGTGCAGGCGAGCTCGAACAGGATGTCGGCGCGCTCGACGCCCGGACGGAACCTCCGCGAGGAGCTGCTCGAGGATCGCGACCGCCCGCTCGACGTCGCCGGCGAGGCGGTGGAAGTCGCCGCCCGCAGCCGCCGCTGCCGGGCCGAGGCGGGATCGTCCGGGGTCAGCTCGGCGGCGAGCTCGGAGAGCTCGGCCGCGGCGGCGTCGCCCCGCGGGCGGCAGCTGCTCGGCGCTGCATCCAGCTCGGAGGCGACGGCCGCGTCGGGCCCGTCGGCGGCGAGCGCCAGGTGGCGGGCCCGCTCCTCGATGTCCGTGACCGCCTCGGCGAGCGCCCGGTGGACGGCGCGGCGCTTCCAGATCGGCGCCTGCTCGTAGCAGATCGAGGCGAGCAGCGGATGGGTGAAGCGGACCGGGAGTCGTCGAGCTCGACGACACCCTCGTGCAGCGGCCGTCTCGAGCGCCTCGAGGACGCGCTCCCGGTCGCCGTGGGCCGCCGTGACCAGCTCGACCGTCGGCCGCGCCAGCGCCGCGACCTGAAGAGCAGACGTCGCCCGTCTCCCTCGGGCAGCCGTGCGAGGCGGCCGCCGAGCAGCTCGCGCAGACTCTCGGGCACCCGCAACGCCTGGCCCGGCACGGGCCGCGTGTCCGTTCGGACGAGCTCGCGGCCGAGCTCGAGCGCGAAGAACGGGTTGCCCGCCGATCGCCTCCTGCACGCGGGCGAGCTCGGGCCGCGCCAGCTCGAGCCCGAGACGCTCCTCGAGCAGATGGTGCAGCGCTCCAAGGCTCAGTGGGCCGAGCGAAGCCGCTCAGCCGCTCCTCCGGGAACGAGCGCCCGAGCTCGAGGGGCCGCCGACTCCGGTGCCGTCCGGAGGGTCGCCAGCAGGCCGACGGCTCGTCGCGCAGCCGTCGCAGCGCAATCTGGAGTACGCCGGCCGACGAGGAATCCAGCCACTGGAGTCGTCGACCGCGACTAGCACGGGCCACGCTCGGCAAGCAGCCGGAGGACGTCGAGCAGAGCGAGCCCGATCGCGTGCGGATCCGGAGCCGCTCGCCAGGCTCCGCGAGCAGCAGCGCGACCTCGAGCGCCCGTCGTCGCGGCGGCGCCAGCGAGGGGCCACCTCGTCGAACACCGGTGCGAGCAGATCCGACAGCCCCGCGAACGAGAGCGCGGCCTCGGCCTCGACGCCGCGGCAGACGAGGACGCGGTGAGCGCGGCCGCCTCGTCGACGCCCGCCTCCCAGAGGATCGTCTTGCCGATCCCCGGCTCGCCCGAGAGAACGAGCGCGCTCGGGCCCTCCTCGATCCATCGAGGAAGTCCTCGATCGACGCCGAGCTCCTCCTCGCGCCCGACCACGTCGATCCCATGAGTCGTGCCATTCTTGGAACGATTGTGAGTCCGGTTACGAGCCGTCCGGCGCAGGCAATGGCTATTGCCGCGACGATGCGGTCGTACGGCACTCCGGCGCGGGTGTTCGCCTCCACGACAGCCGCCTCGGATGGTCCGTTGAACTGGCAGAAGCACGCCTCGTCGCCGGGGACGATCGTGGAGCCCAGGTAACTCACGCGCGTTCCCTCGCGGCGAAGGTCGTCCGTCACCTTCCCCAGCTTTCCGAGCAGGCGAACCAGCTGCCGCTGGTCGAGGCCCGGCAGGTAGCGCTCGACGACGTAGACCACACACCGAGGCTACGGCGCGTCGCCGTGGACGGACACCCCCGAAGACCCTAGGTTTCGGCCCGGCCCGAATCCATCCGTATGGGATTGCGGAAGGAACCGACGGGGCTACACGACCAGAGCCTCTCCACGGCTGGTCACGGCATCTGGTTGCCGATGTGCTGGCGCGCCGCGTACGCGTAGGGGTGGTGGAACACGTCGAGTGCGATGCTCGGCTCGGCGGCAATGGTGAACCGCTCTTCTGTCCTCGCGTCGACGCAGCTGACGGTGAGGCTGTCGTCGGCGGACTCCAGAGGAGCGAGACTTCGATCCCGTCAGCGTCGCGGTGTGCCAGCTCCTCGACGTGCTGCGCGGCGTTCGCGGCCACCACCACGGTACTGCTCAGGGCCGTATGCGCGAAACCCGATAAACCCTAGGCTTGGGCGAGATCGTCCCCGGACTTGGCGAGGGTGTGGCGAGCTCGGCCCGACGAACACCAAGTTTCCTGTAGACATGCGAGATGCGCCTCGACCGTGCTCACGCCCATGAAGAGCTCGGCGGCGATCTCCTTGTTCGTGCGCCCCCGCGCGGCGAGCTGTGCGACGCGGCTGTTCGCTCTCGGTTAGACTCCTGTCCGCTGGCCTACGGCCGCTGATCCGCTGAAGCTCCGCACGGGCCTTCTCCGCCCACAACCGGGCGCCCGAGCTCCTCGAAGATTGCGAGCGCCTGCTCGAGCGCCTCGCGGGCTGCGCGCTTCTGCTGCGCCCGCCGGCGCACCGTGCCCTGTAAGCAGCGTGCGGGCGCGCTCGAGCGGCCACGGCGGAGCCGGCTGCTCGGAGAGGACGCTCTCGAACGCCTCGAACGCGGCCTCGAGATCGCCCTCCGCAGCGGCGAGCAGGCCGCGGCAGCGGAGCGCACCCTCCCGCGCGAGGGGCTACCGAGGCGGTGCGCGTTCGCCTCGTAGTGTTCGACGTAGTTCACTGCGCGTGCTCGAGCTCGCCAGGGCGATCGAGCGTCTCGATCGCGTCAGCCCAGAGGGGCAGCGTGGGATCCTTCGACACCTCCCGCGAGGAGCCGTGCGGCAGCTCCCGCAGGTGGCTCGCGGCTGCTTCGATGTTGCCGAGAACAAGCTCCAGTCGACCGAGAACACCCAGCGTGACGATGGATGAAGGCGTCGTTTGAGACTGCCCGTGCGTGTGCGAGCGCCGTTCTCGGCAGAGGCCCGGGCTTCGTCGATCAATCCGAGGTCCATCTCGATCAGCGCGTCTTACGCGTCCCTCCCACCCTCGCTGGGTCGAGGTATGGACCTGCTCGCCGAGCTCACGCGCAGTGTTCGCGTACTCCAGGGCAAGCTGCCAGCGGCCCGAGGTCCACTCGACCAAGCTCAGGTAGAAGATGAGAACCATGCGGCTTATCTTCGTCACCGCGGGCAGCCGCTTGCGCCTCCAGCTCCTCGAGGATGGCGCGAGCCCGATCGAGCTCACCGAGACGCATCAGAAGCCGCGCCAAGTAGACGCGTGGGCTCTCGAGGTACTCGAGCACGAGCCCAGGCTCTCCTCGATCTCCGCGCCCGCTCGAGGAGACCGGGCGTGATCTCGGCCGTCCACGTCTCCGCCTGTCCCACTCGCGCGATCGCGACGGCGAGCAAGCTGAGATCGCCAGCCCGCTCGGCTTTCTCCAGTGCGGCCCTGGCGTCCGCGAGTGCTGCCGTGGACATTCGCCGCGAGCAGTCGAACGAGGCTCCGGAAGGCCAGAATCGCGTGCGGAGCGTGCGTCGTCGCCGGCTGCCTCGGCTAGCGCCTCGTCACAGAGCTCGATCATCGCCGGAAGCGTCGGCCCGAAGTGTCGGCAAGCTCGAATAGGACATCGGCGCGCTCCACCCCAGCGGCGCCTCCGCGAGGAGTGGCTTCGAGGATCGCGATCGCGCGCTCGCGTCGCCGGCGAGGCGGTGGAAGCGTCGCCGCCCGCAAGCGTCGCTCGCCGCGCCGAGGCGGGATCGGCTGGCGTCATCTCGGCAGCGAGCTCGAAAAGCTCGGCGGCGGCGGCGGTCGCTCCTCGGGCGGCAGCGTGCTCGGCGGCCGCATCCGAGCGCGGAGGCGGCTGACGCGTCGGGACCTTCGGCCGCGAGCGCCAGGTGTCGCGCCCGCTCCTCGACGTCCGCTACCGCCCCGGCGAGCGACACGGTGTACTGCGCGGCGTTTCCAGACCGGCGCTCGCTCGTAGCAGATCGAGGCGAGCAGGGGATGCGCGAACCGGAGGCGCGAGTCGTCGAGCTCGACGACGCCTCGCGAGCGGCCTCCTCGAGCGCGCCGAGGACCGGCTCTCGATCGCCGTGCGCAGGCGACAGCTCGACCGTCGGCCGGGCGAGCGCTGCGACCTGGAGCAGGACGTCGAGCGTGTCGCCGGGCAGGCGGGCGAGGCGGCCGCCGAGCAGCTCGCTGCAGGCTCTCGGGTACGCGTAGAGGCCTGGCCCGGCGCGGGCCTCGTGTTCGTTCGTACGAGCTCGCGGCCGAGCTCGAGCGCGAAGAACGGGTTTCCGGCCGTCGCCTCCTGCACGCGGACGAGCTCCGGTCGGGTCAGCTCGAGCCCGAGCCGCTCCTCGAGCAAACGATGCAGCGCGCCGAGGTGAGCGGGCCGAGCGAGAGCCGCTCCAGCCGCTCTTCCGGGAAGAAGGGGTCGAGCTCGAGGGACTCCTCGACCTCGGGCCCCAGCCGGACGGTCGCCAGCAGGCCGATCGGCTCCTCGCGCAGACGCCGAAACGCGATCTGCAGCACACCGGCGGAGGCCGGATCGAGCCACTGAGCGTCGTCGAGAGCGACGAGAACGGGGCCGTCGCTCTGCCAGAGCGCCTGCAGCGCGTCGAGCAAGGCGAGCCCGATGACGTGCGCGTCGGGAGCCGTGTCGCCGGGCTCCGCGAGCAGCAGCGCGACCTCGAGCGCGCGGCGGCGAGGCGGCGACAAGCCCCGGGCCACCTCTTCGAGCACGGCGCGAGCAGCTCCGACAGGCCCGCGAACGCGAATGACGCCTCAGCCTCGACGCCGCGGCAGGTGAGGACACGGCCGAAGCGCTCGCGGGCCTCCTCGACGCCCGCCTCCCAGAGGATCGTCTTGCCGATCCCCGCCTCGCCGGAGAGACGAGTGCGCCAGGGCCGTCCTCGATCGCTCGAGGAACGCCTCGATCGCGCCAGTTCCTCGTCTCGCCCGATGACAGCGGCTGCAGCCATGAGGCCTGCGCGCCGTTCTGAACGGCCAACAGTGCGAACTACGAGCTGTTCCCGCGGTCAGGCAAGGATCGTCACGACGCCCGCGTCGGCGTCGACGCGTAGCCGGTCGCCGGTCTTGATCCGCTTCGTCGCCGGCCGGTGCCGATCACGGCCGGCAGCCCGTACTCGCGGGCGACGATGGCCGCGTGGCACATGATGCCGCCGGTGTCGAGGACGGCAGCCGGCGATCCTGCCGAACACGGGTGTCCAGCTCGGCGAGGTCGATGGTGCGACGAGGATCTCGCCCTGCTCCAGCTCGCCGAGCTGGTCGGGCGTGAGGATGACCCGCGCCGCCCTCGGCCACGCCGGGCGAGCCGGCGCAGTCCCGCTCAGCGTGCGGCTGTCGGCGCCGTCCTGGGACGAGAGCCACTCCTGGATGCGCTCATCCGTGATCCCCCAGAGCATGACCGTGATCGGGTCGGTGATCGCTTCCGGGACCCGTCCGAGAGCGGGCGGTGGTGTCCACTCGCGCATCGCCTTGTAGATCGACTTGCGCCGCTCGACGATCGGCGGCCAGTAGCCGGGCCCGCGCGCGGCTCCCGCGCCGCCGGAGCTCCAGCCAGAGCCGGAGCTCTTCGAGTGCCTCGCGGACCTCGTCGTGGCGCAGGTAGAAGACGTCCTCCGCGTCGGCCAGGAATCCGTGCCGTTCGAGTAGCGCGCCGAACTCGCGCACCTTGTTCCAGAAGAGCGTGTAGTAGCGGTGCTCGATGTAGAAGTTGTGGTTCTCGACGAACGGGTAGACGGTGCGGGCGAGCGCCGAGGCTCTCGTCGAACGGCTGCCGCGTCGTCCTCGGCGAGGAGCGCGCGGTACTCCGCGGTGATCCGTTCTCGCTCGGCGACGATGGCGTCGTACGGCGCGCGAGATGTCCTCACCCGCCTCGAGCCGCTCGATGTAGGAGCCGATGGCCGCGATCGGCAGCGTCGGGTCGTCGATCCAGGAGCGGTGGTGGTGGTAGAGGCCGTTCCCGTTCGAGAAGTAGAACCACGGGTCCTTCGTCTCCTCGTAGTCGGCGAGCCACCGCGCGCCCGGCGTCGCTCCCGGCGAGCGCCGCGCGAGCGTCGTCCTCGTCGGCGCCGCCCTCGACGGCGTCGGCGACGCCGAGCTCGAGGCGAGCCGGGCGAGGCGCTTGAGCTCCTCGTCCGGGCGCAGGACGAGGAGGTCGATGCCCGAGACCATCTTCGCGATCGTCTGGTCGTGATGTCCGGGAAAGCCTGCCGGCAGAGCTCGTAGAAGACGAGGTAGGCCCCGTACCCGAGGTTGAGGAGCTCGAAGTGGTACTGCCATGATGCGGTCGAGTCCCTCGAGCAGGCGGTCGTAGGCGACGAGCAGGTCGTAGCTCGAGCCGACGCCGCGGCCCTCGGTGACGACGGCTTCGTCCTCGAGCTCGGGCAGCTCGGGACTCGAGCGCCTCGAGCTCGCGGATCGCCGCCTCGACCTTCTCGAGCCAGCGCTCGTAGAGCTCGTCCCAGTGCTCGTAGTAGTGGCCGCCCGCCGCGTGAACAGCTCCGCCCGCTCGAGCGAGCGTCGCTCGTCGGTGACCGAGTTCGGCGCTGATGTAGACGTAGCCGTTGAGGATCCGGTACTCGACGCCGAGCGACGGGGGCACGACGAACAGGCGGGTGCTCGCCTGGTTGAAGGCGGTGACGCCGTAGTCGACCACGACGCAGTCGAACGGGTAGAAGGGCTCGGGCGCGTGCACGCCGTCCTGGAACCAGAAGCTCGCCTCCTCGAAGGCGCGGCGATCCTCGCTGAACAGCGTGTGGTAGGCGTACATCTCCTCCCAGCCATCGCAGTCCGAAGGGATCGTCACCTCGAACGGGCTCGGGAAGCTGCGATCTGTGGTTGCCATCGCAGGTACTAGACCGCAACCGGCCACGCGTCCGCGAAACCATGGAACCCCTAGGCTTCAATGGTTTCGTCCACCGGAATGGCAAACCGCCCTGCGAGCTCGGCCCGCCGGACGCCGAGCTTGCGGTAGGCATGGGACAGGTGGGCCTCAACGGTGCTCACGCCCATGAAGAGCTCGGCAGCAATCTCCTTGTTCGTTCGGCCCTTGGCGGCCAGCTCGGCGACGCGGCGCTCGCTCTCGGTCAGCTCGTCGTCGGCCGGGCGCCTGCCGCTGATCCGCCTGAGCTCCGCCCGGGCCTTTTCGGCCCACAGACGCGCGCCAAGCTCTTCGAAGATCGCGAGCGCCCGCTCGAGTGCCTCGCGGCCCGCTTTCTTCTGCTGGGCCTGCCTGCGCACCGTTCCCAGGCAGAGCAGCGTGCGGCCGTGCTCGAGTGGGTACTGAAGCCCCTCGAGCTCGGCGAGAGATTCGTCGTGGGCTAAGGAAGCGGCAGCGAGGTCGCCTTCCGCGGCGGCGAGTAAGCCACGGCAGCGAGCGGCGGCCGCGATCGCCCACGGGCTGACCAGACGGTGTGCGCTCGCTTCCCACTGCTCCAGGTACAAGCTGGCCCGCTCGAGTTCCCCGAGGGCGATCAGCGTCTCGATCGTGTCAGCCCACAGGGAGCTACAGGATCGTTCACCCGCCCGCGACCATCCGATCGGGCAGCTCGCGGAGATAGCCGGCGGCAGCGTCGAGGTTGCCGAGAGCAAGCTCCAGGCGCCCGAGTGCGCCCAGGCAGTGGATGACGTTGACCTCGTCCGCCAGTGACCTTGCGGACGCGAGACCTTCCTCTGCCGAGGCTCGCGCATCATCGACCAGTCCGAGGTCGACCTCGATCAGCGCCTTGATGCGTCCGACGAATGCGGGCCAGTGCGGGGCCTGCGTCTGCTCGGTGACTTCGAGCGCCGCGGACACGAGATCGAGCGCCTGCTGCCAGCGGCCGGCGAGCCACTGGACGAATGCGAGGCGCCAAAGGACGTCTCCACGGGTGATCTCATCGCCTCGCGCTGTCGCCTTGGCCTCGACGTCCTGGAGCATCGTTCGGGCGCGGTCGACCTCGCCGCGGCGGAACAGCAGACGGGCGAGCGAGACGCGGGGGGTTCTCGAGGTACTCGAGCTCGAGGCCCAGGCGCTCTTCGATCTCCACGCCGCCGCTCGAAGTAGGCCCGGCGTGACCTCGCCGGCCCATGTCTCGGCATGGCCGACCCGCGCGATCGCCGTCGCGATCAGTTTCGGATCCCCGTCCGCTCGGCCTTCTCGTGGGCGGCTTGGGCGTCGAGGAGGGCTCCCGTGACGTCGGCCTCGAACAATCGGATCCCGCTCTGGAAGGCCAGGATCCGCGCGGACGGACGTCATCGTCTGCCGCTTGCGTCAGGGCTTCAGCACAGAGGTCGATCATCGTCGGAGCATCCGCTCGACGCGTCAAGGCAAGCTCGAAGAGCACGTCGGCGCGCTCGGAGCCGCCAGCGACCTCCGGGAGAAGCCGCTCGAGCATGGCAGCTGCTCGCTCGGGATCGCCCGCGAGGCGGTGGCAGCTCGCTGCTCGGAGCCGTCGTTTACGCGCCAGCAGGGGATCGTCCGGAGTCAGCTCGGCGGCGAGCTCGAACAGCTCGGCGGCGGCGGCGAGCGCTCCGCGTCTGAGTGCCTGCTCGCCCGCGGTCTCCAGGTAAGAGGCGACGACAGCGTCCGGGCCGTCGGCGGCAAGCGCCAGGTGCGGGCTCGCTCCTCGACGTCGTCCACGACATCGGCGAGGGCCCGGTGCACAGCGCGCTGCTTCCAGAGCGGCGCCTCCTCGTAACAGATCGAGGAGAGCAGTGGGTGAGCGAACCGGATCCGCGAGTCATCGAGCTCGACGACGCCCTCTCGCACCGCCGCCTCGAGTGCCTGAAGCACTCGTTCCCGGTCGCCTTGCACCGCAGCGACCAGCTCCACTGTCGGGCGGGCGAGTGCAGCCACCTCAAGCAGCACGTCGAGCGTGCCTCCCGGCAGGCGGGCGAGGCGGCCGCCGAGCAGCTCCTGCAAGCTCTCGGGCACCCGCAGTGCGGCGCCGACCGTCGGCCTGGTGCCCGTGCGGATGAGCTCGCGACAGAGCTCGAGCGCGAAGAAGGGGTTCCCGGCAGTCGCCTCCTGCACACGGACAAGCTCGGGCCGGCTCAGCTCCAGCGCCAGCCGCTCTCGGAGCAGGCGGTGGAGCGCTCCCAGGCTGAGCGGGCCGAGCCAGATTCGTTCGAGGCGCTCCTCGGGAAAGGCGTGCTCGAGCTCGAATGGAGCGGCGCTGCCAGGTGAGGTCCGGAACGTCGCGAGTGCGGCGATCGGTTCGTCTCGTAGGCGCCGGAGGGCGATCTGGAGCACGACGGCAGAGGAGGTGTCGAGCCAGTGGGCGTCGTCGAGCGCGATCACGACCGAACCGCCCTTGGCCAGTTCGCGGAGGACGTCGAGCAGCGCCAGCCCGATCGCGCGAGGATCGGGAGGCACCTCTCCTGGCTCGACGAGCAGCAGCGCCACCTCGAGCGCGCGCCGACGCAACGGCGCGAGCGAGGGCGCCACCTCGTCGAGAACGGGTGCCAGCAGGTCGGACAGTCCGGCGAAGGCAAGCGTTGCCTCCGCCTCCGCGCTTCGGTGCGTCAGGACACGACCGAACCGCTTCTCGGCCTGCTTGACGCCCGTCTCCCAGAGGACGGTCTTGCCGATACCCGCCTCACCTGACAGCACTAGGACGCACGGGCCGCGCTCGGCATCGTCGAGGAACTCTTGCATCGCCGCGAGCTCGTCTTCCCGGCCGATGACCACAGGCATGCTCATCAGCGAGGATCGTGACGATCAACTCTTGTTGAGGCAAGGGCTGGACGTCAGCTGCCGCGAAGCTCCGCGCGGCCGTCCTTGACCACTGTCGCGCCCTGGCCGCTCACCGCCTCGAAGCCGTACGCCGCCGCCGCCGAGATCCCAGATGCGCGTCGTCAGCGTGTCGCCCGGGAAGAGCGGCGCGGAGAAGCGAACGGCGAGGCGCTCGATGCGAGATGGATCCGCGACCCCGGCCGCCTCGAGCACCGCGCGGCCGGTGAACGCCATCGTGCAGAGCCCGTGCACGATCCGACCCGGCAGCCCGACGGAGCGCGCGAAGTCGTCGTCGAGGTGGATTGCGAAGTGGTCTCCCGACGCCTCCGCGTACCGGACCGTCTGGTCCTCCGCGACCGGGTAAGTGATCTCGGCGACGGGCTCTTCCTCGGCCTCGAGGCGGTGGTCGGGCGCGCGCTCGCCAACGCTCTCCGGCGCCTCCACGCCTCGGAAGAACTCCGTGATGTACTGCTCGTTCACGAGCTCGCCGTCCTCGGCCCGAGTCTCCGTCCGGACGACGACGGACGTGCCGTTGGGGCGGCCGAGGAGCGCGACCGGCGTCGCCCGCGAGCGAACGCGCATGCCGGCTGCGAGCGGACGGTGCAGGACGATGTCCTGCTCGTAGTGCACGACGTTCGGGCGCACGTCGTCGGAGGCAACCGCGCGGGACACCTGACCGGCCGCGCTCCAGACGGGCAGGAGCGCGAACACCGGCCCTCCGACGACGTCGTCGGTCGCGTCCGCATATGCCCGGAGCGCCTCCTCCGTCACCTCGAAGGGATGCTCGTCTCCGGGTCGCCCGATCGCTGTGAGATCGAAGCTCATGTCATCCCCGTCGCCTGGCCGCCGTTCACGGTCAGGACCTGGCCCTGGACGAAGTTCGACCACGGAGAGCAGAGGAAGAAGATCGCGCCCGCCGCCTCCTCCGGTGTCGCGCCGCGTCCGAGCGCGATGATCTGCGCTGCCCGCTCGCGGTTTCGCCCCGGGATCCCGAGCGGGACCTCGACGTCGCCCACCGTGAAGCGTCTCCGTGCTCTCCTCCGCCGACGCCGTGAGCCGTGTCTCCACGAATCCGAACGCGACGGCGTTCACGTTCACCCTGAAGGGTCCCCACTCCCTGGCGAGCGTCTTCGTGATGCCGACGAGCGCGGCCTTCCCGGCCGAGTAGTTCACCTGGCCGACGTTGCCCTGGGTACCGGAGATCGAGGTCACGTTCACCACCTTGCGGAACACCTCGCGTCCCTCCTCCAGCTCCTTCTTCGCGGGCTCGCGCAGGTACGGGGCAGCAGCACGCAGCACGCGGAAGGGGACGACGGTGTGGATCTCGAGCATCGCGCGGAACTGCTCGTCCGACATCTTGTGCGCGATCCCGTCCCACGTGTACCCGGCGTTGTTCACGACGATGTCGAGCTGGCCGAACTCTGCGACAGCCTTCTCGACGAGGGCTTCGCAGACGCCCTCTTGCGTGAGGTCGCCGGCGAAGACCGCGGTCTCGCCAGCGATCGTCGCTGCGGCCTCGGCGGCGAGGTCGGCGTCGAGGTCGTTCACGAGCACGCGCGCTCCCTGCGCGCAGAGCAGCTCCGCCGTCGCCCGGCCGATGCCGCGCGCCGACCCGGTGACGATCGCGGCCTTGCCCTCCAGCACCCTCATCTCGCCCAAGCCTCCCTTGCGTCCGGCTGGTCGTGTTCTCGGCGGAGTCTAGGATCGCGGCGATGAGCGCGCGGACGGGTCGGCCACTGGCGCAGGGGGACGTCCTGTGGGAGCCGCCCGCGGACGCGCGCCAGCGCTTCGAGCTCGGCCGCTACCTCGAGTGGCTGCGCGCGAGCGCGGCCTCGACTTCCCCGGCTACGAGGAGCTCTGGCGCTGGTCGATCTCCGATCTCGAGGCGTTCTGGGCCTCGATCTGGGACTTCTACGAGATTCGCTCGCATGCACCGTACGAGCGGGTGCTCGGCTCGCGCGAGATGCCCGGCGCCGAGTGGTTCCCGGGGGCACGGCTGAACTACGCCGAGCACATGGTCGGCCGCGACGAGGACGTCGACACGGTGGCCGTGGTCGCGTACTCGCAGACGCGGGAGCCGATGGAGCTCACGTTCGGCGACCTCAGGGAGCAGGTGGCGTGCGCGCGGGCGGGACTCGAGCGGCTCGGCGTCGGGCCCGGCGACCGGGTCGTCGCCTACCTGCCGAACATCCCGGAGACGCTCGTCGCCTTCCTCGCGACGCGCGAGCCTCGGCGCGATCTGGGCGACCTGCCCGCCGGAGTTCGGTGTCCGGAGCGTTCTCCATCGGCTCGGGCAGCTCGAGCCGAAGGTGCTCCTCGCTGTCGCGGGCTATCGCTACGGCGAGAAGCTCGTCGATCGCCGCGAGCAGGTGGCCGAGATCCGCGCAGGCCTTCCGAGCCTGGAGACCGTCGTCCACGTGCCGTACATCGGAGGCGCGGATGACGCACTCCCGGCTGCCGTCTCCTGGGACGCGCTCCTGGCGGAGGCAGGTCCGCTCGCGTTCGAGCCGTTGCCGTTCTCGCACCCGCTCTACGTGCTCTTCTCCTCGGGCACCACCGGCCTGCCGAAGGCGATCGTGCACTGCCACGGCGGCATCCTCGTCGAGCACCTGAAGAACCACGGCTTCAGCTGGGACCTGAAGCCCGGAGACCGGCTGCAGTGGTTCACGACGACCGCCTGGATGATGTGGAACGCACTCGTCTCCGTGCTGCTCCTGCGTGCGTCGATCGTCATGATCGACGGTAACCCGGGGTATCCCGACCTCTCCTTCCAGTGGCGGCTCGATCGAGGAGACGAAGCCGACCTTCTTCGGCCTGAGCCCCGCCTTCACCATGGCGTGCCGCAAGGAGGGCCTCGAGCCGGGGAGGCTCTTCGACCTCTCCTCGGTCCGCATGGTCTGCGAGGCGGGCTCGCCGCTCCCGCTCGAGGGGTACGAGTGGCTCTACGCGCAGTTCGGGCCGGACATCAACGTCAACGTCGGCAGCGGCGGGACGGACGTCTGCACGGGGCTCGTGCAGGGCTACCCGCTGCTTCCCGTGTATGCGGGCGAGATGTCGGCGCGCATGCTCGGCGTCGACGCGGACGCGTTCGGGCCGGACGGGAAGCCGGTCGTCGGCGAGCTCGGCGAGCTCGTGATCAAGCAGCCGATGCCGTCGATGCCGGTCGCCTTCTGGGGCGACTCCGACGGCTCGCGCTACCGCGAGGCGTACTTCGACTTCTTCCCCGGGGTCTGGCGCTTCGGCGACTGGATCCTGTTCACGGAGCGGGGAAGCGCGGTGATCACCGGCCGTTCCGACGCGACGCTCAACCGCGGCGGCGTGCGGCTCGGGTCGAGCGAGATCTACTCGGTCGTCGAGGAGATCGACGAGGTGCTCGACAGCCTCGTCATCCACCTCGAGGAGCAGGACGAGCTGCTCCTGTTCGTCGTGCTGCGCCCGGGACTCGAGCTCGACGACGAGCTGCGCAAGCGCATCGCGGGCGCGCTGCGCAACTCCCTCTCGCCGAGGCATGCACCGGACACGATCGTGGCGGTGCCCGCCATCCCGCGGACGCTGACGGGGAAGAAGCTCGAGGTCCCGGTCAAGCGCATCCTCACCGGGGCCGACGTGTCCCAGGTCGCCTCGAGCGACGCGCTGGTCGAACCCGGCTCGATCGAGCCGTTTGCGGACTACGCGCGCACGCGCGAGCAGTCGGCCGTTTCGAGCTGATGCCTTCCGCGCGGCTCCAGCACGTGCTCGTGCTGACCGACGACCTCGACGCCACGAAGGCGTTCTACTGCGACGTCGTCGGGCTCGAGGTCGGAGAGCGTCCGCCGCTCCCGTTCCCCGGGTACTGGCTCTACGCCGACGGCGTCGCATGCCTCCACATCGCCGAGCGCGCGCCGTACGACACCCACGCCGCGCGGCTTGGCCTACCGGCGAAGGCCTCGCCGGTCGACCACGTCGCGTTCGAGGCGGACGGGTACGAGCGACTTCTCGAGCGCCTCGCCGAGGCCGGCGTCGACGTCACGACGAACGCCGTGCCTGCGACAGGCGTGCGCCAACTCTTCTTCGACGATCCGAACGGCGCCCGGATCGAAGTCGTCGTTACCGACTAGCGACTCCGGCAGCCTCGAGCGGCGCCTTGCCGAGGATCATGTCCGAGGCCTTCTCGGCGATCATGAGCGTCGCCGCGTTGGTGTTCGCGCGGGTGATCGTCGGCATGACGGAGGCGTCGACGACGCGCAGCCCTTCGACTCCGTAGACGCGCAGCTCCGCGTCGACGACCGCGCCCATGGCGCAGGTCGAGGTGGGGTGGTAGACGGTCTGGCTCGCGCGCTCGACCCAGTCGAAGATGTCGTGCTCCGAGTCGGAGGCGGGGACGCTGAGCGGCTCGCGGATGAGCGTCTGGAGCGCCGGTTGCGAGGCGATGTCGAGCGCGATCCTCACGCCCTCGAGCACGCTCGCGCGATCCTCGGCGGTGGTCAGGAAGTTGCACTTCACCGTCGGCTTCGACTCGGGCATCGGCGTGCGCAGGCCGACCTTGCCGCGCGAGGTCGGCTTGATGATCACCGGCCCGAACGCGAAGCCGTTGTCGGGCGGCGGCGTGAGACCCTGGTCGAAGAACGGCGCCGCTGCGAAGTGGAACTCGACGTCCGGCGCCGGCAGGCCCGAGCGCGTCTTGAAGAAGCCGCCCGCCTCCGGGTAGTTGGACGTCAGCGGCCCGCGCCCCTCGGTCTCGAGAAGTGCGAAGTTCTCGGGCGTGAAGATCCCGAACAGGCCAGGCTGGTCGGTCAGGTAGTTGACGTTGACCATGCAGTGGTCCTGCAGGTTCTCGCCCACCGGCAGGTCCTGGCGCACCGGGATCCCGAAGAACTCCAGATCCTGGGCCGGCCCGATTCCCGAGAGCATGAGGAGTACAGGCGACTGGTACGTGCCGCCGGAGACGATGACTTCGCGCTCCGCCCGCACCGTCTCGCGCACGCCGTCGTGGACGAGCTCGACGCCGACGGCGCGATCGCCCTCGAAGACGATGCGCTCGACGAAGACGTGCGTGCGGACCTCGAGGTTCGGCCTGTTCGCCACCGGATGGAGGAACGCGTCCGCCGAGCTGCAGCGCTTGCCGTCCCGCTGGGTGAGCTGGAAGCGCGAGACCCCCTCGGGCTCGTCGACGTTCAGGTCCTCGATGTGCGTGTACCCGGCCTCCACCGCGGCTTCCAGCTCGGCCTCGATGAACGGGGACATGGAGCGGCTGTCGGACACCGCGAGCGGGCCTCCGACGCCGTGGAACTCGTTCTCGCCGCGCTCGTTGTCCTCGGACCGCTTGAAGTACGGCAGCACCTCGTCGTACGACCAGCCGGTGCAGCCCTGCTCGGCCCAGCCGTCGAAGTCGGCGCGATGGCCGCGCAGGTAGATCATCGCGTTGATCGAGCTCGAGCCCCCGATCACCCGGCCGCGCGGGAGGTACAGGCGCCGCCCGCCGAGGCCCGGCTCCTCCTCGCCGAAGAGGTCCCAGTCCAGATTCGACTTGAAGACGAGCGGGAACATCGCCGGAACGTGCAACTCCGCTGCGGTGTCCGGCCCTCCCGCCTCCAAGAGGAGGACGGAGACGTCCGGGTCCTCGCTCAGGCGGCCTGCGAGCACGCACCCCGCGGTCCCGGATCCGACGATCACGTAGTCAGCCACGATCGAGTTCACCTCCGTAGGTCACGGCCCGGAGCTTAAACGGCCCTCGATCCCGTTACCAAGATTGTTGGCAAGCCCTGCCTCGGCGCGTTAGGTTGTCGAGCGATGGGCGCCAGCGACGACCTGATCGCGCTCTACTGGACCACGTCCGGACCGGTGGAAGTGCATTTCGGGCGCGAGTGGAGCCTGTTCGACCTCCGCGACCGCTGCGAGCAGGCCGCTCGGGTCGGGTTCAGGGGCATCGGGTTGTGGCACGCCGACCTGGAGCACGTCCTCGAATCCCGGACACTTCGCGAGGTGCGCGCGCTCGTCGACGAGTTCGGGCTCGACCAGCTCGAGCTCGAGTTCCTGGGCGACTGGTTCCTCGATCCGAGCGACGAGCGCCGAAAGGCCTCCGACGAGAGACGGGCGCTGCTGTTCGGAGCTGCGGCCGAGCTGCCCGCGCACCACATCAAGGTCGGCAACATCGTGGGCACGGAGTGCGAGCTGCCGCGGATCGTGGAGAGCTTCGGCGAGCTCTGCGCCGACGCCGCCCGGTACACGGACGCGAAGATCGTGTACGAGTTCATGCCGTACGACGTCCAGGTGAACGACGTCGACACCGCGCTCGAGGTGGTCGAGGGAGCGGACGCGCCGAACGGCGCGCTCGCGTTCGACACGTGGCACCTCGGCAAGCTGCGGCTCGAGCCCGACGAGTTGCGCCGCATCCCGTCCCGGTTCCTCGGGTGGGTCGAGCTCTGCGACGGCCCCTACGAGTACGCGGAGGACCGGCTCGACGAGGTGATCAACCGTCGCAAGCTGCCCGGTGAGGGCGAGTTCCCGGTCGCCGAGTACGTGGCCGTGTTCCGGGAGCTCGGCTACGACGGCCCTTGGGGGGTCGAGGTGCTCTCCGAGGAGCTCCGCAACCTCCCGATCGAGGAGATCTTCGACCGCGCCTACGAGACGACCAGCGCGCAGCTCGCCGTCTCACGAGAAAGGAGCCTCGGTGTCTGAGAACGGCCTCCCGAAGGAACGGCTGATCTGGATGTTCACGCAGATGGTGCGGATCCGCGAGTTCGAGGAGCGGGTGAAGAGCACGTTCGAGGAGCACCCGGGAGTGATCCGCGGCCACACCCATCTCGCGGACGGAGCGGAGGCCTCGATCGTCGGCTCGCTCGCTGCCCTGCGACCGGACGACCAGCTCACGACGACGTATCGCTGTCACGGCTACCCGATCGCGCTCGGCACCGACACGAAGGCGCTGATGGCCGAGATCTACGGACGCGAGACCGGGATCTGCAAGGGCTACGGCGGCTCCATGCACCTGACCGACGTCGAGCGTGGCTTCCTCGGGACCTCGGGCATCGTCGGGCAGGGCATTCCGCACGCTGCCGGCGCGGCGTGGGGCGCGCAGATCCGCGGGAAGGGCCAGGTCGTGCTCTCGTTCTTCGGCGACGGGGCATCGAAGCAGGGCGCCTTCCACGAGACCCTGAACATCGCGTCGCTCTGGAAGCTGCCCGTCGTCTTCGTGATGGAGAACAACAACTACCAGGCCTACACGAGGGTCGAGCAGGAAGACGCCAACGCGGCGGTGGGCGAGCCGCTCGCGGTGAAGGCGCAAGGCTTTCAGCATGCCCGGCGTGACGGTGGACGGTGGCGACCCGCTCGCGGTCCACGAGACCGTGCAGGCGGCCGTGGAGCGCGCGCGCTCGGGCGAGGGACCGACGCTCGTGGAGTCGCTCGTCTTCCGTCTGAGCGCCCACGGCAACATCATCGCGCCGCCCGGCGTCCCGCTGCACTACCCGGAGCACGAGGCGATCGCAGTCTTCGGCAACGTCGAGGAGTACGAGGCTGCGAAGCGCGGCGACCCGGTTCCTCGCTTCCGCGCGCACCTCGTGACCGAGGGGACGCTTTCCGTCGACGAGGCGGACGCAATCACCGAGGCGGCGCGGAAGGAGATGGACGAGGCCGTCGAGTTCGGGCTCTCGAGCCCGCTTCCCGCGCCGGAACGAGCCACTGACTACGTCTACGCCTGAGGAGGACTGAACGATGGCACGCGAGCTTCCCTACATCGCCGCGATCGGCGAGGCGGTCCATCAGGAGATGGAGCGCGACGAGACGGTCCTCTACTTCGGGCAGAACCTCGGGCTCACCGACGACGACCCGTACGTGAAGGCGTTCGGCAACGACCGCGTGCGCGTGACGCCGATCTCCGAGACCGCCGAGATCGGGATGGCCGTCGGGGCCGCCTTCGCCGGCTATCGGCCGGTCGTCCAGCTGTACATGGCCGAGTTCATGCTCGTCGCGATGGACCAGGTCGTGAACGAGGCGCCCCGCTTCCACGCCATGACGGCCGGGCAGGTGAAGGTGCCGATCGTGCTCCAGGCGGGGTACGGGTTCACCGCGGGCTGGGCCGGACAGCACACGGGCACGATCTACGGCATGTTCATGGGCGTTCCGGGTCTGAAGGTGGTCGTCCCCTCGACGGCCGCGGACGCGAAGGGCCTCATGACCGCGGCGATCCGCGACGACAACCCTGTCATCCTCTTCCACAACTACCTGCTGACGCTCGAGCACGGCGACGTGCCCGAGGGCGAGCACGTCGTTCCGATCGGCGAGGCCGCCGTGAGCCGCGAGGGGAGCGACGTGACGATCGTCGGGATCGGCTGGACGGTCGGGATGGCGCTGGCAGCCGCGGAGCAGCTCGCCGGCGAGGGAACCAGCGCCGAGGTGATAGACGCGCGTTCGCTCGCGCCGCTCGACACGGCGACGATCCTCCAGTCGGTCGAGAAGACCGGCCGGCTCGTCGTGGTGGACCAGGCGACGCGGCACGCCTCCGCGGCGGCGATCATCGCGGCGGAGGTGGCTTCCGAGGGCTTCGCGGCGCTCAAGGCGCCCGTCGAGCTCGTGACGGCACTGGACGCGACCGTCCCCTACAGCGAGCCGATGGAGCAGTACCTCCTGCCCGACGAGGCGAAGATCGTCGCGGCGGTTCAGCGGGTACTCGGGTCCGCGCCCGTCCCCGCCTAGCCGTGCCCGACAGCGTCGCGTCCCGGCTCGACGGCGACGTCGGCCTCCAGCTCCTGCGCTCGATGTGGCGGATCCGCGTCTTCGAGGAGCGCGTCGGCGAGCTGACCCGCGCCGACGAGGTCCACGGTCTCGTGCACCTCAGCATCGGCCAGGAGGCGGTGGCGGTTGGCGTGTGCGCGCAACTACGGCCGGACGACGCCGTCTACAGCGGTCACCGCGCGCACGGCCATGCGATCGCGAAGGGTGCGCCGCTGGGCCGGGTCATGGCCGAGCTCATGGGGCGGGACGCCGGGCTGTGCCGTGGGCTCGGGGGCTCGATGCACCTCGTCGACCTCGAGCACGGGTTCCTCGGGGCGACGGGCGTCGTGGGTGGCAACGTCCCGCTCGCGCTCGGCAGCGCGCTGGCGGGCCGTCTACTCGGCGCCGACCAGGTCGCGGTCGTGTTCTTCGGAGACGGCGCCGTCCAGGGCGGCATCTTCGTCGAGTCCGTCAACCTCGCGACGCTGTGGGCACTTCCCGTGATCCTCGTCTGCGAGAACAACGGGTTCGCGGAGTTCACTCCGCGCTCGGCCCACACGAACGTCGAGCGCGTCAGCGACGTCGTCGCCCCCTACGGCGTGGAGCGCGAGACGGTCGACGGGAACGACGTGGGCGCGGTGCGCGAGACGTTCGCGCGGTTCCTCGGCGAGGCGCGCGCCGGGAGCGGGCCGATGCTGCTCGAGTGCCTGACGCACAGGCTTCGCGGGCACTACGAGGGGGACCCGCAGCGCTACCGGCAGGCTCTGGCTGCGGACGAGTGGCAGGAGCTCGACCCCATCCTGCGCCTGCAGCGCCGAGGCGTCGCGGAGGGGTGGCTCGACGAGGACGCGGTGCCCAGCCTCGAGCAGCAGGCCCGCGACGAGGTCGAGGAGGCGGTTCGCTACGCGCGCGAGAGCCCGTTCCCAACCGCGGACGTGACGGCCGACTTCGTGTACGCGACGTGAGCGAGACGACGCTACCTGCAGGCGATCACGACGACGCTCGCGGAGGCGATGCGCGCCGACTCCAGGGTGCTGATCATCGGAGAGGACGTGGCCGAGGGTGGGCCGTGGGGTGCGACCGCCGGACTCGCGGAGGAGTTCGGTCCGGGGCGCGTTCGCAACACGCCCATCAGCGAGGCCGCGATCTGCGGCATCGCGATCGGCGCCGCGCAGTCCGGGCTCCGCCCGGTGGTCGAGATCATGTTCGTCGACTTCGTGACGCTCGCGCTGGATCAGCTCGTCAACCAGGCTGCCAAGGCGCACTTCATGTCGGGCGGCCAGCTCACCGTGCCCCTCGTGCTGCGCACGCAGGGGGGTGCCGGACAGCGCGGCGCCGCACAGCACTCGCAGAGCCTCGAGGCGTGGCTTACCCATGTGCCCGGGCTCAAGGTCGTCATGCCGAGCACGGCTGCCGATGCGGCAGGCCTGCTCGCGAGCGCCATCGCCGACCCGAACCCGGTGGTCTTCGTCGAGAACAAGACGCTGTACTTCCGCAAGGAGAACGTCCCGGACGAGCCGAAGCCGGTTCCGATCGGTCGCGCGAGCATCGCTCGCCCCGGCCGTGACGTCACGGTCGTCGCTCTCTCGCGTCTCGTCTCGGAGTCGCTCGCCGCCGCCGACGAGCTGGCGGCGGACGGGATCGAGGTCGAGGTGATCGACCCGCGGACGCTCGTTCCCTTCGACCTCGAGGCGATCGTCGAGTCGGTGACGAGGACGCACCGGCTCGTCGTCGCGCACGAGGCGGTCGTGCACGGTGGCTTCGGCGCCGAGATCGCCGCACAGGTGCAGGAGGCCGCGTTCGACGAGCTCGATGCGCCGATCGCAAGGGTCGGAGCGCCGTTTACGCCCGTCCCGTTCAGTCCCCCGCTCGAGGACGCGTACCTGCCCGGAAGGGGCGATGTGGCTGCTGCCGTGCGAGCCGTGCTCGGTCGCTGACGGAGAAGGAGAGATCGGAATGCTCAGATTGTCTTACTTGCTGTTGAACGCCCGATCGGGCGACGATAGGCTCGGCTGAATGAGCATCCTCGGGAACCGCGTGCTCCGAAAGGAAGATCCGCGCTTCCTCCGCGGCGAAGCCACGTACGTCGAGAACCTGCCGCTCGAAGGCGCGCTTGCGGTCACGTTCGTCCGCTCGCTCCTCGCGCACGCCCGCATCGTCGGAGTCGACACGTCGGCGGCAGAGGCGCTGCCGGACGTGCAGGTCTTCACGGGCGCCGACATCGACGTCTCGACCGGGCCCGCCTCCGATCCCTGTGCTCGAGCAGCGGATGACGCGTCCGGTCGTCGCGAAGGACGTCGTCCGCTTCGTCGGGGACATCGTCGCGGTCGTGCTGAGCCCGGACCGCGCGACGGGCGCGGACGCCGCCGAGCTCGTGGCGGTGGAGTACGACCCGTTGCCCGTCGTGGTGGACATGGTCGAGGCGGCGAAGGACGAGGTCCTTCTCTACCCCGAAGTGGGGACGAACGTCGCCGGCCGTGCGGGCCGCATGGACCACGATCAGAACCTCTTCGAGGGTTGCGACGTCGTCGTCTCCGACACGCTCGTCAGCCAGCGTATGGCCGGGTGCCCGCTGGAGGTGCGCTCGGCGGCGGCCCAGGTCGACTCCGACGGCCGCGTGACCGCATGGCTCTCGACGCAGGTGCCGCACCGCGATCACTTCGGCCTCACGGCCACGTTGGGCATGGAGCCCGGTGAGCTGCGCGTGATCGCCCCGGACGTCGGCGGCGGCTTCGGCGCCAAGAGCGCGTTCGGCGCAGAGGAGGCGCTGATCGTCTGGCTCGCTCGTCATCTCGGGAAGCCGGTCCGCTGGACGGAGACGCGGAGCGAGAGCATGATCGCGCTCCCGCATGGCCGCGGCCAGCGGCTCGAGCTCACGCTCGGCGGGACGCGCGACGGCAAGCTGCTCGCCTACCGGATCGACATCCTCGCGGATGCCGGTGCGTACCCGGGTGTCGGCGCCTTTCTGCCGAACCTGACCGGGCTCCTCTCGAGCGGGGTGTACGCCATCCCGCGCATCGAGGTCGAAGGGCTTTCGGTCGTCACGAACACGACGCCCATGACGACGATCCGCGGTGCCGGGAGGCCGGAGGCGGCTCAGGCGATCGAGCGCATGGTCGATCTCTTCGCCGCCGAGATCGGCATGGACCCCGCCGAGCTGCGGCGGAAGAACTTCATCGCCAAGGACGCCTTCCCCCATCAGACCGCCTCGGGCGCGACGTACGACTCGGGCGACTACGAAGGGGCGCTCGAGCTCGCGCTGCGCGCAGTGGGCTACGAGGAGCTGCGCGCGGAGCAGCAGCGCCGACGCGACGGCGACGGCACGCTCGAGCTGGGGATCGGGATCAGCTCGTACACGGAGATCACGAACCCGCTGGGCGAGGAGGAGTACGGCGAGGTCGAGATCACCGCCGACGGAGGCGCGATCGTGCACACGGGCTCGTTCTCGCACGGCCAGGGTCACGAGACGACCTTCGCGATGATCGCGGGTGAGCGGCTCGGGCTGCCCATCGAGAGGATCACGGTCGTGAAGGGCGACACGGACGACGTGCCCAAGGGCACCGGAACGTTCGGGTCCAAGTCGACGCAGATCGGCGGCATGGCCGCCAGGGGGGCCGCCGACGAGGTGGTCGAGCGCGCGAAGGGGCTCGTCGGCGACTACCTGGAGGCGAGCGCGGCGGACGTCGTCCTCGACACGGCCCGGGGCAGGTTCCACGTCGTCGGGACACCTCAGCCCGCGCTCTCGTGGTCGGAGCTCGCCGAGCGAGCCGACGCCGATGGCCGGCTCGCCGAGCTGAAGGCCCAGCACGACTTCAAGGCTCCTCCGACGTTTCCGTTCGGTGCTCACATCGCGGTCGTCGAGGTCGACGTCGAGACCGGGAAGGTCGAGCTCCAGCGCCTCGTCGCGGTCGACGACGCAGGCACGCTCATCAATCCGCTGATCGCGGAGGGCCAGGTGCACGGCGGTGTCGCCACCGGTGTCGGGCAGGCCCTGTACGAGGAGTTCGTCTACGACGACGAGGGAAACCCGCTCACCGGCACCTTCGTCGGCTACGCCTTCCCGTCCTCCGCGGACCTTCCCGCATGGGAGGCGATCGAGATGGAGACGCCCACACCCGCCAACGCGCTCGGCGTGAAGGGAATCGGCGAGTCGGGGACGATCGGCTCCACCCCCGCCGTCTGGAACGCTGTGCTCGACGCGCTCGCCCCGTACGGCGTGCGGCACGTCGACATGCCGTGCAACGGCGAGAACGTCTGGCGCGCGCTGCAGGAGGCGAAGGCGTGACGAAGGTCGCGCTCACCGTGAACGGCGAGCGGCACGAGGCGGACGTCGAGCCGCGGCAGCTGCTCGTGTACTTCCTGCGCGAGACGCTCGGGTTGAAAGGGACCAACGTCGGCTGCGACACGAGCTCCTGCGGAGCGTGCACCGTGCTCCTGGACGGCGAGTCCGCGAAGTCGTGCACGGTGTTCGCCGTGCAGGCGGACGGCGGCGAGGTGACGACGATCGAGGGCCTCGCCTCGGGGGACGAGCTGCACCCGGTGCAGCAGGCCTTCCACGAGCAGCACGCGCTGCAGTGCGGCTACTGCACGCCGGGGTTCGTCATGGCGACGGTCTCGCTGCTGCAGGAGAACCCGAGCCCGTCCGAGGACGAGATTCGGCGTGCGCTCGAAGGGAACCTGTGCCGCTGCACGGGCTACCACAACATCGTCCGGGCAGTCGAGGCGGCGGCGAGGGCGGGCGCGTGATTCCCGCTGCCTTCGAGTACGAGCGGGCTGAGTCGGTCGAGCACGCGATCGAGCTCCTCGGCCGTGAGGAGGACGCGAAGCTCCTCGCGGGCGGCCACTCGCTGATTCCGCTGCTCCGCTTGCGCTCGTACGTGCGCCCGTCGCTCCTCGTCGACATCGGCCGGCTCGACGACCTGCGGTTCGTGCGCGAGGAAGGAGACCGCATCGCGATCGGCGCTCTCACGCGGCATGCACAGCTCGTGGCGGACCCGCTCCTCGTACGGGAGTGCGCGCTCGTTGCCGAGGGGGCCGCCCTCGTCGGCGATCCTCAGGTTCGGCACCGCGGCACGATCGGCGGCTCGATC
This sequence comes from uncultured Gaiellaceae bacterium, assembly GCA_963776555.1. Taxonomy (GTDB): domain Bacteria; phylum Actinomycetota; class Thermoleophilia; order Gaiellales; family Gaiellaceae; genus GMQP-bins7. Next base: position 61,663 of record CAVZNK010000013.1, on the reverse strand, counting down.
GCCCACGGCGACCCTGCATCCGACCTCGCGACGATCGCGCTCACCCTCGACGCCGAGCTCGTCGCCGTCGGCCCGGACGGAGAGCGCACGATCCCAGCCGGCGAGTTCTTCACCGGTGCCTTCTCGACGGCGCTGGGAGCGCGCGACGTGCTCACGGAGATCCGGGTGCCGAAGACGGAGCGAGGCGTGTACCTCAAGTACCAGCGCTCGGCGCGCGACTGGGCGACGGTCGGCGTCGCGGCGGCCGACGTCGGCGGCCGCGTCCAGGTCGCGCTCGCGAGCATGGGAGCGACGCCGCTACGGGCACACGCGGTCGAGCAGGCGCTGGCGGACGGTGCCTCGCCGGCGGAGGCGGCGGAGCATGCTGCCGAGGGAGCGGAGCCGCAGAGCGACGTGAGCGCCAGCTCCGACTATCGCGCGCACCTCGCTCGCGTGCTTGTGCGGCGGGCGCTCGAGCAGCTCTAGCCGAGAGAGGAGGCCTCGACGGCGATGCACGACGACGAGGTCCCGGTCCTGATCGTCGGCGGCAGCCTGGTCGGGCTGTCGACCTCGCTCCTCCTCGCCTCGAAGGGCGTCCCGTCGCTGACCGTCGAGCGGCATCCGGGCACGGCGATCCACCCTCGGGCGGCGATGTTCAACCAGCGCGACGATCGAGATCTACCGAAGCCTCGGGCTCGAAGCGGAGATCGTCGAGGCGTCCGGCCTCGAGTTCGAGCAGGACGGCGCGATCGTCTCGGTCGAGACCCTGGCCGGGCAAGGAGCTCGAGTACTACTTCCGCAACGTCAACGAGGGCTACGAGGCGCTGAGCCCGTCTCCGCGGCTGTTCATCACCCAGATCGGGCTCGAGCCGATCCTCCGCCGCCATGCCGACGAGCTCGGCGCACGGCTCGAGTACTCGACGGAGCTGGTCTCGCTCGACCAGGACGAGGACGGCGTGACCGCGGTCGTCAGGAACCGCGAGACGGGGGCGGAGCGGACGGTCCGCGCGCGCTACGTCGTCGCCGCGGACGGGAGCAAGAGCCCGGTGCGCGAGCGGCCTCGGCATCCCGCTTCGCGGCCACCCCAGCTTCTCGAACAGCATCACGATCTACTTCCGCGCCGACGTCAAGCCGCTGCTCGGCGAGCGAAATCTGAGCGTGATCTACGTCTTCGGGCCGACGCTGCAGGGGTTCTTCCGCTTCTCGCTGGCCGGGGATGCCGGCTTCCTCGTCGTCAACACCACCACCGATCGCCGACGGCACCCGCAACCGCGACGTCTGGGCGGACATGAGCGAGGAGCGGTGCGTCGAGTACGTGCGCGAGGCGCTCGGCGCGCCGGACCTTGCGATCGAGATCGAGAACGTGCAGCAGTGGAACGCGTGCGCCGAGTGGGCCGAGCGGTTCCAGGAGGGCCGGATCTTCCTCGCCGGGGACGCGGCCCACAACATGCCGCCCGACCGGCAGGCTTCGGCGGGAACACGGGCGTCGCGGACGCGCACAACCTCGCCTGGAAGCTCGCGCTGGTGCTCGACGGCAGCGCCGGGTCGGCGACTGCTGGAGACGTACGACGCCGAGCGGCGGCCGGTCGGCCGAGCTCACCGTCGAGCAGGCGTACACCCGCTACGTCCTCCGGCTCGATCCCGAGCTCGGCAAGGACGACATCCAGCCCTTCGTCCCGGACCCTCCGATCGAGCTCGGCCACCGGTATCGACTCCTCGGCCGTGATCGCGGAGAGCGACGACGACGGCTCGCTCCACGAGAACCCGCACGAGCCTTCGGGTCGCCCCGGAACGCGCGCGCCGCACGTCGCCCTCGACGGCGGCTCGACGCTCGACCTCTTCGGGCGCGGCTTCGTCGTCCTCTCTCCGTCGGACGCCTGGTGTCGCGCCGCGGAGGCCGCCTCGCTCGACGCGCAGCGGATCGAGGCGCCCGGCGTTCGCGGAGGCCTACGGCACCGGGACCGAGGGCGCCGTGCTCGTCCGTCCTGACGGCTTCATCGCGTGGCGTGCTCGCCGAGCGCAGGACGACGGCGAGCGCGAGCTCTCTTCCGCGCTCGCGCAGATCTCGCCGCTGACTGCGATCGGGCTCGACGCTCGCAGGTCTAGAGCCAGTCGAGTCAGCTCGGCGACGCCTCAGGACCGAGGCGTGCGGGCGCCGTTTCTCGGGAACGCGGCTCGACGTCGACCGATCCCCTGATACCGCTGCGTACGAGCACCGTCCGCGAGCCGCCCAGATGGCCGAGCGCGATGTCCAGGAGGAGGTCGTCGCCGATCACCGCGATCTCCGCGGTCGGCACTCCCGAGCGCCTCTCGATCTCGTTCACGGCCGCCCGGGAAGGCTTCCCGACGATCGTGGGCCGCTCGCCGCTCGCCTTCGCGATGGCGGCCGTCACCATCGCTCCGCGACTCAGGATGGGGCCGTTCGCTCCCGCGTAGGCGGCAACGTAGCTCCCGGTCAGTAGGCGGGCGCCCGCGATCACCGCGCGGGCGGCGCGCTCGAGCCGCTCGAAATCGACCTCGCTTCGGGGTGTGCCACGAAGACGGCGTCGATGCTCTCGTGCTCGCCTCCGTCCACCAGCCTGCACTCCCGCCTCCTCGAGTAGTCGCGCGCCGAGTCCGTCACGAACGCGCAGAACCGAGACGTCCCGTGATTCTCGAGGTACGTCTGCACGCTGCAGAGCGGCGTCAGGACCTGCTCGTCCTCCACCGGAGCCCCGCCCCGCGCAGCTCGCGTGCGAACGCCGCGGGCGGCATGTGGCTGCCGTTCGTGAACAGCACGAACGGGCGCCCGGATGCACGAATCGCGTCCAGGACCTCGGCGGCTCCGGGGAGCGCACGCACCTCGGCGCCCGCCCGGTGCACGAGCGTGCCGTCGACGTCGAAGACGAAGCCGCGGACGTCGTCGAGGCGCACGCCGCTAGTCGAGGATGGTCACGGTGCCGGCGGAGCCGTCGACGCTGACGCGCTGTCCGGTGCGGATCTGCGACGTCGCGCGGCCGGTGCCGACGACGGCCGGCAGGCCGTACTCGCGGCAGACGATGGCGGCGTGCGACATCACCCCGCCGATGTCCGTGACGACCGCCTTGACCTTCGTGAAGATCGGCGCCCAGGCGGGCGACGTGATGCTGCAGACGAGGATCTCGCCGTCGCGCACGTCAGCGAGCTCAGCTGACCGTCTTCACGACCCGCGCGACGCCCTCGACCACGCCCGGCGACGCGGGCGCTCCGCTCAGCTCCGGTCCCCCGTCCTGGCTCCGCGCCCACGCGCGAACGCGTTCGGTCGTGATGCCCCAGAGCATGTTCAGCACGGGGTCTTTCACCTCCTCGGGCATCGCACCGATCGCCGGTGGCGGGCTCCAGTCGGCGAGCCGCTCGATGATCTCCCTGCGACGCTGCGACGATCGGAGGCCAGTGCTTCGGGCCGAGCGGCTCTCCGCCCGTGGCCCACATCAGCACGAGCTCGTCGAGCGCCGACTGCCACCTCGTGACGCGAGAGCTGGAAGACGTCCTCGGCATCCTCCAGGTAGCCGTGGTTTGCGAGCAGCGCCCCGAACTCGCGCACCTTGTTCCACCACCTCGTCAGGAACCAGTAGTCGCAGAGGAACTTGTGCTCCTCGACGTACGGGAAGACCATGCGCGAGAGCCCGAGCAGCTCGTCGAAGCCCTTGCGCGTCTCCTCGTCGAGGAGCGCGCCGTACTCCTCCGCGAGCCGGTCCCGCTCGCGCACGAGCTCCTCGGTCGGGCGCTCGATCTCCTCGCCGTCGCTCAGCGCGCGCACGTAACCGATCGAGCGACGCGTACGGGAATGCTCGGGTCGTCGAGCCAGCTGCCGTAGTAGTGGTAGAGCCCGTCGCCCGTCGCCATGTTGAACCACGGGTCCTTCACCTTCTCGAGCTCCTCGAGCCACGCACTGGCCGGCGTCGCTCCCGGCGAGGTCGGCGTCGATCTCGTCCGGCGAGCGCCCCTCGACGAACGCCGTGCCCACCCCGGTGTCGACGGCGAGGCGTGCGAGCCGCTTGCAGCTCGGCGTCCGGCACGAACAGGAGCACGTCGATGCCGGCGACCATCTGCGCGATGTGCTGGTCGGGGATGTCCGGGAGGGCGTTCTTGCAGAAGTCGGACGAACGTCGCGTAGGCGCCGTAGCCGAGCAGGAGGAACTCGCTGTGGTGCTGCCACATGAGCTCGCCGCAGCGATGCAGCCGCCCGATACGCGTCGAGGACCTCGACGTAGGCCGTGTTGCGGTCGTCCTCGAACACGACCTCGTCGGGCTCGTACTCGGGCAGGTCGGGAACGCGAAGCTCGCGTGATCTCCGCGATCAGCGCCTCCATCTTCATCTTCCACTTCGCGTACAGCTCGTCCCAGTGCTCGAAGTAGTAGCCCGCCCGGCGCTGGAAGAACTCGGCGCGCTCGGCGATCTTGGCGGGGTCGGTGACCGGGTTGCCCGAGATGTAGATGTAGCCGTTGACGACGCGGTAGTCGATCCCCATGGCCGGGGGAACGGCGAAGACGCGGTTCTGCCACGTGGCGATCCCCATGTAGGGGACGTCCGCGCAGGCGAGATCGAACGCGGGCATCGGCAGCGGGAAGTGCATCGAATTCCAGAACCAGAACCGCTGCTCGTCCTGCTCGCGGCGGCGTTCGTCGAAGAGCGCGTAGTACGGGTACATCTCCTCCCAGCCCTCGCAGCCCGGCGGCGTCTCGATCTCGTAGGGGCTGGGGAACGATCCGACCGGTGTCGAGGCGGCCACGACGCGACCCTACTACGGACGCTTCCCGGCGAACAGCTCGGTGTGCTCTCCGAAGTAGCTGGAGATGAGCAGCTCGTGGTTGCGACGGAGCTCCTCGGCCTCGCCGCTCAGCACGATCTCTCCGTGCGAGAGGACGAAGCCGCGATCGGCGATCGTCAGCGCGAGCTCGATGTGCTGCTCGACGAGCACGACCCCGCAGCCGCTCTCATCGGCGTACTGACGCACGACGGGGAGCAAGCGCTCGACGATCACCGGCGCCAGGCCGAGGCTGAGCTCGTCGAGGAGCAGGAGCTTGGGCTGCCGGGCGAGAGCCCTCCCGAGGGCCAGCATCTGCTGCTCCCCACCGGAGAGCAGGCCGCAGCGCCGGTCCCGCAGCTCGGCCAGCGCGGGGAAGTACCGGTACGCGGCCTCCGCGTCGAGCCGCTCGCGCCGGTAGCCGAGACGCAGGTGCTCCGCGACCGTGAGCCCGAAGAACAGGCCGCGCGACTCCGGTACGTGCGCGATACCGAGCCGCGCACGGGCGCTCGCCGACACGCGTCCGGCCAGATCCTGTCCCTCGAAGCGGATCGCTCCGCTCCATCGGGTGCACGAGGCCGGAGACGGCGCGAAGCGTCGTCGTCTTGCCCGCGCCCCGTTGGCGCCGAGCAGCGCGACGATCTCGCCCGGCGCGACCTCGAGCGAGATGTCGCGAATGACGGCGGCGCCGTCGTAGCCTGCCGTCAGGCCGTCGATCTCGAGCATCGGCGCGCTCATGTCTCGCCCGGCCCCCGCCTCGTCGCGCTCGACGCGTCACCGTCGTCCTCCTGCCCGGCGGCCGCCGCCGCCGAGGTATGCCTTCACGACCCGGGATCGCGCCGCACCTCGTCCGGCGGCCCTGCCGCGATCACCTTTCCGAACTCGAGCACGACGATGCGGTCGCAGATGTTCAACACGAGCCCCATGTCGTGATCGATCAGAAGCGTGGTCGTCCCTGCGTCGGCGATCTGCCGGAGCCGCTGGCCGAGGTCGTCGCTCTCGCGCGTGTCGAGGCCGGCCGCAGGCTCGTCGAGGCAGAGGAGCCGAGGCCTCATCGCGATCGCGCGTGCCACGCCGACGAGCTTGCGCTGAGCCTGCGTCAGCTCGGCCGGCATCGCGTCTGCAATGCCGCCGAGGTCGAGCAGCTGGAGCGCGTCGTCGGCCGACTCGCCGGTCGGGATCCGTCGCCCGACGACCTCCGCCGCCAGGGCAAGGAACGAGGGCCGCTCCGCTCCGACCGCAAGATTCTCGCGCACCGTGAGATCGTCGAACAGCTCGGTGCTCTGCCACGTCCGGGCGAGGCCACGCAGGGCGCGGGCGTGCGGCGGCAGCCCTCCGAGATCCCGTCCGTCGAGCTCGACCACACCCGTGTAGCGCACGAAGCCGGTGATGGCATCGATGAAGGTCGTCTTGCCGGCGCCGTTGGGACCGATCAGGCCGACGAGCTGCCCCTCCTCGACGGCGAGATCGACGTCTTCCACCGCCTGCACACCGCCGAACCGGACCGAGAGGGCGGCCGTTGCGAGCACGGCCTTCATGCCGAGGCGGCCCCCGCTCTCTTGCGCTGCCGGGCTTGCGCCGTGCGGTAGAAGGAGCCCGCGACGCCCTCGGGGTTCTGGATGAGCGTGAAGATCAGCACGACGCCTCCGAACAGCAGGAACCAGTTTCCGGACAGCCCGAACCACTTGTCGAGCGCGTAGGGGACGATGCCCTGCGCGGCGATCAGCCCGGCGAAGACGGCGCCCGAGACCAGCGTGATCCCACCTGCGTAGGCGAACGCGATGAGGCTCAGGGCGAGTGGCACGCTGAAGCGGTCGGCGCTCACGGAGCCGAAGTTGTAGGCGTACAGCGTCCCCGCGACGCCTGCGATGAGCGCGCTGATTCCGAACGCGGTCAACTTGACGTTCCGGACGTCGATCGCCGCTCCGGCTGCGGCGCGCTCGTTCGAGCGTACGGCGAGCATGCGCCGCCCGAGCGTACCGCGGCGCACCGAGACGACGAGGAGGCAGAGGAGCACGGTGGCGCCGAGTGCCACCCACCCGAACACCGGACTGGGCAGGTTCCCGTCGAGGCCGCGGTAGGACGCGGTCGGGCCGAGGTTGATCCCGAACAGGTGCGGGTCCGGCACGGGCGAGCCGGTCGCGCCTCCGCCCCACGTGCCGTTCTGGAACCCGAAGTTGAAGACTGCGACCGCAGCGGCGATGGTCACGACGGCGAGCGCCACCCCGCGCACGCGCAGCGCCGACACCGCCGTCACGAGGCCGAGCACCACGGCGGCGGCGATGCCCGCGAGCGGCGCCAGTGGAAAGCCGATCCCGGCGTCGACGGCGAGATGCGAGACGGTGAAGCCCGCGACGCCCGCGAGCGCGAGCTGGACGACCGAGATCTGGCCGACGAAGCCGGTGATCACGACCAGCGACAGCGCCATCACGATGCCGATCAGCGAGTTCGTCAGCGCCTGGCGGAAGTCGAACGGCAGCACCACGAGCGCTACGGCGCACAGGACCGTCGACGGGATCGCGAGGGCGAACGGGTGCTTCGGGCGAGGCACGTCGGGGAGGCGCTGCTCGACGAGCTCGCCGCGCGTCGGCAGCGACGCGCCGCGCAGGAACATCGCCGCCACGATGAGCGCGAAGACGAGCAGCTCCTTGACTCCGGGCCACGCCGCTCCCTGGCTGGTCGGGAACCACGACTTCGTCGATTCGAGCTCGGTCAGGGACTCGAGCATCCCGATGCCGAGGCCGCAGGCGCATGCGATCGCGAAGGAGGTGAGCCTGGCGAAGAGGGCCGCGGCGAGTGCCGGCACGACGAGGAAGGGCAGCGTGGTCGTGTCGAGCGCGGCCACCGAGCCGGCGAAGATGCCGAGCGTCCCGAGCAGCAGGTTGGCGAGCACGGTGTTCGCGAGCGAGAGCTCGTTGGGAGACAGACCCGCCAGGCGTGCCGCGACGTCGTTCTCCGACGCCGCACGTGTCGCGAGCCCGAAGCGCGTCCAGCGGTACAGCGCCCAGAGCAGGACGGTGATCCCGACGACGGCGCCGCTGAGCACGAGGCTGGACAGAGGCACCGCCCCGTCGAGCAACCGGACCACGCGGATCGGGATGACCGTCGGCTGGGGATGCTGCGACGTCCCGAACGCGAGGAGCATCGTCGCCTGCGCCGTGAGCAGGACGCCGAGCGAGGCGACGAGCTTCGCCAGCGGCGCAGCGGTGCGCAACGGACGGAAGACCGCGAGCTCGATCGCGATGCTGACGACGATCACGAACGCGTACGAGAGCGCGATGGCGAACGGGGTGGCGAGCGTGAAGCCGAGCTCGCCGGTACGGAGCGCCCAGAAGGAGAAGCCGGCGAGCATGGCGATCGCGCCCGCCGCCAGGTTGATGAAGCCGGAGCCGCGGTACGTGATCACGACGCCGACCGCGATGGCGGCGATCGTCGCCCCGGTCCCCAGGCCGAGCAGGAGGAAGAGGAGGGTCTCTTTCATGTCGTCCGGTGCTTGTCAGCCGACGGGGCCGGAGTCGACCGGCCCCGTCGGCTGGAATGTCGTTGCTCTTCTACGCGCTACTTGGGCGGCCCGATCCAGCCGGACGCCCGCTTGAACGCGAACTTGCCCTGGTAGGTGAACGCCTGGAACATGTCGTTGCAGATGCCCGGCGCGGTCTTGTACTTGCCGCACTGGAGCTTCGGCGATCCGAGCGCGAGCGGGCCGTGGAACGCCTTCGCCCGCGCCAGCACCCGCGCGGGTGTGATGTTGTTCGCGCCGACCTCGTTGAGGAACTTGACGGTCGTCAGGAGCTGGCCGAAGGCGACGATGTGCCACGGATCCGGCGCGTTCTTCTCCGCCTTGTACCTCTTGATCACCGCCTGGTAGGCGGGCATGCCCTTGTCGGTCGGATCACCGTAGAGCGACGAGGCGATCGCGTACGTCCACAGCGGCCAGTCGCCGAGCGCGTCGATCACCTGTGGGCTGAGGCAGAGCGGTGCGGTCATGATCTTGCGAGCATCGGTGATGCCGAGCTGCTTGAGGGCTTTCGCCTGATTCGCACAGTCCGACGCCGAGCCGTAGGGGGCGATGAAGTCCGCCGTTGTCGCCCCGGCTGCGGTCAAGGGCGCCGTCAGGTCGGTCTGACCCTGCGTGTAGCCGACGGCCTTCGTCTCGATGCCGGCCTTCTTCAGGCCCGCCGCGATCACCAGTGCCGCCTCCGTGATGCCCGTCGCCTGCGGATAGACGACCGCCGCGGTCTTGGCCTTGAGGACGTTCTTCGCGTACGTGCCGAACGGCAGGAGGATGTGCCCCGAGTCGCCGAAGAGGACGATCGCGTTCTTCTGCGCTCCGTCGACCGGGGTGATGGCGACACCGGTGACGACCGGCTTCGCGCCGCGGACCGTCGCGAAGAACGACTGCGCTCCCGTGGCGACGGCGCCCGACGCGATCACGGAGATCCGCTTGTTGTTCACGAGCTTCTGTCCGCAGGTCGTGCCTTCCTCCTCGTTCGACTTGATGAAGCACTCGACGAGCGCGACCGGATGGCCGTCGATGCCGCCGAGCTGATCGTTCACGTACTTGACGGCGAGCTCGGCGCCTGCCGTTGCCAGCCCGCCGATGACGACCTGGCCACCCTGCTGGTTCACCCAGCCGATGTAGATCTTGGACTTCTTGGGGTTGGCCTTCCCGCGCGTCCCCTCCACGTACTTCAGGTAGTTCGTCACCGCGGCACCGGCGTTCGGCGCCGTGCTGCGGTCGGATCCCGCCGTCGTGGCCGAGGCGGCGATCGCGAGCACGAGCGCGACGAGCGCCGCACCGGCAAGCGCGGTGCTACGGGCAAAGCGATTCATGGCTCTCCTTCCACGTGACACGTGACTTGGTCGTCAACGAGACGGCCTGCACGACCGCGACGACGTTGGGTACGAGCACCTGTTTGACGTAGTGATCGACTGAAAAGTTGACGTAGTGATCGACTCAACCAGATCAGCACCAATGTTGTCAACGATTTCGTTCGAACTCGGTTCGGCCTCTACGAGGCGGCCCGCCAGCCGCCCGGCGCATATGACGTTCTCACGGTTTCGACGTACGGAACGGGGCTGACCACCGCACCGATCTCGGTCTGCACATGGGCTTCGACGGTGGGCTTGGTCGTCCCGCCGTCCTCCTCGCCCCAGACGAACGTGACCTCGGTGCCCGGCTCCGCGTACTCGGCGTCCAGGACCGCGAGGGTCAGCATCTTGCCCTCGTTCGCGGTGTACGCGATCCAGGTCGAGATGCCGACGGTCTCGCCGTCCACGGTGACCCTGTCGTACTGATGCATCGAGTAGACGGCGGCCGGCCAGTCCATGAACTTGGCGCGGTCGGACTTCTGGAACATCGTTCCGATCGTGCGGATCACGTCCTCGTCGTCCAGCGCCAGCGTGACCTTCTGCCGATGCTCCGCGTCGGCCATCCGCTCGAGCGCCTCGCGCCCGATGAAGTCGTGATCGAACTTCACGTAGCTTCCGTACCCGAGGTCCCAGGGCGTGAAGTAGTAGTCCTCGATCGCGTCGGAGTCGAAGCTGCCGCCGAGCGACGCCACGCCTTCGTAGCCCGCCGCGGGCAGCCACTCGCGGTACGCCTTCAGGCTCGCGCCCGAGTACACGGCCGGGAGCGGTGAGGGAATCCAGCCCGACTCCACCGTGTTGGACGAGTACGCCCGCCCACCGCATCGCTCGAGCCCGAGGTCCTCGCCGGCGGTCAGCAGCGCCTCCAGCACGGCCTCCCGGTCCTCCCAGGGCCCGAAGAGCTCCCACCCCGGCTGGCCGACCATCCCGTGACGCAGTGCGCCGACCGTCCTGCCGGCGATCTCCACCATCGTCGTGTGGAAGAACCGGAGATCCGGTGGAGCCTGGCCGAGCGCGTTCTCCGTCACCTGCATGGCGTTCGGGCCCTGCAGCTGGAAGCGGTACGACCGACGGCGACCGTCGGTCCGGAGCGCGGTCCGCAGGTCGAGGTCGACGGTCACGTCGTAGCCACCCGTCTCGGCGTGGTAGGTCACCCAGTTCAAGGTCGGGGCACGGCCCACGAGATTGAACTCGTCCTCGGCCAGCGGGAACAGGATCACATCGCCGATGCACGTACCCGTCGGGAGTGCAGGGGACGAAGTGCTTTGCCCGGTCGAAGGCGAAGCCGTCGAAGCTGTTGACCCCGAGGTGGGAGAGCAAGGCCAACGCGTCGGGCCCCCGCACCAGCAGGTCGTTCATGTGGAACGACTGGTCGAAGAGGAGGCAGCTCGTCTGCCAGGCGCGCTGCTCGTCGCGCCAGTTCGTGAACTCCGGCGGGACGCCGGGAAAGACGTTCGCACCGGTCTGCGAGTTGCGTAGCAGCTCGACCGGGCTCGTGACCGTCCCGAGCAGGTCTTCAAGGCTCCGGTGACTCACGTCGATCCTCCCTCTCGATTCGTCGCTTGCGGCGGACAGGTGGCTGTACTCGGGCGGCGCCGCTACGCAGGGTCGCCCGAGCAGCCGGTTTCTCGAAGCGCTACCCGACCCGGAAGGTTCCCCCCTCTTCGAGCTTCCGTCGGACGAGAAGCGGTAAACGCCCTTCTTCAACGTGATGGTCCACGTGGCTTGCTGCTTCTTGGCGACGCTCGTCGACCGGTCGACACCAGCGCCTTTCAGATGGAAGTTGTCCTTCGAGGACTTGTCGGCGACGGCGACCGTGACCTTGCCTGCCGGTAGTCGCGTCACGACCTTCCCGTCCAGCCTGAGCGTGAGGAACCCGCTCTGACCGACCGCCGCGTTCAGGAACGTGCCTTCCTCGACGAACCTCGGCGCGAACGTCGTCATGTTCGGGAGCGTCTTGATGATGTCGTACTTCTTCGCCAGCCGAGCGAGCAGCAGGAGCTTCGAGCGGTCGAGCAGCGGGCTCCAGTTGGGGAGGCGGATGTTCCGAATGGAGGCCGGGAGGAGCGCCCGGACCTCGTCGGGGTGGCTGTTCGAGTACGTCAGCGACTGGTTGATCGCTGCCCGGAACCGCTTCACGAGCGCGGGATTCTTCGCCATCCAGTCCGCGCGTGCGCAGTAGCAGCCGTTCGGCAAGAACGGGGTGATGACCGGACCGGGAGCCAGGACGATCCGACCGCCGCGCGCGAGGACCTGCGACATGAACGGCTCGGGCGTGTGGATCGCGTCGACCTGGCCGTTCGCGAGTGCCGCCGGCATCGTCGGGAACGGCATCGTCGCGAACTTCACGGAGTTCGAGTCGATGCCGAGCTTGTCGAGCGCCCCCCTGACGACGAGCTCGGTGACACCCTTGAGCGCGTTCAGAGCGATCGTCTTGCCGACGAGGTCCCTGGGCGTGCGGATCGAGCTCGACCCGTCGACCACGACGTTCTGCCAGTTGTCGGCTTCCGTCGCTCCCTCGGTCTCGCTGGCGGCGAGGACGCTCAGCGGAGCGACCCCCTGCGTACGCCCGATCATCGCCGGGGTGTAGCCCATGTATCCGATGTCGCCGTCTCCGTTCGCCATCGCGAGCACGATGTCGTTGCCGCTGGCGAAGATCTTCGGCTTGATCTCGAGCCCCTGAGCCGCGAAGAAGCCCTTGTTGATCCCAAGGGTGAGCGGAAGGCCGTTCGCGATCGCGAGTGTGTCCACGTTGATGGTGGTCGGCTGCTGACCGGGCGCGCTGCCGGCCATTCCGCCGAAAGCAACGACGGTGGCCACGAGGGCGATCGCAGCGACGGCAAGTCGCCCCCGGGGCCGATAGCTCCTCTTACTCATGACGTGCTCCTCTCCGTCGAGCTGCCCTGCAGCTCGAGCGGGACCTGAGCGGTCCCGATTTTGGGCCTGCCTTGCGGACTGTGACGGCTCGCGTCGAGCCTCCTCGGGCTTCATTCGCCCGACTACAGAACACCGCGAGCGGCATTGTCGATGCCTCCTGGAAGCACTGCTCGCTGCACCGCCTGGGCCACGTTGAAGAGGTGGCTGCGCATCGCGGCCTCGGCCGCGTCCGGGCGTCCGGCGACGACGGCCTCGACGATGGCCGTGTGCTCCGCGACGGACGCCGCTGGGCGTCCGGGAATGAGGATCGTGCGGTACTGGTAACGCACGGTCTGAGAGTTCAGCGCTCGGATGAGGCGGCGCGCCGTTCCGTGCCCGGACAGCTCGAGCAACGCTGCGTGCAGGTCTGCGTTCGCATCCGACGCGCCCAGAAGGTCACCGAGCTCGAGCAGCTCGCGGTGGCGCTCGAGCAGCGACCGCAGCCGCGAGGCCCCCGCCTCGTCGATCCGCTCGGCGGTGAGCCGGACGGCGAGACCTTCCAGGACCGCGCGGACCTGCAGGATCTCGACCGCCTCGTCGTCCGACACCTTCCGCACGCGCGCGCCACGGTGAGGCTCGCGGATGACGAGCCCTTCCTCCTCCAGGCGGATGAGTGCGGTCCGCACGGCGCCGCGCGACATCTCGAAGGTCGTGCTGACCTCGGCTTCGACGAGGCGGGCCTCGGGGGCGATGTCGCCGCGAACGATCGCTTCGCGGAGGGCGTCGTAGCTGGCGCTCGTCGTCGACATCGCGTCACGCATACTGCCGAAACGTTGAGAAGATCGTCAACAATTCTGTCTCACTCTCGGCTAGGTTTCTCTGGCACCAGGGTTCGATGAACAGTGTCGAAGTTCAGCAGCGGGAGCAAGCCCCGAGCCTGAGAAGGGTTGCGGTGCTCGGGCTCGGAGAGGCCGGTGCCCGGATTGCGGCCGATCTGGCGGCGGCAGGGGTGGAGGTCCGGGGGTTCGATCCCGATCCCGCGCGTGGCGTTCGGTCGATCTCCCGGGTCGCAGACGCAGCCTCCGCAGCCGCAGGTTGCGACGTCGTCCTCAGCGTCAATGCCGCCAAGGTTGCGCTCGACGCTGCGACGGCGGCTCTTGCCGGCTTGCAGACGAGCGGCATCTACGCCGATCTGAACTCCGCCTCGCCGGAGCTGAAGCGCGAGCTCGCCGAGCTCGCCGCCGAGGCGGGGGTCGGCTTCGTCGACGTCGCGCTACTCGGGCCGATCCCCGCGCGGGGGCTCTTCGCTCCGGTGCTCGTCTCCGGAGTCTCTGCGCAGGCATTCGCGGATCTCTTCGCGCCGTTGGGTATGCCCGTCGCCGTCGTCTCGGACGTGGCGGGCGACGCGGCCGCGCTGAAGCTCGTGCGCTCGGTATTCATGAAAGGGCTCGCCGCCGCCGTCGTCGAGAGCATGCAGGCAGCGGAGGCGATCGGACGCGCCGCCTGGCTCGAGCAGGAGATCGAGGCGCTGATCGGCCGACCGTTCCTCGAGCGGGCGCTCGAGGGGAGCCGGAAGCACGCTGCGCGGCGCGTCGACGAGATGGAGGCCGCCCGCGACCTGTTGCTCGAGCTCGGAGTCGAGCCCTTCGTCGCCACCGCGAGCGCGGCGCAGCTCGCAGGGCTCGCCACGATCGAGGATCGATAGGGTCGAAACGGTGGCGACGCAGTCAGCCGTCGAGACGCGACCGACCGAGCGGGCACGCACGCTCGTGCGGGGCGCGTTCGACCTGCATGTCCACATCGCTCCCGACGTGCCGCCGCGTCGTATCGACGACGTGTCGCTCGCGCGACGCTTCGCCGAGGTCGGGCTCGCAGGGTTCGGGCTCAAGTCGCACTACACGTCGACCGCGGAGCGTGCGCAGGTGGTCTCGGCCGTGACGGGTGTCGAGGTCGTGGGGACGCTGACGCTCAACCGGGCCGTCGGCGGGATGAACCCGCTGGCAGTGGAGATCGCGGCCCGCGAGGGCGCACGGATCGTGTGGATGCCGACCGTCGACTCGCCTGCGGAGACCGCCGGCCGGACCGAGCCGAAGCCCGGCGACAAGGTTCCGCAATGGGCCCGCCTCCAGCACGAGCTGCGCGAGCTCGGTCTCGGCGTCGAGCCCGTGCACGTGACCGCCGCGGACGGAACGCTCCTGCGGGAGACGCGCGAGGTGCTCCGCGCGATCGCACGCCACGGCCTGATCCTGGCGACCGGCCACCTCGCCCGAGACGACACCTTCGCGGTCGTCGGCGCTGCGCTCGAGGAAGGCGTCACCGAGATCGTGGTGACGCATCCCGAGTTTCCGTGTCAGGACTTCTCGATCGAGGATCAGGTCGAGCTCGCGAGGCGCGGCTGCCTGCTCGAGCGCTGCCTGACGACGCCGTTCAGCGGGAAGACGACGTGGGAGCATGTCTTCGCTGGCGTGCGCGCAGTCGGCGTCGAGCGGACGCTGTTCTCGAGTGACTGCGGGAATCCCGACTACCCGCCCGTCGAGGACGGGCTCGCGCTGTGGGCCGATCGGCTGCTCGACGCCGAGTTCGACGAGGACGAGGTGCGGGAGATGATCGTCGGGCAGTCCCGCCGCCTGGCGGGAGCCCCGTGAGCAGGAAGCTGTTCGTCATCGGCGCGCACTCGGCCGACTTCGTCTGGCGGGCAGGAGGCGCGATCGCGGTTACGACCTCCGCCGGCGGCGAGGCGCGCGTGCTGGCGCTTTCCTACGGAGAGCGGGGCGAGTCGGGGGAGCTGTGGAACGAGCCGGGCCAGACGGTCGAGCACGTGAAGGAGGTCCGCCACGCGGAAGCGGAACGCGCGGCGGCGGCTCTCGGTGCCGATTTCGCGTGCCTCGACCTCGGCGACTATCCGCTGCAGGTCGACGGGGAAGCCCTCGTCCACATAGCCGACCGCATCCGCGAGTTCGCTCCGGACGTCGTGCTGACACACACGGACCGGGATCCGTTCAACCCGGATCACGCGAGCGCGTTCTTCGCGGTCGAGCGCGCCCGCGCTCTCGCCGCGGGAGCAGGCGTTCCGAGCGCGTTCGAGACCGTGCAGCCACCGGAGCTGCTCCTCTTCGAGCCGCATCAACCCGAGCTGTGCAACTTCGTTCCGACCACGTTCGTCGACATCACGCCGGTCGTCGAGCAGAAGAAGGCGGCGATGGCCGAGATGAAGGCGCAGGCGTATCTCGTCACGTACTACGCGCAGCGGGCCGAGCAGCGCGGCAACCATGCGCGGCGCTCTTCGGGCGACTCCGCGATCCGGTACGCCGAGGCGTTCCAGCGCGTGACGCCGCAGGTCGTGAGCGCGTTGTGACGGACGTCTACGCCGAGCTGGCGCACCTGGGGAGCGCGACGGTCCACGAGGCGGGAGAACGCGCGCCGGTCGTGGACGTGGCGCTGATCCAGATCCTGCCTGCCTCCAGGGCCGCCGGCCCTGCGCGAACGGTGCGGTGCGGCCAGGACGACAACCTCATGGTGCACGCGGCCGTCGCGGAGGCGGAGCCCGGCGAGGTGCTCGTGCTGACGATGCCCGAGCCGTCGCCGGTTGCGCTCGTCGGCGAGCTTCTGGCGACACAGGCGAAGGCACGCGGTGTGGCGGCTCTCCTCGTCGACGCAGCCGTGCGCGACGTCGAGGAGCTGCGGGACGTCGGCCTGCCGGTCTGGGCACGCTACGTGCGCGTCTCCGGTGCCGGGAAGAGCGTCCCGGGCGCGATCGGCGAGCCGGTTCGGGTCGGAGGCGCGACGATCCGACAGGGCGACGTCGTCGTGCTCGACGCCGACGGCGCCGTGGTCGTCCAGCACGAGCGCATCGCGGACGTGCTCGCTGCGGCACGTGCCCGTGCCGAGCGGGAGCGCGTGAAGCGCGCGAAGCTCGAGGCGGGCGAGCTCTCGTACGACCTCGACGGCCTCCGGGAGCTCGTGGAGCGATGACCACCGCTCGCCTTCGGCTCGCGGTCGCCATGAGAAGGGCAAACGGAAACCATGTTTCCTCCTGCGAAGCCCCCTTCTTCTCGAAAGCGCGGGGAAGCTCCCTCTTCTTGCGCGGGCGCAAGGCGCTTGGGTTCCCCGCACCCTCCACGCTCACGGACTGGAGACCAGCCCGTGAGCGAGCCTCTGCACGACGTGGCGCGGATCGCGCACGCCGAGCTCCTCACTCCGAAGCCGGACGAGAGCCTCCGCTTCTTCGTCGACGTGCTGGGAATGGAGGAGGAGGCGCGCGAGGGGCAGTCGGTGTTCCTGCGTGGGTGGGGCGACTACCTTCGCTACAGCCTGAAGCTCACGGAGTCGCCGCAGGCGGGTCTCGGGCACGTGGCGCTCCGCGCCTGGAGCCCGGAAGCGCTCGAGCGCCGCGTCGAGGCGATCGGCGAGACGGGACTCGGCGACGGATGGATCGACGGCGACGTCGGTCACGGCCCCGCGTATCGCTTCACGGATCCCGACGGCCACGTCTTCGAGCTCTTCTACGACGCCGAGCGGTACGAGGCGCCCGAGCATCTCCGGCCGTCGTGGAGGAACCAGCCGCAGCGCTACGTCGGCCGCGGCGCCGCCGTCAAGCGCCTCGACCACGTCAACGTGCTGGCTGCCGACGTGCGCGCGAACCGCGTGTTCGCGCAGGAGCTCCTCGGGTATCGCCTCTACGAGCGGATCGAGCTCGACGACGGGAGCGAGCAGGGCGCCTGGCTCAGCCTCTCCATCGCCGCGCACGAGCTCATCTACGTCGCCGACCACTACGGTGCCCGCGGACGGCTCCACCATCTCGCCTTCTGGGTCGACACGCGCGAGGAGTGCCTGCGCGCCGCCGACCTGTTCGTGGACGCGGGCGTCCCGATCGAGGCGGCGCCCTCGAAGCACGGAGTCGCCCAGGGGTTCTTCCTGTACGGGTTCGAGCCAGGCGGCAACCGCGTCGAGGTGACGACGGGCGGCTACTTCGTCTACGACCCCGACTTCGAGCCGATCGTGTGGACGGCGGCGGAGCGCGCCCGCGGCCAGTTCTGGGGCGTGAAGACGATCGAGAGCTTTCACACGTACGGAACGCCCGACGTCGCCGTGGCGGTTGCCGCCCAGGACGAGCGGTGACGCTCCACCCCCAAGCCCAGCAGTTCCTCGACCTGCTGGCGGAGACCGGTGCGCCGCCGCTGACGACGGTGACACCCGAGGAGGCACGCGAGGGGTCGGCCTTCTTCATCGAGCTGATCGGCGCCGGGCCTGACGTCGCCGTCGTGCACGACATCGAGATTCCCGGTCCGAACGGCGCGATCCCCGCACGCGTCTACGAGCCGGTTCCCGATCCCGTCGGCACCGTCGTCTACTACCACGGTGGAGGCTGGGTGCTCGGCTGCCTGGACGAGTTCGATGCGGTCTGCCAGGCGCTCGCCGTCGCGTCGGGCGCGCGCGTCGTGAGCGTCGATTACAGGCTGGCGCCCGAGCATCGCTTCCCCGCGGCGACCGACGACGCGTTCGCCGCGCTCGTCGGGGTCGCGGAGCGGCACCCCGGCGAGCCGCTCGTCGTCGCAGGCGACAGTGCGGGTGGGAATCTCGCTGCGGTGTCGGCACTGCGGGCGCGCGAGGCAGGCGGCCCGGAGATCGCGCTCCAGGTGCTGGTGTATCCCATCGTGGACTGCGACCTGACGCGACCTTCCTACGTCGAGTGCGCAGGGAACGACCTCTTCCTGAACAAGGCGGAGATGGTCTGGTTCTGGGACCACTACGTGCCCGACCCGGCCGAGCGCGAGCATCCGTACGCGTCGCCGATCCGGGCATCCGACTTCGTCGGGCTGCCGCCTGCCTACATCGTCATCGCCGAGCACGATCCTCTGCGCGACGAGGGGCTCGCCTACGCCGCGGCGCTCGAGGCCGGCGGGGTGTCGGTGACCGTCGCGCGTCACGACGATCAGATCCACGCGTTCTTCTGGCTGGTCAACGTCATGGAGAGCGCGGATCGCGCGGTCGCCGAGGCAGGCGCGGCCATCCGGGACGCCGTGGCGGCCAAGGCAGCCGCCTAGCTCCGATGGTCCCGTTCCGTGAGCTCCTCGAGCGGCCCGGCGCATTCGTCATCGCCGCCGAGGTCGTGACCAGTCGCGGGTTGCTCACTGCGGATGGTGGAGCCGAGTTGCTGGCGCTGGCGCGGGCGCTCGCCGAGGACCCCCGGATCGACGTGCTCTCGATCACGGACAACCCCGGCGGCCACGCGATGTTCTCGCCGGACGCGCTCGGGACGGACATGATCTTGCGCGGGCAGGAGGTGGTCATCCACCTCGCGTGCAAGGACTGGAACCGGAACGCGCTCGAGAGCCGCGGGTGGCAGCTCTCCTCGGCCGGGTTCCACAACGTGCTCGCCCTGTCCGGCGACTACCCGGTCACCGGGCACAAGGGGCTCGCGGCGCCCGTCTTCGACATCGACTCGGTCGGGCTGCTGAGCCTCTTCTCGGACATGAACGCCGGTCTCCACGACGAGCGCAAGCCCGGGCGGCGCCTCGACCGCACGGACTTCTTCCTCGGCTGCGTGGTCACGAACCACAAGCGCCACGAGCGGGAGGTGATGCCGCAGTACTTCAAGCTCCGCAAGAAGGCGCAGGCGGGTGCCCGCTTCGTCATCAAGCAGATCGGCTGGGACACCCGCAAGGACGACGAGCTCCTCCGCTACGTCCGACGGGAGAACCTCGGCCTCTACGCCGTCGCGAACGTCTACGTCCTCTCGCCCGGCGCCGCGCGGGTCTTCCGGGCGGGGAAGATCCCCGGTGTCGTCGTGAGCGACTCGCTGCTCCAGCTCGCGGAGCGGCAGGGGGCGAGCCCGGACAAGGGCCGCGCGTTCTTCGTCGATCTCGCCGCCAAGCACGTCGCGGTTGCGCGCGGGCTCGGCTACCACGGCGTCTACCTCGGCGGGCACATGCCGGCCGACACCTACGGCGAGATCATCGACCTGGCCGGCACGTTCGGAGAGCACGACTGGCGCGAGCTCGCACGCGAGATCCGCTATCCGCTGCCGGGCGAGTTCTACCTCTTCGAAGCCGATCCCGAGACCGGCCTCTCGTCCGACGTCGTGAGCGCCCGCTACCTGAGGTCGAAGCGCGCGCGCAGGACCGACCTGCGCGTCCCGCTCAAGTACCGCTTCAGCCGTCGCTTGCACGACACTGTCTTTGCGCACGAGTCGCCGCTCTTCCCGGCCGCCAGGGCGTTCTACCGCGGCGTCGAGAAGGCGCCACGGCCGGTGCAAAGAGCGGCGCACGCCGTCGAGCAGGCGGCGAAGGTGCCGCTCTTCGGCTGCGCGGACTGCGGCGACTGCTCGCTCTCCGAGATCGCGTACGTGTGCCCGGAGTCGCAGTGCGCTAAGAACCAGCGAAACGGCCCCTGCGGTGGCACGCGCGACGGTCTCTGCGAGGTCTACGACACGGAGTGCATCTGGTCGCAGGCGTACGAGCGGCTCAAGGCCTTCGGGGAAGAGGAGTCCATGCTCGACGGCCCTGTCGTGGTCAAGGACAACGCCCTTGCGGGGACGAGCGCATGGGCGAACACGTTCCTCGGCCGCGACCACCTCGCACGCCGAGACGACGTGGAGGTCGCGGGGCCGTGATCTGTCTAGGATCGATCTGGCAAATCATTTGGCCGAAGCAGGGCAGGCAGCTGCGCGAGCGACGTGTGTCGACGAAGGAGGTAACGAGGACATGAGTCACCAGAGCCTGGAAGAGAAGCTGCAGGCAGTCGGCGGCGCGGTGGAGATGGCGCGCAACTCGCAGATCGGGCCGTACGTCTACCCGGCGGTTCCGGGCGAGTTCTCGAACTGGCGGGACGAGCAGGTCTCGTGGATGAAGACGAGCGCCCTCTTCGACCAGTCGCACCACATGCTGGATCTCCAGATCGAGGGCCCGGACACGATCAGGCTGCTCTCCGACCTGGGCGTCAACAGCTTCGAGAACTTCGCGGTGAACAAGGCGAAGCAGCTCGTCGTGTGCAACCACGACGGATACGTCATCGGCGACGGGATCCTCTTCCACCTCGAGGAGAACCGCGTGCGCCTCGTCGGTCGCCCCTCGGCTCACAACTGGGTCCAGTACCACGCGGAGACCGGGGACTACGACGTGGACATCTCGCGAGACGAGCGGACGGCGGTCAACCCCAGCGGCCGGCGCGAGCTCTACCGGTTCCAGGTGCAGGGCCCGACCGCGCTCGACGTGCTGAAGAAGGCGAACGGCGGCTCGCTTCCGGAGATCAAGTTCTTCAACATGGGCGAGCTCACGCTCGGCGGCCACAAGGTCCGCGCACTGCATCACGGGATGTCGGGCGTCCCCGGGCTCGAGCTCTGGGGGCCGTGGGACGAGCGCGAGGACGTGAGGGCCGCGATCGTCGAGGCCGGGACGGACTTCGGCCTCCGGCAGGTCGGATCCCGCGTGTACGCGACGAACACGCTCGAGTCCGGCTGGATCCCGTGCCCGCTGCCGGCCGTCTTCACGGGCGACGAGCTGAAGGCGTACCGCGAGTGGCTTCCGGCGAACGGCTACGAGGGGACCGGCTCGCTCGGCGGGAGCTACTACTCGGACGACATCACGGACTACTACCGGACACCGCACGACCTCGGCTACTGGCCGTTCGTGAAGTTCGACCACGACTTCATCGGACGCGAGGCGCTCGAGGCGATGGCCGACGAGCCGCGCTGGAAGAAGGTCACGCTCGCGTGGAACGGGGAGGACGTCGCCCGCGCGATCGGCACGCTGTTCGAGAAGGGCGACGCCGTCAAGTACATCGACATTCCGCTGTCGAACTACTCCACCTGGCCGAACGACACGGTGCTGCACGACGGCGAGGTGATCGGCCTCTCGACGTTCTCCGGCTACAGCTACAACGAGCGCTCCTACCTGTCGCTGGCGATGGTCGACGTCGACGTCGACTTCGGGACGGAGGTGACGCTCGTCTGGGGCGAGGAGGATGGCGGCTCGTCCAAGCCAGTCGTCGAGCGCCATGTGCAGGCCGAGATCCGCGCGATCGTCAGCCCGGCGCCCTACTCGGAGGTCGCGCGCAGCTCGTACCACGAGGGCTGGCGCACCAAGGCCGAGGTCGCCTGAGCCGCGACCTACGCCATGGACGCGACGGGCTCTCCGGCCAGCTCGAGCAGCGCCGCGACGAGCTCGTCCGTCGCCGACAGGAACGGCGCGTGGTCCGCGTCGAGCTCGAACACGCGCTCGCACGGGTGCTCGCGGATCATCCGCCGTTGGAGAGCCGGCATCATCGCCTGGTCGCGTGCCGTGAGCACGTAGAACCGCGGAATCGCGGCGAGCTTCGCGTCGTCGATCTCCACGGGTGTCGTGTAGGGGGCGACGGCTTGCGGACGTCGCTTCGACACCGCCCATGCAGCCTGTTCCGACGTGCAGTCGTTGTAGATGACCTTGGCCGTTGCCTCCGCCGAGAGAGTTGCGACGGGAGGGTCGCCCTCGATGGTGAGGTTCTCCTGAATCTGGTCGCCCTTCCCTTCCGGCAGCTGCGTCATGTCGAGAAGGCTCTGGCCGTTCGACGGCATGAAGGCGCAGACGAAGACGAGGGAGGCGATGCGCTCGTCGCACTGCTGCGCCGCCTGGGTGATGACGACGCCGCCCATGCTGTAGCCGACGAGCACGGCCGGCTCCGCGCGCTCGGCGAGCGTCGCACAGACGCGATCGGCGTACGCGTCGAGCGTGACGTCGGCGACGGGCGTCTCGTCGTCGCCGCTGCCGGGGAGATCGAGCGCCTCGACGGTGTGGCCAGCTGCCTCGAGCTGCCCGGTCACAGGCTCCCAGCACCAGGCCCCTCCGAACGCGCCGTGGACCAACACGAACCGTGCCATGGACCGCCTCCTTCCGGAAGACCTCGACGACCCGATCGTAACGACGCGCGAATGTAGCCTTGCCGTCACTCGCACCTGCCCGAGGAGAGGAGTGAAGGTGAACCGCTTCGAGCTAGCCGTCTACGACTGCATGGATGCGACGGCCGAGCTCCTGGAGGAGACGACGAAGCCGCTCCATCGCGCGATGCTGCTCAACTTTTGGCGCCATGTGCACCTGGAAGGCTCAGGTCAGTACGACAGGATCGTGGCGCCGGACATGATGGTCGACGAGCCGGTCTATCGGGTCGCCTGGGGAGCCAACCCGGCGGTCATCACCGGCAAGGAAGGCGTGCTTGCCTTCTACCGAAGCGTCGGTGAGGCCGTGTTGTGGAACTCCGACGACCGTCTCGCGGTCGCGGATTGGGGAATCTGCGACGAGCTCACCTTTCATCAGCTCGCCCGCGGAGCGGACTTGCAAGCCGTCGGCTACGACATCGCCGATCCGGACAAGCTCTACCACGCGTCGAGTCGGCAGGCCTTCATCTGGCCATACGACAGTCAGGCGCGCCTCATCGGCGAGAACCTGTACGAGGACAAGACGAGCCTCGTGATCGAAGAGGTGAGCCCCGAGGAAGCCATCACGCCGGCGCGCGTTCGAGAGATCCACCGGGAGCAGCTGGCGAAGCTCGAAGCGGAACGCGGCGACCGCTTCTGGATCCTTGACGCGGAGCCCGCGGCGGCTAGCCGACAGTAAGAACGAGCTTGCCCTGGGTGCGCCCGGTCTCGCCCAGCTCGTGGGCGCGGGCGGCCTCGGCCAACGGAAACGTGTGCGACACGTGGGGACGGAGCAGGCCGGCTGCAGCGAGCTCGACGATCGCCTCCAGACCCGCCCGGTCGGGCTCCACGAGGATGCCGGTCACCCGGACTCGGCCGGCCGCGAGCTCGAGCAGCTCGGCAAGTCCTGCGGACGAAGGGATCGAGATGAAGACGCCGCCGTCGCGGAGCGTGGGGAACGCAGCGAGCCCGGTCTCCCCGCCGACGAGATCGAGCACGACGTCGACGTCGCGAGCGCGCTCGGACACGTTCTCGCTCATGTAGTCGATTGGCTCGTCCACGCCGAGCTCGGCCAGGAATGCGTGCTTCTCCGCCCGCGCGGTCCCGAGCACGTAGGCACCTCGTGCCTTTGCGATCTGCACCGCAAGATGCCCGACGCCGCCGGCGGCGGCGAGGACGAGGACGCGCTGACCCGGTTGGACATCGGCGGTCTCGACCAACGCCTGCCAGGCCGTGAGCCCAGCAAGCGGGAGCGCACCCGCCTCGACGTCGTCCAGGTCGTCGGGGACACGGGCGAGCTGGCGTGACGGCGCAGTGACGAACTCGGCGTACGCGGCCGCCTCCCGTGGGAACCGCGGCATCCCGAAGACGCGGTCTCCGACGGAGAACCTCGTCACCCCGTAGCCGACCTCCTCGACGACGCCGGCGACGTCCCAGCCGACCGTGAACGGCGGCTGCCCCAGAAACCCTCCGCGCGCCCGAACCTTCCAGTCGACCGGGTTGACTCCGGCCGCCGCGGTGCGCACGAGAACCTCCGTCGGGATCGGACTCGGCCGCGGCACCTCGACGAGCTCGAGTACCTCGGGGCCGCCGAGCGCTTCCTGGCGGATGGCGTGCATCGTCGTCTCCGTACTCATCCGGCGTCTCCTTCCGGGCAGCGAGGATTGTTGTATACAGGCCAGCGTTCGAAAGGAGGAAGCAGATCCCCGCCCGCTACACCCGAGGTCTCTCGGAGCTCCGCCGAGCAGATGCGGACGTCTTCGGCGGCAAGAGCGCGAACCTGGGCGAGCTGCTCGCGGCGGGTATCGCGGTTCCGTCCGGCTTCGCGCTGACCGCGGGCGCCTATAGCGACTTCGTCGAAGAGGCCGGCCTCGCCGGCGCGATCGCGTCGGCTCTTGCCCGCGCACACCCCGACGACGTCGGTGCGTTGACGGCCGCTTCGAAGGCGATCGACGAGGCGATGCGCTTCGCGCCGCTTCCCGATGCCGTTCGCGTCGAGGTCGTCGGCGGCTACGGGGAGTTGGCGCGGGCGGCGGGGGAGGACGAGCCGCCCGTGGCCGTGCGCTCGAGCGCGCTCGGGGAGGACAGCGCCGACACTTCGTACGCCGGCCAGCAGGAGAGCTTCCTCTGGGTGCGCGGCGTCGAGCACGTCTGCGACGCCGTGCGCGACTGCTGGGCAAGCCTCTTCACCCCGCAGGCGATCAGCTACCGCCTTGCACTCGGGTCGGCCGAGCACGAGGCGGCGATGGGCGTGACCGTGCAGGCGATGGTGGACGCCGAGATCTCGGGAGTCCTGTTCACCTGCAACCCGGTCAGCGGCGACCCGAGCATGGTGGCGCTCAACGCGAGCTGGGGCCTCGGGATCGGCGTCGTCGGCGGCGAGCTGACACCGGACGACTACCTGGTGAGCAAGATCACCGGCGAGGTCGTCCGCCGTACCGTGAGCACGAAGCATGTCGAGTACGTACCCGATCCCGCGGGGCGAGGCACGGTTCGCATGGAGGTGCCTGCCGAGCGACGCGACGAGCCGTGCCTGGGCGAGGAGGCGCTCACCGGGCTCGTCGAGGTCGCGCGGCGCATCGAGCGCCATTACGGCGCCCACCAGGACGTCGAGTGGGCTATCGCACGGTCGCAGCGGCTGCCGGAGGCTCTCCTCGTCCTCCAGGCGCGTCCGGTGACGACCCGTCCGAAGCCCGAACCGAAGTCCTCGGCCTCCGCGCTCTCCCTCGTGCTGGGGGCGTTTGGCGCACCACCCGACGACGCCGAGCCGGCGATCCTGAGTCGATGCCCCTGACTGACGACGACGTTCGCGAGATCCTGCGGCTGATCGACGAATCCGACGTCGAGGAGCTCCAGGTCGAGACGGAGAGGTTCTCGCTCTACGTGCGTCGAGGCGACGGCGGGCACGCGCCTGCCTCGGCCGAGCCGGAGCCGCCTGCGGCCGCTGCTCCGACGACCGCGACGCGCGTGCACGACGCGCGTCGCCGCAGGCGGACTGCACACGGTCGCGTCGCCGATGCTCGGCACCTTCTACCGCGCACAGGCGCCGGGTGCCGCCCCGTTCGTGGACGTGGGAACCCGCGTCGAGCCGGACACGATCGTGTGCCTGATCGAAGTCATGAAGATGATGAACTCGGTTCCTGCGGGCGTCGTCGGGACGATCGTCGAAGTGTGTGCCGAGAATGCGCAGCTCGTGGAGGACGGCGAGCCCCTGTTCCAGGTTCGGCCGGACCGGTGAGCCCCGAGCGCACCGGTGGGCCCGTCGACATCGTCGACACGACGACGCGCGACGGCAACCAGAGCCTGTGGGGCGCGACGGGCCTGACGACGCGGGACATCCTCGCGATCGCCCCGACGATGGACCGGGTCGGCTTCCACGCGGCGGACTTCACGTCGAGCACGCACATGGCGGTCGCCGTTCGCTTCCACCACGAGGATCCGTGGGAGCGGCTCCGGCTGGTGAGCGCGGCGATGCCGAACACTCCCCTGAGCTTCATCGGCTCGGGCATGCGCTTCATCACCTGGGTCCCGGCCGGCGAGGACGTGATGCGACTCGCGTTCCGCTGCGTCGTCCGCAACGGAATTCGGCGCTTCCAGGTGGCCGACCCGTCGAACGACCCCGGGCGCCTGCGACGGGTGGCCGCGGTCGCACGCGAGGAGGGTGTCGAGGAGATCGCGATCGCGCTCACCTACTCGGTAAGCGAGGTCCACACGCACGCCTACTACGCGGAGCGCGCCGCCGCGCTGTCCGACTGCGCGGAGATGGACCGCCTCTACCTCAAGGATCCGGCCGGTCTCCTGACCGTGGATGCCGTCCGCGAGCTCGCGCCCCACTTCCGGCGCGCGGCCGGCGAGCGGCCGATCGAGCTGCACAGCCACTGCACGATCGGGCTCGCTCCGTTCGTTTACATGGAAGGGCTTCGCGCCGGCTTTCAGGTTCTGCATACGGCAGTCGAGCCGCTGGCGCGCGGCACCTCGAATCCGGCGGCGGAGACGACGCTCCGCGACCTGGAGGCCGAGGGGTTCTCCCACCGGCTCGACCTCGACGCGCTCGAGGCGGTCTCCGACGCACTTCCGCGAGGTCGCTCGCGAGAAGGAACTGCCGGTCGGTCAGCCTCAGGAGTACGACGCCACCTACTACCACCATCAGCTCGCCGGTGGAATGGTGTCGACGACCCGGCGGATGCTCGAAGAGTTGCGCCGGCCGGAGCTGTTCGACGCCGCGCTCGAGGAGGTCGGCCGGGTGCGCGCCGAGATGGGCTACCCGATCATCGTGACCCCGGTCTCGCAGCAGGTCGCGACCCAGGCGGTGAGGAACGTCATCGACGAGGAGCGCTGGTCGAACGTCTCGGACGAGACCATCCGCTACTTCCTCGGACACTTCGGCGAGCCGCCTGCACCCGTGGACGCGAACGTCGCCGAGCGCGTGCTCGCGCGGCAGCGGACGGACGCGCTTCGAGTGCTCGAGCCGCTTGGCCTCGACGGCGCGCGCGCGCGGTTCGGACAGAGGATCTCGGATGAGGAGCTGCTCCTCCGGCTGACGATGCCGGCGGAGCAGGTCGATTCGATCGGCGCCCCCGAGCCGCCCCGCGCTGCGCCACGGCGGGCGTCGGCCTCGGAGCGTCCCGACCAGCATCCGGCGGTGACGCTGCTGGACGAGGTGGCGAGGCGAGCGGCGATCACGCATCTACGCGTCGAGACCGCCGACGAGCTGGTCGAGTGGCGTCGTCCGAGCTGAATCGGAGCGCAAGTCCGTCGCCTTCCGGCACGATCCGGCACATGGATTACGAGATCGCCGTCGTCGGCGGAGGACCCGCAGGATTGACGGCGGCCCTCTTCGCCGCGCGTCACGGCCGCGACACGATCGTTCTCGATCCGCTCGGGATGGGCGGCGCGATCCTGAACACGGAGCGGGTCGAGGACTACCCCGGCTTCCCCGAAGGCGTGCCGGGCTACGAGCTCGGTCCGCGCATCCAGGAACAGGTCGCACAGGCCGGCGGGACGTTCGAGCTGGGCGAGGTCGGTCGGGTCGAGCCGCGCGACGGCGTGTGGGCCGTCGCGACCGACGCCCGTGAGCTCGTCGTCGGTGCGGTCATCGTCGCCACCGGGTCCACGCCTCGCAAGCTCGGGATGCCCCGTGAGGACGAGTTCCGAGGCAAGGGACTCAGCAATTGCGCCAGCTGCGACGGGCCGCTGTACCGCGGCAAGGCGGTCGCGATGGTCGGCGGGGGCGACTCGGCGCTGCTCGAGACCATCGAGCTGACACGCCACGAGGTCGAGGTCGTGGTCATCGACGCGGACGAGACGCTCAGCGGGCAGGACACGTACAGGCGTCGTGTCACCGAGAGCGCTCGGGTCGAGATCAGGCACCGGACGGTGCTGGAGGAGATTCTCGGCGACGGACGCGTGGACGGCGTTCGAGTGTGCGATCTCGCGACCGGAGAGTCGTCGACGCTGCCCGTCGAGGGAGTGTTCGTGCACGTCGGTCGTCTCCCGAACACCGCGTTCCTCGAGGGAGTCCTCACGCTCGATCTCGGTGGACACGTTCCGACGGATATCTGGATGAGGACGAAGCTCCCGGGCCTGTTCGCCGCCGGCGACGTGAGAGCCGATGCTGCGCGCCAGGCGATCACGGCCGCAGGCGACGGTGCGACCGCCGCGATCGCGGCGCACCGCTATCTCGCGGAGCGTGCGCAGTGAGGGCCTGGCGCCTCTCCGACTCGTTCGGCATCGATCGGCTCGAGCTCGAAGACCGGCCTGACCCTGAGCTCGGGCATGGTGGCGTGCGCGTCGGAGTGCGCGCGGTCTCGCTCAACTACCGCGACGTCGCGATGGTCGAGCACGGCATCGGGCCGCGCGGTGTGGACCTGCCGCTCTTGCCCTGCTCGGACGCGGCAGGCGAGGTCCTCGAGGTTGGCCCTGGCGTCTCGCGGGTCGAGGTCGGTGACCGCGTAGCGAGCACCGTCTTCCAACGCTGGCTCGACGGCGACACGCTCTCGACCCCAATTCTGAGGTCGGTGCTTGCCGGATCGCTCGACGGCGTGCTCGCCGATCGCGTCGTTCTCCACGAGGACGGCCTCGTCCACGTCCCTGAGCACCTGAGCGACGAGGAGGCCGCGACCCTTCCGTGCGCAGGGGTCACGGCTTGGAATGCGCTCGTTACGAAGGGGCGAGTTCGTCCTGGTCAGACGATCCTGGTGCAGGGCACGGGCGGGGTCTCGATCTTCGCGTTGCAGTTCGGGCTGTTGGCCGGCGCTCGGGTGATCGCGACCTCGAAGAGCGACGAGAAGCTCGAGCACGTTCGGGAGCTCGGTGCCTGGGAGACGGTCAACTACGTGACGACGCCGAACTGGGCGGAGCGGGTGCTCGAGCTCACGGGGGGCGAGGGAGCCGATCACGTAATCGAGGTGGGCGGCCCCGCCACGACCGATCAGTCGATCAAGGCAACACGGCAGGGCGGGACGGTTTCCCTGATCGGCGTCCTGACCGGCCTCGAGGCCAGGATCGACCCACACCCGATCGCCCTCAAGGGTCTCCGAGTGCACGGGATTCGTGTTGGCTCGCGAGCGATCTTCGAGGACATGAACCGCGCGATCGCCCTCAACGGGCTCAGACCGGTGATCGATCGTGTTTTTCCCTTTGAGCAGGCTCGCGAGGCGCTCCGCCACCTCGAGGGCGCCGGGCACGTCGGCAAGGTCGTGATCTCGGTCTGATCCACGCGGCGCGGGTACGAACGCGCCGCAGACGGGTAAGAGCGCCTAACGCAACGAGCTCTAGCAACTCGAGGAGGGAGCCATGAAGATCCTGACCCCGTCCCGTGTCATCGCGGCCGTCTCGCTCGCTTTGGCGGCACTCAGCTTCGGCGTCGCGTACGCCGGCGCCGGCAGCAGCGGCAATCCGCCTCAGGGTGCCGGGCAGGCATGCGTGCACGGCACCGCGCTCCTGGAGCGCAACAAGAAGAACGTCGTCGCCTACTACGAGACGGCGGTCAACGACAAGAACCCCAGGCTTGCCGTCCAGCTGTACGGGGGGGACGAGTACATCCAGCACAACCCACTGGCAGATAACGGCTTCGATGCGTTCATCGCGTTCTTCGAGGGGTTCGAGGCGGCGTTCCCGAACCTGAACATCGACATCAGGCGCGTCATCGCCGAGTGCGACCTCGTCGTGACGCACGGGATCATCGGCGGCGCCGGAACGGAGTTGGTCTTCGGCCCGCGCGGTAGCAAGGTTGTCGACATCTTCCGGCTGGACGCAAATGGCAAGATCGTCGAGCACTGGGACGTGCTCGCGCCGATCTCCCCTCCCGCCGCGAACGGCAATCCGGAGGTCTGAGTGTCAGCGGTCAGGTCTCGCGGCCGACCAGCATGTCACCGCGAGACCTGATCCGCGCACAAGCAGCTCCGCGCCCGCTATAGCCTGACGCCGGGTCAACGCCGTGTCGGAGGTTCGCATGCAGAGCAACGAGCACAGGTCCACCGCCTACGAGCGGGTTCTGGGCCTCGTTGCACGGGATCGCTGTGTCGTTCTCGACGGCGGCATTGCCACCGAGCTCCAGCGGCGCAGCCCGGACGCCCCGAGCACAGACGATCTCTGGGGCACATGGGCGCTCTATCGGGCGCCGCGAGCCGTCCTCGACGTCCACCGGAGCTACGCACTGACCGGGTGCGACGTCATCTCGACGGACACCTGGTCGATCCTGTCGGCCTCGGAGCTCGGGGCGAAGGAGACCCCTCGTGTCGTCGAGGCCCAGTACTGGATGGACCTGGCCCGCTCGGCTGTGCGGCTGGCGCGACAGGCGGTTGACGAGAGCGGTCGCGCCGGGGAGTGCGCAGTTGCATTCGCGATCTCCGAGGAAGCGAACTCGCCGGAGCGGAGAGAGACGCTGGAGCTGCTGGGTCGGGCACTCGCCGACGATCCGCCGGATCTCCTCCTGATGGAGACGATGACGCTCATCCGCGACCCCGGCACGTACGAGACCGTGGAGCTGCTCCTCCAGACGGGTCTCCCGGTGTGGCTGTCGTTTCGTCGCTGCCGGCACGGCGTGTGTGGGGTTTACGGTCAGCATTGGGGCCCGCCCGAGGGAGACCTTTTCGGACGCGCCGCGCGCCGTTTCCAAGAAATGGGTGTCGGTGCCCTTCTGGTCAACTGCCTCCCGATCGAGCACGTGCCGGGGATGCTCTCGTGGCTTCGCGACTTCACGGAGCTCCCGCTCGGCGTCTATCCCAACCTCGGCCATCTCGCTGGGGCGCACTGGCGCTTCGACGAGGACATCGGTCCCGACGAGTACGCCGAGCTCGCGCTCGGCTGGCGGGCCGAGGGAGCACAGATCGTCGGCGGCTGCTGTGGGACGACGCCGGATCACATCGCTGCCGTGGGAAGGGCGCTCGGCGATACGAAGCCGGGGCGCGAGCGTCGGCAGCCGATCGTCTTCGAGGAGGAGCGCGATCTCGACACGACGGCCAAGTCCTGGGTCGACGAGACCGGTCGCGTGCTTTTCCCGCTTCCCTTCCCGGAGCTCGTCGTCGACCCCGGCGTCTTCGTTCCCACGCAGGGCTCCTTCCTCGTGTGGAAGCACCTCTTCGAGAGCGGCGTCGGCAAGGGGGCGCACTGCATCGACGTCGGCTGCGGAAGCGGGATCCTCGCGGTCCAGCTTGCCCTGAACGGGGCAGCGAGCGTGCACGCGATCGACATCGACCGAAACGCGGTCGCGAACACGCTGGCGAACGCATTTCGAAACGGCGTTTCCGACCTCGTCAGCGGTGACACCGCCGATCTGTTCGACTGGGAGCCCGAACGCAGCTATGAGGTCGTCGTGGGGAGTCTCTACCAGCTCCCGGTCGACCCTTTCGACGAGCCGACAGGGCACCGGCCCCTCGACTACTGGGGCAGAACGCTCCTCGATCATTTCCTGCGCCTGCTGCCGAAGCTCCTGGCCCCGTACGGCAAGGCCTACGTGATGCAGTTGTCGATCGTCGGGCAAGCAACCACCGAGCGACTCCTCGCTGCGGGCGGGCTCGAAGCCCGTGTCGTGGAGTTCAGCTTCTTCCCGTTCGGCCCGCTGTTCGAGCGCAGCCGAACTCAGATCGCGCGCGTGGAGCGCCTCTCCGACGCGTACCACATCAGCGTGGCAGACGAGGACGTGATGGCTGCGTACCTCCTGGAGGTATCGCGTCGTGCGGCATAGGGGGCGAGATACGTCTCGCCCCCTACGGTGCGTCTCAGCGCCAGGCGTCGATCGAGACGGTCGGGCCGACCTCGCGGGTCCCCCGGAACTCATGCGCATCGGCGAGCCCTGGAAGATGCTGAAGTGGCCGTTCGTCTCGCCGCCGGTGACGACGATGTTGATCCGGTTCGTCTCGAACACCGGGATCGGCTCCTCCGGCCCTGCCGCCCAGTAGCCCGCGAACGGCTCGATCCCCGCATCGACCACCTCGTGGATCAGGTTGAGCGTCACGTGGTCCCAGTACCGCCGGCGCGGGATCTTCGCGTTCTCGTGGATCCACTCCGCGATCGACTCCTTCGTGTCGAAGCCCTTCTCGACGAACTCCCGCGCGACGATCGGATCGAGGACGAGCGTGCAGCCGAACCCCGGCTCGAGACCGCAGAAGATCGCGACGAGCTTCTCCTGCCAGTACTCGCGCAGGTACTCCGTCCAGACGCTGCCCCAGATGTACGAGACGGTGACCGCGCTCTCGTCCGTGTCAAAGCCGCACTGCGACGTGGTACGGCTCCCACGGGCTCGCCTCCTCGTTCTCGGCGAAGGTGATGCAGTTGTAGGAGAAGTTGTACCCCTGCGAGCCGCTGTACGTGACGCCCGGTACCGAGCCGCCCTGGAGGTTCTGCGACATGATCCCGAACGCGCGGCCGAGGACGGCGTTCGCGTAGTTGTACGGCCCCATTGCGCCGATGCCGAGTTCATGCCGATCTCGTGCCGGATCGGCCCGTTGACGACGACCATGTTCCCCATCGAGGACATGCTGCTCTGGCGGCCGGTGTCGCCGCTCGGCGCGAGCGCGAGGAGCACCGGGAGGTGCTCGGGTGCAGCAGCCCGCCATGACCGCGTTGATCGCGACCTTCTCGACGTCGTAGTGCCAGAACTCCATGCCGATCGTCGGCGCGCGTCTTCCCGACCATCTCGTCCGGCGCGTGGCTCGTCCCCGTCAGCATCCGCTCGACGCGCTCCTCGGTCGGCAGGATGATCGGCAGGAAGTCCGTGTAGCGGCGCTCGCGGAAGAGCTCGTGCATCTCCTCCTCGCTCGACGCCTCGATGTAGCGCGGCGTCGACGCGGTCCCAGTCCTCGCCGCGCAGCTCGTCAGCCGGGATCGGACGCGTGAGCTGGTCGAACACCTCGGCCATGAACGGCCGTCCGTGGACCGGGTCGTTGCCCTCGACGTACTCGCGCAGCACGGGCGGCGGCGTGTTCATCAGAGGCGTCGGCACGAACGCCTGCCGCGCGCTCGGCATCCCCTGCGACTTCACCGTGTTGCGCACGAGCGGCGCGAAGACGTTCAGGTGAACGCCGACCGTCGGGATCCCGTACTTCGACTCCATGTCGACGACGTGGCCGGAGACCTCCGGCGCGCAGCCCGGTCAGGTGCCGACGCCGATGATGGCCGCGTCGCCGTCGGCCTGGATGCGCTCGCAGAGCTCGGGATCGGGTCGGTGCTGGTCGCGCCAGCGGACGACCTCGGTGCGGATCGTCGGCCGATGGTCCTCGAACCAGCCGTGCAGCTGCGCGATGAAGTTGTCCGAGTTCGCGAAGCCGACGTCGACGAGGAAGACCTTCTTCCCCTCGAGCGTGTCGAGGCTCGGCGCCATCCCGGTCGCGTTCACCTTCGGCGGGTATCCCTCGGGGTTCAGGACCCTGAACTTGGCCATCCTCGCGCCTCCTTGCGGTCGATCCTACCTGGCTGTCATTTCGTCGAATCCGGGGCCGTTGCCATCGTGTCGCCGATCGCGACCTGTTGCTCGCCGAGGTAGCTCGAGAACAGGAGCTCGCGGTCGGCGTTCAGCACGTCTGCACTGTCGTGCAGGACGATCTCGCCGTGGGAGAGCACGTAGCCGCGGTTCGCGATCTCGAGCGCGA
The DNA here is from genome assembly GCA_963776555.1 of uncultured Gaiellaceae bacterium. Classification (GTDB taxonomy): domain Bacteria; phylum Actinomycetota; class Thermoleophilia; order Gaiellales; family Gaiellaceae; genus GMQP-bins7. The sequence goes on along the minus strand of CAVZNK010000013.1, from coordinate 28,217 downwards.
GGTGGATGTGCTGCTCGACGAGCAGCACGCCACAGCCCGCGTCGAGCGCGTACTGCCGCACGACCGGCAGCAGGCTCTCGACGATCACGGGGGCGAGCCCGAGCGAGAGCTCGTCCAGCAGCAGCAGCTTGGGGCGGCGGGCGAGCCCTCGCGCGACCGCGAGCATCTGCTGCTCGCCTCCCGAGAGCAGCCCGACGCGCCGTGTCCGCATCTCCTTGAGTTTCGGGAAGTAGTCGAATGCGACGTCCTCGTCCGGACGCTCGCCGCGGAAGCCGAGCCGGAAGTGGTCGGCGACCGACAGCCCGTAGAAGATCCCGCGGCCCTCTGGGACATGCGCGATCCCGCGACGCGCGCGCTGCGTGGGGGAGACCTTGGCCAGGTCCCGGCCGGCGAACGAAATGCGCCCACTCATCGGCCTGACGATCCCCGAGATCGTCCGTAGCGTCGTCGTCTTCCCGGCGCCGTTGGCGCCGAGCAGCGCGACGACCTCCCCCGCTCCGACTGTGAGGTCGACGTCGCGGATGACCGCCGCCCGGTCGTAGCCTGCAGTCAGGCCCTCGATGTTCAGAACGGCGTCACTCATGCAGGCCCGACCGCCGCCGCGAGCTCTGCCGCTGCGCCTCCGAGATACGCCTCGATCACGCGCGGGTCGCGACGGACTTCGTCCGGGGATCCGTGCGCGATCACCGCTCCGAACTCGAGCACGACCACATAATCGGAGATCCCGAGCACGAGCCCCATGTCGTGATCGACGAGCAGCATCGGTGTGCCTGCGTCGACGACCGCGCGGAGATGTCGTGCGAGCTCAGCTCCCTCCCGAGTGTCCAGGCCCGCCGCCGGCTCGTCGAGGCAGAGGAGCCGCGGCTGCGCGGCGACGGCGCGCCCGATACCGACGAGCTTGCGCTGTCCCTGTGTGAGGTCCTCCGGCATCGCGTCTGCCAGCGTCGCGAGCCCGAGGAGCTCGAGTGCCGCCTCTGCGGCTTCCGTGCTCGAGACGGGCCGCGAGAGGGTCTCCTTGACCGTCGCAAGAGCTGACGGGTGGTAGGAGGCGACCGCCAGGTTCTCGCGCACGGTGAGATCGTCGAACAGCTCGATCGACTGCCAGGTCCGCGCCAATCCGCGCTCGGCCCTGCGGTGGGCGGGCCGCCCGTCGAGCCTTCGCCCCTCGAGCTCGACTCGCCCCCGGTAGGGCACGAACCCGGAGATCGCGTCGATGAAGGTCGTCTTGCCGGCCCCGTTCGGGCCGATCAGCCCCACGAGCTGGCCCTCGGCGACCGTGAGGTCGACGTCGTCGAGCGCCCAGCAGCCCGCCGAAGCTGACCGTGATCCCCGTTGCGGCGAGGATGACGGCGCCCGGCTCCGGTCGTTCTCGGGGGAGCGGGCTTGCCGTCGTCTGCTCCTGCACGGCGGATGCATGGACGCGGGCGGGCATCTCGACGGCGGGCTTCTCGGCGGCGGCCTCGGCAGCTTTCCGTTTCTTCTTCTGCTGCTCCTTCTTCCAGGCCGTGCCGGCGATGCCCTCCGGGTTGACGAGGAGTGTGATGATGAGGGCGAAGCCGCCCACCAGGAACGCCCAGTTGCCCGACAGGCCGAGCCACTTGTCGAAAGCGTGCGGGAAGAGGCCCTCCGCCGCGCCGACGCCCGCGAGGATCGCCCCCGTGACCATGGTGATGCCTCCGAAGTAAGCGAACGCGATCAGGGCGAGCGCTGCCAGCGCCCCGAAGCGGGTGTAGCTGACCGAGCCGAAGTTGTAGGCGTAGAGCCCACCGGCCATCCCGGCGACGAAGGCGGCGATGCCGAAGCCCGCGAGCTTGACGTTGCGGACGTTGATCCCGGCCGCCGCCGCGGCGCGCTCGTTGGAGCGGACGGCCAGCATCCGCTGCCCCAGGCTCGAGCGGCGCACGTTGGCGACGAGCATGGCCGAGGAGGATCGTTGCGACGAGCACGAGGAAGCCGAAGATCGGGCTCGGGAGCTTGTCGTCGAGGCCCCTGAACGAGGCGTCGGGAGACAGGTTGACACCGCCGAGCTTCGGCTGGTCGACCGGCGACCCTGTGGCTCCGCCGCCCCAGCGTTCGTTCTGGAAGCCGAACTGCTCGAGCGCGACCGCGGCGGCGAGCGTGACGACGACGAGGCTGACGCCTCGGACCCGCAATGCGGAGAACCCGATGAGCAGGCCGATGATCGTGGCGACAGAGGCGCCGATCAGCAGCGAGATCGGGAACGTGGCCCAGATCCCGCCGGCGTCCGTCGTCAGGTGGGACATGGTGAAGCCCGCGACGCCGGCAAGCGCGAGCTGGACGACGGAGATCTGGCCGACGAAGCCGATGATCATGACGAGCGAGAGGCAGATGATGACGCCGAGCAGCGAGTTGATCAGCGACTGTCGGAAGTCGAACGGGAAAACGATCAGGGCGACCACGCCGATAGCCAACGCGATCGTGGCTGGCCTGAGCAGGCGCTCCGGCCGGGGAACGGCGGGAAGTCGCTTCTCGACGAGCTCGCCGCGGCCGGGCAGGCTCGCCCCCCGCAGGAAGAGGGCGAGGACGATGACGAGGAAGACGAACAGCTCGGGCAGTCCCCGGATCGGTGTCCCCCCGGAATCGGTCGGGAACCAGGTCTGGGTCCCCCAGTAGATGAGGAGCGACTGGACCACGCCGATCGCGAGACCGGCGAAGCACGCGATGAAGAACGAGGTGAACCCGGCGAGGAGGGCGGCGGCGAGGGCGGGGACGACCTGAAGCGCAAGCGTTTGTGAGTCGAGCGAGATGAGCGGCGCGACCAGTATTCCGAGCCCCCCCACGACGACGCAGGCGAGGACGGTGTTCATGATCGCCAGGCGGTTCGGAGAGAGGCCGGCGAGCATCGCCGAGACCTCGTTCTCCGATGCCGCCCTCGTCGACAGGCCGAAGGGCGTCCAGCGATAGAGCGCCGCCAGGACGACGGTCACGACGATCACGATCACCGCGAGCAAGAACCGGTCTTTGGGAACAACGCGGTCGAAGATCGTGACCGTTCCCGAGGTCAGGATCGAGGGCGCCGACTTCGTACTGTTGCCGAAGACGACGACCACGCCCGCCTCCAGCACGAGCAGGAGCCCGAGCGAGGCGGCGAGCTTGGCGAGCGGCGCGGCGTTCCGGAGCGGGCGGAAGATGGCCAGCTCGATCAGGACGCCGAACGCGGCCATGCAGGCGAGCGTCAGCACGAAGGCAGGTGGGGACGAGAGGTGGAAGCCGAAGTAGCCGGTCTTGAACGCCCAGTAGAAGTACGCCGCGAGCATCGCGATCGCGCCCATGGCGACGTTGATGACTCCCGAGCCTCGGTAGACCAGGACGACGCCGAGCGCGATGCTCGCGATTAGCGCTCCGGCGCCGAGCCCGAGTGCCGCGAAGAGGATGACGTTCTCCATCTGACCTCAGTCTCTCGAGGGCTGCGGGCCCGGTAGTTAACCCGGGCCCGCCCTCTTCGGTCTGGGCTTCTACTTCCCCTTGGGCGCCTCGAGCCAGGTCGAGGCCGGCTTCCACTTCCCCTTGCCCACGTAGTTGTAGAACTGCGCCGAGCCGGCGCACACGGCAGGCTGCTTCGGATCGATCTTGCCGCAGGCGACCTTCGGCGCCCCGAGGACGAGTGGCCCCCGGAAGGCCTTGAACCCCGCAGCGATCGTACTCGGGCTGAGCTTCGTGAACGGGATCTTGTTCATGATCTTGACGGTCGTGAGCAGCTCCCCCCAGGTGGTCTCTGAGAAGACCCAGAGCATGTCGGGGACGCTCGCTCCGTACTTGAGGCCGTTCTTCAGGTAGAGCTTCGACTGCGGCCCCGGGATGTTCACGAGCGTCTGGGCGATGCCGAACGTCCACCTCGGAAAGTCGCCGTCGGCGTACGCAGCCCGGGGAAGGGCCGTACAGAGCGGCGTGGCGAGCACCGGCTTCGTGTAGTGGATCTGGCCGAGGGCCCTCGCGAACGGCACGCACTCGGTGAAGCCGGTCGCCGGGATGATCATGTCCGCCGAGCTCGCCTGCGTCACCGGCCCCAGCAGGTCGGTCGCGTTCGCCGGCGTCGCGATCAACGTCACCTTCCTGCCGATCTGCTGCATGTCCTTCTTGAGCTCGAGCGCCGCCGTGTCCGCGCCCGCCTGGTTCGGGTAGACGATCGCCACCGTCTTCACCTTCGGCAGGAACCGCCGCGTATACGTTGCGAAGGGCGGGAGCACGGTCGTCTGGCTGCCGTTCAGGAAGTAGCCGTTCTTCAGCACCGGATCCGCGGCGCCGAATCCGACTCCGCCGACCATCGGCTTCTGGCCCTTCATCGTCCCGTAGAACGCCTGGTTGCCGACAAGGAAGGTCCCGAAGACGACCACGTTCGTGCCCTTGTCGTTCAGCATCTGCTGGGCGCAGCGCACGCCCTCCTCGTCCGCCTGGACGACATAGCACGAGTTCAGCTTGAGGGGATGCCCGTGAACGCCTCCGAACTCGGCGTTGATCATCTTCACGCCGGATTCCATGACGCGTGTCGACTGCGGGAAGTTGAGGTTCGGCGGGCCGCCCTGGGTGTTGATGAAGCCGAGCGTGACGGGCGACAGGTTCGCCTTCGCCTTGCCCTTGCCGCCGATGTACGTCTGGTAGTTGAGCAACTCGGCCGGCGGGCCGACTGCGCTCGTCGCGCCGACGGCGGTCGCTGTGGCCGTGAGCGCAGCGGCCACGGCGAGAACGATGGTCGCGCGCCGCATGCGGACGATCTCGACGATCCTTGCGGGACGCATACGTACCTCCTTCTGCCTACCCATGGCAGTTCATCGAATGCCCTTATGTCTCGCCGCCTGCCCCACGCACACACGAGCCCCTTGGGCCCGCGGCGTCGCTGCACCCATCCGGTGACAGACGAGACGTACGATTGGCCGAGCGTAACGCGCTCGTGACGAAAATGTCAACGAAATCGTGAATGAGCACTGGCTCAGCGTCCTCGCCTCTCGAGCACGTCACCGAAGATCGGGTTGGACAGCAGGAAGCCGATCTCCCCTGCGCGCTCCTCGTTGACCGGCTCGTCCGGGAACGAGGCGAGCATCGCCTGAAACCGCTCCTCCGCACCCTCGCGGAACTCGCGGTGCGTGAAGATGTAGAGGTCGTCGTTGCGGATCCCGGCGAGCACACGTTCCCCGCACTCGACCGGGTCCATCCAGTTGCGGCGAGTTCTCGCGCTCCTCGAGCTGACGCTCGAGGTCGGAGTAGCCCGAGTCCTGGTAGCGCGCCGGCCTCGTCCTGCCGGTCTCGCGGATGTTGGTCTGTACGGGCCCGGGGCAGAACGCCGAGACGCCGGATCCCCTGGTCGGCCAGCTCTCCGCGGAGCACTTCGGCGAGCCCGATCACCGCCGCCTTGCAGGTGGTGTAGATGGCCGAGTTCGGGATCGGGACGCACGCCGGCCATCGACGACGTGTTGACGATGTGGCCGCCCTCGCCGTGGGCGAGCATGCGCGGCAGGAACGTCTGGATGCCGTTGACGACGCCGCCGAGCATCACGCCGAGGCCCCAGTCCCAGTCGTCGTAGCGCGCGAGCGTGACCGGCCCGATGATGCCCATCCCGGCGTTGTAGCAGAGGACGTGCACGTTGCCGAAGACGCGCTCCGCCTCGTCGGCTGCGCGCGCGAAGCCCTCACGGTCGGTGACGTCCAGCTCGATCGCGTGCACGCGGCGTTCCCGGCGAGCTGCTCGAGTGCCGTCTCGATGTGGTCGCGCCGCAGGTCGGCGATGACGACGTTCATGCCGGCGCCGACGAACGCCGTCGCCATGCCGAGACCGATCCCGCTCGCGCCGCCGGTGACGAACGCGGTCTTGCCCTCGACCTCCACGCATCAGTCGCCGGGCCAGGACGTCGAGGGCTGCGCGCCTTCCCTGCGCGCCGGCCCTCCTCGACCGCGAGCCGGTCCGCAGGCACCGGCTCGTCGGGGAACGCGGCGATCGATCTCGTCGAAGATCTCCCGCAGCTCGTCCCGGTGGTCGGGGTGGGTGAAGACGTAGAAGTCGTTCCGCCGGATCGCGCGCAAGATCTTCTCGCCGATCTCCTCCGGCTACATCCCGGCGTCGTGAATGCCCGGCAGGATGCGCATGAACTCCTCGTCCGCAGGCGTCGCGTCGGTCGAGAGCTCCGGCCGGCCGGATGCGGTCGCTCTCGTAGATCTTGCTCTTGACGAGGCCCGGGCAGACCATCGAGACGCCGATCCCGTGTGGCAACAGGCTCCAGCGCAGCGCGTCCGACAGCCCGTGCACTCGCGAACTTTGCCGTCGTGTAGATGCCTGCGCCCGGGCCGGCGACGAATGCGGCCATCGACGCCGTGTTGACGACGTGCCCGCGCTCGCCGTGCGCCTTGATCCTGGGCACGAACGTGACGACGCCGTTGACGACGCCGCCGAGGTTGACGCCCGAGCACCCAGTCCCAGTCCTGGTACGTCGCCTCGGCGATGTCGTTGAAGAGGTTGATCCCGGCGTTGTTGCAGAGGACGTGGACCTTCCCGAGGACGCGCTCGGTCTCATCGGCGGCGCGCGCGAACGCCTCGCGATCGGTCACGTCCAGGCGGATCGCGTGCACGGCGCCGCCGAGCTCCGCCGTCGCCTCCTCGAGGTGGTCCTCACGGACGTCGGCGATCGCGACCTTCATGCCCGCCGCCGACGAACGCCTTGGCCATCCCGAGCCCGACACCGCTCCCGCCTCCGGTGATGAAGGCGACCTTGCCTTCGACGTCTCGCATGCGCTTGCGGACCCTATAGGCTCGCGCGAGTACTAGTGCCAGCGTCTGGAGGAGGCCCGATGTCGACCAGGACGGCAACGACGATGGTGCGAGCGGATGTCGTCGGCAGCCTGCTGCGGCCCGAGTACCTGCGCGAGGCGAGGGAGGCCGCGCGTGCGGGCACGATCGGGGCCGACGAGCTGCACGCCGCCGAGGACAAGGCCGTACTCGAGGCGATCGCCCTCCAGGAGGGCGCCGGGATCGAGGCGATCACGGACGGCGAGTTCCGCCGGACCGGCTGGATCGCATTCATCCCGATGATCGACGACCCGCTCTTCACCCCGCCGGTGAGCGGCTTCGAGTTCCTCGACGCGGAGTCCGGCTGGCGCGGCCTCTGGAAGACGGCCGCAGGCGAGCCGGCCGACACGTCGGGGCTGCCGCCGGAGGAGCCGTTCGTCACCCGGCCGCCTCCAGGTCGAGCGCGACATCGTCGGGGACGAGTACGCGTTCCTGAAGGCGAATGCCCATGCGCGGGCGAAGTACTCGATCCCGGCGCCGAGCTGGCACCGGACCTACTGGCACCCGGACTACTCGACCGACGCCTACCCGACGTCGGACGACTTCATCCACGACGTCGCCCGCCTGACGCGCGAGCACATCGTCGACCGGCTCGTCGAGCTCGGCTGCGACTACATCCAGCTCGACGCGCCCAACTACGCGCAGTGGCACATCGATCCCGGCAACCGCGCGGCGTTCGAGGAGCACGGGCACGACATGGCGCACGAGCTCGTCGCGGACGCCGAGTTCGACAGCATGGTCTTCGAGGGCCTGACTCGGCGTCACGCGTGCGATGCACATGTGTCGCGGCAACGCCCCCGGCGGCATGTGGGCCGCGAGCGGCGGCTACGAGGCGATCTCGAAGGAGGTCTTCCCGCGCCTGACGAACGTCGACCGGCTCCTCCTCGAGTACGACTCGGACCGCGCCGGCACGTTCGCGCCGCTCGCGGACGTCCTACCCCACCATCAGGTCGTGCTCGGCCTCGTGACGACGAAGGACGGGATGCTCGAGGATCCCGAGGACCTCGTCTCGAGGGTCGAGGAAGCGACGCAGTACGTGCCGCTCGACCGGCTCGCGATCAGCCCCCAGTGCGGCTTCGCGTCGGGCGAGATCGCGCGCACGATGACCCTCGAGGAGCAAGAGGCGAAGCTGCGCCTGATCGGCGACGTCGCGCGGCGGGTCTGGGGGTAGGTCAGCCCGATGACGGTCGCCGTGACCGGGGCCTCGGGCCATCTCGGGCGCAAGGTCGCCGACCTCCTCCTCGAGCGGCTCGATCCCCACCAGGTCATCCTGCTCACCCGGACGCCGGACGCGCTCGCGTCGTACTCCGAGCGCGGTGTCGTCGTGCGTCATGCGGACTTCGACGAGCCGTCGACGCTCGCCGAGGCGTTCTCCGGCGCGGAGCGCGCGCTGCTGATCAGCGCCCTCGACTTCGAGCGCCGGATCGGCCAGCATCGCGCCGCAATCGAGGCTGCGAAGGCGGCGCGGGTCCGGCACGTGATCTACACCTCGATTCCGAAGCCTGAGGGCAATCCGGCGGCTGCCTCCCCATCGCACCACGCGACCGAGTTGGCCGCATGCGACAGCGGGCTCGCGTGGACCTTCCTGCGGAACAATCTCTACGCCGACTTCCAGGTTCGTGTGGTGGCTCAGGTGATCGCGAGCGGGCAGCTCGTCACGAGCGCCGGCAACGGTCGCGTCGCGTATGTCTCCCGCGACGACTGCGCTGGCGCGGCCGCCGCCGTGCTCGTCCAGGACGGCCATGAGGGGAGGGTGTACGACATCACCGGGCCGCAGGCGCTCGGGCCCCAGGAGGTAGCTGCACTGGCCGCCGAGCTGGGCGGCCGACCGGTGGAGGTCGTGCCCGTCGACGACGACGCCCTGGTCGCGGGGATGATCGAGAACGGGGTGCCCGACGCGGCCGCCCGTGTTGTGCTCAGCTTCGTCGTCGCGGCGCGTGAAGGCTTCCTCGACTCGGTCTCGAGCGCGGTCGAAGAGCTCACGGGCACGTCCCCGGCGCCGCTTCGCGACGTCGTGAGCACCGCTCGTGAGGAAGCGGGCTCCGTGTAGAGCCTCCGCGCTGACGCGGACCGAACCTCCCCCTCAGCGATGAGGCCGTCAGCATCCGACTCGAAGAGCTTCCTCATGCGCTTCATTCCGACGCGGCTTCACGCCCGCTCGACTACATCGTCGGCGCGCTCCTCATCGCCGCTCCGTGGATCTTCCAGTTCTCGGACGACTCCACGCCCACGGTCATCTCGATCGTGCTGGGCGTCGGGCTCATCGCCTACAGCCTGTTCACGAACTACGAGCTCGGCGTCTGGAAGGTCGCGCCGATGGCCGTGCACAACCTGTTCCATCGCAGCCGGCGCACTCGCCGCGGCGTCTCCGTGGCTGTTCGGCTTCGCCGACGACGGTGCGAATGCCTGGGCTCCGTTCGTCGTCGTGGAGGTCGCGGCGATCTTCCTCCGCCTGACGACGAAGCAGCAGGGCGAATACAGCTACCGCCGAACCGGCGTCGACACGCCGACGACGGCGACCCGCTAGTCGGTGTCAGTGCGGGCGGCGAAATGTTCCGCCGCGCGCTCGCGCGTGGCGGCTACGCCGCCGGCGCGGCGCCGTACTCCTCGTCCGTGACGTGATCCCCCCAGGCCGCGCTCGTGCCTTCCTCGTCGACGTCGAGCATGGCGAGGTGGGTCATGAAGTGGTTCGGCGCCGCGCCGTGCCAGTGTTCCTCGCCGGGCTCGAAGAAGACGCGGTCGCCGGAACGAACGACCTCGATGGACCCGCCGCGCCTCTGGCAGAGGCCGACGCCTTCCGTGACGTAGATCGTCTGGCCGTTCGGGTGCGTATGCCAGGCGGTGCGCGCGGACGGAGTGAAGTGGACGCTGGTCGCGCTCAGCCGCGACGACCCCGCGGGCGTCGCCACGGTGTCGAGGTACACGGCACCGGTGAACCACTCACTTGGCCCATCCTTTGTGTCCGTGGAGCTCTTCGTGATCTGCATCGCCGCCCTCGTAATCTCGCTCAGCGCTTACCAGAGTAAGCGTTCGCGGCACGCGCCGTGCGGGCTCGGCGCAGGGCGAGGTACGGGCTGGGAAACCCGGCGAAGCTCACGCTAATCCCGGCAGCTGAGCGATACAGATCGCCTGTTTGAGAGCGCTGAGCTCTGTTGCATCTACGACGAAGTCCGCAAGATCGGACGCAATGCCAAGCTCGACGGTCCAATCGACCCGGAACCCTAAGCACGGGAAGTGCAGGGACAACGGCAAGCATCGCCGAATGGCTGGACCGTCGCCCCCGCACTCGCCGACTCAGGCAGGAGACGCGCTACCTAGGAGGGCAGGTAGCAGCGATGCCGAGCCTATCCGTGGGGACGTCGTGAGGTGGTGAATGCCAGGACAACGTTGGGGGCTCCTAGAGGAAGCGACTCGACCCAACCCAGCTGCGCAGCGGCAGTGCCAAGGGGAGAGAGCCCCGGGGACCCTGGCCGGGGCTCCCAATCAGAACGGACTAGAGCCCGCGTCCGAGGTAGTTGTGCACCTCGTAGAAGCGAACCTCCGGAGGCTCAGTGATCCCAGCCTCGGCGCTGTATGGGCCGATCTTCTCTTGCGCGTACTGCTCATACGCCTCCTTCGAGTCCCAAACGTCGACCACTCGCATCCCGTCGTCGGTCTGGGCGACCCAATGCGAGACCGCATTCTCCGGTGTCGCACCCTTCGGCGTAAGACCCATCTTCTGAATGATCTGGTCGTACTGCTCCGTGGTCGCACCACGGAAGTTCATCTCAACAGCAACCGCCATCGCGTCTCCCTTTCCTTGTTTGTCGTCACGGCGATCCTACGTTGAAGACGAGCCCTCGCTACGACCACCCCGATGTACTCTCGGAGGGGAGTGGAGCGCAAGCGGTGGACCCTGCTCGCGAACTGCATCGCGATCTTCACACTGCTGCTCGACGTAACGATCGTGAACGTCGCGCTGCCGTCGATCGAGCGCGACCTCTGGGCCGACTTCAGCGACCTCCAGTGGGTGATCGACGCGTACGCACTCTCCCTCGCGGGCTTGGTGCTGGCGGCGGGGTCGCTGGCCGACCGCGTCGGCCGCAGGCTCGTCTTCATGCTCGGGCTCGCGATCTTCACGGCTTGGTCGCTGGCCTGCGGGCGGGTGGTAGCAGACGTCGAGGGCTGGCTAGAGGACCAACGTTGCGGAAACGGGAGCGACGGGACTCGCGCCCACGCTTTACTCCCATCCGGATCCGAGTGCGGAAGAAGGGAGAGGGATAGGAGACTCACCGCTCTTCAAGCAAAGGCGAGCGGGATGCTTCGTGCTGCGTCCATGCCGAGGGCCTTGCCGCGCCCGAGATGACCGTGGTTCTTGGGATTCGCTCCAGCACATCCTCAATCGGTAGAGCCGTGGCTCATAGACGAGGTTGAGCGCGACCGGATCACGCTTCTGCGTGGAACTGTGGCTGGCCGAGCGTGCAGGCGGTGGACAAGCTCGACTGGGCGTTGGATCATCCAACGCATGGGCTGGCGCTTTCGTCGGAGCTTCAAGGTCATTCCCGGTGTCCGGCTGAACCTGAGCAAGCGAGGCATCGGCATGAGCGTCGTCATGCTGAGACCGTCTTGCGGTGTCCCCGATCAGGCAGTAGGCGCTAGCGCCGCTGCGCCGACTTGTCGGGCACGCGTTCGCGGCCAGATGGTTGCCGCGAGGGTCGCGACCGCCCAGACGATTACCGCCCACGCCCAGGGATGGCCTTCGCTCCCCGCTGGCAACTCTGGCGCGAGCAGGCATGAGATCGCCCATCCGGCAGCTGCGATCGAGGCGCTCATCGCCGGAATGCGCCAGCCCTTGGTGCGGAGGGCGGCGAGCAGTACGAGAGCGAGAACGAGCAGCCCGAGGGCCGTCATCACCGTCCAATGATGCAGGCCGTTCGATACGGCGTCGGCGGGCGGAAGATCGCGCCGCTGCGCCGAGGCCATCCGCCAGGCGTAGACAAGAGTCGGAACTGCCGCGATTGCTGCCAGTGTGAGCAGCACCGGGTCCACGTGCTGCCCCCGCGCGAGGAATGTCCGTCGCGCCGGATGCAACGCGAGCAGCACCGCGCACGCAGCGGTGATTCCTGCCGCGAGCGCCATGTATCTCCATGCCTCACCCGCAGCACCGGCCAAGGCGAGCACGAAGCCGACAGCCGCAGTCTGCTGAATCCCGGCGATTCTCCGCTCCGGTCGGCGAAGCTGCGCAAGTAAGCCCAGCGGAAGAATCACGCCGAAGACCAGTCCCCAGCCCGCGTCCAGGACCTGGTTGCGTGCCTGGTCGACGTAGCCCGTGTACCCATCGATCAGGTCGATCAGCCCGAAGTTGATCGTCAACGAGGCGAGGGCGACGAGCAGGGCCACCGCCTTCAGCGCGGTGGTGCGAGTCAGGCGCGCCCATCCGGCGACCCTATCGCGTCGACTACGGCACCGAACGGGGAATGATCGCGTGCTAGCCGGCGCCGCGCGCGACGACGCCGTTCTCGTAGGCGAACACAACCGCCTGCACGCGGTCGCGGAGATGAAGCTTCATGAGGATGTGCGCGACGTGGTCTTCACCGTCGTCTCGGAGACGAACGCCTCCTTCGCGATCTCCGCGTTCGAGAGCCCGCGCGCGACATCGCGCAGCATCTCGAGCTCCCTCGTCGTGAGCTCTTCGAGCTCAGGCGCCGGCTTGTGCGCGGACGCCGGCGGACGGAGGACGAACTCCTCGATCACACGGCGGGTGATCGCAGGCGAGAGGAGCGAGTCGCCGTTCGACACGGCGCGGATCGCGTCCACCAGCTGCTCGGGCGGCGTGTCCTTCAGGAGAAAGCCGCTCGCCCCGGCACGCAGCGCCTCGTAGACGTACTCGTCGAGGTCGAACGTCGTGAGGATGAGGATCCGGGGCGCCGTCGTCCTTGCCCTCGAGGATGCGGCGGGTCGCCTCTAGCCCGTCGACGGACGACTGCTCGACACGAGCGTCGCTCAAAATAGCTCTTCTGCGCGCGACATCCAGCCATTGCGCCTGGAGTCGCTGAACGATTCAGAGAGGCGGGGCGCCCGCGCCGTAGATGACGAACAAACGCACGCGAGCGCGAACTGGTACGGATTTCTCCTTGCGAGAGTATCCCGAAGTCGGATGAGACCCCTCGCCGCCTACCGTGGTGTCCTCGCGATTCGGGAGGCGCGCGTGCTCATCAGCGCGAGCGCGGCGTCACAGATCGGCGACTGGCTCTACAACGCGGCGCTCCTGGGCTACGTCTTCAGTGCCACTCATTCGGCCGCGTGGGTCGGTGCCGCGACGATCTCCCGCCTGCTTCCGTACGTGCTCCTCGGACCGCTCGGAGGCGCGATCGCGGATCGTCATCCACGCCGCACGGTGCTGGTGGCGGGAAGCGTGTTGCGCCTGATCCTGATGCTCGTCCTGGCGGCCGTGGTCGCCGGTGACGGCCCGGTCGCGCTCGTGATCGTGGTCGTGGCGCTGGCGTCGGCAGCGGGAAGCGCGGAGCGACCGGCGGCGCTCTCCCTCCTGCCGCGGCTCGTGGGCGAGGGTCGGCTCGGTCCCGCCAACGCGCTGCTGCACACGGTGCAGGACCTGGCTGTCGTTGTGGGTCCCGCGATCGGCGCACTCCTGCTCACCGTCGCCGCCCCGCCGGCGGCGTTCATCGCCAATGCTGGAACGTTCGCCGTCTCGGCGCTGCTGTTCGCCATGCTCGGCCGGCACAAGACGGCGGTTCCGGCGGCTGTAGGCCGTGGTGCCATTGGAGTCCGCGACGGCGTGAGAACGGCGCGCGTCACGCAGTTCGTGATCCCGCTCTTCATCGTCGTGGCGATGGTCGAGTTCACCTACGGGGCGCAGACCGTCCAGCTGGTCATCTACGCGGACCGATCGCTCGGACTGGGCGACGGTGGCTACGGGCTCCTGCTCGCTGCCTGCGGATTCGGCGGGCTCGTCAGCGCGCTCTTCAACGGTCAGCTGGCGACGAGTCGGCGGCTGACGCTGGTCGTGGTCGGTGCGGCGGTGCTCGCGTGCGCGAGCCAGTTCGTCTACGCGAGCAGCGACGTCTTGACGCTTGCGCTGGTCGTCACTGCGGTCAGCGGCGCCGCCCTCGTCTGCGCGGAGGTCGTGGCCGAGACCGTGCTGGCGCGGGTGACGCCGCGAGAGAAGCTCGGCCGTATCGTCGGACTATTCGAAGCAAGCTCGATCGGTGCGATGGTCGGCGGCGCGGTGCTCGCCTCGATTCTCGTCAACACCACCTCTCTCGAGTCGAGCTTCTGGATTCTCGGCGCAGGCACCGTGCTCGTAGCCCTCGCCTGCGTCTACGGCCTGCGGGGGCTCGACGAGGCAAGCCGCCAGCGGACGGAGGCGCTCGCGCGGCGGCTCGCGATCATCGAGCAGCTGCCGATCACGCAGGGCACGCCGCAGCTCGCCCTCGAGCAGCTCGCGTCCGCATCACACGTGTGTCCGCTGCCCGCCGGAGTCGACGTCGTCGTGCAGGGCAGTCCGGCGCACGCGTTCTACGCGGTCGAGGAAGGGCGCGTGGCGGTCCATCGAGACGGCGTCGTGGTAGCGCATATCGCAGCAGGGGAGTCTTTCGGCGAGCGTGGTCTCCTAGACAGTGCGCCGCGCAACGCAACAGTGACGACGGAGGTGGATACGACCGTGCTGCGCATCGATGGAGCCGTGCTGCTCGACGTGCTGGAGCACGCGCCAATGCTGACGACCGCGCTCAATCGCAGTCCCTCTGGCCGCGGCGTCGTCGACGAGCCCGAGGGCGAGCTGGCGCCGGTCGACGACCCCCGGTGGGTCAACGCGTGACCGTCGAGGGCGCGACGGCGGTCGTGGTCGGCGCCGGCTATCCGGGCAAGAGGCGGATCTATGAGCGCATGACCGAGCTCGGCGCACGCGTCGTCATCGTGGACGAGGCGGGGCACTGGTCCAGTCAGCTTGCCGATGACGGCGTAGTGTCGGACTGGCTCGCGGCGCAGATCGTCGGCGACGCCGACGAGGACGCGCGGTCTGTCGCCGACGCGTTGTCCGCGGGCGGGATCCGGCCGGACGCCGTCCTGACCTTCTGGGAGGAGTTCCCGCCCGTCGTGGCACGAGTGGCGGCGGCACTCGGCCTCCCCGGCAATCCGGTCGAGGCCGTCGATGCGGCGCGGAGCAAGCTGCGCACACGCGAAGCGTCGGCGCGCGCCGGCCTGCCCACGCCGAGATCGCAGCGGGTCCAGTCACTCGACGAGCTCTATGCCGCGGCCGCGGAAGTCGGGTTCCCCGCAGTCGTGAAGCCGGAGTTCGGCCACAGCCAGGTGGGATGCATCCGGGTCGACTCGTTCGAATCGCTTCCCGACATCTACTGGCTGGTCCGGAAGGAGGTCGAGATCACGAGCGTCGTCAATTTCCGTGCACACAACGACCTCCTGCTCGAGGAGTACCTCGATGGCGTCGAGTTCGACGTCGACCTGATCCTGGAAGACGGTGAGTGCGTGTTCTCGAGCGTCTCACAGCAATCGCCGACGCCCGAGCCCTCGTTCCAGGAGACGGGTCTTCACTGCCCGCCGGACCACGGCGACAAGCCGGTACGCCGTCTCGTCGAACTCAGCGTGCAGACGGTGCAGGCATTCGGCTTCTCCCGCGGCGTGCTCCACGTCGAGGGCAAGTGCACCTCGAAGGGGCCCCGCATCGTCGAGGTCAACGCCCGCATGGGCGGCGGCAGGATCCACCAGGTGGTGGAGGCGGTGTGGAGGGTCGACCTGATCGACGCACACTTGCGCGCCGCTCTCGGCTTACCCCAGCAGCTCGCACCGAGCCGGAAGCCGCGTTGCGCCGTCGACCATCGACTCGTTTACGCGCCCGCGACGGGACGGCTCGAGGCGCTCCCGTTCACGCAGTTGACGGAGGCGGCGGATCTGGGGCCGTTCGTGGACGTCTCGGCGCAGGTCGGACAGGAGGTGGACGGGCCGGACAGGATCTTCTCGACGCTGCTCGCGGAGGTCTATGTTGGAGCCAAGAACCTGAAGCGCGCGCGGGCGCTGTCAGCCGACCTGCTTCGCGATCCGCCGGTCGTCGTTCCGCTCGGCGCGACTTCGTGAGCACTGACCTCAGCGGGCAAAGTGGTCGCCGGTTGTCGCCTAAGACGGCCCAGCCGTCTAGTCCGCGAGATCTCTGACCGCCGAGACATGCGCGTTTCGTACGAGCGCCCCCGGCAAGAATCGAACATGCGCACGCGGTTTAGGAAACCACGTGCGCAGGCCCGCGGGCGATTGCCCAGTCTCGATGAGACTCGCGAGGGGGTGGGGGTACTGGCCAGACGAGATCCGCCGCCACGAACGCCGGCAGGCATGTTCTGTCCGGCGCGGGTCAGGCGTGGTCAGCGCCGGTCGCGACGTGACCGTTGAGCGGTTTGCGACTCAGCCCGTGTCCGGGAGTGGTCGACGATGGTCAGCCTGATCTGACACAAATCTGACACTCAATGGGGCTCAAGCGAGAGGACGCTCGTACACGTGGCAATCCCCTCACCAGCGCAACAACCAGATCGCGTGGTTTCCGGATCGCCGCACGATGATCTAGCCTCGCCGTTGATGCCGATCTGCGCCAGCTGTGGCCGGGAGAGCGACGGCGACTTCCGCTTCTGCCCGTATTGCGCAGCCCCGTTCGAAACGGCGGCGCCAGCCCGAGAGCAACGCAAGACAGTGACGGTGCTCTTCTGCGACGTGACCGGCTCGACTGCACTGGGCGAATCGACGGACCCCGAAGCACTGCGGGCGCTGCTCGCGCGCTACTTCGAGCGGATGAAGGGCATCGTCGAGGCACACGGCGGCACGGTCGAGAAGTTCATCGGCGATGCGGTGATGGCGGTGTTCGGAGTGCCGATGCTGCACGAGGACGACGCCCTCCGAGCCTGCCGGGCGGCGGTCGAGATGCGTGACGCGTTCTCCGAGCTCGGAATCAACGGCCGGATCGGCGTCACCACCGGCGAGGTCGTCACGGGCACTGCCGAGCGCCTCGCGACCGGCGATGCGGTGAACGTAGCCGCTCGTCTGGAGCAGGTCGCGGCGCCAGGCGAGGTGCTGATCGCCGCCGAGACGCTTGCCCTGGCGCGCGACGCCGTCGTCGCGGAGGCCGTAGAACCGCTCACGCTGAAGGGGAAGAGCGAGCCGGTTCCGGCCTTCCGCCTGATCTCGGCGCATGCTGAGCACGCTCGCAGCTTTGCGACGCCGATGGTCGGTCGCGAGACCGAGCTCAGGCGACTCCGAGACGCGTTCGCTCAGGCCGTGCACGACCGCACGTGCCAGCTCTTCACCGTGCTCGGCTCCGCCGGCGTCGGCAAGTCGCGGTTGGCCGCGGAGCTCCTCATCGCCATCGACGCCACGCGTCGTGCGTGGTCGCTGCCTCTCCTACGGCGAGGGGATCACGTATTGGCCAGTGGTCGAGATCATGAAGCAGCTCGATGCACTGCCAGAGGGTGATGCAGCCGTACCCCTGCGGTCGCTCCTCGGCGAGACGGATTCGGCGACCTCGGCGGACGAGATCGCCTGGGGTTTCCGCAAGCTGATCGAGCAGGAGGCGCAAGGACGTCCCCTCGTCTGCGTGTTCGACGACCTGCATTGGGCGGAGGAGACGCTGCTCGATCTGGTCGAGCACGTCGCCGATCTCTCGCGCGACGCGCCGGTGCTGCTCTTGTGCATGGCGCGTCCCGAGCTGCTCGAGAAACGTCCCGCCTGGGGCGGCGGCAAGTGGAACTCCACGACGGTGCTCCTCGAGCCGCTCGACGCTGCGGAGACCGAGCTCTTGCTGGACGAGCTCGGCGGCGTCGAGCCACATCTCGGGGAGCGCATCGCCCACGCCGCCGAGGGAAACCCGCTGTTTCTCGAAGAGATGTTCGCGCTCGTGAGAGCTTCGGGTGAGGGCGACATCAGCGTGCCGCCGACGATCCAGGCGCTCCTAGCGGCTCGTCTCGACCAGCTCGATCCGGCCGAGCGGGCCGTCCTCGAGCGTGGCTCGGTCGAGGGCCACCTCTTCCACCAGAGCGCCGTCCAGGCGCTCGCGAACGGCGAGCCGCTCGCTCCGAGGCTGGTTGCGCTCGTGCGCAAGCAGCTCGTCCGGCCTGACAAGGCCCAATTCGCGGGAGAGGAGGCCTACCGCTTCCGCCACCTCCTCATCCGGGACGCGGCCTACGACGCCCTGCCGAAGGCCGTCCGCGCCGACTTGCACGAGCGATTCGCAGGGTGGCTCGAGGAGCGTGGGGCCGATCTCGTCGAGCTGGACGAAATCCTCGGCCACCACCTCGAGCAGGCGGCGCGGTACAAGGCAGAGCTCGAGAAGCCCGACGCGGTGCTCGCCGAACGGGCTGCCGAGCGGCTCGCCGCCGCGGGCCGCCGCGCCCTGGGCCGCGGTGACGATCGAGCTGCGGCGTCACTCCTCGAGCGCTCGCTCGCGCTCATGCGCCCGATCCGCTTCGACGTCCATCTCGAGGTCGACCTCGCGCAGACAGTCCAAGCCGACCCGCGGCGAGCTGCGGCGATCGCGGACAACGCGGCTGGGAAGCCCTGACTGCAGGCGACACCGCCGGGGCGCTCCTCGGCCGGGTCGTCTCTGCCCGCTACCGCCTGGAGTTCGAGGACACGGTCGACGAGCTCGACGCCCTCACAGCAGAGGCGTTGCCGCTCCTCGAGGAGGCGGGTGACAACGCCGGCCTCGTCCACGTATGGATTGCCTTAGGCGAGGTCGCCAACCACCGAGGACACTGGGATGCGCGGACGCGCAGCCGTGAGCAGGCGCTGCAGTGTGCGCGAAGGGCGGGGCAGCCGATGCAACCTGCCGGCTCGGCGGCCGAGTACCAGTTCGTGCTCGGCTTCGAGTCCGCGGATGCATTGCTGAGCAAGGTCGAGGAGCTGCTGCCGAGCTCGTCGCATCCTGGTCTCGTGCTCAACCAGGCCCGCCTGCTGGCGATGCTCGATCGACCCGGCGAAGCGTGGCCGCTCGCGCTCCAGGGGAGCGAGCGGCTACGCGAGCTCACTGGCGACGACGGCGGCGAGCACTACCTCGCCGAGATCGCGACGCTCGCGGGCGACGACGAGACCGCGGCGCGCTACCTACGCATCCGCTGCGACTGGCTCGAAGCGCG
Organism: uncultured Gaiellaceae bacterium; assembly: GCA_963776555.1. Classification (GTDB taxonomy): domain Bacteria; phylum Actinomycetota; class Thermoleophilia; order Gaiellales; family Gaiellaceae; genus GMQP-bins7. The sequence goes on along the minus strand of CAVZNK010000013.1, from coordinate 9,296 downwards.
ACATCGTCTCAACAACCTCTCCACCTACGCGGCGTTCCTCGGTCGCTCGCTCTGCAGGTTCCGCCGCTACGACGAAGCAGAGCCGCTCGCCGAGCGGAGTCGCGCGCTTGGGCATGAGCAAGACCTGGTAACGCAGTCGCTCTGGCGACAGGTACAGGCGCTCGTGCTCGGCCATCGCGGTCAGCATGCCGACGCCGAGAGGCTCGCCCGCGAAGCGGTCTCGATCACCGACCGGACCGACGGGCTCAACTACGCGGCGGATGCGCTCTGCGATCTCGGCGAGGTCCTGCGCGTCGCGGGCCTCGGCGCCGAAGCCGCCGCAGCGCTCGAACAGGCGCTCGAGCGGTACGACCAAAAGCGCAACCTGGCGATGGCGCGCCGGGTGCGCGAGCGGCTCGCCGAGCTGCAGCTCGCATAACAGCACGCTGCCCAAGGGACATTCCCGCACATGTGCGCAGGCATGACACGGGAGCACACGGGAGCGGACAAACCTGCATGAATCGGTCGTTCTGAGGCCTCCTCAGAGCGGCCGACAGGACGCCACCGGACAGCAGAACTTGCCCACGACTTGCCGACTTCCGGCCGTGCGTGCTTCCGTCAACGCCCCGCGCTACGTTGAAGTGGTGCTGAACATGTAGCCGCGGAAGCGACACTTCCTTGCGGCGGCGAGCACCGTTTCCGCACAGTCTGGACTGACGCCGGTCGGTCACTTTGCCGAATCTGACGAAAGCTGACAAAAACGAGGGCTCGGAGTAATCCGAGCCCTCGTTCGGCAGAGGCGTAGCATCACGTCGTCACCTCGGCGGCCTTCAGGACAGTGACATTCGGGAGAGAGGGATCTCATGAAAAAGGTCTGCCTCGCGCTACTCGCGTGCTTCGCGGTCTTCGCGTTGACCGGAGCAGTGGCTTTGGGCGCACCCAAAACGACGCGCCACGTATCAACGTCTGGCACTGACACCGGCACCTGCATCACATCGCCGTGCCGAACGATCGGCTACGCGATCGCACAGGCGAATGGCGGCGACACGGTCGCCGTTTCCCCCGGAACCTACGCGGAGTCCGTGGCCATCACGAAGCGGCTCTCGCTCGTTGGGAACGGAGCGACGGTCGATGCCACCGGCGAACTCAACGGCATCCTGATTTCCGGTGCTGGAGCCGCGGGCACGGTCATACAGGGGTTCACGATCGTCAATGCCCAGCTCGAAGGGATCTTCGCGAACAAAACCGCCGATCTCACGATCGCGACAACGTGCTGATGCAAAACGACGCCGCTGGGCCGTTCGACCCGCTGTGCGTCAACCAGCCGGATGACTGCGGTGAGGCGTTGCACCTGCAGACGGTCACGCACTCGACGGTGTCCGGAAACCTCGTGCAGGACAACGTGGGTGGCATCTTGCTCACCGACGAGGACGGGCCTACGTCGTACAACACGATCCGGAACAACCGTGTGCTCGACAACAGCAAGGACTGCGGGATCACACTCGCCTCGCACTGGTTCCAGTTCGGCGCGCCGGTCTCGCCCGACGTCTCGGGGATCTACAAGAACAAGATCTTCGACAACATCTCGAACGGCAACGGCGCGGCAGGAATCGGCGTCTTCGCCGGGCCGCCCGGAGCGGCGGCGTGGGGGAATCTCGTCGAGGGAAACACCGCAATCGGGAACGGGCTTCCGGGCATCGCGATCCACAGCCACACGGCATTCCAGAACGTCAACGACAACGTGATCGTGAACAACACGGTCGCGGCCAACGGCCCCGACGATGATCTCGAGGAGTTGGATCCGAGCGCGGATGGGCCGACGGGCATCAGCGTCATGGCAGATGTGCTCACGATCTTTCCGCCCGTTCTGCCCGCTTCGCCGATCGAACGGACGGTTATCACTGCGAACAGCATCAGCGACGAGGAATTCGGCATCTTCACCCTGGGCGCGACATCGATCTCGGGCCTTCCGAGCAATAAGTTCAGCTCCGTATCTGTGCCCATCACCAACCACTGAATCGCGGCCTTTGAAGGAGGGTCACGTTTAGGCGTGGCCCTCCTCGACCACCAAACCTGCTCGAGAGACACTCCCGCACGCTCGGGCATACGAGTGAGTCGCCGCTCGGCGCGGCCTTGACCTTGAGCTCGGAAGTACGGGACACTCCCGCGAGTTCCGTGGGCGAAATCTGAAGGGAGCCTTGCGATGTGGGCACGGGTGGCGAGGTTCGAAGGTGATCCGGCGAGCATCGATGCGAGGATCGAGCGGCTCCGCGCGGCGATCGAGTCTGGCGATGTGCCGGTCGGGCTGGCTGAGGCGAAGTTATTGATGCTCGTCGACCGCGAGTCCGGGGACATGCTCGGGGTCACGCTGTTCGACAGCGAGGAGGCGTTACGCAAGGGTGACGAAGCGATGAACGCAGGCCCTGGCAACGCCGGCAGCCGCGCGTCCGTCGACTTCTACGAGGTGCCACTCCACACTCTCTAGGAACATTCCCGCACGCTCGCGCAGGTCACGGCGCTCTCCGCTGACACGAACTAGAAGCCGGTGCGCTCGACCGACTCGATGGGTCGGTGTGGTGTGAGTTAGTGGTGTCCGCAGCTGTCGCGCAGGATTAGTTCGACCGGGAGGGTGGTGCGGCGGGGGCGGGGTGTTTTGCCTTGGATGAGGTTGGCGAGCGTTTGCATGGCGCGGATGCCGATTTCGTGAGCTGGGACGGCGACCATGGTGAGGGGCGGTTGGACGAGGGTGGCGGTGGGCGTGTCGGTGTAGCCGCAGAGGGCGAGTTGGGCGGGAACATTGAGTTGTCGTGCTTGTGCTTCTTGGAGGGCGCCGAGGGCGAGGACTTGGCCGGCGGCGAAGACGGCGGAGGGTGGGTAGCGCTGCTCGAGTAGGTGGGCGAGTCCGAGACGGCCGGTCTCGATCGTGAACGCGTCGACCTCGGCGACGAGGTTGGGGTCGAGCTGGCGGCCTGTGTCCTGGAGTGCGTCGATGTAGCCCCTGTAGACCTCATGGACGTTCGGCCAGGAGCGGGGGGCGGTGATGATGCCGATGCGTTCGTGGCCGTGTTCGTGGAGGTGGTGGGTGGCGGCGTAGCCGGCGGCGTGGCCGTCGAAGAGCAGGACGTGTCCTTTCCGGTCGGGTTGGTCGACGTAGACGATTGGCGGCAGGCGACCGTCGTCTGTCTCTCTGCTCTCGGGCTCGTTGGCGAGGCCGCCCACGGAGACCGCGATGATCCCGTCGACGCCGCGGGGGATCAGGCGGCGGAGCATCGCCTCGGCCAGCGGCGGTGAGTCGCGGGTGTCGACGATCAGGACGAGGGTCCCGTGTTCGGCGGCGACGTCCTCGATTCCACGCAGCAGAGCGAGGTAAAAGGGATTGAGGCCGCCGATCAGCACGGCGACCGTGTTCACGCCCAGCGGGCGGACGCCGGCCGGCAACCTCGCGGGCGGCGCAGCCAGGACGACCGTGCCCACGCCGTGCCGGGTGCGCACCAGCCCGTCTCGCTCGAGCTCGGCGTAGGCGGCGCGGATCGTGTTGACGTTGACGCCGAGCTGGGCCGCAAGGCCGCGCACGGAGGGAAGTCGCTCTCCGGGAGCGAGCTCGCCGTCCGCGACGAGGAACGCGATGCGGGCGCGAATCTGCGTCGCGATTCCCAGGTCGGAGCGCGGGTCGATGGAAAGGCTTGACAGGCTGTTGGCGATGAGCATAGTGTATCGGTGTCATAGGACAGTATAACTCAGCGCTGGCGAGGCGCCTGACGGCGCCGGAGAGGAGAACGATCATGCGCAGACTGCTGCTCCTGGCCGCGATGTCGCTCGCCACGACGATGTTGTTCGTGGCGCCGGCCGCGGCCACTCCGCCCCAGGACGTCACCATCACGATTGCGGAGGTCTTCCACGCGAACGGCCCGTGTACCGGGGATATCACGGCGTCGGGCGGAGTGTTCGGCCAATCGACCACGGGCTCGATGGAGTGCCAGAGCTTCAGCCCGGTCGGGGCATCGTGGGCGTTACCGACCGCAGCGCCGCCCCACCTGTTCGAGTACACGGCTGTCGACCAGTACACCTTCGCTGGCGGCTCCTTCCTGATCACCTTCCAGGCGACCTGTACGCTCGTCGCGGTCGACCCCGTTACCGGCCACCAGACCATCGCCTGCGACGGGAACTGGCGCGTGAACGGCGGGACCGGCGACTACGTCGTGCTGAGGGGCACCGGCACGTTCACTGAGCTACAGGAGATCGACGACCCGTTGGTCTTCTCCGGCACCGGCACCGTCACCGAGGTCGGGAAGATGCACATCGATTGAGCTGGCCGAGCATCACCGATGCACGACCTCCAGTCGCGGTACGTGTGATCGGGGAGGCCGTAGCCCAAGGTAGCCAGAGGGCGGCGGAGCGCGTCAGCTGCTCCGCCGCCGTCGACTCCTGCTCGAAAGGCCCCTGGCAGGCAGGCCCCGACCCGACTAACGCGTTCGCGGGAGTGGGGGTACCCTCGAGCAAGATCGTCAAGTCGAAACCCGTTGACGTAGCGTCAGCGGGTTTCGGCGTTCTGCGACCGGTGCGGAGCTGCGAGTTCGAGCCTACGCGCCACCTGCACGAACACCGTTCACTCATCTAGACATCAGTTACAGGCTCCCTTAAACTCGTCCGGCTGAGGCGACGCTGCCTCACGGATACCTGAAGGGAGCCCTTCATGAGCAGGAGCAAGACCGGTGTTGTCGTGGCGGCCGCTGCAGCGGCCGTGTCGCTCGTCTTCGTGTCGGCATCCGCGACAAGTCCCTCTCAGGCAGGCCCGATCTACTTCGGCATGGACGCGCCGCTCACCGGCCCCACCCAGCTCGTCGGCCAGAGCGACCGCCAGGCCGTCGAAGCAGTCGTCGCGTACTGGAACTCGCGCGGCGGTGTCAGAGGCAGACGGGTGGTGGTCGACGTTCTCGACAACGCCTCGAATCCGTCGCAGGCAGTCCAGAACGTCCAGAAGTTCATCAGCGATAGCAAGTACGTCGGCATCTTCGGCTCGGGGAACGCCGCGGCCGCGGTGGCAACCGGGGCGATCGCGAGTCAGGCGAAGATCCCGTTCATCGCGCTCTCACCGCCGACGACTCTCGTCGAGCCGCCGCAGCCGTACGCCTACATCCTCACAGCAACGGCGCGGTTGTACGCGTACAGCGAGGCCGCCTACCTGAAGAGCCTCGGGGTCAAGCGCGTGTGGCTCATGGGCGACAACGGCGGGTACGGGCGGGACGGCCCGAACCAAGTCTCGAAGCTCGCGAAGAAGTACGGCCTCGAGATAGTGGACACGACGATCTTCTCGCCCGCTTCGACGGACTTCTCGGCCGAGCTGACGCGGATCAAGAACTCCAACGCTCAGGCTCTCTGGCTCTGGACGGCAACGCCCGCCGGTGCGACGATCGTCAAGCAGTTCAAGCAGCTGCAACTGCCGCAGCAGCTCGTCCTCACCGGGGCCAACGTCTCCCCGCAGTTCCTCCAGGGCACATGCGGAGACGTGAACGGCGCAATCGTGAACTCCTTCCTCGCCACCGCTTGGACGTTCCTGCCGAAGACGAACCCGGTTCGCTCCCAAGCTGCGCTTCTCCGAAGCATCCTCAAACGGCCCGTCTCGAACTTCGACGGCGATGCGGCCGGCGCTCTTTGGGCGTATAAGGCGGCGATCGAGCGAGGCGCCGCGACCCGCGCCGGGATCAACAACGCGCTTGAGACGAAGCTCCGCGGACTCGTAACACCGGCGGGCAAGATCTTCCTCTCGCCAAAGAACCACCAGGGCCTCCAGCTCGACTCGATGTGGGCCGGGCGGATCCAGAATTGTCAGGTCAGGCCGCTCTTCGGCCCGGCCTTCAAGAAGAAGTAGGCCTGCGAGCGCCGCAGACGCTGTCTCCATCCGGCTGCGGCGCTCGTGAACCTCGTGCACCACCTTGCCGACGGGATGCTCGAGCATCCCGAGCCCCCCGCGCTCTTCGTCGCGGAGCTCCCGAAGAGTCCGAGGGGAAGATCCTGAAACGGAACATGGACCTCGGCCCGCTCCGCGAGATTGGCCCGCGCCGCACCCTGAGCCCGCCCGCCCCGACAGTATCAGGGTGTTTGACAGGTAGCCTTCACCGTTCAATACTCCCAGCGTCATCTGCCGGCGAAGGCAGAAGTGGCCCCGCGCCGGCTCGAGCGGGGGGAGGTCGGTCGTGAACCGTCTCGGAATCAGGCTGCGAGGAACGCTTCTCGTGGTCTTCGTCGCCTTGGCGCTCGTCGCGGGAGTCGGATCCACCGCGTCCGCGTCGACGGCGCACTTCACTGGAACGCTGGGCAACGGAGCGACGTGGATCGCGGACGTGCCGTCGAGCTGGAACGGCATTCTCGTCCTCTACAGCCATGGCTTCGGGCCGCCGCTGCCGGCAAACGCGCCGGACCCGGCGACGCGCGACGCACTGCTTGCGCGCGGTTACGCGCTCGCCGGGTCGTCGTACGACCCCGCCGGCTCCTGGTGGGCGCTGAACACGGCAGTCAGCGACCAGTTCGCAACGATCGGCGCCGTGACGGCGGCAGCGCTGCCGCAAGCGCCCGAGCGCGTGCTCGCATTCGGCACGTCGATGGGTGGACTCGTGAGCGCGCTGGAGGCCGAGCAGGGCGCCGGAGTCATCGACGGCGCGCTCTCGACGTGCGGGCTCGTCGCCGGCGCGATCCACCTCAACAACTACCAGCTCGACGCGGAGTACGCGATCGCGAAGCTCCTCATGCCCGCTCCTGGACCCAAGCTCGTCGATTTCGCGAACCCGGGCGAGGGCGCCGCGTCGGGAGCCGCGCTGACTGCGGCGGTACAGACCGCCCAGACGACTCCAGAAGGCCGCGCACGGCTCTCGCTCGTCTTCGGGCTGCTCAACGTCGTGCCCGTCGCGCCCGGCGTCTCGGAACCGGCGTCGAACGACGCCGCGGCGATCGAGGCCGCGCAGTACGCGAGCGCAGTTCAGTCGTTCCCGCTGCTCAACTTCATCCAGTTCGGCCGGTACTGGATCGAGCTCGCGGCCGGCGGCAACGGATCGTGGACGCGCGGTGAGGACTTCGCTGAGCTTCTCAACCACTCGCCGTACCGCGACGTCGTGCGGAACCTCTACCGCGCCGAGGGCCTCGACCTGAAGGCCGACCTGGAGGCGCTCACTGCCGGCGCCACGATCGGTGCCGATCCGGACGCCATCGCGTCGCTCGAGGAGACGTCGGTGCCGACCGGCGACCTGGAGGTTCCAGAGCTCACGCTGCACACCACCGCCGACCCGCTCGTCCCCGTCCAGCACGAGGGCGTGTACGCCGACGTCGTCCGGCGCGCCGGGGCCAACAGCATGCTGCGGCAGGCATACGTCGACCACTGGGGCCACTGCGCCTTCACGCCGGCAGAGTTGGTTGCGGGCCTCGAAGCGCTCAGACTCCGGGTGGAGACCGGTCGCTGGGACTCGGTCGCCCAATCACAGGCGCTACAGGCGTCGGCGACCGCACTCGACCTCGGGGACGCGGCGTTCGTGCACTTCGAGCCGCCGGCGCTGTCCGGCGACAACGGCTCGTTCGACCCGGCGAGGAATGGACGCTGACGTCGAGCTGACGACGACAGCTATCCGAGTGGCGGCGGGCAGCAAGGCGTCTGGTTGCCCGCCTGAGCCTCGCGCGCGATGTGAAACGATGCGCCGGTGAGCGGGGCCGTTGGAGTCGAGGAGGCGACGGCTCGCACGGAGCCCGGTGTCGCATACGCCGTCGCCCGCCTCCATCAGCGAGTGTTCGCGGGCATCACCGAGCGGGTTTCTCCCAGCGGTCTCACGACCCTCCAGTTCACGACGCTCAGCGTGCTCAGCCGGCACGGCGCGCCGCTCTCGACGTCGCAGCTCGCGCGACGCGCCTTCATGACGCCACAGTCGATGAGCGAGGTCATCCATGCGCTCGAGCGCAAGGGCCTCATCAAGCGAAACCCCCATCCGAATCACCGCAGGACGCTGCCCGCGACCCTCACCGCGAAGGGACGCCGCGTGCTGACTGCGTGCGACGAGGTTGTGAGCGAGTTCGAAGACGCGATGTTGGACGGGTTCTCGGAGGCCGACCGCGCGACGTTCCGCGACATGATCAAGGCGGCTGCGCGCAATCTCGGCGGCGGCTTTCCCGAATGACTCCTAGCCGCAGCGAGTTGCAGGTAGCCTGAATTTGGTGGGAGCGGTTTCTGGCCCGCTCGCAGCGCAGACTGTCGAACGGCTCGCGTGCGATCTCTCGGGCGTCACGAAAGCGTTCGGTGCGGTCAAGGCAGTGGACAGCGTCTCGCTGGGTATCTCCACCGGTTCCCTCACCTGCCTCATAGGCCCGAACGGAGCCGGAAAGTCGACGCTACTGGGGTGCATCTCGGGCTTCCATCTCGTCGATGAGGGAGCGGTTCGCGTCGACGGACGGGAGGTCACGCGGTGGCCCCGCACCGCCGGGCACAGCAGGGATTGGCGACTGTCTCCCAGACGACTCGCCCGCTCAGTGAGCTGAACGTGCTCGACAATGCGGCAGTCGGCGCGCACGTTCGGTCGCGCTCTGGATTCGTCGAGAGCATGCTGCGTGTGCCCTGGCAGCGGCGTGAGCAGCAACGGGTCCGCCAGGAAGCTCATCGAGCCCTCGAGATCGTCGGGCTCGAAGGCCGCGCTTCGGATCCGGCGGCTGTCCTCCCGCTCGGGCAACTCCGGCTTCTCTCGATCGCTCGCGCGCTCGCGCAGCGACCGTCGGTGCTCCTGCTGGACGAGCCTGCAGCCGGGCTCCGCGCGGGGGAAAAGGCCCGGCTGATCGAGGCGCTGCGAACCCTTTCCCGGCGTGGGCTCACCATGGTGCTGGTCGAGCACGACATGCAGTTCGTCGGGGCGCTCGCCGAACGCGTTGTCGTGCTCGACCGCGGGCGTGTGATCGCCGACGGCACGCCCGAAGAATCAGGAGCGACCCGCAGGTGATTGCCGCGTACCTGGGCTCGAGCTCGCTGTGACCGCGCTCGTCCAGGTGGACGAGCTCGTCGTCCGTTACGGGCCGGCGGTGGCGCTGGACGGGGTCTCGCTGACGCTCGGGGCTGGCGAGCGAGTCGCGCTCATCGGAGCGAACGGGGCGGGGAAATCCTCACTCCTCAACGCGGTCTGCGGCGTCGTTCGCCCCGCGGGAGGACCGTCCATGTCGCTGGCGACGATGTGACGGGGAAGACGCCGAACCACGTCGTGCGTCGAGGGCTGACCCAGGTTCCCGAGGGGCGGCAGGTCTTCCCGAGCCTTCCGGTTGAGGCGAAACTGCTGCTCGGTGCATTCGGTCGCTCC